>NZ_LYPB01000090.1:0-64625 GCF_001653565.1 Paenibacillus oryzisoli
CTCATCTCCTTAAGATACAGAGATTCGACATTGGACATCTATTTTCATGCCTCGTTTAAAAATTGTTAGACAGTCTGACGTACGGTTTGATGAGGAGGGGCTGAAATATTTCAGCCCTTTACTCTAGAAATTGCTATTTGTGCACCCTTGCTTTCACGGATTTCGCATAATCCGATGGTGACATGCCGACGGTTTTCTTAAAATCCCTCGAAAAATAATGAATACTTGTATAGCCTAGTAAATTTGCAATTTCTGTTATGTTATAAGGGCCTTCGCGCATGTAGGTTTTGGCTTGTTCGATTTTGAGGTACTTGAAGGTCTCCATAATGCCCATTCCCTTCTGGGATTGAAAGAGCTCCTTCATTCGACTTTTGCCCAGGTGAAAGGTTTGGCAGAGGTCATCCAGGGTAAATGAATCGGCAAGATGATCACTCAGATACGTCATAATTTGAGCGACTAGCCCGACTGCAGCTTTTTCCTTTTGCAACGAGGATTGTTTCAACTTCTGAGCTTCCTGAACGGTTCCCCGAGCATCTAGTTTGCGTATAAGGGTGATCAGGAGGATTTCCAAATACGCTTTGATGAGCTGCTCGCTAGCAAATGAGGCATCTTCGTTTCTTTCTAACAAATGTACGGAAGGTGAGTCGAAAGGCGGGAGGAACGCGTGAAACCCTTCTTGTGTGATTATCGAGAGTATATTGCGTTCGCGATCGCCTAACGATATGACTTTATTAGCTAACTGAGACATAGCCTCAGAATGGCAAGCGAAGGCAATGACAATGAGATTGGGCGGCTTATGATCATGTCTGACATGAACCGTATGGAATTCCTCAGGCTTGTGGAAGATCATATTCCCCTGCTGAAGGGTATGAATGACATCATCGGCGCGAACTTCGACTTCGCCCTTGTCCACGTAGAGAATTTCCCAGAAGTCGTGCTGTTCACCGTCGAATACAAAGCCTTTGGCATATTCAAAATAGTGAAAGGAAATGAGTGCTTCGATCGAAAGTGATTCCTGTAAATAAATCCTTGGGAAATCCATGATGTCCGTCCTCTCTAGGGGATTTTCTTCCCGAATATAGTCATTTTACCACAACCGATTTCGCTTAAGTGCAAATAATTCGGCTTTATAGATAAATCCAATGCGACACGACTCTTTTATAATAGAGGAAAGAAGCGGAGGAGATAACGATGAAAAAAGGGATTAATATTTGGTCATTTCCAGGCTCCATGAGCGTGAAAGATTGCATTACGACTGCCAAAAAGGCCGGATTCGACGGCATTGAGTTAGCTTTGAACGAAACAGGAGAACTTAGTCTGGAAAGCACGGAAAGCGAAGTGCGTGCGTACCGCCAGCATGCTGACGAAACAGGGATTGAAGTAAGCAGTTTAGCAACAGGCTTATTCTGGTCCTATTCCTTGACAAGCAGTTCCCCGCTAACGCGTCAGAAAGCGAAAGACATTGTGAAGAAGCAGCTAGAGCATGCCGCGGTACTGGGTGTTGATACGATTTTGGTCGTACCTGGTGCGGTAGGTGTCGATTTCATCCCTGATTCTGAAGTGGTGCCGTATGACCAAGCCTATGACTACTCCCTTGAAGCGATTCAAGAGCTATCTAAAGTTGCCGAGTCGTTGAAGGTTTCGATTGGGATTGAAAATGTGTGGAACAAATTTTTGTTATCACCGCTGGAAATGCGGGATTTCATTGATAAAGTTAACTCCCCATATGTAGGTGCGTATTTCGATGTAGGAAACGTGATCTTCTCCGGGTACCCGGAGCACTGGATTTCTATTCTTAGCCATCGTATCAAAAAAGTGCATTTCAAAGACTATCGCCGCGCAGCTGGCGGATTACATGGTTTCGTTGACCTGCTTGCAGGCGATGTGAATTATCCAGAAGTGGTGAAAGCTCTGCAAACCATCGGGTATGAAGACTATGTGATCGCTGAAATGATCCCTGGCTATACGCATCACGGTGAGCAAATTGTTTACAACACATCTGGTGCGATGGATGCTATTCTGGGGAGGAAATAATGATGTTAAGAATTGGACTCGTTGGGTTAGGTTTCATGGGAAGAACACATCTCGAGAATTATGTACGACTGGAAGCAGAAGGTGTTGCGATTAAAGTTGTCGCGTTATGTGATATTGATCCAGTCAAACTGGAAGGCAATGCCGTTGCTGGTAATATTGATACAGGTGATTCAGCCATCGATTTCAATCTCTATGCGAAGTATGCAAGCGTGTCCGAGATGATTGAGAAGGAACAGTTGGATTACGTGGATCTCGCTCTTCCGACATACCTTCACCGTGATATTACGATAGAATGTTTAAATAAAGGTCTGCATGTCCTGTGTGAGAAGCCAATGGCTTCAAATCCACAAGAGTGTGCAGAGATGATTGAGGCTGCTGAAGCGAATGGTAAGCAGTTGATGATTGGACAGTGTTTGCGCTTTTGGCCGGCATATGTGTACTTGAAAGAAGCTGTTGAGAAGGGGACTTACGGGAACGTAACTAGCGGCTATTTTTACCGCGGCGGCGCTACGCCAACTTGGGGACCGTGGCTTATCGATAAAGAGAAGAGCGGCGGCGCTTTACTCGATATGCATGTGCATGATATTGATATGGTGAATTGGCTGTTCGGTAAACCAGGATCCGTTTCGTGCTTAGCACGAAATGTCGTTCCAGGCAGCGGTTATGATGTCGTGTCTACGAATTATTTGTACGGGGATGGCAAAGTGATTAACGCACAGGCCGACTGGACGCTGGAAGGTGACTATGGCTTTGATATGCAGTTCAGGGTTAATTTCGAGAAGGCGAACATTATTTTTGGTGCGAGCGGCTTGAAAGTTAACCTGAATGATGCGCCTGGATTCAGTCCAGAGCTATCGCCAGAGATGGGCTATTATCTGGAGTTGAAATATTTCATTGAGACGCTTCTCGCAGGAGAATCGGTTACAACTGCAAGTCCAGCCAGTACGCGGGAAACCATTGAAATTGCTGTTGCTGAGATCGCATCTGCAGACCAACACGGTGCTTGGGTAGAAGTGAAATAAAAGATTAGTAGACAAACCTTGGAAATCGTTCCTGATTTCCGAGGTTTTTTGGCGTAGCCCAACAGAACGATTCCGGTGCAAGTACGAGTGTTAATTATTTGCATTTGACTGCAATCGCTTTCGTATTCTATGCTAGTTGCATTTGCAATAACAAGAGGTGAAGACGAATGAGAGACACAGATTCAAAGGCATCGTGGCAAAAACTCCGTCTATTCGCAGTCACTTGGCCGATTTTTATTGACTCAGTATTACGTATGATGTTAGGTACTGCGGATGTCTTCATGTTGAGCCGCATCTCGGATGAAGTAACGGGAGCGGTGGGTTTAGCGAATGAAATCATCGTGTTCTGTATTCTGATGTTTGGTTTCGTAGGTATCGGGACGAGTGTGGCAGTCGCCCAGCATCTAGGAGCAGGCAAGGTGAAGGAAGCGAGTCGAATTTCAGCATTAGCCATTACGATTAATCTGATTTTCGGTATTCTAGTAAGTATCGCGTTAGTTGCATTTGGTGAGCCGTTAATGCATGTAATGCACTTAGATCCTCAACAAATCGCGATTGCGAAGAAATATTTAACGATTATCTCTGCTTTTATTTGGATTGAAGCGTTGTCTTATGCGATTTCTTCGGTCCTGCGCTCCAATGGACAGACCCGAGACGTCATGTTCGTTACGTTGGGGGTTAATGTGATTCACATTGTGGGCAACAGTCTCCTGATTTTCGGAACTCTGGGCTTCCCTGAATGGGGCGTTACTGGTGCGGCTGTTTCAACGGTTGTAAGTCGACTTCTAGGGCTTATTGTTCTTGTGATTATCCTATACCGTCGATTACAAGTTCCTATTCTTCTCAAGCATTACGTGACCTTCAAGTCGAAAATTGTGAAGCAGATCCTTAGTATTGGATTGCCTTCCGCAGGAGAACATATTTCATGGCAGTCTCAATATTTAATGATTTTCAGTTTTATTAATATTATCGGAGCAACCGCACTAAGTGCCCATGTGTACGTGATGAATGTGACCAATTACTTCATGGCTCTAGGTATGGCCATTGGGATGGGAACGGAAATTATTATTGGCCACATGGTAGGTGCAGGGGCTTTCCAGGCGGCATATCATAAATTGATTCGGAGTTTGAAGATTACTTTTGTTCTGACATTCGTTATCGTAGGGATTACATCGATATTCCGTAAAGAACTGCTCGGGTTATTTACCGATAATCCCGATATTATTGCTATGGGATCGACAATTCTACTGCTTTCTATCATTCTCGAACCAGGTAGAACATTTAATTTAGTTGTCATTAATTCGTTACGTGCTGCTGGTGATGCTAGATTCCCGGTGATGATGGGAGTTGTCTCCATGTGGGGGATCGCTGTTCCATTAGCCTACTATCTCGGGATTCATCTTGAGATGGGCTTACTCGGTGTATGGGTGGCTTTTACAGTCGATGAGTGGGTAAGAGGTTTGTTGATGTATCTGCGTTGGAGAAGCCGTGTATGGCAAAGTAAATCATTAGTTAAATCAAGCGGTGAGGCATTGGCTCAGTCGGCTTAATGGATGGATTTGAAGAAGCCTAGAACTCTTGATGAGAGAGTTCTAGGCTTCTTCTCGTATTATGAGAAAGATGACATGAGGGTTGTGGCTGGCGGCTGGTAATCATACTATATTCAATTTCTTGTAAAAGAATTGGATGTTTGCAGGAAATCATAGAAAACGTGCTAGTGTACCCCTGTATAGATGTGGATTGCGTCTCTGAGGAACTCTGCTGTTCCTGGCTGATTCACATCATAATAGGCTTTGAAACGTTCGTCATCCACATACATTTGGGCAAGCCCTGCATGCGCTTCTTTACTGTACGCACTCCAATAGAACATGAGCCATTGTTTGTGCAAATCAGCTGCTTTTTGTGCTAATTCACTTGCGGGATTTCCTTGCTTGAAAGCTTTTGCTAATGTTTCCGCAATTTCCTCCGCTAAGCGTGTCACCTCTTCGTGCTGCTCTTGCGTCATATTTTGTAGTTTCTGATTGCTCTTATTAATTTGGTCATCGCCGTATTTCTCGCGAATTTCTTTCCCATAGGTTTGCTCGTTATCATCAATTAGCTTTTTTTTGAAACCTTCAAACTTCTCTGCATTCGTCATGGTTAGTCTCCCTTCGTTGGAAGCAATGGTTTGTTCGACATTGGCAATGAGTATATCCAATTGTCTTCGCTTGTCGAGAAGCTGTTCGCGATGGTTCATCAGTGCACGGGTTCCATCATACGCAGGGGACGACATAATATCTTTGATTTGCTCCAGCGGAATGCCAAGCTCCCGATAAAATAAAATCTGCTGCAGTCGATCCACCTCATGTTGCCCATAAATCCGATATCCTGATGAGTTGATTCTTGCCGGCATAAGAAGTTCAATCTCATCATAATAGCGAAGTGTACGGGTGCTGATTCCAGCCAACTTCCCCAAGTGCTGTACTGTGTATTCCATCCCTTCACCTCCTGACACCTTTACTTTAAGGGTTTACGTAACGTGAATGTCAATACCTTTCTCATATGTTAGTATAGAGCTATGCCATGACGATTTGAGCGAACAACATGCCTTCCCTATCTATCACTTCAAAGCATTGAAGCTTCGCATTCGGAACATTATGACACCGACCTGTATGCACCTCGAAAGTCCAACCGTGCAAGGGGCATTCAAGTTCGCCGTTCTCAAGTTCAACCCCATAGCCTGCATGAGGGCAACGACTAGAAAGCAGCGAGTAGACACCATCCTTTTCTGTTAGGAAAAATCGGGCCCCATTTAATTCTACTTCACACGGATTTGCAGTAAACTGATCCTTAGATCCCAGGAGAATTTCATTCATAGGGAAGCTCCTCTGTATAATAATTTTCTTATGGCAACATAATCTCATTATAATTCAAATTACACCAAAGATCTCTATTTCAATGGCAATCAAAGGAGCGCGATCCACATGTCTACATTATCACCATTAGCAGCAGCCTTTCGCAAAACTTCGTATATAGTAGGTGGGCACGGCCGCAAAAACATTCAAATTCTAAAAGATGCCTTAGATGGGATCGATGGCAAGCTTGAGAATGATATGTATGGAAATGGCGAAAGCATAGAGAGCTTTCAGGCAGAAATGGCCGCATATCTGGGCAAAGAAAAGGCTGTATTCTTCCCCAGTGGAACGATGGCACAGCAGATCGCCCTGCGCATTTGGTGTGATGAGAAGGGAATTCGAAAGGTTGCGTATCATCCATTAAGCCATTTGGAAATCCATGAAGAGGACGGATTGAAAGAGCTGCACCACATTGAAACGGTTCTGCTCGGCGAGAAGAATCACTTGATTCGATTGAGCGAGATTCTTGAGCTAAGGGAAGAAATCGCATGTCTCTTGATCGAGTTGCCGCAGCGTGAAATTGGTGGTGAGTTACCACCGTTCGAGGAGCTCGTTGCGATTTCGGAGCATTGTCGAGCCAAGGGGATTAAGCTGCATCTGGACGGGGCAAGGTTGTACGAAGTGCTGCCGTACTATCAGAAGTCGGCGGCAGAGCTGTGTGCGCTATTTGATAGTGTGTATATCTCCTTCTACAAAGGGATTGGCGGTGTTGCCGGTGCGATTCTGGCGGGCGATGAGGCGTTTACGGTGAAATCGAAGGTATGGAAAAGGCGGCATGGCGGCGATCTAATAAGCCTGTATCCTTATTACCTTAGCGCAAGCTACTATTTCAAGCAACGTGAGCCGAAAATGGGCAAATACTATGAAGAGGCAGTGGAGCTTGCTTCGCTGTATAATCGCTGCCATCTCGTGACTACCTTGCCGCGGGTACCGGTAACGAATATGTTTCACGTTCATATTGCAATGCCCAAGGAGAAGCTTGAGCCGATTCTAGTTGGCTTATATGCGGAGACGGATGTTGGCTTGATCCATTATCTGCGTGAATCCAGTGAAGGGGTTTGTTCGTTCGAAGTAAGTATTGGCGATGCTTTCGCGCAAATTCCGAAGGACAAGTTGAAGTTGACGTTTGAGCGGTTGGCAGCGATGCTGAAGTGAATGTGTATATGTATATGTAATAAAAGGATCCTCATGCCTTCATTCAGGCGGTGGGGATCCTTTTTAAAATATCGGCATTTATAAGTTTTACTTACTAATTATGCTGAATTTCTAGATAAACCCTCCTGACCTTAAAAGGACGGCGTAGCCGTTTAATTTGTATCGATTCGGAGTGGTGGGAATGCTATATATTAATTAAGAACTAAATCCTTGAGTTCTTGTACGACATAAGCTTGACCGCCGTTCAAGGCTTCCACAAGATTCTTCGCTGCCAGCTCAGCCATATCATTGCGCGTTCTTGCAGTCGCTGACCCGATATGAGGTAAAGTGACCACATTCGGCATCGCTAACAATGGGTTATCGGCAGGCGTTGGCTCGACATCGAAGACATCCAAACCAGCTCCTCGAATTTTCCCTTGCTGAAGCGCTCTAATCAATGCTTGCTCGTCTACCGTTGCCCCTCGGGAAGCATTAATGAAGATAGCCGATGACTTCATCCGATTAAAGTGCTCCTCACCAATCATGTGCTTCGTCTCAGGAGTTAAAGGCGTCATCACAACGATGTAGTCGGCTTCACTTAGCAACCCATCCAGCTCGCAGTAGCGGGCATTGAATCGCTCATCTACTTCCGGTTTGGGACCGCGGCTATGATAGAGGAGTTTCATGTCGAAGCCAAACACAGCACGCTGGGCAATCGCTTCCCCAATCCGGCCCATCCCAATAATGCCGAGCGTCGAATGATGAACATCTACGCCGAATAATTCCGTACCGCTCGTCCCCTTCTGCCAGTTCCCCTGTTTCACATAAGCGTCCAGTTCTGCGATTCTGCGCCCTGCACTGAGCATCAAACCCAGAACCAGATCGGCGACGGTGCCGTCCAATACATAAGGCGTATGTGTACCAATGACACCATGGGATCGCATTGCATCTATATCAAAATGATTGTACCCGACGGAAGAAGTACTCGCTACACGCAGCTTCGGTGCGCAACTTAACAGCTCCTTGTCAATGGTTCCTCCAAGGATTCCTTCTGCCTCAGAAACTTTGTCCAAGATGACACTCCGAGGCATACTGCCTTCCTGATTCCAGAACGTACAATCTCCATGGAGATTCAAATAATCTTGAATGCTTTCCGGTAATTTGTGGGTTACGAGTATTTTTGGCTTGGTCGACATGAGTATTCCTCCTTGAGGTTCTTAATGGATTATGAAGTGCTGGGATTATGTGTCCGACAGTCCAAGCAGACTTTATTGCAGTCTGTTACATTATAGCTAAACTTATCGGATTAATATATTTAAATCTACTAGTCCACGAGAGATGCATGACCCTCTTAGGGGAGAATGGGGATGGGAATGGGCATGGAACAATTTTAATTTGCGAAGGTACCTATGATAAAATGGACATATTAACCTAGAGGAGTTGAATGTTGTGAACATTATTTTCCATGGACAAAGCTGCGTCGAAATTCAGTTGAAGGAACATACCTTGATTATCGACCCATTCTTAACGGGGAATCCGCAAGCAACGGTCAAAGCAGAAGATATTAAGGCTGATTACATCCTTGTTACCCATGGACATGGGGATCATGTTGGAGACACGTTATCCATCGCAGAGCGCAATAATGCTACTGTAATTGCTCCTAATGACTTGGCTAGATATCTAGGATTCGAAGGGGCTAAGACGCACGGGATGGGAATCGGCGGGGCATTTGAGTTTCCTTTTGGTAAAGTAAAATTAACCTTAGCCTTACACGATTCCTCGTATAATCCGCCAGGCACTAAGGACAATATCTATACAGGGTTGGCGAGTGGATTCTTACTCATGGTAGAGGGGAAAACCATTTATCATGCTGGGGATACGGGGTTATTCAAAGATATGAAGCTGATTGGCAAAATGAACGAGATTGATCTGGCCTTTCTGCCGATCGGGGATAACTACACGATGGGGCCGGAAGATGCCGTCATTGCTGCGAAATATGTGAAAGCCGAAACGGTTGTCCCGATGCACTATAATACGTTCCCGTTGATTGCACAAGATCCGGATGCCTTTGTCGCAAGCCTGGAAGAAGAAGGAATTAAAGGCATCGTGATGACGCCCGGGCAACAAATTACGCTGTAATCGAGTAGGCGCATATAGCATAGATTTAACTTTCGGATTCTTTATGGGTTTGACGCTCCTTCCAGAATAAGACGGTGAGCATCCGCTCCACCCATTCCTTATCTTCTGGCGTTAAAATGAATCCGTCGAACATCAGCTCATTTTCACGAAGAAAACGTCTGAGATTAACAGGATTACTTTCGAACTGCTGGTTGGCTTGCGAGGTCTCGAGATAACCGGCAATATCCATCAGCTCCGAGTAAGACGTGTTAAGTCCTTCAGACAATTTCATCAAGACGTCGGGAGAAGGAATTCCGCGGTTGCCATTCTCCAGTTGTGAGATGTATGCCGCGGATACTCCTGAGCGATCAGCTAGCTCGCGGATGGTGAAGCCTTTCATTTTGCGCATATCTCGTAATTTATCATAAAAGTACATGACTGCTCATCCTCACTTCGTAAAGTAAACATTAGTAAACGTTATAATACTATCAGTTTACTATAGTAATTACAATCATGGAGTTTCGGAACGTATAAATTTGTGCTCGCTCGTTTGATTACTAATGTAAACTTTTATTGTTGCATTAGTGAATAAATGAGGTATACTCTTATATAGGACGAAGTGAGGATGGGGGACTGACTTTCAACGCTGATGCATATACAAATTAAAGCCAAGACAGATGCATTCATAAGGGCAAGAGTCTTGAAAGGTTATTCGCAACGGGAGTTAGCGCGGCATACAGGTGTGAGCCACGCGTACATAAGTTTACTTGAACGTTCGATTAAATCAGTGGGTCCATCAACAGCGAAGCGATTAAGTGAAGTCTTAGAGATGGAGATAGAGGAGTTATTTCATATCCATATTGCCTGAAAATGAGAAAACCGATGTTCCCGTAATTGGGAGCATCGGTTTTCTCATGTATGGATAGGGGAGACATGAATCCTCAATGACTATGAGATCAGTCTGCCTTTATGAAGAGACTTCAAATTCTTATTGGAGTTAGAAATGATAGGGAGCATTTTCAAGCTGCTAATCATTGGAGAAAGGCATTGATGACAAGTTGGTACATATTCAAAGGAGAAATTGTCCCGAATCCAACCCTTACAATCTTCATTATTGCATGCCCAGACTTTCGTATCTTCCTGAATCAGATCCTCAATCGATTTTTTTCGAAAATACATGATCTACACTCCTCCTACTCATAAAAAAACTGCCCTTAACTCGTGTTAAGGGCAGTTCATTGCGATTTACAGTTTTACAACATTTTCGGCTTGAGGACCACGGTTGCCTTGAGTAACATTAAATTCTACGCGTTGTCCTTCGTCCAATGATTTGAAGCCATCTCCTTGAATTGCGGAGAAATGAACGAATACGTCATTTCCGCCTTCCACTTCAATAAATCCAAAACCTTTCTCTGCGTTAAACCATTTCACTGTTCCTGTTTCCATAATAAATTACCTCCAAATTGTTATTAACATGCTCTTTTAAACAAAAAAAATCACACATTGAAAAAGCTACCATTACACAAATGATCACTTTTTCAATATGTGAGTTTATGTCAAAGCCGTTTATTGACCAATCATAGCACACAAAATTTTGATAAGCAAATTAATAATGGTTCTCTCTTTCCTATATGACATATGTCATACCGTCTACATGATGTTTATGACTGCAACGATTTGAAAGCGATATCTATAATGAAGATAGGAAAGAACAACTGATATTCTTACATGTCCTGCGCACCATATCGAGGAGGAACTAGAAAATGACACAATCCACACTAACTCACTTAAAAAAACAGGTTGCCCCTTATGAAGTATCCAATACGAAGGTTAGTATTAAGCAGCTAATTAACACCCTAGGACCTCTCCTGGTACTGTGGTTAGTTGCGTACCTAAGCCTATCTATTTCATATTGGATTACGTTGCCGATTACAATCATCGCGTCCGGTTTCGTGATACGTACGTTTATTATTTTTCATGATTGTTGTCACCAATCGTTCTTCAAGAGCAGTAAAGCCAACGAAATTATCGGTACGATTACAGGGGTACTTACCTTATTTCCCTATCAGCAATGGAAGAATAGTCATTCAATCCATCATGCAACGAGCAGTAACCTCGAGAAACGCGGCGTAGGTGATATGTGGGTACTTACCGTCGACGAATACACGGCGTCTTCTATATGGGTTCGAATAGCTTATCGGTTATATCGGAATCCGTTTATAATGTTCGGACTGGGTCCTATCTTCTTGTTTCTAATTACGAACCGCTTTAATACGAAAGGTGCAAGACGCAAGGAAAGAATCAGCACGTATTTGACCAATGTCTCCATTCTTGCGCTGTATGGGGGACTGATTTGGTTAGTCGGCTGGCAGTCCTTTGTTCTGATCCAAGGGCCAATTATGTTTGTAGCAGGCTTGCTAGGAATCTGGCTTTTTTATGTGCAGCATCAGTTTGAAGATTCCTACTTCGAGAATGAAGATGAGTGGAGTTATGTCAAAGCCGCGGTAGATGGAAGCTCCTATTATAAATTGCCGAAACTATTGCAATGGATTACCGGCAACATCGGGTTTCATCATGTCCATCATTTGAGTCCGAAAGTGCCCAATTATAACTTGGAGAAGGCGCATGATGCAACGCCGCCGCTTCAGAAAGCAACGACCATAACCATTAGTACCAGCTTGAAATCGCTTCGGTTCCGTCTGTGGGATGAGCGTAACAAAACGTTTGTCGGATATAAAAATAGTAAACAGTTGCACCGTAACACAGATGAACATGATCCTTTGACTAACCAATTAAAAGTCAAAGTGCGTAAATCGAGCTTACAAGGGCAATAAATACATCGCTGCGTGTTTGTGATAAAATATAAGTAAATCTATGTTGAAGAAAAAGAGGCTAAACGGACTATGCAAAAGTGGTATCAAATCTTTCACAAAAACACCGGTCTTAGTCCGTATGTGTGGGTTGTCTTCTATATCCTTCCTTTTTATTTCATATTTCGTTCTTCGACGACCTACCACATTGTATTAGGCATAATCATGATTATGGTTTTCTTTAGTTGCTATGTGTTGTCCTTTGTTTCCAAAGGTTGGATCGTCTACTTCTGGACTAGTGTGCAAATTATTATATCGATTATCATGGCTGTCGTCTTCAGCTATGTGTATTTCTCTCTCTTTTTATCATTTTTTATTGGCACCATGAAAAGTAAGGCAGGATTTATTACGTTGTACTGTATTCATCTAGTAACAACGATTGTCACGATTAACTACGGCTTGGTTGCTCAGAACCCTGTGTATTTTGACCAATTGCCTTTTATTATCATAAGTGTAATTGCCGTTATTCTCATTCCAGTTACTACGTTCAACCGAAATCGGAGTGAGCAGCTTCAGGGGCAACTAGAAGATGCTAATAAGCGGATTTCGGAGTTGGTCAAACTTGAAGAGCGTCAAAGAATTGCTCGTGATTTACACGATACATTAGGGCAGAAGCTGTCCTTGATTGGTTTGAAGAGTGATTTGGCTGGGAAGTTAATTAGCAAGAATCCGGCACAAGCGCAAATCGAAATCAATGATGTTCGGCAGACAGCTAGAACTGCGTTAAAAGAAGTTCGCGAAATCGTCACGCAAATGCGTGGAACGAGACTCGTGGAAGAGATTTTTCGGATCAAACAGATTTTAAACGCGGCAGAGATTGACCTCGTTCTTGAGGGAGATCCAAAGTTAACCAATACATCATTGATCAATGAAAGTGTACTGAGCATGTGTTTGAAGGAATCGGTTACGAATATTATCAAACATAGCGCTGCAACGACGTGTTCGATCTCTATTGAGCCCTCGCCAAGCGATCTCATCATCAAGGTCGGGGATAACGGAATTGGCATGTCGAGAGAATGTCTTGTGTTGCTTGGCAATGGATTACGAGGCATGAAAGAGCGACTTGAGTTCGTAAACGGTTCTATGGAAATCGTCTCCGACAATGGAACCATCATTGTTATCAAAGTGCCGAATGCCATCATACCACCAGAACGGGAGATGAAGCTATGATTCGAATTGTGATCGCCGAAGATCAACGCATGCTGCTAGGCGCACTTGCATCCCTACTTGATTTGGAAGAGGATATGCAGGTCGTTGGGAAAGCAAGCAATGGCGAGGATGCTGTGAAGTTAGTTAAACTGCATAAGCCAGATATTTGCGTCATGGATATCGAGATGCCGATCATGGACGGTTTGGATGCAGCAGAGGAACTGAAGGGTTTGGGTTGCAAAGTCATTATATTGACGACGTTTGCTCGTTACGGGTATTTTGAAAGAGCCGTGAAAGCAGGGGCCAACGGATATTTGCTGAAAGACAGTCCAAGCGAGGAATTGGCAACTTCGATTCGGAGTGTGATGGCAGGCAGGCGTATCTATGCCTCAGAGCTGGTAGACGAGACTTACAAGGAAGAGAATCCGTTGACCGAAAGGGAAAAGGAAGTGCTGAACCTGATCGCCGATGGTAAAAATACAAAGGAAATCGCGGATCATATGTTCATAACAAGAGGCACTGTTCGCAACTACATCTCCGTTATTCTCGATAAGCTCAATGTCAGTAACCGAATTGAGGCTATAATGCGTTTCAAAGAGAAGGGATGGTTCAAATGACTGGCCACAAAAAGGTAAAAGGGATACCCATAGACTGGACACTTAAGTAAAAGGTGTTCAGTCTATGGGTATTTTGTAGTAGCCAACTTTATTTTACTGAATGATTTACTTTACAGTTTTGTTATAAGCACCAATTTTCTCTGTAATACTCTTAGCTGCGCTATCCAGAGCCTCTTTTGGTGCTTTCTTGCCAGTAAGCGCCTCTTCAATGGCTGTTTCGACGATTTGACGAGCTTCTGGGAAGACACCCATAACCGCACCTTGTGTTGCTGTGTTTGCTTTCGTTTTGTGCAATTGATCAATCGCTGTTTGGAATTGCGGGTATTTCGCTAGGTTATCTTTGATAATGGTTTCGTCATATGCTTTCTTCGTAATTGGGAAGTAGCCCGTATTCACGTTCCACCATGCTTGTGTTTGTGGTGTAGTTAGGAATTTAATGAACTCCCAAGCACCTTGTTGTTCAGCTTCTGACTTGTTATTCAAGATATAAAGACTCGCACCGCCTACGACAACACCGCCTTCTTTGGCATCGGATGGTTTAGGAAGCGGGCCTGTACCTACTTGGAATTTCCCTTCAGCGCCGCTTACGATACCGCGAAGTGAAGCTGTCGAATCCAATGTCATTGCGATTTGGCCTGCTAAGAAAGCTTTTTTCGTGTCATCGGTTTTACGGCCGAGGTTGGCAGAGGTTTTGCTGTCGACCATGTCTTTCCACCACGAGAGTGTTTTGACGCCAGCTTCATTGTTGACCATGGATTCCGTGGCAGAAGCGGTACGACCATTCCCATTATTAAGGTATTCTACACCTTGGTTAGCGAAGAATTGCTCCATAAACCAGCCGTAGATGGCAAAGGATGAACCGGATTTCCCGTCTTTACTAAGAGCTTGTGAAGCTTTCGTGATTTCCTCATACGTAGTTGGTGGTTTTTCAGGATCGAGTCCTGCAGCTTTGAACATATCTTTGTTGTAATACAAGATGGGGTTAGACGTATTGAATGGCATGGAATTTAGTTTGCCATCAACTTTATAATAATTCAGAATGTTCTCTTCCAGCTGGGAAAGATCGAATTTATCCGCATCAACGAATTTTTGAACAGGTGTAATAGCTTTGGAATCAATCATGAAGCGGGAGCCGATTTCGTACACCTGAATAAGGGAAGGGCCGCTTTTGGTATCCATGGATGCTTTCATCTTATTGATACTTTCATCGTAGGTACCTTGGAATACCGCCTCGACTTGAACATTCTTCTGTGAGCTATTGAAATCTGCCACTAATTTATCTACGGCTTTGCCTAACTCGCCACTCATGGAGTGCCACCAGATGACTTTCACGGGTTCTGTTCCTTTTTTGACATCCGCCGCTGCCGTACTTGTTGCAGGTTTACTTTCTGTCGTAGTACCTGAAGTCGTTGTTTCGGCTTTGCCGCATGCACTAGTTAACAATACTACAAGAGCGGTCATAGCAAGGATGGAACTTCTTGTTTTCAATGATTTCATCTTCTATTTCTCTCCCTTATCTCTTCTCTCAAATATATGGAAACCTGCTTCAGCATGGTAACTGAACAGAGTGGCCATCAAGCAATGGACTAACCTTTCACCGCACCCGCCGTAAGGCCACGAACGAGCTGCTTTAAACCGAGGATGAGCAACAAGAGGGAAGGCAGTATAACGATGCTGACACCTGCTAGAACCAAGTTCCATACGGTTAATTCTTCGAATTGCAGCATCGCGATGCCAATTTGCACGGTTCTCTTGGCTTCGCTGTTCGTAATGAGCAGTGGCCATAGATACATGTTCCATGCGTTCAAGAAGGCATAAACAGCTAGTGTTGCCAAGGCGGGACGTCCGAGCGGAAGCACAATTCGGAGGAACATCCTAAAGTGACCGCATCCATCGATGCGAGCTGCTTCAAACAGCTCTCTAGGCAGCTGTAAGAAGAATTGCCGCAGGAGGAAGGTTCCGAATGCGGTCGCCAGAAAGGGAACGGTTAGTCCCTGCATGCTATCGAGCCAGTCCCATTTTTTAACCGTCAAATAGTTGGGAATAATGGTGACCTCCCAGGGAATCATCATCGTAGCCATGAAGAGTGCAAAGATGAAGGCTTTGCCCATGAAGCGAATATTCGTAAAGGCATAGGCGGCCATGCTCGATGTAATCAGTTGTCCCAGGGTAATAATGATAGACACGAGAAGACTATTGGTAATAAATTTGGTGATAGGTACAAGCTTGAAGACGGCGACGATACTGCCCAGATACAAGCTGCTAGGCAAGAAGTGAGGCGGATAAGCCGATGCTTCCTCTGGTGTCATCAAGGCAGATGAGAACGTATAGAAGATAGGATAAAGCACAAGTGCGGCGCAGATGATCAATAGGCTGTAGACGAAAGTTTGTTGCAAACGACTGGTCATTGATAGTGCACCTTCCTTTCAAACACTTTGAACTGAATGACCGTGAAAATAAGGATGATGGTGAAAAGGACAAGGGCTTGCGCGCTGCCTGTTCCGAATCGAAAGTTAATAAAAGCATCTTGATACAGGGAGTAGACAAGTACATCTGTGGAGTTGACGGGTCCCCCTTTGGTTAGAATATGAATTTGTCCAAAAGACTGGAAAGCGCCGATGATGGACACGATCGTAACGAAGAATATCGTAGGTGAGAGTAATGGCAGCACGATTTGTACGAAGGTACGAACGGGACCGGATCCATCGATTTTGGCGCTATCATAGATTTCATCTGGAACACCTTGTAACCCGCTTAAGAGGACAATATAGGTGAAGCCGAGATTCATCCAGACCGTCATCATGGAAACAGAAAGCAGTGCCCAACGGGGATCAGTCAGCCAGGCAATAGGCTCTACTCCCACTAATTGAAGCAAGTAATTCAACATGCCGACACTTGGGTGAAACAACATCATCCAGATCACGGCTGAAGTTCCAACAGATAGAACAACCGGCAGCGAGAAAATAAATTGAAAGATTCGCATACCTTTGAGAGGATTGTGCGTAAATGCGGCTAGGAGGAGGGCAATTACGATCACAGTAGGTACAGTAAGCAGTGTAAAAAGTCCAGTGACGCCTAAACTCTGATAGAACCGCTCAGAAGTGAAGATCGCAGTGAAATTATCGAGTCCAACGAAGGACGCAACTCGGCCTCGCGGATCCGTTTCGTGTAAACTGAGATAGAAAGTTTGTATCAAGGGATAGAACAGAAAGACAGCAAACAGCACAAGTGACGGAGCTAAGAATACATAGCCAAGAAGGGTCTCCATCAACTTAGGACCGAGTAATGCTTTGCGTGGGTTGGCCGTATGTGCATTGGCGTGTAGGTTTTTTACGTGTGGCAAATCTCTTTCCATAGCATTCATTTCATGCTCCTCCATGACCATTATTGAACAAGTACTACGCTACTTAGATTAACGTTGATTTATTTGACCTATGTTAAATTCAAGTGAAGAATTTGTATATCTTTCTTGTTCTTTACAAAATAGATAGACTTGAAGACGTTGGAGAATATTTCATGCTTTTGGATTTTAACAATAACAATATGTTATTTATCATGATTTATTTATTGCAAAACGATAAATTTTGTGATAAATTCAAATCAAATTCAAATGATAAGTGAGGGACTTTTTTATGGAACGTGGATCAACACTCTTTCTGAAGGTAGCTGTCATACTTATGGGAATCCCGGTGCTTGCATTGTGTATATTTGCAGTGCCTGAGATCGCGAATTATGCAGTAGAATTATATCCAGATCATTCGTATTTGAAATATCTCTTTATGATTGATTTGTATGCCTCGGCGATACCCTTTTACATTGCTCTGTATCAGACTTTTAAACTGCTTGGCTATATCGACAAGAACAAAGCTTTCTCGGAATTGTCTGTCAGTGTCTTAAAGATAATTAAACGCTGTGCAATTACGATCAGCGGCTTGTATGTGTTAGGGATGCCGCTTTTTTATCTCTTTGCGGAGAGAGACGATGCCCCCGGTGTCATTGTGATTGGCATGGTCATGATTTTTGCATCAATGGTGATTGCTGTATTTGCTGCTGTTCTCCAAAAGCTTTTAAAAGAGGCAATTGATATAAAATCTGAAAATGATTTGACAGTCTGAGGTGAATAACATGGCGATAATTATTAATATTGATGTGATGTTGGCGAAGCGGAAGATGAGCGTAACCGAGCTTGCAGAGCGAGTAGGAATCACAATGGCTAATCTTTCAATTCTGAAGAATGGGAAGGCCAAAGCCATTCGATTATCAACGCTAGAGGCGATATGTAAAGCTTTAGATTGCCAACCTGGCGATATTTTGGAATACAGAGAGGAAAGTCAGCGTTAGAGGGGAGGTATAACCATGAACAGTAACAATCCCATTATTGACAATATTGCGAACCCCCACGAGCTGGAGAGAATGTATAGAGAAGAACCGGATGCATTTAAAAAGTCATTCACATATGCGTGGGAACAGAACTCTAATTCACCGGTGCTAGGCGTGTGGTATCAAAGGTTGTATTTTCAGGATAAGATACGTACCGAGAAGGCCCCCTTGTTGCAAAAAGATTTCATAACCATGGGTATCTTAGCCATTCTGGCAGGGATCACTACAAGAATCTTATTTCATTATGTCGACGATAATACAATAGCCCCCATAAATATTGTGTTTGGTATACTTCTCTTCATGGCTATCTATTTTGTAACCAATCATGTGCCGAATAAAAAGGTTTTGTACACCCTTGCATCGTCTTTCCTTATTTCGGGGATATTCTTAAATCTCTTGCCTGTCGAGTTGACTGACAGTATTATTCTAGTATATATACATCTTCCCATATTCTTATGGGTCGTTGTTGGGCTTGCATTTACAGGAAATGAGCATGGCAGAGGCAGCACACGATTAGCCTATCTGAAATTTAATGGCGAATTCGCTATACTCTACGCCTGCATGGCCATTAGCGGAATGTTGTTAACAGGTTTAACGATGCAGTTATTTAAATTTGTAGGCATGGATATATCGGAATTTTACTTTGAAAATGTCGTTATATTTGGAGCAGCAGCGCTCGCGCTTGTGGCCGTATACCTCGTATCTAGAAATCTTAAACTTGCTAAGAATATAGCTCCTTATATTGCCAAAATTTTTAGCCCACTTGTTCTGGTAACTTTGTTGGTTTATCTCATCACGGTAATGGTGGTCGGTAAAAATCCATTCTTAGACCGAGACTTTCTTCTATCTTTTAACGGTGTATTACTCGCTGTTTTGGCTGTTACCATATTCTCGATTACTGAAAGCGGCAAAGATGAGAAGAAGACCATTTCGGATTATATGAATGTTGCGCTCATTATTCTTGCTCTGATTATTGATAGTGTGGCGTTATCTGCCATTGTGTTCAGACTTTCTTCATATGGAATTTCTCCAAATAGGCTGGCGGTTCTAGGCGTAAACATCCTGATCTGGGCCAATCTTGTTGTGATTATGCTGTCTTACCTGCGGTTTTTACAAAACAAAACCGGACCCTTGGCTATCCAAGATGCCGTTACGAAGTATTTGCCAGTCTACGGACTATGGGCAGCTTTCGTCACATTTACGTTTCCATTGTTTTTTAATTGATGAACCAGAAGAATTAGCTAAGAGGTGAACGGAAGTGCCATTCGTACCGACTGATCAAGATACTTTGTATTATGAATTTCATCAAGAGAGCGGCCGCGATCAGCCGGTAGAAACGATTGTTATGATTCACAGCTTGGGAACGAATCTTAGTATTTGGAGCTGGATGATTCCTTATCTCCAATCCCGCTATGATATTCTCGTTTATGATGTAAGAGGTCACGGAAGAAGCCGACAGATGGGTGAAGAAGACGTCACATGGCGATTGCTTTGCGACGATTTAGCCGGCCTTCTTACTTATAAACAAATTGATCGTTGTCATCTCGTCGGTCACGGAATGGGTGGTTACATAGGTCTGGAATTCGTTCGGGAATATCCAGCTAGGGTGTTATCGCTTTGTTTGCTTTCCGTACCGCTCTATTATCCGGTTAGGGTAATGCCGATTCTATCAGGCGATCGACAGCAAGTCATTCGAGAGAGCAACTCGATTATGCCTGTCGCTGAACGCTTGCTTAGTGCGGCTTGCCATCAGGTTACACCGAGCAAAGAAGCGTTATTATATGAAGCTTATAGCCAAGTTTCTTTTCACCACTATATTCAAATTAGAGATAGAATTACAGCCTATATCTCTGCCCAAGAGATTAGAGGTGTTGAACTTCCTGTGCTATTTCTTGGCGGGGAATACGATAGGCTTTTCCCTCCGAGTGTGCTCGCGTTAGGGACTATTTTGCTTCAAAACTATCGTTTCTTGGTCGTATCCGATGCAGCTAACGCGGTTCAATTGGATCAGCCGGCTATCGTGGCGAACTGGATCGACGAGCATATTCAGAAGGTAGGCGATTCTCCTGACGTTCGAGTCGTAGATAAGTTGTCTGCTCATATGCAAAATCAGATCAAAGATTTCGTGGAACAGGTTCGCCAACAGCATGAAACGTCCACTGCTTTGGAAGTTGAAGTTATGGGCACGTTCCGTGTAACTGTCAACCGACAGCTCGTCCTAGGACAGTGGAATCAGCGATACGCCAAAAGATTGCTTGTCTATTTGCTGTTCCACCCTTCCGTCACACGCGAGCAGCTATGCGACGCTTTATGGCCCGGGGCGGATCTGGCCAACGCGAAAAACAGGCTGCGCGTATCGCTCAGCTATGTGAAAAACTTGCTAGATCAATATGTGGACGAAGCTAGTCCTCTCCTCGTTGCGGATCGTGAGTACGTCTATTTACGCGGCAACATAAAGTGCGATTTGCTCGATCTGCTAGAGAAGCTGCAAACGACGTTAGACGAACCGGATAGGGAGCGGAAAGCGCTGCTTAGCCGGGAAATTCTAGAGAAAACGGTGTACCCATTCACCATGGGTATATTCGACAATTGGTTGCTTACCTATGTTGAGAAGGTAGAGCATAAACTGGAGGAGCTTGCTCGTTGGACGGCAGACTATTATCGACAAAATAACGATTTACGGCAAGCAGAGCGGTATATGAAATTCGTTGAACGGTTTATTTAAGTTATATTCGTAAATATTCAAGCCAGTTGCCCTCGATTTCAAGTGAAATCGGGGGCTTTTCGTTGTTCGAACATCACTCATCTAGATTAATGATAGCGTAACGGTCGTTTTGATAGAATGTTTGGAGTTAATAGGAGATTAGGAGATTGCTAGGGTAAGAAGGAGATGGGTTAGATTATGCAAAGAATAAGACAAAATCGGAACAAAAAAACAGCAAATGGTATCTTGATGAAAAGTATATTGGTGATTGCGATAGTCTTACAGTTGTTTGGCTTGACAGGCAATCAATCGGCTCAAGCGAGTAGTATATGGTCGAGTCTGGGAACAGGACTCAGCGGCACCTATGCTCGCACGATGGCAGTATCAGGTACAGACCTATATGTTGGTGGGAGTTTCACTACGGCGGGCGGTACTCCGGCAAGTCATATAGCGAAATGGGACGGGAGCCAGTGGTCCAGCCTTGGTACTGGCCTTAATAGCTATGTCTTTGCTATAGCTGCTTCGGGAGCAGATGTATATGCAGGCGGAATTTTCTCCACAGCAGGCGGCACCCCAGTTGGTAGCATAGCGAAATGGAACGGAAGTAATTGGTCCAACCTCGGTACAGGTACTAACGGTTCGGTCTATGCGATAGCTGTGTCGGGTACGGATGTTTATGCAGCTGGGAATTTCTCTACAGCGGGCGGTGTTCCAGCTACCAATATAGCGAAATGGAATGGGACAAGCTGGTCAAGTTTGGGTACGGGTCTTAACAATACTGTGTATGCTTTAGCTGTATCTGGCTCGAATGTGTACGCAGCTGGAAGTTTCAGCACAGCAGGGGGGACAGCAGCAGTTCGTATAGCCAAATGGGATGGGACCAGTTGGTCTAGTCTTGGAGCAGGTTTGAATGGTGATGCGTTTGCTCTAGCTTTATCGGGCACCGATGTATATGTGGGTGGCAATTTCACCACAGCAGGCGGGAGTTCTGCTAATCGTTTAGCGAAATGGAACGGAAGCACTTGGTCAAGTTTGGGAACTGGTTTGGACAACACAGTTAGTGCAATAGCTGTATCGGGGAATAATATCTATGCAGGTGGTGGGTTCACCACAGCAGGCGGCGGTTCGGCAAATCGAATAGCGAAATGGGATGGCAGCAGTTGGTCGAGCTTGGGTTCGGGTGTTAACAATAGTGTAAATGCAATAACCGTATGGGAAAGCGCCATCTATACAGGAGGATTTTTCACGACAGCAGGTGGCAACACGGCTGACCTTATCGCCAAATGGGGAGATTCAGCTCCGACCATCACTTTTAATAGCAATGGCGGGTCAGCTGTGAGCAGTCAAAGTGTGGTTTCAGGTGGTATCGCAACGGAGCCGACTCCTCCGCCAACGAAAGTTGGACACACGTTTGCCGGTTGGTACAGCGAGAGCGGATTAAGCACGATATACAATTTTGCATCACCTGTTGTAGCGGATTTGACGCTTCACGCGAAGTGGACGGTCATCACAGCAACACCCGTGATCACTGGCACGGTACGTGCGGGTGATACAAGCGTAACGGGTACGGCAGCAGCAGGAGCAACGATCATCCTTAGCGTTAACGGAACACCGTCCACACCGGTAACCGCATCTGGCGGCAACTGGACTGTGTCCGGTTTAACGCTGGCCTCAGGCGATACGATCAGCGTAACCGCACAGTCTGCAGGAGAGACTGAAAGTGCAGCGACCACGGCAACCGTAGTACCTGCGGCTAAGAACATCACGGCATTCGATGCGATTGGAGATGTAGCTGCTGGAACAGCTGGAGCTGCAACCTATGCGAATGCTGGTGAAGTAACGGCTGCGTTGTTAGCAAGTCATGCGGCTGTAACGGCGGATAGTGGTACGATTGCGGTGCCGGTGACGGCGTGGGTAGACACGGATAGCTACAACGCATCCGTAGCAGGTAGTTATACATTTACGGCAACGTTGGGAAGTTTGCCGGCGAATACAACGAATACTGGCGGGTTTACAGCGACAGTTGAGGTAGTTGTTGCACCAGTGATTACGAATATTACGGCATTCGATGCGATTAGTGATGTAGCAGCTGGGACGGCAGGTTCGGCAGCCTATGTGAATGCGGGCGAAGTGACGGCTGCGTTGTTAGCCAGCCATGCGAATGTAATGGCGGATGGAGGCACGATTGCGGTGCCGGTGACGGCTTGGGTAGACACGGATGGCTACAACGCATCCGTAGCAGGTAGTTATTCGTTTACGGCGACGCTAGGAAGTTTGCCGGTGAATACAACGAATACAAACGGATTAACAGCGACAGTTGAAGTAGTTGTGTCGCCAGTGATTACCAATATCACCGCATTCGATGCGATAGGAGATGTAGCGGCTGGGACCGCTGGGGCAGCAACCTATGGGAATGCAGGTGAAGTAGCAGCGGCGTTGTTAGCCAGCCATGCGAGTGTAATGGCGGATGGAGGCACGATTGCGGTGCCGGTAACGTCGTGGGTAGATACGGATGGCTACAATGCATCCATAGCAGGTAGTTATACGTTTACGGCGACGCTAGGAAGTTTGCCGGTGAATACAACGAATACAAGCGGAGTGACAGCGACTATTAAAGTAGTTGTATCGCCAGTGATTACGAACATCACCGCATTCGATGCGATAGGAGATGTAGCGGCTGGGACCGCTGGAGTGGCAGCCTATGCGAATGCTGGTGAAGTAGCAGCGGCGTTGTTAGCCAGCCATGCGAATGTAATGGCGGATGGAGGCACGATTGCGGTGCCGGTAACGTCGTGGGTAGATACGGATGGTTACAATGCGTCCGTAGCAGGTAGTTATTCGTTTACGGCGACGCTAGGAAGTTTGCCGGCGAATACAACGAATACAAACGGATTAACAGCGACTATTGAAGTAGTTGTATCGCCAGTGATTACAAACATCACCGCATTTGATGCGATCACCGATGTAGCTGCTGGTACGGCGGGGGCGGCAGCTTATGCGAATGCGGGCGAAGTGAAGGCGGCATTATTGGCAAGCCATGCGAGTGTAACAGCGGATGGTAGTACGATTGCGGTGCCAGTAACGGCGTGGGTAGATACGGATGGCTACAATGCATCTGTAGCTGGTAGCTATACATTTACGGCAACATTGGGAAGTTTGCCGGTTAATACGACTAATACAAATGGCGTTACAGCGACAGTTGAAGTCGTTGTGTCGCCGGTGATTACAAACATCACCGCATTTGATGCGATCACCGATGTAGCTGCTGGTACGGCGGGGGCGGCAACTTATGCAAATGCGGGAGAAGTGACGGCTGCATTTTTGGCAAGTCATGCGAATGTAATGGCGAATGGCGGTACGATTGCGGTGCCAGTGACGTCGTGGGTAGATACGGATGGCTACAATGCATCAGTGGCTGGTAGTTATACCTTTACGGCAACGTTGGGCAGCTTGCCGGTGAATACGACTAATACAAATGGCGTTACAGCGACAATTGAAGTCGTTGTAACGCCAGTGATTACAAATATCACCGCATTTGATGCCATTGGTGATTTAGCGGCTGGGACAGCCGGGGCGGCGGCTTATGCAAATGCGGGAGAAGTGGCGGCTGGATTGTTAGCCAGCCATGCAACTGTAACGGCGGATGGAGGTACGATTGCGGTGCCAGTAACCGCATGGACAGATACGGACAGCTATAAAGCGTCCGTAGCGGGCAGCTATACGTTTACGGCAACGTTGGGAAGCTTGCCGACAAACACAATCAATACAAACAGTTTAACTGCGACAGTCGAGGTTGTAGTGTCTCCAATAATTACGAACATCATCGCATTCGATGCGATTGGTGATGTAGCCGCTGGGACAGCTGGTTCAGCAACTTATGCAAATGCGGGAGAAGTAACAGCAGCGCTATTAACTAGCCATGCTAGTGTTACGGCAAACGGCACCACAATCACCGTGCCAGTAACCGCATGGACAGATACGGACAGCTATAACGCCTCCGTTGCCGGTAGCTACACCTTTACGGCAATGCTAGGCAGCTTGCCTGCTAACACAACCAATACAAGCGGATTAACAGCGACAGTTAAAGTTGTTATATCACCTGTGATTACAAGCATCACAGCATTCGACGCCATTGGGGATATTTCAGCCGGAACTGTAGGCTCAGCAACCTACGCAAATGCGGTAGCAGTAACAACTGCATTGTTAGCAAGCCATGCAACAGTAACGGCAAACGGCACCACAATCACCGTGCCAGTAACCGCATGGCTAGATACGGATAGCTACAACGCATCCATAGCCGGTAGCTACACCTTCACGGCAACGCTAGGCAGCTTGCCTGCTAACACAACTAATACAAGCGGTCTTACAGCGACAGTCGAAGTTGTCATAGCATCTCAACTTCCTTCAACGGGTGGCAGTGAGGGTGGTGGGAATTCAACCTCGCCTATAACCACTGACAACCCAGTAACCTCAACAGATGGCACATTAACGCTTCCTGTTGGCAGACGAGGTATAGTTAGCTTGGAAAATGAGGTGATTGTCTCAATTCCAGCCGATTCTACAGACAAATTGCTGCAATTAACAATAACCAAAGTGTTAGAAACGCAGCAGTTGTTGACGAATAAAAATACACTAGCTAGTCCAATTTTTGAGATTTTGAAAAACTTCGCGGAGAACTTCAACAAACAGGTTACCTTAACGTTTGCTTTTGATAGAGCCAAATTGGGTGGGAATCAAACAGTAGCTGTACGCTACTTTGACGAAGTGAAGAAGGAATGGGTGGAGGTTCCTGGTGGCAAGATCAATGAAGATCGCATTGCTGTAGAAGTGGATCACTTCACGAAATATGGCGTATTCATTGTTACCCAAGAGGCAACTGGGCTAGGGACAGACACGAATTCAACCAAGAACTTAACGGATATTGCTGGACACTGGGCAGAAGCAAATATTAAGCAAGCGATACGTGGAGGAATTGTCGTTGGGTATCCGAATGGAACGTTTGCGCCGAATCAAACAGTAACGCGTGAGGAATTTGCTGTGATGGCGGTGAATGCCTTACAAAAGCAAGGCGAAGGCGTAACACTCCCTTTCACAGATACAGCGAATATTGGTAATTGGGCACTGCAAGCAGTTGCACAAGCTGTACAATCAGGTTTGATTCAAGGCTATGAAGATGATACTTTCCGTCCAAACGCACAGATTGCGCGCAGTGAGATGGCAGTTATAATTGCGAAAGCCATGGGGCAGTCTATTCCGTCAACCATCACGATCACGACTGGCTTCGCCGATGACAAGAATATTCCTACATGGGCCATAGCAAGCGTAGCTTACTTGAAGCAAACAGGTGTTATGCAAGGAGGAAACGATCATCTATTCGCTCCTCAAGCCTATGCAACAAGAGCAGAGGCGGTAACAGTGCTGCTGAATATGCTAGCGTATAAGAGCAAGTAAACATAACAAGAGTTTGAACATCAGGAAACCGGTGCCCTCCTATTGGGGAGCATCGGTTTCTTTACTTCTGCTTTGATTTATTGATTGGAATCACAGGAAGTCACAAGCGTTTAAATTTTTTATATTACCATAATATGACTATCATATGACTTTGCTCACCTGTTTTTATGAAGATGAAAAGCTATAATAAATCCTGATCAAGAAAACATGAAATTGTCAATTTCAGGCTAATAATTGTTAATTAATTCCAAGTGCAATGAAAGAGTGAGTAGTAAGAATGTAAGCAATAAAGCTAGTGACAGGGGAGAAGTGAGCATGTCCAAATTAACTGAGTTTTCAATGAAAAATGTGGCAGCGATTTTCATCGTCATGCTGCTGTTGGTTGTAGGAGGAACCTATTCTACTACCACATTAAAGGTAGAAAGTATGCCTGACATTACATTTCCGGTTGTCATTATCAGCACGACTTACGTAGCACCTCCAAAGGATGTCCTTGATGAAATTACAAAGCCACTCGAGAAGGCTGTTGCAGGGTTGGACGGACTCAAGACCTTAAGTTCCGGGTCACAAGACAATTACTCTCAGATTATCCTGGAGCTCGACCAAGATAAGAAGCCGGAAGATGTGAAGAAAGATGTGGAGAGCTTGATTTCGAATGTTAAGCTGCCACAAGGCTCTGAGAAGCCTAAAGTATTAACAGCGGGCTTTGCTTCTGAACCTGTCTATTATTTGGCAGTTTACGGTGAAGCAGGGATGAACCAAACAGAGCTGGATAAAGCTTACAAAGATACGATTCTTCCCGGCTTTAATGGGCTCAAGGGTATCGACCATGTAGACTCCGTAGGGAATCAGGATGCAGTACTTACCATTAAGCTTGATGCACCTGCGATCAATAATTATGGTTTGACACCATCAGACGTTTCAAGTTTGATCAAAGCCTCATTGGTATCTAGCCCAGCAGGTACGGTAGATTTCAATGGAAATACTCAGATGGTTCGTGTCAAAGGTGAGCTTGATACCATTTATAACTTAGATAATTTAAAAATTACGACGAATACAGGCGACACATTGCTTCTCAAACAAATTGCCAAAGTTGAAGCGATCAGCGAGTCCAAGTTCATTGCAAGATTAGATGATCTGCCAGCCATTGGCGTATTGCTTTACAAAACGAAAGCCGCGAACGCTGTTGAATTTGCAGATAGTGCGGATAAGTTGATGACAGACTGGGGCCAAACGCTACCTGGCGTGAAATTCCACAAAATCTATAATTCGGCCAACGATATTAAAGATTCCATCCACGGAATGGTGCAAGAGGGCGGATTGGGTGCCATACTTGCTTCCTTAATGATTTTGCTTTTCCTACGTAATGCTCGTATGACAATCATTGTACTCGTATCAATTCCTCTCTCGATTCTTGTTACCTTATTATTTATGGGCCCACTAGGCATTTCCTTAAACATCATGACATTAGGCGGAATGGCCATTGCAGTCGGGCGTGTCGTGGACGACAGTATCGTCGTTATTGAGAATATATATAGTCAGCTTCAGAAAGCCCAAGATCGCAATGAATCCGTCATTAAATTAGCAACGAAACAAGTTTCAAGCGCAATTACCTCTTCTACCATTACAACAGTCGGTGTATTCGGTCCTATCGGATTCGTAAGCGGCGTCGTTGGAGAAGTATTCCGTCCTTTTGCAATAACACTAGTCGTAGCTTTAATGTCCTCATTACTCGTTGCCCTAACCGTCATTCCAATGCTAGCGAAGATTATGGTGCTCAAAAGCAAGAAACTTGCAGGTCACGACGAGAATCACGTTGGGCCTATGGGAGTGAAATATAAGAAGGCACTGATCTGGTCGTTGAACAACCGCATTAAGACATTGTTGCTGGCTGGCGTTGCCCTTGTGATCTCAATCATCATTACTGTTCCTAATTTAGCAGTAGCTTTCATGCCGGATAGTGAAGCGGTCAAACAAGGTGTTATTGAGATTAAAATGCCGCGCGAAACATCCATTGAAATGATGAATGAGAAGTCCAAAGAACTGGAGAAAGCGTTAAAGGTACATACAGACGAAGCTGGCAAACCTGCATTCAAGTACATTGAATCATTGGTTGGCTATAACCAAAGCAGCGATCGATTTGCTTATCGAGCCATGATGTTCTTCGAACTAACAGCTGAAACGAATGCGAATGAGGATGTCAAAACGTATAAGGAAGACATGTTGAAACTCATGCCAGATGGATCAGATGTGAATATTACACTGTTTACTGGCGGACCTCCCACCGCAACAGGAGCTGACTTCTCATACTCTCTAAAAGGGGATGACCAGCTCTACCTGAAGCAAGCATCTCAGTTGGTCAAAGACAAAATGAAGGAATTCGCTGAGCTGAATGACATTAAAGACAGCTTGAGTGATTCCAAAACGGAAGTCGAGATTGTCGTTAATCAAAATAAAGCACGATTGTATGGTCTCTCAAGTGCTCAAATTTTGCAATCAGTCAACGCTTGGATAGCAGAAGAGAAGTTAGGAGATTTGAAATTTAATAACATTACTTACGCCACGAAAGTTATGTTGAATCCGATGTACAAAAATTCGGTGGATAAATTGGGTACTTTCTTAATCAAGACGCCTACTGGCCAAACCATACAGTTAAATGAAGTCGCACGTGTTGAACAGATTGAAGCACCTAACAGCATTAGCCGCGAGGATCAAGAGCAAATCGTGAGTGTAAGTGCCAAAATCAATGCTACAGATAAAGGTGGCGTCAGCAAGAAAATCACGGAAGAACTGGCTAAGTTAGAACTTCCTTCTGGAGTCACTCGTGAAGTAAAGGGTGTATCCGACGATATTCAAAAGAGTTTCATGCAAATGTTTATGGCCATCATTGCTTCGATTTTCATTGTTTACATGGTAATGGTTATCGCTTTTGGAAACGCAAGGGCACCACTTGCTATTCTGTTTTCACTGCCATTAGCAGCAATTGGGGGCCTTCTAGGACTACTGTTAACGGGCGAATCGATTAATGTAACGTCACTAATCGGTTTCCTGATGCTGATCGGTATCGTTGTCACCAATGCAATTGTACTTGTTGACCGCGTTCAACAGCTAAGAGAGCAAGATTATTCGATTCGTGACTCACTAATTGAAGCTGGGATTACGAGATTGAGACCTATTATCATGACAGCAGGCGCAACGATACTGGCACTTATGCCGTTAGGACTTGGATTATCCAAAGGAACGATTATTTCCAAAGGTTTAGCTGTAGTCGTTATTGGCGGTCTTACAACTTCAACACTGTTAACGCTCGTCATCGTACCTATTATGTATGAGATCCTATTTAAGAAAAGAGAAGGCGGCTTCTTCAAGAGAAATCGTAAACCGAATGCCATTCAATCCGAACAAGCAGCATCTGTACGATAACTATCTAAATAGGGGAAAAGGGGAAAAGGAATATGAAACGTCAGTTGTTTATGATCAAACAAAGTACCAAGATATTCGGCGTCCTTGCGCTTAGCGCGGCGATAGCCGTGGGATGTTCCGCATCGCCAGCTGTAAGTCCTGCAGCAACAACAGCCACTGAACAAGGCGCGAAAGTAGTGAAAACAGCCCCAGTCGCGAAGCAAAAGATTGGTGAACCGATTGAACAAGTGGGTGATGTCGTATCATCCGTTCAATTAGACATTATCGCCAAGTCAGGTGGCGAAGTCATAGAAATTTTGAAGAAACGTGGAGATATCGTGGAGAAGGGGGAAGTGCTTGTCCGATTAGATCCGACAGATGTGTTGATACAGAAGGATTTGAATACAGTAAGTATCAAGGGAGCACAAGCTGGACTTACAGAGGCAAAACAGAAGACTTCGAACGGGATTGAAGATGCTAAAGATGGTGTTTCTAAATTAGAAACCGCCGTTAGTGATCTAGAGAAAGCCTACAATACAGCTCGTAATGAATATGATCTAGGAACAGCTACCAAATCGCAATTAGAGAAGGCGGAAACGGCGCTTAGTAATACAAAGAAAGATTTAGCCAGCGCACGTCGATCACTAAAGACATTACAGGAGACGAATTCGTTGGCACAAGTAGAGTCAAGTTTGGAAACAGCGCAAGTTAATGGCAAGAATATCGATAGAGCTCTTAGCAATCTAGAGGTGAAAGCACCAGCTTCCGGCAAGTTGACGGATCTGAATGTTACGGTAGGTCAGACGTTAGCCCCAGGTGGTCGTGTAGGGGAAGTGCAACAAACGAATCCTGTTAAAATTAAATCTCAATTAAGTGAAGAGGCAGCTAACCTTGTTAGAGGGAAGAGTGAACTGACTTTCTACATTCCAGGTGTAACGACGAAAGCAGGAGCCAAGGTAACCTACTTATCCGATGTTATTAACGGTCAATCCAAAGCCTATGATCTGGAGCTAGAAGTTCCGAATCCGGATGGTAAATTGAAACCAGGATCTAAGGCACAAGTAGAACTAACCAAAGATGATGATCAAAACGTACCTGTCATACCAAGTTTAAGCATCGTTCGTGAAGGTGGGAATAACTTTGTCTTTGTCTTAATTGGCGAAACGGTGCAAAAGCGTAAACTTGAACTTGGTCGATTGAATGAGACGAATCAGGAAGTTATTTCTGGGGTTAAAGAAGGAGAGATTCTGGTCATCTCCGGACAACATCAACTGAAAGATCAAGACAAAGTTAAAGTAGGGAACTAACAACATCAAACGTTTGAGGAGGAGCAATAAGTGAATAAGAAGATGAAGATGAGAAGATCTCTAGCTACGCTTGTTCTATCAGCTGCCCTATTATCAGCAGCATCTTTACCTGCAATGGCTGCAGATAGTGAGAACTTAGCAGCAGTTACTTCAGCAAGTTCGAATGCTAGCTATTCGCTTTCAAATAAAATCGAGGTAGAAGTCAAAAGCATTTTAAATGAGCACCAATCGGATCAGACGAAGCTCGGTACCGTCATCCGCATAAAAAATACGAGTGATCGAATTACACGTGTTCCTGACTTTGAATTACGCGGCCTCATGTCAGATGGCGTCTCATATGCACTGCAACCTAGTGCCAAGAATCCGAAATCGCTTCAACCCAAGAGCCAGGTGGAACTTAGCTACTTGTCGAATGTTGAGCGAAGTGACGAAGTTGCGCTTACGAGCCTCAACTTTATCGATGTGGATATGGACGTGTATCCAAAGGCGGAAACCACGCTGCTTACAATACCTGTAGATGCTGGTGACGTATGGAGTGGCAGTGATGGTATCATAACGAATTCATCTGCGATTCTGAAATGGGGAGAAGCTTTCACGCTACCTTTGTTGCGCTCACCTCTTGGATTCACTCCCGTAGACATACATAAGGAAATTACGGTCAAAGGCGTGTCTACTGTTGTTCAAATTAGAGTCAGCAATCCAACCAATGAGCGTCAAACTGTACCTAATTTTGGAATCGATGGAAAGTCAGAATCGAAAGTTTATGCTGGAAATCGTGCTGAAGCTGCAGTCATCCTAGATCCGGGTGAGAAGAAATATATCCACATCGTCATCCCAACGGAGCTGGATACGGAATTTACAAGTTTGAATGTCGTTACACCAGAGAGTTTTGCTGTGTCGTTGGGTGAAGGCAAGTCCTTGGAAGACACCTACCGGGTAGGACGTGTCAATATTCTTCTCCCTACAGGTGCTGCGACACAAGGAGTCACCACGTTGCCCACATATACATTAGGCACGCCAGTTAAACTCGACTCAACGAATAAATTCGTTCCTTCGAATGTCGATCTTTCGTTGGTTGAATTACATGTAACAAGCAATGAAGACGATGGCTTCAATACGGCCGTCGCCAAGTTTAAATTGACGAACAACAGTGAGCGTCCGATCCCGATTCCAGCGATACAGACGGAGCTTGTTAGTGCAGATGGTTATGCGTATGGAGGAAAAAGACAGGGAGCTACAGCACTGACCGTTGTTCCTAATGCTTCATATGTCGTTAGTTATTCTTATGCACTCCCAGTATCAGAGACGGGGGAAGGTCTTAAAATGAACCTTTACAGCCAACAATCGAATGGTGAGGTAACGTACAAATCACTCCTTGCTTCGGCTAAGGTACCCGTTCAGAAGAACGATGCGACGGGGAAAACGCTTAACGTGTATCCGTATGAAATTACGATTAAAGATTGGTCAATTACAGCGATTTTCCAAGCTACGATGATTTATGACTATAAGTTGAAGTTAGATCTGAATATTAAGCCAGATAAAAATGTTACGGTTGATAAGTTTACTAGTATGCTCTCATTCGAATTATTTGATAATGTTGGCAATCCGATTGGAAAATCAGTTCAACCCTTGTCGGGTGAAGGTCGTTTGTACAGCGGTACCAACACGATAGATTTAAATGCGAGATCCAACCAATTGGATTTCCCGATTCAGGTCAAAGTATTTGAGACTTTCACCAACGAAAATGGTGAATCCGTTAAACGGTTGTTGACCACGTTCAAACAATAGATATAACTAAGTAAACCGATGTCTCCTCAACAAGGAACATCGGTTTTGTTTATTTTGGTGAAAAAATAGCGGGAAAATGAATAATGTTGTTATAATATCGTTTAAGGCTAGGTCACTTGCAAACAAAGGGGTAAATGAGATGCTATCCTGGATTCGAAATATAATCATGATCAATCGCAGCTTCAGGGTGAAACTTATTCTCAGTTTATCCATTATTATTTTATTGGCATTTTGTTTGACCGGATATTTAACGTATCGCTATAACTTAACCCTGTTCGAGGAAGAGATTAGCAAGCAATTTACCAGCACGAATGAAGAGGCGTTAGCGAAGTTGGATCTTAAGGTGCAAGAAGTGGTTCGTATTTCGCAAACGGTTGTGTTTAATCCATCCATCGAGAAGTTAATTTCGCGCATTAATTTAAATGAGAGCTCCGACGCATTTGATCGCTATTATGATAAAAAGCAAATCGAGGATCAGATTTATCAGCTCAAATCCGATGCACCCTATATTACCGGTATGTATTTATATGATTTAAACGGAAATCCTTCCTATTTCAGTTATACGACATCTGCGATTAATGCTCCAGACGAATATGTATTCAAAGTGATTCGTTCCAAAATTAATGACACCTCTGGTGACCTCATATGGATTAGCCTTCCGATGGCCTCATCTATTGAGCCTAGTGGGTATAGAAACACGATTATTGTCGCTAGGTTTATGAAAAATAGTAGTTTAACGACATACGGCGTACTTGTTATGGCTTTCGACGAATCCTTCTTCTCAGGTTCACTTAAGGAGTTGACGAAGGCAGGCCAAGGTCAAGTTTATTTGTTTAATAAGAATAAAGAATTGTTATTTACGAATTCGCCTGTTCCTAGTGGACAATTAGAGTTACTTCAGAATATGGATCAAACACAGCTGATGGAACATCATTTATACGTGCAAGGCGAATCGGAAGTAACCAATTTCAAGCTTGTGAGTAGTACTTCATTAACAGAGATTCAATCTAAAAGTCGCGATTTGTTCAAAATGATCGTGTACTCTGGATTGGTTAGTATTCTACTTGCCAGTGTGCTGATTGTTCTTTCCACGGGTAATTTACTCCGTCCGCTCAAAGATTTAATGCTTGGACTTCGTAAAGTTCGCTCTGGAGATTTCAATGCACGCATTGAAATACGAACCCGCGACGAGTTAGCTTATATGGGAGAAAGCTTTAATGCAATGGCCGAACAGGTCGGACGATTAATTAAAGAAGTGTATCTTACACAATTAAGTGAGAAAGAAGCTGAGCTTAAAGCGTTACAGGCGCAATTGAATCCTCATTTTCTGCACAACATGTTCAATGAAATTTATTGGAAGCTATATCTGCAAGATGAAACCGAGACGGCCGACTTGATCGCTGCCATTTCGGAGATGCTCAAATACTCCTTGATGCCTGTTCGAACGCTGACGACGGTGAGGGAAGAATTCCAGCAGATTCGCAACTATTTGAAGATACAGAAAGAACTATTTGAGACGGATCTGGAAACTATCATTCAAGTGGATGAGGATATCATGGATGTACAAGTGATGCGTTCGCTGCTTCAACCATTGGTTGAAAATGTATTCATGCATGCTTTTCGCAACATGGTTTCACATAAAGTATTAATCATCAAGGCTAGCAGCCGCGACGACTTCCTTGAGATTGATGTTACCGATAACGGGTGTGGCATGGATGAGAAGTCTATTGCGCAAATATTAGGGGTTCAGGGCTCAGCGTTGCCTTATCGGACGGATGGAAGAGAAAGTCTAGGTGTACGAAGCGTTGTTAGAAGGATTGAGTTGGTGTATGGGCCTCCATTCCGAATGGAAATCGCAAGCGTCCTAGGAAGTGGAACGAACATGAGACTTGTTCTGCCTCTTCTAGCCCATGATGAAAGGAGATCACTCGAATGAGAAGCGGAAGAGTGTTGATTGTCGAAGACCAGCCCAATTTTAGAAAAGGGTTAGTTAAGATGCTGCATAGTGGAGATTTGGGTTGGCAAGTAGTCGGCGAAGCGGGTAATGGCCAAGATGCCTTGGCTCTGCTTGAAGAATTGCAACCGGATTTGGTTCTGACGGATATTCGGATGCCCATCATGGATGGTATCGAGTTCGTAGGACATCTGCGGAAAAATTATCCCGATATGATTGTCATTATTTTGACTGGATTCAAGAATTTCGAATACGCACAAGCCGCAGTGAGACTGGGAGCTCTAGATATTCTAATCAAGCCGTGCACGGAAGATGACGTTCGCCAAATTATGAACAAAGCGTCCGAGCGGTTCTATGAGAAGTATGCGCAGCAGCAGAAACAACTTTTGCAAAAACAGCTGCAACAAGATCAAGAGCTTCGCGCGGTATTACTGGATCTTCCGTATGAAATGAGCATATTGCCTGGATTGAATCAAGCATTGTCTGGTAAAGAATTGTGGTTTATGCACATGAATAATGAAGATTTAGCGAATAAATCGAATGGTAAAAGAGACATGAGCTTGTTGCAATTTGCCTTCTCCAACATTGTAGAAGAGCTAGTGAAAGGTGCGGGTCTGGAAGCCCGCCTCTTATTAGTGGAGCATGATACGTTCCTCTTAGTGGCTGAATGGCATCAGGTGGACGAAACGTTACAAGACGGGATACCAACGGCCTCATTTGAATATTTGAAGATTCGTACAAGCCTGGTATCCATGGGGCTGGCACCTCCCGTAATTGACTTGGCGCAACTGTATCTGTTAACGAAAGAAGCGATCTCCGATCCGATTAGACTTCCTACGTTAAGAGGAAATGAAGTGGGATCCGGGATCATGCTCTCGCTTAATCAAGCGAAGGTCAGAGAGATGGAAGTCCAGCTCATGTCGGCCATTCTTGTGGGGCAAGAGGACAGCTTGCTGGTACTGTTGAATCGCGTGATTCATGAGCTAAGTCTCACATCGCCAGAAGAGATGCGACTTGGCGCTTTGTCACTTTCAATCGCCTTGCACGGAACCATTCAGAAGCAATTCGATCCTGATGATCAGAATTCGCTGGCTAGGCTGCCTAATGAAATGCCGCAGAACCAGTGGACCCCGAAGGAGGTCTTGGATTGGGCACAGGAGCAAGTGAAACATTTCCTACTTCAATTCAATCAATGGCAGGCGTCCAAGAGTGATAATGTGGTTGAGCGGGCCATTAAATATATCGAAGAGCACTACAATGAGGAATGCCGATTGACGGATGTGGCGGCTCACATTCATTTAAATCCAAGTTACTTCAGTGTTGTTTTCAAAAAAGCCACAGGAGAAAGTTTTACACGCTTCGTTACTCGCGTTCGTATGGATAAAGCGGCATTACTTCTAAGAAATACGGATATGAAAATATTTGAAATTGCGTGTGCGATTGGGTTTGATGAGCCGAATTATTTTACGAATGTATTCAAGCAACAGTTTCAAATGTCACCGAAGGAATACAGAAGCAGTAAGTGATTTAAAAAAACTTGCTCATATTGAGCAAGTTTTTTTGTTGGGCGAAATAATCGACTTAAAGGCCTGGCAAAAGGCGAATGGAGACCTGTAAGTCGAAATAATCGACTTACAGGTCCGGCAAGAGGCAGATTGAGTTCTGTAAGTCGAAATAATCGACTTACAGGCCTGGCAAGAGGCGAATGGAGTTCTCTAAGTCGAAATAATCGACTTATAGGCGCGCCAAGAGGCGATTTGAGTTCTGTAAGTCGAAATAATCGACTTGCAGGCGCGCCAAGAAGCGAATGGAGTTCTGCTAGTCGGAAAAGTCGAGTTAAAGGTCCGCCAAGAGGCGAATGGAGATCTGTAAGTCGAAATAATCGAGTTACAGGCGCGCCAAGAGGCAAATGGAGATCTGTAAGTCGAAATAATCGAGTTACAGGCGCGCCAAGAAGCGAATGGAGTTCTGTAAGTCGAAAAAGTCGACTATCACGGTCAGAACCTGCGCCTGGCAGCCATCACCCATAGCACCGAATCTCATAAACGGCTGCTGAGGAATCTCCATTCGTCGCCGTGACTGTCAAACGAATACGATCACTCTGTATCGGTTGATCCAACGTATGTTTAACTAATCGTTGGTAGTTTCCTTCAACTTTTACAATGGCAACCCATTGCTCTTGGATATACGCCTCTATCGTATAGTATTTGGGACATTGCGGATCCCGATAGAATGGCTCATAGCGATGATATTCTTGCAGCAAATGCCCTGGGAAAGTTGCATGAATTTCACGAATACTTTGTGAATCAGTCCACTGCAACTGGACATATTGTGGCAGCGGCTGAGCAGGATCGGACATCCACATATTGGTGAATTGGTGAGGCCGGGTTACGCCGCTAATGACATTGTCTGCACCGTAGCTTTGTTGAGCTGGCGTGATCCGGTAACTGAGCGTGCCGCCATCATTCAGATAGCGACTCATTTTCCCGCTGCCCATATCAAAAGCGGAGATATGGCCTGGAAGGATATGGTTGGCCGAATGCCATTCTACCGATGGATTAACACCGAGTTGGAGTTGAATATAACGACTGCCAATCGCAGGATCATGCCAATTTAGCGGCCATTCCACCCATATACGCTGTCCAACGGGCACCGTTAAGGTCGTTTCTGCATAAACGACGCCTGTGTCTGTTCGATAATCCCAAATATGATCGACCAGAATTATTTTGGCAGAGAGATGTTGAGGGTGATCGGAATTATTGCTTAAGCACACAGCGATGTTATCAATGCGTCCATTTTCAATAGCAATCCATTGCTCGCGCTTGAAAGTTAGCGGCTCAGCTTTATGTTTTCTAGCTTCCTGCTCAGCTCTTGAACGGAAGCCGAATGTGAAATCGCGGCTTTCAGGTCCGACACCATGGATTGTGGCTGTACTACTGGCACTAGCCGTTGCTTGTTTGGCCAGATCCTCAGCATCTTCATTCTTATAATTTGGAAGGAAGCAGCCGTCGCGGAGCAGGGTTTGTTGGACATGGACGATATGTTCCCCTGACATGTCAGACAGGTTTACTTGATTTCTCAGCGCATAAGCAGCACCTGTACCTGCCGCTTGCCCCATCAGGGCTGTCGTTGACATCACTCGGACAGTACCGAGAGCCGCGTGGGTAACGCTGACATTACGACCCGCCATCATTAAGTTACTGATATCTTTGCTGACCATGATACGGAAGGGAATTCCGTAAGGCCCGCAGTAACTTTTTTGGGCATACTCGCTCGTTTCGTTATAGCCTTCAGCACTTGCTGGTTCTGCGGTTGGAGCCAGAAGTCCGCCAGGCGTGTGAAGATCGACGAACCAGCCGCCATAGGCGATTTCATCTTCGAATACGGTGCGCTTTTGAATGTCGTGCTCGGTCATGAAGTAGCGGCCCATAATTCGACGTCTCTCTCGCTTGCCTGGAACTTGACCGATCCAATCTAGTGCAAGATTAGCTGTTTGTTCTTTCAGGAGCGGGTCGCGATTCTTCATCCAATCCCAAATACCAAGAGTATGTCGCGTCAGCTCGTGACGGATCTGTTCATTATCATAAACGGTGTTATAAGGAACACCGATCTCAATCCACCAATATCCGGATTCTGTGTCGTAGAAAGTGCGGCCTTGTTTATAGAAATAGTCCGCATCTTCGTGTTGAATGGCCCAGTCAGGTGCTTTGAAAGGCACGGGACGTCCCATATCTTTGGCCCGGAAATGGATGGAGTTGCCCATCGTATCGGAGCTGGCAACAAGTGGAGCATGAGGTTCGTTGAACTCATCGCGACCTTCGGAACCCCAGCGCCATTCGCAGCCTGCCATGTCGGCTATGACTCCATCACCTGTACAGTCGATGAAGACATCTCCTTTGATTTCAAGCTCTGTTTCCGCATTTGCGATTAAAGCTCTAATTGACATGAGTTTACCGTCGGTGACTTTGGCGCTGTTGACACTGGTATTCAAATGGAAACTTAGATTCGGCGTTTTGACGGCCTTGTCGTACATAACCATATCCCAAACGCTATTCGTCCAACCGTTTTCGCGAATTTTCTCATGATTGAGGGCACGTTCTTCAATAAGAAGCTCCGAGATTATACCAGTTTCTCTGCCATAAGCATGAAAAGCAGCGGCACCATAGGGGGTTACACGGATTTCTGATGAGCTGTTGCCGCCAAAAACAGGTCTATCTTGAATCAGACAAGTCTTCGCTCCTTGTCTTGCCGAAGCGACAGCAGCACAAAAACCGGCGAGTCCGCCGCCGCAAACGACAACGTCAAACGCTTGTTGAATAGATTTCATTGTAGTAGTCTCCTTTAATTTACTTGGGTAAATTTCCTTCTTGAGCACTTTTTAGCATCCCCTTCATTGCTTGCCAAGTGTTTATTGCGTATAATTTACACGAGTAGAGATTCGGAGGGGAACATGGAATGGCTAGTCGTCAAGAAGTAGCAGAACGTGCAGGAGTCTCTGTAGCGGTCGTATCATACGTGTTAAACGGCAAGAGCAACGTAAAGATGGAAACGCGAGTGAGAGTTCTGGCAGCCATGAAAGAATTAGGATATGAACCTAATCTTTTGGCACGAAGTTTAAAAACGAAGAAGACGGGACAATTGGCAGTACTGGTTAACTATCTGGGGAATCCATTCGAGGCGGGCTTATTATTACATATCGAATCTGCTGCGAGAGAAGAGTCGTTTCTAGTTTTCTTCCAGAGCTATACACCGGAAACCGAGGAGCAGTTAATTTCGTCATTGCGAGGGCGGGTGGATGGTATTATCCTGCTTGGACAACAGCTGAAGGCGGAGACATACGACCGGATTCTGGAGTGGGAAGTGCCTATTTTATCTGTGACACAAAACCCGTACGCCCAAGAACAGGGAATCCCCTTTGTGGATGTAGACTGGTCTGATCTTTATAGACAGGCTATTCAACATTTGAAGGACAAGGGGCATACAAGAATTGGGTACATGACGGATACCGCATCATCCACTTATCATGTGAATAGACTGCGCTATTTCAAGGAGGCCATGTTAGCAGAAGGGTTGGAGCTGCAAGAAGAGGCTTTGCTTAGCGGGCGCGGACGATTAGAGAGCGCATCGGAGATCTTCCAGAAATATGTGGACAACCACCCGACAGGGTTGCCATTCAGCGCAATAATCTGCTCCAATGATTTGATGGCAGCAGGTATTCTAGATACATGTAAGAAGAATGGTATTCTAATTCCGGATCAACTAGCTATTCTTGGTTCAGAGAATATTCTAATGACGTCGCTGACCGAGCCCAAATTGAGCGTTATCCATTATCCCAGGGACGAGGTAGGGAAACATACGATGGAAATGATGAAGGAATTAATGGCGAAGCGGCAGGTCGCTTCGCGAACACTTACTGGACACCTTAGAATTCGGAGCTCGAGTTAAGCTCACTGAATACACGGGGTAAAAAAAAAGGATTGCGAGTGAATTGGAAATATTGTATGATCGGATTAAGCGCTTAACCCATTCAGGGGCGAGCGCTTAACATTTAACAGATTAAGCGCTTAACCTCTGAACGGAAGGGAGATTTACATGCGTACAATTCGACTTACAATGGCACAAGCTTTGCTTCGCTTTCTAGACCAGCAATACATTTCTATCGATGGACAGGAGACTAAATTTGTTCAAGGTGTCATGGGGATATTCGGCCATGGCAATGTAACTGGAATTGGAGAAGCGTTGGAGTACAGCGCGGGTGACCTTACGTATATACAAGGCAAGAATGAGCAAGGGATGGTCCACGCTGCAACCGCTTACGCGAAACAGAAGAATCGCAAGCAAATCTATGCCTGTACGACATCAATTGGGCCTGGCGCTCTGAATATGGTAACGGCCGCGGCAACGGCAACTGTTAACCGCATTCCGGTGCTATTGCTGCCGGGAGATAATTTTGCTTCGAGACAGCCTGATCCCGTACTGCAGCAGCTAGAGATGACTAGCGATTACACCGTATCTTCAACAGACGCTTTCAAGTCGGTGAGCAAATATTGGGATCGAATCGTTCGACCGGAGCAGTTGATCAGCGCAGCAACTCAAGCAATGCGCGTGTTAACAGATCCGGCCGAGACAGGAGCGGTGACCTTAGCGCTTCCCCAAGATGTGCAGGCGGAGGCTTATGATTATCCGGAAGCTTTTTTCGATAAGAAGGTTCATTATATCGATCGCCGCCCAGCGGCGCAGGAAGCTGTTGGGCGAGCAGCAGCCGTAATCTTAGGCAAGAAACGCCCGTTACTTATTGCTGGCGGCGGTGTACTTTATGCGGAAGCGACGAAGGAACTTGCAGCGTTCGCGGAAGCGTTCGGCATTCCCGTTGCAGAAACGCAAGCAGGGAAAAGCTCGATGGCTTGGAACCATCCACAGTATGTCGGCGCGATTGGTGTAACAGGTGCACTCGCTGCGAACAAGTTGGCGAAACAGGCTGATTTGATTATCGGTGTAGGCACGCGGTATTCGGATTTCACCACAGCATCTAAATCGGCATTTGCCAATGACGAAGTGCAATTCATTAATATCAATATTAGCGGTTTTGATTCCTCGAAGCTTGGTGGTATTTCGATTACAGCTGATGCGAAGGAAGCGCTTCACTCTCTGCGCGAAACACTGTCTTTCCTTGATTATTCATGCGAATACGAAACGGGCTACATAGCAACATTGAAAGACGAATGGGATCGTGAAGTGGATCGCTTGTACAAGGCAGCGTGTGACGAAGGCTTTGCTCAGACGAACGCACTTGGTGTTATTAACGAGACGATTGATCCTTCCTCTGTGGTCCTATGTGCGGCGGGAAGTCTCCCAGGTGATATGCATCGCCTTTGGAGATCAACAGAACCCAGAACATACCATATGGAATACGGCTTCTCTTGTATGGGGTATGAAGTCAGCGGAGCCTTCGGGGCAGCGTTGGCAGAACAGGAGCGCGAGGTATATGCGATTGTCGGAGATGGCAGCTATTTAATGCTTCACTCGGAACTAGTGACAAGCCTTCAAGAAGGTCAGAAATTCACGATTTTGCTATTTGATAATCATGGCTTCCAATGCATTCATAATCTACAACGCAGTCAAGGAAGTGAAGGTTTCGGCAATGAATTCCGTTATCGGGAAGCTGGGACACGTAGGCTGACAGGAAGCTATATGCCAATTGATTTCGCTGCGCATGCCCGCAGCCTGGGAGCGAAGTCTTACAAGGCAACCAATCCCGAAGAGCTTAAGGCAGCATTGCTTCAAGCGAAGCAAGAAACAGTGACAACCTTGATTGAAATTCCAGTTGTGCCTGGCACGAACACAGGCGGCTATGAGTCATGGTGGAACGTCGGCGTGCCTGAGGTTTCGGAGAGTGCCAAAGTGGTAGCAGCTCATGAAGAAATGAAGAAAAACATACAAGCGGCTAAACTCATATAAATTAGAAGAGGTGACCTAACGATGGAAGAACTACCGTTTAAGCTAGGTATTCATCCGATTAATTGGGTGGGTGAGGACGTCAAGGAACATGGCGCTGATACCTCATTCGAACAGATCGTAGATGAGATTCAGAAGTTAGGATTGACGGGTACGGAGATGGGACGCAAATATCCAACGGATATCAACGTGCTCAAGAAAGAACTGGCGGACCGAGGCATCTCTCTCGTATCCCAGTGGAAATCCGTTCTGTTCTCGGATCCCGCTTATCGCGAAGAAGAATTGGAAGCGTATCGCAAACATGTGCAATTTCTGAAAGAAATGGGCAGTACGGTTATTTCTACAGCAGAAGTTGGCGGCTCGCTCCATTTTGACCCGCGCCGTACGCCCAACGAGAAGGAAGTGCTTCGCCTTGATGAAGCAGGCTGGCAGAGCTTAGCGGAAGGTCTTAACCGTGCGGGAGCTATTGCAGCTGAGCATGGGTTGAAGCTGACCTATCACCATCACGGTGGAACGGTCGTTGAGTCACCAGAAGAGATCGATCGATTAATGGAGCTAACGGATCCATCCTTGGTCTACTTGCTGTTTGATACGGGGCACACCTACTACGGTGGTGGAGATCCGTTGACGGTATTGCGCAAACATTATAACCGCATTGCTTATATTCATTTGAAAGATATTCGTCAGGATGTACTAGATGAAGCGCGCGCTGAGCAGGTAGATTTCGTAACTTGTATCCGCAAAGGTGTGTTTACCGTACCAGGGGATGGCTGCCTTGATTTTGCTCCGATTTTCAAAGAATTATTGGATCGTGACTACAGAGGATGGGCGATGCTCGAAGGCGAACAAGACCCTGCCACTCATAATGCGTACGAATATGCGTCCAACGCGCTGAACTATATCCATTCTTTATTAATCAAAGAAAGCAGGTAACGAGGCCATGACATATGTGACATTTCCAGAAGCGAAAGAGCTTGATTTTGTAGCCATCGGCAGATTATGTATCGACTTAAATGCGAACGAAATTCACCGGCCCATGGAAGAAACGATGACGTTCACGAAGTATGTCGGCGGGTCGCCAGCAAATATTACGATCGGCATGTCCCGCTTAGGGATGAAAACAGCTTTTATCGGCAAAATCGCAAATGACCAAATGGGCCGGTTCATCGCTTCCTATCTAGAGCGCAACGCGATTGATACCAGCAATGTCGTGACGGATCGCACGGGCTCTGTAACGGGGTTAGCTTTTACAGAAATCAAGAGCCCGACGGACTGCAGCATTCTGATGTATCGCGATAATGTGGCAGATTTGAAACTTACGCCGGATGAGGTTCAGGAATCCCTGATCGCAGGAGCGAAAGTCTTGCTGATTTCCGGGACAGCTCTGGCACAAAGTCCATCACGCGAGGCGGTGTTTCAAGCACTGAACTATGCGAAGAAGCACGGCGCTATCATCGTTTTTGATCTCGATTATCGTCCCTACACATGGACATCTCCTGAGGAGACGGCTGTGTACTATAATCTTGCTGCTGAGAAGTGCGATATTATCCTCGGTACGCGCGAAGAATTCGATATGATGGAGAAATTCGAGCATAATCCGGAAAAGGATGACCACATCACCGCTGCCAAATGGTTCGACTATTCAGCGAAGATTGTCATCATCAAACATGGTAAAGAAGGTTCTATCGCCTATACACCTGATGGAGTAGGGCATCGCGCGAAGAGTTTCCCAGCGAAAGTGGTAAAGACATTTGGAGCTGGTGATTCGTATGCTGCAGGCTTTATCTATGGCGTTATGCAAGGTTGGACGCTAAAAAAAAGTATGGAATACGGAAGCGCAGCTGCTTGTATCGTCATTTCCAGCCATAGCTGTTCGGATGCCATGCCAACTGCTGCAGCTGTGGATGATTACATCGAACGTTGCAATCGTGGAGAAATTACGGCCTCATAATATTGAATCAACCCTAAAGGAGCGAAATCGTTATGACACATACATTGAAAAACTGGATTGGCGGCGAATGGGTCGCATCATCCGCAACACAAACAGAACCCGTATATAATCCTGCAACAGAAGAGATTCTTGCCTATATTCCAATTTCGACCAAAGAAGAAGTCGATCAAGCCGTTCGCAACTCCCAAGAAGCTTTCCAATCATGGAGCCGCACACCAGTACCGAAGAGAGCAAGAGTCTTATTCAAATACCAACAGCTTCTCGTTGATCACTGGGAAGAGCTTGCCCGCATCGTGACTCTAGAGAATGGTAAAAGCTACTCCGAAGCTTATGGCGAAGTACTTCGCGGCATCGAATGCGTGGAATTCGCCGCTGGCGCACCGACCCTGATGATGGGTAAACAGCTGCCAGACATTGCTTCTAATCTGGAGTCGGGTATGTACCGTTACCCTATCGGAGTTATTGGCGGCATCACGCCGTTCAACTTCCCGATGATGGTACCTTGCTGGATGTTCCCACTCGCGATTGCTTGTGGTAACACGTTCGTATTGAAGCCATCGGAGCGTACGCCTCACCTGGCTAATCGCCTTGCAGAATTGTTCCACGAAGCTGGATTGCCAGCAGGTGTGCTGAACATCGTTCATGGGGCGCATGATGTGGTGAATGGTCTACTTGAGCACAAAGATATTAAAGCCATTTCGTTCGTTGGCTCTCAACCGGTAGCTGAATATGTATACAAAACGGCTGCCGCCAACGGGAAACGCGTTCAAGCTCTTGCAGGTGCGAAGAATCACTCCATCGTTATGCCGGATGCGAATTTGTCCATTGCGGTGAAAGAAATCACGAATGCGGCTTTCGGTTCTGCGGGCGAGCGCTGTATGGCATGTTCCGTCGTGGTAGCTGTAGGCGATGTAGCGGATACATTAGTTAGCAAACTTTTAGAAGCAGCAGATGCCATTACGATTGGCAACGGCAATGATGAAGGTGTGTTCTTAGGTCCAGTCATTCGTGGCTCGCATAAGGAACGTACATTGAAATATATCGAAATTGGTGAAAATGAAGGTGCCATTATGGTGCGCGATGGTCGTAAAGACGCTGCTGCTGGGCAAGCGGGCTACTTCGTAGGACCGACGATTTTCGATGGCGTACAATGTGAGATGAAAATTTGGGAAGATGAAATTTTTGCTCCTGTGCTATCCATCGTTCGCGTTGAAACGCTCGAAGAAGCAATTGAGCTTTCCAACCGTTCCGAATTCGCGAATGGCGCTTGTCTCTTCACGCAAGATGGCAGCAATGTGCGCCAATTCCGTGAAACAATTGATGCGGGGATGCTTGGTGTCAATTTAGGCGTACCTGCCCCAATGGCATTCTTCCCGTTCTCGGGTTGGAAGAAATCCTTCTATGGGGATTTGCATGCCAACGGTACGGATGGCGTGGAATTCTATACGCGTAAAAAGATGGTAACCGCTCGCTGGTAACAGCGAGTTTCGCCAGAAAAGGAGCGATTGGTATGGCACTCGTCTCGATGAAAGAGATGCTGCAAACAGCGTTAGAAGGTAAATATGCCGTTGGGCAATTTAATTTGAATAATCTTGAATTCACACAGGCGATCTTGCAAGCGGCTCAGCTCGAACAGGCGCCAGTTATTCTTGGTGTAAGCGAGGCTTACATTCCTTATATGGGCGGATTGCCCTGTATCGCTGGCATGGTGAAAGCTTTGATCGAGCACTATGGCATTACAGTGCCCGTTGCTCTTCATTTGGACCATGGAAGCTCCTATGAAGTATGTATCAAAGCGATCCACGCTGGATTTACCTCGGTGATGATCGATGCTTCCCATCATTCGCTCCAACATAACATCGAAGTTACGCGTCAAGTGACGCAAGCTGCGCATGTGCTTGGTGTATCTGTGGAGTCTGAGCTAGGTCGAATCACAGGACGTGAGGATGATCTAGTAGTAGATGATGCTGACGGGATGTATGCGGTGGCTGAGGATTGCGTGACAATGGTTCAGGAAACAGGCATCGATTGCTTGGCACCTGCGCTGGGATCGGTACATGGTCCTTATCGCGGACAACCAAAGCTTGGTTTTGAACGAATGGCTGAAATTAAGGAACTGACAGGTGTACCCCTCGTGCTTCATGGGGGAAGCGGATTGCCAGATGACGAAATTCGTCAAGCCATTGCTTGCGGTACAGCCAAAATCAATGTGAATACAGATAATCAGATCGCTTGTACCGCGACGATTCGTACCTATTTGAATGATCATCCAGATGCCTACGATCCTCGGAACTATTTAATTCCAGCAAGAGAAGCGATTATCGCATCGGTACGGTCCAAGATTCAGTTATTCGGCAGTTCAGGGAAAGCAGGAGGTCAATAGGATGAAAAAAGTAAGAATTGGCATTATCGGCGCTGGCAGGATTGGTAAAATTCACGCGGACAATTTATTGCGGAACCCGCAAGTTGAGATTGTGGCAGTAAGTGATCTGTATGCAGGTCCAGAGTTAGAATCATGGGCTGCAGCGCGTAACATTTCATTGGTAACAAAGGATAGCAACGAACTAATCCATCATTCCGATATTGATGCCATTTTCATTTGTTCCTCGACAGATACGCATGTACCTTTGATTAGTCAAGCCGCACGTGCGGGTAAACATATTTTCTGCGAAAAACCGATTTCCATGGAGATTACGCAAACGCAGTCAGCCATTGATGAAGTGAATAAAGCAGGTGTGAAGCTGCAAATTGGCTTTAACCGTCGCTTTGATCATAATTTCAAACGTGTTCAAGAAGTCGTGCAAAGTGGGGGGATCGGCGATCCGCATATCATTAAAATTACGTCCCGTGACCCGAACCCACCTCCGATTGAGTATGTCAAAGTTTCTGGCGGTATCTTCATGGATATGATGATTCATGATTTCGATATGGCACGATTCGTTTCTGGCAGCGAGGTTGAAGAAGTGTATGCGGTAGGGAATGTCCTAATCAACCCGGATTTTGCCCAGCATTGCGATGTGGATACAGCGGTTGTTACGCTTCGTTTCGCGAATGGTGCATTAGGAGTAATCGATAACAGTCGACAAGCTGTCTATGGTTACGATCAACGGGTAGAAGTGTTCGGTAACAAAGGCAGTGTTGTCGTTGCGAATGATCATCCGAACACGGCTGTCATCTCCACCGCGGATTCCATTGTGAGTGATAAACCGCTTCATTTCTTCCTCGAGCGTTATCAAGCTGCTTACGTTGAAGAAACGCACATGTTTATTGATGCAATTTTGAACGATAAGGCTGTTCCTGTAAGCGGAGATGACGGCGTACAAGCCGAGCGTATTGCATTAGCTGCGAAGTTATCTTCCCGTTTGGGTCGGCCTGTGAAGGTGAGCGAAGCGTTGGAACTGCTCACACAAACTTCATTATCCTAATAAGAGGAGAGATAGGAAGATGTCCAACTTAATTGTATCACCTGCATCATCTCCGAATGAAGAAGGCAGCTTATTACAAATAACACCGGAATCGGCCCACTGGCAGTATGTTGGCTTCGAGGTTGTCCAGTTGGCAGCTGGCGAAACGTTGCGACGAGAAACTGCCGATCAGGAAGTATGCCTCGTATTGTTGAGCGGCAAAGCCGATGTGCGTACGAAGGAAGAACAATGGCTCGGAATTGGTCAGCGTATGAGCGTGTTTGAGCAAATTCCTCCGTATTCCGTTTATGTGGCTAGCCAAGATAGTTATGAAGTAACGGCGTTAACCTCATTAGAACTTGCTGTTTGTTCAGCTCCTGGAGCGGGGAATCATCGTTCGCGATTGATTGCTCCTGCGCAAGTAGGCGTTGAGACGCGTGGGTATGGGAATATCGAGCGTTATATTCATAATATTTTACCTGAAAACGAGCCGGCAGATAGTTTGCTCGTTGTTGAAGTATTTACACCGAATGGCCATTGGTCCAGTTATCCGCCGCACAAGCATGATCGTGATGCGCTTCCTGAAGAGTCCTTTTTGGAAGAAACGTATTATTTCCGTGTTCAGCCGGAACAAGGCTTTGCGGTTCAGCGGGTATATACGGATGATCGTTCACTCGATGAGACGTTAGTTGTTAAAAATGGAGAAGCGGTGCTAGTTCCGCGTGGTTATCACCCCGTGTCGGCGCCTCCTGGCTATGATGTGTACTATTTGAATGTCATGGCTGGACCTACGCGGATATGGAAATTTCACAATGACCCCGACCATGCTTGGATCATGACGAAGCCGAGCGAGTCGTAAGACGGTTGCAAGTTCTGGGAAGCCCCGTCATAATGGGGGAATAACTGTATTCTTCAAGAAAAATGGGGTAGTACGATGAAGGCGACCATTTACGATGTGGCTCGGGAAGCCGGTGTATCGATTGCAGCGGTATCGCAAGTCATGAACGGTAAAGGTAAAATAAGCGAAGAACGGCGCACTGAAATTCTGAAAGTAATGGAAAAGCTCAATTACCAGCCGAGTGTCATCGCATCAGCACTTACTGGGAAGAAGACCTATACGTTAGGCTTGCTTGTCCCTGATATCTCCAATCCCTTTTTTGCAGAAATTGCTAGGGCTGTGGAGGATCAAGGTCATAATTTAGGATACAGTCTCGTCATCTGCTCTACTGATAATAAAGATGAACGTGTAGAACGATATCTGAACTTACTTCAGCAAAAAAGTGTAGATGGGATGATTATCGGGACTGGGATGGATAATAAGGAAATGCTTACACCACTCATGGAACGCTCGATTCCGGTTGTCATGATTGCGCGGGAGATGTCGGATTTGGCTGTACATACCGTTGTTGTTGACGATTTCGTTGGTGGCACGTTATCTGCTCAGCATCTTTTGGAGCTTGGGCATACTCGCATGGCGATACTTGCCGAACACACCAAAGTTACGAGTAGTCGTGAACGGGTCAAAGGTTTCATGACCACGCTTGCGGAAGCCGGTATCGAGATCCCTGAAGGGAGTGTTCGTAATTGTAGGTATACTGTCGAAGACGGCAAACGCGAAGCGATTGAACTTCTAGAGAAAGCTGCCGGCGAGAGACCGACTGCGCTTTTCTGCTGTAATGATATGCTTGCGATTGGCGCTTTGCAGGCTGCGAAGCAACTAAAGCTTCGTGTTCCTGAGGATATCTCTGTCATTGGTTTCGATAATACGATCCTAGCTTCGGTAACGGATCCGCCACTAACTACGATTGCGCAGCCGATTGAGCCGATGGGCAAGCAAGTCGTCGATCTGCTGATTCTCGAACTGCAGAAGAAATCACAAGCCAAGCAACGCATCGTTATGCGTCCAGAACTCATTATCAGGCAATCCACGACAGCTCCGGCAAAGTAATTGTATATGGAAGCGAAAACTGCTTTCCCTTAGGGGGAGGCAGTTTTTCATATAAATATCAGAAATTATAAGTTTTACTTACTAATTATGATGAATTTCTAGATAAACGCTCCTGTCCTTCAAAGGACGGCGTAGCCGTTTATTTTGCTTAGTTCAGCGCATGGTGAGTAACTAGGTAATAATCTGAGGGAGATCAAAGATGTTGCTAATTTTCATCATAAAAATACCTTAATTTTGTGCAAATACATCGTATTAATATACATATTCATTCACATTTCCTCATTTTACAATGGGAGTGTAAATCATATATGTCATACGGTGAAAATACCGATGAATCCAACTTTGAACAGTAATATAGTAGTTAAAAAGTAATTGAAGGGTTGATGAGAAATGAGGCTTTTATTTCAAAGTCCCGCTAAAGAATGGACTGAAGCGCTGCCAATTGGTAACGGTCGAATGGGCGCCATGATTTTCGGTGGAATCGAGGTAGAAAAGATTCAATTAAACGAAGACACACTCTGGTCGGGTGGGCCAAAAGACTGGAATAACCCGCGTGCCAAGGAAGTGCTGCCGGAGGTACGTCGTCTCTTGGCGGAAGGTAGATATGCAGATGCTGACCAAATGTGTAAGGAGATGTTAGGGCCGTACACGCAATCCTATTTGCCATTTGGCGATCTTACACTTGTATTTGAACATGGAGATATCGCGCAATCGTATAAACGTGAGCTGGATTTGCAGGAAGGCGTATCTCGGGTCGAGTACCAGATCGGTCATGTAATGTACACACGAGAGATGTTTGCTTCCAACCCCAGTCAGGTTATTGCCCTTCGTCTGCAGTCCAGCCAAGCCGGTTCGCTGCATTTTACCGCGCGTCTGGATAGCCTATTGCGTGCTAGTATGATCCAGGAGAATGGTCAATGGATCATTCGTGGGAAGGCACCGGTGCAGGTGGCGCCAAGCTATTATCCTGTTGATCAACCAATTGTATACGAAGATCAAGAGGATGGAGAGGCGATGTCTTTCGTAGGTCGACTCGCGATTGTTATGGATGATGGGTACATCCATGCAGACCAAGCTGGTTTGCATGTTCGAGGAGCCACGAGTGTCACGCTTTACTTCAGTGCGGCAACAAGTTTTAATGGCTTTAATCGCTCTCCGGGCAGAGAAGGTAGAGATCCACTAGCTATTACAGAAACATATTTGACGGAAGCGATGCAGCATTCTTATATGGAGCTTCGCAATAAGCATGTCCACGATTATCGCAGCTTGTTTGATAGAGTTAACATTCAACTTGGGAAGACGATCAGTCCTGCCGATATGCCAACAGACCAACGAATTTCTGAGTTTGGGGCTCAGGATCCGGGCTTAGTAGAATTATTATTTCAGTATGGCCGATATTTGATGATCGCCAGTTCACGCGAGGGGACGCAGCCTGCTAACCTGCAGGGGATTTGGAATAAGGAGACAAGACCGCCGTGGAGCAGCAATTATACATTGAACATCAATACGGAGATGAACTATTGGCTCGCAGAAACTTGCAACCTACCTGAATGCCATGGCCCGCTGCTCGACTTTATTGGGAATTTATCGGTTAACGGGAAGAGCACCGCAGAGATCAATTACGGTGTCCGTGGTTGGACAGCGCATCACAATTCAGACATTTGGGCTCAGAGTGCACCCGTAGGCGATTATGGACATGGCGATCCGGTTTGGGCATATTGGCCAATGGGCGGTGTCTGGCTTAGTCAGCATCTCTGGGAACATTTCGCCTTTGGCAGAGACAAGGTGTACCTAAGTGAGAGAGCATATCCAATCATGAAGGAAGCTGCATTGTTTTGTTTGGATTGGCTCATTAAGGATCAGGAAGGATATCTTGTCACAGCTCCTTCCACGTCGCCGGAGCATAAATTTGTTAGTTGTGACGGTGAGAAAGCAGCTGTAAGCGTAGCTTCGACGATGGACTTATCATTGATCTGGGATTTGTTTTCGAATTGCTTGGAAGCTGCTGAAGTACTGCATGTCGATGAGGATTTCAGATCCGAGCTCTCGATGGCGAGAAGTAAGCTATTCCCACTGAAAATTGGACAGTTTGGACAACTTCAGGAATGGTCTAGCGATTTCGAGGAAGAGGACATGAATCACCGTCATGTCTCACATTTGTTCGGCGTATACCCTGGACGCCAAATTAATGGAGAGGTTACGCCCGATTTGTATGAGGCGGCGCGTACATCATTAAATAGACGCGGAGACGAGGGGACTGGTTGGAGTCTCGGTTGGAAAATAGGCTTATGGGCCCGTTTCCAAGATGGTAATCGCGCGGAACGGCTTATCTATAATATGTTGCAGCTCGTGAAGCCGGACAAGTGGGTCTCACAGAGGGGCGGGGTTTATGCCAACATGTTTGGAGCGCACCCGCCATTTCAAATCGATGGCAATTTTGCTGCTACAGCTGGCATATCGGAATTGTTGCTGCAGTCTCATAAAGGTTTTCTTCACTTGCTTCCAGCGCTTCCCGATACTTGGGTCTCCGGTTCTATTAACGGTTTGCGGGCGCGTGGAGGGTTCACGGTCAATTTACGCTGGGAAAGCAGTAGTCTGAGCGAAGCGACGATCGAATCTTTGAATGGCGAACCGTGTACGATTCATTCTCGCATACCGGTACTGGTATTGGATGAAGAGGGGCGACAAGTTACTTTTCAATCATTGGAACATTCAGGTTGTATTACATTTACTACATGTACTGGATCTAAGTACAAGATCGTACCGCAATGGTCAGGTTCCAACAATTGAGAGTAAATTATTGAAGCAGACTGTCTGTGGTATACATGCTTGAAGCAAAGGCGAACTCCCCTAAGAGGTAAGGGGGAGCTCGCCTTTTGTACATACGATAGTCCCGTAAAGAAAGAAGAAAATCCTGAGTAATCTGGCAGATAATGACCCAATGAATTTATAGTTTCTTCTATAATATTTTAAGGGTTTTTCCTATAAAAACTTATATCATAGGGTTATAAGATTAAAGTAAAGGAGTGAGGCAAACATGAATGGGAATATAATTAAAACTCCTGACATCCAGATGACTCAAAGTGAGCGAAGTGCTTTCCGACTAAAACGACGAAGAAGGCTGAAGCAGAACATTCCTTTGTTTATCATGCTGGTTCCTGTTATTGCTTACTATATTTTATTCAAATATTGGCCTATGGGCGGACTTGTTATCGCTTTCAAGAATTATAACTTTGCTGATGGTATTTTAGGAAGTCCATGGGTAGGACTGAAGAATTTCCACATTCTCTTCTCAAGCTCGAATACGCTCCAAATTTTGTGGAATACGTTTTGGTTGAGTTTTCTGAGTTTGGTATTTGGGTTCCCAATGCCGATATTCCTTGCAATCTTGCTGAATGAGGTGAGGAAATCTTGGTTCAAACGATGGGTGCAAACCATTGTCTATCTACCGCATTTCTTCTCATGGGTTATTGTTTCCGGTATCGTATTAGAACTATTCGCAACTGATTACGGCTCAATCAATAAGGTGCTCGGCCTCTTTGGAATTGAACCGATTACTTTCCTGTATGAGTCCAAATCTTGGTTAGCCATTTTTGTTGGATCAGGGGTTTGGAAGGAAATGGGTTTCAGTACCATCATTTATCTAGCTGCACTTACGACTATTGATCCCTCTCTCTATGAATCAGCTGCCATGGATGGGGCTACAAAGTGGCGGCAAATGTGGCACGTAACAATTCCTGGTATTCGTCACACAATTATCTTATTACTTATATTAGCAATGGGCAAGATTATGGAAGTAGGATTTGACCAAGTCTATAACTTACAGAATGCTGGAGTTTCGGATGTGTCAGAAGTTATAAGTACGTATATTTATAAAATTGGCTTAGGAAATGCACAGTTTAGTTTAACGACAGCCATGGGATTTTTTGAATCCATCATTAGTTGCAGTCTTGTACTTATAGCAAATCGAATTGCTAGAAAATTTGATCAAGCACTCTTCTAGCATCACCTATACATCAGGTTCGACATTCGTGGAAGGAGGATTAGTATGAAAGCGACAAACGGCGAAAAAATATTTTATGCCATCAATTATCTAGTGCTCGCATTAATCGCCCTAACGTGTATTCTCCCATTTATTCATATCATAGCGCTATCTCTAAGTGAGCGTTCGGCCGTTGAATCTGGTCATGTCTTCTTCTGGCCTGTCGGTATAGAGTTAACAGCCTATAAAATATTCTTCCTCGCCAGCCCTGCTGTGAGTGCTTTTAAAAATAGTATTATTATTACTGTGATTGGTGTGGCATTGAGTTTGTTGGGTACGATACTAGCAGCGTATCCGTTGTCAAGATCATATCTGATGGGGAGACGGTATCTGGTTCTAGGTATGGTGTTTACTATGCTGTTCTCGGGAGGGTTGATTCCTACCTATCTCGTGATTAAGAGTATGCACCTTATTGACTCCTATTGGGCATTGTGGCTTTCAGGCTTCATCAGTACGTACAATATGCTTCTTATGAAAAGTTATTTCGAGAATATTCCCTATGAAGTGCAGGAAGCTGCACGAATTGATGGGTGTAACGATACTTCCTTACTTATTCGGATCATCTTGCCGCTCTCACTTCCCATGCTGGCAACCCTTGCGTTATTCTATGGCATTGGCTTCTGGAATTCGTTTATGAACGTTCTCATGTACATCAATAAAGGTGAATTGATGAATTTAACCGTAGTTGTCCAAGGGATGCTGCAAAAAAATGACTTGCTGAACTCTCCTTCGCTTAATATTCAGGAACAGCAAACCGTTGCTACGGAGATGGTGAAAGCTGTCGGTGTCGTCGTTATGGTTGTACCGATGCTGGTCGTATATCCATTCTTGCAAAAGTATTTTGTCAAGGGTGTTATGCTTGGATCGGTTAAGGGTTAATGAAACAGGTGTTCCCGTTTCTCAAAACGTTATAATAAAAAATTTGTAGGGGGAAAATGCACATGGAAAACAAGAAGTTATTGCTTGGCGTATCAGTAGGGGTTGTGGCACTAGGGGCGACATTAGTAGGTTGCAGCAGTGATAAAAAAGCAGAAGAAGCGTCAAAAGCACCAACGTCTTCAAGCGCAACTACTGCGGCAACACCAGCTAAACGTGGGGATGTATCGGTGACGATTTATGATCGTGGAAGCGTACCAGCTTCCGAAGGTACTTACGAAGATAATCGTTGGACCAAGTTCATTAACCAAAATGGACCTGCCAATGTAAAGCAAGTTCCAATTCTACGCAGCGATTCTACGAAAAAGTTAAATGTTCTTTTCGCTTCCGGTTCTGCTCCCGATATCATCAATGAGTACAATACACCGTTCAGAGGCAGTTTGTATGATCAAAAACAATTGATGCCAATTGACAATATTTTACAATACATGCCTGAATACTCGAAATTACTTGCCCAATATCCACAATTGAAAAAAGCAGGGACAAAACCTGACGGTAAATTGTACGAGATCGGTAAAGTAAAAGAAGCGACAGCTGCTCACATTCTTTACATCCGTACCGACTGGTTGAAGAAGCTGAATCTTTCTATGCCGACAACAACGGAAGAATTATATAACGTTGCGAAAGCGTTTGTTGAGCAAGATCCAGACGGCAATGGCAAGAAAGATACGTACGGCATGAACATGAGTACGTATTCGGAGCAAGCGCTCAATGAGATTTTCGGTGAAAGTTCTTCAGCAACATTGCTTGCTTGGGATATTAAAGATGGCAAAGTTGTTCGTGCATGGGACAAAGAACAAGCTTCCCTTACGTTTAAGAAGAGTCTCTATGATGCTGGCATCGTAGACAAAGACTATATTAATGATAAAGACGGCAACAAGGCCAAACAAGACTTCCTAAATGGTAAAATGGGAATTTTTGTTAGATTCTCTGCGGACCTTGAATTATCTACTTTCAAAAAGAACAATCCTAATGGTGAAGTGGCGCCACTCGGCTACCCGAAATCACCGATGGGAACATTCACGGGAGCAATCGATAATCCTATTCAAATGACAACCGTTGTGAATGCCAAGGCAAAGGACCCAGAAGCGGTAGGCCGCTATCTTGACTTCATGATGAAGCCGGAAACTGCGCGTAAGATAATCTATGGCGACGAAGGCACGCACTGGAAGAAAGGCGTAAACGGCTGTCCGCAAATTCTTGATCCGGAGAAGCACAAAAATGAGGTTTTATACGCTTTGGATTACGCGATGTTCTTCTCATCAGGTGTTGATAAATGTAACTATGCATTGGCTCCTCTATCCAATCCTGATTTGTTACCTGAACAAAAAGCTCAATTGGAATTGTTCAAAGCTGCTCAGAAGATTTACTTCGATCCAGCAAGAGAGTATCCAGGTATTACACTAGGAGATCATATGCCAGTATATCCTGCTGATCTTCAAGTTATTAATACAACCATTCTTAAAGAGAAAAACGATCTATTCGTTAAAGCGATCCTTAGCGGTTCCAAATATTCCGCAGATCAAGCGATTAGCGATGCAAAAGCAGCTTGGGATAAAGCAGGCGGCAAACAGCTTGAAGATTTCATGAACAAATGGTATGCAGAGAATAAAGATACAGCATTCCTAGCTAAAGATGCGAAAGAAATCATCAAACAACAAATGGAATTTGTAAACAAGTAATCGTACCTTAGAGGAGCTGGATTTCGATACGGAGTGCCTGCACATGCAGGTCTCTCATCGAAGTCCAGCATCTTCTTTAAATAGGCAGATAATAGTTGTACATCGTGGGGGGAACCAACAGTGAATAAAGTGAAAGTAGCGATCATTGGTTGTGGTGGTATTGCAACGGGGAAGCATTTACCTAGCTTGAGCAAAATTGAAGAGGTTGAAATTACGGGGTTCTTCGATATTCGTCGGGAGAGTGCAAGCAAGGCGGCTGAGAAATTTGGCGCACCTGGAGCCATCGTCTACGATGATTTCCGCGAATTACTCGCAGATCCAACGATTGACGTCGTTCATATTTGTACACCGAATGACACACATGCTGAAATCTCGATTGCTGCAATGGAAGCAGGCAAGCATGTCATGTGCGAGAAGCCGATGGCGAAAACAGCAGCAGATGCGCGTCGTATGGTGGAAGCTGCTAAACGTACAGGTAAGAAATTAACAATTGGTTATAACAATCGCTTTCGCGCTGACAGCCAACATTTGAAACGAGTGATTGAGGATGGGGATTTGGGTGAGATTTATTATGCCAAAGCTCATGCCATTCGCCGACGTGGCGTTCCCACTTGGGGTGTATTCTTGGATGAAGAGAAGCAAGGCGGCGGGCCGCTGATTGATATTGGTACACATGCACTCGATTTAACGCTGTGGCTAATGAATAACTATGAACCTAAGGTGGTGCTGGGCACCGCTTATCATAAACTTTCACGTAAGGAACATGCGGCCAATTCTTGGGGACCTTGGGATCCAGCGAAGTTCAAGGTTGAGGATTCGGCTTTTGCCATGATCGTTATGAAGAATGGTGCAACGATTATGGTGGAAGCGAGCTGGGCGCTGAATACACTCGATACGAAGGAAGCGAAAACTACCCTTTGCGGAACAGAGGGCGGCGCTGATATGCAAGATGGCTTACGTATTAATGGTGAAAAGCATAGCCGACTTTATGTAAACCACATGCAATTCGTAGCGAAAGGCGCAGATTTCTATGAAGGTAAGAAAGAAACAATGCAGGATAAAGAAATTCGCTTATGGATTCATGCCATTATCAATGATACAGAACCAGTCGTAACACCTGAACAATCCTGTGTTGTGTCTGAGATTCTTGAAGCGATCTATGAATCGAATCGAACGGGGAAAGCTGTCTATTTTGATTGAAAAATAAGAAAAGAGGGCAGTCGAACGATGATAAAAGTGGCGATGTTGAGCTTCTGGCACGTCCATGCCAAAGATTATGCACGTCTTGCTGGCGAACATGTGGATACCGAAATTGTAGCGGTTTGGGACGAAATTGAGGTGCGAGGCCGAGAAAAAGCGGCGGAACTCCGTGTTCCTTTTTACGGAAACTTAGATGAGCTTCTGAGAAATCCTGAAATTGACGCAGTCATTGTAGGTACAGCTACCAATCGACATCATGAGGTCATTATCGCAGCCGCAAGAGCTGGTAAGCATATTTTCACAGAAAAAGTTGTAGCTACGACGACCAAAGAATGCCAAGAAATACTTAACGTAGTCGAGGAAACAGGGGTTAAGCTAACCGTGTCCTTACCGCGTCTTTATATGGGATTCGCACAAGCAGCGTTAACTTGTATTCGCGACGGTCTTCTTGGAACGATAACTACTGTACGAATACGGCTTGCACATAACGGTGCATTGCGAACAGAGAAACATCCAGACGGCGCACTTCCATCCCATTTCTTCAACTTAGAGCAATGCGGTGGTGGGGCATTGATGGATCTAGGATGTCATCCCATGTACTTAACTCGTTTGTTTCTGGGATTACCCGAAAGTGTAAGCGCAAGCTTCGGCTATATTACCAATCGTGAAGTCGAAGATAGTGCGGTAGTCACATTACGTTATCCAAGTGGTGCACTGGGTATAGTGGAAGCGGGGTTCGTTAATAGCTATTCGCAATTCGATATGGAGATTCAAGGAACAGAAGGTAATCTTATGTATGCCCGAACCGATGACAAATTACGCATTCGCAGCTCCAAAATGTCAGGAGAAGCAACTACAGGGTGGCAAGAAGTGACGAATTTACCCAAACTCCCTTCCGCTTTCGAGCAATGGATATCGCATATTCAAATGGGAACGACGGCGACAGAGAATATTGGGCTTGCTTATGATTTAACCCGTTTAATGGAAGCATCCACCTTATCTGCACGATATGGTGCTATCATGAAGCTGAGTGACCTTTCAGAATAAAACCAGGAGGTAGAGACATGATCGATAAAGGGGAATATTCGTTTTCAACGTGTTGGAACATTAAGAAGCATACCGTAGGACGTAGCATGATTGAGGAAATTAAAGAGCTGGGCTTTCGTAATGTCGAGCTTAACTATAATGTGACAGAAGAAATGATGACAACGATTGATCCTATGATTGAAAGGGGAGAAATCGGTGTATCCAGTGTACACAACGTATTCCCATTCATCAACGATAAGGACTATGATACAGACTCCGTCATGCTGGGGTTTGATGATGAAGCGAAGCGCAAGCGTTCTGTCGAGTTGCTTATCCGATCTATGGAATATGCCAATCGCTATGGAGCCAAAGCTGTAGTCGTGCATCCAGGGGAAGTACCTTTTGACTATAATATTGATGTGGATTTAAAAAAGCTGTATCGAGACTACGGTAAGGATTCGCCAGAGTATCAGAAATTGTGGAGCGTCATGATTGAAAGACGGGATCGCTTAAGTCCCCTGTATACACAGAGGATTCAAGAAAGTTTAGAGACAGTGAGCGAGCATGCGGCTCGAAAAGGTTGGAATGTCGCGATCGGCATTGAGACTCGCTCCAGATCGTATCAGATGCCTTCCTTGATGGAGGCAAAGACGATCTGTGAGAACCTGGCGGGCAGCCCTGTGTACTTATGGTACGATATCGGCCATGCGATGATGATGGATCGAATGGGCTTATACGATAATCTCAAAGAGCTGCAAGAAGTGCAGAAATATATTTATGGTGTCCACATCCATGAAACACTGGAACTTGCCGATCACTGGTGTCCCTATGTCCACAGCAAGGATTTGAACTATTTCGACCATTTCCTAGAAGCCATCGATTATGCCAAAGTGAAAGTATATGAACTCAAAGCGCTGTGTGAGCCAAATGAAATTCATGAGAGTCACAACCTCATCACCAGTAAAATTGCGGCTAGGAAAGGGTAAGGTGATCTACGTGGATGCCATTTATAATCGTTTAGTTGGCTTGAATGATGAATTAACGGAAGCTACGCTGCAAGGGCAGATTCTTGATCCGCAATCCAAATATGTTGGTGGTATTGTCGATGAAACGGGCATTGCACGAGCTAATCACATGAGTACACCGCGTATAATAGCAGGATGGGCTTCTGCGTTGGTAAATCCGGATTCTCGTTACTATCACGATAGAGTTCTCTTGATCGCCTTGGATAAAGCAGTCGCATTCATGCTGAATAGACAACATGCGGATGGAACGGTTTCATTGGGTTCTACGAATTACAATTCTCCCCCGGATACGGCTTTCGTAGTCGGTGGCGTAACACAAATGTACCAACTGCTGAACAAACACGACTGGGTTGAGCTTGAGCCTGTGACAGCTAAGTTGAAGCTCTTCTTGGAACGCACGATACCAGCTATGTTGACTGGAGGTTGTCATACACCGAATCATCGCTGGGTCATTACTGCAGCGCTTTCGTTGTTGCATGAGATTTTCCCGCAACCAGAGCTTCTAACACGAGCTGAAGATTGGTTGGCTGAAGGTTTGGATATTACCGAGGACGGGGAATGGACAGAACGCAGTAACGGGATCTATAACGCAGTTAGTAATATTGCGCTATATCATACGGGGCGTTTGATGAAACGACCTGAACTGATCGAATGTGTCCGAAGTAATCTTCGGATGATGATCTACTTAATTCACCCGTCAGGCGAAGTGGTTACGGATTACTCGGGACGTCAGGATTTCGGTCAGACCGCAACGATGGCGAACTACTTTCCGATTTATCGTTTAATGGCGGCGTATGACCAGGATCCTATCTTTGCTGCAATGGCCGATTATGCCGGATCCTTCATCACAGGCTTCTACGAAGGTGTGAATAACCATCCTCTGATGAATATGCTCCTCTACCCAGAGGCAGATATTTCTCAATTGGAAAGAGCACCATTGCTAGATCGGTATGTGAAAGTAATCAATGCCGAGCACCCGATGCAGGAACATTTACAGCAAATCGATGGGATTGGCCATCATATGCACATTCAGCATAGCAGCATGCATCTCGCTTTCGGAGCTCCGTTGGTTCGGATACGAGAAGGGGAACAAAGTGTGACGATCATGTCGCAAACGCCGTCCTTTTTCTCCCTGCGCCATGGGAAAGCAAGCCTACTCGGAGTCAAACTTGCAACGTCGTTCTCACCGGGTATTGTGAAGTTTACGAATCTACTGGCAAGCGAAGCGGGGTATAAGCTGGATACGGTATTGGAAAAAGGCTACAACGGACCGATTCCGCGTCATCTCCTGCCTGTAGGGACGGCAGGTTCGACACTCAGCCCATGGTATTTGTTGCCGCACCAACATCGGCCGATGACGCATGTGCAGCAGCTTGAACTGCAAGCGGTAATTACGTCTGGAGATTCGGAATGGACGATCCATATAGCATCTGATGAGCGTGAGGATGTCTTCACGCAGCTGACCTTCATTTTTGGAAATGATGGCACGGTGAGTGGGGATGATTTGCTTGTCGGGGAAGAAGGTAAGTATTTCTTGCGAAGCGGTTCTATGAAGTACGAAGCAGACGGAGATGTCATTGAAATTTCTTCGGGCGCCTATGAGCATATTCTGCCTAGTGTTCGTGAGGATCACCATCCAACTGGATGTCAATATGTCCATGTCAACTTGGTTACGCCTTATGATCGGACATTTAAGATCCGTCTACGGTAGAGAGGAAGTTCATTATGACGACCTATTTCAATGAACAAGAGAGTATACAAACCCGTTTGGGGAATGACCATAGGCAAACATTGAAAGTGCTTGCTGATCGCTACATTGGTGCGAACCCACCTGTCCCCTTCGCATTTCGAGCATTCAGTCGTGGCGGCGTATTGCAGAATGATAAAGGAATGTTTGATCTTGACTTGGGACGTAGATTTCCTGAGGCAAAGCCAGGTCAATACTCCTATGCCTATGCCTTAGTTTGGAGTGATAGCGAACGTAATTTGGATGTATTGCTGGGCTGTTTGGGTCCGATTCAGTTTTTTTTCAATGACGAGCTGACCTATCGCTCAACAGTCATTGACGAGATTAAGCCGGATGCCACAGTGAAGTTAAATCTGGATTTCGTCAAAGGATGGAATCGTCTCTTTATTAAAGCGAAGCATACGGCAGCTGGATTTGGCTGCTTATTCGGTTCCGATGAGGCCAAAGTGCGTATTCTGAACGTACTAGCTCCGTTTGCAGAACGCAAAGGACAAGCGGGTTGGGTGTTTTCTTCGCCAATAGACCATGATATTTTCGAGGGGCGTTCCTTACCGGATGCGATGTCCTCTGAGAAGAACAATAGCTTGAGTTGGCTGCCCCGTCGTGAATGGGAGGAAAGTGAGCTTTCCTTGCCTGCCTGTGAACGACTATTTGGGAGACAGCCTGGTAAACAGGCTTATGCATGGACGCAGCTAAACAACCTCAAGCGGGGGCATGAAATTTGCCTAATGAAGGGAAATGCTGCTGGAGCACTAACTGTTTGGCTGGAAGGCAAGGTTGTGCTGGAACTTGCGGAGGCAGGTGAATTTCAAGTCGAGGTGCCGCTTTCTTATGGTCAACAGCAGCTCCTTATTCGAAGTAGTTGTGGGAATAATGCTTGGGGGTTCACGATGGAGGTATCCATCGGTGAAGAGGTTGTCCCGTTCGGATTACCGAAGCAGGTTCATGGTGCTGCGGAACCTTGGCTATACTTAGGGCCACTGTCTGCTAACGTTTCCTTCTCTTACGAGGATCTGGTACAGACGGATAGCGTATATACCATCGATGTGTATGCCGAAGAGAAAACCTATTGGCGCTTGGATCGTCCAGAGACATGGATTCGCCCTTACTATGAGAACGCCATGCTGAGCAATAAATGGACCGTTGGCAATGTGACGAATTATGCACGTTGGGATTACCCGCTTGGTGTTACGATTTATGGATTGTTGCAAACGGGGCGCTTATTAGAGCGACCTGACATTAACCAATATGCGCTGGACCACGTTCGAAGCTGTGCAGACATGTTCGATTATTCGCTGTGGGATCGTGAACAGTATGGGTTCCCAGCCATCAATCAACAATTGGTTATGATGAAAATGCTGGACAACTGCGGTTCCTTTGGCTCCGCGATGTTGGAGGCCTATCAAGAAGATGAGGCTTCCAAGTTTATGCCGATTGCCAACAGAATTGCCGATTTTATTCTATACAGCTTGGAACGTAAGGAAGACGGAGCTTTCTATCGGATATGCGCAGACGAGTACTCGGAAAATACGATGTGGGCAGACGATCTTTACATGAGCACGCCGTTTCTTTGCCGTTATGCTCGAATCGCTGGCGTATCGGATGCGCTGGATGAAGCTGCGAAGCAATTCTTGCTGTTCCGCAAGTATTTGTATATGCCGGAAGAGCGCATTATGTCGCATGTGTTTGATTTTAAATATGGCATGGCGACGGGCATTCCTTGGGGACGTGGCAATGGTTGGACTCTCTTTTCGCTAACAGAGGTGTTGGAAGCCTTGCCAACCTCACATGAAGCGCGGCCTGCGCTTGCGGAGTTCTTCAATGAGCTGTGTGGTGGATATGCAGATCTCCAAGCGGAAAGCGGGCTTTGGCATCAGGTTTTAAATGATTCAGATGCTTATGAAGAAGCTTCTTGTACAGCGATGTTCGCCTATTCATTTGCAAGAGGTGTTCGCTTTGGTTGGCTCAAAGAACCACAACGCTTTATTGAAGCGGCATTGAAAGCGTGGGATGGTCTAACCCGTATTGCGATCGATGCGCAAGGGAATGTGCATGGTGTATGCAGTGGCTCCCGATATGCATTTACAGCTGACTACTATAAGAAGGATCTGCTGACTGTCAAAAATGACAATCATGGCGTAGGCATTATGATGCTTGCCGGTTCGGAAGTCGTGAAGTTGAACCAATGGCTGACCGATTCGCTTCAGGTTTCGCAATGATAGCTGCCGCCGATAGTGTCTGGCACATTAGTCATTTGGATTTAGTTATTCGTATGGTATTGGCCGTCATTCTAGGCGGCTTGATTGGTCTGGAAAGGGAATGGAACAATCATGCAGCAGGCTTTCGGACGCATATTCTAGTGTGCTTAGGATCAGCGACCATTATGCTCCTATCCGAATATGGATTCTCTGAATTTGTGAATGAGCCAAATGTCCGTATTGATCCGTCTAGATTGGCTGCACAGGTTGTCAGCGGTATCGGGTTTCTTGGTGCAGGCGCTATTCTGCGAAATGGCAATGTCATCAAAGGATTGACGACCGCAGCTTCCGTGTGGCTTGTAGCGGCCATTGGCTTAAGTGTCGGAGCAGGCTTTATTACCGGAGCGCTGGTTTGTACCTTTTTAGTCCTCATCAGCCTGTACCTCTTGAATAAGTTGGAGAAGCACATCATCCGGCACCGACGAACACATGAAGTTGAAATTATGATTAACGAGCATCCCGGTTTTCTCAGCTCGCTAACCGCTCGTTTTGGGGAACAGGGCATACAGGTGATGCATCTCAAGATGATGCCAGAGAGTGCTCATTCGCCAATAGTAGGAAAAGCAGGAGAAAGCCCTGTCATGCACCTAGTATTTAGTTTGCGATGTCCGAAGCACGAGAAGCTAATTGTGGCATATGAGCAAATTTGTGCGCTGGATATCGTCGTTAGCATGGAAGCCTCTAACTTCGTTTTTCGTAAACAAGCAGCGTAGGAATGTGGAGAAGTCCTCCGTTCCAGGAAGTTGCTTGCATTGTGGCGTTGATTAAGATTAATTGAGTATGCCTAACAGGTGGCGGGAGACAGGCAACAAGTGGCAGTCGGCAGATAGCAGAAAAATGTGATAGGTAGCAGGTGTCTGGTGACAGTGGCAGGTAATAGGTTGTGTGTGGCAGATAGCAGGAAAAAGGTGAAAAGTTTCAGGTGAAGCCAAGAGATGGAAATCCATCTCTTGGCTATTCGTGCATTCTCGGGTGTAGTAGACGTACAACGACGGACTATGGAACTAGAGAACAGAACCAGAATGCGAAACCAAACTACACGAGAAGACTAAATAACAAGACAACATAACAAGACAACATAACAAGACAACATAACAAGACAACATAACAAGACAACATAACAAGAC
>NZ_LYPB01000090.1:64758-222077 GCF_001653565.1 Paenibacillus oryzisoli
GACAACATAACAAGACAACATAACAAGACAACATAACAAGACAACATTACCATTACTGCGCAAATTTGGGAGAAGCAAGATTAGTCCGAAATTTCCGAATTAAAATGAAGATTATTGGTGGGAAATCGCTAATAGTCCTAATTTACCCAACTAAATTGCCGATTCTCACTCGCTGAAGGTAATTTGGTCGATTTAGTTGGGATATTTAGGACTACTCGTACTTAAGAGTGGAGTAAAGTGAAATTAGTTCGGAAATTCCTGACTATTTGGTGTCAAGGGAGTAAAGTAACCGGCCGAAAGTCGAAAAAATCGACTTACACGTACCCAAGAGCGCCGCGCTGAAGCCGAAAGTCAAAATGCGACCTACACTCTCCGGAAATCACCGAACGTAGACACCTATCCGCTAACTTCGATTAAATCATGCCCTTCTGCTCGCTTTATCTACAAACACTTAAAATCATTGTGAATAAAACTAAGTGAAATGATCGGATTATACGGATTATATTTTCGTGAATACTGCCGGATTAATTTCGATTAATCCTAATATCTAAAATGTTTATTCCATTTTGGAGTTAAGTGGGGTATAATTGATTTACCATACAAATGGGCTAAAGGAGGAATCCATATGCGAAAGCATCACTTACATCTTTGTTTGGATATATTCTGGACATTTCTTAAGATCGGACCATCCACGTTTGGCGGCGGCTATGCCATGATTCCCGTTATTGAGCGGGAAGTAGTCGAAAAGCGAGAGTGGGTCAAACAAGACGAGATTTCCAACATCATATCCATAGCAGGTTCTGCTCCTGGTGGGATCGGTATCAATGCATCGGCATTTATTGGCTATCGAATGGCTGGTATCTCTGGTGCAGCGGCAGCCGTCATCGGCATCGCTTTACCAACATTTCTAATTGCGTTAACACTTAGCATTTTCTTGGTTTTCATGCAGGCGGATCCGAAAGTTGTGGCCGCATTCAAAGGCATTCATGGAGCAATCATTGGACTCATCGTGTTAGCGGCATATAATATGGCTCGTTCGGCGATTTTTGATAAAACGACATTAGTTACGGCAATTAGCACGGTAGCGATTCTGTTGCTGCTTCCTATTAACCCGCTCTTCATGATACTCATCGGTTTATTTATTGGTTTTGTTTTTGTCAAAGTGAAAGAAACGTTTGGCTTCCAAATTAGCTTGGAAAAAGGCAAAGAACCTGTACACACCTCCTATAATGGCTACACCTACTACGATTATTACATCGCGGATGGGATATGAGAGGGGGGGCGAAGTAGATGGTGTTATGGGAACTCTTTATTACTTTTTTGAAAATAGGATTCATGTCATTCGGCGGCGGTTATGCGATGATCCCAATTATTCAGCATGAGGTCGAGCAGCATAAATGGATGACGACAGAGCATTTTGCTCAGAGTGTAGCGGCGGCAGGAATGTCACCTGGGCCAATTGCAACGAATACAGCAACGATAATTGGCTACAAAGCAGATGGCATTCTTGGTGCTCTAATTGCAACGATTGGCATGGTATTACCGTCTTTAGTTATTGTAATTATCATTTCTTCTTTCTTTTATAAAATAGTTCAAAGTAGAGCGGTGCACACCACGTTTTATGGGTTGAGACCGATTGTAACTGGATTAATTGTCTATGCGGCCATTCATTTTGGCTTCTCGGATCGTACGCAACAGCTTTTTTCGTGGGAAGTTTTGTTCACTGTAGGAATCGCGGCTGGCGTGTTTATCGTTGTCCAAAAGTACAAATGGCATCCACTTGCCACGATTGTATTGTCGGCACTCGTCGGAATTGCTATATTTAGTTAACTGCATATTAACGAAAGTGAGAGGACGACAGTTATGGAAACGAATAAACCAACATGCTGCTCAGCCAGCCGCGCGTCATCCGATCAACCATCAGCACATCCCGAAGCGATAATGTCAGTTGAAACATTAGGGACGGCTCGCCAAATTGACAAAGATGGCATGATATTCATTCCTGGTGGAAAATTTCTAATGGGAACGGATGATCGTGAAGGTTTCCCTGCGGATGGTGAAGGACCGGTACGTGAGATTAACATAAAACCCTTCTACGTAGACGCTTGTGCAGTTACGAATGCAGAGTTCAATCAATTTGTTGATGCGACGAATTACCAAACAGAGGCGGAATCCTTTGGCTGGTCATTTGTTTTTCATTTGTTTGTGTCCGAAGCAACGGCAGCGCAAGTGCAGAATAAAGTCCAACAAACTCCATGGTGGTGGGTGGTGGAGGGGGCCGATTGGCTGCATCCGGAAGGCCCCGATTCACACGTTGAAGATCGCTGGGATCACCCCGTTATTCATGTTTCATGGAGCGATGCGATGGCTTATTGCAAATGGGCAGGCAAACGTCTACTGACAGAAGCCGAATGGGAATTTGCCGCTCGCGGTGGATTGACCCAGAAGCGCTATCCTTGGGGAGACGAGCTTAAGCCAGGCGGAAAACATATGTGTAACATTTGGCAAGGGAAGTTTCCTGACAAAAACAATCAAAGTGACGGGTACGCAGGAACAGCACCTGTCAAAGCATTCGAACCCAATGCATTCGGCTTATATAACGTGGCAGGCAACGTGTGGGAGTGGTGCTCTGATTGGTTCAGTCCTAATTATCATGTGAAGGGATCAAAGGACAACCCTGTAGGCCCTCCATCTGGAGACACGCGCGTTCTTCGTGGCGGCTCATATTTGTGTCACCGTTCCTACTGCAATCGTTATCGTGTTGCTGCACGCAGTAAAAATACACCAGACAGCTCAACCGGCAACATTGGATTTCGATGCGCGGCGGATGCCAAGTAGTTGAACTGAAAATCCACCCATCCTTAACGGATAGGTGGATTTTTGCTGTGTATTTGTATGGTGGTCGTGATAGTTTTAACTGTAAAAAGTACAGTTATTTTCCTGGGAAATCAAGTGAAAATTGACTTAGATGGAAAATGTACATTTAAATTTCCGGTAAAATATGTTTTTACAGGAAATGTTGATGTTAATTACATATTTTCCATATATTTCAATAAATAACTCTAATTTGACTGAAATAAATGTAGGTTTTCCATCTATCTGAACGGAGGAGTAGAAGTGATTCAATCGAGTACAGAGCCAGCTAGTTTGGCCCACACAGATGGCGTGTTCCATCTATCTGAACGGTGGAGTACAGCATCCTACTCCTCCCCGCGGTCCCTCCGATTAGCCAGCAGCAAGAAGCCGAATGAAATGGCAATGATCGCGCCGGCCCAGCACCAGGCTAACGTGTGATTGCCTGCCTCGACCGCGATGTAGATGGCGGTTGGCAACGTTTGGGTGCGATGCGGAATATTGCCCGCAATCATCAAGGTGGCGCCGAACTCGCCGAGTCCACGCGCGAAGCCAAGGATGTACGCTGCACGGACCGAGCGCCACGCGAGTGGCAAGGTGATATACCATAGCACCTGCCACTCGTTAGCTCCCGCGGAGCGCGCGGCGTACTCAAGATCTGCCTTGACCGAGGCGAAGCCGGTCTTCATCGTTTGATAAACAAGGGGGAAAGCGACAACGATCGAAGCGATCACGGCCGCCCCCCAGGTGAAAATAATTGATTGATGGAACAAAGTGTCCATCACAGTGCCAATCCAGCTCTTCTTGCCGAGCATAACGAGCAAGATAAATCCAACTACCGTAGGTGGCAGCACCAGCGGCAGCATAAAGGCCGTCTCGATCAAAGACTTCCCACGGAAGCTCTTCCTATTCATTAGCCATGCCGCATATCCGCCGAGTGCCAGAACGAAGATGCTGGCAACCAATGCGACTTTCAAAGACAGCATAATCGGTGAAACAAACTCACTCCATGTGATAGCGTCCATCGCTATTGAGGCATTGTGAAGCCGAATTTCACGAATATGTCTTGTGCTTCTTTACTTTTCAAAAAAGTGTAAAATTCAGTTGCTTCTTTGGTATGTTTGCTCGCTTTGACAATACCAGCAGGATATTCGATTGGTTTGTAGGATTTGGGATCGACGGTGAAGGCAACTTTCACCTTCGTAGACGTTAACGCGTCTGTTTTATACACGAAGCCTGCTTCTGCATTCCCAGACTCAACATAGGTAAGGACTTGACGGACATCTTTGCCTTGCACGATTTTGGCTTGCAGCGGATCCCAGAGCTTCGCGTTCGTTAAAGCTTCTTTGGCATAGGTGCCGGCGGGTACGGTTTGAGGCTCGCCGACAGCAATATGCGTGACACTAGGTCCAGATAGATCTTCAAGCTTTTGCACATTCGATTTGCTTTCTACGGGAACGATGACCACCAAGCCGTTAAGGAGCAAATTACTTTGCTGTGATGCATCGATGAATGATTTATCAACGAGTTCTTTCATGTTTTTGCTAGCAGCAGACAGGAAGACATCAGCTGGAGCGCCTTGCTCAATTTGCTGTTGCAGGGCGCCGGAAGCACCGAAATTAAACTGCAGTTTAATGTGTGAATGTGTCTTCTCATAGTTGGTTTGAATCTCTTTCATGGCATCCGTTAAACTGGCTGCCGCTGAAATGGTTAGTTCGACATTGGATTGTTCCACTTGCTTGGCACATCCTGTTGCTACAGAACAAGAGATAATAAGAAATAGCATAGAACGAAACATAACATTTTTTAACATAGGAACCCCTCCACAACAAATTATTTATCTATTTAATTATAAATAGTATGGTTTAGATATAAATAATTATAGTTGATCATCATAAGAACGTAAATAACTAAAGTTTGAATTACCTAGGTCTTGCGCTTATGATAGAAGGAGACATCGACGTATGGAGGAAAATGATGACAAGCGACATATCCTATACAACGGAAGACATCTCCAAACTCCTGAAAATCTCCAAGCTAACGGTCTATGATTTGATCAAGAAAGGGGATCTCCCCGCTTATCGCGTTGGCAAGCAAATGCGGGTAGATGCAGCGGATCTTGAGGCTTACAAAGTACGGGCCAAAAGCGGCCGAGGGGTTGCAATCAAGACCGAGCCCAAAGAAAGCGTTCCAAGTCAACCGCATATCACAACAAAGACCGCATCGCAGCATGCCATTGTCATAACCGGTCAGGATGTTAGTTTGGATATTTTGGCCAAACATTTGGAGAAAAAAGCCCCGCAGATCAGACCACTCCGCTCCTACGTCGGCAGCTTAGACAGCCTAATTGCAATGTATAAAGGTGAATCAGACATAGTCAGTACGCATTTATTGGACGGTGACACTGGTGAATATAACATTCCCTATATTCGGAAATTACTGATTGGATCTTCCTATGTTGTAGTGAATTTGGTTTCTCGTGCAGCAGGTTTATATGTTCAAAAGGGGAACCCTAAGCAACTTCGCGGCTGGGCAGATCTCCAGCAACCCCATTTACGGCTTGCAAATCGGGAGAAGGGCTCTGGTGCACGCGTCCTCTTAGATGAGCAACTTAGACTTCATGGCATCCCTAGTCAACTAATGGTAGGGTACGAGCAGGAAGAATCTAATCACATGGGTGTCGCAGGGAAAGTGGCACTTGGCGAAGCGAACTTCGGAGTAGGGATTGAGAAGGCGGCTTACATGGTCGGGGGGGTGGATTTCATCCCATTAATTAAGGAACGCGTAGATCTTGTCATGTTGAAGAAACCGGAGAATCTGGCATGGATTGAAGCTGTTAAAGAGGTACTGCAGTCAGAAGCATTCCATCATGAGCTTCGACCGATTCAGGGCTATGATCTTTCGCAAACGGGTCGGATTTTATTTGAAACCTAAGGGGGAAATGACATGTCGAAGAAACTAGGTATTAGCTCGTTAATATTGTCAGCAATCGCATTAATAAGTGCATTAACGATCCCATTCATTGTACATACGGGAGGCGATATGGCCAAATGGATTGCAGGATTGCTTATTTTCAGTGAGGTTACCTTCTGGACGGGGGGCATTGTATTAGGCAAAGAGGTCGCCAAGAAATACAGGAGCTACCTTAACCCGAAAAACTGGAAACGGAAGAACGATCCAGTTCAGCCAGTTCAGGTGTCCACCAAACAAGACGACGTATAAAACGAGGCTGTCGCAAAAGTCATTCTAGACTTTGTGAAACAGCCTCGTTTTTTCGTTTATGACCGATAGGGTATATACCTGCTTCGCAATTACAGGGGTTCAGCCTCTTTTTATTCTTTCGCTAACCATCTCTCAAGAGGCAGACGATACTGTGCTCGTCAGCTCTTTACGGAAAATTTCGACGAGACTCTCTGTCGCCAAGCTGAAGGTGCTGGCATTCATTTTGCGAAGTAAGCCTGTGACTAAACCGGAATCCAAATCGTCAATTGTGTTAAGAACCGTGCCAGGCGGCGTTGGTGTTGCAGAAATGACAGGAACAACGGCGATGCCGAAATTGGCTTGCACATAATATTTAAGCGCGGCCATATTGCCAATCTCCATGCCGGAGAAGGGGCTGCCGCCATTTTCGAGCAATGCATTCTCAAGCTTTTGACGATAAGGGCATTGTGAATTCGTAATTAGCAGATGCTCATGCTGCAAATCCTGTAACCGAATGGTCGGTTTGGAAGCTAATGAATGCGTTTCAGGGACGAGCAGTGAGAGTCTTTTGCTGAAAATAGGTTCGAAGGAATGGTCCAATCCCGTATTAGGCGTCGAGCAAATGGCCATATCAATGCTCCCCTCATGGAGCATTTGACCAAGCACTGTCGTGTTGCCAATGTGAATGGAAATCTTCACTTTGGGATGCTGACGCAAGAAGGGACCAAGCAGCCACGTTCCAAAAGTTTAACCCCCAGATCACTTTCAAGCTTCGGTATATGCAACGTTACGGTCGATGTCCATTTAATGATTTTGACTGGAGCGTATATCCGTTAGAAGAACCTTTCCCGGACCTCGGGGATTTTGGGGCTCGCATTTGTTGCAAATTGGGCGTAATTTGGATGCTTTAGGTGTGAAGTAAAGGCCGGTAAATAACGTGTGGAATACCAATAGGATGACGGATAGGAAGACCGAAACATGACCAAAAGAGCAATAGGATGAGCGATAGAGGCATTTTCTGGGACAACAGAGGGGTGCCTTTTTTCTTTTGTCCGCATTTCGGTTATACTAACAGGTGCAGAAGAGAAAGGGGCGGTACGATGTTTACTATTACAACCTACACCGTAGAATTAGTTCGAGATCCTTTTGGGATTTTGACAGGACAACGCTATGAATTTATCATCGATATCGAAGTTGAGGAAGATGATGAGCTATATTCCGAGAGCGGTCTATATATTCGAGCGATCTACAATGTAACGGAAGAAACGTCAGCACTTATGAAATACGAGTTGTATGAGAAAACGACCGAGCTTTATCTGGATTTTGACCTAGAAGACGATGAAGTTGCCGTCGTGGAAGCGTTCTGTAAAGAGCATTACTTGGAAGGTAATGAATAAGGGGGAGCGAAGTTAGCTCTTCTTTTTTTTATTAAAAGATCAGGCGAATAGATGGATTTCCTGTAGTTAATTCTGCTGGAACTGCGCGAATTCAGCGGATAAATGGATTTTATACAGTTAATATTACGTATATGGCGTCAATATGTGTTTTGGGGGAGAATTAACTACATAATTTCCATTTAAATGGAATTATCGCTAGAAATACAATTGAATAGCTGTATATTTTCCAGTTATTCTCGGTTGTTGAATCTAACTAACCCCAATTACCCGAATACGCGAACGAAGTACCAAAACACTAAAACACAGCACTCAAAAAGCCAAATAAGCCATCTCTAACGACAAACTCAGCTACTCAAAGAGACTAATCGCACACCAGACATATCTACTCCAACAGACTAATACCACTACCAAACTCATCTACTTAAAGAGACTAATCGCACCACCAGACTCATCTACTCCAGCTTCCTATTAAACGCAAAAACCTGCACAATGGCAGGCTTTGCATTTCACATACTATGCAATTGTTAAAGTGATTTAAGTTAGCCTTGCAGTATTGTCTCAATGCCCTTCAGCACATCATCTGTCAATTGAATGCCGCTCGCGTTGCAATTCTCAACAACCTGCTCCGGTCGGCTTGCACCAACAAGTGCGCTGGATACGTTGTTTTGACGCAGGATCCAAGCGATTGCCAGCTGGGATACTTTGATTCCTAATTCATCGGCGATGCCGGATAATTGAGCTACCTTATGCAAGGAAGCTTCATTCAGCTGCTTTTCATCCCAATTTTTACTGTTTGCACGGCTATCCGCTGCAATTGGCTGTCCTGCACGGTATTTACCGGTCAGCAGTCCTTGGGCAAGTGGCGAGAAGACAACCTGTCCGAAGCCTTTGGATTCACCGAGGGGGATAATATCTTTTTCGATATAGCGGTTGAACATATTGTACACAGGCTGATTCACGATTAGCTTATCTAGCAAGAGCCGATCCGCAATGGCGTAAGCCTCCACGATTTGCGCAGGAGTCCACTCGCTCACGCCGATATATAGCACTTTGCCTTGCGTAACGAGATCATCCAACGCTCGCAGTGTTTCTTCCAGCGGTGTTTCCGGGTCAAAACGGTGACAATAATACACATCTACATAATCTGTATTCAGACGACGAAGACTTGCTTCTGCTTGTTCTTTAATATGCTTACGGGAAAGACCGCGATCGTTTGGACCTTCACCCATTTTACCGAATACTTTAGTAGCGAGTACATAAGAATCCCTCGGATAGGCGGCTAACACTTTCCCCATCACCTGCTCGGCTTCACCGCGCTCATACACGTTAGCTGTATCGAAAAAGTTTACACCTAGATCATAGGCTTGCTCAATAGAACGAACCGCAGGATCTTCTCCCACATACCCGCCATAGGTGAGCCAACTGCCTAGACTGATTTCACTCACTTTGAGTCCACTATTGCCCAGTTTACGATATTGCATGCTGAAATGCCTCCTGCTCTAATATGGAATGTGTACGCATCGCGCATTGCGTATGTACATTCCTATTATAAAGAATTCAGGAGAGATACGTAAGGACTGAAAAGGAGGTAAGTAACTTACCTCCAGGTGGGGATGCCGGAGAATTACGGCAAAAAGAACAATTAATGTTTCGCGGTAGATGCAGTAGGAAGCTCCACGATGAACGAATGAAGCATCAGCCACGAATTGTTGCTGGCGCTCGTAAGCTTCGCGCATGGGAACCATGGTTTGTCGTGACATCCAACTGCTGAATAAGATAACCAGCGCAAGGAACAAGAACGTAATTCCGAGTAGCGCAGCCAGTAGTTTCATGATTCAGGAAAATAAAGTTTGTTAGTGATTTTTACTTTAGTAAAGTGAAATATTATTAAAACGTTGGAGCAGGTGGTTCGTCTATTTTCATACGGAGTAAACTATAAGGCTTCTGCCGCAGGTCATATCCATAATGAAATCTTGCCTGCCGATGTAATTGGTTCACGACGAAATATAAATATTGATCTGGACCAATCGAAAAAGTATCCGGCCATAAAATTCTAGGATCATGTGCGATCGTTTCCATGTTGCCATTCGGCAATATCTTTCGAATACTGTTGTTTTCGTAATCTCCAGCATAAACGTTTCCTTCTGCACCAGTGATCATGCCATCTGAAGCACCTTTTTCTCCCCAATACTTCACGTTATTCTGTAAATTCATATCCGGTATCGTTCGGTCTCTTAGGACTTCCGTTGAAATCGAGTACAGATGTCGACTGGAGAGTGGACAAAAATATAAAGTCTTGCCGTCCGGGGAAATCGCTATTCCATCAGAGGCCAATCTAAAGGGTGAAGTAGATCCATCTTTGTTTCGATTCATCAGGATTTCACCTTCAACTTTCGGTAAAAGAAAGGGATCTGGTGAAGTCGAATTTGCCCCGTTTAACCGTCTCCAGGCATAACCTGTTTCTAAATCAACGACAATAATGGCACCCGGTCCTCGGGAAGACGAATCCGTTATATAAGCATAACCTGCTTTGCCGACACGAAAATCAAATCGGACATCATTCAGATAAGTAGTTGGCAGGACAACATCCTCAGTAAATGTAAATACCCTTCTTATGCTATTTGTATTTAAATCTACAGCGACTAACTTCGCCCCCCCTTTGATGGGTTCTGAGAAATTAGGAGCCCCCGTATCCAATACCCAGAGCGTTCCCTTTCCATCAGCAACGACACTTTGGACACTAATGAAGGATGTTGTGATATTCGATTGCCTTATCAAATTAGCGTCTAAACAAGGATAAGGCTGTAATGTACCGAGTACGATTTCAGCCACCGCAAATTTAACATCATCTCCCCATTTTGGAAAGCAAATAAAAATGCGCCCAGTTTCAGAAACAGTAACGCCTGTAGGCATGGCCCCGTAAAATAGAAAAACCACTTCAAACTTACCGAAATACTTTTCACTCGGCAACATCATTTGTATTAAATCCTCCTCTACAGGTTCGAACCACTATCACCTATATATGACTGAATGTGGTTCAAATGCCTGGATAATATATATTTTATTATCCGACTGCCGCATCGCGTTGTGGTGCTGAAGAACGTCGGTATTTTAACGACAAACACGTAATAAATAGGAAGCAGAAGAAATAGGGAGGCCCCTTAAGAGCCTCCCTTTCGCTTGTCATGATTCGCTGCGCACTCTCCGAAGATTGAGAAACCGGATGATATGATCGTAAGAATCAACAGTACCGCCATTTGTGGTTCTGACCTTCACCTTATTCATGGGATGCTCCTAACCTTCAGGAGAACTAAGTCATCGGGCATGAACCGATGGGGATCGTAGAAGAAGTAGACTCCCATAAAAAGATAACAAACTACATGATGCAGCGGGGCCAATACCATCCCTAACATATATCAGAGCAAATTCACCTCGATTTGAAAAATATTAATACAATAAGGGCAGACACGCTCCTCACTTATTTTTGACCTATTTAATATAATCAATTATCGGTTTGAGTGCCTGATAATCTTGGTGAAATTTTCTATATACACGTCAAAAAGCCCCCAACTTTTCTTTAGATGAGGGTTGTCCTATAACGATCTCTATTTTCCTTGATATACATCCGGACGGTCTTTGCTTGTTCACGAGAATTTAACTACCTTGTTCTTTCCAGTCGTTTTGGCACGATACATCGCTTCGTCCGCTTGTTTGATGAGCTCTTCGGCACTTAGTCCGTTCTTGTACTTGCTATATCCGATACTAGCGGTAACGATCGTTTCCTTTTCAATGCGACTGCGAATACGTTCAGCAAAGGTATCCATTTTCACACTCGGATCAGAGACAAGCACAACCATTTCTTCACCGCCGTAGCGACCGGCAATCCCGCATTCTTCCGCTTCATCTTTCATAATTTGCGCAACCTGTTTGAGTACATTGTCACCCATTTGATGCCCTTGTGTATCATTCAGTTTCTTGAAGTTATCAATGTCACTGAACAACACATAGACAGGCAAATGGCGCTGTACATGTTGGGTAACACGATTGTAAAAGAATTTACGATTATAAAGGCGTGTGAGACCGTCTGTAATGGATGAATTATAAATGGCTTGCATGAGTTCAACAACACGATCAAAAAGCAGCATAAATAAGAGGAAATAAAAAATGATGGGCAAGAGATTTTCTGCAAAAGTAAGGACATGCTGCGCGTGATCGTAGATATAGATATTGACCAAGCGTACGGATTGATAGGTGAAATAGATCGTTAAAGCTAACTGGTATTTAAATTGTTGAGATATATAAGGTGGAATGGCATAAAAGCAAATAAAGATGAGCACGAAAACATAAAGATCGAACCCTATTGCTTGCAACAGTCGAACCTGATGCGGGTTTCCGTCATAGAGCTGAGGCACAATGAAGTGCAGCATCGAAACGACAAATCCCATCACGATCAAGCCGTAGAAAAATATGTACTGCTTCCGGTTCGTGCGATTATATAATTGATATATCCCCATATTTATAAGTACAAACGAAATAATGTTGAGCATGTTCAGAATATAATCGGTCAGACTCGTTTCCATGTCGTTAATTTTAAAATATAAGTGAGACAAATACTGAATCCCCACAAAAATGAGCGATATTGTCATAGACATATACGCTTTTTTGCGCCGGTCGAGGAACAAGCGAAGGGAAATGACGAACATGAGAGCAACGATGACAACGATGATGGCTTGCGATAAAAAGGCTGCTAAATCACCAAAAAACAAATCCAAAACGTTCATATGTTCCTCCAAGATGTCCTATTTTTCGCCATGATTAGACTCTATTATAAAGGAAAAAGCGGCGTTCGGATAGAACATTTGTGCTGTTGAGGTTGTGTTCTCTTTTCTATTCGTCTGACACAAGTTACAATAGGTATTGGTAAGCTCAAGGATTTGGGAAAGGGGCTCATGCAATGAACATATTGCAAGCATTGTTTTTCCCCCCGGAACAGCCGGGTGGGGTATCATCCATGGTTCCCTATATTTTGGAACGATTTAATAAAAAAGGTTGGGAAATGGAGCTATTCTCGCTTCCTAAACGTATTCGTGGCAAGGGAAATGAGGATGTGTCTTTCGTAACATTCGATTGGCGGAAGTATGCCGGAAACCCAATTATCGATAAATACATTCAAACCTATAGGGATTATGTATGGTGGACAAAGCTCAGAATTTCGAAAAAATTTGATATTATACATGCCCATCATCCGATTGCTGCACTGGTTATGAAACAAATTTATCCTGATACACCTGTTATTTTAACCATTCACTCCAGTTTTGAGCGAGAACTGATTTTAAACGGCCGTATTGCTGAAAATGGGATTGAGCATCAATTCCTTACCCAGATTTACGGGGAATTGGAAGCTAGGGTCGATCAGATTATTACGGTTTCTAATTCCTTTAAGCATTACATCGGCGAATATGTTCAAGATAGTGAACGTATAGGGGTTATACCGAACGGCTTTGATGAGAAGCGTTTCCGTCCGATTTCACACGAGAATGCGGTCACACAATTCATTACCGTCTGTCGTTTAGTTCCCGCCAAGGGCTTGGATACCTTGCTGATTGCTTGCGGCGAGTTGAAGAAGCGCGGACATCCATTTGTTCTGCATATTATTGGTGATGGTCCGAGCCGTGAGGAACTTGAGAAATTAGCCATTGAACATAATATTTACGAAGATACGATTTTCTATGGGTATATGCTTCATCCGGAAGAGTTCATGCCATTCTTCGATGTGTTTGTACTGCCATCTCGCGCAGAGGCCTTCGGGTCTGTATTCGCGGAAGCAGCGCTGTGCTGGTTAGCTTTGATCGGTACGAATGTTGGTGGAATCGCTGAGCAGATTGAGCATGGACACAATGGCTTGCTTGTACCTGTCGGGGATGCGATGGCGCTAAGCCATGCCTTGGAGAAAGTCGTCATAGATCCTAGCTTCCGCTATAATTTGGCGCGAGCGGCATGGGAGAAGGCGAAGAAAACCTACTCATTGAATCGTGTACTTCGTCAATTGAAAAGCGTGTATGAGCGCTATCAAATAACGGAGCAAACGAAAGAGGAAGAGGCGGGTCAACAGGAATAAAGTTGGTAAAGGAAGGCGTTAGAGCCATGAAACGACTGCGGTTTATACATGCTGCCGATTTGCACTTAGATAGCCCATTTAAAGGCATGTCGGCGCTTCCTGAACGGGTTCGAGAGCGAGTGCGAGAATCGACGTTCGAGGCCTTAAAGGAACTTGTGGCGCTTGCGATGCAAGAGCACGTGGATTTTGTATTGATTAGCGGGGATGTCTATGACGTATCAGATCGTTCGCTGCGGGCACAAATTCGTTTCCAAAGAGCAGTGGAGCAATTGGCGACGGGAGGCATTCCTGTCTATATTATTCATGGTAATCATGACCCCGAGGATGGACGTGCCGCCAAGTTGGTTTGGCCAGCAGACGTTCATTTTTTTGCGTCTGATCATGTAGAGACGTTACAGGTTGTAAAACAAGATCGTGGCATAATTGCCGAAATTCATGGAATTTCCTATGGAAGCCCAGTTGTAAGTGAGAATCTTGCCCTGAAGTTTAAAAGAGGACAGGATCAAGTGTGTCAGATTGGACTCTTGCATACGAATGTGGATGGGGACCCACATCATGATAATTATGCCCCGTGCAGCAAGCAGGATTTAATCGATGCCGGCATGGACTACTGGGCACTTGGACATGTACATACAAGACAGATTATGAACGTAAAGCCAGCGATCGTCTATCCAGGCAACATTCAAGGCCGAAGTATACGGGAAACAGGGCCTCGCGGCTGTTATCTCGTTGATATGGACGAGCAGGGACGTGCAGAGCTTATTTTCCAGGCTTTAGACACCGTTCGATGGTATCAAGAAACACTATCAGTGATCTCAATTCCATCGGAACAAATGTTGAAAGATTGCTTAGGCGAGGTATTGGATCGTCTTCGCCATGATGCTAACGGCCGAGATGGCATTGTGCGTATTGTATTGGAAGGTCGCAGCAGCATTCATGAACGTCTGCGCAAAGGCCGTGCCCTGCAGGAATTAATAGATGAATTAAGGGAAGACGAAGTGGAACGGGGCAACTTCGTGTGGATCGAATCCATTGAAGATCGAACGGCCAGCGAGATTGATCTGGCTGCTATTATGGAAGAAAAGAGCTTCTTAGGTGATCTGCTAAGGTATGCGGCGGCACTGCAAGGGGACGAATCAGCCTTGGAGAGCTTCGCTGAAGAAGCACTGGCAGCAGCCATGCAAGGACTGCCTCAGTCTGCTGGCAATCCAGCTGCCGCAACGCAGGAACAACTACGCGAATGGCTGCGTTCCGCAGAAGTGCTTGTGGCGGATCTGCTAACTACGGATGGAGGGGGAGCTGGATGAGAATAGTCGCCATACAAGTCGATGGATTTGGCTCCTTGCGCAATCGTCAGCTGCAGACCGATAGTGCGTTGACTGTATTCTACGGCGCCAACGAAGCAGGCAAGAGCACACTCATGGGCTTCGTGCGAGCGGTGCTGTTCGGCTTTCCGACGCGAACGAATCGGGCGGAGCGTTACGAACCGATGGGCGGCGGCGCCCATGGGGGCGCCCTAACCCTGCTCGATGAGCAGGGTCAGCGCATCCGCGTCGAGCGCTACGACGCGCCCGCCACAGGCGGCAAACGAGCCTCTGCGGGGCTCGTTAAGGTCACATTCACCGATGGCACCATCGGTGGCGAAGAGGAGCTGAACACGCTGCTGGGCGGCCTCTCGGCCGACCTCTACCGCAGCTTGTTCGCTTTTGGTTTAACCGAGCTGCAGGAGCTTCGCTCCCTGCAGACGGACGAGCTCAGCGGCTATCTGTATAGCGCTGGGCTCGGTGTAAGCGGCTCGGCCATCATGGAGGCCGAGCGCAAGCTGACGGCGCAGGCCGACGGCCTGTACAGACCCCGCGGACGCAATCAGGAGATGAACCGTCTCCTGAAGGAGCTCGAGGGTCTGGAGCAGTCGCTGCGCCGCAGCCGTGATGGGGCAGCCGACTACGATCGGCTGCAGGAAGAGCGCAGCGCCGCGGAGGCGCGCGCAGCTGCCCTGGAGGTGCAGCAGGAGGCGCTGCGCGCGGAGCTGCACAAGCTCGGCCTGGCCGGCAAGGCGCGCAGTGGCTGGCTGCGCTTGCGGCAGATCGGCCGCGAGCTGGAGGGCCTGCCGGCCAGGCAGGGCTTCCCGGAGCAGGCCACGGCAAGGCTGGAGGCGCTCGAGGCCGAGCTGGAGCGCCTCCAAGCGGAGCGCGACAAGCTGGAGCTTCATGTGCAGAGTATGCACAGAGATAAGGCTGCGCTCCTCTTGGAGCCCCAAGTACTCGCGCATGGGATCGAGTTGAACCATTTACTGGAACAAAGCGCTACCTATGAGGAGCATAAGCGACAGTTGGAACAGCTTGAGGTAGAAATTGCACACCAACGGTCTCACGTGGATAGAGGGCTAGCTAATTTGGATGTGCAATGGGATGAAACCGATGTCACATCATTCGCTGTGACGATTTCACTTCGCGAACAAGTGCGTACGTATAAAGAGCAATTCCGCAATCGCTCCGAACTCGAACTGCGAATGGATGCAGAATTGGACAATTTACATACACAAGTTAATCGCGCGCAAGAGCAGGTAAGTTATCTTGAAGCAGCATGCAAAGGCATACAAGTAACCTCGGAGACGATGGAAGCGGATCCCTATCTGTTATTACAGAATTTGGCTTCGGATTATGCGCGTTGGCAGCTAGTCACAAGTCAAAGATTACATCAGCAAGAACGTCAGGCTGAACAACATCTATACTTGCAGAGTCTTGAAGATGCAGCGAAAGCTGGTAGAGAAGCAACGCGTGCATTTCGTCAACGATTGATGATAGGGGCAGGCATTCTAGCGCTGGTTACTCCTTTCATAATCGGATGGCTGGGAAACTGGATTACAGCCCTTTGTGTTTTCCTTATTTTCGCAGGGGTGACGGGCTATATCTGGTGGATGGGTCGCCAAGCGGAAGGAAGCAGAGCATCTCGTGCCATGCCTTCTACCATGGCTTCTACCAATGTGCAAGATCAACGTATCGAGCAGGAGCTAGGACAACTGGAACACCGCATTCTGGAGCAGGTGCGTCAATATGAGCAAGTACAGGATCAGCAAGCCCATCTTCGAGAAGCTGCTGCTGCTTCCGAATATTCAAAGTCTGGATCCTATAGATATACTAGTATATCGATTCAAGACCTTCAGCCGCAGCTGGATGCTTGGTTCCGAGAGATTGACAAAGGTAAACACGCGCATAGTGAGCAGCTCCGTAAGCTGGAGAAATTAAGGGATGCACGGGAAAATCTACTCCTGCTTCTGGGGCAAGTTGAGCAGCGATTGCGTCATGCCGAAGACGTGAGAAAAGATACGCTCCGGGTACATACGGCCTGGGAAGAATGGCTGAACCAATTAGGCGTAGGCTCCCATTTATCGACAGATGCGCTTCTAGAAACGATTGGAGTCATCGAGAAGGCTCAGGATGGACTGCGTCAACTTCATAAACTGATCTCCAAGAGAGACATGTTAGCCGAGAACGTTCGTATTTTTGAAGAAACCGTTCGAGATCTTCTAGAATTGCCTCCATCCAGGCAAGATTATTTGTTTGCATTGAAACGATGGAAAGAAGATGAACAGCGGCAGCGTGTGCTTATTGCAGAACATAGGCAATTAGAACAAGGGATTGGCGAGTCGGAGCAAGCGCTTCTGTTAGCACAGCAGCATATGGAACGGACACAGGCACGTCTCCATCAACTTTTACAGGAAGCCACAGCGCAAGATGGCGAGCACCTGCGAATCATGGAACGGGAACTGCTCCAACGCAAGAAGCTGGAAGATGAAGGTCGGGTACTCGAATCCTCCATGGAATCGTTAGTAAGCCGTTCATTCATGGCAAGCTTTGCGGAGATGATGGAATCTCAAGGCGAAGAGGATCTGGCCCTGCAAGCTGTTTCACTGCAACAGAGGCTATCGCAGACGATTGCGCAAACGAATGAACTCAGAGAGATCATTGGCAAGCTTTCGGGCCATATTGAGAAGCTGGAGCAAGGGATGGAAGCAGCGAATCTGCGTATGCAAGCAGAAGGAATTCGAACGACGCTATCTCAGCAAGTGAACCAGTATGCGGTGGCATCATTTGCCGCGCTCCTACTGAAGAAGGCACGTGATATCTACGAAAAGGATCGTCAACCAGGCGTGCTTCTGCGGGCATCTACGTATTTTGCTATGATGACGAACGGGGCATTCGAAGCTGTTAAGGCCCCATTTGGCGAACAACGCTTAATAGCGGTAAGGTCAAATGGACAGCAAGTGGAGACGAATGTACTCAGTCGTGGGACCGCTGAGCAATTATATTTATCCATGCGATTTGCGCTTGTAGAAGAGTATGGCGGCAAAGCTATTTTACCGCTGGTTTTGGATGATATTCTCGTCAACTTCGATGAGGAACGGATGGAAAGTTGTTTGCGTGTTCTCGCTGATGTAAGTCAGCGTCATCAGGTGCTGCTCTTTACCTGTCATGGCCATGTACGTGATGCGGCAGCACGTGTAATTCCTAATCATCTATATATTCAATTATAGAAAGCATGGGATCGGAGGCCTCAAACATGGAAGGAAACGATAAGCGGAAAGACCATCGAGAAATTTCCTATCAAGTTGGATGGAAAAAAGGTAAGATTCAGTGGAAAGAAGGAGCGTCTGACGATCTCCGAGCTGATAAAGACAAGCAAGAGGATGGAGAGCTGGATAAGAAATACCTGCAACTGTTATGGTTTCCAGCGATGAAGCTTCCACACATAATGATCCTTCCGCTGCTTTATGCACTCCCTGTCATTAGCTTTGTCTGCACGTTACTGCTCATCTACGGCTTGCGTAGGCACTAGTTCAAGGTTAGATGGAAGGAGGGGTTAGGAATGAATTTGTTTTTAGCTATGCTTGGTGCTGTGGTCGGTCTATTCGTGACGGGGGCCGGCATCTATACCGCTTGGAGTGTACATCAGTTATGGAGGCAGCAAGCTGCCTCGCCAAGAGCCATCGGCCAAGCCCAGATTGCGGCTACCTATTTCGCCAGATGGACGATCATGGATTACTCCGTTGTTGGTTTATTTATCATTGGACTGCTGCTCATGGTTGCTATGTTAGTGGCTGTTGGTAGAGATCATACCGAAATTGCGAATTTTCATTGGGGTTATTTACTGACAGGCATTATCCTCGCTGGGATGGGGATGCTGCTATTGTCCATACGGTTGATTCTCGTACTCAGCTTCCCGCTGGGCAATACTTTACAACGTACTCCGACGGTTACGCCAGATCATCAATACGAGCCAAACGACACTCACCACACCAAATAGCGGGTATAAAGCGGTTAAAAGCGTTTTGAAACCGATGTGGCTGATGGCATAGCTGAGAAGTAAAATGGCGATGAGCAACAGTTTGGGAGGGATCTTAATCCGCTGCTGGAGCTGCATGGATAAGCCATAAGCATCCCCAATAAAGGTCGTGAATATTTCGCCATATATAACGAGTAAATAAGCAACTTGTGGGAAATAACCGAGTTTCGTCATAATATTTCCCATCGGAATTTCGAATTGGGCGATGCCCGGCATTTGTGCTGAGAGGGCATAATGTGCGGCAAGTAGAAGCAATCCTATGCCTGCACCTCCAAGCAAACCGCCCCAATAGAGCACGGAGCGATCGCGAATCGCGCCTCCCATTGGCACGAGGACAGCTTGCGCCATGGCCAAATTAAAGGCTGTGTAGAGAAATGGTGCAAACCAAACACGGACAAGCGAATCATCGCTTGACATACGCAGCCAGTTGCCAGACGTTGGCGAATGCCAGGTGTACACTACAATGACGAAGCTGAAGAGCAGCATAATTGGGACCACGATGGAGTTGACGGTCATGATCGCTTTGATCCCGCGCGTTAGAATGACATAAGAAAGTACGAGTGTGATCAGAAGCCCTGTCGTGTACGAGAGATGAAGCTGTTCTTCAAAAACGGTACCGGCTCCTGCTAACATGACGGTTGTAATGCCAAAAAGAACGACCATCATAAACAAGGAGATCCATTTCCCAATTTTTTCGCCAAAAAGAACTTTATTTAAATCCTCATAGGATTCTGCTTTCATTTCATGTGCCATAAGCATGAGTTGTATGCCTATCCATATGAACAACACGGTTGATAGAGCGATTGTTAATGTAGCTAGCGAGCCATAGCGAGTGAAAAATTGAAGAATCTCTTGCCCGGAAGCAAAGCCAGCCCCAACAACGGTTCCGATATAGGTGAAGGCAACACGGACAATCTGTGCATGATTTCGCATATATTGCCTCGCTTTCTTTCGTTTGATATAGTACAAGGTATGTTTGTACATAAGCTTGCATGACTGTTAGATAGGACGAGATTTGTTTAAGCCCTATTCCACAGCTACGAGGCATGTGAAGTTAAACTCAGGAGAGTGTGAGTTGTGAAGGAATTCCTGTTTGATTTTATTAGTCAATATGGCTATGTTGCCTTGTATCTCTTGTTGTCCGCTGGGATGCTTGGTGTTCCGATTCCTGATGAAACCTTGATGGTCTTCATCGGCTCTTTGACTGCTTGGGGAGGTCCTTTCGACTTCGGCCCCACACTAGCTGTTATTTATGCAGGGACAATGACGGGCATGACGGTTAGTTATTTCATCGGTCATCGTGTAGGGAAACCGTTTCTTAATCGGTATGGCAAATGGGTGAAGCTGACTCCAAGCCGAATCGAGAGAGCGGAAGGTTGGTTTAAGAAATACGGATTGTGGACGGTTTTCTTCGGTTATTTCGTTCCTGGTGTACGTCACTTTACTTGCTATCTATCAGGCGTAAGCGGTGTAAAGTTTTATAAGTACATTTTGTATGCGGGAACCGGAGCCTTGCTCTGGTGTACGACCTTTGTCACGCTGGGGAGATTTATTGGCAATAACTTTGAAAGTTTTTTACAATTGTTTCATACTTATATGGGAATTTCCTTATTCATTTTGGTCATACTAGCTGCTATTGGCACCTTGATCTACCTTCGGTTTCGCAAACATCACATTGTTATCCTGAAACGAAAACCAAAAAAAAGACCATGAAATTCAACCTCTAAGGCTGAATTCATGGTCTTCTGTTTTAATAAATGTTTTATGAATTTGCAAAAAGCTTAATGGACTGGATCGTGTTGTCATGCGGATCAATATCGATCTTAAGCAAAGTGCCTTGCGCTTTGTAAGACAGCACATAGGTAGATTTCGAATCAGGCTTGCCTAGGATGGCAATCGCATCCTGCTGACTTTGGCCTAATCGCAAGCCATGCAATCCTGGATCAATGTCAACCGAGTGCACATCTACGAATTCAAGTAACCCTTTACTATTGAAACCTACCGAAAAGTCGTTGAAATCGTAAACCTCGATGTTGTCTTCTTCCATGACGAATTGCTTCTTCACTTTACCAAAACGCTCCAACACCGAAGCTTTCGGAGTTCCAAGTTTGAGTCCCATTAAGGTCGGCTTTTCTTGCTGATAAGCATCCTCGGCTTTAACTTTTGGCTTAGATGTGGGTTTAGGACTTGTGTAAACTTGCGATGGCGAAATATCGTCTTGATCTACTTTGGTGATGCCCGCCACTTGAGCCTCATGTTTCGTGCTATCGTCTATAGCAGGTGTTGAAGTTGGCGTTGCGACGATAATCGGAGCTGTCGTTTCCTGGTTTAGCTGTGCAGGCACATATGTCGATGTTGCGTCTATGGTTGCCTTTGGAGCAGGAGCAGATGATTCTTGGCATCCAGTTACCAAGAATGATGCAATTGCAACAGGCATACATCCTACAAGAATGGGTTTTATTAGGTTGTTCATTGCCATCTTTCCTTTCCTCCGAAGAGTAGTTGAAGTGATATTTATTAGTAGTACTAATGATACTGTTTTATCGAAGGTTTTCAATGCATCTTCGTGCCTAAATGTGAGCAATTCTAGAACGTATTCCAATTGCGTGTAATGCTTATATATATATAGACACCATGGGAGCCCAAAAAGTTTCAGTGTTTTTGTTATTTTCCAAATGGACTTGAAAGAGGCAGGAGCAATATGGTAACTTACTCATAATAGATTGCAATAGGGGGCCGATTTCATGGAGTTATTAAAACAGCGGATCTTAGAGGTCGGCGTCGTTGCTTCAGATCAAGTACTTAAGCTTGATGCCATTTTGAATCACCAGGTAGATCCTGTTCTCATCATGGAGATGGGGAAAGAATTTGCAAGACTGTTTAGAGAAACGAAGCCAGACAAAGTATTGACTGTGGAATCATCCGGTATTCCTATTGCGTATACGACGGCATTGCAACTTGAAGTTCCTATGGTTTTTGCTCGTCGCAAGAAGACGTTGACGATGGATCAAGATACGTATAGTGAACGAGTTCCTTCTTTTACCAAAGGCATTGTTACGGATATTATGGTGTCTTCGCATCTGCTGGGAAAAGGGGAGCGCATCCTGCTGATTGATGATTTCATCGCCAACGGGGATGCTGCGCGCGGCTTAATTCGTATTGTGGAAAAAGCGGAAGCAGAGCTTGTCGGAGTTGGGATTGTTGTTGAGAAATCCTTTCAAAATGGCGGAAAATCCATTCGTGAGCGTGGAATCCGCGTAGAGTCACTTGCTCGAATTGCATCACTTGCGAACGGGAAGATTACTTTTGACTGATTTTACATGGCGAGAATGACTTCCCTGAAACCGATTTATCCTTTATAATGGTTACAAGGTAAGAGAGGAGGCTGACATCTATGGGTATCGAAAATGGTTCCATTGACTATTTCATGACAAAGCTAGGGGAAGCAAAGACTCACTTTGAACGTGCGCTTGATTGTAAACATACAGAGTTTGATGATCTGTATCCGTATATGATTGAACACCCGCAATTTTTCTGGTATAAGCGTTATGTAGCCTGGTCCGAGTTGTTAACGATCGTGAAGCTTTGTACGGAGCTAACCATCGAGTGGGAACAGCAGTTCTCTGTTGCACAAGCGGATTATATTAAGAAACGTGTGATGTCAAGCAAAGTCCTTGATTTCTGGTTCGAAACGAATGATTCGAAAGAGCATGTAAGTTAATAAACCATATATGACAAAAGGCCAATGAATTCCTCCAGGAATCTTGGCCTTTTTATTTTGTGTTCATTGCCACTAGATGCCGTTTTCCAAAACATTCATAGTTTCGATATGCCGTTTGGTTTGTTCAGAACCAAGGCGGTGCAGCATACGATATACTTCGGTTAAATAGTAATCATATTCCTGATTGGTTTCATTGGAATAATATACTTTCCACGGAAGCCAAGAAGTCGCGTAACTGCCTTGAGACGAATTGTCAGTTTCCTCAAAAAGCTCCTGAAGTTTGGCGATATCATCTTCAGTTGCGGATATTTCAAATTCATAATCAAGTGCTGTGCTATCTTCCAGTACTTCTCCCGTGCCTACATTGATGTAGTACGTTCTCTTCTCCATTGGAATGTCCCCCTTACGGTAGGCATGAGCTTCGTTTGTGCCTTATCGCGTGCCTCGTCCTCGTTAAGTTAACCGAAGATGTAGGGATTTATGTAAAGTTTCGCCGAATGGTAAATTGGTGTATGCTAACTATGTAGAAATAATATTTGTGATACTTATGATGGAGGTGCTACATAGATGATTACAGAAGAACAATTGGATCAATACCGCGTAGATAGCACATTGCTGCGGGTTATTCGAGATGTAAGTCCTGCGAACGATGTCCGCGGCATTGTCGTGGCTTGGGATGATGAGACGGTTCTTATTCGCAAAAAAAACCGGAGAGTCGTCAAGCTTGCCCGCGGATACGTGTATCAGCCTTATGAGAATGAAAGGCCGCCAGCGTTCATGTTGCCTCAGGAAACGATAACGCCGGATGATCTGTCCGATGAGGCTGAGTGACGGCGAGGGGGAGCGCGAGTCGACTTCCGCTAAAAGTTTGATCCCAGGTGTTGGGATGAAGCAAGTAGTATCGCCCTTCGGCAAGTATATGGCGATTACAAGTGACACTCCAATGAGGACATTAAATTCCTCTCCTTGGGGTGGAGGTTACGGTCTCCATAGGGTGTTGATGAATCGGCAGGTGGACAAGACCTATAACGAGACCGATCCGTTGTTGGAGATGGAGGCTTTCATAGCCCGAGAAGGACTCGATCCACAGGATACGGCCGGAATGCTCACCGCGGCTTGGGTGAACGATGTTGGATTCAACGAGTTAGCTTGGCCGCTGGAGGAAGAGGAAAGTGCGAAGTCGGAAGATGATGCGGCATCTGTGGGCGAAACACTTCGTGTATCCGCCTGGGTGACAGTCGGACTGGGGAATAAAGCACGAGCAGGTGCCATGCTGCCTGCTTCCTCGCTCTATCCTGGCACGATCAACACGATCGTCGTTATTGAGGGGCGACTGACAGACGCTGCGATGGTGAATGCAGTAATTACCGCCACCGAAGCTAAGGCAGCTGCTCTGCAGTCTATGAACATTACGATCAACGGCCAAATCGCAACAGGCACATCGACAGATGCTGTGTTGATCGCAGCAACGAATCGAGGAACGACATACCGCTATGCAGGTACGGCGACTACGCTGGGCTACTTGATTGGCAGGACGGTCCATGAAGCTATCCTAGTTTCTGGACAGTTGTACGAGCTTGCGATGAGCAGACGCGCTGCGGCGCAGTAGCAGGGGCAACGTGCTTAGGCAAGCTGTGGAGAAGATCGGGCGCTCCTGCGGTGAAACACGTGCTTACAGCAGGGAAAAGTGAGAGCCTCGCGCACCCTCGCCGCTGCATAAGTGCTCATGATGCTCTTGAACTTATGAGTTCATGAACTCATGATACAAACAGAGAGTGTACGACAGCAAAAAGAGGGCCACCCGCCACATTACTGGCGTAGGCCCTCCATCCCTAGTTTGCTTAGGTTACGTTCTGCGGAACACACCGAAGCCTAGACCAGTCGCTAGCGCGTCGATATCAGAGAGATCGTCATCTTCATTCTCGTTTTTGAAATTAGGATCGTGAACGATCCCCTCTGCTTCGCCCTCGGTCAAATGACGCTGATTGCCTGTATATTTCGGCTCTAACGCTTTGATTTCTTCTTCATCCATAGATCATACCTCCTTTGGGATTAGGTTTAGGAAGTCGTCATGGAATTATACCTCAGTGGCAAAAGTTTGATTGACGCGCTTTTGCGTCACATGGTATATTAATTTTGTAAACGCGATCATGGCGGAATTGGCAGACGCGCACGGTTCAGGTCCGTGTGGGCTTACCCCCGTGGAGGTTCGAGTCCTCTTGATCGCATACACGAACACCTTTTTCTGGCCTACCAGAAAAGGGTGTTTTTCATTTCCATGTCCTTTTCAATGCCTATATCCATGTCTATATCAAAATCTATGTCCAAGTCTATAAGTATTTCTATATCTGTATCTTTACTTATATCTTTACCTATAAACATATCCTACACCCACACCCAGTAGCGATTTTCATGAATTTCAATTATAATACATAAGATAGATTGTACATTTTTTTATATCTAAAGGAGCTGAATGGCATGGATAGAACAGTTACGATCACACAATCCGGCAGTTTTGCACATGTGCTTCAAACGTTTGCCATTTCTCTACTGGTCTCATTTCTTGGCACATTAATTGGTGCAATGGTTGTACCGCCATCCATGGTGATGCTATTCATCATTGCAGAGGTCGCGATGCTGGTAGCCGCTATCGTAATTCGAATTCGCGGCAAGAATATTGGCTATGGTTTTCTCTATGCATTTACAGCCATTTCGGGTGTGACACTATATCCGGTTATTATGGCGTACGGCGGACAACTTGGGGCAAGCGTGGTATCGGGTGCTTTTTTTGCAACGGCAGCGATTTTTGGCTCTTTGGCCTTCTACGCGCACCGGTCCCAACGTGATTTCAGCTTCTTAGGCGGTTTCTTGTTTGCAGGAACCATAGGACTTGTGCTCATGAGTGTGCTGGGTATGTTCTTACATTTTGGATCCATGATGAATTTGGTATGGTCCATGGTGGGTATTCTGATCTTCAGCGGTTGGGTACTCTATGATGTAGCTCAGTATCGCAATGGTGTGGCGGCAGAGGCTGTTCCACTTGCTGCATTGAATATTTATCTCGATTTTATCAACTTGTTCCTGTATATCTTGCGTTTCATCGCGTCAATCGCCGGAATCAACAGAAACTAAACATCGCATCTAGATGCGATGATACAAAAAGCACGATGGCTCCAATCACCGGGAAGGTGGGGGCGCATCGTGCTTTTTTAACGCTGTTTGGCTAAGCTTTGCCGGACAGCTTTTTCGTATGAAAAAAAGGAACATCTCCTCGAAAGCTGCGATTGATTTCCAGCAGGGTATAGATCAACTGGGTCAAATCTGTATGGTTCATACGAATTATTAGAGGTGCTGAGTCCCTTTCTGACTTGATTCGGATCTCCAGTTTGAGATTGACTTCATCCATGTAAATGTCGAGCTGCTCGGTTGCAAGCATTAGTTCCCACATTCAAACCAACACCTCTTTCTCTCTCTAGTTACTCTAGCTTATGTGCGTTGGACGAGATTAGAAGCATATGCAACGATCCGGCCATAGGCTTTTTAGGGAAATAAGCACGATTTCAGCTCTTGCCTCATACAATTTAATGATCCTATTTGAAAGAGGTGAGAAAACCTATGGCAACTTGTAGCACATGGATGTATAAAGGGATTTCGCCTTCCGTATTCAGAGCACTGCAGCAGGTAGGCAGGAGGCAGGGGTTTGCCATTCCGAACACAGCATCAGGCAAATTTACGATTTCCGTCGTCAGCATGAATGTTGGCTTCCAATACGCCTGGGATACGAATGCTCAAACGTTGCTGTTGCAATGCGATAATAAGCCCATGCTGTTAGGCTGCGGAACGATTAAATCGTTTGCTGATAAAATTATTGCGGAGAGCGGCGGAAAACCTGGTTGAATGCCAACGAGTGAGCGGCCGGCCACCTGTCTTCGTGTAGTTTAAAGCCCTGTTGCGCTGGTTACAATAAGGGTAAAAGGCAGGTGGGCGTATGGCAAAAAGCGACGATCTTGTGAAGTACATAACAGAGCAAGTCGTTACCTATATCGACACGCCGAAGGAAGTGCGTCAACAAGCCAAAGCGTCCATGAAGGAACAACGTGAGGGTTGGCAAACGCGTTGGTTTGGGATGCTTCCTTTAGCGACGCGGATGCTGTTCGGAAGGTCAAAGTCGAGAAAATGAGCATGCTACATGTACGCAAAGTGGCTGGTCCCTTGTAGAATCTTCTACTTGTGACCAGCCACTTTGCATTGTACAGCAGGTATAGTTACGATCTCAATTCCTTAGCTTCCTTCTGTTCCGTCCTCTATGGATATATCTTCCCGAGCATCAACGAAGGATCGAGTAACACATATCGCGGGCCATCGTGTTCGAGGATCAGATAGTTATCCCCATATATCCATTGTTGGTAACCTGTCACAGTCAACGGCATCGTTACTTGATCCCCATATAACTTGGTAACGTAGGTTAGATCATCTTGCTTCTCAAGAGCAACCTGGAGCTCAGGCAGAGAGGTTATTTGCAGCGGAGTGCCTGTAATCCAGGGTAAGCGCTCATATGGATCAAAAGAGGGGCGTATCAGAGTCTGAGAAGTACCATGCGATAAATCGGAAGAGGAGCTGGTATCCATCGCCATGCGGGGCGTAGGATCTTCGGTAAGCGGGAGTAACTCACCGGACTTGGCGTCGAGATAATAGGTCTCGCCACCCAGCGCTATTTTCCAAACAGAAGTAAGGGTATCCATATATAAGCGGTCTTTGGTGATCGTATCATTTGATACAAAATCGTCGTATAAGGTAGCAGAAGGGATGAGTTCCTGTTGTATCAAAGAGCGATACAACGTAGCCAGGCTAAATAAAGGAGCGGGGCCTGTCCCATATTCGGTCAAACGGAAACCGCCAGCGTCGGTAGCATGTACGATCATGTAACCTACTTCGTGACCTTGATCGGTGAGTATGACAACCCAGCCATGGGTGCCAGGTCCAAGGGAATAACTGTTCCAACGTGCGTGCAGCCAGCCTGCAAAGCCATCTTCTTTCGCAAGTATGGCTTGCCATGAACGGATCGTGGAATCGAATGATGATGTACTCGTCAAATTAGGTGTTGGTGTTGGAGCTGTTCTAGTAGGTTCATTCACTTGCGCCTGAATAAGGCTTGTCCCGCCTATGGTGTCAACTGCTGAAGTGTGTAAGGGCATAAAGCCAATACTGCACAAAATGATACAAGTGACTGTCCAAGTGGTCCACGACTTCATCTTCGTTCACCCCCCTCTCGCTAACCTCTTAGTGTATGTGACTATTGTAATGCGTATGCTTTAAAAAGAATGTTAGAACCTGTTGCGGATTATTTGCGAGGTTTTAGCGACTTGCGTCAGTTTCTGGTTGGCATTCGACTCGCATTCAAGTGAAAGAGTCCGCCATTAATGATGGATACAGCAATCCGTGGCTTATGCTGCCAATCGATCTCTTCCAAGCGATTCCGACATTGTATTTCGATCTCGTCTCTTTTGTCAGGTTCTGCTGCTAGTAGAAGGCCGTTATAGTAACTCTCCACACGATCAATTTCACTGCGATGCCGGGCGTTCGCTTCATCAGCCCACCGGTGGTCATAGGTGCTGACTTTGCGCTCAAGCGTCATCTCTAGGGCATTAATCGCCTTCGGGATCGAGATCGTATCCGGCAAAATGTGACTATTCGCAGGAAGCTTTGGCGATAGGCTTTTCGTAAGCATCCCCTTATGAAAATGCTCGCGAATTTCACCGGTGCCCAGCTGAATAGCAAGGGAATGAATTTCTGTTCGCTTCCGGTCACAGAGAAGTTCAACCTTGTAGTTCACACAGAGCCACGTATTATAGACGAGGGATGCATGAAACGTCGCCCCTGTCGGAAAGGGCTCCTCGAATAAGTGAATGAATCGACCGCGCTCGCGGACGATGCCGAATATCTGATCAAGTCGCCGGCTGCCGAAAGTGACATCGTCCTGTGGAACTCGGGCCGCGATGGTCGTCGGAACGAAACCGAAGTAACGACCTAGTATGCTGTCCGGCGCACTGCCTGCTGGAGCACCAGGACCTGGCGCTCCAGTAACGCCTGTCCCTGGGGGACCGTAACCAGTGGATGGAGGGCTTTGGACAGCGGTCAAGTTACCCGATTTGGGCTTCGTTTCGAGTTTCATTTGTTCCGGATCGATCACGAATTTGTACGTCATCGTTTCTGCTGCAGCACCAGTTCGTTCAATAAAACTCCAGTAGTAGGGACGGCCGGTCATTTCCCGGTCAGCATCGGGAGAGAGCTTAACCGTTACAGAAGCAGGTGTTTTCTCAAGAATCTGACAGTCGTAGGCTTCAAGAAAACGCATCACGAACGAATGGATATTTCGCTTATTCATGGACTGACCTCCACACCTTGTGATCCGCCTACAGCATCAAGGATATCTTGAAACTTGGCGCCGTATTGCGGATTATGTTCAATCTCTTCTCGTACTTCGGAAATGGAATGCCCGAGCTCATCAATTCTACGACGGATTTCCTCGCCAGAACCGGCTTCCATGACCATGCGGAACAGGGATGTTTCCAGCGAGCCGCGTTTCTCGATTTTCTCCAGAATCGTATCCAACTGACCAATAACTAATTCGAACATGTTAATCTTCTCGTGCAAGAGTGAAAGGATATGTTCTTCAATGGTATTCCTTGTGGATAAGTTGTAGATGTTCACATCATGTGTTTGTCCAAGGCGATGCACACGACCAATCCGTTGTTCTACGCGCATAGGGTTCCACGGGAGATCGAAGTTGATCATGTTGTGGCAAAATTGGAGATTGATGCCCTCGCCACCCGCCTCGGTCGCGATAAGTACTTGTACCCGATTTCGGAACAAATCCATCATCCAATCTTTTTTGCCGCGATTCATGCCTCCGCGATAGGGAACAGCCGTAATCTTATGTTCTTTGAGATAGTTCAATAAATACTCTTGCGATGCCCGATACTCCGTGAAAATAATGACTTTATCATTGATGTCTTGGATGAGTCGCATCGTGGTTTCCGCTTTGCTATTGGACTTTATACTGCGAATAAGCTCGACAAGCTCCCAGATTTTGGGGCGAACCGGGGAGTCCTCGGCTGTCTTTTTAAATAAATTCACCAACGTAATGAATACAGCGTCTCGCGAACTGCACACTTCACGCTGAAGCGTAATCATCGAAAGCATAGAGCTGAGATCGCCGCCACTTTCGGAATAACGCGTTCGTACGAAATTCGTTACACCATCATATAGCGCTTGCTCATCATCCGAGAGTGTGAGCGGGATATTACGCACGATCCGCTTCGTATAATGAACACCTCCGTCTCCACGACGGTTGCGGATCATTACTTTGGAAAGCTCCTGCTGCAGCTGAATCTCATTCTTCGGCGTACGCTTGCCAACTACGAAATTGCTCTTGAAGTTGTTCTGCCCGCCAAGCTGACCTGGTTTCAGCAACGTAATCAGGTTGTAGAGCTCTTTGAGATCGTTCTGCACAGGCGTAGCTGTGAGGAGCAGGCAGTACTTTTTGCGCAGCTCGTTGACGAAGGTGTAGTTGGTCGTTTTCTTATTCTTCAGCTTGTGCGCTTCATCGACGATGAGCATATCGTATTCCAGGCCCATCACAATCTCGCGATGCGGGTCCCTTTTGGCCGTATCCATCGAGGCGACAATGATGTCCGCCTGCTGCCACATATAGGCTTTCTTATGCGCAACAGCAGGAATGCCGAATTTGGTGTTCAATTCCCGAACCCATTGCAGCACAAGGGATGCGGGTACAAGGATGAGCGTTTTGCGGACCAGACCGCGGATCATGTATTCTTTTAAAATTAAGCCAGCCTCAATAGTCTTCCCAAGTCCTACCTCATCGGCCAAAATCGCCCGTCCACGCATCTCGTTGAGCACACGTTTCGCCGTATCAATCTGATGCGCCATAGGTTCTAGCGTCCCTAGATGCGCAAGGCATTGCATATCATCAAACGTAGAAATAAGCCCCGATTCTTCCGATTCGTAGGCAAGCTGATATAAGGTCCAGTCATCCCAGGGACCTCCTCCACGTACACGATTGTCCAGCTCGGTAAACCAGTCCCTCTCAAAATGCATATCCAGCTGTTTATGAATGGGGCGAATGTTCTCTTGCTGATCATGTTGACGCATGGCAGTGCCCTCCTAAAAGTTTTGCGTAGCAAAACTAGCATCGTAAGCATACGCTACGTTGTGATTCTACGCGTATCCTCGTAAATGTCGAATACTTGTTAGTATGTCCAGAGAAGAATCTTTCATAACTTTCTCATGTAAGAGTTTTACTGGGGTTGTGCCCGAGGTCGAACGCGGAACATGAATATGATATGATAGAGGTTAGTTTTGGAAAAAGGTGACGTTGTACAAGAAAGGAAGAGGAGTATAGATGATAGCTTGGCGATTTATACATACAGGAGATCGATCTCCTGCTGAAAATATGGCTTTGGACGAAGCAATACTTACCGCACACAGTGAGGGCAAAGTTCCGCCAACGGTGCGTTTCTATGGCTGGAACCCTGCTACGTTGTCTATTGGTTATTTTCAAAAAGCGGCAGAAGTGGATCAGGAAGCAGTAGCGAATGAGGGAATTGGCTTTGTGAGACGGCCTACAGGCGGCAGAGCTGTGCTGCACGATAAAGAACTAACATATAGCATCATCGTAGCTGAAGATTATCCAGGCATTCCCCGCAATGTGACGGAAGCGTATCGAGTGTTGAGTGAGGGGTTATTGCAAGGTTTTCGCGCGTTAGGACTTGCAGCAGAAATGGTGCAGCTCGCGAGCGATGAGGAAAAAGAGAAATACGCCTCCGCTGGCTCTGCGGCATGTTTCGATTCACCTTCGTGGTACGAGCTTGTTGTAGAAGGTCGCAAAGTCGCGGGCAGCGCGCAGGTGCGGCAGAAAAACGTGGTCTTACAGCACGGCTCCATCCTGCTGGATATGGATACGGATCAACTATTTCGGATGCTGCGCTTCTCGAACGAGAAAGTGGCCGATCGCATGAAACAAAGCTTCCTGAAGAAAGCGGTGGCGATTAATGAATTGCTGCGCGCACAGGGGAAGAAGGAAGTGACGATTGGCGAAGTGGAGGAAGCGTTTCGACGTGAAATCGCGCTAGGGCTTGGGGTTGAGCTAGTTGAGTCATCCTTGACGGACTATGAGGTAGAACTGACGGAGCGGCTTGTTGCTGAGAAATATGGAACGGATGAGTGGAATTTGCGACGGTAAATTCGTGAAGGGTTAGCGAGTTGAATAGATGGAATTTATACAGTTAGATGCATCCATCTACATAAAAGGACAGCCCTCAAGTAGAAGAATCTACGCAAAGGGGCTGTCCTTTTCAATTATCCAAGCACAACGCGGTCATCCGCTAACTTATTGCCGCTAATGTGTTCAAACTCACCTAGCAGCTGCGCTACGGTGAGGTCTTTCTTCCGTTCCTCGTTCACATCCAGAATGATGCGGCCTTTATCCATCATGATCAGGCGATTGCCGAGACGAATCGCTTGCTCCATATTGTGCGTGACCATGAGCGTGGTCAACTTCATTTCCCGCACGATTTCCTCGGTCAATCGTGTGATCAGTTCAGCCCGCGCGGGATCGAGCGCGGCGGTGTGCTCATCCAGCAGCAGAATCTGCGGCTGGGTGAACGTTGCCATGAGCAAGCTGAGGGCTTGGCGCTCGCCGCCGGAGAGCAGCCCCACCTTCGCGCGCAGACGGTTTTCCAAGCCGATGCCGAGGCGCTGCAGCTGCTCTAGGAACAGCGCGCGCTTCCGCGCGTTGGTGCCGAAGCTCAGCCCGCGCTTCTTGCCGCGGGCGAACGCCATGGCGAGATTCTCCTCGATGGTCATTCGAGGAGCCGTCCCCGCCATGGGATCTTGAAAGACGCGGCCGACCCAGCGGCTGCGCTCGTATTCGGGCAGATGGTGAATGACTTCACCATCGATCCTTACTTCGCCGGCGTCCGGCGTCATGACGCCGGAGATGATGTTCATCAGCGTCGATTTACCGGCGCCGTTACTGCCGATGACCGTGACGAAGTCACCGGGCTTCAGGGTTAAGTTAATGCCGATGAGCGCGATTTTCTCATCGGCGGAACCCGGATTGAAGAGCTTGGAGACATGCGAGAGCTGCAGCATTAACGCTTACCTCCTTTGTTCATTTGCAACGCGAGCTCGAGGAGCTCGGCGGAGCGTTTCTTGGCATTCGCTTTTTGTTTCAATGCTCGCTGCACGGACGGAAGAACGAGCGCGATAATAACGATAATCGCGGTGATTAACTTCAAGTCTGACGCTTTCAGCCACTCGACGCGAAGTGCTAATGCGACAACAATCCGGTACACGATAGACCCGAGTACAGCCGCTAGTGTCGCTTGGAAAACCGAACGGGCGCCAAATATCGCTTCCCCAATAATGACGGAAGCTAGTCCAACCACGATCATCCCGATACCCATCGAGATGTCGGCAAAGCCTGATTGCTGCGCAATGAGCGCACCGGATAGTGCGACTAATCCGTTCGATAAGCTTAAGCCAAGAATCGTTGTACGGTCCGTGTTGGCACCGAAGCTGCGAATCATGCGAGCATTGTCTCCTGTCGCGCGCAGCGCTAGGCCAAGGTCGGTGTGGAGGAACGCATCGAGCAATAATTTGAACACGATGACAATGATCAATACAACTACAATTGGCGACATGGAGGTAAACAAGGTATCTACCCCAAGAAGCGAAATGTTCGGCTTGCCCATGATGCGCATGTTAATGGAATACAAGGCAATCATCATGAGAATTCCGGAGAGAAGTCCGTTAATTTTACCCTTCGTATGAAGCAATCCTGTGCAAGCGCCAGCAACAAGTCCACCTGCAAAAGCGGCCAAACAAGCAAGAATCGGCGAGTAACCATTTGCGATCAGAATGGCAGCAATGGCACCACCTGTTGTAAAACTCCCATCTACCGTAAGATCGGGGAAATCAAGAATACGAAATGTAATATATACACCAAGCGCCATCAATGCATAGAGAAGTCCTAGTTCGACAGCACCCGTCATGGAATCCAACATAAATGTCCCCCCTTACTTTGAAAAAAAGGGATGAACGAAAGTGACGTTCACCCCTTTAGTGTCTGACTATTACTGAATAATGTTTTTCTCTTTATCTTTTACAGCAGCTTTCATTGCATCTGTTACTTCAATGCCTTGTGCTTTCGCTGCTTTTAGGTTTAGGATAAGATCCATTTTGTCTGGGACGGTTACTTTCATGTCAGCAGGTTTTTTACCGTTTTTCAAAATATCAACAGCCATTTGTCCTACTTGGTAGCCATGATCATAGTATTTGAAACCAACTGTAGCGAAAGCTCCTTTTTCAACGGTGTCACGGTCACTGGAGAAGAAAGGGATTTTCTTGTCGTTTGCAATTTGAATGATACCATCCACACCGCTAACAACTGTATTATCCAGTGTAATTAAGAAAGCATCGACGCGACCTACTAAGGATTGCGCAGCTTGCTTGACTTCTGACGTATTCGTTACAGGTGCTTTCACAAGCTTAATCCCGTGTTTGGATAGGGATTCTTCTGCATTTTTTGCCATAATCACCGCGTTAGGTTCTCCCTCATTGAGGACAAGGCCAACGGTTTTAATTTTAGGCATATTAGCTGCAACGAAATCCATCAATTGGGCAATCGCCATGGGATTCGTATCGGATGCACCGGATACATTGCCGCCTGGCTTATCAACATTGGTCACGATCTTAGCTGCAAGTGGGTCTGTAACAGCTGCAAAAAGAACCGGAGCCTTCTTCACTTGCTGAACAACTGCTTGTGCCGATGGCGTTGCAATACCAAGCACGAGATCGTTGTCAGCGGAAGCTATTTTTTGAGCGATGGATAGGTTATTCGGTTGATCACCTTGTGCGTTGTTGAAGTCAACTTTCAAGTTCGTGCCTTCTACGATGCCCGCATCCTTAAGTGCTGCCAGGAAGCCTTGGCGTGTCGCATCCAATGATGGATGTTCGACAATTTGCGAGATTGCGATCTTGTACGTTTTGGATGCGGCTGCCGAAGCTGCCGGAGTTGATGATGCTGCGCCGCCTGCTGCAGGTGTTGGCTCCGCTTTTTGAGCGCAACCTGCTACGACCATTAATGCTGCTGATAATACGAATGATACGAGTGCTTTCTTTTTCAACTTGATTACCCCTCTCGTAATTCACACTTGTTGCTTGGACGCATTGCTCGCCCACCACTTTAACGCTTTTGTTAAGCAAAGTATGTAGGTGCGAGGTGTCCAAGTTCATTTATAATTAACCATAGTTTAATTGGGGCATAGGGTTTCCGTCAATTGTTTTATCCGTATTTGTGATTTTTCTGTAAACATTTGGGTGGGGCTGGGATATAAGGATTTCATTTGGAGAGAGGGATATCCAGATAGTTATAGAAGAGAGCAACCTTCGAAGTCAATGGAGAGGACTAAGGTTACTCTTGCATGTGTTTGGGAAGTGTCTGGCCCTGCTACTTGAGAAATGTTCTTTCGAATTCAGCTTGCAGCCGCTGGGTCGTTGAACCGGGTGTTCCCGTACCGATTGATTGTCCATCAACTTGAAGAATTGGCGTGATTTCTACTGTTGTCCCTGTGATGAAGGCCTCGTCCGCTTGCAGAAGCTGCTCGGTCGTGAAGGGTTCTTCTTTCACTGGTATGTGTAAAGCATGAGCTAATCTAAGTACAACGGCACGCGTAATTCCATGCAAAATCAAGTGATTCGCAGGATGCGTATAGAGCACCTGATCCCTCACCATCATCAGATTCGAAGCGCTGCATTCGGTGACTGTGCCGTCTCGATGTAAGACGACTTCTTGCACGCCATGATCAAGCGCAGTTTGTTTGGCAAGAATGTTAGGGAGTAGATTTAAGGTCTTGAGGTCACATCTGAGCCAGCGAATATCAGGTTGCGTCACAGCTTGTATGCCATTATGAATCGAAGCTAGTGGACGTTTCACTTCAGAGCAGTAAGCCAGTAAAATCGGCTCAGCCTGTGTTGGAAAAGGATGTGCGCGAGGAGCCTCCCCACGCGTGATTTGCAAATACACGGTGCCTTCGACGAGGCTGTTGTGTTGAATGAGTTTATTCAATATAGTCAATATTCCATCACTTGTATGTGGTAAAGAGAGGCGGACTTCACTCGCTGTTCGTTCAAGCCGCTGCATATGTGCGCCACACTCATAAATCTGTCCATTGTAAACGCGAAAAACTTCGTAAATCCCGTCTCCGAAATAATAACCGCGATCATCCGGTGAGATTTGGATGTCTTGTTTATGTAGGAATTGGTTTTTATAAAAATACATGCGGCATGCACTCCTTTGGAATAAAATATTAATGGAACATATGTTCTAAATTGTGCTCTGTTGTGGTATCCTACTAATAGGTTAACAAAGGTTGAGAGACGCGTCAAAGCTAGCAATTCTGTGACCAGCGTGAATTTGGTTCTTTTGCCAATGGTGCATCCATATGTTGTGTAGTATAATGATTTGGCACTACCAGATATTGAGAATTGTTGGCTAATGACTCTTGTAGGGATTATCTTAATTGCAGCTGAATTTGCACTTTAATTGGGAGGCTTATGTTCATGGGGAATGTGTATGAGAGTAAGAAGCTAACAGGATTGAGTGAGAAAATCTTTCTAGATCGCTATGCACTTAAGAATGCGGACACAAGTCATGCGAAAGTGGGAGACACCGTTCTTGTATTGACAAAGGATGATCCGAAGTTCCCAGCCAAAGAAGTTGGCGAAATTATTAGTCGTGAAGGAAATACCGTGAAAGTTCGTACACGCAGTGGGGAAACCGTGGAATCTGCCGTTGAGAAACTAACGTTAAATATGGAGAAAACACCAGAAGAAATGTGGGATCGTTTGGCAGGAGCAATGGCTTCTGTGGAGAAAACACCGGAAAAGCGTCAGGAATGGACAGATAAATTTCGCTATATTTTAAATGATTGGAAGCTTGTACCTGGTGGTCGTATTGCAGCTGGCGCGGATGCGAGTGACGAGTTGACGTTATTCAATTGCTACGTGATTCCTTCTCCTAAGGATAGCCGCGGTGGCATTATGAATACATTGACTGAAATGACGGAAATCATGTCGCGTGGAGGCGGAGTAGGAATCAATCTGTCCTCGCTTCGTCCAAGACGTTCTGTGGTGAAAGGCGTAAATGGATCGTCCAGCGGGGCTGTCTCGTGGGGCGGATTATTTAGCTATACGACGGGATTAATTGAGCAAGGCGGAAGCCGGCGCGGTGCGTTAATGCTGATGATTAACGATTGGCATCCGGATCTGGAGGATTTCATTACGGTGAAGTCCACGATGGGACAAATTACGAACGCGAACTTATCCGTATGTGTCAGCAACGGGTTCATGAAAGCAGTGAAGGAAGATCTGGAGTGGGAACTGGTGTTCCCGGATACGACGGATCCAGAGTACAATGACCTGTGGGACGGAAATTTGGATGCGTGGAAGAAATTAGGCAAAGCTGTTAAGCCTTATCGCACCGTTCGCGCGCGTGATGTTTGGCATTCGATCATTGAGTCGGCTTGGAAATCAGCAGAACCGGGCGTCGTGTTCCTGGAGTATTACAATCAAATGTCGAATAGCTGGTATTTTAACCCGATTATTTGTACGAATCCGTGTGGGGAACAGGGACTTCCAGCATGGGGTGTTTGTAATTTATCAGCGATTAATCTGTCGAAGTTCTATGATGCGGAGAAGCATGATGTGGATTGGGAAGAGCTTGCTACCGTCGTGCGTTACTCAACGCGTTTTCTTGATAATGTGATCGACAAAACACCGTATCATTTCGAAGAAAATCGAGCAAATCAACAAAATGAGCGTCGCGTAGGACTTGGTACGATGGGTCTTGCGGAGCTTATGATTCTGTTGAAAATACGATATGGCAGCCCTGAATCCCTCGTGTTCTTAGACAAGATTTATGGATTTATGGCGAGAGAAGCGTATCTGGCTTCATCTGAGATTGCAGGCGAGAAGGGATCTTTCCAAGCCTTTATCGAAGATAAATTTATGGAAAGCGGCTTTATGCGCAAAATGACAGAAGTATATCCTGAGGTCGGTGAGGCCATTCATCGGAATGGCATGCGTAACGTTACCGTTATTACACAGGCACCAACCGGAAGTACAGGAACGATGGTTGGCACATCGACAGGGATCGAGCCTTACTTCGCATTTGAGTACTATCGTCAAAGTCGCCTAGGCTTCGATAAACAGTATGTGCCGATTGCGCAGAATTGGAAGGATGCGAATCCAGATCAAGATCTGCCGGACTATTTCGTCACTTCGATGAGCTTGTCCGCTGAAGATCATATTCGTGCACAAGCTGCCATTCAGACTTGGGTAGATAGCTCCATTTCCAAAACGGCGAACTGCCCTGCTGATTTCACGGTTGAAGAGACGAAGCGACTTTATGAATTGGCTTACGATTTGGGTTGTAAAGGCGTGACCATCTATCGCGATGGCAGTCGTGATGTACAGGTGTTGAGTACAAGTTCGAATTCAGATAAAAAAGAAGAAGTGAAGGCTGAGGTACAGCCGGAGGTTGCTCCAGTTGCAGTTGCAGCAGAGGCTGTAGTGGAGAAAGAAAGTTTGGCTTCCATTTCTGGTAAGTTAGCCCTAAATGTGGATGCGAAGACGGAGCAAGTCTTCGATAAGCAATATAAGCGCCGTCCGCAAATTCTGCGTGGCGCTACGTATAAAGTGAATACCCCATTCGGTATGGCGTACATTACCATTAATGATATGAACGGAACGCCAAGCGAGATTTTCCTCAACGTAGGAAAAGCAGGGTCTGATGTGTTCGCGATGTCCGAAGCACTCGGCCGCGTGTGCTCCTTGTTCTTGCGTTATGGCGATCACGGTGACAAAGTGAAGCTGCTCGTGAAGCACTTGAAAGGCATTGGCGGCTCCGGCGCCATCGGTTTCGGCAACAACCGTGTAGAGTCGATTGCAGATGCGGTTGCCAAAGCGCTCGAACAGCACGACGAAGTGATGAGCGAGCCTGACGACGCGCGGAACTACGTGACCGCGACGAGCGAGGTTGTGGAGGCAGCTCCGGCGGCAGCTGCACATAGCGGGCACTCTGCTCCGAGCGCGACGAGTGTCGCGGCGATGGACCTGTGCACGTCGTGTGGTTCCGCTTCGCTAGTGAATAGCGAAGGGTGTAAGAATTGTATCAACTGCGGGTATAGCAGATGTAATTGATGAGAATCCAGGGCGGGGGCCCTGGATTTTTTTTTTGAAATTCCATAATTCACTGGAAAAGACAATAGTAAAGTAAACGCAGCACAGCGCATACAAGCTATTCTGACAGCTATTGTTGTAAATGCGAAACGGATGGTGAAATTAGGGAACATCGAAAATAGCTTAGAAAGGAGCCTCGGCTCCTTTCTAGATGACAAAAAAGTCGTTGTGCTTTTGCTCATAGCAACAAAACAACGACTTTTTCAGTGCTCTCCCATGTGGTACAGGCTTTTTTGCTTGGAAGTATCGATATTGCTATAGGTTTAAAGCTATTCGTTTAATGGATTGTTATTCAGATTTTTCAATCTCAAAAAAATTATTGTCCATTAAAGTATGATAAGTTTTTAATCTTTTCATAATTTCAGAAATATGTTCTACTTCCTCGTTTGTTTCATCAATGTTACCGATTAAGAAAGTACGTACGCCTAAATCCATATACTTGCACAAATAATTCGAAACATCTGAATAACTTCCGACAATATATGGATCATCAACCTTATTTCCAGAGAGATATGCTCCCATCCAATAAACATCATCATATATTTCTTGCGATAATGCTAAGTTTGCCATCAGTTTTGTATTGTGAGATGAAGATTTCCCTCTTATTTTTGTAATCATTTTACCATGTCGATCTTGAATATATTTTGAATTTGCAATTTCCCATGCTTTTTCAGAACTATCCCTAGTAATAATGGAAATGCGTATAGCTAGGTTTAGTTCTTTTTTCTCGATTTTCGGTAGATATAATTTTTTGAATAATTCGATTGGATGTGGCCTTAATAAGGCAGTATCTGCAACTTCATGTGCTAGAAGTATACTTTCATCTGAAGAACCCGGGATAAAAATTTCAGGCATTAAATGAGCAGGAACTGACGCTCGGGCATCTAAATTTGAAAATTTATAATAATCTCCATGGAAATTAACTTCTTCATCTGACGTTAAGAGAGTTTGAACAACATTTATGTATTCACGGAGTCTAGCGTATTTTGTTTTCGGATCAATCGATTCATGCATTGCCTTAATTTCAGATTCATAAACCCCAGTAACGAAATTCAAACAAACTTTACGTTCATATAATGTCGCTATTGCTTTTACAATTTTGGCAGTGGTCACAGGCGGCATATAGTAGGGCTGGACTGCTACTATAAGTACTAAATGATCTGTACTATTTAATACTTTTGTTGTAAGGATCCAAGGATCAAATGAATGATTAAAAAAATATATTAACGATCCATAAAAATTGTATTTCTCAGATAGTTTACTTATATTTTCTATATCTCCAAATTCGCCGGAAATCGTATGCCAACTTGGGATTTCTGTGAAAAATCTTAATTCGCTTGCCATCTGGATTCCCCTTCCTCCGAATTAAGCTCATTTGTGCGAAGAACGTCGCTCAACAAACCGGGTGTCGACTCTGATTTTGGATGTTATTTCTAGTTCTACTTCGATAGATTCAATAACTAAATCTACAGCTACTTGAGCCATTCGCTGCTTTTCAACATGGATAGTTGTTAACTCAGGTGAAATGATTTGTGATTCCGTAATGTTATCAAATCCAATAACGGAAACATCCTCAGGTATCCGTATACCAAGCTCAGTTAACGTCTTCATTGCACTAATAGCGATATAATCACATTCGCAAAAAAGAGCAGTTGGCAGGTTACGATCTGTATCTAAGTAAGATTTGATTTGGGCTTTCAGATCATCCTGCGATGAAAGCATTGTAGGTGCCACAGAAAAGAAGTGTTCAGGCTTGATCTGTATATCATATGCCTTCAGTGCTTCCTGAAAGCCTTCTTTTCGCTCCTCGAAATTCTGGAGATGAACATTCGAAGCTATATATCCGATTTCACGATGCCCCAATTTGCATAAGTGAGCCCCCGCTTGATAAGCACCCATCCTATTATTGATCCCGACAAAATGAACAGGTAATGTATCAAAGCAGTTGTCAAGTACGACAAGACGAGGGCCTAACCGATTTGCAATATCCAATATATCGACTGAGGTTAGGTTAGTACCAAGTAGAATGACACCATCACTTTGATTTTCCTCAGAAAACACCCGAATTTCTTGTTCGAAGTAGGCCATATTGATGGTTGAAAAAAGTAAGGAGTAACCTTTGACTCGACATCGTTCTTCAATGAAATGAATCAGTTCTCGAAAGAAAGGTTGTTGGTAATACGCTTCGAGGACGATCCCTGAATTCGTAAAGACCAAAAATGTTAAGGATTTCACAGAGCCTTCATTGGCTGATAATTTCGGCTTGGGTGTATAACCGTTTTCTCGTGCGATTTCAAGAACGCGCTCTCGCGTTTCATTGCTTATTCCAGGTTTTCCGCTAAGTGCAAACGAAACAGCAGATTTGGACACGCCTGCTAGTTTGGCGATATCTTCCATTTTCATATTAATTAATCCCCATTCGCTAATACTGTTTAGTTAGTTTAGTTTATAATAAATTTACTGATTGTACAATGGGAGGCATAAATGAAACTAAAAATTATATAAAAATTAACTAAATAAAAGCTAAAATTGTAATTGACGCCTGAAAAATGCCGTGTTAGATTTGTTTTACGTTATAAAAATTGAAAATTAACTAAACTTATTAAAAATTTGTTTAGTTAATTCAGCTGGATTCAACTAAACTTAAATACTAAACAAAATGGAGGCATACAATTTGAAAAAGTTAAAACTTGGCTACGCACCTACAAGACGCTTTGTCTTTAGTGCAGAAGACGCTTTTAAGTACAAAGTACTTATTAAGGAGAAAATCCAAAGCTTTGGGCTCGATATCGACATCGTGGATCTTGAGGGAATTAATTCTGAAGGTCTTTTATACGACGACAATATTAATGCTGACCTCATTATCGAGCGGTTTCGTCAGGAGAAGGTTGATGCTGTTTTCTTCCCGCATTGTAACTTCGGTACAGAGGATACCGTTGCACGTGTAGGTAAAGCGCTAGGAAAACCTGTGCTCTTATGGGGCCCGCGTGATGAGGCGCCCCTCGAAGACGGGATGAGGCTTCGCGATACACAGTGTGGTCTATTTGCTACTGGTAAGGTTCTGAGACGTTTTAATGTGCCGTTTTCCTATGTAACGAATACACGTGTGAACGACCCTGTGTTTGAAAGAGGGTTTTCGAATTGGATTTCAGCGGCTAATGTTGTTCGTCAGTTCCGCGCACTTCGCATTCTGCAAATTGGCCCAAGGCCATCTTCGTTCTGGACAATGATGTGCAACGAAGGCGAGTTGTTGGAACGGTTTGGCATAGAGCTTTATCCGATTACACTCGTAGATATTCAGCGAGCATCCAAGCGTGTTGAGAACGGGAATTCCTCTGAATTAGCTCAAGCTATCGATTACATTAAAGCCAAACTGGATTGGACGGAGGTGACGGAAGCGGACGTAAGGCGGATCGCGGCATTAAAAGTCGCGATGAAACAATATGCATTGCAAACAGGCAGTACAGCAATTGCCATTCAATGTTGGTCTTCTTTACAAGAAGCTATGGGGATTATGCCTTGCTTAGCAAATGCCATTCTGACGGATGAACAAATTCCAGTAACCTGCGAGACAGACATACATGGGGCGATTACATCGGTCATGGTGCAAGCTGCTGCTATGAATCAAGCGCCAACTTTCTTCGCTGATTTGACAGTTCGGCACCCGGAGAATGCCAATGGTGAATTGCTCTTCCACTGTGGTAACTTCCCAGTATCACTTTCCGTGGAAGAGAAGCCTAAGCTTCGTAAGCACTTTTTGTTCGATGATCATGCTCCAGGAACGCATGAAGGAGAAATCAAAGGCGGCGGTATGACGCTGGCTAGGTTTGACGGAGATCATGGCGAATATCAACTGTTTCTTGGGCGCGCTCAAGGTATTCAAGGGCCGTATACACGAGGTTCCTATGTATGGGTAGAAGTAAATGATTGGCCGCTTTGGGAAGAGAAATTAGTCAAAGGACCTTATGTGCATCATTCGGTCGGGATTCATGCGAACGTGATCCCATCTCTATATGAGGCATGTCAATATATTCCGGGGCTGACACCTGATCCTGTAGATCCAACAGAAAGTGAAATTCAAGCATGGCTGCGAGGCAAGGGTTTGTAAGGAGGAGAAAACACATATGGAAATCAAAGCGCTGCAAGCCAAAGCAACACAAATCCGGATGGATTTACTGCAAATGATTGCGACTGCCAAAACAGGCCATACCGGCGGCTCTCTTAGCAATACAGATATATTAACTGCGTTATACTATCGCATTATGAACATTGATCCTAAGAATCCAAAAGCGGAAGATAGGGATCGGTTTATTTTGAGCAAAGGACATTCCGTAGAATCTCTCTGGTCAGTACTTGCCGATCGAGGATTTTTCCCAAGAGAAGACCTCGCCACATTCAGCCAATTTGGAACGAAGCTTATTGGTCACCCGAACAACAAAGTGCCTGGAATCGAGATGAACACAGGTGCTCTCGGCCATGGATTGGCAGTCGGGGTAGGAATGGCACTTGCTGCTAAACGTGATGGTGCGTCCTATCGGACTTTTTGCTTAATGGGGGATGGTGAGCAAGCGGAAGGCTCGGTTTGGGAAGCAGCTATGGCAGGCTCACATTATAAATTGGATAATTTAATTGCAATTATTGACCGGAATCGGTTGCAAATTAGCGGGTCAACAGAAGAGGTAATGGGGCTGGATCCCCTTGAAGATAAATGGGCAGCATTCGGGTGGCATGTTGTTTCAATCGATGGCAACGATATGAAAGATTTGGTGGATACATTTGCAACAGTTCCAGCAGTAGCCGGTAAGCCAACATTAGTCATGGCGAACACGGTGAAGGGCAAGGGCGTTTCCTTTGCGGAGAATGTTCCTCACTGGCATCATCATGTACCGAATGAATTAGAGTTAGGGAAAGCGCTAGCAGAGTTAACTGCTGCTTTGGAGTTATATGAACAGAAGGGGGAGGTACGCTAAATGAACACAATCCCTAACCGCCAAGTCATTTGTGAAACACTGCTCGAGCTTGCTAAAGATGATCGTGACATTATGGTGCTTGCTAGTGATTCAAGGGGATCAGCAGCGATGGCACCTTTCGCTAAAGCATACCCAGATCAATTCGTAGAAGTGGGTATCGCAGAGCAAAATATCGTGGGAATATCCGCAGGACTAGCTCACAGCGGTAAAAAGCCCTTTGTGACTTCCCCAGCTTGCTTTCTGAGTATGAGGAGCATTGAGCAGATCAAAGTGGACGTTGCCTATTCGGGAACCAATGTAAAGTTGGTTGGTATTAGCGGTGGAGTTAGTTATGGCGCATTGGGAATGTCTCACCATTCTGTGCAGGATATTGCTGTTGCACGTGCCATTCCAGGATTATCGGTTATTTTGCCCTCTGATCGACATGAAACAAAACGTATGACAGAAGCGCTCGTAAATCATAACGGCGGCGTTTACATTCGCATAGGCCGTAATGCTGTTGAAGATGTGTATGAATCTCACGATTACGAATTTATTATCGGGAAGTCCGTAAGGATGCGAGAAGGAACAGATATCACCATCATTGCCGCTGGAGAAACGGTTCGTGTAGCACTTGATGCGCATGAAGCGTTAAAGCAGGCTGGCGTGTCATGCAGAGTCATCAATATGCATACCATTAAACCCCTGGATGAACAAGCAATTATACAAGCTGCCAAAGAAACAGGACGTATTATCACTGTAGAGGAACATAGCGTTCTTGGCGGACTAGGTGCAGCCGTAGCTGAAGTTGTTGTTCAGAATCATCCGGTTGCCATGCGTATTATTGGCATTCCAGATGAACCCGCGATTGCTGGCAAAAGTTCTGAAGTATTCGAGCATTATGGAATTAGCAAAAATAATCTTAAACAAATCGCGTTAGAAATGCTCGGTAAACAGGAGTAAGTATGACGAATAAAACATATATGTTGGCTATTGACCAAAGTACATCTGGAACGAAGGCACTTATCATTGATCGTGAAGGTGCCATAATAACGCGTAGTACGGTTTCACATACAACATTCTATCCGCAACCTGGATGGGTTGAACAAGATCCGATGGAGATCTATAACAATGTCAAACGCTCAGCACATGAAGCTATAAACTCCGCTGGGATTGGTTATGAGGCTATTGCCGCCATGACGATTACGAATCAGCGTGAAACAGCTGTCATTTGGGACTGTGTGACGGGTCTTCCCGTCTATCATGCCATTGTATGGCAGTGCCAACGGACAGCAGATCTGTGTGCGGCTTATAAAACGGCAGGTGCGGAGGATGGGGTACGATCCAAAACCGGATTAATGTTGGATCCCTATTTCTCGGCTGCAAAATGGCAATGGATTCTTCATCATGTGGAGGGCATCCAGGATAAGTTGGCCGCAGGACATCTGCGGGCTGGAACCATGGACAGCTGGTTAATATGGAAGTTGACTGACGGTAACGTACATGCAACGGATTTCACGAATGCAAGCCGTACATCCCTATTTAATATTCATACTCTAGAATGGGATGAAGAACTTTGCAACCTATTCGAGGTTTCGATTACCTTGCTTCCTGAGGTTAAATCATCAGATGATATTTTCGGATACACAGAAGACCCTACTTTATTTGGCGAAAATCGTATTCCCATCACCGGTGTCATTGGAGATTCTCAAGCAGCCCTTTTCGGAAATCAATGCTTCGATATTGGGATGGCTAAAGCGACCTATGGCACGGGGACGTCCGTGTTAATGAATGTGGGTCATAAACCGGTTAAAGCTGAGAACGGATTAGTAAGTGCAATCGCTTGGGGAATAGAAGGCAAAGTAACGTATGCCGTTGAGGCAGTTATTCGCACCTCAGGGGATTGCATTTCATGGGTGCGTGATAACCTTGGACTTTTTCGTACTTTCGACGAAATGGAGGCATTGCTTCAAGAAGCGCCAGATAGTGAAGGTGTGTACTTAGTACCGGCCTTCGTTGGGCTCGGAGCACCCTATTGGGATTCTTACGCTAAGGCTTCAATTACTGGAATGAATCGAGGAACAACCAAAGCTCATATCATTCGAGCAGCACTTGAAAGTATCGCTTATCAGGTCGATGATGCTGTTCATCTAATAGAGAATGAAACCCATGTTGAACTTCAAGAATTGCGGGCCGATGGTGGAGCTTCTGAGAATGCAGGCTTGATGCAATTCCAATCCAATCTACTTGGCAAGAAAGTCGTTAAATCAGATGTTGCTGAATTATCACCTATGGGTTCTGCGTATATCGGTGGTGTCGGGATCGGATTCTGGCACTCTAGGGATGAAATAAGGACTGAAAAATCGATTTATCAGACTTATTTGCCATTAATTGAACCCGAATTGCGCGATGTGTACAGGGCAGGATGGCATAGAGCTGTCGTTTCGGTATTGAGAAAGAAAGAGTCTTGAGCGTTGAAAATATGAATTTATTGTTTGCGCTTACATCGATCTTAATAATGTTCGTTGATTTTTAAGTTTTTATCACTATTCATCCCAAGCGCACATCTATACAATATAAGTATAATGTCCAATTGGAATTCAGGGATGGTCAGACATGGGATTTAGAGCCAATACCAAAATGACATCACTTCAATCGGGCTGCTTGATGCAAAGGATGGCCGTTGAAATGAAGAATTTCAGGATTGTAAAGAAAATGGCGCTAGGATACCTGTTGCTTGTGATTTTGCCAATTATTGTATTCGGCTTTTACTTGTACAATCAGTTCTATATGGATGTGACAACAGAGTTTTCGGAAGGAAAGCAGAAGCTAATCATACAAGCTGGCGAGGGGTTCCGGTCGAGTCTGAACCAGGTGGAATCGATTCATGATCTATTCATGAACAATCAGCAGTTGATCGATTATCTTAGTGGCTATAATTCTTCAGAGCAACAATCTGTTTATAACTATCTCAAAGACATTCGCCCCCTATTTTTCTATGCGCAATCGCACCATAAAGAGATTTCTTCTATTAAACTGTATAAAACAATGAATGAAGTCCACCCAGTCTCCGGCGAACTTGAGGACCTAGGCCAAATGGATAAGAAGCCGCTAGGAATGCTAGGCAATGTTAAAGCAGATAAAGGTGTCTGGGTGCGCAGCAGCGGAGCCGACACCACTGAACTTCCGAACCTGAGCTACTATCAACGTGTTTATAATAACGGTTATACGAAGCTGCTGGCTGTTCTGGAGATTGTAACCAATGATTCGTTGCTGCGAAATTTTCTCAAAGCGGTCGATGTCAATCAGAACATGCAAGTACAAATTGCGCAAGGCGACGATACCGTCTACCACAGCGGTGGCATCGGGCTGAACGACAAAGATGTGGCAAACTTGCTGGCTATGGCCAAAGAAAGCAATCTAGGTTACGCCTATTTGCGCAAGCAGAGAACGCTTGTGAACACGTTGACGATCCCGGAGCTGTCTACGACGTTCTACTTTTTCAGTAAAATGGATGAAGTATTCGTCGACATCAGGACCAAGGTGCTCTTGCTCGCACTTACGTTATTAGGATCACTGGCTGTGCTGACAGGGATCTATTACGCGACGGCTTCCTCTCTCGTTAGCCGAATTCTTGGTTTGGCAAAGCATATGAGACATGTGGATGAAAACAAGCTCACCTATTACGAGGTAGGAACGTCGAATGATGAAATCGACTTTCTGACCCGATCCTACAATTCGCTTGTCCAACGAATTGACGATCTGTTAAATACCGTTCATAAAACCGAGCTCATGAAGAAGGAGGCGGACTATCTTGTGCTGCAAGCACAGATCAAGCCTCATTTTCTTTACAATACGCTTGAATCGATTCGTATGCTGGCAGAGATCAATAACGATCAAGAAGTGGTCGATGCGATATATACGTTTGGCAGGCTTCTTCGATATACGCTAAATTCGGGAGATAACGAGACGCTGCTGACGCACGAAATCGATAATGTTCAGCATTATTTCGATATGCATAAGCTGCGCTTGTTGGATCGGCTGCGCTTCTCAATTCAGATACAAACGAATATCGATGATATTCGCTGTCCGCGATTTATTTTGCAACCAATTGTGGAGAACTGCATCCATCACGGCATCGGGCGCACTCGCAAGGTTGGGGTGATTGATATCGTCGTTAGACGAGAAAACGCTGAGCTCCTGATTAGTGTCTCCGACAATGGACCCGGCATCTCGGAGGAACGTTTGGGAATAATTCGAGGCGTGCTTGGCAACGAGTTGGATCGACAAGCTCTCCAGACCGAGAATTCCGGTCACGGTTTATATAATGTCAGCGAACGCATTCGTGCGTTCTACGGCGGTCAAACGTGTATGATGATTGAAAGTCGCGAAGGAGAAGGCACGACATTTACATTGAAGCTTTCAGTACCTGAGGGCATGACGATGCTGAACGCTTTAAGTTAGGGGGAGGAAAAATATGGATCATACTAGAGATGGTGTTTCCGGTTTGCCCGATTTTGAAAATTTAACTATTTTGCAGCGAAACGCAGAGCGTCCCAGAGCCACTTCAATCCCGTTTGCAAATGCACAAGAGGCCTTCGTGAACGATCGAACGGCCTCCCCTTATTATCGATGTCTGAATGGGGAATGGAAATTTAATTACTCGGAGAACCCGTTCGAAACACCGGAACGGTTCTATGAACAAACATTTTCCTGCGAGGCGTGGGAGACAATCCCGGTTCCATCGAATTGGCAGTTACACGGCTATGGCGTGCCCTTATACAGCAGTAGCAAATATCCGTTTCCGGTTGACCCGCCGTTTATTCCGAAGATGAATCCGACGGGTTGTTATGCTCGGATGTTTACCATCCCTGACAATTGGCTCGATAGATCGGTCATTCTCGCGTTCGACGGTGTAGATGCGGCTTTTCATTTGTGGGTGAACGGAGAGGAAGTCGGCTTTGGTCAAGGCAGCCATAATCGCATGGAATTTGATATTACCTCATATATCCAGTCTGGGGAGAACAAGTTAGCTGTACGTGTTTATCAATGGTCCACAGGCAGCTATCTCGAGGATCAAGATAAATGGCGGCTGAGCGGGATATTTCGGGACGTATATTTGCTATCCGTTCCTAGCGTACATATGTTCGACGTTCGCATTCGAACTCGTTTAGACGAGACGTACCGGGAAGGTTTATTGGAGCTTGCCGTCACTTTAAGGAATCGATCTGATAGATGGGGGGAGGCTAGCGGCATTCGTGCGGTTCTGCTCGGATCGGCTAATGAACTTGCAAGCGCAACGCTTGCAACCGATGCGCTTGCTCCTCATGCGGAAGCTGTTGTCCATGCTGAATTTTCAATAAGTGATCCAGAGCTGTGGTCGGCTGAGCAGCCTGCGCTCTATACGCTCCTACTGATATTGAGCAATGCGGAAGGTCATGTAGTAGAAGCACATCGCTATACAGTGGGATTTAGGGATGTGAAAGTGGAGGCCGGATGGCTGCTCGTCAACGGCATGCCGATCATCCTTCGCGGAGTGAACCGAAATGAATTCGATCCAGATCTCGGTCATGTGACGACGATGGAGGCGATGGTTCGTGACATTACGCTGATGAAGCAACATAACATTAATACCGTTCGTTGCTCTCATTATCCGAATGATGAGCGCTGGCTTGATCTGTGCGATCAATATGGGTTATACGTTATCGATGAAGCGGATTTGGAGACGCATGGTTGTGTATTTCTCGGTGAGATCAGTCGTTGGATTAACAATCCTGACGAGAAGACGGCTTATGAAAGCCGACTGGCCGAGGATCCTGCGTGGAGGGAGGCATTCTTAGACCGGATGGCTCGTCTAGTCGAGCGGGATAAGAACCATCCTTCTATCATTGTCTGGTCCCTTGGGAATGAGTCGGGCTATGGCGGCAATCACGATGCCATGGCTGCTTGGACGAGAGAGGCGGATCCGACGCGTCCGATTCATTACGAACGGGCTAAGGATGCACCGATCGTTGACATCATCAGTTCCATGTATCCTTCCGTAGACATGCTGATCGCCGAGGGAGAGAAGGAGGAGTCACGACCTTATCTAATGGTTGAGTTCGGGCATGCGATGGGTAACGCGCTTGGCAATCAGAAGGAATATTGGGATACCGTTTACCGATATCCCCGGCTTTGTGGCGGTTTGATTTGGGAGTGGACCGATCTCGCAATTCGCCGCCGTACAAGTGACGAAAGTCTTCAATACGCCTATGGTGGCGATTTCGGTGATGAGCCTCATAGCGGCAATTTCTGCATTGACGGGTTGCTGTTCCCCGACCGCAGCCCTAAGCCCGCTTTAATTGAATTCAAGAAAGCGATCGAACCGGTCACTGTCACTCCGGTACATGCAGAGCAAGGCGTCTTACGGATAGTTAATCGGTACGACATGGTTTCGCTGAAGCATCTTGCTATCCATTGGCGTGTGTATCGTGACGGAATCCTACTAGAGCAAGGAGAGCTTGCGGCGCTGGATATTCCGGCAGGAGGAGAGGATCTCGTCACGATTCCTTTTAGCACGCGCCCGACGGATGCATGCAGTGAATACTGGCTGCATATCAGCTTCGTCTTGCGCGATTCCACGGATTGGGCGCAGGCAGGCCACGAGGTGGCATGGGCGGATATGCCTCTTAACAATTCGGCTTGTTCGGAGTCTGCCGCCGAAACGCATGCGTTAGCCAGAGTGTCAGCTGCAGAGAACGATCGATTCATTCGCATCGACGGTGACGTCTTCACATTGGCATTCGATAAACTGAACGGAGAAATAACGTCCTGGGATTATAAAGACGTTTCTTTGCTTTCGCAAGGACCTCGCATCAATTTGTGGCGGGCACCGATCGACAATGATGTCCATCTAGCGAAGCAGTGGCGTGAAGCAGGGTATCACGAACTTGACGCCTACGTTCGCAGAGTAGAGTTATTGACGCAAGAGGACCACTCCGTCATTCAGATTAAGACAGATTCCGTGCTCGGCGTAAAAGGAACCCGGCCATTATTCCAAATCGAGCAGCTATATACGATTTACGGCAACGGGGAAGTGAAGCTGGAGAACAGGCTTGAACCGTTGAAGGAAGGACTGCCGCCTCTTCCCAGAGCAGGTATTCAGTTCACGATGCCGAATCGATTCGAACGCTTCGCATGGTTCGGCCTAGGTCCACACGAATGTTACGCCGACCGCAAATCCAGTGGAAAGCTTGGCATGTACGAAGGGACAGTCGATGAGCAATTCGTGCCTTATATCATGCCGCAAGAGAGTGGAAGCAAGGCAGACGTACGCTGGGCCACTGTCACGGACGTAGACGGCTTTGGACTCCATATTGCTGGAGCGGGGATACCGCTCGGGCAAGTTGGTGCAAGCCGATACTCAACCAAGGATTTGAGCGAAGCCAAGCATCATTCTGATCTGATCCAACTGGGCGAAGTGGAAATTAATGCCGATTGGAGACAATCGGGTATTGGCAATCATAGCTGCGGCTATGCCCCAACCTTACCGTCTTATCTTCTTGCCCCAGAATTGACGGAATTTACGGTTCGACTGAAGCCATATTCAAAGGCAGGGAATGCATGATGGATATCGCCAATTGCTTGACACCGTATAAATGGAAGAAGCCTGTGCTTGTCGGATCCGGCGCGAAAGGGGCATTTGACTGCCACGCAGTTGATTGCCCATTCGTGTTTAGGCACAATGACTGTTTTTACATGATGTATGTCGGTTTTGATGGAACTGGCTATCAAACGGCATTGGCTACAAGCGTTGATCTGCTGAATTGGCAGCATCTGTCGACCATATTGACCAGAGATCAAGAAGGTAACGCATGGGATTCTCGCAATATTGCAGGTACATGGATGTTACGTGACAATGATATCCATGGTCCAGGCTATTTGAAGAAATGGAATGGCAAGTACTGGTTAGCCTATCATTCTTATCCGGGTGATGGTTACGAAGCGGGATCTGCCAAGATTGGGCTTGCATGGACAGAAGACGGCAGCCTGATGAACTGGAACCGCCTGGAGAATCCGATTCTCGTGCCCGAGGAGGGCGGGGAATGGGAGAAAGGCGGGTTGTATAAGGAATGTCTGTTGGAACATGAAGGTACTTTTTATTTATTTTACAATGCGAAGGATAAAGATGATGGTGTTTGGATCGAGCAGACGGGTCTAGCGACTTCGAAGGATCTTGTCCAATGGACGCGCCATTCGCATAATCCGGTTCTTCAAGTGACACCGAACGCATGGGACAGCGGATTCGTTAGTGATCCCTGCGTGCTGCTGGACGGATCGCGCTGGGCGATGTTTTATTTTGGATTTAATTATAAGGCGGCACAGGAAGGGATTGCGCTGTCGGATAATTTGCTGGACTGGCGCAAATATGAGGAACCGATCATTCGGATTGGCGATGGCCATGCGATCGATTCCGTTTTTGCTCATAAACCGTCGGTTATTAGCCATAACGGGATCTTGTATCATTTCTATACCGCATGCAGGCGCCCGATGGAAGGCGATGCGACATGTAATATCTTTCCTGAATTCCGCACGATTGCGGTTGCGACATCCTTGCCGCTCGCGATTGGTTCTCTGCGTACAGAAGGCAGACCTAATCCGATCGGCCTTGATGAAACGAATCCTCGCCTGGGCTGGTCGTTCCTTGATCAATTGCCGCTGGCATTTCGTCAGAAGGCATATCGGATTCAAGTTGCGACGAGCTATGTGGGACTGATGAATGGCGATGCGGATTCATGGGACAGCGGAGTGGTCAACAGCGGAGATCATACGGCTATTCCTTACAAGGGTACTCCGCTGCAGCCAAGGCAGAGGTATTATTGGAAGTTAAACATTGTAGATGAAGCGGGGACGCAGTATGACAGCGTAGTGGCCTGGTGGGAAATGGGGCAGCTGGACAGTCGAAACTGGCAGGGAAAATGGATCGCCAATCCGGACCTGACCGAGGAAACGAAAGGAGCGTCCCTCTTTCGGCGTCACTTCAATGTCGAGCATAAGGTTGCGCGTGCAAGGGTGTACATTAGCGGGCTTGGTCATTATGAATTGCTGTTAAACGGTAGGAAAATCGGCGATCATGAGCTTGATCCTGGCTGGACGAACTATGACCGTACGGTACTGTACACGACTTATGATATAACATCGCAGCTTAAGTCGGATGAAAATATCGTTCAAATAGAGCTGGGGAACGGCTTCTACCACGTTCCTGGCGGAAAGTACGCGAAGTTTAAGGATTCTTTCGGTACGCCTACATGTCTGGCCGATATCGTCATTGAGTATACCACTGGCGCTTGCGAGTGGATCCGTACGGACAGCAGCTGGCAGGCTAGTCATAGTCCACTGCTGTTCACCTGTATGTACGGCGGCGAAGAATACGACGCGACAAGAGAAGATGGGAACGCTGCTTCATGGTATCCTGCCGTTGAGATCGAGGGGCCTTCGGGCAAACTTATTGCGCAATCAGCTCCGCCGGTTAAGGTGATGCGTACATTCGAGCCTAAGTCAATTTCCAATCCCAAACCTGGCGTATATGTGGTGGATCTAGGCCAGAACTTCTCCGGGTGGCCGAGGATTCGAGTCAGCGGAGCTGCGGGCTCGAAAGTTGTATTGACTTGTGCCGAGATGTTGACGGAAGAGGGCTTAATCAATCAGAAGTGGACAGGGTCCCCGAGCGAGTTTATTTATATCTTAAGTGGCAACGGTATGGAGGAATGGCGTCCGAAGTTTTCATATACTGGCTTTCGTTATGTGATGATTGAAGGCGCAATTCCCGAGGCTTTCAGTTCCCAAGGAGAGTCTTCCTTGCCGGTGTTGTATGGCATTGAAGGAGAAATGCTGTATCCTGAGCTAGAAACCGCAGGAGGATTCGAGTGCTCAGATCCACTGCTTAATCGGATTCACGAAATGATTACGATGGCGATACTTAGCAATACGAAGAGTGTATTCACGGATTGCCCGCATCGAGAAAAGCTCGGTTGGCTAGAGCAAGTTCATTTGATGGGACCCTCAATTATGTTCAACTACGATGTTGAAGCGATGCTGAAGAAGGTACTGCAGGACATCTCCGATGCCCAATTACCCGATGGCATGGTGCCGACGATCGCACCGGAGTATGTCGAGTTCGGTGATACACTCAAAATATTCCGTGACGCTACGGCTTGGGGCGGAACGTATATCTTAACCCCTTGGGAAGTATTGCAACGGTATGGCAATATTAATTTGATTCAGAAACACTATCAGGGCATGAAGCGATATCTGGCATATCTAACGGAGAAGTCGGAGGGGTACATCATCACCGAGGGGCTGGGCGACTGGTATGACATCGGTCCGGCAGGACCAGGACACTCGCAAAATACGCCTATACCTTTCACAGAAACAGCGATCTATTATGGTATGTCCGTTGTCATGCAGAAAATAGCAGCATTGCTGCACGAGCAAGCGGATGTGCAGCAATACGAGCAGTTGACCGCATCCATCCAAACAGCATTTCAGGAGAAATACTGGGACGAACAGGCAATCAGCTACGCAACTGGCAGTGACACTGCGCTTTCCATGCCGATCGCGATTGGACTGGCTCCCGAGCAGCATCAAGCTGATCTGATTGAGAAGCTAGTGCGGCAAATTACCGAACGCGGCTATCAGACTACAGCTGGCGATGTAGGCTATCGTTATCTGCTGCTTGCACTTAGCCGGGCTGGCAGATCGGATGTCATTCACCGGATGTCGCAAGTTACGGAGAAGCCAAGCTACGGGTATCAAATCGCGCATGGAGCCACGACGCTTACCGAAGCGTGGGATGGACCGACAGTAGGCAAGTCGCAAAATCACTTTATGCTGGGACATCTGGAGGAATGGCTGTTTACGGGTTTGGCAGGTATAGATTTCCGCTATGATACAGAAACGGATCGTTACAATATCATGATTAAGCCCTATATGCCGGGTGATATGAAATGGGCTGAAGCTTGGCAGAAGCTGCGGCCAGGGTATGCGAGAGTGCGCTGGGAGAGAGATGAGAAGGATGAGCTATCGATCAGCGTAACAATTCCGCCAAATGCCAAGGGGATCGTGTACGTGACGAAAGCTATCTGCGGGCAAGATGAGCAGGCGGTATTGCCGAGAGGTGTCAAAAAACTTCGAGACGAATTGAATGATGCGGTTTTTGAGATTGGATCTGGCAGCTTTATTTTTTACAAACAAAACGTGAGTATCGTCGAGTGATTTCCGCTACAAATGCGAGCATCCGCCTTGCTTATCAGATATTGAATCGGTATCTGGCAAGCAAGGTGGATTGTTGTTGTTGAAACCTAGGATTGGACGGGAGCGGGCGATTTAAGCCCAAACAACAGATCATAATCCCACTTCATTTTTCTCAGATAGTTAAAATATTCCTCTTCCAGCGGGTGCCCCTGAGTCCAAGGTTTCCGTGGGCCACTGAAATGAATGATCGCAGGGGCGATATCCAAACGCAGCAGTAACAGATGACCTGTTGTATAGTTCCATTTGGGATCGAGCGAAAGCCGACTATCATACAATATCGCATTCAATGCGTCTTGGTCCATATGTCGTATTTTGTCAGGATTGTTGTTCAAGAAATCCCAAACGCGCTGCGCAACGTTTTCTTTTCTCCACTTCTCGAGATTGATAAGCAAGACGCCTGCATTAAAATACCCATATTGTTCCGGGATGGACAATATGCTCATCCGATTGTCTCCGAACGCCCATTCTACGGCCCCCAAATTATAATCGCTGATGTCGATATTCCACAGATCATAAATATTTTCCTTGATAATCGTATCTGGATCGATATAGATCACTTTCTTGACATCTTGACTTAACAATTCGGGGATGTGAATACGGAAATAAGCTTCCAAACTAATATGCGGCTGCTCGACTAATCCCTTATACATGGACCGGTCGACAACGACATAGTGAATCTGCAAAGGATAGTCCTGAGTGGCATCATTTAACGTATTCATGACTCTTTCAGAGAGTCCGCTGTTCAAGATATATAGATTTACCTTGTAATCCAATTTCTTATGTTCGAATAACGAACGCAGCATGACAGCTAAATGCCTGCAATATTCGTCACTAATGGCTGTTACGATATGGATAGCATTCATCTTGATCTCTCCCTGAATAAAATTTATGAAACAGGTTCTTCTGTGTGTTGATTGGACAGCACGTCTAGTAATAGTACAAGTAGTTTTTTTTCATTTTCCATGATGGAAGTAAGATTTTTGATGATTCGATCCAAGTTCAGGGAATGACTCGTGAACTCATACTTAAGGTTATAGGCTACATTGATTTTGCAAATTTTGTGCAATTCTTTATAGCCGTCAATGACGGCATTCAAATTGGAAACTCCGTGATGATCTCTTAAATAGGTTAACCGATGCACCATGAGCGATTTATGCTCCATCAGCATATGAAAGGGGCGGTAATGGGACCAGGTATTCTGAGCCTTCACCTGTTCCACATGTTGGAGCAACTTGTCGTAAATGGAGATGCCGTATATTTCATTGCAGCTAAACGTGTTAATTCTTGAATCGGAGTTCAGCGAGAATAAATAGTCATTGATTTGATCACGAATGGCGGATATGTTTAGCAAGAATCTTGGGGCTTTTTTGTTGTATAAAAAGAGTTCAACTTTGCCGCCCATTTGAATGTTTACATCATACCGGGCATTCGTTTCATAATAGGCCTTGTTTAGTTCCTCAAATGTACAAGTGGAGGTAGCATATTGACCTTCCCCAAAGCCATTATCGGCGACGAGGAACGTTTCTGTGTTTTTGTCATAGCCATAAATAAAAATGGCGTGGCTTTGATTAAAGTTTGAGTTAGATAGATGTGTATGATTGAGGCAGGTTTGCACATATTGATCGTCATCGATCGCCTTGATGACAAAATCACTGAATTTATTTTCAGTGAAATACGTATCAATCACTTTTTTGCCGATGGATTCAATAATCACGTAGGGACATACTTTTTTTAATACAGGGGAGTAATGTTTAATTGGAAAGGAGGTGCCATTATAATTTCTCGTTATGAATTGCAACTGGATAAAGTTCGTATACACCCAGGTGTGAGACTCTTCGTAATTTAACAATATCGATAACAGATTCGCTTCGTCAGGACAAGTACTGAGGAGAGGCTCAGTTCTTGGCAATACTTTTCTGTTGCTATCCATATGGTTCACCTCGTAGTTAAGGTTTACTAGTATCATAGCATGCGATTATGGCATTCGGCAGTGATGAAAATTACAATGTTAGAGTAATAAATAGTAAGATTGTTCATTTGTTTTCAACATTGACTAGAAAATTTAATATTGCTACGATCACAACATAAGAAAGATCAAGCATAATTTCCAGAAAAAAGGGGGTGTGAAATTGGTTGTGTGTAAACGCTTTCCTTGAAGTGGACGATGCTTCTACCCAGTATAAAAAGAGGTGAAATGACAATGCCGGAAAATGCGATACACTCGAATTTTCTGAAAGGTGATACGGTTGTTGGAAGAGTCAATAACTGCGTTGAAAGAGCTGTTTATTTAGCAGCAAAGCAAAATTATACAGGCGACCATGCCCATTTAACCAAATTGTTTGTAGGCGATTTGACATACAAGCTTACAACGGATCACCAGGGTGAACATATTCGTATGTATAGTGACGAATTAAATTTTTCTGATGTGATTGCGATTAATCATGTGTTTATCAATAAAGGGGATTCAGTTAAAGCACTTTCGGAAATCGAAAATTACTTAAGTAATGGCAAGTATGTACTCTTAAGAACAATCACGTCGAGACTTCCATTTTTTAAAAGATACAATAAACATTATCAGGTTAAGGAGAGTGACTATACTAGGCCAGGACATGTCATCCTTTTAATTTGGCATGATAAAGATCATATCTATTACGTGGACAGTCCTAATGATTTACATGCTGAAAATTATATACCGTTTCCGGAAAACCATGAAGTTGGCATGATCAATAAAAAAGATGTGATGGATGCGTTACATCTTTTGGCGAGTCTTTTTACAATTGATGTGAATAAGGAGAACTTACATGACTTCATCACGCATTCACATTCTGATTATGTAACTCGTATGATCCAAGAGAGTGTGCGGAAATACCGATCCTCCGACGTCGAGAAAACTAACACAGGCTATACCTATACAAACAAAGAAGCTTGCTTATTCTTAAGTGCATTGACACAGGAGCAACCGATTCTGTTAAACGATGAATTTAAACGGATTGAACAAAATAAAATTCTGATCGGTTTAAATTTAGTGCAACAGAGAAGGCAGATCCTAAGCGAATATTTAATCAGTGATTTCCCATTTGAATCTAAAAACAATGTACTGGCAGATCTTGAGACAAGCATTGAGGCCATTGAAAGTACGAAAATGTTCATGATGCATAATATGCTCAAAGGTCATTGGGCGTTTGATTCTATCTATACCGGTTTGTTGGAAAATATCATCCGTGCCGAAGATAACTTGTATGATGCGCTAGCAAGTAATTATACATAAAACAGGAGGTTATTTATGGATGCTGTTAATAAAATCGCGGATGTGATTGTGATTAAAGTGAAACAGCTATTAGAGTTTCAAGAGGACATCGACTTAGATGAAGATTTAATTGCACTGGGCTTAAATTCTATGGATTTAATGGCTTTGAGTGTTGATCTGGAGGATATTTTCAATATTGATTTTAAACCAGAAGAACTACTATTCAAAAACTTTTCTTCGATCAGAAAACTATCCGGCCTAATCGAGAAAAAAATGAATGGGTAGACTATGTTGGTTGTTCAGCGGTAATGAAAAAATAGAAGGAGGAACTGATTCATGGAGGATGGACGCAAATCCGCAGCCATAACTGGACAGGCGTTGGTCACAGAGACCGGCGTATGGGCTGCGCTTCAAATCTATATCGTACAACTGGCTTCCATCGTATTTTTTGTTGGGCTATCCCCCATTTATTACCTTAACCGCTATGATCTCTTACGTCTTAAGAAAAAGATGAAGAATCCCTTTTATACGAGTAAATTTGTTCGATTTATGTATAAGCATCCGATTATCTATGAAATTGAGCTATTGCTTCAGAATTTTCCGAAGCCTTCACGTGTATTTGATGTGCTGCCCGAAATGTCAGGCGAGGTGCTGCAAGTAGGTTGCGGACCTGGATTGCTGAACAAATATTACCGCAACAATACGAACATTCACTTTACGAATTTGGATGTGAATCTGCCATCTCTGAAGCTGGGTAAGCGCATGGGACGATTCGACAGTTATGTACATGCGGATATTTGTAAAGCTCCGTTTCCAGATGAAAGTTTCGATGTTGTGTTGTTTGCCCGTTGTTTTCATCATATTCGCCGTACGCGCAAAGCGTTGGAAGAATCCTTGCGTGTGCTGAAGGCTGGAGGTATCGTCATCGTTGCCGATCCAGTGTCGATACAGAAAACGAGTGCAGACGAGAAAATGACAGGAGCCTATATGATTAATTCTTCGATCGACGGCGTTGTCTGGAAATTCACGATAGAAAGTTTGAAGGAACATATCCTCCAAAATATGCCAGACGGTTTGGTACTGGAATCCGTGATCGAAAAGCGGCTGATTCATATGACGAATTATAATTTCAAATACCCTAATACGGATGTTGTGATGATATTGCGTAAACGGGAGGGCCATGATGAATCGTAATGTGACGATACTGTGTTCAGGCTTCGGACTTGGCTTTTATATACCAGGCATACTTGTAGCTAGAGGACTTGAGAAATTCGGCATATCAAGTGATATATATGTGTTTGAATCGGTACTGGATCCAGAGAAGCAGCGTCGAATTGATGACAGTAAAGCAGCTTATCACCATCATTTTGCTGCGGCCCAACTGGCAACCAGGCTTCCTAAGGATATACGTGACAGCATTGATGCAAGGGCTGCACAGCAATTGATTGAACAATGGGATCTTGAGGAACGCGAGCATTTCATCGCATTATCCGGGAATTGGGTATATATTCTCGATTTGTATCGAGAGCATCGCATCAGTAAAGGTCACAGAGCACCTGATGTTGATCTGCTGTATGTCGACTCGGACTACTCACCTTCTTGGAGAAGTATGAAAAAGTTTGTTTCGGACTTCAAATCCAGATACCGAGAGGTCTGGCTATACCGTGCTGAGATTGGAGAGATCGAGCGCTGTATTCCGATTGGAGAAGAGGAAACGGTACCGTATGACAACCGTAGGCTGAGCTATGTTGTACATGGCGGAGGGTGGGGCATTGGCACTTACCGGAACGAGGCCGAGGAGCTTGAACGGCTAGGCATTGCATTGGATATTGTCGCCTATCTGGAGGAAGAAGCAGGGCAAGAAATGAATGGCAACCGCTGGTTTATGAATGATCCGAAATGGAAGGCTTGGGAGACATCTCCTGGTAGTACGCCAGGCTTCCCGCCGTTTGCCGAACTTGTGCCAGATGAGACGCCTGTATATAAAGCTCCGCTAGAGCATCACGGATTGTATGGTATTATCCGTCAGGCCAGCGGGATTATCAGTAAGCCGGGAGCAGGAACCTTAATGGATTCGCTTGCCTCAGCAACGCCGCTTATCATGCTGGATCCATTCGGCAGTCACGAAGCCCATAATGCAACCTTATGGCAAAAGCTTGGCTTAGGTATCTCGATGGCCGACTGGAAAGCGGAGGGATATTCGCGAGAAGCGCTGCGTCCTCTACATGAACGGCTGCTAGCTGCCAGAGCGAATGCGAAAGATTATATCGAGGAGTATGCCCATGCTTTTGCGGCATTTAACTCGTAACGAAAGGGGAAGTGAAGGATGAACGATCCACAGTTAGCCGGGAATGTCCTCTGCCTGGGCCCGCTGTCTGCTTCAGATGTGCTGCGCGAGGACCTGTGCCACATGTTTGACAAGTTTGGCTCGATTGCCCAATTTCATGAACGAACGGTCGTCCTAACCGGAGGAGCAGGTTTCCTCGGGTATTACTTAACGCAGTTTTTTCTAGGACTCAAGTCGCACGGTATCCGCCTGCGCAAGCTTGTGCTGCTGGATCGCTTCCTGTTCGGAGAGCCCGAATGGATCAAGTCGGCACGGAGCGGACATGACGAACTAGAGGTTCATGTTTACGATGTTGCAAATGATGAGCTAAGCTCTTGCGGCTCTGCCGTGTCCGCAGACTATGTGCTGCATATGGCCTCAATCGCTTCACCTACTTTCTACAGACAACATCCACTCGAGACCATTAAAGCGAATGTGTACGGTCTCGAGCGATTGTTGAACTTCTACAAGCAGTCGGATACGCTGCGAGGCTTGCTGTTCTTCTCCAGCAGTGAGGTATACGGCAGTCCTTCGGCAGATGCGATTCCTACCCCTGAGACCTATCTAGGCCAAGTACCAAGTATCGGTCCACGAGCCTGCTACGATGAGTCAAAGCGACTTGGTGAAACATTCTGCTATGTGTATGCGACATCATTCGGTCTGCCCGTTCGAATTGTCCGTCCGTTCAATGTGTTCGGACCTGGCATGCGGCCGGAGGATCGCCGATTGCCGGCGGACTTTGCACGCAATGTGCTGCAAGGGGAAGATATCGTCATCTATTCGGACGGTCGTCCTTCACGCACGTTCTGCTACATCGCCGACGCGATACCCGGCATGTTGAAGGTGTTGACTCACAGCGCGTTCGACACCTTCAACATCGGAATGGACGCAGAGGAGCTGTCAGTTGCAGGGCTGGCCTCCATCTATGCCGAGGCAGGCAAAGAACTGACAGGGTATCGTGGCGTCATCCGTATGGAGCAAGCCGCCGATCGCGAGTACTTGACCGATAATCCGCAGCGGCGATGCCCTGATTTAACCAAGGCACGCCAGGTACTCGGCTATGCACCCGACATAAGCGTATATGATGGGGTTCGACGTTATCTGTCGTTTCTTCAGGATGCGGCAGGTGTTCGATTATGATCGCTGTCATAGGTTTGGGATTTGTCGGTCTGACGACGGCGCTAGGCTTGGCAACGCAAACAGGCAGGCTGGTGTATGCCTACGATTCGAATGCCAATCTAAGGGCGAAGCTGAAAAGCGGGGAAGTGCCGTTTCATGAGCCAGGACTTAAGGATAAACTGCATGAGTTGCTTGGAAGCGGTCTGATCATTTGCGATACGCTGGCCGAAGCGCTTGAACATACCTCAATCATCTTTTATTGCGTCGGTACACCGAGCCGCCCTGACGGGGCAGCGGATTTGGATGCGCTGACAGGTGCGATTCGTCAATCGCTTCCGCTGCTGAGGAAGGATAGTTACTGTACGTTGGTGATCAAGTCGACCGTGCCGCCAATGACGACGACAGATGTTCTCGCACCTCTGTTAAAGAACTCCGGTCATATGGTCGGCGAGTCCGTTGGACTTGCACATAATCCGGAATTTTTGCGAGAGGGGCGGGCATGGCAGGACTTTATTCATCCCGATCGGATTGTGATCGGAGCATGTGACGCATATAGTATGCGTCAGCTTGAGCAACTGTATGAACCGTTTGGTGCTCCTGTGCTTGCCGTGTCGCCTGGGACTGCAGAATTCACCAAAATGGCCTCCAACGCACTGCTGGCAACGATGATCAGCTTTTCCAACGAACTGGCTGCGCTTGCAGAAGGCAGCCCGGAAATCGATATCTCGCAAGCATTTCGGCTGCTTCATGCGGATGGGCGATGGCAAGGAGGGGGGATGGCGAGCTATGTGTATCCTGGTTGTGGTTTCGGAGGATACTGCCTGCCTAAGGATACCTTGTCCCTGTACCGATACTCCCAGAAGATAGGACGTGAGTCCACACTTCTTGGAGGGGTGCTGGCGGTGAACGTCCGCACGAAGCGGGCATTTGCGGAGCGCGTCGTAGCTGCAGCAGGGCCTAAATCTAAGGTTGCCGTGCTTGGTCTGGCGTTCAAGCCAGGCAGCGACGATGTGCGCGAGACGCCAGCAGCCGATATTATCACACACCTACTAGAGCTTGGTGTTACCGATATTGTTGCCTACGACCCGCTAGCCATTTCACGATTTCGCGATGTTTACGGTTTCCCAATCCGCTATGCGCACTCATTAGAGGAGGCGCTGGAAGGACGCGATCTGGCCGCTCTGGTGACGGCTTGGCCGGAGTTTACTGCTCGGCAGTTGCTGTTCGAACGTGTGCAGGTAATCGACGGTCGATATTGCTTGGGAAAGAGGGAATTCGTGTTGCCAACCCAATTGAGGAGGAGTTAGTCGAGATGGAACAGATAACAGGAGGAGCTACAATGGAAAAGAAAATTGCTGAAATTATTGCTGAGATGAAGGAAGATCCTTCCTTGGCTGAAACACTGTCCGCAACTTCCAGCATTACAGAAGATGCAGGATTGGACTCGTTGCAGTTAGTCAACTTTATTCTCCGTATCGAAGATGAGTTCGGAGTCGAATTCGATTTCGATGAGTTTGACCTAGAACATCTCAGTTCAATCGAGGCCTTTTGTGCATTCATTAGAGAGCGAGAATAAGATGGAGAGCTTGCGCGAGACCAAGAGTCCTCTAGCGCTTAGCGGCGTATTCAATGCGGAACGGTTTTGGCGGGAGCAGGGATTGTCGAAGCTGCCTCAAGTTGCAGACAAACAAGCAGAGCGAATTGTAGGCTTGATGGATGAACTTATGTTCAGCCTATCCCGCTCGGGCGATTATGTGTTGACGAGTCAGCCGATGCATGGTGCGCATTTGGACTATCTCGCTTCAATCGGATTTGATTTTACGAATGTCATTTGTGATACGGCAGACGAAAATATGGACATGATGAATCTTCCTAAGTTGCCGTTTAATTGTACGTTCAATTCATTCGCTGTGCTTCCCCACCATAAGCAACTGTCAGAGTTGCTGGGGATTGTGTACAGCGAGCCGGAGAATGAAATCATTCGGTGGGTGAACGGCAAACATTATTCCACAGATATGCGTTCAAGGCTAGGAATTCCTAATCCTGCGCGCATAGCAACTAGCTCAGAGGAATTGCAAGAGATGGCGCTAGAGATGCTTAAGGAAGGTCCCATGCTGATTAAGGACGACTACGGCGTATCTGGCAAGGGTATCATTCACGTATGTGAAGAGTCAGTGCTTCGACGTATTGCCAGCTTTTTGGCTGCACAGGAGAAGAAGGGGTGTCATACTCGTCTGATCTTAGAGCCCTTACTGCCGAAGACGTTAGACTTTTCCACCCTATTCCATCTCTCGGAGAAAGGTGATTTCCGGCTGGTATCCGTGCAGCAGATGATCAATCGTGATTTTGCTTTTCGCGGTATTGTAACACCAAATGATGCCTTCCACATGGAGCTAGAAGCGATTGGATACCTGGAACTCATGGAACAAATCGGAAAATCGATGTATGCGGATGGCTACTGGGGAGATGTTTGTGTAGATTCGATGCGGCTTGAGGGAAATGAATGGATGCCGATCGTGGAGATTAATGCACGCAAGTCGATGAGTCATATGAAGAATGGGATTGATGCATTCGTTGCCAGGCATGGCATGCAATCTATGTTAACGTATTACAGTATTTCTTATACGCATGAGCCATCGTATGAACAGATTCTCGATTGCCTCCGTCGTGAGAAGTTATTATGGGATCCGAAGTGTGGAATGCCTGGTATCGTGCCGTTGTCGGCCAATACTTTACTTGCGGGCAGCGCGCTCAATGTACCAGGAAAGGGCCGTTTGTATGCGGCGATTGTCTATCGAATGGAAGAAGAGTGTCTAGTAGTGGAGACCCGTCTTCAAGAGATATTTGCGGAACTAGGACTCCATATATTGAATTAAATCTGGCATACACATAGGGAGTGATGAGAATGAGTGAAGCAAAAATGGAGGCACAATCGACTAAACCGACTTTTGGAAACTCCGCCCCGCGTTGGATATTCCTGCAACTGCTGGAGAGCTGTAATCTGCGTTGTAGAATGTGCTATGAATGGGGAGAAAGCGGTGCATACAACGAGAAGGCGATTTTGTCTAAGTTGGATATAAACGTCGTTAAGCAGATTGTCGAATCGTGCAGTCACGCAAAGCCATTTTATGATCTATACGGTGGTGAGCCACTGATGTATCCGCACCTCGAAGAGTTGTTGGCATTGATTACTCATTATGGAAGTACAGTGCAAATGCCGACAAACGGGACGCTGCTAGCGAGCAAAGCGGAAATGCTTGTCAAGTACAATGTTGACCGCATCTGGGTTTCGCTGGATGGACCGGAGGAATTCAATGATGAGCAGCGAGGAAAGGGCGTTTTTGCGAAAGCAAAACGAGGTATCGAAAAGCTGTATGAAGCCAGAGAGGCAAGACCCGAATCCAATATGGAAATTGGCCTCAACATGGTTGTGACGCCTTCTAACCATAAGCAGATTACCCGTATGTTTTTTGAAAGCATCGACTTATCTAAGCTTGATTGTATCAGTATTGAAATGCAATCGTATCTAACCGAGGAGAATCATAACCAGTATGTGAAGCTGCTGGAAGAGAAATTCGATGTCAAAGGCGCTCCGATTGCCCGTGGGTTTGTACAAGATATCAGTAAATTTGCGGATATGGACTTTGAAGGGATTTTCAATCAAGTGCAAGCTGTCAAGGAAGAGTGTGATCGTAGGGGAATCTTCGTGAATTTGTATCCTAAATTCAATACAGTTGAAGATATTCGCAAGTATTTCACTGCCAATTGGCACGAGATGTCGAAGGTGAAGAAACGGTGTGTCTTTCCATGGATCAGTACGGAGGTGAATGCGCTCGGCAATGTGACGTCATGTCACGCTTTTTATGATTTGACACTCGGCAATGTGAACGAGACGCCTTTACTGGATATTTGGAATGGTCCGCGTTATAGCAAATACCGTAATCATTTGAAGAAGGAATTGCTTCCGATCTGTCAGGGGTGTTGTTTGTTCTACAACGAAAAGCCAAAGTAAGGTGAAAACGATTCCATGGAAAGAGGTGATTTCATGCAACCGACCAGCAAATTGAAAGTGGATAAAGAATTGTTTGATTCTTTGAAGCGTACCGTTCGCAACGTTGTCGTGGCGCGCAAAGGCAGGGAGATGGACAGTTTATACAAAACGGATATGCCCGAATCTATCGGTATCAAGATAACGAATCGTTGCAATCTGCGCTGTAAGCATTGCTATCAATGGAGCGAAACCGGCTATCATCATGATATGGATGATGAACAGCAAAATTTGGATATCGATGTACAGATCATCAAGAATATTCTGGATGAGACAAGGGATGCGAAATCGAGGCTTTACTTATGGGGCGGAGAGCCAATGTTCCATCGCAAGTTTAGTGAAATATTAGCCTTAGTGGCTGCCGATCGCAGGGAAACCCTTATTTGCACAAATGGCTTGCTGATTGACAAACATATGGATGGTCTTCTCGCTCTAGGTAAGGATTTGGAGCTGTTGTTCGCGATCGAAGGGTTTGAGAGGGAACATGACCTAATCAGGGGCAAAGGTTCGTTTGGCAAAACCATGGAGCAGATCCAGAAGCTGACCGAGCTTCGGGAGCAAGGCGTCTTTAAAGGCGGTATTTCCGTTCACTGCGTCATTCACGATTATATGATTGGTCGATTACCGGAATTGATGGCCTTCTTTGAAGAAAGCGGAATTGATTTCGTACTGCTTTGCTTCCCCTGGTTTATTTCGGATGAGGCTTCTCAAGAGATGGATCAGTATTTCACGAAGAACTTCGATTGGTTAACGGATATTAGCGATCGGAAATGCAACTGGCATGGATTTAAATATCAAATTAATCCAAACAATGTCCCTGCCTTGTTGGATGATTTAAAGCTGATTAAAAGCCGCAGCTGGACAACGCGCATTCGATTTCAACCGGGACTTGAGCCCGATGAAATTGAAAGTTTCGTTCGCGGCCAAGTTATGAATGTGCGTTGTGCCGATAAGTGTCTAGCATTGTCTACGCGAGTGGATGTCCTGCCCGACGGGAGTGCCTCTGCGTGCAAATTTTTCTCGGAATTCACCGTGGGCAATTTAAATAATAGCGGCTTGCGCGAGCTATGGCATTCTGACCAGTACGACCGGATACGTGGAAAAATAAATACGGAACTAACGCCAGCCTGTTCCAAATGCAGTGTGCTCTACTTGACGAGCTCTGCAAATATAAAGCATATATGAGTATCTTCGAAAACAAGGAGATCGTTGTAGCTGCTTTAGGATGTCCGGCTATTCTGCCACGTGCCCTGCTTCAACCAGCACGCGAGGTTGAGGGGGTTCGAGTCGCAGGACTGGCGAATCGGACGGTGTTGAAGGCGCAGGTACTCGCCGAGGAATACGGTATTGCGAAAGTTTATGACAATTTCGAGCAATTAGTCCATGATCCAGAGGTCCATCTTGTGTATATCGCGCTAAGCAATGAACTGCATGAGGAATGGACCGTTCGTGCTGCCAAAGCGGGCAAAGCGTTGTTGGTTGAGAAGCCGATTTGTTCGAATTTGACCGAATGGGAGAGGATCGAACGGGCGGCTGAAGAGGCAGATGTACAAATATGGGAAGGGCTGATGGTGCAGCATCATCCTTGGCAGCACACACTTCGATCCATGATCGAAGACGGCCGATACGGGCGGTTGTTAAAGACGGAGACGAGGATTAGCTTTACCCCTAAGGACAATTTCCGTGGAAATTATCGAAGCAATCCTACCAAAGGTGGCGGTGTATTTCGTGATCTTGGCTGTTATTGGCTTCAATTCATTCAGGCAATCCACGGGTTGGAAGGCGGCCGGTTCTCCGGCCAGTCCGATTTCGCAGGTCCGAATGGATGCGATTGGACTTTTCATGCGAAGGCTGCATTCCCTGATGGCCTGGAATCGACCTTCATAGGTTCATTTGAAATGCCATACAAGTCCAAGCATGTTTGCCACTTCGAACAAGCGACGGTTACTTTGGGCGATTTCTTCCGTGCCAATGTCGGACACTACAAGATCCGCCTAACGATCGAGTGGTTAGATGGCGGACATCGTGAACACATAGAGTTCGATCCGATGAACTACTACACAAATCAATTAAGCGCCATTCGCGACGCGCTGAGACAGGGAAAACCAAGCGAACCGTTCAACCAAGTGAAGGAGCGCATCGTAATCGCTGATACCATTTACCAATCGGCTTTGCAAGACAGGAGCCGAAAGGTATGACCGATTCATAGACAGAAATGGCTTCTTTGAAGGAGATGACACACGTGCCAGCCATTGTCGTAAAGGATTTGAGCAAGACATTTGAATACTACAAAAAAGAAGTGGGTCTTCGTCACTCTTTAACCAACTTGTATGCACGCAAAAAGCTGTATAAGGAAGCAGTTAACAAGGTTTCCTTCGAAATCGAAGAAGGGGAAATTGTAGGTTTTCTTGGTCCTAATGGGGCTGGTAAGACAACCACATTGAAGATGCTTTCCGGTATTTTGTATCCGAGCGCAGGGGAAGCAAGCGTGCTCGGGTACAACCCATGGAAGCGCCAAAAAGCTTTTAAACGTCAATTCTCGATCGTTATGGGCCAAAAAAATCAGTTGTGGTGGGATTTGCCAGCCAGTGAGTCCTTCCATCTCAATAAAGCAATTTATGAGGTGGAGGATAATCAATATATGCGGACACTAGGAGAGCTAACGGAGCTGCTAGAAGTGCGAGATTTGTTGAATGTACAGGTTCGGAGGTTGTCGCTTGGTGAGCGGATGAAAATGGAACTTATTGCAGCACTTCTCCATAATCCGAAAGTATTGTTTCTCGATGAGCCGACGATTGGTCTGGATATCATCTCTCAACGCAAAATTCGAGAATTTTTGAAACAGTATAATCAGGCGAGACGCACTACCATTATTTTGACAAGCCACTATATGGAGGATATCCAGTTTCTGTGCAAGCGTACGATCGTGATCAACAACGGTAGTGTTGTCTACGATGGGGATCTTGCCAGGGTGAATGACACGCTTGGAGACCGCAAAGTGATCAAGCTGCAATTAGAGGAGCCAGTGGAAGTGGGCCGCTTCCGAGCCTATGGAAAAATTCAGTCCTATGATGGTATTTATGTCCATATTGAGGTAGACCGTACGCAATTTAAGTCATGTGCACAGTCTTTGTTAGCGAATTTCCCAGTAGTAGATCTGACCATAGAGGATATTCCAATTGAAGAAGGCATAGCGCGTCTGTACGAGAGAGGAGTTAACACCGATGCTTCCACTTCCATGGAAAACGTACGCTAAATGTTTTAAAATGGGTGCGCTCAGCGCAATGGAGTATCGTGTTGATTTCTTTATTCGGCTGTTTAGCGGCGCGCTGCCGATTGTCATCCAATGTTATCTGTGGACATCTATTTTCCGCAATTCGTCATCCGCTACTGTATTTGATTATACCTATTCTCAGATGATTGCCTATTCCATTCTAGCGATTCTCACTTCTACAGTTGTAGCTGCAGGGTTCGAGCGCGAGATTGCCACGGATGTGAAAGAAGGTAGTTTGAACAAGTTCATCGTGCAACCGATCTCTTATTTTTACTTTCGTGTGTTCAAATTTCTTGGCGACAAAAGTATTCGGATTGCGGTACTGGTTGTGATTAATGCAATTGTAATTGCTATTTTGCATGTCACGCTTGACTTTCAACTCATGTGGCAGGCGGTTATCGGCTATCTCATCGTGATTCCGTTATCATTACTTTTAAACTTCTCGATCTATTATTGCATCAGCGCAATTAGTTTTTGGGTTATCGAGGCTTGGGGGATTTTTGCTACCTTTACTTTACTTGCAGGCATAGCTAGTGGAAGTATGTTTCCGATTGATATTTTTAATGCGCCAGTACAGCGGGTGCTTGAATGGCTCCCGTTTCAATATGTCATATACTTCCCTGTCAATATCTTAAGCGGCAAAGTAAGTGGTATTAGTATCATGTCTGGAATGAGCATCCAACTGATCTGGCTAGTTGTATTCCTGTTCGTTTCGAAACTGTTGTGGCAAGCAGGGATGCGCAGATATGAAGCGGTTGGAGGCTAAACAGGAGGAAACACAGATGAGCGAATTGTTGAAGCAGACGAAACGCTACTTGTATATTTACTGGCTTTTTTGCAAGAACAGTTTCATGTCTGAAATGGAATACCGTGTGAATTTTATTTTTGGGGCGTCTATTGAAGTTGGTTATTTATGTATCAAACTGCTTTATGTGCTAGTTGTCTATCGCGCAGGGGTAACGGTTAATGGCTTGACACCTGATGGCATTCTACTGTGTGTGGGGTCATTTACATTTATGACAGGTATTTATTGTTTGTTCTTTTATATTAATTTCGCCCGGCTCCCCGGACACATTCGAAATGGTACTTTGGATATGATGATTACCAAACCGGTGTCCCTCCAGTTTATTTCGACGTTGACTAAATTAAATTTTGGGTTGTCATCGACGAATATCATTGCAGGAATCATCATTATCGTGATTGCTTGGCGGCGATTGGACATGCCTGTGACGATAGATAATGTCTTGATGTATGTGATGTTTACGATCTGTGGGGTCATACTTAATTACGCATTATTCTTATTGCCGTCGCTGTTATCATTCTGGACAGTACAGTCGAAAGGAATTAATGATGCGTCTGCTCTTTTATGGGACATGAACTATATGCCAATGACCATATACAGTAAAAGTCTCCAGTTTGTCGGAAGCTTTCTGCTTCCGGTATTTCTCATCACCAATTTGTCTCCTTTCTATGTAATGGGAAGGCTGCCGAATTATATGATGATTTGGGGTTTCATTGCTCCGGTACTTTTTTTAGTTCTATGCCGATTGCTTTGGAAGCGCGCAATCAGAAGCTATACCAGCGCAAATAGCTAGCGCTAGTTTTATTCTACATATGAAAGCAGGGGAAACGACGATGACAAAGGTGGTCATTTTGTGCGGTGGGCTCGGTACAAGGCTGGCTGAAGAAACGCACGTGAAGCCAAAGCCTCTTGTCGAGATCGGAGGACTGCCGATACTGGTGCATATTATGAAGCTGTACGGCTCTCAGGGTTTCGGTGAATTCGAGCTCGCGCTTGGTTATAAAGGCGAAATGATCAAGCATTATATGCTGCACTATTCACATTATACGAGTGATTTGACGATTGATATGCGTACTGGTGCGGTTAGTAAGTCTGGTAACGGCAGCGAAGATTGGATAGTACATTTGACCGATACTGGGGAGCGGACGATGACCGGCGGACGGTTGCGTAGGTTGAGATCTAGGCTTGGAAACGAAACATTCATGATGACTTATGGCGATGGTGTCGGGGATATCAACTTAAGGGCGCTGCTGGACTTTCATCGATCACACGGTAAGCTAGCGACCGTAACCACAGTACGCCCTCCAGGACGTTTCGGCACGATGTTGACCGAGGGAGATCAAGTGAAGGTTTTCCAAGAGAAACGGGATCAGGAAGAACGCTGGATCAATGGTGGATTTTTCGTGCTGGAACCGCAGGTGTTGGATTATATCGAGGGAGATGCCGACAGCTTGGAAAGCGATGTGCTCGATCTCATTGCGCGCGATGGTCAACTGATGGCCTATCGGCATGAAGGTTTCTGGTCTTGTATGGATACGATTCGAGATCACCAGTCGCTGGAGGCGTTGTGGGCGACTGGTGAGGCGCCATGGAAGGTGTGTGCCAGTAGTTCAATGGCGTAATCGAGTTTACGTGCGAAACTCGAAATAAAGATTGAAATGTTGCTTAGAATTAGCATGCAAAACCTATATCGTAAGCTTGAGAAAACGCAAAGAATTCTGACTAATAATAGGAAAGATATAACTATATCATACTTTTGAAAGCGTTCTAATTCTGAATATTAAGCAAAAAAATTAAAAATATTCACTTCACAAATTTGGGGATTGGGAAATTTGTTTACGCTTACAAATACCTTAAAAATGAACGCTGTTATTTAAGTTTTCAACACTATTCATGTCAATTTATCGACTATACAATAAAGTCATATTCTCCAAACGGCAGATTGAGTCGGGGGAGAGAGAGGAGTGAGGTTGGTTTGGAGCAGCTAACGAAGGTAGGCACATCGCAACGGACTAAGCAGCTCACGGCGGCAAAACGATCCATCTGGCATGCAATTGTTCAACAGAAATATGCTCATTTGTTCGTTTTAACGGGAATGCTGATTGTCTTCATCTTCCATTACTTGCCGATGTTCGGCATTTTGATGGCATTTAAAAATTATTCAATCTCGACAGGCATTAAAGGAATCTTTACTAGTGAATGGGTGGGGCTTAAATATTTCAATGAATTTGTCCACGCTTACAATTTCAAGCAGATTGTAACGAATACGCTGGCAATTAGTCTTTTGAAATTGGTCTTTACCTTCCCGATGCCCATTTTATTGGCCATTATGTTTAACGAAGTGAGGTATCAGTTCTTTAAGCGTTTTGCACAGACGGTTAGTTACTTTCCCCATTTTATTTCGTGGATCGTCGTTTCTGGGTTGCTGGTTGTTTTCTTGTCGACCAACAATGGTATTGTAAACGATTTATTGAAGGGATTAGGTCTTGTGAAGGATTCGCTTCCATTCCTGTCCAGTCCGGATTATTTCTGGGGACTAGCAGTCACGACGGCCATGTGGAAAGAGGCGGGCTGGTGGGCGATTATCTTCCTCGCAGCGATCAGCGGTCTTGATCCTACGCTGTATGATGCTGCAGAAATGGATGGAGCCGGTCGACTGCGCCGCATCTGGCATATCACACTGCCTGGTATTCGTGGCACGATTATCGTCGTACTTATTCTCGCAGTTGGAAGCATGCTCGGTGGAGGCCTTGTTGGATCCAACTTTGAGCAATCTTACTTGCTCGGTAATTCGATTAATAATGAACGCTCGGAAATATTGCAAACGTATGCGTTTAAGATGGGCTTAGCGCAAGGACGGTACGCTTATGCGACGGCAATCGACTTAATACAATCGGTAATCGCTATCATTCTTGTATTCGGAAGCAATTACTTATCCAAAAAAGTCACCAAAAACAGCTTGTTTTAACAGCGGAAAGGAGTCAATTATGCATCGCAGAACGATCGAAGATCGCATTGTTGACACTGTAAATATTAGTTTGCTTGTCATCATTGCGCTGGTTACGATGTACCCCTTTTACTATTTAATTATTATTTCGTTCAATAACGGGCTTGACACCACGCTGGGCGGCATCTATTTTTGGCCAAGGGATTTTACCTTCAACAATTATGAGAAGTTTCTCAGCGACCCGAAGTGGATTAAGTCTTTTGGGGTCTCCGTGATAAGGACAGGTATCGGAGCGGCCGTCACGATCTTTTTTACGTGTTTGACAGCGTATGGTCTGGCGTATCGTAATCTGGTGTTTCAGAAGTTCTACTTTTCATTTTTTATCATTGCCATGTACACCTCGGGCGGACTTATCCCCTATTACGTTGTACTGCGCAGCATAGGATTACTCAATACATTTTGGGTTTATATTGTTCCGGGTGCAGTGACAATCTTCTTCCTCATTATTGCGGTCTCATTCTTCCGTGAGATACCTGCGGAGATGGAGGAATCGGCGCGAATAGATGGGGCTTCGGATTTAACTATTTTTTTGAAAATAATCCTACCCGTCTCCAAACCGCTGATTGCTGCAATGGGATTGTTTATAGGCGTAGGCCAATGGAACTCATGGATGGATTCGGCCTATTTTGTCAATAAGGATTCGCTCCGGCCATTAACCTACCGTATGATGGAAGTTATCAATCAGGGGATGATTCCAACGGATATGGCTTCTGCGGATTACGCTGCGGCCGTTACGGGTGTGACAACCTTTTCGATACAGGTGACAGCCATGGTTATCGCAGTTATACCGATCCTGCTTGTCTATCCTTTTTTACAAAAGTACTTTGTACAAGGAATTATGATCGGTTCTGTAAAGGGTTAAGCAGCATCCGTTTGATCTCTAGTGTATGACGTTGGTGGCGCGCGGAATAAAACCACAAATAAAAAAGAGGTTTTATTCCGTTTTACATATAATTTAAGGTAGAGATAAAAAGGAGGCAATTCAATGAAGAAGGTTTTTAAATCGACAGGGTTGATAGCGCTTGCAGGGATGATGTTACTTACAGCCTGTTCAAGCGCCAACAGTGGCAACAGTACGGAAACTAGCAATGCGAGTACCGCACCAGCTGCCACGCAAGAAGCTAAGAAAGCTGACCAAAAACCTGTAGAGCTTACGGTGTTCGTCAATATGCCATGGTGGTCACTGAAAGACTGGAGTGGCAAGGTTCCGGAAGAAATTACTAAGAAAACCGGAATTAAGCTGAACGTTCAGGTTGCTACGGACGATAAACAGCTTCCGCTTCTGATCGCTTCAGGGGATTTACCTGATTTGGTATATACAGCTACTGATCTGACGCGCATGGCCGTCAGTAATGTATCCTATCCATTGGGGGACTTAATCAAGAAGTATGCGCCGGATTTCAAAATTAGTAAAGAACGTATGGGCGTCAACACGATGCCAGACGGCAACTTCTATACGATACGAAATGCATACTCTACGGAGCAAGAGTGGAAAGAAAATCCAAAAGCAATACCAGGTACGAGCGGTTTGACTTTCCGTCAAGATATTATGGAGAAAATTGGCAATCCCCCACTGAATAACTTGGATGATCTCACCGCGGTTCTGGGCAAAGTGAAAGCTCAGTTTCCGGATATGACGCCGCTCGTGTGGGATAAAGATCAAATCGGTCAAAATCTACGTATCAACTTCGGATTGAAGAAAGCCAAAGGCTTCGTGGACATAGACGGTGCTGCGAAATACTACTTGAAAGATAAAAACTATTTGAATTACTACCTGTACATGAACAATCTGTACCGCAAAGGATATATGACGGCTGAGAACTTCACCTTTAAAGACGCTCAGCAAGATGATCAATTGGTATTAAACGGTAAAGCTTTTGCCCATGGCCACGGTAATGCGGATGCGACCAACGCGCAATTGGAAAAACTTGGGGCAGCATTCAAAATGACGCAAGTGACGAAACTGCTTAGCGACCAAGCGGGTGTTCCGATGGGTGGATCCGGCTGGGCAGGCATGTATATTACGAAAAAGAACAAAAACCCAGAAGCTTCAATTAAATTCTTGCAGTTCATGTACAGTGAAGAAGGACAAAAGCTTGGACTTTACGGTATTAAGGGCGAAGATTGGGAATATAACGAAGCAGAGAAATATCCGGTTATGAAATATGATTTCAACAACGCTGAAATTCAAAAGAAAATGGGTGTTGTTTGGTGGGGTCTGATTGGCAGCAGCGGCGTTAACGAAGCACTACAACGTTATAGCCCGACTTCTCAAATGACGAAATGGGGCCTTGCTAATAGGGACGCTCTTAAGTTCAACCCTGCACTGGGTCTAGTTGCTACAGAACCAGATACAGAAGAGCAAGTGATTGAGGCTCAAATCACAAACATGGTGACGACAGAGGAATTGAAAATCTATTTGTCTGCTTCAGAAGCAGAAGCCAAAGCGAATTACGAAGCGATGATGAAAAAGGCCGAAGGTATGGGACTGGCGAAGTTGGAAGATTGGGCTACGAAGAAGTATAAAGAATATCAGAAAAACTTTTAATCGTATCTTGATGTAAACGCTACAAAAGTGAATGCTTGCCGATATGGCCGAAATGCGCACGCATTTCGGCCATTGAGTCGAGTCATTTATTTTTAAATTTTAGGAGGATCCTCACATGAATTACAAGAATCTGCGCGAGAGCTTTGCTTCACCGGATCCGGATTTCGGTCCAGTGCCTTTCTGGTGGTGGAGTGCGGAGGAAGTAACACCGGAACGCATTCGATGGCAATTACAGAAATTCCGTAGCGGAGGCTTGCGCAATATCGGCATTATTAATATTGCGCCGACGGGTCCTCAATATGGAAGCGTTGCCGACGATCCGCCATACTTTAGCGAGCGCTGGTGGTCTATGTTCGAAGTGGCTCTGCGTGAAGCACAAAGACTGGGTATGCGCATTTTCTTCTACGACCAAATTGGTTTTTCGGGAACCAATTTCCCAGCTCATCTTGTCGCAGAGCATCCGGAATGGGCCGGTTACCAGCTGCGGAGACTTGCGCACGGTGAGGAGCTGACTGAAGGCGCAGTGTTGCTAACTGAAATCGGCGGCTACCGTTACATCACGGTTAGGCAAGGATTTAATTGGCTCGACAAGAGCGCGACAGAGCAATTATATGATCGGATTTACGGCGAGTTTGAACGGCGTTTTCCGAATGAGCTAGGCCGGACAATTGGCGGCAGCTTTCAGGATGAGCTTCCATCGATGCCGTTATGGACGGATAGCCTTCCCAAGCTGTATGACCAGCGGTATGGAGAGGACTTGATTGCCGCATTGCCGGCACTGTTTGAGGACATGGAAGGGGCTTCGCTTATACGCAGGCGAGTTTACGAACTAGCGACCGAGCTGGCGGAGGAAGCGGTATTCAAATTGCAATATGAGTGGCACAAGCGCCATAATATGCTGCAGTGCTGCGACCAGGCCGGACCTGCTCGTCGCGCCGATCTGCACGGTGCGCAACGGCTTTATCTGGATTATATGCGCACGCATCGCTGGTATAATGCAGCTGGTAGCGATATGGACGGCGAGATCAAGCCACATGCTTCGATGGTTCATTTGCATGGAGGCAAACGCGTGTTTCTGGAGTCTTTCCATACGAGCGGTTGGGGCGGAACGATGGAGGAGACGATGCACTGGTTGGTGCCTTGGCTGCAGTCTGGTGTGACGCTTTACAGTCCTCACTCGGTCTATTACAGTACGCGTGGCGGATGGTGGGAGTGGGCACCACCCGACACGGGATGGCGTCAGCCGTATTATGAGCATTACGGCGTGTTTGCCGACACGGTCAGCCGTGCGTGCTGGTTGTTAACGCAAGGAACGCATGTTGCCGACGTTGCGGTTCATTATCCTTCGCACGCGGCATGCGGCTGGATGTCGCTGTCAGACGGAGGGCCACTCCAGCATCCAATGGCCGTCGCCAATATGATGCCGCATAAGCGGATCGCGCATGTTCAAGAGGTTTACCAATCGCTGACGGGCCGTTGGAATCGCAAAGAGCGAAATCAACCGGGTGCGCTTCGCTCCGCATGCATCGACTTTGATGTGACGGACGATTCCGCATTGGAGATTGCAAAGGTGTCGGATGGCAAGCTCCGAATTGGCGACGAATCGTTCTCAGCACTTTTGCTATGCGGGACAACTCTGATGGATGATGCTGCCTTGGCGAAGGTGGAAGATTGGGTTGCAACCGGTGGGTTGGTTATTGCTGTACAGTGTGGAGAGGATGATCCCGTGCTGGAGGGAGCTATCTATGTCAGCTCCACCCAAGAAGCGTTGGAAATACTTAAATCGAAATCACTGGGTCGCGTAAAAGGGCCGAATATGCCGTTGATGCGCAGGACAGAGGACGCTGATATATTCCTTCTGCTGCCGGAAGCGGGAGAGCTGCTGCCGATGCACGAACCATCAAGTGAGGGGGCACGGCCTCTGCAGAGCGCGCGCTATCGTCTGCGCACTGCAGGCTATCCGCAGCTGTGGGATCCGGTGAGTGGGCAGGTATCCCCCATTTCCTATAGCAGGGACGGTGAATGGGTTGAGCTGGAAGTGGAGTTCGACGACTGGCCAGCTGCATTCGTCGTATGCCCATGGGATCATAAGGAGGCTGAAGTGTTCAGCCAATCCACGCCCCCATCGGACAGATTGGCGCAGCCGGCGGAAGTACCCGCACTTCCTGCAGAGCAGTGCCCGATGGCGGAACTGCATAACTGGGAGGTACTCGCAGTGTCCACGCTGGATAATCGTTATGGGGATTTTGATTTACATGGCGGGCAAACGGCTTTTGCGCCGATCGAGCGCCGTGAGCTGCTTGTCGCGTGCGAGGAGAGCGAAGCAGACGGTATAGCAGCTAACTGGCATGTGAGTAACTTTGACGATTCGGTCTGGAAGAAGCGACTATGGAGCGAGGCTGCTTACTGGGAAGCATCTCGGGATCAGAGCTTTGATGAAAGCAGCATATGGCGGGTCGTCTACAGCAATACGCTGGGAGATCTGTCGTTCCGAACATGGGCGGGACGTATGGGCCGAGTTCCCCGTAAGTTTTTAAATTTGGGCATGGCGGATCTTGGCAATAAGATATGGGCGAGAACGCATGTCGTAACGCCCAAGGCCGGGACGTATTGGCTGCGCACGGAGAGTAATGCGGCAATAGCCCTATGGGTGAATGGAGAACGGATCACATTCAGAGGCGGTCCTGAAGAGCAAACTTCTGCTGTGAACCTGAAGCACGGAGCTAATTCGCTGCTGCTGTGTGCGGAGGCTTTGGCCAATGGATTGATCCGTACAGGGGTTACCTTATGTGAGGAAGAACAAGAGCCGCTGCCGAAGTGGATTTATTCGCCAACCCCTAATCCGAAAACGCGGTTGTCGTACACGATTTCTGAGAAGGGGAAAGGTGCTATCAGTCGCGTACGAGTCATTTTCTGTGCGAAGGAACGCGTTGCGCTCTATGTGAACGGCAAGCAAATGTCTGAGCATGGCGATTTCAATCCTTATATCCGACAGGGTCAAGAAGAGATTGATCTGACGCAGTATTGGCATGGCGGCGATAATATCATCGAGCTTGTCATGCCAGAGGGCCAAGGTGTGGCCATGGTAGACGGCGTGATCGAGCGTGTGGATGGAAGCAACCAAATGTTCTGCACGGGGCCATTGTGGTTGAATGAACAGGGACAGTTCTCCGAAGTTCTACATGAAGCCGTGCTACAGTTTGCGGAGACGGAGACGATGTGGCTTCCAGGCCGCACCCATCCTTTGCCGAATGTCGGCTGGCTGATGCCGGATGCCAAACCGACGTCTCAGCCATTGCCATTCGTCCGCGACACATCTCAGCTTGGGAAAGCGATCTGGCTACGCTTCCTACTCCCGGCGGGCGCCACGGCGCTTCAAGTTATCTGCGCTGGAGCGTGTGAATGTTGGATAGACGGCGAGCAGAAAGCAATACGTGACAGCCAAGCGCGGTTCGAAGCGCAATTGGCCGGTACAATGGCTGCACTTCGCATCGTGCCAAGTGATATGAGTACAGAGACGGACGTGCTTCTCGCTCCGATTCGGTTCGAGGTTGCGAAGGTGCAAGGCCAACTCGGCGATTGGAGATCTGCACTGTGTCTGCCCCATCATAGTGGCGTAGTTGAATACGAGTCGATGCTCGAATGGCATGAGGGCAATAACGCGGTACTAGAGCTGGGGCATGTTCGCGGCACGGCGGAGATATGGCTGAATGGCAAACCGCTCGGTGTACGCGCATGGGGCCCCTATCGATTTAAGCTTGATTGCGGCCCGGGAACGCATCATCTGCGTATTCGAGTGACGAACACGTTGGGTACCCATTATGAAATCGGCCGCCCGTCAAGTAATGTCGGTGGATCAACGAATCCGAAAGTGTCGTACTGGCAGCCAGATTCAATGCCTGAGCATTGGGAAAAGGCGTTTGCGGCCGGCGGCCTGTATGGTCCCGTTCGCCTGTACACCGACAAATAACCAATTGATCATATTGCTTAAATTTTAAGCAGAATGCTAAAATTAAATAGATAGAATAAAATTCCAATAATGGGTACAGCGGAATCGAACCAAATCGATCCGAATCGATCCGTATGTACAGCTAATGCTTACGAAGCCAGTTTTCTTACGAAAACTTTGAGGAGGGATAGCATGCTTAACTTGATGATCGTAGATGACGAGCCCTTTATGTTAAAGGGGCTAATTAATATCATTGAGAAAGGGCAAACACCATGCTCGCGGATTGTCAGTGCGTATGATGGATTTGATGCGCTTGAAAAGCTGGAGAGTTTCCGTCCCGATTTGCTTATTACGGATATTCAGATGCCGGAGATGAACGGACTAGAACTGATACGAAAAGTGCGTGAGCGCGGCCTATGCGATCGCTTCATCATTCTGACTGGATACGATGATCCCGCCTATCTGCACCAAGCCATACGCTGTAGAGTGATTGATTATCTGTTGAAGCCGATTAATAAGGCAGAGCTTTATGATGTGATGACGAATCTGTCGCTCGAGCTGCTGGAAAGTGAAGATGAGGTTAACTCTCATGCCTCATCAGACTGGGAAGAAACGGTCCCGGGCGTTGACTACGATCAAATGTCCAAAAACGTCAAAAAAATTATCCGTCATATCGAGACACATTATAGGGAAAATATTTCACTCGATCAAATTGCCGAGCATGTATACTTGCATCCCAATTATATCTCCTCGCTCTTTCGTAAAGAGACTGGGCTGACGCTGATCAATTACTTACATCTGTACCGCATTAAGAAGGCGAAGTTACTGATGCTGGGCGATTCGATGGATTCCTTACACCGTATATCCGAGCAAGTTGGCTACGAGAGCGTCCGACACTTCTTCAGCGTTTTCAAAAAATATTGCGGTCTTACACCGAGCGAATATCGGCAGCATTACAAAATGCAATAGTCCTTACAAATGCATTTACTGGCGTTGCACTATGGCGTTGTTACCGAGACGAGAAGGAGGGTGAAATGACTGTGGATTCACTATATACCAATTATGATGCGATTAAGGATAAACTGGCGGATGTCTTGAAACTGGATCAGGAGACGGTACTTGGATTAAGTGAGGATGAAGATCTGCGAAACTATGGTTTAGGTTCTCTTGCTGCCGTGGAACTCGTTGTAGCCTTGGAACTGATGTTTAATATCTTGATCGAAGAGGAAGATATGCTGATCGAGAATCTGTGCACGCTGAACCAAATCGCGACACTTGTTCGACGTCTAGAGGAGGAGCAAGCTTGAATGTATGTATTGAAGATATTCAGGTAAAAAAAGGCTATGACTGTATATTCGCGAACATGCAGGAGGCACTTCGTGTTTCGGGGAGTAATCTGACGGAGGCGGCGCTATTCTTTCTGTGCGGCGGCATGAATACTCCTTATCTTGGGGACCCAAAGACGTTCTGGTTTGAAAGGATGGAGCAAATTACGACGCCATTCGTACAGATTCAAACGCAATTTTCCTTCCATAACACCTCACAGGAATACCCTGTGAATCTTGTGAACGACTGCATCGACAGTTTGGCACAAGGATATCCTGTGTTGTTATCAGTACGAACCCGATGTTTGAGTTATCACAGGGCTTATACAGAGAATGCAGCCCGCGGTCATATTGTTACGCTTTATGGATTGGACGTCGAGCGCAATGAGGCCTATGTAGTTGACCCTCATTTGCGCGACAAATCTGGCTGCATCCATACGTACCAAGGACCAGTCGCATTGGATGAGTTGGAAAAAGGCTGTACGTGCATCACCTTTTACCGCCCGATTTCCGACAATCGGACGACACCCAATGCGGTGGTAACGCGTGCTTATATGGACCATATCGCTTCGTTCCTGGATTGGGACAGAGCACTTGAAACAGGGGGGATCAACGCTGTCAGACATGTGATCTCGGATTTGGCGGAGTGGGTTACCATGAGTAAAGAGGAACTGCAGGAGTCCTGTGAGGAAGTGTATTACGGCTTGCGTGTTGGTTGCATTCTGAGCCATATCGAATTTATACAGATGTATGCGGAGGAAGCAGGTCTTGTGCTTCGTCCCGGCTATCACGAAGCGATGTTCCTGCTTGAGCAGATTTATAAGGAATGGAAGATGTTTTTATTGATGTTATACAAAATCGGTGTTCAAGGGCGCTCTGAACGCATGAAAGAGCTCTCCGTAAGTGGTCTGAAACTGCTGGACAAATATGCCGAGGCGTTGGGCGGATATTTGCGATGGCTAGGGAACCAGGTAGAGAGATAGTCAGTTTATTTTAAATAAGCGAGCTTGAGCGTAATTGCGCATCAGGCTCTTCATGCATGCCATTTTTCAACTTTATGCGGGGTTTGTGAATGATCATTCGGCGCTGCTTGCGCAATATTTCTGAGACACACGCATTGCATTTGCAGTTTTAATAGGAGGTAATTGAAATGAATAATCATAAATCTTGGGATAACGGAAGACTCGTTGTTTCGGAAACCGGACGCTTTTTGCAGCATGCTGACGGTACTCCGTTTTTTTGGCTGGGCGATACGGCATGGCTAATCTTAAAGCGGACGACGAGGGATCAGGCGCTAATTTATTTGCGTGACCGGAAAAACAAAGGCTACAACGTCATCCAGATCATGCTTGTGCATGATCTGAATTCTGCGAACGCGTACGGGAGAGTGCCGTTCCGGGATCTTGATTTGGACCAGCCCGATGCAGAGCTTTCTACATCTTTTACAAGTTATTGGTCCTATGCGGATGAGGTGATCGATATGGCCGAGCGTGAAGGGCTGTATGTTGCGCTTGTCCCTGTATGGGGCAGTGTTGTTGAGTATTATTCTCCCAATGCCGAGGCAACGGAGCGTTACGGCGAATGGGTTGGTAATCGCTACAAGGATCGTCCTAACGTGATCTGGCTGAATGGAGGCGATATCCGTGGCAACGATCATAAGGATGTATGGCTCCATATGGGCCGCGCGATACGGAAGGCTGCTCCAGATCACCTGATGACGTTCCATCCGTACGGACGGACACAGTCCTCGACGTGGTTCCATAACGAGGATTGGCTCGACTTTAATATGTTTCAGTCGGGGCATCGCAGCTATGACCAGATGGATGAGGCCAATCCCGACACGTTAGTCGGTGAAGACAACTGGCGATTTGTGAAAAAGGATTGGGCAGAAGTACCAGCGAAGCCGACGATAGATGGCGAGCCGTCTTATGAGGGAATTCCGCATGGCTTGCATAACCTGGAAGCGCCAAGATGGACGGCTGACGACGTGAGGCGTTATGCCTATTGGGCCGTGTTCGCAGGCGCATTCGGACACACATACGGGCACAATGCGGTCATGCAGTTTCATACAGAGGAGCGGGGAGTCGGCGCATACGGCTGCACGCGGAGTTGGATCGATGCGCTTAATGATGACGGCGCGAAGCAGATGGTCCATTTGAAGCAACTGTTCCTCTCAAGACCGTATGAGGAGCGGATGCCTAACGAAACGGCGATTTGCGGCGATCCGGGTTACCGATACGATCGCTTATTCGTGAGCTTGGGTAAAAGCTATTTGATGGCGTACACCTATACGGGCCGATCGATCACCTTGCGTCTTGGTCAATTCTCCGGCAAGCGGGCCGCGGTTTGGTGGTTCAATCCTCGAACAGGAGAGAGTGATTCCGCTGGTGTGGTTGACAACGAGGGAACGCGAGAGTTCGTTCCGCAAGCGGTAAGCGCACCTGGAAACGACTGGGTGCTGGTGCTTGACGATGTCGATCAAGGATATGCGGCGCCAGGCCTCCCTCTTTCACGCTAATTCTGTGCATCACGTATTAGTCTCAAATTATTCATTAAAGTCAACAGGACGAATAGCTCATGATTACGGATTTGAATTATTAATTTTAGAGAAGAATTTAGAGAGGCGCTGAAGCATATGACGCAATGCAAGACGATTCTGTTCCAAGGCGATTCCATCACTGACGGTGGCAGGGGACGCAACGGTGATCTTAACCATGTACTAGGACATGGCTATGCTTACATTATAGCCAGCAAGCTGGGGCATGAACTGGCCGAGAAGCAGCCCTTGTTTATCAATCGGGGTGTCAGCGGAGACCGCGTTTTCGATCTGTACGCCAGGTGGAACGAGGATGCCATAAGTCTCCGGCCCGATGTGATAAGCATCCTGGTCGGAGTCAATGACGCTGGGCGGATCATCAACGGAGAACACGGTGGTGCAACGGACCGGTTCGAGAGAGCTTATCGACATCTGATGGAGGAGACGTCTGAAGTGCTTCCGGGAGCAGGTATCGTGCTGTGCGAACCATTTATACTCAAAGTTCCTCCAGTCTCGGATAGATGGGAAATCTGGCAGGAACGGATCGTGCGCTATCAAGATATCGTAAGGAAGCTTGCAGACGAATTCGGAGCCGTCTTCGTTCCACTGCAGTCCACTATTAATGAGGCATGCATGTTGGCAGAACCGTCCTACTGGATGTGGGATGGCGTTCACCCGACGGCGGCGGGACACGGTTTGATCGCTAAACAATGGCTATCTGTCGTTCAACAAAGCGGTCTTCGCATTCAATGAAGGTTATCTGTGCAAAATCTAAAGCAAATTGATTAATAATGAACGCTGTATTGCTGCCATTCTGCGATTACAATTAAAGGAAAAGATAGCGCTTACCAAATATGTAATAGCACTAATTATTCTTTGAAGCCAAGGGGACGAATCGCTAATGTTTATGGAGAACTTACCGAAAATCATGTACGGAGGAGACTATAACCCGGAACAATGGCCACGCGAAATCTGGGATGAGGATATGCGGCTGTTCCAGATCGGCGGCGTTGATATTGTCACGCTCAATGTTTTCTCGTGGGCACTTAATCAGCCAGATGAGAACACATATCGTTTCGACTGGCTGGACGAGATGATGGATAAGCTTCATACACAGGGGATTAAGGTTTGCCTAGGTACATCGACTGCGGCACATCCTGCATGGATGGCGACGCGATATCCCGATGTCACGATCGTCGAGTTTGACGGCCGCAAGCGCAAGTTCGGACGACGGCATAATTCCTGTCCGAACAGCCCGACATTCCGGCTGTATTCGGAGCGTATGGCGCGAAAACTTGCAGAGCATTACAAAGATCACCCAGCATTGCTGTTGTGGCATGTGAATAATGAATACGGTTTGAGATGTTATTGCGACAACTGCGAGAAGGCATTTCGCGTATGGCTGCGCGACCGATACGGCACGCTTGAGGAGCTGAATCGCGCTTGGTATACCCGATTCTGGGGCCATACATTCTATGACTGGAACGAAATTGTGCTGCCAAGCTCACTCAGTGAACACCTTAGTTTGATCAATCCGGATGAAACCGCCTTCCAAGGCATTTCGCTCGACTATGACCGCTTTAACTCGGATGCATTTCTTGCCTGTTACAAGCTGGAACGGGATGCGATCAAGGCTGTAAGTCCGGATGCGGTAGTGACGACGAACTTTCAAAGCAATGGCACGTACAAGCCGCTTGATTATTTTAAATGGGCGAAGGAACTGGATGTCATTGCGCTTGATATGTATCCGGCAGATGATATGACACCAAGCCAGATGGCGATGCGCTACGATTTGATGCGAGGATTGAAAGGCGGAGCCCCGTTCATACTGATGGAATCGTGTCCGACCCAGCTTAACTGGCGTCCCCGCAATGCAGTGAAGCGTCCTGGCGTGAACCGTCTTTGGAGTTATCATGCCGTCGCTCGCGGTGCGGACGCGGTTATGTACTTCCAACTGCGACGTTCGCTTGGCGCTTTCGAAAAGTTCCACGGGGCCATGATCGATCATGCCGGCCATGAGAATACCAGAGTCTTCAGGGAATGTGCCAAGATCGGCAGCGAGCTTCAGCAGCTCGGCGATACTTTGGTAGGATCGCGCTCTGATGCGCGGGCGGCGATCGTGTTCGACTGGGATAACTGGTGGGCCATCGAGCATTCCAGCGGGCTTACCGTGGATCTACGCTATGTCAAGGAAATAGAGAAATATTATGACGCCTTCTACAGCCGGAATCTTCAAGTCGATTTCATTAGCGTGGACATGGATCTGGCTGATTATCAGATTGTGGTCGCACCGGTGATGTATTTGCTTCATCCGGGCTATGCCACACGATTGGAGCAGTTCGTGGAACAGGGCGGTACGCTGGTTACAACGACATTTAGCGGCATCGTTGGAGAGAGTGATCTGGTTACGCCTGGCGGCTACCCAGGTGAGCTTCGCGAGCTGCTTGGGATATGGGTGGAGGAGATCGACGCGCCTATGGAACATCAGCGAAATCGCGTCGTCATGACATCGCAGCTTGGCAAGTTGGAAGGCTCGTACGATTGCGGCGTGCTGTGTGACGTGATTCATGTCGAGGGTGCAGAGACGTTTGCTGTATTCGAACGTGACTTCTATCAAGGATTCCCTGCACTCACGCGTAACCGACGCGGATCAGGAGAGGCATGGTACGTAGCGACTTCGCCGGAGCCATCCATGCTGAGCGGACTAATTGGGCATTTATGTGAAACACGAGGTATACAACCCTTGTTGGATACGCCTTCCGGTGTGGAGGCGTCCGTCCGTGTCAAAGACGGAAGTGATTTTCTGTTCTTGCTCAATCATAACGAGGTAGTGGCGGAGGTTCAGCTAGGTGCAGGCACCTATGTTGATTTGTTAAGTGGCACTTCGCATGAGGGCAAGCTGCAAATGGGAGCGTTGGATGTGCGGATTTTGGCAGTCGTTCAAGTGTAAAGCATGAAGTGTTAGATCATATACAACTATAGGGGGAGCTGAACCAATGAGAGACAATACAGGCGGCAATCATATGAAACTGTGGTACCGCCAGCCGGCTGAAGAATGGGTCGAGGCGCTGCCTGTCGGCAACGGCCGCTTGGGCGGCATGGTCTACGGCGGTATCAAAGGTGAGCAGATTGCGCTTAACGAGGAAACGCTGTGGTCAGGTACGAAGCGGGGGGGAGAGCGCGAGGAGCCGTTGCGTCATTTGGATGAGAGCCGCAGGCTCATCTTCGCAGGCCGCTACAGCGATGCTCAAGCGGTGATTGAAGCACATATGCTGGGACCGGCGGGCAATGCGTTTCAGGCGATGGGCGATTTGGAAATCGTCATGAGCCATTCTTCCTCAGTGGAAGATTACCGGCGTGAACTTGACCTACGCACCGGATTGTGCCGGACCGACTATGTGTCTAACGGTGTGGGCATAAAGAGGGAAATATTCGTGTCAGCAGTCGATCAGGTGATGGTGGTGCGGCTTGAAGCCGACCGTTCGGGGGCAATCGAGTTGGAGGCGGCGCTCACCAGCCGGCTTAATTACGGTGTGAAAAAATGTGGTATCGATCGCATCATCCTTACTGGCGCAGCGCCAAGTCTGCTGGATCACGAGAAAGAGCTGTCGGAAGATACTGTCGTCTATGAGGAAAATCAAGGCATCCAGTTTCAGGTTCATCTACAGGCGATTCTTGATGGCGGAATTGTCGAGACGCATGGCGGAAGACTAGTCGTGAAGGGAGCGGATGCCGTAACGCTGTTGCTGACAGCAGCGACCAGCTTTAACGGTTTCGATCGCGATCCCGCGCTCGAAGGGTTGGATCCGCGCCCGCGTTGCGACGCATGGCTGAACGAAGCGGCGAAGCTGAGCTACGCCGAACTGCGTGAACGCCATATCTCGGACATCACGCTGTACTTCGATCGCGTGAAACTGGAGCTGGACGCGCCAAGCCGTGAGGACATCCCGACCGATGAACGGATCGCAGCCGTACTGGCTGGTCAAGCAGATGAGCGGCTTACTGAGCTATTCTTTCAGTTCGGCCGCTACCTGATGATTAGTGCTTCGCGTCCAGGAACACAGCCGACAACGCTGCAAGGCATCTGGAACAACATGACGAAGCCGCCATGGTCTTGCAACTATACGACGAATATTAATACGCAGATGAACTATTGGCCGGCTGAGGTGTGCAATCTCGCGGAGTTCCATGAACCGTTATTCGAATTGCTTGAAGATTTACGAATTGCCGGAGCGCGGATGGCAAAGGCGTATTACAACTGTCGGGGCTGGGCTTCGCACCATAACGTCGATCTGTGGCGCAATACGACGCCTTCCCCAGGCTCAGCCAGCTGGGCGTACTGGCCGATGGGCGGCGTATGGCTGTGCCAGCATTTGTGGGAACATTACGCTTACGGCCTCGATCAGGACTTCCTAAGAAACAAGGCGTATCCAATTATGAAGGAAGCGGCACAGTTCTGTCTCGATTACTTGGTGGAAGATGAGGAAGGCAATCTCGTCTCCGTGCCATCGACCTCACCGGAGAATACATTCATTGCTCCTGATGGCCAACGCTCTGCGGTTAGTATGAGCTCGACGATGGACATCGCACTTATGCGAGAGCTGTTCACGAACTGTATCGAAGCTGCGCGTGTTTTGGAAATGGATGCGGCGTTCAGTCAATCCTTGCAGGAAGCGCTGGAGCGGCTGCTTCCGCTGCGGATCGGTCAGCACGGCCAATTGCAGGAATGGTTTCGCGACTTCGATGAAGCGGAGCCGGGCCATCGTCATACCGCTCACCTGTATCCGTTGCATCCGGGCAATCAAATTACGGTTCGCGGTACGCCTGAATTGGCTAAGGCCGCCCGTGTCAGCCTAGATCGCCGTCGCATACACGAAGGGGAGGATACGATCGGCTGGTGCTATTCATGGAATATTAGCATGTACGCACGTTTGGAGGATGCGGAGACCGCACATTCGTATTTGACGAAACTGCTTGGCAATCCATTTCCAAACCTATTCAATGCGCACCGCCATCCGAAAATCACCTTCTATCCGCTCACAATCGAAGCCAACTTCGCCGCTTCGGCAGGCATCGCCGAGCTGCTCATGCAAAGCCATGCTGGCGAATTACATTTGCTGCCTGCGCTTCCGAAGGCTTGGCCATCCGGCCGGATAAGCGGCATCCGCGCACGCGGTGGCTACGAGCTCGATCTAGACTGGGCAGATGGGAAGCTGCGTAGTGCAGCTATCCGAGCTACACAGTCTGGTCGCTGCCAAGTGCGCACAGCAGTGCCAATTGCGGTTGAAGCCGCAGATTGGGAGCAGGTCGAAGATGGGGTGATCGCTTTCACGGCCGAAGCTGGCCGAAGCTACACAATCACGGCAGACGTTGCACACATGATTGCCAAAGGGTCATCCACGCAAAAGAAGTCGTAAAGTCGCTGCTATTGATAGGGGATGACATAAAAGTTTGCCAATGATCCGGCACTTTTGCCTAGGTAGTTGTTGGCATTCTTTTTATTTTCCAGAAAGAGAAAGTAAAGATACCGTAGTTGGAGGTTATCGAACCATGATACGAGTCGCAAGTTGTAAAACCGAATATACACATAACCCCATTGGCCTTGATGTCCGTAAACCCCGGCTGTTTTGGCAATTGGACGCTGCATACAGCGGTGCGGTGCAGAGCGCCTATCAAATTAGGGTTGCTACTTCTCCTGATAAGTTTGCGCATGACCAAGCCGACATGTGGGATAGTGGAAAAGTTAGCACAAACGCTTCAACCCACGTGGAATATGGGGGTAAACCGCTTCAATCAGAAGGCGCGTACTATTGGCAGGTTCGTGTCTGGGACGGTGAGGATGAGCGATCGGATTGGAGCGAGACAGCATACTGGATGATGGGGATTTTATCACGAGGTGAATGGAAGGCGAAGTGGATCGGGCGCAAGTCCGAGGATGGACTGCTCATGCAGCCATCCCCCTATTTTAGAAAACAGTTTGAAGTTAAAAAAAAGGTGCGAAGGGCTATTGCTTATGCGACAGCATTAGGTGTTTATGAGTTGAATCTGAATGGTGAGCGGATCGGTGATCGATTTGCGCCAGGATGGACGGATTATAATGTCCGCGTACAGGTTCAAGCTGTAGATCTGACAGATCAAATCAAGGTGGGCGAAAATGTTTTTGGCGTTATTTTGGGAGATGGTTGGTATGCCGGAACCGTTGGTTTTCTCGGAGATAAGGTATATGGGGAAAGACCCTTTTTCCTCATGCAGGTGAGCATAGATTACGAAGATGGAACCGTGGATAGGATCATAACGGATCATTCATGGGCTACGAATAGAGGACCTATTCAATATTCCGATATGATCAAAGGGGAAACGTACGATGCAAGAGAGGAATTAATCGGATGGCATGAGGTTGGCTACGATGATTCGTCTTGGGAAATGCCAGATGTTCGCGCCGGGTATAACGGGCTGCTTGTGGCAGCCATAGAACCGCCAATCCGCATAACACAAACGATAAGAGCGATCAGCATGAACAAGACAGCAGCAGGCACCTATATCTATGATATGGGGCAGAATATGGTCGGTTGGACCTCAGTGAAGGTGCAAGGTGAACGTGGAATAGCGGTGACGTTAAGTCATGCCGAAATGTTGAATCCCGACGGCAGTTTATATATAGAGAACTTGCGCGAAGCTTGCCAGCAAAATCATTACATTTTGAATGGAAATGGTCTAGAGAGCTATGAGCCTCACTTTACGTTCCACGGCTTTCGTTATGTGGAGCTGATTGGATATCCCGGAGAGGCCAATCTGGATACGATTGAAGGCAAGGTTGTCCATTCCGATACGCCTGTGACGGGGAAGCTGGAGACATCGGATCCGATGGTGAACCAGCTTTATTCCAACATTACATGGGGGCAGCGAGGCAACTTCTTATCGGTGCCGACGGATTGTCCGCAACGGGATGAGCGGTTAGGTTGGACGGGGGACGCGCAAATTTTTGCCCGTACCGCAGCTTACAATATGGATGTATCCCGCTTTTTCAGTAAATATGTGTGGGATATGGTGGATTGTCAGCAGCCTTCAGGTGCCTTCACAGATGTGGCCCCGGATGCAGGTTGGATTCGCTATAAGAACTGGAGTACAAGGCTGAATTGGTTCGCGCCTGACAACTCCGGTTGGGGTGATGCCGGCGTCATTATTCCATGGACGATCTATTTAATGTATGGCGATATACGAATTCTTGAAACACATTACGAGGCGATGGTCAAATGGGTGAACTATTTAACTAACACGACCGATGAGCTGGTACGACCGGGTTATGCAAATTATGCCGACTGGCTATCGATTGGTGCTGACACGCCGAACGAAGTGTTGGCTACCGCTTACTTTGCTTACAGTACGAAATTGCTTGCGCAAATCGCAGGCGTATTGGGGAAAACCGAGGACGCGAACCAGTACCAGGTGTTATTTGACGATATCGCAAAAGCTTTCCGTAAAGCTTTTGTTGCGGAAGATGGCCGCATTCACGGCCATACACAAACGGTTTATGTGTTAGCGCTACAATTCGGAATCTTAACGGAAAACCAGTCTAAACAAGCGCTTGAGCATCTAGTAACGGATATCCAAGGGCGCGGGAACCGATTGTCGACGGGCTTTCTCGGCGTAGGCTACTTATTGCCAGCGCTAACGGACAACGGCAGTCTGGACGTCGCATATAACTTGCTTCAGCAAGAAGCGTTTCCATCTTGGATGTATTCGATTAAGCACGGCGCAACCACGATCTGGGAACGCTGGGATGGGTGGACGGAGGATCAGGGCTTCCAGACCCCTACGATGAATTCATTCAATCATTACTCCCTCGGCTCCGTTGGTGAGTGGATGTTCCGATATATGGCCGGTATTGAAGCGGATCCTGAGCAGCCTGGTTTTCAGCATGTGATCATTAGACCGAAGCCTGGCGGGAACTTAAACTGGGTCAAGGCAAGCTATGAGTCGTTGTACGGGTGCATTAAGGTGGAGTGGCAACTCTCGGCTGAAGGAAACTTCCGTTTACATGTCGATGTACCTGCCAATACGACAGCAACGATCCATATGCCTGATCAAACAGCGTCGTCACAAAGGATCGGATCAGGAAGTTATGTGTTCGAAAGTTCAACCAAATAATAATGAGGTCGCGCAAAAGGTCGACTACGAGGCTCGACCTGGCGGATCTACAAGGAGCGAAACATAGATGTCTGAACGTCGTTTAATTCCCGATACACTTATGCTGGAGGAACGTGCCGCTCACGCCATTAATGCCATGATTGGCATGGCGGATCGCGATCATAATTTTATTCCGTTTTTTGCAGCTGATTTGATGCATAAACCTGCCTTCATGACACATGGCGATTGGGATTACGGTTCATCGCATGGACGAATGATCGATGGTCTCATCCTTGCTCGGCATATGTCAGGAGAGGAGTTCGGCAAGGAAGTTGAAGAGCGATATCGCGCGAATCTGTTGTCTTTTTTCAAAGAAGACGGCATGAGCTATAGACAGATTAACCCAACGCATGATTGGGAGCCTAATGCTAATTTGATTGATCAGCGGGCTGTCATTTTATCCTTGACGTCATGGTTTATGGAATCAGGCGACCTGAAGGTGAAAGAAGTTGCTGATCGCCATGTGGCGGCTTTAAAACGTATCGCGATTAAAGAGCGCGATGTTTGGTATTATCCGGCTTCCGAATATAAAGAAACGGGTTGGCCTTCGCGCAATGCGATTCAGCTGCGTTTAGCGCCCGATCCGGCAGCATTTTGCGGTCGATTGGTGATGCCTTTATTGAAATATCATGAGTTGACGGGCAACCAGGATGCTTTTGAACTGTGCCAATTTTTCACAGCGCTGATCATCGAACGAAGCGGCGTATTTAATCAAGACGGAAGCTTCAACGATTCTCTCGCGTATCGAAGTGGGCATTTCCATACACGCATTGGTACGCTTGATGCAATCGCGAGATTTGGTGCATGGACAGGTGATGCTGCCATGTTGGCTTGGGTCAAGAAAAGCTACGATTGGGCGCTGACCAAATGTACGACTTTTGGATGGACACCAGGTGACTTGCATGAACAAGCCTACGAACATGAGACATGCTCGCTGGTTGATTTGATTGCTACAGGGATTACTTTAGCGCAAAGCGGTTATGTGGAATATTGGGGCACGGTGGAGCGGTTCTTGCGCAACCATCTGGCAGAATCGCAATTGCTAGATCTGGATTGGGTAGAAGAAACAGACGATAAGTCCTGTGACATTCATGCGAACAAAAGCTTCTATAAAGTAGCGGAGCGCACGCGAGGTTCATTTGCCGGGTACTCGGCGCCTAATGATTTTGTTTGCGATGTGATTGAAGGGCGCGGTCATATGAACGATTTACAGATCTGTTGTCTAGGCTCTGGAACGCGCGGTCTCTTCATGGGTTGGAGTCACACGATCACGGAGAAAAAAGGTACGATCAGTGTCAATTTCCTTTTGAACCGCGGTTCGAAATGGCTGGATGTCAGCTCCTACCTGCCTCACGAAGGGAAAGTCGTCCTCGATATTCACACGGATATTTCAAGGCTGCAGATTCGAATTCCAGAGTGGGCTGGCTTTACGAAAATCAAGTATGTGCGTGAACGTAATGGCGAAGTGATCGAGGGGAAGGGAAGCGAAGCGAGCAGCTGGGTGAACAAGCACTTTCTCTTACTTGGTTCCGCAGTCGCAGGCGAGAAAATTACGGTGACCTTCCCGCTAAGCTTACGCAAAACGTTAGAGAATGCGGTTGGCCAAACATTTGAAACGGAATGGCGCGGGGACGATGTTGTGAATATCACGCCAAAAGGCAAGAAAAAGCCGTTGTACAGCGGACGTCAAGTGTTTGAAGAGGCGCCAATGCGTACTGGGGATTATCGCCGATTGGATAAGGAATTTGTCTGGTAAGGCATGGAATCATTCGCAGTCTGCTCATCTTGCTGAGCGGATTACACAAGGAGGAGTACGATGCAAACGGTAGTTGCAATCTACACAGGCCAGGGCTTAGCAGAACCTTTGAAAAAGGTGTTTCAAGAGCTGCTGCCGGATATTCGCCTTATTAGTATTATTGATGATAGCTTAATCGGTGATGTGAACCGTGCAGGGCACATTCCGGATCTCGTGTCTCGCCATCTGGTTCAGTATTATCGGCATGCAGAGGAACTTGGAGCTGACGTCATTCTCAATACGTGTTCCTCTGTTGGGGACGTAGCAGAGGTTGCGCGTACAGTCATCGGGATACCGATTGTTCGAATTGATGATTCGATGGCCGCCAGAGCGGTAGCCAGCTATGCACGGATTGGCGTGTTGGCAACGCTGCCGTCAACCTTGGAACCGACATTACGACTCATTCAGAGTAAAGCGGATGAAGCAGGAGCTCAGGTACAGCTTGTGAGCGGACTCGCGGAGGGGGCCTTTGATGCTCTGATCAGAGGTAACCCGGAAGAGCATGACCGTCTATTGCTGGAAACGGCGAAGCGGGTTGCGGAAACGGCCGATGTATTGGTATTGGCGCAAGGCTCGATGGCGCGTATGGAGCAAGCGCTGGCCGAGGCGACCAGCACGCCAGTTCTTTCCTCGCCTAGATCGGGCGTCGAGCAGGTGAAGGCGCTGCTAACTGCTGCCTTGGAGGCGAAAAAAGCATGAGTCAAGATCGCGTAACAGCTGTTTATTTGGTAGAAACAGCGTACACCTTGGAACGGGCAGCTGCTTGTATTGCTGGCGAACAGTCAACCGGGACGTTCACCTCTGTCCCGGGAGAGACGTTGACACTTAAGGACTTATATGGCGCAAAAATAGAGAATATTGAACCTCTCGAGGAAGTGAACGCCCCTTCACTTCCAGGGGCTAAGACGCCAGCCAATCATGACGGTCGATATCGGCGTGGACGTGTGACGGTGTCGTTTCCTCTCCATAACTTCGGACCCTCCATGCCTAATTTAATGTCTGCTGTTGCTGGCAATTTATTTGAACTTCAGGAACTGTCAGGGCTTAGATTGCTAGATCTGGAGCTGCCGGACGCGTTTGCGGCGAGATATCCAGGTCCAAAATTTGGGATAGAAGGAACAAGGAAGCTGACAGGCGTCTATGATCGACCGATTCTTGGGACGATCGTTAAGCCGAGCATCGGCTTAACAACAGACGAATTATCAACATTAGTAGGGAAGCTGGCGAGAGCTGGCATGGATTTCATTAAGGATGATGAGTTGAATGCGAATCCACCTTGCGCACCTTTGGCTGATAAAGTGGAAGCGGTCATGGAAGCTGTTGAAAGGGCTGCAGATGCCACAGGCCGCAAGCTTATGTATGCATTTAACATTACAGGTGATTATGATGAGCTTCAAAGAAATCATGATTTGGTCGTAAAAGCAGGCGGTACCTGCGTGATGGTTAGCATCCTGAGCATCGGGTTGTCGGGGCTTGCGTTTTTGAACCAGTTCAGCGAAGTTCCGATCCATGGACATCGCAATCAATGGGGTATGCTGACTCGCTCACCGTTGCTGGGGATAGAGTTTACGGCCTATCAAAAGCTATGCCGATTAGCCGGCGCAGATCAGTTGCACGTGAATGGTCTAAATAGTAAGTTTTACGAGAGTAATGAATCGGTCGTTCGCTCTATAAAAGCTTGTACTTCCCCTCTCTTTGGCGGCTACAGCTCGCTGCCAGTCGTATCCTCAGCCCAGTGGGCAGGGACCGCTCCGGCTACCTATGCAGCAACGGAAACTGTGGATGTCATGCACTTGGCCGGCGGAGGCATGTTGGCGCATCCAGATGGTCCTGCAGCAGGTTTTGAGAGTATGAAGCTAGGTTGGGAAGCAGCGGTTCAGGGCATCCCTCTTGACACCTATGCGGCTCAGCATCCTATTTTGCAAAGGGCGATTGAGAAATACGGGAAGGGTGAGGGTTAGTGGACGAATCCCCGGTAGTAATAGGTCACAATGCCGTAAGTTCAGTGATGAAAAGGCTGCTCTGTTATTATGGTGATGATTTTACTGGTTCCACGGATGTACTCGAATCATTGTTTCATTCCGGATTAAGAACTGTCTTGTTCTTAGAGCCGCCAGCACCTGAAGTGCTTGAGCGATTTCCGGATGTTGCGTGCTTCGGCGTGGCTGGGGTGGGACGTTCCTTAACGCCGGAGGAAATGGAGACGGAACTGCGCCCAATATTTACAACATTAAAAGCAGCTGGAGCTGCCGTCGTGCATTATAAAGTTTGTTCAACCTTTGACTCTTCGCCTGGCACTGGCAATATCGGCAAAGCAGCGGAAATTGGGCGGGATGTGTTCGGCGGCCGATTTATTCCGCTGCTGGTTGGTGTACCATATTTGGGCCGTTATACGCTGTTTGGCAACCATTTTGCCATGGGTGGAGGGACGGTACATCGGCTTGATCACCATCCAACGATGTCCAACCATCCTGTTACACCAATGGCGGAAGCAGATCTGCGTAAGCATTTGGCGAAGCAGACTGCTCTGAGAACAGCTCTATTGGATATTTTGGCGCTAGACGGCACTGATGCCCAGGTACGAGAGCGCCTTGAGAAGGTCATCCAGCAAGAAAAGCCTGATCTGCTTCTATTTGATGTCTTGGATGAGCGGCGATTGGAAGCAGCGGGCAGACTGATTTGGGATGAGGCAGCGGAGCGAGAAGGAATATTTGTCATCGGCTCCTCCGGGGTTGAGTATGCGCTAGGAGCAATTTGGCGCAAAGCATTAGGGACATCAGCTGGGGCAGGGACTGAAACGCCAAAAAGAGAGAGTAGTCAAGTGTCTCCATCTCCCCTGCTCGTAATTTCAGGCAGCTGTTCGCCAGTCACAGAAGAGCAGATTCAACATGCCTTGGAAGCAGGATTTGTAGGGATTCGTGTACCAACAATTGAACTGCTCATGGAAGAAACGCAAGAGGCTGCCCGCGTAAAGCTGCAGCTGGAAGCTGGGCAATGGCTGTCCCAGGGGAAGCATGTCATGATGTATTCGGCAAGGGGTCCAAATGATGAGAGCATCGCAGCCCTACGCGAGGTTTTGGCCGATAAGGGAATTAGGGCGGAAGAGAGCAGCAGATTGTTAGGCGTGGCTCTAGGCTCTATAGCTAAAGAGCTAGTAAAACAGCTTGGCATTACTCGTATTTTAATTGCAGGAGGAGACACCTCAGGGTATGTGACGAGGGAGCTAGGGGTGTATGCGATTGAATGTATAGCTGCACTGGATCCGGGAGGGCCGCTCTGCCGTGCTTATGCGAAAGACCCTCAGTTTGAGGGTCTTGAACTAGTGCTCAAGGGCGGACAGGTGGGCACTGCGAATTTTTTTGAAAAGGTTGCCGGTTACAGATAAGGCATTAGTAGGGTCTAGTCGTACAACTACGGACAAATGTAAAGGTGGGCTAACATGGACGTTAAAGATCACACTTCATGGTTGGATCTAGACTATAAACCGAAGCTGCCCAAGAACAAATCTTTCGGTATCGGGATCGTGGGCGCTGGTGAAATCGTAAGCGAAGCGCATCTTCCGGCCTACCGTATGGCAGGGTTTAATGTTGTCGGGATCACCAATCGAACAAGAAATAAAGCGGAAATCGTCGCAAACAGGTATGACATTCCCAAGGTATACGATACCGTGGAAGAACTGATTTTCGACCCGGAAGTCGAGATTGTTGACATTGCGCTAACCGCGGATTTACAACCGGATATCGTGAGAATGGCCGCTGCGGCCGGAAAACACGTCCTATGCCAAAAGCCGCTTGCAGACAGCTTTAGCTCCGCTAAAAGCATCGTCGACATGTGTGATCGCGCAGGCGTCAAGGGAGCGATCAACCAGCAAATGCGGTGGGCTCCCGGCATAAGAGCGAGTCACTCGATCATTCAGCGGGGCTGGCTCGGAGAAGTGACCCAGGCTACCATTCAGGTGAATGTGAACACGAATTTTGCCAACTGGTCATTTTTACGGGAAGTCGATACGCTCGAGGTCATGTACCACAGTATACATTACATGGATGCCATTCGATTCTTGTTGGGTACACCCGAATATATTTATGCGGATGGGGCCAAGTATCCGGGACAAAGTGTGAAAGGCGAGACCAGAACGATGCTGCATATGAAATTTCCTGGTGAGACAAGAGGACTCGTTCATGACAACCATAATAACTGGGCAAATGTGGAGGATTGGTTCGCGACTTTCCGATTTGAAGGGACAAAAGGAATCATTAATGGGACGAACGGCGCGTTGTATAACTATCCTGTTGGCAGAGAGGATACAATCAGCTTTATTTCGAAAGAAATTGACCCCAATTATTGGTTCAGCCCAACGCTTGAGGGCAAATGGTTCCCGCATGCATTCATGGGGACAATGGGAGAATTGATGAGAGCAATTGAGGAAGATCGCGAACCTGAGAATAGTGTTCGAGATAATTTGTTAACGATACAGATGTTATTTGCGGCCTATCGGTCCATGGCTGAAAATCGGCCCGTCCGTTTGGATGAAATTCAATAAATGTTGAGGTGTAAGTGATGAGACCATTGGAAGGATTAGTGGTGCTAGAGTTTTGCCAGTATTTGTCCGGACCCTCAGCGACACTTCGTCTGGCCGATCTGGGTGCAAGGGTCATTAAAATTGAACGGCCAGGTTCTGGTGACGGCTGCCGCCAACTGTTGTTGAACAATCTTGAAACGGACGAAGGCGGCGTTCTGTTTCAAACGATTAATCGTAACAAAGAAAGCTACGCCGCCGACTTGAAAAATCCGCAGGATCTGGCCAAGCTCATCAAGCTGATCGGTCAAGCGGATGTATTGGTTGAAAACTTTCGTCCTGGGACCTTGGAGAAAATTGGGCTTGGCTATGAGGATGTGAAGAAAATAAATCCTCGTATTGTCTACGGAACGGTTACCGGTTACGGAAAAGAGGGACCTTGGAAAAACAAGCCAGGACAAGATCTTCTCGTTCAATCCTTGACGGGCCTCGCTTATTTGAATGGGAATGGCGATCAGCCTCCGATGCCGTTCGCGCTTGCGATAGCTGACATGATCACGGGCGCGCAGTTAGCGCAGGGCATTATGGCCTGCCTGGTTCGACGCGGACGGACAGATGAAGGCGGGCTTGTCGAGGTAAGTTTGCTAGAATCGATGCTTGACTTTCAGTTTGAGGTCTTGACTACATATTTGAATGATGGTGGTCAATTGCCTGAGCGCAGCCATATTAACAATGCCCATGCTTATTTGGGTGCGCCATACGGCATTTATGAAACGCAAGACGGTTATATCGCACTAGCGATGGGTTCCATCGTCCGTCTGGGACAATTGCTCGAATGTCCAGAGGTGGCGGCGTTTACCGATCCGAAGGAATGGTTTACGCGCAGGGATGAGATTAAGGGACTTCTTGTCGAGCATTTGAAGCAGCGAACGACGGAGGAGTGGCTTAGTGTATTAGAACCTGCGGATTACTGGAGCTCTGACGTGTTTACTTGGGATAAATTAATGAATCATGAAGGGTTCAAAATACTGGATATGATTCAGGAGGTAGGCCGTCCCGGTCAGCAACCGCTTAGGACGACACGTTGTCCAATTCGGATTAATGGTGAACGCATCAAATCCGCACAATGGGCGCCCTCCATCGGTGAAAACAATGCGAAGATTGAGAGCGACTTCAATCTGAATGCGTAATGAGAGCGGTGACAACATGAGCGGAGTTACTTTTACAAAACCTCTTGAAGGCATGCTGGTTCTCGATTTCAGTCAATTTCTTTCCGGCCCCTCGGCGGCGCTGCGTTTAGCTGACTTGGGGGCTCGCGTGATCAAAATTGAACGACCAGTGGTCGGGGACATATGCAGGACACTATATATATCGAATCTGGAGCTTGATGGTGATAGCACGCTCTTTCATTCGATTAACCGTAACAAAGAAAGCATTGCTGCTGATTTAAAGGATTCGGAAGATGTTCGACTGGTCAAAAGGCTGATCGAGCAAGCGGATGTACTCATTCAGAATTTTCGGCCGGGCGTGATGCAAAAACTTGGTTTGGACTACGAAGCAGTGAAAGCGATCCATCCAAAGTTGATTTACGGTGAAATCACAGGTTACAGCAATGAAGGTCCATGGGTTGGAAAGCCGGGCCAGGATTTGCTTGTCCAATCACTCTCAGGTATGACTTGGTTAAATGGTGATCAGGGGCAACCGCCGACGCCATTTGGCTTGGCCCTTGCCGATATGTCGGCAGGCGCCCATCTTGTTCAAGGTATTTTAGCTGGACTGTTACGAAGAGGAATTACGGGGGAAGGCTGCCATGTTCAGGTTAGTTTGTTTGAATCGATACTGGATTTTCAATTTATGGAACTAACTACTTTCCTGAATAATGGCTGCCATTTGCCGGTTCGAAGTGAGATTCACAATGCTAATCCGTACATGGGAGCGCCATACGGAATTTACCGGACGAAGGACGGCTTTCTGGCATTGGCGCAGGGATCTGTAACGGAGTTAGGAAAGCTGCTGCAATGCGAAGGTTTGCTAGGTTATGCGGATCCCCATTCTTGGCTTACCGAAAGAGACGAGATTAAAAGAATAGTGTCTGATCATCTCCTAAGAAAAAGCACCAGAGAATGGTTGGATTGCCTTGAACCGGCTGGCTTTCCCTGCGCGGAGGTATTGAATTGGAACCAGCTTATGCAGCAGGAAGCTTTTCAAACGTTGAACATGATGCAAGAAGTAAGGCGCAGTAACGGCTCCGCTATGATCACGACTCGTTGTCCGGTGCGAATAGACGGTCAGTTGCTTCCTTCAGCTAAAGGTTCGCCGCGAATTGGCGAGGATACGTTGAAAGTACGTAATGAATACCAACTGTAATATATCAAGTTTTCCAGAGGAGTGACGATGAGCATGCGATCCATTTTTTTCGAAGATTATGAAGTTGGCGCTAGCCGAGAAACCTTTGGCCGTACGATAACTGAAACTGATATTGTGGTGCACGCGGGGCAAACGGGTGATTTCTATCCTCACCATATGGACGCAGAATGGTGCAAAACTCAAGATTTCAAGCAGCGAATCGCGCATGGCACTTTGATTTTTAGCGTCGGTGTCGGCATGAGCGCAGGCGAAATTAATCCGGAAGCGTTCTCGTATGGATATGATCGATTGCGTTTTATCAAACCGGTTTTTATCGGGGATACGATTCGTGTACGAATTACAATTAAAGAGAGAAGAGCTTATGCGAAGAGAGAAGATCACGGTATTGTTGTGGAACAAGTGGAAGTGATCAATCAGCATGGAGCCGCCGTATTGGTCTGCGAACATTTACTATTGGTAAAGAAGAAATCGTTGCAAGGGTAGAATGGAGGATCTAGATGATAACGATTCGAGGGATGACTTGGCAGCATGAACGGGGAGTAAATCCACTGGTTGCCGCAGCTTCCGACTATAACCGAATGCATCAGTGCGTCAAGATTGAATGGGATGCCCGTTCTTTACAGGACTTTGAAAATTATCCATTGGAGCTTCTCGCTGATCGATATGATTTGATCATGATTGATCATCCTCACCTTGGTGCGGCTATTTCCGAGAACCTGCTGCTGCCGTTAGATGATCTTCTATCTCCTTCGTATATAGCCGATCAAAAGTTACATCGTGTTGGATTAAGCTTCGATAGCTACACCTGGGAGGGACGGCAATGGGCGCTTGCGGCAGATGCTGCGGCCCAGATTGCTGCTTATCGCGAAGATCTGCTCCAAGCCGCAGGATTAGAGGTACCACGCAGTTGGGACGATGTGTTTGCGTTAGCTAAGAAGCTTCCGAAAGGAAGTCGGATTGGACTTCCGCTGGTACCTGTACACGCATATGCCAGTTATTTTACGTTATGCGCACAAATTGGCGGTGAAGCCTTCTGGAGCCAGGATGCGGATATTCCATATACTGTTGGAGAAGAGGCGCTTAGCGTACTTATGAATTTACTGGCTGTTTCGCATCGGCAATCGGCCACAGTCGATCCGATCGGTATGTACGAATTGATGTCAACCACTAATAAGATTGCTTATGTTCCTTTGATTTACGGGTACTCCAATTATGCAAGAGAAGCTTTCCGCCCTAGTCTTATCCGCTGCACGAATATTCCTTCCTCGAACGGAAGCCCGAGTGGGAGTATGATCGGCGGGGTCGGCTTGGCCATCTCCTCACGTTGCAAGTATCGTGAACATGCTGTCAACTTTCTCCAGATGACCGTAAGCGGTGACTATCAGAAATCATCTTTTGTTCAAAACGGTGGACAGCCTGGGCATTTGCGTGCATGGAAAGATGCTGAAGTAAATCGGGTCACAAATGGATTTTTCAAAGATACGCTGGAGACGCTTGAGCTTGGTTCTATGCGACCGCGGTTTAATGGCTATATTGGATTCCAAGACCGTGCAGGCGCAGAGATCCAACAGTTTCTACTTAAGGGAACCGAAAGTTCACGTACGCTAGTTCATCGACTTAACCAATGGGTTCACGATTATAAAAAGTGAGAGATGGGAGGAACCTGTGTGAAGGTTGATTCACATCAGCATTTTTGGAATTTTGAACGTATCCCGTACCACTGGCCGACTGCGGAGACGAAATCGATTTACAGAAATATTGAAGCGCCTGAACTTGAGCCATTCTTGGTAGCGTGCGGCGTAGACAAAACCATTCTTGTCCAGGCAATGAATCATTATGCGGATACGGACTATATGCTTGAGGTGGCCGAACAGTATTCTTGGGTCGCCGGTGTTGTTGGTTGGGTTCCTCTTGATCGGCCGGATGAGGTTTCGAGAAAGCTTGAAACGTATCTCAAGAACCCCTTTTTCAAAGGTGTGCGGCATCTCAACCACGAAGAGCCAGATCCCGATTGGGTGATTCGTCCTGATGTGATGGAAGGGCTGAAAGTGTTAGCAGCAGCAGGTGTTCCGTACGATTTGGTGGCTATTTTCCCCGAGCACCTCAAACATGTTCCAACATTGGCAGAAAACATTCCGAATCTCAAGTTGGTTATTGATCATTTGGCAAAACCGCCGATTCGGGAAGGTTTATTTCAACCATGGGCGGATGGCATGGCGATCGCTGCTCAGTATCCAAATGTGTATGCGAAAGTATCGGGATTAAATACGGCAGCGATCTGGGATCGATGGTCATCCAATGACATTAAGCCTTATATCAATCATGCAATGGACGTCTTCGGATCTGGACGGTTAATGTTCGGCAGCGACTGGCCTGTGGCCAATCTTGCCGGGGATTACTGCAAAGTGTGGAACGAAACGAATCGCGCGATAGCGGACTACAGTCAGGCAGATCGCGAAGCCATTCTGGGCGGGACTGCAGCTAGGTTCTATCATTTGTGATGAAGAAAATATTGCCGATGAAATATCCAGAGATCACTTCCTATAGCATCCAGTCAAATGTACTTTCAATAATCGCAAATTATGAAGAGACATTGCCGTGGTACCACTCACATTTCGTACAACTCTGTTGTGATAAACAATCATTAATGATAGGTTTTACAGACTGGGCTCATAATGACACGATATTTGTCCCCCGGCAACATGTCGATAATAGTTTAATAAAAATTAAATGGGAATCAAACATCTGCGAGTTTCTAATTAATTCAATTAATCTTGATTTTTATAATTATTTTTATATTGATGAATATTACATACCTGACTCAAATGCATATCAATCATATAAATTTGTTCATAACGTCTTTGTTTATGGCTACGACATTGAAGAGGAAATATTTTTTATTGCCGGTTCCTTGAAAGATGGCAAGTACATGTTCACTAGATGTACTTTTACTGAATTGGAGAATGCTTATCAAAGCGTTAGTCCAATCGAAGACTTGTTGGGAGGAGTATCTATGTATAAATACAAGAAGATCTCCGTTGATTTTGACCTAAACTTTGTCGTCAATTCAATAATTGAATATCTCTATTCGAAAAATTCCTTCCAATACGATAAACGACTTCATATTTATAAAGACCAATTCATTTACGGTATATCTGTATATCAGCATCTAGATGATTATTTAAGCCGTCTACTGCACGGTGAAGATAAAAAAATTGATAAACGACCTTTCCATGCACTTTGGGATCATAAAAAATGTATGCTTTCTAGAATAAAATACATGGGGACCAACAACTTACTTAAGAACGCTGATCGTTTGTTTGTAAAATACCAAATAATTGAAAGAGAAACATTGTATCATAGAAACTCGATTTTGAAGTACTCCTTAACTAAGAATAAAGATGTGGTAGAAAAAATAAGACATGGAATAAACAGGCTTGTAGAAAATGAAATGACATTATTAAATTGTTTTTTGGAATCGATTACTCCGCTATAAATGTATGACAGAGGCTTGTAGTGAATAAAACTGTTCTCCCACCCAAGTAGAATACAATCTCACAAGTTCTATGAGGTTGTGATCTCTGAGTGTTATAGCCCCGATGAGCTTGTATAGTCATCGGGGCTTTTTTTATGTTTGCTTTTACGTAATAAATGATATCAAGCTCAAGAATAGCCACTGCCATCGTATTTCTATATGATCGTTGAAATGTACCATTGCAATTGTTGAACCGTCGTTATATATATATAGTATATTTAAATAGGATAGGAAAAATGGTGTTCCCTACACACTAACAATGATCGTTCGTAAATTTATGTATGCGCTTTATTTATAGGAGGTGATGCCCAAATGAATCCGTTTAAAACACAAAAAGGGTTTTACAAAATATTAGTGATGTTTATCGTAGCCATTAGTATTCCAGCTATCACAATTGGCTATTTGGGTATTCGTAACAGTACGACACATATTATTAGACAGGTAGATAAATCTAGTAATTTTCTCTTGCTTGAAAAGAAATTGTTTATCGAGCAGCAGATGTCCGAAATTGAAAATGTGATGAAGCAAATCATGGCAAGTGATGAAGTGTGGAAAATGTTCGAGCCGAATGTGACGTATGCAACCCGATCTCAAACCATGGTAGAAGTAATCAAGTATTTTAACAAACTCGTAGGTACGAACAAAATGATTACTTCCATTTATCTAATAAATAAAGAAGAAGATTATGTAATCACCGATTCCAAATATAGTTTGAATGACTTCTATGACCAAGATATCTTACGGACTGATCCAAGAGGGATTTTCACGGTTTTGCAGCCGCGTAAAGTTATTATGCTTAATGGTATCCAAAGGAATCTGCTTAGCACTGTTCGAACTTTTAAGGATGTATCCAGTAATGCCGCGATGCAAATTGTCGTTAATATGGATTACCGTGATTTTTTGAGCAGTCTTCAAACGAGTGAGAATCCGAAACCAATGGACCTGCTAATCTTCAACGATAACAACCAAATCATAGTAAACAATACGGGTATCGAACAGGAACTGTTACAGAAAGAGTTAACAATTATCCGGAATGCGGAAGGTTCCTCACTACAACATACAATAAATGACTCGACATATTTCATGAGTAAAACACATTCAGACTTGCTAGGATGGTCAGTTGTTTACGAACAACCTTTTGAGCAAGTTGTCGATTCAACCAAGCTATTGAGGAATGTTCTTATTTATTCGTTATTGATCGTGTTGCTTTTATCATTCGTAATGGCTTATTTATTTTCTTACTTTTTGTACAGACCGCTCGCACGGCTTGTTTCTGATATTCGTAAAAGGATGAAGATAGGAAAGGGAAGAGATGAATACACGCTTATCGATGGCGCGGTTAATACCTTATTTCAAGAAAATCATACGTTGCAGTCTCAATTCGGTCTAGCTTTTCCTTTCATGAAGCAGCACTCTGTGTTTGAATTGTTGAGTGGTAAAGTTTGGGATGATGAAAAATTCCATGCGATTGTCCAATTACTTGGTAAGTCGTTTGATATGTCGCGATTTGTAGTCGGAGTTTTTGATTTCGAAAATAAGGAATTGACAGATAGTTTAATTGAGAAAGTCGAACTATTCTTTGATGAGCGATTTCAGGCAACCCTGCATTCTTCGATGAGTGAGCGTCGACTAGTTATCATTGTGAATACAGAACTAGAAAAAGATGATATCTACGAGTTATTTGGGGAACTGAAGGAAACGCTGAATGAAGCTGACGTAGAAATTACTTTGGCCATTAGCCCGGTTTTTGAAAGTCTGGATAAGTTATTTCTTGCCTATCAAGAAGCGCTGCAGCTTCTTAACCGTAAATTCTTTATTGGTAAAAATGAAATGATTGTTAAAGAAACCGTGGATGTCACGGAGTCGAACGGTAGATTTTACGATAAGAATCTTGAAGAAACTTTACTGGATAGTATCCGGTCTCAGAACCTTGAAAAGTCAATGGAAGTGGTAAGTGACTTAGTTCGAATGTTAGCCAGTCAGCCCTACTCAATCGCATATGTTAAATACGCGATATTCCAAGTTTGTACGAATATTATTGGCGCTTTGGCAGAGGTAGGGGGCCGTTTAGAAGAAGCAGGAATTGATGGTCCGAGCATTTGGAATAGTGTGCAGTCAGCAGATACGCTCGCAGAACTTGAGCAACTACTCATACGCTTTATAAGCCAAAGTATGAATGTGACAGCAGATTTAAAGCATAAACAACATACGGAACTCGTAGGAAAAACAATGGAATTCATCCAGAGGCACTATCACTTGGATTTATCTTTAAAGGATGTTTCGACGAATGTATATTTAAGTCCCGGCTATTTAAGTTCAATTTTCAAAATGGAAACTGGGATGACCATTTTGGATTATATAACGCAAGTTCGTATGGAAGAGGCAGTTAAGTTGATTATGAGCTCAGATGCGAAGATCCAGGATGTCGCCCTAGCGGTAGGTTACAATAATACGCAAAGTTTTATCCGTCTATTCAAGAAAGCATACAAAATGACACCTCTTGAGTATCGCAGGAAGATCATTTTGACGTAATTGAAGATGAAAATGCTCCCTCTACTTGGAGAATTTCGGTGGAGGGAGTATTTCTTTTGTTTAACAAGAGCATTTTTTTAATTCTGGAAAGTTTCTTACAAAGGTGATTTCCGGAAATGTAAAGGGGATATCGGGCAATTCGATAAAAATATGGGGAAAATACCATTGAGATTCCTTGTATTTCATATTGATCGTTAGATTGGTTCATTTACGATGCCCTGAAAAGATCTATATACTTGGGGTGTAGCCATCTGAAAGCCCTTTCAATATTAGGATGTGCTATGAAGAAAATATACAGGGGGGATAAAGAAATGAAACTGCTGCACATCGGTGAAGCCGATTCCCGACTTCCAACAGAGGGACCGTTCTTAGATGCGCTGCGGGAGGTTGGGGAGCTAATGGTCATTCGTAACGATGGCACGATGACGGATGAAGAAATGGCATCGCACATTCGGGAGCATGATGTCCTTCTTACGATTTGGGGGTCAAGTCCTGTGCCCAAACAGATCGCAGAGAATCCTGGTCGGCTATCTTACATCTGCAACATTTCGGGAGGAATCAAAGGTTGGATACCACTTTCAATTATTGAAGCAGGCATACCGGTAACCAATTGGGGAGATGCCATTGCAGCGGATGTAGCGGAAGCTGCATTTACACTCCTACTGGCTTCATTAAAAGAATTGCTTCCACAACAGTTGTCGGTACGATCAGGCGGTTGGCATCGAAATGACCGTCGCGTGGGCATGATGTATGGCTTAAGAATCGGGATTTATGGTATGGGCGTAATTGGAAGAAAGTTTGTTGAATTTCTTCGCCCATTCGAATGCCACATCCATTATTATGATCCATATTTGTCTTCAACTACAACACTAGAGGGCTGTAAGCGTTACGACGGTCTAGTGGAGCTTGCTGCTGATTGCGACGTGCTTGTCATTCATGCTGGTTTGACGGAAGAAACCCGGAATTCGGTTAACGCAGAAGTATTGTCGCATTTGGCGGACTATAGTATTGTCATTAATACGGCTCGCGGAGACATTATTGATCAAGATGCACTATTTGCTGAACTGCGAGAAGGGAGATTACGAGCTGGGCTCGATGTCATTGCGGATAATGATAGGCTCGCAGATGACCATCCGGCACGTATGTGGCCAAATGTACTATTTACGGCACATGATCTCTTCTATGCAACTTGGAATATGCCACAGTTACAAAGATACGAACGGATATGCTTGGATAATTTACAACGCTTTCGAGATGGCAAACCGCTGCTGTTCAAGTTCGATCGGGATCGGTATCTGCGAAGCACATAATTAAGCCGTATCTTGTATGAACAGCAGGAAACAATAAAAAAGATCTGGGAGACGGACATTATGAAGCTATCGTTCACAACGCTTGGATGTCCGACATGGTCATGGGAGCAAATCATCGACGAAGCGGTTCGTTACGAGTATGACGGTGTTGAACTTCGAGGTATTTCAGGGGAACTGCGATTAAGTCAATGTGATGCTTTGCGTGGTGATCGCTTAGAGGCTTCCATAGCCTATGCTGCAGCGCAAGGAATCAAGATCATTTGTCTGGATACTTCGTGTGTATTCCATAATGATAGTAATTTCGCTGCAGCCATTGAAGAGGGTATGGAAACTATAGACTTGGCTGTTAAAATTGGCGCTCCTTATATTCGCGTATTTGGCGACTTAATTCCGATCGACCAGAAAGAATCCATGATCGTTCGCCAAGTTGCCCGAGGCTTGCAGATGTTAGGACTTTATGCCGAAAACAAAGGGATCAGTGTGCTTCTAGAGACACACGGCGATTTCTCTTCATCCCAACGGATTCTTGATGTCCTTCGGCAAACATCGTCGCCGGCTATAGGGATCATTTGGGACGTTCATCACACGATAAAGTATGGTGTCCAAGAAACACCGTTTGAAACGTGGCGTCAACTACGGCCTTATATCCGGCATATCCATCTCAAAGATGCACGGGGGGAAGGTAAAGACATTACGCCAGTTCTTGTCGGTAAAGGAGATTTGCCTCTACCAGACATTATAAAACTCCTTTCTGAAAGCGAATACAAGGGATGGCTTTCATTTGAATGGGAAAAAAAGTGGCACCCTGACATTGAGGAACCTGAAATTGCACTACCGACGTTTATATCATACATGCGCCAGCACAATCATTTATTCGGCTAAAAAATAGGAGGTTATTTAAATGTCCAATAAGAAAGTACAGAGCCTTACCGTTGCATCGGTTCTAACCTTGGCTATGATCACTGGCTGCTCATCCAATAACGACACTTCTTCTTCACCATCAGCTGCATCCACAGCATCAGCTGCGGCAACAAAACAGCCGACTGTAACACTAAAAATGGCAGTTCTCGAGACGTATCCGGGTGTCACTTTAGACAACAAAACGACTCATTATATTGAGGAGAAGACCAACACAAAATTAGACATCACAGTTATTCCTAGCGGGGATCTTGAGAATAAGCTGCAAGTTATGCTGGCTTCTGGCGACAAACCGGATATCATCCAGTTGAGTACGGATACGCTAGAGATGAAGCTGACCAAATCAAATGTGTTGCTTCCCCTTAATAACTATTTCGATAAAGCGCCTAATCTTAAAAAATTTGGCGATGGCGGCCTATGGGACATTATGAAGCACAGCGATAACAATGTGTATACGATTCCAATTCGCGGCAGCGCGATCGACAATATCCCTATCTATCGCAAAGACTGGCTGGATAAAGTTGGATTGAAGGTGCCAACAACATTGGATGAGTATTACGCTGTAGCCGATGCGTTCACAAACAAGGATCCGGACGGTAACGGTAAAAAGGATACGTATGCGCTAAGCGCCTATACGGCCGGCGGCAATGTTGATTTAGCGTCCATGGATATGGTCTTCAGTGCATTTGGAACGTTACCAGGGAACTGGATTCTGCAAGACGGTAAGCTTGTTCCAGGGGCAGTGGCGCCTGGGGCACTGGATGCGCTCAAATTTTTAAATAAAATGTACAAGGAAAAAATGATTGATCCCGAATTCATCACTGACAATGCGGCTAGATTTAAGGACAAAGTCATAAAAGGTACCGTCGGTGCACCGGTCTACCGGTATTTTTTAATGGATACATCCAATATTAACAATTACTACACACCGCTCAAGCAAAACAATCCAAATGCTGAATTCGTTGAAGGCGGGATTCTCAAGGGACCACAACAAAATGGCATTGGCTACCGTATGCTAACGCAACGCGGTTGGCTCAAAACGGCGATTACAAAGGACTCTAAAAACATTGATGCTGCGATTCGAGTACTTGATTTCTTGACATCGGATGAAGGAAATATGTATGAGAATTACGGTGAAAAAGGCAAGGATTACACCATGGATAACAATATTGTGAAGCCGCTGATCAAGGACGAGGAAATAAAGGCAGCAGGCATTGGACAGTTAAAACTTGCATTCAATTTCATGTATAACCACACCTCACAGCGTTTCCAAGAGTTGTATAAATTCGCTCACACGATCGGTTATCGTAATCCTGCTGACGGACTGGTTATCGAAGACAACTCGAAAGCGACGGAGCTTAGCCAGTTTACTTCTCTCCAGTTTACGAAAATGATCTTGAATGATGGTCCAATCGATGACTTATACAAAGACTTTGTAACGGAATATTACAAACGGGGTGGCACCGACTACACCAAAGCTATGAATGACGCTTACCTGGCAAAAACAAAAAAATAGACGAGTTTGTTACGGAGTACTGGAAAGAGCGGAAGATCGTTTGAATTCCGCTCTTCGCCAGACCGGACAACGGAGAGGGGTGCATCATGGAAACAACGCAAGTAACTGAGAGGAAAAAAACCATCTGGAAGAATAAAACTGTCCTTCACGATCTGAGAAACGATAAATATTTGTATCTAATGCTGTTGCCAGGATTATTGTATTTCCTTATTTTTAAATATGCTCCTCTATATGGCATCGTAATTGCTTTTAAAGACTATGATATTTTTCAGGGGATATGGCAAAGCGATTGGGTTGGATGGAAAAATTTCCAGGATGTCTTTCAATACTCGGATTTTTGGAATATCTTCCGAAATACAATTCTAATCAGTGTATATAAAATTATATTCGGTTTCCCAGCACCGATCATAGTTGCACTATTGCTGAATGAGTTAGGCAACCGTTTCTTTAAGCGAGCGATCCAAACGATTTTATATTTACCTCATTTTATTTCGTGGGTTGTCATTTCAGGATTTATTTTGGCCATTTTATCTCCGAACAATGGCGTCGTTGCACTCGTTTATGAATGGTTTGGCCAAGAACCGCGCAATTTGCTTATTGACCAAGATCTGTTTCGAAGCATACTTGTTGCCTCTGATATTTGGAAGGATCTTGGATGGGGCACGATTATCTATTTGGCGGCGTTGACACAGGTGGATCCCTCGCTTTATGAGGCGGCTATCATGGATGGAGCGGGCAAATGGAAGCAAACGTGGCACATCACGCTTCCATCTATACGAAATGTCATTGTTTTGCTTCTTATTTTGCGTATCGGCTTCTTGATGGGAGCTGGTTTTGAGCAAATATTAGTCATGCAGAACTCTGCTGTAGCAGAAGTCAGCGAAGTTTTGGACACATTTGTTTTTAAATACGGTCTGCAGCAAGGGAACTACAGCTTTGCTACTGCAGTCGGCGTGTTTAATTCTGTTATTGCGCTAATTCTCGTACTTGCAGCGCAATGGGTGAGCAAGTTATTCGGGGAAGAGGGGTTGAGCTAGATGAAACGGCATCGTAATCGTCGTCTATACCCACTCGTCCTCAATATCGGTTTTGTACTTCTTGGCCTGATTATGTTATATCCTTTCTGGTATGTGTTGATGTTCTCCTTAAGCGATCCGACACATGCTTCTGTCAACAAGTTGAATCTATATCCCGAGCATTTTTCATTATCGACATACAAATACGTGCTTTCCCAGAAGTTCCTGTACGTTGGTTTTAGAAATACGTTGATCGTCACGATTATCGGGACACTAATAAGCATGGTGCTTACAATCGGTTGTGCCTACCCGCTGGCTAAAAGCAGTTTGCGTTGGCGCAGTCCTATTTTTTCAATTATTTTTTTTACAATGTTGTTTCATGGCGGTTTGATTCCTACCTACCTCGTCATCAAGCAATTGCATCTGGTTGACACACTGTGGGCGTTAATGTTGCCGTCGGCCGTTAGTGTTTACAACATGCTGATTATGATTAAGTTCTTTAAGGGAATTCCCACTGAATTGATCGAATCGGCAAAAATGGACGGCGCTAATGATTTGTTCATTCTATTGCGCATCATATTACCTTTGTCGGGAGCCGTTAATGCTACGATTGGCTTGATTTACGCGGTAGCCAGGTGGAATGAATATCTGCCAGGCATCATCTACATTCATGATCAGAAAAAACGAGTCTTGCAGGTCGTGCTAAATGGGATGCTTAAAGAGGAATCACTTGCGAATCAACCTGGATTAAGTGATATGGCATCGTCGCCGGAAAGCATTAAGATGGCGGCCGTGGTAGTCAGTATGGTGCCAATTCTGCTCGTCTATCCCTATTTGCAAAAGTATTTCGTCAAAGGCATGCTCATCGGTTCAGTCAAAGGGTAGTGACTACGGAAAATTACACTTAGGTACTGCTAATTGCCTTTACTCTGTAAGGAGGTGATCATAAAAACCCATTATTTCTATTGGTAAAGTGGTGGAATGCATGGTCCAAACTTTTAAGAGGGAAAGGAAGTGTTGCATTTGATAGGAAAGAGATCTAGCAAAACAATCGTTTCTCGATTTCTGATTGCCTTATTACTGTTCACACTAGTACCTGTTTTTCCAAGCCTAACGTCTGAGAAAGCTCACGCGGAAGCCGCATTGCCCTATAGTGAAAACTTTGAAAGCGGAACTGCCGCAGATTGGTCTGTTGTGAACGGCACATGGGCAATCACGAATGATGGCTCAAAGGTTTATCAGACAGTAGCAACTGATTCCATTGCACGAAGTGTATATGGTGATCCAACATGGGATAATTATTCAGTTTCGGCCGACTTCAAGGTTAACAGTTGGGGCTCGACCCAATTTCAAACGGTCGGTTTGTTGACCCGGTATATCGATACTAATAATTATTATTTGTTCACGTATGACCTAGGCGTACTGAATATCAAGAAAAAGGCAGGTGGTGTCATCAGCGTACTGGCGAGCACACCTTTTCCCCTTACTATTGGCTCATGGCATATAATCGAGGCTGTGAGTGATCATTCTCGCCTTAAATTGATGATGGATGGGGTTGAAGTGCTGTCCACAGTGGATTTGACCTTCTCAGCAGGGCCTGCTGCACTTATCACCGCATATGGGAATGTCAGCTTTGATAATATCTCTATAGCGGCTACAGCGCCTTCCTCGGATGGGACAGTTCCGAGTGTTCCGACAGGTGTGGCAGCCCGGGAGACAGCATTTGGCCGTGTCGATATAGACTGGAATGCCGCAACTGACAATGATGCAGTGGCTGGTTATGGTGTATATCGTGATGGCATCCTGCTGGCTAATACATCTAATCGTTATTTTACAGACACACAAGTGGCTCAAGGTACGACATATCAATATACCGTGAGGACGATTGACGCTTCAAATAACTTCTCAGCTTTTAGCTCGGCTGTGGCTGTGACAACGGTGACAACCGCATCAGCGAATACAGTAGGATTACCTTTTACCGACAATTTTGAGCAAGGTGATTCTCATTATTGGACGCTTGTTAACGGCAGTTGGAGCGTAATGAACGACGGAACGAAAGCATTGCGAACGTCTGCGAGCGATTCGATTGCCCGAACGCTGCACGGGTCCAGTACATGGGATAACTATACGGCAGAAACGAAGTTTAAAGTAGAAAGCTGGGGCTCAACAAGTTTTCAGACGGTTGGCTTGATGACCCGTTACAAGGACACGAACAACTACTATCTCTTCACATACGATTTGGGTGTTCTGAACATTAAAAAGAAAGTTGGAGGTGCCATAACCGTATTAGCCAGTATGCCATTTACACTTACTAGCGGAACTTGGTATACACTCCAAGCAGTAACGGATCATTCTCGATTACGTTTGCTGGTCAACGGAAATGAACAATTGTCGGCTGTCGATACAACGTTTACTGTTGGGCCAATGGGACTCATTACCGCGTATGGAGCTGTAAGCTTCGATGATGTGGCGATCCAAGCAGCTGCATTGTCATCGGATACGACTGCACCGAGTGTACCAACAGGCGTTACAGCAACAGAGACAGTGCCAGGACAGGTAACGGTGTCTTGGAATAGCTCAACGGATAACGACGTAGTTGCGGGATATGAACTTCTGCGCAACGGTACTGTGATTGCGGTCAATTCGTCGCTTACTTTCATAGATAATCAAATCGTACCAGGCAACTTATATAGCTATACGGTAAAAGCTTTTGATGCGTCTGGAAATTATTCAGCCCCTAGCAGTGCAGGATCAATTACGACAGCACCTTTCACGAATAATACCTCATTCCGTTCAAACTTGATTGGCGTACACCCAAGGCTGATTGTAAATCCGGGCATGTCGGCTGAGCTACAGCGTAGAACAACGGCTTCTGGATATCAAGGGTTCTATAGCACTATGCTGACACAAGCGAACAACGCGCCTGATACGATAAATTGGTTTTCTTCGGCTGTTGGAAACGATAATAACTGGGAGAATGTGTCCTTTCGGTTACCGACGTTAGCGATGGCTTATAAAGTAACTCAAAACACTGCCTATAAAAACAAGCTGCGTACCTATGTGCTCGATTTGATTAACCGGCCGCAGTGGGGCGATGAAAACACCGATTATGGTGGTTCAGCAGCTAATGCTACCGGATTAATTGGCATAGGGTATGCCTATGACTGGGCTTACGATGCCTTCAGTGAAGCTGAACGCTCGCAAATTGCGGCGAAGCTGAAGCAGCAGTCGAAGAAGCTGTACGACGAGTTTTTCAATCATTTATCAGGCACGCTGGCCTACTGGAAAAGTGATTATCAAAACAATCATCGCCATTTCCGTATCGAAGGTCTTTTGGTTGGCACAAGTGCGATCTTAGGCGATATCGGAGATTCGGAAGTTGCAACGATGTATAGTTTTGCAGAGCAGGAGCTGCAAACACTTGTTGCTCAGATCGCGCCTGATGGTTCCCAACACGAAAGTCCGCATTATATGTCTTATGGAGATGAACATGTCGTTCGTGCAATTGCGTCCTATGCGTCCGTTACAAATAACTCCTCTCTGTGGACCGCATCTGTACACAATATGGGGCAGTTTAAGACATACTTATACGGCCCAGGATATACGACACTTGCTCGCTATGCAGATGACTATAATGGTCGAGGATATTTTAATAACTTCCTATTCAAGCTCGCTTCCCAATATCAAGATGCCAAGCTGCAGGCAATGGCTCTGGCTGCCTATGCTGTCGATCCAATTTCTTACTCCTGGCATGTATGGGACTTCCTGTATTACGATGACACGCTCGTCCCTGATACAACATCGCAGAATCAGTGGGCCTATTTCCCTGATCTGGAAATGGCGAATTTCCGAAGTGGTTGGGAAACGGACGATCTGAGTGTAACGTTGAAGAGCGGGCCACCAGGAGGTCACAAATTAAATGAATGGCGTGATCACATCAGCCCTAATGGAACTTATATTAACATAGGACACGATCGCCCGGATGCCGGTCATTTCAGTATTGATTTTGGCGATAAACATTGGGGAGAGTATCCACCCTATGACAAGATTGACAGATGGACGAAAGATATTAATACGTTGCTAGTCGACGGAGCTGGTCAGAGAGGGGAAGGGAATATCGCTTACTTTCAGCCGTACTCCGATATGAGAGATGTCGCCCAAATCAGCGAGTTTTTTGGAACACCGGGATATGGCTTTACGACGGGCGACTTGCATAAATCATATGTTGACATGAGTCGTATGGATCGAAATGTGATGCTCGTCGACAGCGAGTATGTCATTGTATACGACGATTTGCTTTCAGCGAATGGTGCAAGAAACTACCAGTTCCTATTTAATAACAAAGGTACTTGGACTGGTGATGCAAACAGCGGCTATACCATCACACAAGGTTCGGACAGCATGCAATTGTTCATGCTTCAGCCTGATAATCTTCAAGCCGTATTATCTCCTGCATCTAAGGTGGAAATGGGTACGAATTTGAACGTTAGCAACACAGTACCTTCAGAAAAAGCGAACTTTTTGGGGTTATTTTATCCGAATATAAATGGCCGTTCACTCGATGTGAAACCTCAAATAACGAAAGATTCAGAAGGTACGAAGTTGGTTGTAACCCGTGATGGCGGGAAAACAGACTGGATTGGATTTAGAGAGGTAGGCACAGGAACGCTTACAACGACGGATGCTAAGGCCGATGCAAAATCCCTCGTAGTCACAAAGAACGGTACCACTATCGAAAATGCGATGATGATTCAAGGGACTGCATTGACGCTTCCTAATCAAAGGCTCGTTTTCAGTCAGCCGCTGAATGTACGGTATGAAAACATGACGGGCGGGTTTAAGCTGTGGGCAGAAAATCCTCAAATGACTACCATTACGTCCAGCCAAATGGAGGTTACAGGATTAGTTCCAAATACAATCTACACCTTGCAATGGAGTAACGGCACATCACAACCAGTGACTTCGGATAGTGTGGGTAAAATATCGGTTAACTTAGATCTGACTCAGAACGATTTATCCGTTGTGGTAAGCGGAACGATGTTACCCGATACAAACGCTCCGACGGCACCACATGGATTAAGTGCTGTTTCGACAGCAAGTTATTCTGTAAATCTCAACTGGGACGCTTCAACTGATAATATTGGAGTCAGCCATTATCAGGTGTATAGAAACTGTGCATCGATCGGTACTTCCCTCGGTACATCATTTACGGACACAGGCTTAACTGCATCATCCCGCTACTTCTATTCGGTTGTGGCTTATGATTACAATGGTAATGCATCTGGAGGACTCGGACGCTGTATAAATACGCAGATCACTGACTTACCTCCAAGTATACCAGGTAATTTAGCCGGTGGAATATCGGGCAAATCTGTTGCGCTATCCTGGAATTCATCAACTGATGACAACGGGGTAACAGGATATAAAGTATTCCGTAATGGAACGGAAATCGCAACGGTAACGGATACTACCTACAGAGATTTTAATATCAACTCAACTACGTCGTATTCGTATACAGTGAAAGCATTTGATATAAGGAATAGCTTATCTGGATCAAGCATGCCGTTTGAAATCACAACACCGAACTTCCTAGTCTACGCCAATTTTGAGAATGGTGCTTCTGACTGGACTGTGACTTCTGGAACTTGGAATGTTGTTAATGACGGTAGCAACGTGTATAAGTCTAGTACCACTTTCGACAACTCTGCCGCAATTGGAAGTACATCTTGGACGGACTATACCGTGGAAACGAAAGTAAAGGTGAACAATTGGTCATCCACAAATTCGCCGAATGTTGGTATACGGGCACGGTTTACTGATGTAAACAACTATTATTTTTTCGGTTATAAGAACGGAAACTTGACCATTTTCCGAAGAGTTGGAGGTCAAAATTATGGCGGAATGGCAAGCAAGCCATTTACTTTTGAAAATGGCGTTTGGTATACGTTCAAAGCTGTGGTGCAGGGGACAACACTGAAGCTGTATGTAAATGGAAATTTGGAATTGACGGCAACAAATAGCGTTCTAACATCCGGTAAAGTGGGAATTGATAGCCGCTTCGGTGATTCGAGGTTCGACGAATTTACAGTAACCCAATAAGAGGCGAAAAGGATGTGTTGCATAAATGATAGCAAGGAAACGAAGGAATTCGATGCTGCGCTTTCGTCTACTGAATGTGATTTCGGTGGCAATGTCCCTGTTGTTGCTTACTTCTCATGTAGGTGCGGCTTCAGATACCACACCACCGACTGCACCTTCTGGTTTAACAGCGGAACCAATGTCCGAAAGCACAGTTTCACTTGGTTGGAATGCGGCAACTGATGATATCGGCGTTGATCATTACACCATTTTTCGCGACTGTGCATCTGTCGGAACCACGGTAGGAATGAGTTATACGGACACCGGATTAACGGCATCGACAGATTACTTTTATTATGTTCTTGCCTATGATGCTGCTAATAACGAGTCCGGCGGCGGTGGCGCCTGCGTGACCACACTTGCACCGGACCTAACACCACCTTCCACTCCTACAAGCTTAATAACAAAAATGGAGGGGAAATCAGTCGTGCTGACGTGGTCGTCTTCAACAGACGATCGTTTGATGAATGGTTATCAGGTATATCGGAACGGGGTTCAAATAGGCACAACGAGCAACCTCACGTATACAGATTCATCAATTGCTTCTCTAACGAGCTATTCTTATACAATCAAAGCAGTCGATGATAGTGAAAATGAATCTGCTTCCAGTAGTGCATCTGCAGTTACAACGCCAAACTTTTTGTATTTCACCGATTTTGAGAATGGCGCCGCCGATTGGACTGTCGTTTCAGGGACTTGGAGTACAGTGTATGATGGTGGTCGCGTCTACAAATCTAGTACCACGTTTGATAATTCCTCTAAGATTGGAGAGGGATCGTGGTCCGATTACACCGTAGAGACGCGGGTGAAAGTAAACAGTTGGTCGTCGACAAATTCACCTGATGTAGGTATTCGTGTAAGGTTTACGGATAATAAGAATTTTTATTTACTAGGCTATAAAAATGGTAATTTGGTTATTAACCGTACAGTTGCGGGAACAGGTAATGGCGGCACAAGTAAACCATTTACACTCCAAACGGGACAGTGGTATACGTTCAAGGCAGTCGTTCAAGGCAGTACGCTTAAGCTATATGTAAACGGCAACCTTGAGTTAACTAGAACAGATAGCCTGTTGCCAACGGGCGCAGTGGGAATCGAGAGTCGATTTGGTGATTCTAGGTTTGATAATTTTACTGTTTCACAATGACACGAATGGAGAGCAGGGGCACTTAACGATTTCGCCGCTGACGCTTGGTACAGTTCAGCTTGGCATGCCCTACGGCATTGCTAATCAGCTGGGGTCAGCCGGATGAAGCGATGGCAGCGCGTATGGTGATTCCCGCCTTGAATGGCGGGATCACCTGTCTGGATACTGCGAGCGTTTATGGTAACGCGGAGCAAGTGTTGGGGCGATTTTTGAGGGAGAAACGCGGCCGGGTACTGTGATGACCAAGTTGTTTTTGAATGCGGATCAGGGGACGTCGCTTGCCGACATGGAGCTCCAAATCAAGGAGGGCATCCTTCAGTCGTTAGAACGGCTGCAGCAGTTGCGGATGTGCCTGAATTTGTGAACACGCCTTCCCGCTGGGAGGGTAAATAAACGATAATGATTCACCAAACTTAGAAGAAATGGGAGAACAATATGGCGAAATATGTGAAGCAGGGCCAAGTTCAAACTGGATTTACAATGATGGAGGATGCTGTCTACAAGACGGTTAGAGACGTCATTCAGGATGTAGCGGTCAATCAAGATGCGGCCGTTCGCAAATTGTCGGCGCAATTTGATCAGTGGTCGCCAGAATGTTTTCGCCTTAGCGAGGCACAAATTCAATCGATTATCGCCCGTGTTCCAGACAGGGTCAAAGAAGATATTCGCTTTGCGCAGCAGCAGGTGCGCCATTTTGCACAGCAACAGCTGGGAACGCTGCGCGATCTGGAGGTTGAGACGCTGCCCGGCGTCATTCTGGGCCATAAGCACATTCCCGTTAGCAGCGTCGGCTGCTATATCCCGGGCGGTCGCTATCCGATGGTAGCCTCCGCGCACATGAGCATTTTGACGGCGAAGGTGGCTGGCGTCCAGCGTGTTATCGCCTGTACCCCGCCGATCAAAGGGGAAATCCCAGCGGCAACGGTCTGCGCGATGGCGTACGCAGGCGCAGACGAGATCTACGTGCTTGGGGGCATTCAAGCAATGGCAGCGATGGCGCTCGGGACGGAGACGATCGAGCCCGTCGACATGCTGGTTGGCCCCGGCAATGCCTATGTTGCTGAGGCAAAGCGCCAGCTATTCGGCAAGGTCGGCATCGACCTGTTCGCCGGTCCGACCGAAGTGCTCGTCATCGCCGATCACACGGCCGACGCGGAGATGGTGGCTACCGATCTGCTCGGGCAGGCTGAGCACGGGCCGACATCGCCAGCCGTGCTTATCACGACCTCTGAGGCTCTCGCTCGGGAGACGTTGACTGAAATCGAGAAGCAGCTGCTCAAGCTGTCGACCGCTGACGTTGCCGGCGTGGCTTGGCGAGACTACGGAACAGTAATCGTCGTGGAAAGCCGGGAGGAAGCTGTTCGAGAAGCGGACCGTCTTGCTTATGAGCACGTGGAGGTGCTGATGGAAGACCCGGATTTTTTCCTGGCGAATATGAAAAATTATGGGGCTTTGTTTCTCGGACCTGAAACGAACGTCGCTTACGGCGATAAAGCAATCGGTACGAATCATACATTACCCACCAAAAGCGCTTCCAGGTACACCGGCGGCCTATGGGTAGGAAAATTTTTGAAAACCTGCACCTATCAGCGCTGTACGGAAGAGGCAAGTCATCTGGTCGGCTCATACGTCTCGCGATTATGCGAAATTGAAAATTTCTGGGGTCATAAAGAGCAGGCGGATTTACGTGTACGCAGATATAGTGTCCATGGAGAAAAGGTATGAGAATTGTTTCCTATGTTGAGAATGGCGCGCAGAAAGCAGGCATTTCAACGGAAGTAGGCTTGTAGCCGCTTCCTTGCAAGCTGGAAGAAGTCGTGGAGCTTGGGCCAACACAGCTAAAGAACTTCTACTGCAAGCTGCTGGCCCAGTGCTGAATGATCGTGGATTAGTTTCACCTCAGTTTGTAGCTCGGAATTGGGCTGTCCTTGCCCATGCCCCGACGGATAAGCACCCTTGGTTAATGGCTTGCTTGTACATTCAAGCAGGCCAAGCAGCATGCTATACAACCGTTTTGAAGCTTCCCAGTTGGCGTTATCACCTTTCAGGCTGATCAGATGCCAAAGCGATTCTAAATGATCCCAAAGGTCTCGTCGGGTATTTTTAAACGGAAGATCTGCATGTTAATGGTTCATGTGTAATTAAGGATACTTAAATGGGGGGCTTTGTTTGGACTATTTGACAACCGCATCAAAGGAGTTATTTAGCTATCATCCAGAACTAACCAAAAGGGATGATTTTGATCATTTTTGGCATACGACAATTCGTGAAGCACATCAAAACCCATTACAGGCGAGTCGTACACGAATTGACTATCCTATCCATCATGTTGCTGTATATGAAATTAAATATTCTGGCATGGATAGCACACCGATATATGGATGGATGATTGTTCCTACGTTCTTGCAGAAAGATCGGTATCCTTGTCTCATTCACTATCATGGGTTCAGCGGCAGCCGTGGTGAGCCATCGAGCTATATGAAATGGGTCATGATGGGTTTTGTAGTGATAGCTGTTGATTGTCGCGATCAAGGCGGGCGTACAGGGAATCATGCAGCATATTCAAGCGGGTTTTCGTTAAATGTGGCCAGTAAAGGAATTCATAACAAATATGAATATTATTATCGATATGTTTACATGGATTGCCTGAAGGCAATCGACTTCGCTTGCATGCAACCAGAGGTTGATGACTCCCGCATCGTAGTTGAAGGCGGAAGCCAGGGTGGTGGTTTGGCAATGGCGGTTGCAGCACTTGACCACCGACCTGAGTTAGCTCTAGTTGACGTCCCTAGTAATAGCAATTTAACAGAGCGTGTAGGTGGGATGTACGGTGCGTTTGCTAGTGTAGCTGAATATGTGAAGAAGCATCCTGACCAACTTCATCTCGTTATTGAGAACTTAAGTTATTTTGACACGATGAATATGGCGGATAAGATTAGATGCCGTGTGCTGGCATCGGTAGCTTTGAAAGATGAGACATGTCCACCACTCATGTATTTTGCTACATATAACCGAATTACCAGTGACAAAGATATTGTCATTTATCCATTTAACGGGCATGAGGGTGGAGGGGATATCCAGACAGAGAAAAAGCTAGCGTATGTGAGACAATTCTTTCCTTTATGGTTGGATTGATTAATTAGTCGTACTTACTTTCGATGATGCGTTGATTGCCTTGGTTTTGAAATATACCAGTACCTACATCCTTCTGCTATCGGGCTAATGTTACAAGTGAGGAAAGCCCAAGCGTCTTAAATGAGATGGGATTTCAGTGGGCTAGGAGAGAAGGAGAATTCGTATATGATCCTTCCGTACATCATCACCTCCGTATTCTATCTTTTGAAGCGCCGTTAAAAAAGGATATTAATGAGTTTGCAAAAATGGTGAATCAAGCCAAAGAAGGAAAAATCACCGTTCTTTATTTTCATGGAATCCCTGATCTTGCTCATCCATGGGTTTCCATGGAGCGGGAAGCATTTGAAGCCTATATGGAATATTTGTTAGAAAATAATTTTAAGGTTATTGCTATGAGAGAACTTTCTAATTATATGGATCCATTGAAATTACAGGTGAAAATTCGTTTAGGAGTAAAGCGTAATGTCAGAATGGATATTAGTTATGACAAGTTTGTTATGGGCGGGTAATTTTGTTGCAGGGAAATTTACAGCTGGTCATGCACCCGTCATAATACTGGCTGAGTTACGATACGGAATCGCTGTTGTAGTTATGATCCCTTACATTTGGATAATGGAACGACGATTATTGCCCGTTCGTCAAGCTGTGCCTGCCTTAATCGGCATGGGATTAACAGGTGTCGCACTTTTTACTGTATTCATGTTTTGGGCGTTGGAGCGTACCTCAGCTACCAATATTGGTTTATTATCGACACTTAATCCCATTGCTATTGCTTGCATATCTTATATGTTGCTTGGAGAAAAATTGACCATGCGACAAGCTGTAGGTATGGTTGTCTCAATAGGTGGTGTGTTGTTGGTTATTACACACGGAGAGTGGGATCGATTTCTAGGACTACAATTTAATAAAGGTGATTTATTAATGCTTGCTGCGGTGGCGGTCTGGGGATTATATACGGTCATTGCTAGAAATGCGATGAAGTATATGACACCAATCGCTAGTGCGTTGTGGTCGGGTATATTTGGATTCTTACTATTACTTCCGTTTACAGGGAAGAGCATTACATTTATTGAAGTGTCGCCTGCTTTTTGGGGTGCCATTCTTTACATCGGTATAGGCGCAACAGCGTTAGCCATGGTGCTATGGAATATTGGCGTTCATCGTGTCGGGGGTACGCGAGCTGGAATTTTTCTAAACTTAAATCCGATTTTTACAGCTATCTTAGCTTATCTGTTTTTAGGAGAAAGCATGAACGGAGCACAATGGATAGGCACTCTAGTTGTGATTGGCGGAATGCTGATATTTAGTAGAAACCAAGTAAGAAAATTAGTCAAGGAGAGGTAACTTCTATGCAAGTCAAATGAACTATATCATTTTGCAAATATGGTCACTTCGTCAAGTAAACCATGTTCAGATAAGCATCTTAAGCGGCATGTTGGATATCCTACTGGGCTTATTCCGGCAGCACGAGGTGGTTCTACGCTTGAAAGCTGGAATCAGCAGTAGAGCGGAGAATTGTACAAGTGAAGGCTAGCTAACCAGGGTTTTATGGTCTTGGTTGCCCTTTAGCTTCTTTATGATATGGTCAGTATAACCGATTTTATAGGTGGGAAAGCACGAAAATGGCGACAATTAAAGACATTGCTGAACGAGCGAAAGTATCCGTAGCAACAGTATCATATGTTTTGAACGATACGCGTTATGTATCTGCCGAGAAAAGAAAAAGAGTACTTGATGCCATTAAGGAACTTAAATATGTACCTAATGCGGTCGCTAGGGGATTGCGTATACGGGAAAGCAAGACAATCTGCCTTGTGCTTTCCGATATCACCAATCCGTTCTATCCAGATTTAGCTAGGGCGTGTGAGGAGATAGCACGCAGTAAAGGATTTATTCTTAATATGACCAATACCAATGATCAACCGGGCGCACTGGAGGAAGCAGCCAGGCAACTTCGTGAGGGAAGAGCGGATGGAATGATAGTAACAACCGCGCTGGAATTCGATCGTGAAGTGTTGCAGTCTCTGGCAAGCCAGGGTTATCCGATCGTAATGGCTCACCGTAAGCTGGACGAACTCCCCATAGATTCAATCGTATCCGATAACGAGGGAGGCGGATATTTGGCAACTATGCATCTAATCGGATTAGGACATAAGCGAATTGCCTTCGTTACTGGGGTAAATGGTTCTTCTGTCAATATCTCACGCATGGTGGGATACCGGCGAGCGATGGCGGAAGCAAACTTAGGTGTGTTGCAGGAGTGGATAGTCTCTGGGGAAGCAAAATACAAACCGAGCTACGATGCAGCGGGAGCATTATTGCGATTGCCAGAGAAAGTTCGTCCTACGGCCATTATCAACCTAAGCGATTTGGGTGCACTCAGTGCACTTGACGCTGTTTTGGACGCCAACTTGCGAGTCCCAGAGGATGTTGCGGTTATGGGATTTGATGACTTATTCTTTGCTTCCACCCGCAATGTTCAACTTTCCACCATTCGTATACCGAGGTACGAGCTTGGCAAGCAAGCAGTGGAGCGCCTATTCGAGCGAATGAATAAAAGCTCCGGACTCGGTAAGATGGATACAGTGCTTCCAGTTGAATTGGTAGTACGTAAAACGTGCGGTGCTTACCTAAAGTCTTCAAACTGATAAATTGTCGATTACAGGATTTCGTCATGGAGAAAGCCCTTAAACTAAAGTATAGACATAGAATAAATTCTATATTAACTTTCATCTAATCGATTAGATGATGATTTAGGGGGATTGCGAAAGCTCCAAGTTGAAGCTCTCTTCGTTCAATTATGTTGATAAGAAAAAATAAACTAATGCTCATCGCCATCTAATCGTTTAGACAATACTGGAGGGGTTTCGTTTGACTACCGTTCTACCATTTCATTCCGACCGACCAATAGATTTAATTGGAGTTGGCAGGCTTTGCATCGATTTAAATGCAAATGAAATCTATAGACCGATGGAGGATACGCTAAGTTTCACTAAGTACGTAGGGGGATCACCTGCAAATATTACTATAGCGGCTGCAAGGCTGGGACTTAAAACGGGATTTATCGGACGGGTTTCAGATGATCAGTTCGGCAGGTTCATCATCCGGTATCTAAAGAAGGAACAAATTGACACTTCATCTGTTATTACTGACCGGTCAGGGAGTGTGACAGGGCTTGCCTTCACAGAAATCAAATCGTCTACCGAGTGCAGCATTCTCATGTACCGTGACAATGCAGCTGATTTGAAATTGGAGCCGGATGATGTACGTGAGGCGTATATTTCCAATTCAAAAGCGGTCTTGATTTCGGGTACGGCACTGGCTAAAAGCCCTTCGCGTGAGGCAGTCTTTAAGGTGTTGGAGCTTGCTCGCAAGCATGGAACGGTGGTATTCTTCGATATCGATTACAGGCCCTACTCTTGGGCATCGAAATCGGAGGTTTATACTTACTGTCGGTTGGTTGCCATGCAAAGCGATGTCATCTTGGGGGGGCGTGAGGAGCTTGACCTCATAGAACCAAACCTGTCGGAAAGCCAAGATAGGGATGACATCGAAACAGCGAAGCGCTGGTTCACCCACGGAGCGAAACTCGTTGTTGTAAAGCACGGTTCAGAGGGATCGATCGCCTTTACTCCTGGAGGGGAAACGGTTCGAGCAGGGGTGTTTCCGGCGAAGGTGGTCAAAACCTTCGGTGCGGGGGACTCTTTTGCAGGTGCCCTCATCTATGGTCTGATGCAAGGCTTCTCACTTTCGAGTTGTTTAGAGCTTGGAAGCGCGTCCGCATCGATTGTTGTCTCCAGCCACAGCTGTTCAGACGCGATGCCTGTATTACAAGAAGTTCAATATGTCATTGCTCAACATATAAATCGTTAACGAAAGGAATCGGTTGCCTTGTTAGTTGGATTGAACTCAGTAACCTCTGCGGCTGCGGGTAAGGATTATACGATTCCCGCCTTTAATGTTTTTGGTTATGGAACGTATTCAGTCTAAAGTTGATATTCCTCTGGTTATCCACGGCGCGACGGGTGTGCCAGATGAGCAACTGAAACGACTGATAAAGTACCGTGTAGGTAAAATCAACATAGGCACAGCCTTGCGCATGTCGTTTGGTCGTACCTTGAGAGAAACGATCAATGCGTCGCCATCCGAATTCGATCGAATCAAATGGTTTGCCGAATCTATGATAGCCGTACAGGAAGCAGCAAGCAGGAAACTGCAACTATTAGGATGTAAGGAGAGAGTCTAATCTTATGAACAATCAAGTGCTATCTAATTATATTGGCGGTCGGTGGGTGTCTTCTGAAAGCGGGGTTATAGAGGACGTTCCGAACCCGGCTACAGGAGAGAGAATAGCTATAGTTCCGTTGTCATCCGCTAAGGATGTACAGCATGCTGTGGCGGTAGCCGGCGAAGCATTTAAAGAGTGGAGTACAGTAGCTGTCCCGAAGCGGGCAAGGATCATGTTCCGATTTCAACAACTTCTTGTTGATCATTGGGAGGAACTCGCCCGCTTGATTACCTTGGAGAATGGCAAGAGCTACTCGGAAAGTTATGGTGAAGTACAGCGTGGCATCGAATGCGTGGAGTTTGCCGTAGGAGCCCCCACGCTCATGATGGGAAGCACACTTCCTGATATCGCTACTGGTATCGAATCCGGGATGTATCGGTATCCGCTCGGCGTGGTAGGAGGGATTACGCCATTTAATTTTCCAATGATGGTTCCATGTTGGATGTTCCCACTCGCCATTGTTTGCGGAAATACCTTTGTATTAAAACCCTCTGAGCGAACGCCCCTACTAGCAAACCGGCTTGCAGAGTTGTTCTCGGAAGCCGGTTTGCCTGATGGCGTATTTAACGTTGTTCACGGCAGTAAAGAGGTAGTAAACGAAATTTTGGTGAATGAGGGAGTACGCGCAATCTCCTTCGTTGGTTCGCAACCGGTAGCAGAGTACGTGTACAAGACTGCAGCCGCTCATGGGAAGAGAGTGCAAGCGCTCGGCGGTGCCAAGAACCATTCCATTGTCTTACCGGATGCCAATCTTAGACTTGCAGTTAAAGAGATTACAAATGCTGCTTTCGGTTCGGCAGGCGAACGCTGTATGGCTGCTTCCGTAGTAGTTGCTGTAGGGGATGTTGCCGATCAATTAATTAAAGGCTTGAAGGAAACTGCAAAAGAGATTGTTATCGGTAACGGATTGGAGGAGAAGGTGTTTCTTGGTCCGGTGATTCGCCAAGCCCACAAGGAACGTACGTTCTCTTATGTTCAAAGAGGCGAAGAAGAGGGAGCCAATTTGGTGTTGGATGGTCGATTGGCGGAGCAGACCGATAGAGAGGGGTATTTTGTAGGCCCGACAATCTTTGACAACGTGACACCAGATATGGCCATCTGGAAGGAGGAAATCTTTGCTCCCGTCCTTTCTGTCACTCGGGTAGAGACTTTGGAGGAGGCTATCGCGCTGGCTAATCGTTCCGATTTTGCTAATGGAGCGTGCATCTATACGGACAGTGCTAAGGCAATACGTCAATTCCGTGAGACTATCGATGCAGGAATGTTGGGCGTAAATGTAGGTGTGCCGGCTCCGATGTCCTTCTTCCCATTCTCAGGTTATAAGAAGTCCTTCTATGGTGACTTGCACGCTAATGGGCGCGACGGAGTTGAGTTCTACACACGCAAGAAGACAGTAGTAGCTCGATATTAGAATGGAAACTGTTTACAACCAGGAGGAGATGAAGTTCCATGTTTGATTTAACGGGAAAAAAGGCGATAGTAACTGGAGCAAGCCGTGGGTTGGGAAGAGGAATGGCTGCAGGTTTACATCATGCAGGCGCAGAAGTTGTTATTTTGGATATCAGCGATGATGCGGAAGCTACGGCTAAGGAACTGGGGGCGAGCGGCCCGGCAGTTTATGCAGTAATGGGTAATTTGGAAGATAGGAAAGACCGCGAGCGGGCATTCTCGAATTCTTTGGAGCTGCTTGGAGGAAAGCTGGATATTCTTATCAATAACGCTGGTGTCCATGATCGTAGATCTTGTTTGGACCTACCGCTGGAAGCGTGGGAGAGAGTGATGGAGGTTAATATTAATGCAATCTATCATCTATGCAAGATGGCAGGGGAACTGATGCTGGAACAAAAGAGCGGAAAGATTATCAATATGGGTTCCATGCTTAGTTTTATTGGAGGCTTCAACGCTACTGCTTATGCCGCCAGCAAGGGGGCCGTGGCTCAATTGACTAAGTCTCTCTCCAACGAATGGGCCGGTCATGGAATCCAAGTGAACGCAATTGCACCGGGGTACATGGATACAAGCATGAACAAGGATCTCCATGCCGATGCTGTGCGTTATCCACAGGTTACATCACGCATTCCGGCCGGGCGTTGGGGAACGCCCGAGGATCTGCAGGGCATAGCTGTGTTCCTGGCGTCACCAGCATCCAGTTACATTACGGGCACGGTCATCCCTGTCGACGGCGGCTATTTGGTCAGATAAGCACATGTCCGATGTGCAGTCGAGTAGAATAGATGATCTAATGCAGAACAATCATATATCTAAACCGTAGGGTGGGGGAGTACATGACCGTTAAAGTGGCAGTAGTGGGGGTGGGTTTTATCGGTACCGTTCATATCGAGGCGCTAAGACGGTTGAATGGCGTGGAGGTAGCGGCTATTATGGGCTCCACCCAGGAGAAATCCAAGCAGAAAGCTGAACAGCTTGGGGTACCCAAGTATTATTGGAATTATGATGAATTATTAAACGATTCCGAAATTGAAAGCGTCCATATCTGTACTCCTAATAACATGCACTTTGAAATGTGTAAGAAAGCTTTGTTGGCAGGGAAGCATTTGGTTTGCGAGAAGCCGCTTGCAATGAGCGTTGACGAAGCTCAGCAATTGAGTAAACTGGCGCTGCAAAGCGGTTTGATTCATGCGATATGCTTCAATGTACGTTATTATCCCTTGCTTCAGCAGTTGAAATCCATGGTACTACATGGGGAATTAGGTGAGATTTATGCGGTAAACGGTTCCTACATGCAAGACTGGTTATTTTTCTATACGGACTATAACTGGCGGGTTGAATCGGGCCTTTCGGGGAAATCACGTGCAATTGCAGATGTCGGCTCCCATTGGATGGACTTGCTCGAAAGCACGACCGGATTAAAAATTACCGAAGTCATTGCAGATTTTTCAACGGTTCACAAAACACGAAAGAAGTCATTGCATGCCATGGACACCTATACCGGTAAAGTGGTACATTCTGATCCATCCCTGTATCGGGAGGTTCCAATCGATACGGAGGATTATGCTAACGTACTGCTCCGCTTGGATAATGGCGCAAAAGGCTCGTTCACCGTCAGTCAGATTCATGCCGGCCGAAAGAACCGGGTGTATGTCGAAATAGCGGGTACGAAGCAGACCGTTGCTTTCGATTCCGAACATCCCAACTACCTGTGGGTTGGCAGACGAGATGGAAACAATCAGGTAATCATGAAGGATCCCTCGCTGCTGCATACGGAGGTTCGCCGTTATGCCGATTATCCTGGAGGCCACAATGAAGGATACCCCGATACCTTCAAGCAATTGTTTAAGGAAATTTATGCAGCAATGACTTCTAAAGAACACAAAATCGGTACTAAGGTTTATCCGGATTTTAGTGATGGGTTGCGTGAACAGATGCTATGCGAGGGTATTGTCAGGAGCCATCTGGAAAGCAAATGGGTTTCTATATTATAAGAGGGAGATGGAACAAATAATGGCCGCTATGACAAATGCAAACGGACTTCTTCAAGGTAAAATCTCGCTGATAACCGGAGCTGGTTCAGGAATCGGAAGAGCAACAGCAATGGCTTTTGCCGAACAAGGGGCGAAGATATGCCTTATTGACCGGGATCTGGATCGTTTGTTGGAAGTTAAAGAAGAGTTGCTTGGGATTGGCGCTGAAGTATTAGCGATAGAGGCCGATGTACAAGACAGCTTCCACTTAAAGCAGGCTATCGATAAGGCTGGAGAATGGAAGAACGGGTTGGACATCGTGTTCTCCAATGCAGGGGTTGTAGGGTTTCTGACTTCTATTGAGCAAATGCCGGAAGAAGAATGGCGGCGAATCCTTGACATTAACCTAACGGGAGCGTTCCTGACGCTGAAGTATTCAATCCCATGGATGAAGGCTATAGGCGGAAGTATAATTATGAACAGTTCCATACATGGCAGCCGGGTATTTAACAGTTATGGGATGACTGCTTATGCCGCTTCGAAGAGCGGGATGAATGCGTTAGCCAAGATGGCTGCAGCAGAACTATCCCCCAATAAGATTAGAGTGAACCTTATTTGCCCTGGGGCAATCGATAGTCACCTAAATGATAATCTGATCCGATCCGAGGTATTATCGAAAGTAGGAGTACCGGTTGAATATCCTGAAGGCAAATATCCATTTGGCAGAGGTACACCCAAACAAGTGGCAAAGTTGGCCGTATTTCTGGCGTCGGACTTGTCGGATTATATGACTGGCTCAGAGATAACGATTGATGGTGTCAGATCCTTAGTCTAGGCATGTCATACTTGCCAAATAAACTTAAACGTTGAATTAGGAGGACTTTCTGTGTTGTTGGAGACCGCAAAGAAGGCAGCGAGAGAAGCGGGAAAGCTCATTCGTTCTCGCTTTGAAGCTGATTTTATAACGGAAGAGAAGAGCTCAAGCTTTGACATCGTGACGGACGTGGATAGAGCCTCAGAAAAACTGATCAAGGATTATATAATGGCTAGTTATCCGGATCATTCTTTTCTTGGTGAAGAAGAAAGTTATGGAGACGAATCGGCACTTCACTCGACATTAGAGAGTGCCTCAAAACAGCCTTATTTATGGATTGTTGATCCCATTGACGGTACAAGTAATTATGCACATGGGCTTCCTGGATTTTCTGTATCCATTGCGTTAGCGTGCTATGGAGTATTGACTCTGGGTGTCATTTACGATCCCCTGAGGGATATCTTGTATTGGGCGGAAGATGGAAAAGGAGCTTGGTGCGGTGGGAAACCAATATCTGTGTCGAGTAATGAAAATATTGCCGAATGCATATTAAGTACAGGTTTTTCCAGTGATCTCCGGGCACGAAAAGCTGTATTAGAGAGTATTCAAGTGTTTGGGGAACAGTGCCGCACGATTCGTTCGTTTGGATCTGCAGCCCTTCACTTGGCTTACGTCGCATCAGGGAAAATCGCTGCCCACTGGCAATACGGACTAAGTGTTTGGGATATAGCTGCCGGGGTTTTACTGGTACAGGAGGCAGGAGGCAAGGTATCCAATATGTCAGGTAAAGCATATTGTTTAACAGATAAAGATGTGCTGGCAAGTAATACGGAACTGCATTCCGCTCTATTAGCTAATCTACAACCGCTGCCCCTAATCCAGTAAAGTAAATCTCTTTTAGATCTGAGATGTGTATTGATTAATGTTACTACGTAGCTCTTGAGATCTAGTATGCCAATCCGCTGTTTAGGGGAGGGGGAAGTTGTCTGAAACCGGTTGAGTCAGAGTTACTTGAGGGAGGAAATCATCCGGAGCATTTCCCCGACTTTCCGAGTATGATTGGGAAACCGTACCGGCCAGGTTGGTGGAATTTGTTGCCGAGCATTGCAGCAGCAAGAAATTCATTACGTTTGAAAAGCCATCCTATTTTACTCCGAAATGATTATACATAATTATGCATGTGCTTTAAAGTTAGGCATTTATTTTTATTAACGATTTATGAAAACAATAAAGACGGAGCGTCGCGGGTTATAGTAAGGTTGCTAATTCATGAGCAGCAAAATAATTATTAGCCACGATAAGCTAAAAGATACGGAAAGGTTCGAAAACATTACTTTGATGTTCATATTCCGCTTGCCAAAACTAATGTCAATTTCTAAGTTTAATGTTATAAACACCACATTAAGTATAGAATAACACTATGCAGTACAATCAATTATGTTAGCGAGGTTATACATGTTAACTGCGGAGAAGATTAAACAAAACATGATTCGCATTATGAAACAAATGAGCGCTGCTTGCCCACGTATCACATACGTTAATGCTCCAGGAGTGAATCGATATGAAAGTGATCTTCCCCATTCGCTATTCAATCGAGTAATCGCCTATCAATGTATGGAATCAGAAACCGCCATTGGCGACATCGAAGTGATTGCCAGCCATTATCGTGCACGTAACCTCCCTTTCTCTTGGTTGGTCTGGTCGCATGACGACGAAGCCCGCGACTTGGCGAGGGTACTTGAGAATCTCGGGCTTACAAAATCCAGTTATTCGCCAGGAATGTCGCTTCCTCTTTCTAACTGGACGTTTAATACGACAACGATTCCCAACTTCGAGATTAAACCAATCCGTACAACATTGGAATTCGCATGGTTCAAGGAGATTGTGCTTCCCACATTCGGCTTAAAGGGAGATACAGGTGATGTATTCATGCAAATTAATGAAGCGATAGGAACAAATGATCAAACGATATTACAGCACTATGTCGGCTTTTTGGACGGCCATCCTGCAGGAGCTGCAACCGCATTCCAAGAAGGTGATACGATTGGTATTTACAACGTTGCAACGGTAGAAGCGTATCGGCGCAGAGGTATTGGAAGTGCTATGACAGCGCATGCGATTCGTGAAGGACAAGTCTCTGGCGCACAGTTAGCCGTGCTGCAGTCGAGCGAATTAGGAGTAAACGTGTATCGAGAACTCGGATTCAAAGAAGAGGTCGCAATCGAGTTTTATCTAGGATAACGATTATAGAAATAGTTTGGGGCTCTCCCTTTAGTCGAATGACTGAGGGATAGCCTTTTTGTTGTTGAGAGAATAAGAAAAAGGTCATATATGAGCTATAAGAAGTCATAGTCCCTATATACTAATTGGATCCTTGATACCTTATATTGATAAGGGATATGAATAAGAATTATTGTAACATCATTGTTATTGGAGGAGGCGTTTCCGGAACTATCGCTGCAATGGCTGCCGGCCAGATACTCAAAGAAGCATTTCATGAAATAGCCCAAGAACCAAGTTAAGAAGCATCCTACGAAGCAATACAAAGAGCTGACAGCAAGGAGACATGGAGTATGGAACTCAATACTGTGACCGCACAATCAAGCACAACGCCTTTAAAGAAAGCTGTTAAATCTCAAAAATGGCGTGGCTACACATCCAATTTTCGTTCCTATTGGGATTTATATTTGCTGATGGTGCCCGGGATTGTTTATTTTATTATTTTTAAGTATTTGCCTATGGCCGGAATTGTTATTGCTTTCCAGGATTTCAGCATTTTTAACGGCTTTACTGGAAGCGAGTGGGTCGGGCTGGAGCACTTCCGCAAGATGTTCGAAGACCCGCAATTTTATACGATTTTTCGAAATACGTTGTTGATCAGTTTGTATAAAATCATTTGGGGTTTTCCGGGGCCGATTATTTTGGCGCTGCTGCTCAATGAAATTAAATATGTATTTTTTAAGCGGACGATTCAAACCTTGGCTTATTTGCCTCATTTTCTATCTTGGGTCATCTTGGGCGGCATTCTCATTACTGTCTTATCACCGACAACCGGCACGATCAATAAGGCTCTCATATTCATGGGCATGGAACCAATTTTTTTCCTAGCTAACCCATCTTGGTTCCGAACCGTTCTGGTTGCAAGCGACATTTGGAAGGATATGGGCTGGGGTGCGATTATCTATTTGGCGGCATTGGCCTCTATCGATCCGCAATTATACGAGGCAGCGGTTGTAGACGGTGCCAACAAGTGGAAGCAACTCTGGCATATTACGCTCCCTTCACTTACGAGCACGATTATTATTTTGTTTTTGCTGCGATTAGGACATGTACTGGATGTTGGGTTCGAGCAAATTTTTATTTTATACAATTCACTGGTATATGAAGTGGCCGACGTATTCGAGACCTATGTGTACCGTGTCGGTATCGCACAAGCAGAATTCAGTTATACCACGGCAATAGGGCTATTTAAGTCGATAGTCAGTCTTCTATTTGTACTTGTTGCGAACAAGTTGGTGAAGTGGTTCGGACAAGATGGCTTGTACTAGCAGCGGAAAGGAGGTGTTAAAGGATGTTAGTCTCCAGAGGAGAAAAATGGTTCTCGGCTTTGAACCATACGGTTTTAGTTGTATTCTCGTTGCTCGCATTAGCGCCATTCCTTCATATTGTGGCCCAATCGTTCAGCAATCAGCAAGCAGTCATTTCAGGGATCGTGGGTTTCTGGCCGATAGGTTGGAATATCGATGCTTATAAAAATGTACTAAAAGATACGGCCTTTATCAATGCGTTCAGTGTAAGCGTGAATCGCACAGTAATTGGTACATTGCTCAGTGTGGGCCTGACAAGCCTGCTTGCGTATCCTTTATCGAAATCCTATATTCTAGGTCGACAATGGATTCAATTCATGATTGTGTTCACGATGCTGTTCTCTGGTGGACTCATACCGACTTATTTGGTTGTGAAAGAAGCTGGATTAATCGATACCTTCTGGGCTTTGATCATTCCTGGGGCGATCAGCGCCTTTAATGTGATTATTATGCGCAGCTTCTTTCAAAGCGTACCCATTGAATTGGAGGAATCCGCTCGGATGGACGGGTGCAGCAATATCGGGATCTTGTTCCGAATCGTGCTTCCCTTGTCGATGCCGGTCATCGCAACCATAGCTCTGTTCCACGGTGTGGCACATTGGAATTCATTTTTTGATGCAGTGCTGTATTTGAATAAACGTGATCTGCATCCGTTGCAAATGTATTTGAGAGATTTGATTCTGTCCAATGAAACAAATCTGGAGACAAGGGCGATGGAGAAGAATTCGGCAGCCATCGAATCCTTGAAGGCAGCAGCCTTAATTGTAAGTACGTTACCCATTGTCATGGTATACCCTTTCCTTCAGCGTTATTTCGTTAAAGGTGTTTTAATAGGTTCAGTAAAAGGATAATGGCATAGGTTGAAAAATGGTTTGCATGATATACCCATAGAGGAGGCTAGAGATATGAATAACAAACTAATAAAAAGTGTATCCGTAACCGTAGCGTCATTGCTGCTGGTTGGATTGGCAGCAGGTTGTGCGAAAGAGGACAAACAGGCTAGTACGGCGACAGCTAGCGGTAGTACTACACAGGTTAAAGAGCCTGTCAATCTAAATTTCGTCATCAATAACAGCGGACGTAAATATATGGAAGGAACGGATGCCAATAACAACGATTACATCAAATATATTCGTGAGAAAAGCGGGTTTAATCTGAGGCTTAATGAGCTGGCTGCAGACGGGTATCAAGATAAATTGAATGTGCTGCTGGCATCCGGAGAGCAGTACGATTTAATCCATTCCCGCGATGTTAGCTGGGTAACGAATCTAGCCAAACAAAAAGCGATATTGCCATTAAATGATTTGATCGATAAATTTGCCCCAGATATTAAGAAAAGCATGCCTCCGGAAATATGGGATCGTGTAACGTTCGACGGAAAAATTTATGCACTTCCCGGAATTTCGACCAAGCTTGGAGACGAAATTATGTATGTCCGAAAGGACTGGTTGGATAAACTTGGCTTGCAGCCGCCAAAAACATTGGATGAATACACGAAAGTGATGAAAGCTTTTGCCGAACAAGATCCGGACGGAAACGGCAAGGCTGATACAATTGGTATGCTGATTGGTGAAAAGCTGGCTCGTTCGGGTCCTTATTTCGGGGCGTTTGGTGTGCCGATTGCAACGAATGAAGCAATTAAAGTCAATAACTGGGTTGAACGCAACGGCGAACTTGTCAACGCTGTGGTGCTTCCAGAAACGAAGCAAGCCTTGAAATACATGGCAGAATTGTATAAGCAAAAGACGCTGGATCAAGAATGGGCATTAAACAAGTCGAAAAATATCGGTGAGAAAATTGTATCGGGCAAGGTCGGTATTTACTCGGCAACCTGGTTTGATACCAAGGAGCCTACCGTCATTTTGGGCAGCAAAAAGAATGATCCAAAGGCAGAATGGATTTCTTTGCCTTACCCGGTCGGTTCGGAAGGGAAATCCGGTGTGGGCTCCAAGAATCCAGTTGTATCGTATATGGTTATTCCGGCGAAGAGCACGAATGCTGAGAGCACAATAAAATTGTTGAATTTTATCGCAAAGCAAGAAAATTGGGAGGCGATTAAGCTCGGTTTGCCTGAGCATAACATTTGGAATCGCAAGGACGGCAAGCTATCTATCGATATAGCAGCTCATGAGAAGCATATTTATCGCAATGTTCTGGTGGATTTGGGCAGTATTTGGGATGCTGATCTGGAAGGTGCGCGTCTGGACGCAACCGGCCTTGAATTCAAGATGAACGAGAATATCAATATCATCAATAAAAATGTGATCGCCAATAAATACACAGGCTCGCCGACACCAGCTCTTGCCAAGTATGGGGTCAAGCTGAACCAACAGTTGGAAGAAACCTTTACCAAAATCATCATGGGCACATTACCTCTAGATGACTTTGATAAGTTTACCTCGCAATTTCTGAAGGATGGCGGAGAAGAGCTTACCAAAGAAGTGAACGAGTGGTACAAGGTAAATAAGAAGAAGTAAGGTTCAGGAATAGGGTGCAGTGCAATGCGCACCCTATTCCTCTTTTGGCATAAGTTTGTTAGCCTTAAAGGCATATGGTAAGGTTTGTACAGGATGAGGCGGTGCAGTGTATGGCATGGAAGAACAAGAGATTTAAACAATCGGTACAAGTACGGCTAACGGTTTATTTTTTAATTATATTGTTGCCCTTGGTTACCGTTAGCTTGCTCTCGAATATGCAATCTAAGCGAAATTTGGAGGAGCAGTTTGCCGAGCGAACAATCAACGGGATGGAGTCGTCCTTGGAATATATTGATCTGATCATGCAGGGATTTTATGATATGTCCACATTGATCGCAACAGATCCATATTTGATTCGAACATTCGAGGATAGTGCTGTTGTACCTACAGCAGCAGACATTCTGCAATTTCAGAAGGCTTCCTCTCAAATTTCAGGCATTACCTCTGTTAATAAAGCAGTTAAGCAAGCAGCCGTACTTCATCAATCGTCCGGATTTCTGATCAGCAATAGAGCTTATCGTAAGAACGACAACATTCAGCAGATCCCGCTACTTCAGCGAACAGTAGAATCCAATGGCAACCTCGTTATCGTCCGGCCTGGTGAAGAACTGAAGGATATCCATGCTATTTTGGGAGACGATGTAGATCAGAAAAGCATCCACCTGCTGCGATTGATGAATTTCAGTGATCCTCAGGGCAAACAGAACATTGTGATCGTGTCCGTTAGCAGCGATTATCTGGAAAAGCTAATTGAGCATTTGCTTCCCAAAGGCAATGCCGAGGTACATCTCTATGATAGCCAGAAACGGTATATTGCAGGAACAGGTTCTAGTCCTTTAGAGGCCGTTGATCTCGATGAGGATAATCCGAACATGTGGATAGAACGGCAGGAGTTGAATGGGGAACGTCAACTGCTTGTAAAAACAACATCTGCCAGCTCCCATTGGTCTTTGGTGATGATCCAGCCGGAAGCCGAAATTTTTGCTTTGACCCGGCAGGTACAGCGGAATACGCTATTGACCATTTTCATCAGCGCGATTGTAGCGGTATGTATTTCCTGGTTCGTCTATAGCGGTATTTCTTCACCTCTTACCAAGCTTATCCTTGGAATGAAGCAATTTCGTCAAGGACAGCTCGATACGGTCATTGAGCATAAGCGCAAGGATGAATTCGGTTTTTTGATGGATTCGTTTAATTTACTAACGACGGATCAGAGACATCTGATTCAAGGCATTTATGAGCAGCAGCTTCGTGCCAGCCAAGCGGAGCTGCGTCTTATGCAAGCACAGATTAACCCGCATTTTTTATATAATACATTGGATTCGATCTATTCATCAGCAATTATTAGCGGCGTCGACGATATAGGCGAAATGGTATACAATCTTTCCAAGTTTATGCGCATTAGTCTGGGCAAAGGGAAAATGGATTTGTTCACTATCGAAGAAACCTTCGAGCACATGCTTTATTATGTGAAGGTCCAGCAACTCCGGTTTAACAACAATCTTCGCGTACATGTCTTTATGCATCCTGAATGCTCACAGTTGAAGCTGGTCAAGCTGCTGCTGCAGCCTATCGTAGAGAATGCCATCATTCATGGCGTAGAAAGCAAGTCAGGGAAATGGGATATCCATGTGAACTGTACCCTTACAGAAGAGGGGGACGTATTGCTGGAGGTAAAGGATAACGGGGTAGGAATATCTCCTGATCGGCTGCTGTATATCCAAGAGCAGCTACATCAGATATCGTTTCAAAATATGCCGTTGATTGTTAACGAGGGGCTGAGCTTTGCTGACCTATTCGGCTTGCGAAATGTAAAGGCTCGGTTGAAGCTTACGTATGGGGAAGAGGCAGATTTATGGATAGAAAGCCTCTGGGGCCAAGGAACGTCGGTATTCATTCGGATACCGAAACGATTAATGGATAAGGGGATCAAGGAATGAATCTGTTATTGGTAGAGGACGAGATAGGATTACATACAAGGATCACAGAATTTATTCCTTGGGAACAGCATGGCATTGAAATTGTTGGAATGGCTCAGAACGGTATTGAAGCTCTTCACATCGTAGGAATGAAGAAGGTCGATATTATGATTATCGATATTCAGATGCCAGACATGGACGGACTTACGCTTGCGGAGGAAATAAATAAGAAACACCAACATGTCCGGATGATCATATTGAGCGGTTACGATCAATTCGAGTATGCACAAAAAGCAGTCCAACTCGGCATCATGGATTATCTCTTGAAGCCGGCTCGTAACGAGGAGATTCTAGAGGCTGTGCTGCAGACCAAGAAAAAAATACAGATGGAGCAACAGGAGCGCTTTAATAGTAATTCAATAAAGGAAAAGTGGGGCTACCATCTCCCGGCGCTCCGAAACATCTTTTGGAATAACTGGGTGGCAGGACAATATGCAGAATGGGAAATTATTCATAAGAGCAGGGAGCTGCAGATCGAACTGCAGGAAGACGGATTATATATGGTTGCTATCCTAGCTATGGATCCGTTAAGTGATGAAGAATTGCGATTCAGCAGAAACGACGAGTCACTGCTCCAATTCTCCATCCAGTGTATAACGAAGGAAGTACTAGAGCAGGATGCGTGTTATGTGTTCCAGGTTTCCGCTGGAAACACAGCGGTCATCTTTCGTCGCACCGATTCGGAAAACGAGGATGGCTTTTGCCATCGGGTGAACTACTCCATCACCAGGCTGCTGTCGATTGTCAAGGAATGCCTGAAGGTTACGGCGAGCGCTGGCATCGGCCAAACAGCCATCCGATTAACGGATGTACCAAGGTCGTACATGCAGGCAAACGCAGCGCTCCAGGAAAGAGTGGTCTATGGCCATTATGTAGCTATTCATTCTCGTGAAGAGAAAGAATCCATAACCGAAACGGAGCTCCCTGCTAATGCCATGAAGAAGCTTATGGTCGCTTTGGATATGTGCAGCAAAAGTCATGTGATTGAAGCGGTAGAGGAACTGCTTGCCAATGTGATCCAGCCGGAGCGGTCGATCGAGGAGATCCAGCTCCAAGTACTTCTCCTGAGCAGTATGCTGGTACAGTGGATGCATGGTAAGGGACTTCTATCCAAGGAAGTGCTAGGGGACGATCTTCACTTTTTTCAAAACAATCAAGAGTTGATATCTCGCCACCAAATTAAAGAATGGCTGGTTCGTTCCTTATTTGCAGTTCTGGCTTATCTGGAGAATCAACGCAAGAAGGGAGTGAATAAGCTCACCTCATCTGTACTAGAGATGATTGACGAGAATTTGCATGATAATTTGAGCTTAAACACGATTGCCGAGAAGCTTTTCGTCAACTGCTCTTACCTCAGCAGGCTGTTTAAAATGGAAACGGGACAACCCTTCAGCCAATATGTGATTCATAAGAAAATGGAGAAGGCCAAGGAATTGCTCTTACAAGGGGATAAGGTTCAGGATGTGGCTAGCCAGGTCGGTTATATAAATGTCAGCTACTTTTCCCGTACCTTCGCCAAGATCTGGGGTGTCCTGCCAAGTGAAGTGAGAGGATAGGTTATCGGGACGTTCAAATAGTCATTTTAGGAATAGAAGTAGTAATCGTTGTATTCTATTCAATTTCAATGGAGTTTCTTATACTGAAGGAGGTGGAAGCGTTTACAATAAAAACGAAGAGGTGGGACATGAGGAAAATAGTTTGTTTAGGTTTGGTCATTGCAGGAATGCTGGTCGGTGGCAATTCCATTTTTGCGGATGAATATGATACGCTCCGCGATAAATGGAAGAATATATGGACCGGTGGAACAGGCATATCAACAACCGACCCCGATATTGCTGCTAAGATTGATTCGATGGAAGACATTGTGACGAATGGCTGCGGAGCACCACCATGCTCCGCAGGAACCGGCTACTGGGATACAATGGACCTGTCTGCCGGCAGAACGACGTTATGGCCGGACTTGAGCGATACTTCGGTTTCAGCCAATGTGACCTCGGCCTATGATCGATTAAAAGCGATGGCGCTAGCCTATACGGTTACCGGCTCAAGTTTAAACGGAAATTCACAGCTTCGGAATACGATTATCAATGGACTCGATTGGATGCATGCCAATCGTTATAATCCGAGCACTACGACATATGACAATTGGTGGGATTGGGAGATAGGGGCGCCCCTTCGTTTGAACGATACGGTGGTTCTCCTCTATAATGACCTGACATCCACACAAAGAACTAACTATATGAATGCAGTCAATCAATTTGCTCCAAGCCCTAGTAGGACAGGCGCCAATCGCGTATGGTCCGCGACGGTTGTTGGGGTCAGGGGGATCCTTGTTAAAGACAGCACAAAGATCGGGTTGGGCAGAGACGGCGTCAGCGCAGAGTTGGATTATGTAACCTCAAGTGACGGCTTTTATAAAGACGGCTCTTTCATCCAGCATGGCAAATACTCGTACACGGGTGGTTACGGGAAAAACATGTTTAAAGATACCGCCAACATGATGTATTTACTAGCCGGGTCTTCCTGGGAGGTAACGGATTCAGACAAAGTCAATATTTATAAATGGGCTTATGATGCCTTCGAGCCCTTGATTTACAAAGGGGCCATGATGGATATGGTCCGCGGACGCAATATTTCGCGGAATTATGCAGAGGATCATACCGCTGGACATGACGCGATGATTGCATTTATTCGTCTCTCGCAGTTCGCTCCAGCGAGTGATGCGCTTGCTTTTAAAAAGATGGTTAAATATTGGATTGGAGCCGATACGTACCGCAGCTTTTATTTGGATGTACCCCTAGAGACCGTGGCGCTTGCCAAAGGAATCATGAACGATTCCAGTATTTCTTCACGGGGAGAATTGCTCCGGCATAAGCAGTATCCTTCCATGGATCGCACGGTTCATTTGAGACCCGGATTCGGGTTTGGGATCAGCATGTACTCCAATCGGGTTTACAACTTCGAATTGGGTAATGATGAGAACAAAAAAGGCTGGCATACAGGCGATGGCATGACCTATTTGTATAACAACGATTTGAGTCAGTATAGCGAAGGCTATTGGCCGACCGTAGATTCTTTCCGTTTGCCGGGAACAACGGTGAATGCGAATTCTGGCGCAAGCAGCGGTAAATTAAGCACGATGAGCTGGGTTGGCGGTGCTGAGCATCAGAATCTCTACGGAGCAACGGGCATGGAGTTTAACGCACATAACAAGACGCTTACCGCTAAGAAATCGTGGTTTATGTTCGATGATGAAATTGTCGCTCTTGGTGCGGGCATAACATCAACCGATGGTTTGGTCGTCGAGTCGATTGTTGAAAACCGCAAGCTGAACAGCTCCGGCAACAATGCGCTTACCGTTAATGGAGCAGCTAAAAGCACGGCGCTTACTTGGTCAGAAACGATGACCGGCATCAATACGATTCATCTGGCTGGCAATGTGACAGGCTCGGATATTGGTTACTACTTCCCGACAGCTCCTTCTTTGAAAGGGAAGAGAGAGGCACGAACCGGTACCTGGTACAGTATTAATGCCCGTCCCGTAACACCAACAGAATCGATTACGAATAATTATTTGAACTTCTGGTTCGATCACGGCACAAACCCGACGAATGGCAGCTATTCGTATGTTATTCTGCCTGGCAAGTCCAATAGCCAGTTGGAAACCTATGCCGGTAACCCGAATGTGACGATACTGGAAAATTCAGGAGACGTTCAAGCCGTGAAAGAGACAGGTCTTAATCTAGTGGCAGCGAATTTCTGGAGGGATGCTTCCAAGACGGTGAATGTGAGCGGATCTGCTTACCTAACAAGTAATAAGAAGGCATCGGTGCTGGTCAGTGAGACGAATGATGAGGTTGAGATATCCGTATCCGATCCGACTTTCAGCAACACGGGTACGATACAAATTGAAGTGCATAAGCCTTTAGGGAGTACAATCTCAGTGGATTCAGGGGTCAGCGTTATTCAAAGCTCGCCAACCTTAATTCTAAGTGTAAATGTGAATGGAGCCAGGGGAAAAACATTCCATGCCGTTATTAGTAAAACAGGTACTGGCGGTGGCACGGGCAGCGTATGGAATATGATAAATGATAATATGAGTAGTTACTCAAGCGGTTGGAGTACCACAGGTACCACTGGCTCGGTGACGCAAAATTCAGGAACCGTCACCATAACGGATACGGGTACATCAGCGTCCGGCAGTTACTATTATTTGTCGAAGGACAGCTTTACACCTCCAGCAGGGGCCTTCACCTTTGAAACGAGGTTAAAAACGAATGCTGCAAGTACCGTGAATGAAATTGCAGTTCGCAGCGGAAACTATCAAATTCCGATTTACATCACACACGGCACCTCGGGAACCGTAAAGGATCGCGCCATCTCTCCGACGAAAAGCTACACGCTGAACACAACCGTATATCACTCCTATCGGGTGGTGGTACATGCCAATTACACATATGACCTCTATGTCGATGATGTCTTGGTTTGGTCTGGCGCTGCTAGCGACACGGTAGGTACGGCAAATCTAAGAATCGGCGGCAACAATGTGAATACGGCGAATCTTACCGTAGATACCTTCAGGATGGGGACAGGTGAGATAACACCAGCCTCACAGTGGGATGTGGTCAACGAATCAATGAGTAATACGACAGGTTGGACTACCAGCGGTACGACTGGCTCAATTACCCAAAACACGGGCACGGTTACAATTATTGATACAGGAACAGGCTCCACCGGCAGCTACTTTTACTTGACCAAATCAGGCTTTACGCCCCCAGTCGGAGCATTTACGCTTGAATTTATCGCTAAATCGAAGGCTGCCAATACGATCAATGATGTCATCGTGCGCAGCGCAAATTACTTAATTCCCATTTATATTACGCATGGTACTTCGGGCACTGTCACAAACGACCGCACGAGCCCGACGAAGACGTACACATTGGATACAACCGTGTTTCATACTTACCGTGTCATTATTCATTCTAACTACACCTACGATCTTTATGTAGACGGAACATTGGCTTGGAGCGGCGCAGCGAGTGGAGCAACAGGAACCAACGCGCTAATGTTCGGCGGAAGCAACACACCCATCGCCAATATGGAGGTTGATGAAGTTCGCATCGGTAATGGAGAACTGACTTACTAATCAATTGGCAAGTATCCCTAGACTTATGGAAATAAGACCTAGGGATATTTGCTTTCGAGTTCAACTCTTGTTGAAAATCCAGCTTGCACCTATTTCCTATAGTACTGTTTAGGAGAAAATCCAGTAATATTTCTAAATGCCTTATAAAAGGTTGAATAATCTCCAAACCCGACCGCATGAGCGGCATCTATTGCAGGCATTCCGGACATGAGAAGCTCTATGGCGCTCATAATTCTTTTATAGGTAATATACTCAATGACTGTGAATCCCGTATTCAATTTAAAGATGTGGCATAAGTAATATTTGTTTACATAAAATTTCTGCTGCAGCCTGTCTAGTGAAATTTTTTCTTCTAGATTTTTGTTGATGTAATCCAATATTGCCACTATTTTCTCATCATATTTGTGACGATCGGTATAAGTATGATTATATTTTGAAAAGATTTTATTAATCGTGATCAGCATTTGTATAAATATTGCTTTCATCATAATCGGGCTTTCAGGAGAGGAGTCCTGCGTAGTTTGTTCGATTCTCTCCCAAAGCTCGTTTATTTTATATGCAAAGACTTCTTCCGCAGGTATCTTGTTACAATATCCTAGCTTCCTGTTCTCAATATGGTAAAGCATATTGTAATCATCTGTTTGAAAGGCAGAAATGTACTCTGGCTTAAATTGAATATACTTTCTTTCATAGCAGGCTTTCGAGTTAAAAACAATTCTATGCAACTCTCTTGAGTTCGTTATGACGATATCGTTTGGAGAAAGTGTGTAAGCTTGTCCTTCGATATAATAAGTTAAATCTCCTGAAATAAAATAAAACAATTCATAGCGGTCATGTAAGTGTGTCTTAATTTCCTTCGGAGAATCTGTCACCTTATGCTCCATAGAAAATTGCTTGCTAATGTAGCGTTGGATTTGAGTGCTCATGATCTCCCCCCTTCAGTAATCATTATAAGCGGATAAGCAATATTTGCAATGTATCCCGCAATAATTCCAATGAATAGAAATGATTGTTGAGATAGAATGTAAAATAAAACAACGAGAGGATGGCAACAAATGAGCCAATTTATATTATCTGCATTTGCAGATGAAATCGATGCCAATTTAGATACGCAGATGGATGTACTTGACCAGCATGGCATTAAGTTTATTGAAATGAGAGGCGTAGATGGGAAAAATCTCGTTTATTATACGCTAGACGAAGTCAGAGAAATTAAGCGACGAATTGATGCCAGAGGATTTAAGTTGTCAGCTGTTGGTTCACCATTAGGAAAGATCGGTATTAACGATGATTTTGAACCTCACTTGGAGCTGTTCAAGCATACGTTAGAAGTCGCCAAAATTATGAAAAGTCCGTTTATCCGAATGTTTAGCTTCTGGATTCCACAAGGTGATGCGCCGGAAACATACCGCAATGAAGTCATTCATCGGTGGGGGCAATTTGTAAAGGCAGCAGAAGGAAGCGGCGTAATTCTTCTTCATGAGAATGAAAAAGATATTTATGGAGACACCCCAGAGAGATGCCTTGATCTCCTTAAGAGCTTAAATTCCGACTCGGTCAAGGGCATTTTCGACTTTGCAAATTTTGTTCAATGCAATGCAAGGAACTATCCCGAAGGCTTTGCAATGCTTAAGGAGCATATCGCATATATACATGTTAAGGATGCTGTCTACAGCGACCACCATGTAGTGCCAGCTGGAGACGGGGATGGCTGCATAGAAGAAATTTTAAGTGAATTATATAGCAGTGGTTATGAAGGATTTTTATCACTTGAACCTCACCTTGGGAAATTTAAAGGATTTGCCGAACTGGAGCCCCATTCACCAGGTTTCAATTTACCAGAAGGCGGGCCAAAAAGCTTCGCTATTGCAGTTCAAGCGTTAAAACGAATTCTAACTAAAATCGAGAACTAACGGAGGAGTCTTTATGGAAAAGGTGCGTATAGGCATTATAGGCATTGGAGGTATGGGTACTGGACATGCCAAAAATATCATCGCAGGAAAGGTTCCCCATGCGGAACTAACAGCAGTGTTTGATATAAGTGCGGAGCGATTGGAATGGGCGAAGCAAAACTTTAGCGATAAGGTCAAGATATTTGATGATGTGGATGCTTTCTTTCAATCCAAAGCATTTGACGCCGTTATTATCGCGACACTTCATTATGATCATCCCGTTTTAGCCATTCAAGCTTTGAATCATGGTTATCATACGATGATCGAAAAACCGGCGGGTGTTTACACGAAAGCCGTTAGCGAGATGAATGAAGTTGCGTTACAAAGCGATAAAGTATTTGGGATTATGTACAACCAGCGAACCAATCCCGTGTATCGAAAATTGAAAGAACTCATCGATTCCGGAGAGCTTGGCGAAATTAAACGGTCGATCTGGATTATCACGAATTGGTACCGACCTCAAAGCTACTATGATGCCAGAGAATGGCGTGCGACTTGGGCAGGTGAAGGCGGCGGCGTACTGCTCAATCAAGATCCGCACCAACTGGATCTATGGCAGTGGACATGCGGCATGCCAAAACGAGTGCGCTCCTTCATGTCCTTTGGAAAATATCATGATATTGAAGTTGAAGACGATGTAACAACGCATGTTGAGTACGAAAATGGGGCTACAGGTCTGTTTGTGACATCGACTGGAGAAGCACCAGGGACAAATCGATTTGAAATTACAGGTGATCGAGGAAAAATTGTTATTGAGGACGACAAGTTAACTTTCTGGCGATTGCGTGTATCCGAAAGAGAGTTTAACCGCGATTTTAAAGGCGGTTTTGGCAGCCCTGAATGTTGGAAATGTGAAATCCCTACGCCAGGCGAGAATACGCAACATGTTGGCATCTTAAATGATTGGGTTAACGCAATCTTACATGGCACCCAGCTCATTGCTCCTGGTATAGAGGGTATTAAGGGCTTGAGTCTTTCCAATGCGATGCATTTATCAGCGTGGACGGATAGTTGGGTAGATCTTCCATTTGACGAAAATCTATTCTATGAAAAGCTTAAAGAGAGAATTGACAACTCTACGTTTAAGAAAACAACCGGCAAGGAAGTCACGCTAGATGTTGCCGGAACGCATTAGTTAGACTATCCGTGCTCTAATACAATATCACAAGGGATCTGCTTATATCTTGATATAAGAGGATCCCTTGGTTTAAGTTTTGAGCAGAATACAGCTTAGATGAGGACTCACGAGTATTGCTCATCAACCATTCTCCGTAGAAGCATAACTGTGAGTCGAACCTTACAATTGTATCCCTATAGAGTGGGATTACCTCACTCCATTCTTCTTGACCAAGGATTATAATGAATGAATAATTCCGTGAGAGGGGGTCAACTGAGATAAACGGAACTGCTTACATTGATAGCGCTTACAGTTGCTTGGCTGAATATAGTCAGCAGGAAAGAATTTTGATTTTGCGGAGGTATGTATGCTTATAAAAAAAGGTATGAGTCTTCTATTAGTGCTTGCAATCATGATCACATTTTTTGTGCCACAGACGGTCGGTGCGGTCAACGCCATTGAAAACTATTCCATTACTTCAACGGGCTCTGCAGATGGAGCCGATTCTGGAGCTCATCTCCAGGCAACTGGTGGGCCGGCCACGATTCAGAACTACCCGATGCCCTCCATCTATACGCAATCCGATGTTTATTCATTAAAGGCGGATGATGAGACGATTCCCGTAATCCAATACCTGCCTGAATATGACTATGCGGAGTTTTCTTTCTCCGGAACGGTCAGCATTGAGGTTACGGCGAACAAACCGATTACCTCGTATTCGATCTCCCCACTGGCTAAAAATATCAAAGGGACAGTCGATGGGAATAAGCTGACGTTTACATTGTCTACCTCCACTTACGTGATTGTGGATATTAATGAGGATCCGAATGAAAAAGCAGATGAAAGCGATCCGGCGAAGATAAGGAAAAGACTTGTCATTGCGGCCGATCCACTCGAGACGGATATTCCCGCTTCATCGGGTTCCGGAATCTATAATGTGACATCCGTGCCGTACAATGCGGATAACACAGGGGCTACAATCACTTCGGCTGCAATTCAACAGGCCATCGACGATGCGAATGCAGCCGGTGGAGGTACGGTGTATATTCCAGCTGGAGTCTACAAATCGAGCAATCTGACCTTGAAAAGCAACGTCACCTTCTACCTGGCCGGAGGCGCTGTCATTGTCGGTACAGGCAAGGGAGAGGATTACCGGAATGACTTCCGCAAGGATACGATCTCGGATGGAACTTACTTTATCCGTACGGAAGTAAATTCCGAGAATATCACGATGCGTGGACGCGGAACCATCGATGGCAAAGGGGTGGAGATGCGGAAACGCAAGATGACGAATGCTCCGCCAACGCACAAGAATGGGGAAGGATTCATCAATAACCTGCTGGTCCCGATTGCGACTAGCAACTTTACCTTTGACGGACTGACCTTGCGCGACGGCGGTTTCTGGGCGTTCCTGGTGGTTCGTTCCGACAACGTGACGATTAAGAATTACAAGGGATACCAGAATCTTCATGTTCTTGAAGACGATGCCATAGATATTAACGAGAGTCAGAACGTGTTGGTCAAACATGCGATCGCTATCTCCGACGATGATACCTTCTCCACCAAAACCTGGCCGCAATTGGGAATGTCCAAGAATTGGCCGGGTGCAATTGAGCATTTGGAGAATGTGGTCTTCGACGATTGTATCGCCTGGTCCCGTACTGCGGCGTTTAAGCTAGGCATGGGTATATGCACGCCTCAAATTAACGTAACCATCCGGAACTCTTATGTGTATCAAAGCGCTAGGGCGCTGCTTGTCGATCATGCTTTTACAAGTAATCCGCTTCCAGAGGAAGGTTACGCGAAAAATGTTACGTTCGAGAATATCGATATCGAACGAGTCGGCATTAACCAATTCGGTAATTATTGGTTCAGGGTTTCCACCAGCACATCCGGGAATGTAAGCAATATCCTGTTCAAGAATATTAATGTACGCCAGACGGGAGGTACATCCCAGATTCAAGGGAATCCAACTAACGGTGGAATGGTGGACGGCTTGACGTTCACGGACGTTTATGTGAAGGGTCAGCTTGCGAGAAGCCTGAGCGATCTGAAAGCATCCGTGAGGAATGAAAATGTGCGAGGAGTAGCCATCATTAATACGACTCCGCCTATCTTCAGCGATGATTTCGAAGATGGGAATATCGAACCATGGACAAGTTCTGCAGGTGCCTGGTCAATTGTGGAAGATAATGGAAAAGTTTTGTCCGGCGGCAATTCGACGAATACCTCTCTTATTACTGCTAACGCAGGTGCTGCATGGACCGATTACTCCTTTGAAGCCAGAACGAAGCTGCCACTGATCAACGGACAGGAGAACGGCGGCCTTCTCTTCAGAGTGCAGGATGAAACTAATTTCTATATGTACCGTGTCAATGCAAAGTCCAAGAAGCTGGAGCTGTTTAAATCCATAAACGGAACTATGACTGCTGTAGCCGAAACTCCATTCACGCCAGCGAAACAGTGGTATACGGTAAAAGTGACTGTTCAAGGAAATACCGTCAAAGCTTATGTGGACGGCGTATTAATGACGAGTTGGACGAATCCTGCCCAAGAATTAACAACAGGAGGCATCGGATTCCGAACCACTTCGGCCAAAGTACTGTTTGACGATGCCGTCGTTTCCGCTATTAATGAGGCGCCTACCGATATTAGGATTTCAAATGACCTCGTAGTGGAAAATACGACTGCAGGCAGCACCGTTGGAACCTTTTCCACAGATGATCCCGATGAACTGGATACGTTTGCTTACACGCTTGTGGCAGGTGACGGCGATACAGACAACAGCAGCTTCTCCATTCCCGTGCTTGGGAACACGCTGATTCTTCGTATGGTACCGGATTACGAAACGAAAGATAGCTACAGCATACGCGTGAGAAGTACGGATTCAGGAGGATTATCTTATGAGAAAGTCTTTATTATCCACATAACCGATCTGGATGAAACACCCATCGAGCCGACGCCTAAAGACATCCTCTTCAGTGACGATTTCGAAGATGGAAATTCCAACGGTTGGAGTAAAACTTCAGGTACCTGGGGTGTTCTACTAGATAATGACACGCAAGCTCTGGCCCAGAAGGCTAGCACAACAGCCATCATTACTGCGGGTGAGTCGTGGACCGATTACATGTATGAAGCGAAAATGAAACTCCCAATATCGGATTCAAACGCCGGAATTGTATTTCGAGCGAAGGATTCAAATAATTACTATATGTACCGAATTAATTCATCGTCAAAGAAGCTCGAGCTGTTTAAAGCTGTTGATGGCGTTCTAACCAATGTATCCAGTTCCGCGTTCACAGCGGTTACGAAACAATGGTATACAGTGAAGGTTGTCATTCAAGGGAATACCATTCGCGGCTATGTGGATGGAGAATTAAAGACCATTTGGACCAATCCTGTAACGGAATTAACGGAAGGGAAAATCGGATTCCGAACAACCACTGCGAATGCGCTTTTTGATGATGTTTCAGTTTCAAGTTTGAATAATGCACCTACGAACATTACGCTGACCAATGACAGCGTATCAGAAAGCACGGCTCCGGGAAGCAGTGTGGGAACATTCTCCACCGTCGACCCCGATACGGGAGACAACTTTACCTATACGCTTGTTGCAGGTACAGGAGATGATGACAATAGCAGCTTCACCATCTCCGGCAATACATTGCAGACGGTGACACCATTCGTTTATGATGCGAAGAATACCTATTGGATTCGGATCAAAAGTACGGATGGAAGCGGACTTTCCACCGAGAAGCAGTTTACGATATTTATTACCGCTAAATCGGACGATGGATCCGTTAAAGCCGATGCGGCCAACAACGCCATATCCCTCGACCGCTTCAGAGTAGCGGCAGGTGATAGGGTAACGATAACGGCTGAAGGGGACAGACAATCCATGGATGGCTCTCTGGCGGGAGACGAAAGATTTATCCCGACGACCTGGTCATCCACAGAAACCGGACAAAGCGACAGCTTTAATTGGAATGTCGATGAGGGAGCCTACACATCCAGCTATGCAGCTTCTGAAGTGGGAACACATGTCGTAACGGCTACGTTCCAGAAGATGAGCTGGAATGGCTCGTCCTGGATTAACGGGGAGACAGACACCAAAACGGTGACCCTGCAGGTATATTCGCCGATTAACCAAGCGGGCAACAGTCTTAGCGTTAACCCAAGCGAGGTGATGGTGGGACAACCTGTAACCTTAACGGCAGAAGGCAACAGACAGAGCGTGACACCGACAATCATCGGAGAAGAGCGATATTATCCGACGATGTGGAGCTCCTCCGAAGCCGGCAAATCCGGAGTTTTTACCGTAACGGGGCAGGTATACCAATCGGACTATACGCCTACTATATCCGGAGTATTGACAATAACCGCCACGTATCAGAAGCAGGTATGGGATGGAACAGCATGGGTTAATAGCGTAACGGATACCGCGACCGCAATGCTCACTGTTAGTCCCGCACCTGCGGCCAACGCTGACCATAACACGCTTGCTCTGAACGCATCCAGCGTCATGGCAGGAGAGACGGTCGTCGTCACGGCGACGGGAGACCGACAGCAGGAGGTTGGAACGATAGTAGGAGAGGAAAGGTATTATCCGGCAGCATGGAGCTCCACGGAGGCTGGCAAATCCGGGATATTCACGGTCAGTGGACAGGTATATTCTTCAGGCTACACGACGGCATCAGCAGGCCATTTTACCATCACGGTTACGTTCCAGAAGCAAAGCTGGAATGGGTTGGCATGGATCAATGGCACGACGGATACCAAGACCATCAACCTGACGGTCAATGCGGTTCCGGCCGGAGATAACGGTGGATCCGACAATGAATCCGGCGGCAATGATTCAAGCGGAAGCGATAACGGCACAACCACGCCGCCAGCATCGAGTAATTCTGGCGTAGACTCTCAGAAAGATGATAAAACTATCACGACCGTAACTGTGGATCGGAGCAAGCTGGAGCAAACATTGTCGCAGGAAGGCAATGGCGCAACCGTGACGATTCCGGTTAATAGCCCATCTGACGTGGTAGTCGTAGAATTAACCGGTGGGATGATCAAGAGCATGGAATCGAAGGAAGCCGTACTGGAGATCAAGACAGGGAATGTAACGTATACGGTGCCCGCAGCCCTTATCCAAATTGATGCTGTGTCCCAGCAGCTGGGGTCGCAAGCGGCATTAGACAATCTGAAGATCAATATTACGATCTCTACGCCTTCGGCCGAAACGGAAAAGGCTGTGCAAGACACGGCAAATCGAAATGGGTACCAGATTGTCGTCAAGCCGGTATCGTTCGAAATTACAGTCAGCAGCGGCGGAAAAACGATGGAAGTATCCAAATTCAACGGTTATGTGGAAAGAACCATTGCACTTCCGGATGGCATCGATTCGAGCAAGCTGACGACTGGGGTTGTTCTAAACGCGGATGGAACCTTCTCGCCTGTGCCGACGACAACGACGGTCATCGACGGCAAACGTTATGTCAGAATCAGTTCCATGACCAATAGCATCTATTCGGTCATTAACAGCCCGAAAGCCTTTGCGGATGTGAATGCGCATTGGGCGAAGGAAGCGGTGAACGACATGGCCTCCAGACTGGTCATTGACGGCACCGAAGTCGGCCGGTTCGAGCCGGACAGAGACATGACTCGCGCGGAGTTTGCCGCGATGATCGTCAAAGGTCTGGGACTCTTGCGTCCTGGCACGGGTAAGGAGCTGTTTAAGGATGTAATGAAGGGCAGCTGGTATTACAACGCTGTAGCGACGGCTTACGAATACGGTATTATTGACGGATACGGAAGCGGAACCTTCGGGCCTGCGGATCGAATTACCCGTGAACAGGCGATGACTATGGCGGTCAGAGCCATGAAGCTCACCGGGTTGAATGTAGAGCTCCAAGCCAGCGAAGCGGAAGCTTTGCTAACAGGCTTTGAAGATGCAGGCAGCACTGCCGACTATGCGAAGAGCAGTATCGCCTCCAGCATCAAGAGCGGAATCATTACCGGCAGAGACAGCCATTTATTGGCGCCGAAAAGCAATATCACCCGTGCGGAAGTTGCGGTTATCGTAAGAAGGCTTTTGCAAAAATCAGGATTAATTTAGAGTAAAGACAAGAGAAGCATTAAGGCGCTTTCCATCATCGTTTTGTTACCCTAGAGAGTGGACACACCCCACTCTCTTTTTCTTTGGGGTAGTCTATAATAAAAAACAGGAACACAAGCTGAGATGAAATGGGGTAACTTAGACAATGAAGAAAATAGTAGGACTAGGACTTGGCATAGCTTTGACGGTCGGCTTGGCCGGCTGCGGAAGCGCGGACACGGATGCGGGGAAGAGCGGCGAACAGACCTCAAAGCCAGCACAGAAGAAGATTGTTAAATACTGGACGGACGATCGTCATGACCAGGAGTACATCAAAGAACTGATCAACCAGTTCAACACGACAAACAAAGACAATATCGAAGTTGAATTAACCGTCATGTCGGAGAATTATAATCAAAGCGTCGACATCGCGTTCTCCAGTAATCAAGCGCCGGACGTGCTTCGGATAAAAAGCGTCAATACGGAAACCTTTTATAAAAAAGGATATCTAGCTCCCATCGACTCGTATTTGACTGAGGATCTTAAGTCGAAGTTCTCGACCGTGCTGATTGAAGGAGTCAACCGCTTCGACGGCAAACTGTACTCGCTGCCGAATACAGGGCTGACCTTGCGACTTGTCTACAACAAGGATTTGTTCGCCAAAGCTGGTATTCAGAATCCACCGCAATCGCTTCAGGAGATGGTGGATGCAGCTAAGAAAATTACCGAAGTGGGCAAGAAAGATGGCGTGTATGGCTTCGCGCTCAACTTCAAAAATCCGAAAAGCGCTTTGGACCGATCGGTTCGCGAAATTTTATCGCTTAGCGGCTACCAAGGGCTTGGCTTTGATATTAAAACAGGCAAATTCGACTTTGCCCCGTACGCAGAGGCGATGAAGTATTTCAAGAAAATGTATGAAGACGGAAGCATTATACCGGGTGCGGAGACGTTGGATATCGATCCGATGCGGGCACAGTTCGCGGCAGGCAAGATCGGGATGTACATGTCCTTCTCGACGGAGCCGGGCGTGTACAAGGATCAGTTCCCGACGAAGATCAACTGGGCTGGGGCACTTCCTCCAACATTGGACGGCAAGCGCGGCGGTACATCCGAAATCGTATCGGCGGGCACATGGCTCGGATTGAGCAATACATCGCAGAACAAGGATGCTGCCTGGAAGTTCATGCAATTCATGCACGGCGATGACGTGTTGACGACGTACCACGAGAAGGGCTTTGGCATCGCGGTTGTGCCAAGCATCGCACAGAAAGCGAAGCAGCCTCAAGTTCCTGGCATGGACGGCTTCCTAGTAGGCAAGCTGGACTCGCTATGGCCGGTATCACCGAACGTGACGCCTGAGGGCATGAATTATGCAGACTCCTTCGTTAAATACATGCTGGCTGGTGGAGATGTGGCGAAGATCGTTCAGGATTTGAATACCCGCTATAATGCGGCGTTGGATAAAGCAGTTCAGAAGGGCGATGTGAAGATCGCGCCGAACCCGGGCTTTGATCCGGCCAAGCTGCAGGGCAAATAAGCGGCGAGGGCAGGAGCTTTCGCAGAAGTTACGGCGAAGGCTCTTTCTCTTTTGCAAAAGAACCCGTATCAAGGTGGCACAAGTCATGAGAGCAGCTTTAGGCGACAATTTATGGAGGAGGAGAAGGACTTATGTCCGCATGGAGAAGGCTGAGTGAAAACACAATTTTTCTTTTACCGAGCGTCATCCTGACCCTTGCTTTGGGCATATACCCATTGGTCTGGGTGCTGCGTTACATGTTCTACGATTACGCAGGTTATGGCGCGGAGGTGTTCGTAGGGCTTGATAACTTCCGCAGGCTCGCAACCGACGTACAGTTCTGGGAATCAGTCAAAAATACGTTCATTTACGCGGTAGGCAAGCTGATTATCACGATTCCACTGTCACTGCTGCTCGCGGTAATCCTTAACGGGAAACTGCGTGGCCGCGGACTGCTGCGCGCGATCTATTTCATGCCGACGGTTATTAGTACAGCGGTCATCTCTGTCGTATTCTTTATTATTTTCAATTCCTACAACGGCATGGTGAATCAACTGCTGCTTCAATACTCGATTATCTCAGAGCCGATTGAATGGCTCGGTCCGAAATATGCAATGCTGACGGTAATTATCGTGGCGGCATGGGGAGCGGTTGGGAATTATATGCTGCTATTCCTAGCGGGATTGCAGAGCATTCCGAACGACCTGTATGAAAGCGCGTCGATTGATGGAGCAAATGCAGGGCAGCGCTTTCGGCATATTACGATTCCGATGCTGGGACCGGTGATGCAGATGATTATTATGCTCGCTATCATCGCTTCGCTTAAGGGCTATGAAAGCATTATGGTCATGACGGAGGGTGGTCCGATTGGCCGTACGGAGGTTATGTATTTGTACCTCTATAAACTGCTGTTCCCTGTATCCACAGGAGCGCCCGTCGCTCAGCAGATCGGCTATGGCAGTGCGGTAGGCTTCACCACCGCCGTCATTGTCGGAGCGATTACGTCTATATACTTTTACTTCAGTCGAAAAATGAGCAAGGTGTTCTAGCTCGGGGAGGTGTACAGAAATGAACGAATTAACGATATCGCGAGCAGAGCAACCTGTGCACTTACGCCTCGTTAAGAGTGCCAGTCGGATCGTCCTATGGGCGTTTCTTCTTATCACGGCGCTACTAACGGTGTTCCCTGTGCTGATGACCGTGGCCGGGTCGTTAAAAAGCAACGCCGAGCTAATGAGCGGAGGAGGTTTATTGCCACAGGTATGGCAGTTTTCTAATTACGCCGAGGCCTGGAGGCAAACGAAGTTCGCTCAATATACGTGGAATAGCATGTACTTAAGCATCGCGGTGACAGTTGGTACGCTGCTCGTAGCGGCGATGGCCGCTTACGTAGTAGACCGTAGAAACTTTCCGCTTAAGTCGCTGTACGTGGGTATACAAGCATCAACGATGTTCATCTCCGTCGGAGCCGTCGTGCTCCGTCCGCAGTTTGATTTGATGGTCAAGCTGCATCTGAATACTTCGCTGTGGGGTGTCATTCTTATCTTGGTGAGCGCGCATGCGAGTACGTTCTTTATCTTGCTCGGGTTCTTCAAGTCCATCCCACGGGAGATTGATGAAGCGGCTATGATTGACGGCTCCAGTTTCTCCCGCAGCTTCTTTACAATTATCCTTCCGCTATTGAAGCCGGGTCTCGGGGTTTCTGGACTGTTCGCTTTCCGACATGCGTGGAATGAATATATTTTGCCTCTTGTGTTTACAATGACTAATCCGAAGCTGCAAACGCTGACCGTTGGGCTTGCCAATCTTCGCTACGGCTCTTCCGCCGCAATGCAGACGCATCTGATGATGGCTGGAGCCTGCTTATCGATCTTGCCGATGCTGCTGATTTATATTCTGGCGAACAAATCGTTCATGCAGGTAACTTCCGGGTCAATTAAAGGGTAAGGAAAGTAAAAAAATTAGGGTGTATCGTCAGTCATGGCGCTGCACCTTTTTCGTCGCAATCTATCTAGCAGCGCGCCGTCTGCGCTTTATTACTATGCATAAGTTGACCTTCAGCGTGCATTGTGTAAGGGATGGCATCGTGACATAATTAATCTATACAGTCAACGGGCGATGCCCGATGAACGGGGGAGTCGCCGATGCTTGACCGAAGTAAGCTATCGTTTCGCAACAAGCTAAGATTGGCCTTTTTGATCGTCACCATACTAGCAGTTTTGACAACAGGCGGGCTCTCCTATTCCATCACCTCCAATATCTTGGAGAATAACGCGATGAAGCTGACTCAGGACTCTGTCACGCAATCAGCGAAAATTGTAGACGAGAAGTTGAACAAGCTGATGCTGGTTATGATGACGTTCATGATTAGCCAGCCATTTCGGGCCATGCTGAAGGACGTGAATGCGATGGATGCGTCAAGTTATTTTATTCGCTGGACCGAGATGGATAATGTATTTTCCCAGGCGCGGATTGCCGAACCGCTCATTCACTCGATCTACGTTTCGACGCCGATTGGCGAATTTTATCCATCATCGATGAATCTCAACCGTCAAACCTTCTTTGAGAAGACGCCGCTTTACAAACGATCCGCACAGGAGAAGCGTAATGTATGGATCGAAGGCCATGAGGATACGTTGTTTTTAGGGGGCAACCGGGTTGTCTCACTCATTTTGCAGCCTATTTCCTCGGATCCAGTGAAGGATGTGTACGTTGTCGTTAACATTCGCGAGGAGGGACTCCGACAACTGCTCGATACAGGTGCCGAGGGCGGAGCTGAGCATTTTCTGTTGAATGGTCAGGGACAGCCTGCCCTTCAGGAAGAGGGCACGATGATTCAGGAGGCGGTAAATAGCGGCGTCATAACCGCACTTTTGAAAGGTGCCCAGACTGGTTATGCACCCGATCAGTTGAATGGCGATGACTATCTGTTCAATTATGCTCGTCTGCAACTGAATGACTGGACCGTGGTTGCCATTCAATCCAAGGGTTACGTATTGAAGGATCTCATCTACGTCAAATGGATGATCGCCGCCATTACTGCCAGCTGCTTTTTGCTGGCCTTACTCGTATCTGGGGCGTTTACGGGCTACTTGCTTCTACCCCTGAAAGGACTTCAGCAGGTCATGAAGCGCGTTGAGTTGAACGATCTGACAGCCCGCTTTGAGAGCAATAGTCAGGACGAGATCGCTCAGATTGGTTTACGGTTTAACCGAATGCTTGAGCAGATCGTCAAGCTGATAGAGAAGGTCAAGGAGGCAGAGACGACCAAGCGGACGACTGAGATCAAGGCGCTTTCCGCTCAGATGGACCCGCATTTTCTGTACAACACACTCAATACAATTTACTGGAAACTGGTTACTACTTAGGTTCAGAAGCTGAATTGTCCTTGGAAGACGGAGATAAGCGAGGCGTATATGGGGAGTTTCTGTTTCAAA
>NZ_LYPB01000091.1:0-74361 GCF_001653565.1 Paenibacillus oryzisoli
CTAGCTACAAAGGTGGCCTGGCCCCTCCCTTGGTTGGACTTTCACCAACTAGATAATGCGTGCCTCTGGGCACGCCACACAGAAAAGGCTATACCGAGGAAATCTCGGAATAGCCTTTTTTAACATTGATTTGTTCTAGTGCGTTTGAACTTTCTTGCTTGTTTTCAGGTTAATCCCTCTTACACGTGGAAGGCCAACATTCTGGTTAGTGAAAATGTCCTGTTTGTAATCAATGATAAAGCGTGAAAATTTTTCATCATTGGTTTGTCCTAAGGCAACAATTTTAGAGTTTATATCCGGCTCGGTATTTCCTCTTAAAGCATTAATCGTTAGATCTCCCCTCGCAAAGAATCCGCCTTTTATCCAGAACACTGAGCCTACTCCATACAACTCAGCATCATCCTCTGTATAAAAGAAAGCATCTAGTCTAGTAATATCATCACTTGTACTAGGATATCCAGAAGAAGGAAGAGGTTTAAACGAATTCACACGAGTAATTAATATTTTACCCTTTGACATGAGCAACAACTCTTTATTGTTAAGACCTTTAATACTCGCATCACTGATTTCCACACCAGTGGTAATTTTCAATGGAACAACACCTGCTTTACTATCCGAAGAAGTCGCTTGATAATTACTAAGCGAAAAGATCGTAGCATCAATATCGACGTTCCCTTGAATATTCACATTCCCTGTAACTAGAATATTCCCTCTGATTTTTATTGGCGAATTATCTGCTGTAGGCTCGATGTTTAAGTCACCATCAATAATAAACCAATTGCTATTACAATAGGTTTCTAAACAAGGAGCAGCATTTGATAAATGTCCTGTTCGGCTCCCCTTCGCATCAGGGGTATATATAAGTTGCGAAAATGTTCCCCCTATACCCATATTAAAATTACCTTTGTAGAGCACAGTAATACCGCCTAGCTCGAATGTGTTTATCGTATCGATAAACGTTTGAAGCCTAGTATTATAGTTTTTTACATCGTCAACTTCTGGATTGAGCGGCAAACTTGGTAACTTCTGCGGTTCAGGTAAACTATCATCGATATAAGTTATTAAATTAGGGATACTTTCATAGTACTTTCTTTGGACAAGTGTTCTTAAAGCACTATCCCCGTGTAGAGCCTCCGTTACCTTATCTATAAATGATTCATCCATATTCAGCTGAACAAAGCTTTCCTTTGACTTAAATTGCACATTATCTTTCTCCGTGTTCAGGATAACAGGAATTGTTGTTACACCCGAGTCCGACGTATGACTTATAGACATATAATTGTTGGTGCAATCTATTGTTCCATTCTTCCCATCACAATAGGTGAATTTATCAAAGGATTGTACAAAGGCTCTTCCATTTAAAACCGGAAACTTTGTTGACTCACTTTTTTCATTTGGGTCGTTATAGAGATAGTTAGCTTCATTTTTAATTTTCAGTTTATCACCTGCATACAAATCACCATTCAGAAAATAAGGTGAACCATTCAGGATGAGATTCCCTTCCGAACCTGCAGCATAATTCAGCATATCCGGATAGGTATTAATTGTTATTTGCTGTTTAAGTGTCCTTTTCACGCCGTTTACGGTAGCTGTAGCTTCTACGAGGACGACAGGTGGGTTACCGCTGACACTTGCATTAATCACAGGTTTCTCTTGATAGTCCGTCTCCATAATATTCCCATTAATAATGGGCAGAATTTCATCTCTAATTTGATACGAAATCGCATCTGGACTAATATCCTCACCATCTAAATTAGCTTTAAGAATTGCTACTGCTTCATTCAATGCTTTCTCAGCAAGATGTAAACTTTGCACATCCCTTTGCTTTGTTTCCGTTCTTATCGCCCCCCCTAAACTTGCGCTAAGAACAGCCATACCCAGCATAGTAAATACAATAATCATAAAAAGAACGATTAACAGTGCTGCACCTTGTTCATCTTTCCAGCGATTCACGAGTTCCCCTCCTAGAATCCAAATCGACTCTCTGTCGTTATCTGATGTAGTTGCTGCTTCTGGTCACTCTGTTGAAGTACAAGAACAATACTGATTAATCCATCCGTACACGAGGTGGCCCTACCACAATCCAATTCGATTTTGGAACCCGCCAACAAGTGTGACTTCAGATCTGAAATAGCTCCTATCCCCTCTGCATCGGTATCATTCTTGATAAAGAGGGTCCCATTTTTTATTAGAATTTGTTTATTAGGCACGGTTTCTGTAACGAATGTCCCCTTACGTTCTAACGTTAAACCATTATCATTCACATTGTTTCGAACAGAAGTAGGACCATACGTATATAACTCGGACATAATAGTCGACATGAGGATGTCTGCTTCATCACGCAAGGAATTCTCAACTGTCACTTTGTTGTAAGCCGTAAACCCAAAGGTGATAACACCATATATCGACCCCATGACAAGAGATAGTATCGTTAAAGTGGCAATAAGCTCAATCAAGGTCATTCCCTGATCATTTTTAATTAATTTAACGAATTTGCTCATTGATGACATACCCCTCTACGAATGCTTCATTTCTCCGATTGGGATCTGACGCTGATTTAACATTCACGCGAATTGGAATCAAATATTGAATCGCTTTCCCGTTTAATGCACTTTTTTGTGAATTTTCCTGATCAATTTTTTTCTGATAAGTAATGGTAATTTCATAATCGCGTCCATTAATATTCGGCGACAAAATATTTTGTATACCAGAAAAGTTCATTAGATAGTCTCTTTTTTTACTTTGCGAACAATGTAATGCACTGTCATATGAGCAACCTGCAAACGTAATAACTGGATTCCCGTCTTCCACTTCGTCCACATTAGCAAAATAATCCCTCACATCCGTAAAGCGCTGCTTTTCCATATAAAATAAAGCGTTACGCGCCAAATTAACCATCACAGTCTTATTCTGATTACCTTTGTTAAACGACATGGCGTTGATGAAAAAGGACATCATAGCAAGTGAAGCCACCGACAGAATGACAGTTGCAGCTAACACTTCAATAAGCGTGAAACCCTCATCGTTCGCTTTTCGTTTATTCATCTCTATCGGACTCCCATTTCTCATATTATCGAATAAATGCAACTATATACCTAGGACTATTATACCATATACCCAATATAAACAGCCATGTATCCTCCTTATAAAATGACAAATCGGGCACTCTTCGTATTTCCCGCCAATACCAAAAAGCCTCACTCCCTTATGGAGTGAAGCTTTTCCTGCTTATTTTACACGTACGGTGGATCCCAAGCCTTTTTATCCATCCCGATTCGATCACTAACCACATTCATATTACCATCCAACTGCACGTCCACTCCGAAAGATAATTTGCGTTTATACCAGAAGCGCATGTCTCGCCACTGTACTTCATAACCGCCATTCTTTTCTTTCCAGCTCACATATACATTTTGAGCATAATGGAGGAAAGAACGAACACCTTCTGTACTCATGGTTGCTTTCACAATTGGATGAGAGCCCTGAGAATTGTAATTTTTCCGGCTATACTGTTCAAGAACAATGACCTTCCCTGAGCGAAGTTCACCCAGATAGAAACTAGTGTCACTCTCATAAATAAACTGCCAATAAAACCAACTTAAACTGGGCACGAGACGACAAACCCCTGTAGTTAGCTTTAACTCCTTCTGCACAAGCTTCTCCAAAGCTTTCCGTTGAGAGGCTTGCGTCGCAATATACAAAATCGTGGCTGCGAATATCAGCGCATACATCTCACCAATATGGCTGCCTGCCTCTCCCCGCCAAACGACAAACCATAAAATTGCACCTACCGCGTGAAGCACAAACAAGAAAGGATCATATAGGCACAGTGTATCCAAATGAATCCACTTTTTCGTAAAAGGCCGCAAACATTGGACTCCATAGACATTCAACGCATCTAACCCAACATGGCAGACCACTGCTAGAAACGTCCACAGAAATAAGCTAAAGTAATGCTCCCATACACCAAACACCGCGGCGAGCGGCAAGCTAATCAATAGTGGCCATATGAATAATGCTGGTAATGAATGTGTCACACCTCGATGAATGCGAACATAGCTGCCATATCCTCGCAAGCGGGCTACTGTATCAAAATCCGGTGCATACGACCCCACTAGAGTCCCAGCTAGAATTGCCTGTACTAGTGTTGGCTCTTGAACGACGCCAGGTGCCAAACACGCAAGTCCTGCAAGACTAATGCCAAATAATAAGTGGCTTCCTGAATCCATTCTGAACCCCTCCGTCCTTATGCTCTTGCTTGCTGGTGCACGTTCTCCCATCTCTCATGGGCATTAAACCAATAAAACCAAGAAGCTGGCTGTTCACGAATAACCCGTTCGATAAAGTTATTCAGAATAAGATTCGTATCTGCCCTAGCCGAACGCGAAGCAGCTTGAGCGGTTTGGGCATGCAGATTTAATGGAGAGCCAACGATAAGTTGATGCTTAAAATTTCGCTTTCTGTATCCATAAAAAGGAACAATTGGCACTTGCTGCTCAAGTGCTAACATTGCCGCACCTTCAGGTGTTCGGGTAACTCTACCGAATAATTTGGATACAGGAAAGGAAGATCTCCAGAAATCGCCTAGCAGAAACACAACGCCACCGGATTGTACGTGCTTTTTCAAAGTCCGATATAACTCCAGCGGAGGAACACGATCGTAATCCAAGCCTTTACATCCTAATTCTGCGAATTTCATATACAAAGGCAACAATTCTGGACTGCCAGCCGAAGCCACAGTAAGACAATTATACCTTTTCGTAAAATACCAATAATAACTGAAGAAATTGCCTACATGCGGCGCATAAATGATAAACCCTTTCCCATTGGCTAATTGCTGCGCTTCCTGCAAGTACTCTTCTCCTTGCAGTTTAAAATTACTTTCATGCAGGCGATCCGACATTAACAGAATTTCACAAAGCGAGTAAACGACATTTCGTACATAACGCCTTCTAATTGACCTTAGCTTCCGTTTGGAAATCGGGAATAGAAGATCAGCCAGATTTTGTTCCACGCGCTTTAGAAACTCGTTACGCGAAACTACACACAATAATGCGGCTAGCACGGCACAAAAGAAGGACATCAGCCACAATGGAAAGATTGGCAACACGCGCGCCAAACGGCTTTGTCTACCATTATCCAAAGTTAGTTTGGCAATCCATTCGTACAAGATAAGTCCTCCTCGTCTCAGTCAGCTGGCAGAAAGTGTCGTTTATATCGACTTGTAATTTTATCTTTTTGAAAAATAATGAAAAAATCTACTGTTCCGAATAACACATCGTAGGCGGGATCCCCACCAATTTCTGCCCCAAGCCACTGGTAACCTTTCATCAAAGGAGGCAGCTTCCGAAACAGTTCTTTTTCATTGCCAGCTAGTTCAATCTGAGATAAACCAGTGATCCGATGCGTCTCAAGAGGCTTAATCCCATAGCGATCCGTCAATACTTGCTTTCGGAGAAGCAGGGTGTAAATTTCATTCAATTCTTCTATCGTCGGGATGTGAACACTTGCACAACCGATTAAATGTGTATATGAGCTATTGTGAATATAACTTGCGATCCCTTCCCACAGCATGCCAATCGCTCTACCGCCGCGGTGTTCAGGCGCTATACAGCTTCGGCCTAATTCCAAGGACTGCTTTTTCAAACTGCTATAGCTATCCAAATTAAATTCCGTTTCCGAGTAAAAACCGATCGTCTCCAATGCCCGATTACCGGGAAGCAGACGATACGTGCCTATTACCTGATCTGACTTTAGTTCTTTAACAATGAGGTGATCACAATATTCATCGTAGGCATCCATTTCCAATCTACTTTCATTTCGTAGACGTAAATTTTTCTCTTCCTCCACGAAAACCTGATAACGCAATCGCATCGCTTGCTCAATTTCTTGTGAATTCCTCGCAAGCTTCACCATCAGCTTGGCAGGTTGTGGCGCCGTCAATAGAGGTACTCCATTCATTCTTCCTCACGCCTCTCAACTAGAGTTTACAAATCCAGATTAGCAAAGCTTTATTTTCTGGTGATATGCTGGTTGTGAAGGTTTTGTAAGCTTTGAGATTTTGATGTGAAAAAACAAAAAAAACAATCCGCCAAAGGCGAATTGTTTTCGTAGAACTTATCAATTGATAAAATTTAAATAAATTAGTAATCGCTTCAACATGACCGCCGCTTGCGCTCGAGTCGCATAGGCATTGGGGTTAAGCTGTGTCTCTGTGACACCTTGGATTAATCCGGTTTGAAGGGTGAACGCCATTGCTTGCCTTGCCCAGTTGTCGATTGCATGTTGATCTACAAATGGCGTAAGAACGGTATCCTGGGCATCATTTACTTGCTGGCTGCCTGTGATTTGAATCGTTCTATTGATCATGGCCGCCATCTGTTCACGGGTCACTTGCAGTAAGGGGCGAAAGGTTCCATCTTCAAACCCCTCGATCAGACCAGCTTTAGCTGCTGTATTGACCATCTGGGAATACCAATCATTGTCTTTAATATCCTGAAAAGCAGAGGTTCCAGCATCCGATCCGTTTACTTCGATACCTAGGGCACGAATGAGCAAGGTTGCAAATTCAGCACGAGAAATTTCCTTCTCAGGTGCGAAATTTTGCTCATCTACCCCAGTAATGATCCTTTTGGAAGCCAGTTTCTCAACATCTTCTCGTGCCCAGTGCATCTTCATATCTTCGAAATGCTTATCCTTCTGAATGATGGTATATAATCCACCATATTGATCTTTAATAACCATCTTCCACGCTCCGTCGCTTCCTGTTAAGAGTGATGGCACGAAGGTTACCTCTCCTGTTTCGACATGTAAGCGAACAGCAGTTACATTCGTTGAATAAGAAGTACCTGGAAGAGTGATCGACCTCTCCACTTGCATGTTCTCATAATGACGAAGCGGAACACCACCAACTTGAATGTCAAACTCAATTGGATTGGTCAGCAGCAAAGCCGTTTGTTCGGCAGCAGCTCTTTCTTTCAGCGTTTCTGCAAGTTGATTTGCTTCGTGTCGGATAATCACAGAGAAAATGCCATTAGAAGCTTCTGCTTCTCCTATATGATTTTTGAAAAGGAGCAATGGAATTGTAAACTGAATAGCATTCATATCCAATTGGATATTCCCGTTCATAGCTTGCAAATCATTCCATACATTGGATGCAAATTCGACGATTGTCGTATCATGATCATCTTGAATTGGTAACACCAATGAGGAAGCCGTCCCCTCATTTAATGCGATAACTGCCTCACGCAACTCACTTACATCGGTATGGAATCTAGAGAGCATACTGCCATCAGGAGCTGCTTCACGTACGCGCTGACTGGTAATAAGGCGTGCCAGTGAACCCGAAGACCTCGCAACTCCTGTTAACGTGTAATTTACACTAGGTCCCGTAGTGGACCAATTATTCGCTAAATCTCCGGCTTCAACTTTAAAACTCAAATTGGCACCTGCCGCCAAGCCTGTTAATTGCGTACTGAGCTCACTTCCACTCACCGTTGTTAGAAGCTCCGAATCCTTATATATCCGATAAGAAATAACGCCTACATTGTCTGTTGCTGCCGACCAAGTTAACGTAACAGATGAACCCGAACCTGGTGCAACTGTTACATTGGAGCCATAATTCCAAGTTGGAGCTGCTATGTCTTTGAAGCCTACTGTGACATAAATCGTTGTAGAGAGTCCATTATAAGTTGCAGTAATGATAGCGCTCCCCGCACTTAATGCTGTGATATAACCGTTACTACTTACCGTAACGACAGATGAATTTGAACTTGTGAAGCTCGTATTAGAAGTTACGTCATTGACATTATATTGCGAGTCATACGCAGTTATTTGAAGATACTGTGACCCATTTACTTCCAGATTAATCGAACTTTCATCTGCTTCAATTCGACTAACCGTCGTTGTCACATTCACACTCGCCGATGCTGTGTAACTGCCATAAAATGCTGTAATCGTCGTTACACCAGGTGAAATGCCTGTCACCATGCCATTTGAATTTATACTAGCCACAGCCGGATTTGAACTTGTATAAGTCAGACCCGTTGTCAAGATTTGTGTACTGTTATCATTTTTGTACCCAGTTACATAAGGAGAACGAATTGCACCTGATTGGAGTGAATACGAATAAGAGTCAAAAGCTATCCGATTCAAATTTGCCAAAGCTGAGGATACCGTTACGCTGGCTGTCGTCGATTGTCCGTTAAAAGTTACCGTTAACGTTGTTGAACCAGGGGCAACTCCCGTGATAACGCCATTTGTATTGACTGTAGCAACAGCTGTATTCGTAATTCTGTAGGTGGCTCCAGATTGGATTGTAAAGCTATTACCATTCGCGTAAACTCCGGTTAAGTAACTAGCTTTCGTTTCACTTGGTTGCAGACTATAACCTTCATTATCCAAATATATACGTGATAGCGTTTGTGGATTGGAATTCGAATTCAAACCTCCATCTGGTCCGTATATTTGAAATTCCGCCACGCTTGCATACCCTCCTGAGGCTACACGCGTAGTAGTTAATCGAAAGTATCGTGCCGTGACATTCCCTTCATCCACATAGCGCGGATCTCCTGCTTGCATGTTCCCCGTTCGATCCGTAAAGGTATACCATGTAATGCCATCTATGGAGAAATCAATTTTATAACCATATATATCCTGGATATTTGAATACGTTGTTTCAAAGCGCTGAACATTGCGAAGTTGCCCCAGATCCACAATCAGCCATTGAGGCAATGATGTACCGCTAGGTGCCCAACTCGTCAACAATTGACCATCCACAGCCTTGTCAGATCCCCAGGAACCTGAAAAACTAGATAGGGCAACCGTCGTCTTATTTTGTGATAGAAGCGTCAGTGCCTCATTCGTTGCATATACGCGAAAATCAAACACACTGGCTTGATCTCCTGGTGAGCCAACACCTACTACTTGTAATCTGACGAATCTTGCAAGAACATCGCCATTGTCCGTGTAATAAGGGAAATTGACAGCAGTATTTGCAGAACGATCTGCGAAAATACTCCAATTGATACCATCCAATGAAGATTCAATCTTGTACGCATAGGAACTATTTACGTGCTCAAATACAGTTTCGACACGTGAAACATGTACATTTTGCGAAAGATCTACGGTTAACCATTGAGGAAGTTGTATATTACTAGCTACCCATTTGGTATAAATGAAACCATCCACAGCTTGATTCGCACTATATGTAGCCCCTGTAACAGAGGATGCCACAGCAGATTTACCTTGAGAGACAGGTATTTCAGCGGCATACGTATCACTCGATAGATTTAGAATTCCTATTATGACTACAGTAAAAATGAGTACGGCAAATTGGCATACAGTCGCTCTGTAAACCGGATACGTCATGTCCACCCCCTATCATGTTAAGCGTTTACATTTATTTTATCAGAAGCCCTATCATTGCGTATAGGGCTTTCGATCTAATCTTCTAACTATTCTGAATCTTTATACGATTTTCTTATTTCTTTAATCATAATGAAGAAGATCGAGGATATAAAGATAGAAAGCAGCACTTCACCAAGTGTAATTTCCATACCTTCACCTCGATTTCATCTGGTTTTGTTTAGTGTATGAGATGAACATAAAAAATTGACATTCGGATACAAAAATAAGCTTCTCCCATTCATATTGAATAGGAGAAGCTTATAGATTCATACTTTTCGCGGTATCTCATAACTCCAGAAGTCTCTTGCTAAGTGACTATTCGGATGAATTTGCTGCGCCTGATGAAGCAGTTCAGTTACACTTTCCCCTTGGTATCGCGAACTTAGATGGGTCATAATCAGTGCATTCGCACCAGCTTCCTGTGCAGTCCGTGCTGCATCCGTCGATGTTGCATGATCGAAGGCGTAGGCGAGCTCCTGCTTATCCATGGCAAAAGTCGCTTCATGAACAAGAACATCGGCACCTCGTGCCAACCTTTTAGCCCCCTCGCAATAGCGTGTATCTCCCAAAATAACGACCACGCGACCAACAACTGGATCTCCTAAGAAATCTTGCCCATGTATCGTCCGACCATCCTCAAGTTGTACTGTGTGCCCAAATTTCAGCTGTCCATAGATTGGACCTGGAGGTACACCAATCGCCTTTAGTTTTTCATTTAATAGCTTGCCGGGTTGATCCTTCTCTACGATGCGAAAACCAAAACATTCAATTCGGTGCTCTAAACGAGCCGTCTCTACAAGAAAGCTATCGTCTTCGAAAATAACTCCTTCTTCCTCAAGCTCTACAAGATGAAGGGTATAACTCAGATGAGCTCCACTGACTTGCAGCGCAGTTTCTACGAATTGCTTGAGCCCGCGGGGACCATATAGGGTAAGCGGCGTATCTCCGCCTAAGTAAGAGCGGCTCGTCAATAATCCTGGGAGCCCATACAGATGATCACCATGCAAATGTGTGATGAACACTTTCTCCGTTCGTCCGAGCTTCACAGGAGAATTCAAAATCTGCTGCTGCGTCCCCTCACCACAATCAAAAAGCCAATAGGTTCCTCGTTCGTCTAATAAATTAAAGGCGATTGAGGTTACATTGCGTTGTTTGGAGGGCATACCTGCCCCCGTTCCTAGAAAATACAAGTCCACAAAACAAACCCCATTCTATCTCAATATCACTTCGCCAAAACGGAAAGCGAGGATGCCGCGGAACCTAATCGTTCACACGAGCTGCCTCGCTCTCGCCTTCTTATCCTACGTTAAAATAACGCGCTTCTTTATGCGCAAAAACAATTGCAGACACGGAAGCTTCCGGTTCCATCATGAACGACTCCGTCAGCTCAACGCCGATATCCTCAGGCTTCAGCAAATTAAAGAGCTTCGCTTGATCGTCGAGATCAGGACATGCTGGATATCCAAATGAGAATCGTTGTCCGATGTATTTGGCCCCAAATCTTTCTTGCATTGTCATATCGACACGGTCTGCAATGCCCACGACATCACGCATGATGTGATGAACGCGCTCCGCGAAACCTTCCGCTACTTCAAGCGCTGTCGCTTGCAACGCATGGGATTTCAAATAATCCCCGCTGTCACGCCATTCTTTTGCCAATTCGTTAATACCGTGTCCAGCTGTCACGAGGAGGAATCCTACATAATCCATTTCTCCACTTTCTACGGATTTCAAATAATCTGCCAAGCAGAGATATGGCTCTTTATCTTGACGAGGGAATGTAAATGTCTCCAGCACCTTGCTAGTATCCGCAGGATCATACACAATCACATCATTCCCATTCGACTGCGCAGGGAAGAAACGATACATACCGTGAGCCTTAATGATACCGTTATGTTGGGCAGCATGAAGAATGGAATCTACCGTATCCTTCAACTGAAGTGCCTTGGAATCCTTATCACTCAACAGTTGCTCAACTTTACCTTTCAAACCTAAGTGATGTCCTAACAGCATCTGCATATTCACATAAGGCATTAGATGGCTAATCGGATAATCACGTAAAATATGACGATCCGTATCTTGCGGCACCTGAACAGGCAGATCCTTAGAAACCGCAGAAGAACTCACACGTGTAAGCTGTGGTAGTTTCTCTTCTTTTCGTCCAGTATCCATGACATCAGATTCCAGGCTATCACGAAGCTCTTGAATCAACCGTTTGCGCTGCTCAGGGTCGCTCAGTTTGTTCGCAATATCAAGACCATCCATCGCATCCTTGGCGTAGAGTACCACACCTTCATATTCTGGTTGAATGCGCGTCTTCGTGAATTTCCGAGTGAGCGCAGCCCCACCGACGAGAATCGGTACATCGACACCTGCAGTCCGTAAATCCTGTGCAGTGATAACCATTTGTTGCGCAGATTTAACGAGCAATCCAGATAGTCCAATCGCATCCGCTTGCTCTCTGCGATAAGCTTCAATAATTTGTTCTGGCGGTACCTTGATCCCTAAATTGACAATTTTGTAGCCATTATTGGAGAGGATGATCTCAACGAGATTTTTCCCAATATCATGAACGTCCCCTTTGACCGTTGCCAGGATGATTTTCCCTTTAACCGCAGTCTCCGATTTCTCCATAAAAGGCTCCAAATAAGTTACGGATGCTTTCATGACCTCAGCGCTTTGAAGTACCTCAGCAACGATCAGTTCGTTACCATTGAATAATCGACCAACTTCCTCCATACCCTTCATGAGCGGCCCGTTAATGACCTCTAGTGGGGAATACGTTTGAAGTGCAATCTCCAAATCCGGGATTAAGCCTTCCTTCGTACCTTCAACTACATAAGAACCCAGTCTTTCTTCCAGAGATAAATTCGAAATCTTCTCCTTCTTCTCGACCTTCTTCTCACGGAAATGGGCAACAAACCGGGCCAATGTATCGTCGTTCGTATTATAAATGAGCTCCTCTGCTAACTGACGCTCTGTCTCAGGAATCGATGCATACCGCTCTAGTTTCTCCGTATTGACAATCGCATAATCAAGTCCAGCTTTGGTACAATGGTATAAATAAACCGAGTTCAGAACCTCACGACCTGCATCCGGCAAACCGAATGAAATGTTGCTTAGACCTAGAATCGTTTTGGCGAGTGGATACTTCTCTTTGATCAGCTTGATGCCTTCAATAGTTTCTACAGCAGAACCAATGTACTGCGGATCACCAGACCCTACAGGGAACATATTGGGATCAAAAATAATATCTTCTGGATTCATACCATATTTGCCAGTCAAGAGTTCGTACGAACGTGTCGCAACTTCGATCTTGGCTTCACGTGATACCGCCTGCCCACGTTCATCAATAAGAATACAAACAACCGATGCACCATATCGATGAATGAGAGGAAGAATCCCCGCAAACTTCGACTCGCCATCTTCCAAGTTAATGGAGTTAATAATCGCTTTTCCTTGGGAATATTTGAGTCCAAGTTCGATAATATGGTCATAAGTCGAGTCGATCATCAACGGAACTTTAACCTTTTTTACCACTTCTTGCATGAATTCTTCTACCGCGTAAGCTTCATCAATATCTGTATCCTGCAGGTTAATGTCGATCACATGAGCGCCATTTTTCACCTGATTACGGGCGATTTCCGAACCCTCTTCCCATTTACCTTCTTTAATCAGACGCTTAAACTTTCTGGATCCCGAGATATTCGTTCGCTCACCAACCATGATGGGACGATTTTCTGGTTCAATATAAACGGTCTCGATCCCTGATATCGCAGGTGGATGTGTGCCGTATGCTGCTCGTGGTGTATAGTTCGCAAGTGTTTCTGCCATTGCTCTTATGTGGTCAGGCGTCGTACCGCAGCAACCGCCAGCGATGTTAAGCCAACCTTGTTCAGCAAAGCCAGCCATCTTTTTGGCCAAAGATTCTGGAGACTCATGATAATGCCCATTCTCATCTGGCAAACCTGCGTTCGGATAACAGCTAATGGCTGTATCCGCAATGCCAGAAAGCGTACGAATATGATCCCTCATAAATTCCGGCCCCGTCGCACAGTTCAATCCCATGGAAATTGGCTTCAAATGCTCTAGAGAAATATAGAAGGATTCAATATTCTGACCAGCAAGCGTTGTCCCCATTGGTTCAATCGTACCCGAGATCATGATAGGAAGTTCTACACCTAATGTTTCAAAAGCTCTGCGAATTCCGATACTGCCTGCTTTCACGTTCAGTGTATCCTGAGAAGTCTCTAACAGCATGGCATCTACGCCTGTTTCGACAAGTGCTAGCGCTTGTTGATAGTAGCTTTCTTCCAATTCCTCGAACGTAACACCACCTGTCACGGACAAGGTCTTCGTCGTCGGTCCCATTGCACCCACAACATAACGCGGCCATTCTGGTGTTGAATATTTCTCCGCGGCAGCAATCGCCAATTTCGCAGCAGCGATGTTCAACTCGCGATGACGGTCTTGCAAATCATATTCTGCCAGTACGACACTGGTCGTTCCGAACGTATTCGTTTCTATCATATCAGCGCCAGCGGCGAAATAAGCTTCATGAATTTTTTGAATAACATCTGGGCGTGTGACACATAGAATCTCATTACATCCGTCCAGGTCATCGCTTCCGAAATCCTCAGCAGTCAAATCCTCTTGCTGAATCATCGTACCCATGGCACCATCTAGGATCATAATCTTCTTCTTAAGTTGTTCTTGAATCGGTGGTTTCTTCATGACTAGACTCCCTTTCAACTTTTCCTAACGCAGAATCATAAAAAACGACAAATTATGTTAAGATTTAGTGTAACAGAATACGGCTTCTATGAAAAGATTTTGAATTAACATTTATTCCTATGGGTTTTATCGGAAAAATTTATTTCCTTCCATCGACAGTTAGCTTGATATCCACTATAATATGTATATATTTATTTATGAAAGAGGGATATCACATGGCACAGATTAGAATCCGTAACACTAATGAGCGCATCGAGGGCGAAGCGGAAGTTAAAGCCTTCTTAGATAGTCAAGAAGTTGTATACGAACATTGGGATGCGAACAAGCTTCCTGTAGCACTTCGTGAGAAATTCATCCTTAGCGATGACGAGAAAGCAGAAATCATTTCCACTTATGAAGCTGAAATTAAAGATCTAGCTGCTCGACGCGGTTACGAAATTTGGGATGTTATCTCCCTATCTGACGTAACTCCGAATATCGAAGAGTTATTGAAAAAATTCGAACAAGTACACACGCATACGGAAGATGAAATCCGCGCAATCGTATCTGGTAAAGGGATATTCATCATCAAATCCGAAGAGCTTGGCTATTTCGATGTTGAGCTTGAGCCAGGTGATGTGATTTCCGTACCCGAGAACACGAACCATTTCTTCACCTTAATGGAAAACCGTGAAATCGTCGCTGTTCGCCTTTTCATCGAAAAAGATGGCTGGGTCGCTTATAACATTGATGATCCTGACTTTATCAAAGCTTAATACAGCTTCATACCAAACAATAAAGCCCAATAGCACTTTAGACCATTGCGTCTTAAGTAGCTGTTGGGCTTTATTTCTACTCGAAATTAACCTTTATCGATAATCGGTAAAATATCCTGAAGACGCGTCACTTCATAAGCAGGTACAATTTCATCGCCACTCTTGAGTCCGTGATGATTAATCCAAATGTTGCGCATGCCGATGCTTCCAGATCCTAAAATGTCTGTTGTCAGCTTGTCCCCGATCATAATTCCTTCTTCTGGAGTAATATCAAGAAGACTCAAAGCATAATGGAAGATTGCTGGAGCTGGCTTCCCTTGCCCAAATTCACCAGAAATCACGATGTGGTCAAAATAGGAAGCAATCTCAGGCACGCCTGCTAATTTCTCTTTTTGTAAGTCAGGAGAACCATTGGTTAAAAGAAGAAGCTTGTATTTCCCTTTCAACGCATCTAATACTCGGAAGGTTTCTTCATATACATAGGGACGACTACGGCGTTCGGCTGCAAATAACTCACCAAGCTTGTACCCTAACTCACGATCTTCAATCCCCAATCCAGCAAGCCCTCTAGTCCAAGATTCAGTTCGGTAGCCAGGGGCTAATTTCTCTAATTTACGGAAGTTCTCATCTTTGCCTTGCGTGAAATTAGCCCATAGTCCTTCAAACGGGTTAATTCCAATCATTTTGGTAAATGGGAACGGCTCGTAAGATTCATATAAACTCCTAGCTTCTTTACGAACTGATGCTTCTAATTCCTCTGGATTCAAGCCATTCACATGCTTCGCCGCTTCTGCACAAGTTGCAGCAAATGCTTCCTCCACACTTCGATCGTCCCATAACAGCGTATCATCTAAATCAAATAGCACAGCTTTTAACGTCATCATTCATTTCCCCTTTGAATGTAGTATCTATTGTAGTAAGGTTATTTCTCTTCGTCAGTAAACTTAATGGAGTCTAGTTGAACCTTCAGGTTACCCCTGAATGCATTAATATAGATTTTCCTTAGCTCATTTCGCTCATCAATCTCTGCATCTGTTAGGCCAACTGTCTTTGCCTTCCGAGCTAGTTCATTGATTCGTTCAATTGTCTTATCCATGCTGTCACTCATTGTAATCCTCCCAGTCAAAATTTCATATGAATACTACTTTGCCATCACCGATTAGGAATGTCAAGGAAACAACACAAAGAGACATAGCAACAAACAGCTATGCCTCGAACAAACATCTATAACAAGCACAATTAATTAGCTCATTAAGGTAGTAATAGAACTTGCCCTTCTTGTAAGGAACTGTTGGATAAGTGATTAAATGCTCTCAATTTCTCGACATAAGAACGTGTGTTCTTGCCTTTCTTTCTGTGAGTTTCTGCAATCCCCCAAAGTGTATCACCACTTTGAATAACAACCTTCTCGTGTTGCGTAGCATCGGCAATTGGTTGTGCGGAAGGGATCGGTGTAGACACAGTTACACTGCCATCACCTGCATAGGCTTGTACGATCGCACCGAACGAAAACACAGTTCCAAGAATTACTGCTATCACTAAGAAACGAAGTAGTAGTTTCGCATAACCCCGTTTAATCGTCATCCCTTTGGATGCATGAGCAGTACCTTGAAGTGTTGTTCTTCCATTTGATTGTGAATAAGCCATATACATAATATCATCCCCCAAACATTTGTTCTGTTCTTAGAATAACACGAACACATGTTTGAGTCAACAGTTTCTCGAACTTATGTTTGTACGAACTCGGGTTCTATGTTATACTTTGGGTAATGATTACCAGTATTGGAGTGATATCTTATGAGTAAAATTTCGCAGCGTCAACTAGCAATCATGGAATTCATTAAGAGCGAAGTGAAAGATAAGGGTTATCCGCCATCTGTTCGAGAAATCGGCGAAGCTGTTGGACTTGCCTCCAGTTCTACCGTACACGGCCATTTGGAACGTCTTGAGAAAAAAGGCATGATTCGTCGAGATCCTACCAAACCGCGTGCAATTGAAATTCTAGGGCTCGATGGTGCAGAATCTCAATTCGCTGTCTCCGTTGCTCGTGTTCCCCTTGTTGGTAAAGTAACAGCTGGTGTTCCTATTACAGCTACAGAGAATATCGAAGATTACTTCCCACTTCCAACAAGTATGGTTGGTGACAACAACGTGTTCATGCTAAGCATTATGGGAGACAGTATGATTGAAGCTGGTATTCATAATGGTGACTATGTTATTGTCAAACAACAACAAACGGCGAATAACGGTGATATCGTTGTCGCGATGACGGAAGATGATGAAGCTACTGTAAAGCGTTTCTACAAAGAGAAGGATCATATTCGCCTTCAACCAGAGAACTCTGCTTTACAACCTATCCTATTAAAGAATGTAACGATTCTTGGACGAGTAATTGGTTTGTTCCGGGATATGTAAGTACGGCAGATACGACACAAAAAAGCAAGGCTCATTAAGTGAACTTCACTTAAGAGCCTTGCTTTTTTACATTTAAAACGTCAATACCCAATTCCCTGCACGGAAGATTGGTTCGATCGAACCATCTTCTAGTTCCCCATCGATTTCAAGTTCTGCTGACCCGATCATGAAGTCTACATGAATTAATGAGCTATTCCCTCCGCGTGCCTTCAATTCTGCATTCGATAACTTGGTTCCATCCTTGAGATTAATCGGGTAACAACTACCCAACGCCAAGTGGCAAGAAGCATTCTCATCAATACCTGTGTTGTAGAAAATACGATTCACATTGGAAATCGGCGAATCAAATGGCACGAGTGCAACCTCACCTAAATAACGCGCGCCTTCATCCATATCCAATAAACGTGCCAAGTGGTCATAACCCACTTCTGCTTGAAAATCTACGACCTTTCCATCTTCGAAAGTAAAAGAGAACCGATCCACTAACGCCCCATTAATATTTAATGGCATCGTACTTGCCACAGTACCATTAACACCTGAGCGATTAGGTATGGTGAACACTTCTTCCGTCGGCATATTGGCTACATAGCGAATACCGCGCGAGTTCTCGTTATCTCCACCTAGCCAAATATGTCCTTCCGGCAGTTCGACACGTAAATCCGTACCCGTAGCCCGGTAACGTAAAGCTTTGTAACTTCTTTCATTCAACAAGCTATGTGTAGCTTTCAGTGTATTCAAATGTGATAACCAAGCCTCAACAGGATTTTCTTCATAGACACGGTTGAATTTAAAAATAGCATCCCACATCGCAGGAACTCGCTGCTCCTCGGGCAGATCTCCATACACAATTGAAGCCCAAGCCTCCGTAGGAGCTTTAATTAAACACCAACTGAACTCACCTGTTCGCACATATTGCTGATACTTGCTTCTAGCTGTTGAAGCGGCTTTCGATGCTCGAGAAATTAAACTGGCATCTATACCATCGTATAAATTCGGATTCGGTACTTTAATGTTCAATAAAGCTCCTCCGTTTTCTACAAAACGTTCGAGCATCGTCGTATACCACTCCGGATAATAATCCATTGATTCCTCGGAGGCATAATCAAATTTATTGCGAGTTACCACATCATCCTGCCAATGCACATGGACAAAATTTGCTCCAGCCTCGTACGCTTTCTGAACGATTAATCTTGTTAAATCCAATGTCTCAATGGGAGCTTCCACCAACAAATCTTGACCTTTATTTAAGTTAACACCGATTCGAATGACTAACTCTGCATACTTCTCTAAATTACGTTTAAAATTGTCCATTGTTCAATTACTCTCCTTCGCGTTAAAAAGCCCATCAGTACATTCCATGCGAGACTGAAGGGCAATACGTATCTAGCTGTCCCTCTAATCATACAATACCTAATTAGTCATTGGCAATGAATGGGGCACAGTTGCTCGGTTAGTAGAGTGCTTGGGTGCTGAGGTGCTAAGACTTGACTTGCAGAAATGATGGTTTTGGGGCAGAAACTACTAAGCAACTCGAATTAGCTGGAAAACATACAGTAATTTGACCTAAAATCCTTCAAAAAATCTACTTAGATGGAAAATATGTAGTTATTTTTAACTTTATCGATCAAATCGAGTTAAATAGATAAAATTAAATGTAGGAAATCCATTTATATTGCGAATTCTCTCTATTTTCTCTACTTTAGCTGTAGAAAATCCATTTAATTGCTGAGATCACAGTAGATTCCTCCCTGTTCATTTATTTATTGGTTTAAATGAATAATCTACACCCCGTTCTTACATTTAATCTATAGACTTCTCATTGATTCAGCGCTCACTTCCACTCAGCTCTCACCGCACGCATAAATGGAGGTATATAAGCAGATGATGTAGCAGTCTCCCCCCTATTAAGATAGGTTAACTCCTTCCTAGCTCACACCGCTAACAGATTAGGATAGTGATAAAAACAAAGAAACCCCCAACGCTCAGCGTCGAGGGTTCCAATTATTCTAGTACAGAGACAGATACTGATCTCTCTCCCATTGGTGAACTTGCGTGCGGTACATATCCCACTCGATTTCTTTTAACTCGTAGAAATGCGCTAGCGCATGCTCACCAAGTGTGTCGCAAACGACATCGTCGCGAAGCAACTCATCTAGCGCTTGTTTCAAGTTAAGAGGCAAGCTAGGGATGCCTTCTGCTTCACGCTCTTCTTCCGTCATTACATAGATGTTACGATCTGTTGGCGGAGGAAGCTGCATTTTGTTCTTGATGCCATCCAATCCAGCTGCAAGCAAAACAGCAAGCGCGAGGTAAGGATTTGCCGCTGGATCTGGGTTACGAACTTCAACACGTGTGCTAAGACCACGGGAAGCCGGAATCCGAATCATTGGGCTACGGTTACTAGCAGACCAAGCTACATAACAAGGAGCTTCATAACCAGGAACTAAACGTTTGTATGAGTTAACAGTTGGGTTCGTAATTGCTGCGAAAGAACGCGCATGACGCAGAACACCAGCCATATATTGTCTTGCAACTGTGCTTAATCCTAATTTGTCGCTCTCCTCGTAGAAGGCATTCGTCTCACCTTTGAACAAGGATTGGTGACAGTGCATACCTGAACCATTCATTCCGAACAACGGTTTCGGCATAAATGTCGCGTGCAAACCGTGCTGTCTCGCTACTGTTTTAACAACAAGTTTGAACGTTTGAATTTGATCGGCAGCTTTAATCGCATCCGCATATTTAAAATCGATTTCGTGCTGACCAGGCGCTACTTCATGGTGAGAAGCTTCAATTTCGAAGCCCATTTCTTCCAGTGTTAACACAATATCCCGACGACAGTTCTCCCCAAGATCCATCGGAGCCAAATCGAAGTAACCACCTTGGTCATTCAATTCAGTCGTTGGGTTGCCTTTGTCATCTGTTTTGAACAAGAAGAATTCTGGCTCAGGTCCAACGTTCATCGCTGTGTAGCCCATTTCTTCTGCTTGTTTCAATGCATTCTTCAAAATGGCACGTGGATCTCCAGGAAACGGAGTACCGTCAGGCATATAGATATCGCAGATCAATCGAGCGACTTTGCTTTCTGTAACCCACGGGAAGATAACCCATGTATCCAAATCAGGATATAAATACATATCTGATTCTTCAATACGTACATACCCTTCGATAGAAGAACCATCGAACATCATTTTATTATCAAGCGCTTTCTCAAGTTGGCTTAAAGGAATTTCAACGTTTTTAATGCTTCCCATCAAGTCTGTGAATTGCAAACGGATAAAGCGAACGTTTTCAGCTTTGGCAATGCGAAGAATATCATCTTTACTATAGTTATTATTATAGGTCACGTGCGCATTCTCCTCTCGAATGTTAAGGAATTTAAACTACCGAATTTACTTGTAAAATCGGGACAACTGGCCTTGTATCAAAGAAACTTGATCCGGACGTTTCCCTCCGCCAATCAATTGTTGCTTCAGCATTTTGTGCAATTGAGAGTCGGTTAATTCTTTCCGTTTCACTTCGGTGTGCTCGTTTAAAATCGTTGCATCTTCGGAGTCCTTATCCACAGGAATAAGAACTTGCTTGATACCCGCAATGTTCACGCCTTTTTCAATCAAATCTTTAATCTCAAGAAGACGTTCTACGTCATTAAACGAATAGAGCCTTTGATTACCGGCGGTTCGAGCTGGGATGATTAATTCGTGCTGCTCATAGTAACGAATTTGTCGTGCTGTTAAATCTGTTAGCTTCATGACGATCCCTATGGGGAATAACGCCATATTCCTACGTATTTCATCACTCATGCTAATCACTCCTGGTCAGTAAGTACCTCATTCTCATTGTACCTTTCTAACAAAAACGTGTCAAGGAGTGTCAGGTTTGTTCACAGTTTAATTTTTCACAGTAATCCCTTATCTTCCATATGTTGGAGGGCAGTTAGTACACCTAACTTGCAATGTGAATAGGTCAAGCCACCTTGCATATAAGCGATATAAGGTTCACGAATTGGCGCATCTGCGGATAGTTCTAAGCTGCCTCCTTGAATGAACGTTCCTGCAGCCATGATAACAGGATGCTCATACCCAGGCATGTCCCAAGGTTCAGGTACGACATGTGAATCGACAGCAGACGCCTTCTGGATGCCTTGCACGAAGGTAATCAAATGCTCCGCCGACGTGAAGCGGATCGCTTGAATCAAGTCCGTTCGCGCCGCATCCCAGCGCGGAGAGCTGACGAAACCGAGGTCTTCGAATATCGCCGCCGCGAAGACCGAGCCCTTGACCGCTTGCCCCACCAAATGCGGGGCAAGGAATAGCCCTTGAAACATCGCTCGCGTCGCGCCGAGCATGGCACCGACCTCGCCCCCGATGCCGGGGGCGGTCAATCTGTACGCGGCGAGCTCCACGAGGTCGCGCCGCCCGGCGATATAGCCGCCCGAAGGGGCGATGCCGCCGCCGGGGTTCTTGATCAGCGAGCCGGCCATCAGATCGACGCCTACCTGCGTCGGCTCCTGCGGCTCTGTGAATTCGCCATAGCAATTGTCCACGAAGACAATCAGCTCTGGGTTGATCTCTTTGACAAATCGGACCATTTCGCCGATTTGTTCGACGGTGAACGACGGCCGCCACGAGTAGCCGCGTGAACGCTGGATGCCGATCACCTTCGTGTTCGGCTGTATGGCTGCTGCGATCGCCTGCCAGTCTGGCGAACCATCCTCTAAGAGCGCGACTTCACCGTAGCCGATGCCAAAGTCTTGTAAGGAGCCCGTGCCATCGCCTGGCTTGCCAATAACCTTGTGCAACGTATCATAGGGTTTACCTGTGATGTAAAGTAGGTGTTCGCCAGGACGCAAAACACCGAACAAAGCGGTACCAATGGTGTGTGTCCCTGAAACAAAATGCGGACGAACAAGTGCTGCCTCTGCTCCCATTGCATCCGCATAGACAAGGTCAAGCACTTCTCTGCCTCGATCATTGTACCCATAACCTGTCGAAGAAGCAAAATGATAATCACTTACTTTATGTTCCTGAAAGGCGCGAATCACCTTCCATTGATTGATGTCGATGGTTTTCTCGATTTGGCGAAATGCGCTCTCTACACGCTGCTCCGCCCTTGCCATTCTATCCATTACTTTTTCCCCGAAATGCATCTTAGTTGCTCTCTCCCTCGTTCTCGTCCTGCCCTGGCATGGCTGTCGATTGATCATAATCAACAAGCAAATAAGCTTGTTTCACATAATCCTCTTTGTTCACCCTTACCTTGAAAACCATGTCTTCCCCATCCACATCTGTCTCCAGCACCTCACCAATGCGGTACATGAGAGCAATGATATCCCCTTTATTGGCAGGAATGCGGAACTCTTTACTATCACCCATGAGCTTATTCTCAATTGTGATGCGAAGACGTTCCAAATCTTCAGGCGTATAGGCACTCATTTTCATGAATTCGCCTTCTGTTGAAAGCAACTCCAGATCAGCTGTAGGACAGAGATCAATTTTATTGAAAATGGTGATTTGTTCTTTCTGATGAGCGCCAAGCTCCTCTAATACTTCCTGTACAATGCGCATCTGCTCGTTACGCATATCCGTAGAGCTATCTACAACATGCAGAATCAAATCTGCTTCATTCGCCTCTTCTAATGTGGCGCGGAACGAAGCGACGAGATCATGAGGTAAATTTTGAATAAATCCAACTGTATCTGTGAGGACGATTTCTTTGCCGCTTGGCAGTACCATTGTGCGTGAAGTCGGATCCAATGTTGCGAATAGTTGATTCTCAATATAGACGTCTGCTTGTGTTAATTGTTTCAACAATGTAGACTTTCCTGCGTTGGTATACCCCACTAAAGCAACTTGGAAAACGCCACTTTTCTTACGACGTTCCCGATGTAACGTACGGTGACGAACAACTTCTTCCAGCTGCGCTTTCAACTCGTCAATACGCCCGCGGATATGCCGACGATCTGTTTCCAGCTTCGATTCCCCTGGTCCTCTTGTCCCAATACCGCCACCTAAACGCGACAAGTTTTTCCCTTGCCCTGAAAGTCTAGGTAAGAGATAGCTAAGCTGCGCCAATTCAACCTGAATAATCCCTTCGCGTGTTTTGGCACGCTGTGCGAATATATCCAGAATAAGTTGTGTGCGATCAATAATTTTCACATCAAGCGCTGCTTCTAGATTGCGAACCTGCGCACCGGAAAGCTCTTGATCGAAGATCGCCGTATTCCCGCCAAGCTCTTCCAACATCAGCTTTAACTCTTCAACCTTCCCTTTCCCAATAAACCATTTGGTATCCTTGGCTTCTTTGTTCTGTGTCATCGTTTCCAAGACCTGCACACCCGCTGTCTCAGCCAGTTTCACAAGCTCTTGCAACGAATATTCTGCCAGTAATTCATTCTTCTTCTGCTTCTGTGTAATCAAACTGACGAGTACTGCTCTGTCATCAATTTCTTTTTCAACCATATGTGAAGTAGTTTTCATAGTCGTCTCCTTTAACTTCCATCAGATTACTTATTAGGACTGAAATAAGGCCTACATGGCCTATTCCTTCATCATTGTGGAGGAAATGATTAGGAAAGTCAATTTGACGCACAGGAAAATTCGATTATAACTGTCTTGCTAACAAAAAACAGGGAAGTGCCACAAGTAGATCACTCTACTCGCGCAACAACCCTGCCTCACGAAGCTTATTTTACTCAAATAAAGCCTGACCTAGATACGTTCCTTTCGTTGCAACTCCTGGCAATACTGCAAAATAGCCGCCGCCTGTTGTATCCGTATAAGCCAGCATTTGATCCGGCATTTTGGGATTGGTCAATCGTTGCTGAATGGATTCAAACTGTGTTTGGATATTCCGATTGAAACAGACAAATAGGAGTCCTGCATTGATGCGACCTACACTGTCCAGATTTTCCATGAAATTATAACCTCGCCGCAAAATGCGTTCACGCTCAGACTTCTCCCCCGTACGCGGATTGGATAAACGAATATGCGAATCTAAAGGCGTTACTTTGCCTTCGGCGTCTGAAGCAAACTGTGGCGTATCGAACTCATCGCTACCATCCATAGGTGCTCCGGAAACTTTCTGACGGCCAATAATCTGTTCTTGATCAGAGTATGTTTGTTGATCCCACGTTTCAATCCTCATTTGAATGCGGCGAACGACCATATAAGTGCCACCAGCTAACCATGAGGCTCCATCTCCAGAATCGATCCAAACGTTACTTTTCATAAAAGAATCATCCTGCACAGAAGGATTTGCCGTACCATCTTTAAATCCGAATAAATTCCGTTTCGTCCCTTGCGCTTTCACGCCAAGTTGACCGGTTTGCTGCCAACGCAGGTGGGCAACACCTCTAGCTGCTTTGGATAAATTACGAATCGCGTGGAAACAAATCATCGGATCATCTGAACATGCTTGGACGACAATGTCTCCATGTGTCAATTGCTCCTGCAAGGAATCTTTATGGAAGATTGGCATCTCGGTCAGTCCTGATGGTTTGCGGGAGCGAAGACCAAATCGATCAACGCCTTCCTTCTCAAATAGAGAGGCTCCCACCGCAAAGGTAAGCGTCAATTTCCCCGTATCAAGACCAAGCTGTTCGCCTGTATCCGTTGGAGGAAATGCCGCATCCTGCGGCTCAACCGCAAGGGGACTTCCTGCCATAAGGGTTGCTGCAATCTCTGTCCATTGCTTCATCAGTGCTTTCAGTTCCAACAGATCGCTTGTCGTTATATCGAAAGCCGCCACATTAGCAAAGTTCTGTTGAGGTGTAACTACCCCTGTTTGATGAGTGCCATAGAAATCGTGTGTCTCATTGGTTACGGTAGCGGCGGCTTTATTCGTTGGATGTGCGGCTTGGACCTTCCCCAGTAAATCTCCCAAAACAACGCCCGCCGCACCTGCAGCGGTCATTCCTAAGAAGGCTCGACGATTCATTTTGTCAGACATACCGCTTAACCTCTTTCCTCTATTTGCTTAGCGTCCCTGGCATTTTAACAAGTGGTTCAGCCAATGCTTCTAGCTTATTTTTCAAATCAACTTGTTTGGATTGCTCTAATTTACTGAAATCCGTCCATGTTGGTCCAACAGGCGAAAGTGTGTTCATCGTTTCAATAACAGTTGCTAAACTTTTGCTGATTTTATCATCCAAGGCCGCATCTTTCTTCTTCAATTCCACTTTCACAAGATCATAGATCGCTTGGGCGCCTTCTACATTTGCTCGGATTACCGGCACTGTTGCACCACTCCAACGCTCTTCTTCACCTGTAATCTTGCTAGATTGGGCTTCTTCCATCAATTCCCCTACACCTGCGATAAAATCTGTAGGTGAAATCGTTGTCGCTGCAATCGCTTGTTGCATTTTCTTGCCATCTTCAAGCAAACGCGCTGCAAATGGCTCGGCATCCTTGATGTTTTTCTTCACAAACAATAAGTATTCGATTCGGTGATAACCAGTAAAAGCAGGATCCTTCTCGCTTTTGAAATCATCTACGCGAGCATCCATCACGCCATCCAGTTCGGCGAACGTTTCGATGATCGGTTCGATTCTCTCATACGGCATGCGTGCTAGTCCATATGCTTCCGATGCTTTTTTCAAATCGCCGCTCTTAATAGCTGTGTTCAATTGATCGAGCAAAGTCACCAATTGGTTACCCTGGTCTTGTACATATTTATTATAAGCTTTGGCTGCATCCTTCATCGCTGCAGATGCTTCAATGACGTCTTTGTTAACAGCACCTTTATTGTCGGCAAATGAAGTTGTCAGCTCCGTCAACGCTGCTTTGAGATTCGTATTCAAAGCCTTTAAAGTAGGGTAGTCTAACTTATCTTCCTTCAATCCCGCTTCAAGCGGAGTCAGAAATTTTTCAACTTTAAAATACAATTCTGGGAATTTAGGTTTAACTTCATCCTCGAAGCTCGCCCATTGATCTTCTAGTTGATCAGCAAGTTTCTTGGCATCTTTCACTTTTGAAGCCTCTATTTGAACTTTTAAGTTATCGACACTTGTCACTAAAGTCGTCGAACCATCTTTAAATGGTACCTTTGCAACCTCGGTTGGTTCTGATTTGCCACAACCTGCAAGGACAAGCGTGGTTGCTGCTGCTAACATCATAACTTGATATCTTTTTTTCATGGGAAATACCCTCCACTTATCTTTTAATTAGGATTTACTCTGAATAGTCACATTTCGATTAGCTATGGTTTGAAGACGATCTCTGACCACAGCAAAGAGTGCCAGAAGCAATAGGATGAATTGTGGGATTGCGCTCTCTAAGGTTGGATAAAGAGCAACAGCATCCCAGCTAGGCAGCCAATCGGCTGTCGTTGCCGGCAGATAACCCGCTAATTGAAGTCCATGAACGCCCATTCCGGCAAATTTGAAACATAAGTAGAATACAAACACACTTGAAATTAAGAAAAATGGTCGCATTGGAATACGTAATCCGATTTTCAAAATGAGAAATGCAATCATGAGAAGCATGCCTACACCAATCCCGATCCCGCCAAGCAATGAAGCGAGAGAAATCGAAGATGCCATTCCGATCATGAATAAGACCGTCTCTGTTCCTTCTCGAAACACAGCTAGAAAGGCAAGTATGCTTAGTGAGGTCAAACTGCCAGTTGCCAACGCCTTTACGCTTTGATTACGAATATAGGATTGCCAATTGGAAATACTTGATTTGCTATGCAGCCAATAACTCATGTACAAGAGCATAAGAGCGGCAAAAACTCCCGTACAACCAGCAATCAGAAAGTTGTTATTTCCAAAAGCACTAGCCGAGAACAACTGCTTGACCACAATGCCTAGCCCCAGACTGACAACTAGTCCGCCATAAACTCCAAACCAGATCCATCTTTTCTTGTCGCCATGACCCGATTTGTTGAGAAACCCGAGCAATGCAATAATGACTAATAGAGCCTCTAACCCTTCCCGCAAAATAATTGTGGTCGCATCTAGCATCGTATAGCTTGTCTTGGACGCTAATGGCTGTAGGTCTGCCTGCATGCGTGCAATCGTCCCAGCGGCAGCTTCCATTTGAGGCGGACTAGCTGAAAGCTGAGCGTAGGCTGTCACCATATCCCTCTCCATCGAGGTATATACTGCTTGTGACTGTGTCAAAACGATTCCCTCAATAAGTAACCACGAATTACGCAAGGTTTGAATACTTTCGGAAGCCCCTTCCGTATCGTTCTGCTTCACTTGATCTGTTGCTTTCTCCAACAACGTAACTAGCGACGCAACAGTCACCTTACTATCACTCCGGGCTGATGAACCGAACACGGTGAGATTGCCTTCTACGAAATACGTATTCAGCGTATGTAAATCCTTCAACTTTGCCGCAAGCTTCACAGCGTCGACTGGTTGCTTCATCGTTTGCAGTGAAGCTTCGCCCATGGCTCCTTCTATTTTCTGATACGCTGCTAAGGATTGTTCCTTAATCCCATCTTCATAGCTCAGCCAATTGATTTGAAAAGCTTCAAACAATTTCGTCGCTTGCTCAATATTGCCGTTTTCTGCAGCTTGAATGGCATTAACGATGCCTACATCTTCTTTGGCCAGATCATCCTGCGGTTTGGCACTAACGATCATAGGCACAGAAAGCATCAATAGCAGTGCTATCCAGCTGGTTACAAGAACTTTCCGCAATCCTGTCAACTCCTTCTGCGTGGTAACACGTTACCTTCTCACACTCATTTATAAATAATACTGATAATCATTATCACCGTAATAATTACTCTGTTTATTTTACTCCAATCCTCTTATCTGTCAATTGCTTTCTATATAAAAAAAGCCAATTAACTTAAATAAGTTAATTAGCTCTATGTGCTGTTATTTAAATTTCACATCTTCTGGTCGAATCGACATCAGCTCAAGTTTGGAAGGAGCATTCACATATTGACTTAACAAACGTACAGCTTGATGCCGCATCGCTTTCTCCAAAATATTCCTCACGTACCTCGCATTGCTGAATGAACGCCAAGTCATCGCTTTCTCTTCGGCAAGATGTTGCTTTAGCTTCGCAAGGGTTTGCGGCAGCAACACGTATTCCCGTTCCTTCGCCATAAGTTCAGTAATTTGTATTAATTGATCGATGGCATAATCCTCAAAATCAATCTGAATTGGAAAGCGTGAAGGAAGTCCAGGGTTCGTGGCTAGGAATTGCTCCATTTCCTCACTATATCCCGCTAGAATGAGGATGAAATCATTTTTCTTATCTTCCATTCCTTTGACCAAAGCATCAATTGATTCTTTCCCAAAATCCTTCTCGCCGCCGCGTGCCAAGCTATATGCCTCATCAATAAATAGGACGCCGCCCATCGCTTTTTTCATGAGTTCACGCGTTTTAAGTGCAGTATGTCCAATGTATTCACCTACGAGGTCTGCACGCTCCACTTCAATGAAATGCCCTTTACTGAGTACGCCCATTGCATGAAACATACGTCCTAACAATCGTGCTACTGTCGTCTTCCCTGTTCCAGGGCTGCCCTTGAAAATCATATGGTACACATGAGCATTGCTCATAAGACCGGCTTCAACTCGAAATTGCGAGATCTGCAGCAGCGCATAGATTTCATGCACCAATTCTTTGACATTTTCTAAGCCAATCAGCCCATTCAATTCTTTGAACACATCCGATAGCGGACCCTCCATCGGCGTCCTTTTGCCAGAGATCATCGGCTCGGCGTCGGCAAGGGGTGAAGCGCCTGACTGCCCGCCTGCTCCCTCAACAGTTCGCCGCTGACTGCCAGGTTCCGGCTGCCGTAAAACGATGTTGATTTGTCTGGATGGCAAGCTTCTACCACTCATGAGGATCACCTCGTTTACATGATGGTTAATTAGTACGTATCCACCATCCTACGCTTGTAAACACCAATTTAGACCGCAGCATCTGCCCGAATTCCATAGTCTTTGCATATTTACTTCAATCCCAATTAAGTTAGCATAAGCAAAGTCACGAATGTCTCCTTATCCAAAGCACCAAAGTAGCGCTTCAATTCCTCGTCTGCCAATCGTTCGCGAACCGCACTTTCCTCATATCGCACGCCACTCAGCTTATTTTCGAGCTCAGCGACATCATGGGCACCAAAGAAATCGCCAAATATTTTAACATGCTGAACATGACCTTCTTCGATGTTTAATCGAATATCTACCCTGCCAACACCTTCAATTCTTTTGGCATGCTGAATGGTGCTTTTAGGTGATTTGCCATAATTCCAATCCCAGTTCTGATATCGTTCCTCTGAAATCTGATGAATCTGCGTCCAATCTTCCTCAGTTAATTTATATGTAGGCACCTTAGATTCCTCAGCTCCGAAAATGGAAAGAAGCAACTTCGTCCGAAAGGCTGCCATCGTCATTGGTACCTCCAGAAACTCCACGATGTTTGCGACTCGACTTCGTATTGATTTAATTCCTTTGGATTGAATTTTATCAGGATCGACACGCAGAGCCGAAACGACGTTTTCGATCTCTGAATCGAATAACAGGGTCCCATGACTGAACATTCTACCCTTGGTTGCAAATTGCGCATTGCCTGAAATTTTGCGTTCCCCTACTTGAATATCATTGCGACCTGTTAATTCAGCTCCGATACCAAGTGACTGCAATGCCTCAACAACAGGCGCCGTAAACTTCTGAAAATTATGAAACGAATTCCCGTCATCTTGGGTAATGAAGCTGAAATTCAAATTTCCTAAATCATGGTATACCGCACCTCCACCAGACAACCGGCGTACCACATGCAGCTTGTTTGCTTTCACATACTCAGGATTAATTTCTTCTAACGTATTCTGGTTCTTGCCAATAATAATCGAAGGTTCGTTTATATAAAAAAGTAAATAACTCTCTCCCGCTGGTAGCTTGCGTAAGGCGAATTCTTCGATGGCTAGATTGATTCTCGGATCTGTGATACCTTCATTATCGATAAACAGCATAGGGATTCTCCTTCTATTTCAATAAGTTTGTCGTCAGCGTACGATTTAAGGTCTGCATCCCAAGGGATGCATAGAAACGTAAAGCACGTTCATTAAATTCCCAAACATTCAGCTCGAGTGATTCAGCTTCACGAGCTCGTGCCCAATCAACAGACGCCTGATAGAGTCGCTTACCAATTCCCTGACGCTGATATGCAGCGGCAACGGCAAGTTCATTTAAATAGGCATACTTGCGTGATACTAGTGCTTCATAGTTTGGGCTTCGCTTCATCTCTAGCATTGCGACACCGACGATATGCAAGCCAATCTCTGCAACAATAATTTCTTTATCCGTCCGATCCGAGAAGCTTCGATACCAGCCCATTGCCACAACATGATCGAGTTTGGCAAATCGGTCTGGCAATGCCTCTGCATGCTCTTCCTGGCCTTCGCGAATAATCGCATTCACAGCATGGTAGTCTTCCCCTGTTGCCGTTCGAAGTCGCACTTCCATCAAAGTCTTCCTCCTTTAACATGAATGGGTACAAAGTTGGTATTAATGATTGAATTTTTATGCATTAAATTGTATATTCATGTAACATATAAGTGAGGATGGAGGGCCTTTTCATGAAAACAGAACACGGTTATTTCGAATTTCTTGATCGCATCGCTGCAAATACATGGCCAGCTGAAAGTACTACAATGGTTGATCAATGGCGCATTAGAGTATCTAACGGGATAACGAAGCGAGCAAACAGCGTGTTTGCTATAGGACCATACCCGAGTGATGACAAATGGCTGAACTATGTTGAACAATTTTACCATAGTCATGGGTTACCTGCCATTTTTCATATAAGTACTGCCTCTCCTGATCAATTAGACAACTTGCTGCAAGACCAGGGCTACGAACTAGATACACCATGTTATCTGATGACGGCCAAATGCCAACGAGTAGCTGATCACGCGGAAGAACGTCTTCAGAAGCGATACCCGTCAGCACGATCTCTCAAAATAGAAATTACACATGCTGTAACTACTGAGTGGCTGGATGCCTTCCTCCTTTTAGAGAAATACCCAGAGGAGCGTCGGAGCTTCTATCAAGGATTAAGTGATCGCATGCCGGAACCGAAAGCTTTCATCACATTGAAGAACCAAGGTCAGATTGTCGCACTTGGCACAGCAATTGTAGAAGGATCATGGGCTGGTTTCGTCAATGTGATCGTACATGAAGAATACCGCGGCAAGGGATATGGCTATGCCATTCTTCATGCAATGACGAGTTGGAGCATCTCCCAAGGGGCGACTGAACAATATTTGCAAGTGATTGCGGACAATGTCCCCGCAGTTACGTTATACGAGAAGCTAGGGTACCAAGTGACATATGGCTATCATTACCGAGTGAAGTATGATTTGGAGGCTCTTGTATCATCCTAACTAAGAATTTCTTAGGATGAAAGGAGCCCATTACATCAAATGACTGCCACCAAAGAAAAACCGACTTTTCCCCCGCAGCATCAGAATCATCAACCCGGCATTGAAGCCGAAATGAAGCCACTTCCCGAATTTGAGAATAAGAGCTATAAGCCCGCTGGCAAATTGAAGGATAAAGTTGCCATCATTACGGGAGGTGACAGTGGGATCGGACGGGCAATTGCCGTAGCTTACGCCAAAGAAGGTGCCGATGTCATTATCGTTTACCTCAATGAGCACAAGGACGCAGAGGAAACTCAGCAACATGTGGAACAAGCGGGCCGTGAATGCTCACATATTGCAGGCGACATCGGCGATGAGCATTTCTGCAAACAGGTCGTTGCCCAAGTTATTCAAAAATTCGGCAAACTGGACATTCTTGTTAATAATGCTGCTGAGCAGCATCCTCAGCAAAGTATAGCGGATATTACGTCAGCGCAGCTTGAACGCACATTCCGCACGAATATTTTCTCCTATTTTTACATGACGCAAGCCGCTCTTCCGCATCTTAAACGGGGTAGTGCGATTATTAACACCGCTTCCATCACGGCTTACCATGGTCACGAACAATTAATTGATTATTCATCAACGAAAGGTGCCATAGTTACCTTCACCCGCTCACTCTCCTTACAATTGAGCGCCAAAGGAATCCGAGTGAACGGTGTTGCTCCTGGTCCCATCTGGACACCGTTAATTCCCTCTACATTTACAGCGCAGGAAGTTGAGGTCTTCGGTTCTACGACCCCGATGCAACGTGCCGGACAGCCTAGTGAATTAGCACCCAGCTATGTGTTTCTAGCAAGTGAAGATGCCTCTTACATGGCAGGGCAAATTCTTCATGTCAATGGTGGTACCATCGTAAATGGATAAGAAAAAGCATGACAGATAGCGGTATCCCGCCATCTGTCATGCTTTCTTCATTTCAACCCGAGTTTTAATTGTAATTTGGTCAAATACCAATTCGAGTAAGCAAGTGTTTCTCTCGTGTCATGATAAGGCATGAATAGCACATCAGACTTGGCCCCCGACACCAGCGGATCTTTGAAACCAATCGTTTCTGCGATATCGAGTGACCGTGAGCTATGAAACTTATGTGTGATGATGATTGAGCTAACAAGCGACTTCTCATCCATAATTTGTTTACTGAATAGTAAATTCTCATATGTACTCGTTGCCATAGGCTCAAGAAGTATGCTTGTCTTCGGCACTCCATTCTTCACCAAGTAGTCCCTCATGCCCTCAGCTTCTGTCAGCTTAGAACCATTATGATCCAAACCACCGGATACAATAAGTTGTTTGAATCGCCCCTGCTTGTACAACTCCACAGCCAAGTCCAGCCGTTCTTGCAACCCAGGACTTGGGATATCATTGCGCAGCGATGCTCCTAGTACGATCCCGACATCGACTTGCTTAGGCAAACTTGGTTGATTCGGTCCTAACTGTATTTTCCATTGGATAAACACGACCCAACTCACCAGCAAAGCAAAAGAGATGAGAACGAATTGAAATGTTCTTACAAATAAGCGATACAATCTGGATGGCTTTTTTCCTTTGGACGCACTAGCCTTCTTCTTCATTGGTGCAGGTTCGATAGCGCGTTGTTTTTTGTTCATGCTAGGCTTAGCCGGCATCCTTCCTACTCCTTATCCAGAAATGTACTTACCTGCCGAAATAAGGCTGGGGCGTCTTCGCTCAAACAGATTAAATGATCCGATTTGGCGTGCCAGTGAAGCTCTCGCTGTCCTCTGAGCTTGCTATAAATATACCGCGCACTCTGCGGATGAATCACTTGATCTCGCTCCGCTTGCGCTATCAGGGTTGGCTTATTCACTAAACTGAGCTCCGGCTTCAGGTGTCGGACGAGTCTCGTAAATTGCCAGGTTGCAACGAGTGGGGTAGATTTCCCCTTAATTAACGTAATTTTGCGTTGATACTTCCATTCCTCACGAAGGACACTCAAGAGCCGGCCTGGGCTGACGTAAATGACCGCGGTATTTAATAGTATGAGTCTCCGCACAGGATAACGAACTGACAAGTAAGCTGCCAGTAAACCTCCCATTGAGAATCCAACCATATCGAATGACCCATACGTTTCCGTCATTTTGGCGGCATGCCCTTCAGCTGCCCCCACCCAATCTTCCCAACGTGAAGCGTGAAGCTGATGACGGCTTTCTCCATTCCAAGGTAGGATTGGCACCTCACATAGCTGACCACGCTCTCGCAAATGCCGAGCTAACGGCTCAACCTCATAAGGTCCACCTGTAAATCCATGGAACAATAGGCACGGTTGTTTCATGAGATCCACTCCTATCTTTTAATGAAAATATTCTTCATGTTAGTTTATTTTTCTTTGATCACAATGGTGTTAATGGTTACCTTTTCTTTCGGCTTACTTGGGGTAGATTCCCCACCCATTTCTACTGGTGTTTCAGCGATTTTCGTAATTGTGGCCATACTGTCTGCTGTGACTTTTCCGAAGATCGAATAATTCGGCGTACTGTTCAAATTAGCGCAATCCGCACCTGAACAAATGAAGAATTGGCTGCCATTCGTGTTCGCACCTGAGTTTGCCATTGCCACCGTACCTGGCTCATACTTATGTGTTGTTTTCAGTTCATCAGCAAATTTATAACCTGGACCCCCTCTGCCTGTTCCTTGAGGATCTCCCGTTTGGATCATGAAGTTTTTGATAATGCGGTGAAACGTCACGTTGTTATAGAATCCCTCTTTGGATAAAAAGACGAAGTTGTTCACCGTTTTCGGTGCCTCTTTAGCGTACAAATCGATTGTAAATGTTCCCTTGGACGTTGTTACTTCTGCCTGATATGTTTTGTTCGTATCAATCTTCATCTCTGGTGCTTGACTCCATTGTTTCGCACCTGTTGTCGATGTCGATGCCGCAGGAGTTTCCGCAGGTTTGTTACCACACGCGGAGGCGATAAGGGTTAATGTAAGTAAAGAAGCAGTCAGAAGCATTTTGGTTTTCATGGATTTGGCAGCTAGGTTCATTGTATTTCCTCCAGTTCATTTTGGTTGTTATCATCTCATCAGTTGCAATAGTGTGGACATGCAATCAAATGCCATTACATAGCAATGATTACGGCTTGTCCGCCTTGACCTGCGGGAGCCAGGAGACTCTTTCTGAGCCTCCATAATGCTCTCACTTCAGTTAAGTACCAATCTTTGGCTTCTCCTCATTCGGCAAATTTACCGGTGGTGGAGAGAGAGTTGGACTCGGCTTAGGATTTAGAGATGGGCTTGGCGTTGGCGTTGGAGAAGGTGTTGGACTTGTTCCCGTATCTGTGCCCGTACCTGGCTTAATCGTTGCCCCTGGTGAAGTCGAAGGAACAGGTTTTCCACTAGGTGATGGGGATGGATTCGGATTATTCCCCCCGTTCCCTGGCGATGGTGACGGCGATACCGACGGAGATGGTGACGTAATTCCACCATTCGGAAGTGAATCGTCCTTCGGAATGACGACTGTAGCAACATTTGACTTCGCACCTGGTGTATTCGAATCCGACGCCAGTGGCACTACATAATATTGGTAAGTTTCTGCGCTATTTATCGTCGTATCCTCGACCATTACTTTCGGTGTTTGAATTATCATTTTTGCTTCAGGCTCCGTCGAACCTTTACGATACAATTCGTAACTAACTTTATCTCCAAGAGAGGTCCATTCAATTTTAACACGTTTTGATTCTGGAATATAAGTGGCCGTAACATCTGAAATGCCACTAGGCGGTTCTTTCAAATCGTCCACATTGGCTGGCTTAACGAAGTTTGTAATCGGCTTGTCTGCTAGCGCTTTTGACATGACTGTCTTGAAAATTGCAGCCGTGCTGCCGCTTCCCACCGTCACATAATGTTTGGAGTCGACTTTATCGAAACCTTCCCAGACAGCCGCAGTCCATTCAGGGGTATAGCCAACAAACCATACATCCCGATCGTACTGTTCGATCCCCTTAATATCAAGTCCTGTTGATCCTGTCTTCCCAGCAACCGGACGGTTGAACTTCGCTTTCACACCCGTACCACCTGTCTCCACAACACCCTGTAGCAACAGAGTCATGTAGTAGGCTGTACTCGGCTGCATAACTTGCTTCTTCTCCGGCTTATATGCCGCAATTTCTTTTCCTTGTGCATCGGTTATACGTAAAATTGCATGCGTTTTGTTCTGACTCCCTGCATTCGCAAAAGCTGTGTAAGCTCCAGCCATTTGCAGTGGCGATACACCATCCGTCAGACCACCTAGTGCAACAGCTAAATTCTGATCCTTCTGAGGATTCAGGGTGGTACCCAGCTTATTGGCAAATGAGATTCCCGTCCCCACGCCTATTTTACTCAGTAACCAAACAGGTGCTAAATTGTAGGATTTCTTAACCGCTTCAAACATCGTAACTTGCCCGTGAGTTTGGCGATCATAGTTTTGTGGCGTATAGGAACCGAAAGACGTCTGCGTGTCATCCAATAACGAATACGGTGTATATTTCCCACTATCTAAAGCAGGTGCATAGACAGCAATTGGTTTAAAAGACGACCCTGGTTGCCTTTTGGAATACACACGGCTAAACCCTTTGGTTTTATAATCCCGGCCACCTATTAATCCCATAATACCGCCAGTTTTATTATCCAGAATAACCATGGAGCTCTGAATTTTCTGTCCATCTGCAGCATCCTTTTGGAAGAAACTCGGATCCGCATACGTTTGCTCAATGGTTTTCTGAGCTGTGATGTTCATCGTAGTGTAAATCCGGTAACCTTTGGTCAACAACTCATCTTCCTCGATGCCATACATATCTTCCGCTTCATTCACGACATAATCCACGAAAGAAGCATACTCTTTCGTCCCCGTACTTCCTGTTGTTGGTGGCACGTAATCGACTGCTGCGGCTTTGGCACGCTCTGCCTCTGTGATGTAACCTTGATCCGTCATCAGCCTCAGAACGACTGCTCGCCGTTCTTTCGATAAATCCGGATGGGTTAATGGCGAGTAACGGGAAGGCGCTTTAGGTAACGCGGCAAGTGTCGCCATCTCCCACACTTCCAGATCGTTCAAATTCGATTTGCCAAAGTACACCTTGGCTGCCGCTTTAATGCCATAAGCGTTACTACCGAAGAAAATGCGATTCAAATATTTCTCTAGAATCTCATCCTTAGTAAACCGCTCATCGAGCGCGAACGCAATCGACATCTCCGTACCTTTACGGAAAGCTGTCTTCTCCGAGCTTAAGAATACATTCTTGGCAAGTTGCTGCGTAATGGTACTCCCGCCTTCAACTGCACTCATGTGGATGATATCCGTGACTAATGCGCGACCGATTGCTCTTAAATCAACTCCGGAGTGTTCTTTGAAACGACGATCCTCCGTAGCGATAAATGCTTGCTTCAGCCGTTCGGGAACATCCTTGATATTGACGCTTTCTCTATTTTCACCCCGATAAATTTTCGAAATCTCAGTCGCTGGTTTATCTTTCCCATCCTTATCTTTACCTTCTTCTTGGGCATAAATAAGGGTCGACTCTGTTGTAGAAATAATTTTATCAATATTCGCATCCAAAATTTTGAAACCGCTCATGATGACAATAATATAGATCCCTGTTGCACAGATAACAGCAACAATTGCAGCAATGATGGAGCCCATAATGAGTTTGCGTGCATTAAATTTTTTCTTCTTAGGTCCCTTCTTCTTGCTCTGTGTGGACTCCCTTGGCTTGGTTTGCGGCGTGGATGGATTTCTAGTAGGTTTATCCATAATCACCAACTCCCTTACGTTTCATTTCTCTCTAGATTGATGTTGGAACTGCAATAAACACATATACCGACCTTATCAGTCGAATATGTTTACCCATAAATGTAGTCTTCTTATCATATCCAAAAGAAAAATCTTCTGAATTTCAACAAAAGAACAACCTTTATACAAGGTTGCTCCCAAAAGTTTCTATTCGGTTAGACGTTTCAGTCCATTAAAAAGTTGCAAAATTGAAGCGATATGGGGATTATTCCGTTGCTTCTGCAGCCGCCATTAATGAAACAGCACGCTGTGGTGTGAAGGTAGAGATCGCATGCTTGTACACCATTTGTTGACGGCCTTCGCTGTCAATAATGATGGTGAAGTTATCAAATGCACGAATAAGTCCTCTAATTTGAAAGCCATTCGTTAAATATACGGTTACGGGAATGCTTTCTTTACGCAGCTGATTTAGAAAATTGTCCTGAATATTAATGGATCGGTTCATCAGTATGTCCCCCTTAATGGAATGAAACTTTCGCCCAAACGGCGCTATTTTCTGTTGGTGATATGGGTTAATTATATTCTATTTTATGTACAAACTTTCCTGCTAGTATATCACTAATCATTTGGAAATGGGCAGAAAAATTTGCTGTATCTGTCACATCCATCCAATCAATGTCCTTCATATGCCGAAACCAAGACAATTGACGCTTCGCAAATCGACGTGTATCCCGCTTGAGCAGAATCACGGCTTCTTCAAAACTGAGCTCATGCTCCAAATAACTGACGATCTCCTTGTAACCAAGGGCTTGCATCGAGATGGCAGACTTCGGAGTACCACTAGCGAGTAACGCCTGTACTTCCTCAACTAAACCTTCCTGAATCATAGCATCGATGCGTTCTTCAATCCGCTTGTAGAGCAGCGCTCGGTCCATGGACAATCCAATGATACATAGTTCGTAAGGAGATTCTTTTTTCTGGGAGGCCAAATGAGCGGTCATGGTTTCTCCAGATATATGGAAAATCTCAAGAGCTCGAATGACCCGCCTACGATCATTTGCATGCAGACGGTCGGCACTCGTTGGATCAATTTGACGCAACTTGTCATGAAGAGCTTCTTCTCCATGCGTATTTGCGAATTCTTCCTGCAATTGCCTGAACGCCTCGTCCATGCTGACATCCGTAAATTGATAGTCATAACAAACGGATTCGATATATAATCCTGTGCCGCCTACAATAAAAGGCAGCTTGCCACGCGAGTGAATGTCTTGAATTAAACCCTTTACTCGCTCTTGGAACTCTGCAGCAGAAAACGAATACGATGGGTCATGAATATCAATCAAATGATGCGGGACGATTCGTTGTTCCGCCTGGCTTGCTTTGGCGGTACCGATATCCATGCCACGATACACTTGCATCGAATCACCGGAAATAATTTCACAATTAAAGCGCTGTGCAATTTCCAAGCTAAGCTTCGTCTTGCCAACAGCAGTAGGACCAAGTAGCACGAGTAATTTCGGCTTGGAAGATGGGGCTAACACAATCGAATCACTCCATACGTTGTTTTCGTTGTTGAACGTAGTACATGCTCGAACCCGAGCCTAGCAAATTCAGAACTGTCTCGGTTTTCCTTAAGCACAATACTTTTGCGGGCAACGCGTCTTGCTTCAGCGATCGAAGCCAAACTTACGGCTTCATCGTTCGCACGATGCCGAAGTGGGGATATCGCCTGCGATTCCTCAATCGGACTGCGAAACATGGGATCAAAATAGATCACATCCACACTCTGCGAGTCTAACTGTTGCAAATAGGGTAGGTGATGCGTATGCCTAACCTCAATGCGTCTCATTGCATCATTTAATTCCGGTATTTCCGATTGATACTGTACCAATCCTTCTTGGATTAACATAGCCGGAATCTTCTCGCTTTCAAGCGCTGTAACACGCCCTTCCCTACCCACCACATAAGAGAATACGATGGCATCGGACGCGAGTCCCGCTGTACAGTCCATAACAGAATCGCCGGAAGCTGCTCCTGATGCCTCAATGAGTAAGTCAGTCTCCCCTCTCTGCATCCGTTTCACACGAACGAGAGACATACTTGGGTGGAAAAAAGTTGCAGGGTGGTCTTCTTCATAGTACCTGATCTCTTCTCTCGTCACAAGCAGAACAGAACTATCCTTATAATTTCTCCTAAGAAGTTCCAAAGAATACTTCTTCCGGGGCACATTTCGGCCACCATATAAAGCTGATAGGCGTGCGGCTTCCACCGCCAATTCAGCGGACGGGTTATATGAAGTTGTTACTAACACAGGGTTACATCACTCGCTTAAACATTTTTTCTAACTCATAGGTTGTAAAACTTACGACGATTGGCCGTCCATGCGGACACGTATAGGGGTTGCGACAGCTTGCGAGACGATCGATTAATGTCTCCATCTCTAACATACTTAGACTTTGATTCGCCTTAATGGATGCCTTACACGAGCACATAATTGCTGCCTTTTCTCGCAGTTTGGCGATATCCAATGCTTTACGATCAGCAATAATGAGTTCACACATCTCTTCGACGATCGCTTTCTCTTCCCCAGACGGGAACCAATGAGGATGCGCACGTACCAGGAATGTGTTGCCGCCGAAGGCTTCCATATACACGCCAACTTGTTCAAATAAAGCCAGCTTATCCGCAATAACACCTGCTTCAGACGGTGTAAATTCCAACGTTATCGGAACAAGCAATTCTTGGCTCGCCTCAGCAGGATTGCCAAAATGCTCATAAAAATATTCATAATTAATACGTTCATGCGCCGCATGTTGATCAATTAAATACAAGCCTGTTTCATTCTGAGCAATCAAATAGGTGCCATGCATTTGTCCGATCGGATCCAATCGAGGAAACGTTGGAAGCTTAGGGGCATCGCCCTCCGAACTCGATGGCATTAGATCCATGAAGGCCTCATTCGTGCGTCGTTGCTGTTGAATGGAGGTATTCCGGAACGCTGCATCACGTACAGGTGCGTAGCTCTGACTAGCCGCTGGCGTTCTTTGGGATGCACTACCGTTAACGGAAGGTGAAACTGTTCTCGCAGTAGGCACCTCAAACGGCAGCTTTTGTGAAGCTGACGTTGTTGATGGTGACGTTGATGGAACAGGCGCTGCCTGACGATACTCAGGTGGGGCTTCTTTGATCTGAGGGAGAATCCACTTGGAATCATCCGCCCTCTGACTAGGCAGTGATTCCTTATGTACAATCGGCAAGCCCTTCATCTCTTCTGTTTCCTTGTGGTCCCTATAAAACTCGGCATCGAGTTCCATAGAGGGACTACGGGGTTCTTTTGGCGGCTCCACGGTACGCGTGAGCTCCAATTGTTCCTGCACGTAAGCACCTTTCGGTGCTGATGACTTGACACCTGTAGGAATCAGCACTTGCCTGCCGAATAGCCGCTTCACTTCGGCTTCGATCAGAGCAGTAAGCTCCGCTTCCTTACTGAAGCGGACCTCCAACTTGGATGGATGTACGTTGACATCCACGAGCGCAGGGTCCATCCCGATGTGCAGCGCAGCCACGGGAAAGCGGTTGATGGGCAGCAGGGTGTGATACCCCTGCAGCAGGGCTTGATTCAGCGCGAAGTTGCGCACATACCGACCATTGACAATGGTCGAGATGCCGCCGCGATTCGCGCGCGTCATTTCGGGCTTGGCCACGAAGCCCGAAATTGTATAATCCAAGCTTTCCACTTGGAGAGGAAGCATTTGCTTGGCAATTGCGGTGCCATAGATGCCCGCAATGACTTGGAGCAGATCGCCATTGCCCAGCGTTTGGAGCAGCACGTTTCCATTATGTTTGAGCGTGAATGCAATACCGGGATGAGCGAGCGAAAGACGATATAAATAATCGGAAATATGACCAAGCTCCGTTTGGATCGTTTTCATGTATTTCAATCTAGCAGGTGTGTTATAAAATAGATCACGCACCGTCACTTCCGTTCCGCGCGATGCCGCCGTTTCTTCCACTGCGCGAATCGTGCCGCCCTCGATGATGATTTTGCGTCCCAACCCATCATCCGTCGCACTGGTTACACACTCCAGCCTGGAGACAGAAGCAATACTTGGCAAGGCTTCACCTCGAAAGCCCAGCGTGCGGATCGAGAACAGATCCTTGCTCGTTGCTATTTTACTCGTCGCATGCCGTTGGAATGCTAGTTCACAATCCTCAAGCGCCATGCCTGAGCCGTTATCCGTTACCCGAATTAAGGTGAGGCCGCCTTCTTCAATCGTGACATCAACACGGGTACTCCCCGCATCAACTGAGTTCTCAACCAGCTCTTTCACGACCGATGAAGGCCGTTCTACCACTTCACCTGCTGCAATTTGGTTCGCAATATGCTCGCTTAAGAGCTGAATTTTACCCATGGTCTCAATTCCCCTTTGTAGCCTGTATAGAAACGTTCTCCCCTTGATGACTAACCTTCAGTTGCGGGAAAGAATCCTTGAATACATCGACGTTCACATAGCTCATGCCGTTAACAATCATCAGTTTATCAGCTTCAATCGCAAATGCCTGTGTTCCCTTGCTATCTGTGATATCCACCGTATGATTCACATCGTTCCATGTGATTGTAGCCCCGATAAGCGCTGCTAGCCCACGTGCTGAAGCATAGAAGTGACCTTTTTCATTGAAACTGCCAAAACCAAACCCAAGATCAACACCGTTGTACGTAACATTATGTTTGGAGAACGATACTTGGATATCCGAAATGCCTGTTTCATGTAGTGCAGTAATGAGCTGTGCCGCCACACCATCAACCTTCAAGTCAGGGGTAATGCCAACTTTGTTCACTTTTCGCATTTTGGGAGTTAAGTATTCTTCAACTGTAACCTTCAAAACACTTTGATCAGGAAGCTCGAAAAGCTGCTGTACACTTCCCTTGCCGTATGTTTGCATACCAATCACTTTGGCTACTCCGTAATCCTGTAAGGCACCTGAGAGCACCTCGGACGCACTTGCGCTATTCTCATTGGCTAAAATATAAACAGGTATGGCAAGTGGATTGCCCCCTGCAATCGTCACTGGATCATCGATACCCTCGCGGTTCTGTGTATGAATAAGGACGCCTTCTTTGACAAAATGCTTGGCAATGTTACGAGCTGTTTCTAGATAACCACCCGGATTATCTCGAACATCAAGGATTAACGACTTCAGTCCCTTAGCTTGCAACTCACTTAATTGTTTATCAAATTCTTCATCAGCTTCATCCGAGAAATCCGTGATTTGAACGTAACCTACGCCATTGGAGAAGCTTTTGCTGTACACTTCCGGAGAATTGACGGATTGGCGAGTAAGCTCGAACGTTATTTCTTTATCTCCACGCAACACGGTAACCTTCACTTTCGTACCTGCGACGCCAATAATTTTATCCCGAACCGCATCAATCGAAGTCGTCGAGGCAGGAACACCGTCCACGGCTCTTATATAATCATCAGGGAGCAGCCCCGCAGTTTCTGCTGGGGAACCAGGAATTGTTCTCGTCACATATACACCTTGATCATCAAGACCAATGACACAGCCAATCCCTTCAAAACTGTTTTCAAGTGAATTGGAGAATTGACCGTAATCTTGAGGTGTGAACAGCACGGTATAAGGATCCTTCAAACCAGCAATCATCTGTTCGATGGTCTGATTTTCCAGTGCTTCGAGGGAAACACCGCTCACATGGTTTTCGACCAGTGTTTTTCTTACCATAACGGTTTGCAAATCCTCTTGTGCCATGGCATTTACAGGTATCACGACAGCTAGAGCCGATGCGAGCGCCAAAGTTGCTTTCACAGCTTTCTTGTTCAATGTTGATAATCTCAATCTCATATAGGTATCTCCGTTCGGTATGATCTACTATCAATGGCAAGTAATGGAGCGTAATGTTCTTAAAATAATTGCATTAGGCCATCTTCGTTTATTGCAGCTTCTGCTTCCATTCATAGACTAAATTAAGCGCTTGAAGTGGCGTCATATTGATGAGATCAATCCCCTTCAACTGGTCAAGCACGCCTTGGGATTTGCTGTCAGGCTTCTTCTTGACGGCAACTTCAGCTGAGCTGTCCTCTTCGAAGAGGGACAGCTGGCGGATGGGTGCTGCCGAAGTGGCTGCAACTGTGGCAACCGCAGCCGTCGCAGCGGCTTGCGGGACAGCTGCCGCAGCAGCACGCTCTTCAAAGCCATTCAGCAACGCATACGAACGCTGAATGATCGCGTCAGGCAACCCGGCGATTTCGGCACAATAGATGCCGTAACTCGTGCTGGCTGCTCCAGGGATGAGCTTGCGCAGGAAGGTTACCTGCCTGCCGCTTTCTTTGACGGCCATGCAGTGATTGCGCAGATGGGCAAGGCTCTCTTCCAAATGGGCGAGCTCATGGAAATGCGTCGAGACGAGCGTCTTGCAGCCAATCCGATCGTGAAGGAATTCAATGACCGCCTGAGCGATCGCCATGCCTTCCCCTGTCGAAGTACCACGGCCCAGCTCGTCAATAATGACAAGACTCCGATTCGTCGCTTTCTCCGTCATGACCTGAATGTCCATCATCTCGACCATGAATGTACTCTGACCGCCGATCAGATCATCGGCAGCACCAATCCGCGTGAAGATCCGGTCCGTGACGGGAATACGTGCGCTTCTCGCAGGCACGAAGCAGCCGATCTGCGCCATGAGGCAGATCACGGCGACTTGCCGCATATACGTACTCTTCCCGGCCATATTCGGCCCGGTTATGAGTAGTATGCGGCCCTGTTCTTGCAGCAGGCTCGTCCCATTCGCGATGAACGAGCCGTCTTGAATGACAGCCTCCACCACGGGGTGTCGGCCGTCTTCAATCGCAAGATCGAAGCCTTCGCCGATCTCCGGCTTGCGGAAGTGATGCGCCGCGGAGACCGCCGCCAGCGATTGATACACATCGGCGGTAGCAATGACTTCCGCCAGTTTCTGCAATCTGGAGATATGTTTCGAGATCCGGTCGCGCAGCTCCGTGAATAGCTCATACTCCAGATCAATCATTTTATCCTGCGCTTCCAGAATGAGCGCTTCTTTCTCTTTGAGCTCTGGCGTCACATAGCGCTCTGCATTCGCAAGCGTCTGCTTGCGCTCATAGCGCCCCTCTTGCAGGGCGGACATGTTGGCTTTGGTCACTTCGATAAAGTAACCAAATACTTTGTTGTAGCCGATTTTGAGTGACTTAATGCCCGTTGCTTCACGTTCTTGGCGCTCCAGCTCGGCAATCCACTGTTTCCCGTTCTTGCTAGCTTCACGAAGCTGATCCAGGTAAGGCTGGTATCCTTCGCGGATCATTCCACCGTCACGAATGGAAACCGGCGGCTCATCCTCAATAGCACCAGCAATCCAAGACATCACGTCATCACAAACGTCCATATTTTCAACGAGTTTGCGCAGCGTTTCGGACCCAGATGCCGCACATAACTGCTGAAGCATCGGAACTTGCTGCAAGGAGTGCTTCAGCGCAATCATATCGCGGGCATTGGCATTGCCATACGAGATACGAGCAACCAAACGCTCCAAATCATAGACTTCCTTCAGGGCTTGCTTCACATCTTCGCGCACAATCAATTGATTGTAGAGTAAATTTACGGCTTCCAATCGTTCCTCAATCCGAGCTACGTTCATCAGCGGCTTCTCGATCCATCGGCGCAGCATACGCGCGCCCATGGCCGTTACCGTTTTGTCCAAAAGCCACAATAACGACCCTTTTTTGGCACGCTCACGAACGGTTTCAACTAGTTCCAAATTACGACGTGTAAATGGATCCATGGTCATAAATTGATCGGGTTCATAGATACGAATGTGCTTCACGTGCGTTAACGCTCTTTTTTGAGTTTCTTTCAAATAAGCAAGCAACGAAGCGACACCTTGCCGACTGATGCTAGATAAGTTCGATAGGGCAGTGTCTTCTGCAAAATGCTCATCTAACAGGGTTTCATCCGCTGTTGTCCACTCCGTTAGCACCATATTGCGGCCCCATGCAGCACCGGACTCGCGAATTGTTGTTAGCAACGCTTGATTGGTCACAATTTCAGAAGGATTATAAACATTCAACTCATCGACGACGAGTTCCCAGGAATTAGCTAACTGCGTTGTATAGAGCTCACCTGTCGAAATATCACAGGCTGTAAATGCATAGCCATCCGCTTGGTTGACCAAAGACACGATATAGTTATTGACGGATTCACCTAGCAGTTTGCTGTCCATCACGGTCCCTGGTGTTACGATCCGCACAATTTCACGGCGTACTACACCCTTGGCCTCAGCAGGATCTTCCACCTGTTCACAGATGGCAACTTTGTACCCTTTTTCAATCAAACGGGACATATAATTTTCCGCCGCGTGATGAGGGACACCACACATCGGAATTTTCTCTTCACTGCCACCTTCACGGCCTGTTAGAGTAATCTCTAATTCACGTGAAGCATTGATCGCATCTTCAAAGAACATCTCATAGAAATCGCCGAGACGAAAAAATAAAAATGCATCTGGAACCTGTGCCTTCACGGCTAAGTACTGCTGAATCATCGGCGTATATGTAGCCAACTTGTGTTCCTCCAACCTATTCCGTAATGAGTAGTGATAGTCGTGAACTCTATGAAACTATCATTCTTTTTTTCATCCAATATCAGTGTAATAGAAGTCATTCTGCTTGCAGCGTGCCCTAGTGGCTTCTAACAAGCAGAACAACGAAATTCGTGTACAGCCTTCACATTTCATACTTTGTCAACACGATTTCCAACTACTAATCATCTCTTAAACTTCACTAACTCTATGATAAGATAGATAATCCATTATAACATGATTCCTTCCTCAAAAGCTTCTTTCCGCACCCCGGGTGCAATTTTCCAAGTAAGCCGAATATCCGCCTTTTCGTCCCAGGACGACATCGAGGTAATTTGAGAACGAAGACCTTCCAATATGCCAGCATGGAGCTCATACCCCTTAAGTTGCTCTAAGTCCTTCCAAAGCTGTGCTACTTCACTTTGAAGCCTTCGTTTATCACCGTTGTAATACGCTGCTTGGATATCTGGTTCTTGCAGTGGCTTCTGGGTTAACAGCCAATAGTTATTCACGATAAGCGCCGCTAACGCGAATACGCCTCGCGTGATGACTGGAGAAGCCAGCCAACTTGGTAATGTCCGGTATTCAAACCCTCCATGCGACTTCTTACGGAAGTCTCCCAGATACCCATATCGGGGGCGCCGACCACGTGTGGATTCGTCCTCGATCAAGATCAGCGGTAGCGCGAGATAATTATCCAGCGCACGCAGCAGATGCCCATTCATCCAGCAGCGGCTAAAATGCAGGTGGCCGCCTAGCGGATAGCCGCGCACGGGCATGCCGCCTGAGCACCAGGCGAGGCTCTGGTCTGTGATCTTGCGTGCGGCGAGCCCCATGGTTACCCGCACGTTCTTCACGAGCTGAAGCGGGTCCACGCTAGGCTGCGGGCGCAGCTCAGCCAGCGGCAGAATCACGCGATGGCCGCTCAGTACGATGGCGTCGCTGCCAACAGCGCCATCGCGGGTTAGGAAGCGGTCGGCGAAGACGACCTTGCCCTGCGGGTTAACGAGCAGGAACTCGGGATCGCAGCCGAGCATCGCTCGCTCTTTGCGTTCCAGCTCTTTCGCAAGCGATTGATCGTAGAGATCCATCGCTTGCGCGAAGAGCTGCGCCATTCTCCCGTTCAGCTTCGGAACGGGATCGACGTCAAGCACGAGCGTATGCCCCGTTGGTGTGATGCCGATGGTCACGAGGCCATAATCCAAGCCAAGTGCATAGATCGCTTTGACGGATTCACGACTTGCCCTGCGAGCGTGGAAATTGATTTGACCAGGTCCTACCTCTATGTAAGGAGCATTCTCATTTCCTTGTCTTTGATGCTGTAAGGATTTCTCTGAAAGCAGAACGGTCTCCTTTTTCTCATATATAAGAAGGGTTTGCAGATGAAACAGGGCTACTTTGTATTTATGGGTAAAAAGGACAGATTCCTTTTTCCCTCGAGCGTTGGCTGCCTGTGTCGCGATCGTTTTCAAACCGTGCAGCTGTAACAAATCGTCCCGCTTCTTTCGATTCTGCGCGCGTATGATGGCTTTAATGGGCTGCAGAGCCAGTTGGTTCGGATATTCATCATGTGCGGCACCCCAATGAATAATCATCCGCCCCTGCCAATTCTCGGGGAGCCTGCTCCCACTCGGAATATGGATTCGTTCAGCTAACTCCCGTGCATCTTTCTCCTGTGCGTGCAGGAAGAAGGTTTCCATGCTTACACCTCCCGATCACCTATTCACACTGTCATTGACGCTGACCGCGCTTCATGCATAGGCAATGCCCAATTGTGCGAATACAACAAAAAAGAGGGCAAATGCCCTCTGCCGAACCTCTTTAGCCCGCATATAATGGCGTATAAGATCCCCTAATCCAATTCATCTTCGAGCAGATCGGCGTCCAGATCCTCAAAATCACCATCGCCACTGTCATCGAAATCCACGTGCTTGTCGTCGAAGTCATTGCAGCCGCCACTGCAAACGACTACGCAGACTTTTGTTTCGGCAATGAGCTCAACTTGAAACTCGCGTTCCACCCGAATAATGACGCCGTCGCCGCTTGAAGAGATACTAGCCTCTACACAGTTGGGCTCTTGCGTGGCGACAGCGGAGACTTCGGCTGTCGTCGACTTATGTTTTTTGTCCAAGTAGCTTAGTCCAACGATTTCTACATACGATACGGTTTCTTTTGCTACGTCTGTTTTGGTGTTACGATCGTAAGAATACCAGATGTTGATATCATAAGTACCAACTACCTCTACGCCCTCTCCAGATGAATGGACAGCCTCGAATTGGTTATTAATAATCCAAGCGCCCAAAATACTGGTTGGAGAATAAGGCGGAGTCACGGTATGACTTACATGAGAAAATTTGCGCCCTTTACCGCAGACAGCCTTTGTAATGATCTCTCTGCATTGCAAATCTTTATCTAATGACATCCTTTCAACCTCCTCCATACAATCATTCATTACAAGTGTATGCAGGACAGTAGTCTAGAGTGACAATTATTTTATATTATTTTTAGCATTTAAAAATATGGATATCTGTCAGAGTCAACCCGCTTCTGGACGGTGCTTTTTTTGCTTTTTGGCAATCGCTAAGTACTGCATTAACTCTCTGTTAAGCTGTAAAATCGCTGATCTCACTTCGAATTCTTCCCGACTCTCTGGCAGAGGCATCCCCTTATAACGGGCATTCAGCTCTTGTAATTCTTTCTCTGCTTCCCCTGTATAATAGTCTTCCTTCACAGTTTGGCTAATATCTTCGAAGATCGCAGCGACTAGTTCTCCTTGGGGCAGTGTCTGATACACGCCAGCTACGAGATCAATCATGCGATGGATGGAATCAAGCTGCTCGCCTCTCATGAAGAAATAAACTCGCCAATAGGGATCCCAGCCAAATAACAAGGTGTTGTCCATCGACCGTTTGGCCAAGCTCGCTCCGCGTTCAATTTCTTCACTGACTTCAAGAAGCTCTTTACCATCCCAAATCACTGTATTATCCCGTAGATGCTTGGCAATGTTGACAAATATGTCAGAAAATAATCGCTCGATTTGTTTCTTGTGCGCCATTAGTCCGGCATCAGCCTTAGGCATATAGGCAATATTGATCACTGTCGCTGAACCCAAGCCAATCACGAGCAAAATTAGTTCATTGAGAACGGATGCCCAGTCCGCGGACTCATATGCATATAGATGCAGCATCACAACTGCACCGGTTACAGCACCCTCCGTAATTCGCAGTCGAACAAGAACTGGAAATACAAGTAGAATAAATAAACTAACGACCCATATATGGAACCCAAGAAGGTTAAATAAGACCGAACCGATGAGTAATGCCAGAATGGATGCCGCGATACGGTGCAAGGCACTCTGGATGCCTTTCTTCTTCGTCACTTCAATGCCCAGGATGGCAAGAAGCCCCGCTGCTCCAGGCGTGTGAATGCCAAAAATATACGCCAGATACATAGCGATAATGACCGCAACCGCCGTTTTGAGCACACGAAAGCCCATAGTATTTCACCTCTTTACAGGTTTTGCTATGGGCTCATTATTTCATTTTGCATAGTGTTATGGCAAGCCTTTCCTAATTACCGATGCTTCGTTAATTTCTTCTCTAATTTGGCTACAAGCTGATACATCACCGTTGCAACGATTGCGATTACGAATAGGGTAGATATCACTAAGGTGAAATTAAAGACTTGAAAGCCATATATAATTAAGTACCCCAGCCCCTTCTGGGACACTAGAAATTCGCCAACAATGACGCCGATCCAGGCCAAGCCTACATTGACTTTCAGCGTAGAGACAATTGCAGGAAACGAGGATGGCAGAATCGCCTTGAGAAATACTTTACGCTGATTGCCTCCAAATAATTTCACGACTTTAACATAGTTATGATCAACTTCCTTGAAGCTGCCATAAACAACAAGCGTCGTAATAATGACCGTGATGGACAGGGTTGTTGCGATAATGGAAAGCAAACCAGGACCAAATCCAACAATAAATAAAGGTCCAAGAGCAACCTTCGGCATACTATTCAGCACGACAATGTAGGGATCCAGCACACGCGATAGAAATGGCGACCACCAAATAACTACCGCTAGTGCCGTTCCCAGAATCGTTCCCAAGAAAAATCCAATAATCGTCTCTTCTACGGTAACCGCAACATGTGGAAGGAGTGTCCCGTCGAGTAATTTCTCCCACAAGAGCGCGAATACTTTGGTCGGATAGCTAAAAAGTAAGACATCAATCCATTTCAAACGTGCCGCCAGTTCCCATAGCGATAAAAACACGATCAAGATAACCGCTTGAAGGAGTCGGACCCACTTCGTCTCTCTCTTCCTCGCCTTCAAAAACCGCTGGTGTACGTCCAGCTTTAATTGCTCATCAGATCGGCTGGATGGGATGTACGGGGGATCATCGCGATTAATCATGCTGCACACCTCCGAACTCCTGCCAGATTTGTCGAAATAGCACATGAAATTCGGGCAATTCCCTCGCTTGGAATGGCACAGCAGCCTTTACTGCCTCAGTCATCTGGAAGGTTTTGCGAATTCGACCTGGATTCGGAGCCAGCACGATAATCCGATCACTCATCGCAATTGCTTCTGAAATATCATGTGTGACGAGAATCGCTGTTTTCTTCTTGGCACGCAGCGTCTCTACTACCAAATCTTCTAATTGCAGCTTCGTTTGGTAATCCAATGCCGAGAAAGGCTCATCTAATAGAAGCAGCTCAGGTTCGGTTGCCAACGTTCGTACAAGGGCAACTCGCTGACGCATGCCTCCCGACAATTGTGCAGGATAATAATCTTTGAATGCGAGCAGACCCATTTCCTCCAACAAATGAAGCGCCCCCTGCTTCTTCTCTTTCGTCAGAGTACCTGCGATTTCCAATCCCATACATGCATTCGCTTCAATCGTCCGCCAAGGGAATAAGTAGTCCTGCTGCAGCATGTAACCCACTTTGGACGAGGGTCCCTCAACGTATTGCCCTGCCACAGTAACCTCGCCTAACGTTGGTGGAAGTAGCCCCGCAATGATGGATAAGAGGGTTGTTTTGCCACAACCGCTAGGTCCAATCAGACTGACGAACTCACCATTCGCAATGTCAAATGATATTCCTTGCAGGGCAAGCGTTGCCCGCTCCTCTGTTACATAAACCTGTGTGACATCTCCAACATGCACAGCCCTGTCCATGGTACCCTAACCTCCTCTTATCTTCATCATGGGTAAGCACCTATAGCCAATACGTTTATTTCTTTACGGTTGATTTCGCTTTTTCTGCGAAAGAATTGTTCACTAGTTTGCTCCATGCCACTTTCTCTTTCAATTCACCAGCAGAAGTCATCACGTCAAGCAAGTTATTCCATTCTTTCTCGTCCACAATGCCATCCGTTGCGAAGGAGCCTTGATCCTTGTAACGTTTTACAACACTTTTCACAATCGCAACATCGATATCTTTAAAATACGGCAATACCGCCTCTGTAATTTCATCCACACTTTTCGCGGCAACCCAGAGCTGTGCGCGTTGAACCGCGTTTGTGAACTTCTGAATCGTAGCCGGGTTGGCTTTGATGAAACTTTGCTTCGACATAAACACGGTATACGGCAGCTGCCCGCTCTCTACACCGAAAGATGCAAGCACATAGCCCTTGCCCTCTTTCTCAATGATCGATGCTTGCGGTTCAAATAGCTGTACATACTCACCAGTTCCTGAAGCATATGCCGATACGATATTGGCAAAATCAATATTCTGTATCAACTGCAAATCCTTCTGTGGATCGATATTGTGCTTCTTCAGCGTGAACTCGCCAGCCATTTGCGGCATGCCACCTTTTCTTTGTCCTAGGAACACTTTCCCTTTGAGTGCATTCCAGTCCAGCTTATCTACTTTTGTTCGAGCAACAAGAAAGGTACCGTCTGTTTGGGTCAATTGGGCAAAATTGATAACAGGATCATCCGATCCTTGCTGAGACACATAGATTGACGTTTCTGAACCTACAAGCGCGACATCAATCGCATTCGAGAGCAGCGCCGTCATCGTTTTGTCCCCACCAGGAGTTGTAGTCAACTCTACATCGAGACCTTCCTCTTTGAAAAATCCCTGTGATAACGCGACATACTGTGGCGCATAGAACAAGGAACGCGTTACCTCACCAATGCGCACCTTGGTTGTTTCCTCCGTCTTCGTTCCACACGCTGAAGCGATTAAGCTTAAGAGCAGAACGACGGATAATGTGAATCCCCATCTTTTCCGATTGTTCATAGGACGTCCCTCCGATTTGAAATGTAATGTATCCTATGCAAGTGCCCAGACGTCGGTTAATGGTTCTACTAGAAAAGCTAGTGGTGGTTATAAAATTTGGATTTTGTGACGAAAAAGCTGAAGTTTTTGTGTCTATGCACGAAGATTTGTTGGGGTTGATACCTGCAAGGATAGCTAATCGGAGAGTTTCATTGGTGAAGTTCCCCTCTCCTGCGGCTAAAGTGCAAAAGTGCCACCTTTTCCTACTTTTGTGAGGGTCAAATTGAAATAAGTGCAAAAGTGCAACTATTTTCCAACAATACCATCTAAAATGGTTATATTTGCAAAAATAAGTGCCTATTTGTATCAATTTCGCTCAAACCGCCTGTTGAAGCTACAAAAAGATGCTTATTTGCAACTTTGACGTTTGCTTGGTGGTATGGGGAGCTTGGAGGTGACTGGTGACTGGCCCTTGGCGTTGTTGAGCACTGGGTTGGGTTCTGATTCGAACTTGAAAGTGCGTGGAGCGTGATAGTGGGTGCACAACATGCATATTCGTTAGAGTGACGCCCCCCCCGTTACAAGCTTAAAATGGATCGCAACGTGAGGTTGCGGGGCCGCGCAACCATAGCGATCTTTACTTCGGCAGGTATTTGATCCAATATAGGCTTATAAATTGCAGAAAGGCAGTTGCTGCTATGGTCTTTGGGGAAAAGTTAAAATCGGAAAGAACGAAGCAGGGTTGGTCACAAGAAGAATTGGCCGAGAAGTTGTTTGTTAGCCGGCAATCGGTTTCGAAATGGGAGAATGGTCAAAACTACCCAAGTATTGAAATCATAATTAAAATAAGTGATCTATTTGGGATAACGATCGATGAGTTACTAAAGAGTGACGAGGAGTTGACAAAAACTGTGATCAAAACAAGCAAGCAATTGGCTTACCCGAGAATGAAGTTTCTATTTGATGTACTCGTTTCAATAGGCCTTGTAGTGTTAGTGATCAAACTCGTTGTCCTCGTTCTTAACAAAGTGACGACGCTCGATATTACCTTGTACGGCGGGTCCTTCTTTTGGAACTTCGGTTCTTTGATTCTCATGGTTGTCGGGGGAATCGGCTCCGGTATGATGAAAGAAAAATATAAACAAGACTAATCAAACGACAACAAAAAAACAGCTCCCCCACGAAACCTCGTCGGAAAAAGCTGTTCAATCTCACGCGTTATAGGTCTTACGATAGAGCTCCGAAATGATTAAATTCCGTAAACCTGCGAGTATTTCTCTTCCAGATACGCCACCAAATACGCCGGATTCAACGGCTCACCTGTTACTTGTTGAATGATTTCGTTCGGAGATAACAGTTTACCGTGCTGGTACACTTTCTCCGTTAACCACTCTTTAATTGGTGCTAGGTTTCCTTCGGCAATGAGGCTATCAAAGTTCAGCAGCTCCTTGCGAAGGGTGTTCGTGAATTGCGCCGCGTACATATTGCCAAGCGCATACGATGGGAAATAACCGAATGCACCGCCAGACCAGTGCACATCCTGCAGGACGCCTTCACCGTCGTTTGGTGGTGTAACTCCCAAATATTCCTCGTATTTCGCATTCCATGCCGCAGGTAAGTCTGCCACAGCAAGTGTGCCGCTGAATAATGCTTTTTCCAGTTCATAACGAATCATGATATGTAGGTTGTACGTAAGCTCATCCGCTTCAATTCGAATCAAGGAAGGCTCAATGTGGTTAATCGCACGATAGAAATCGTTTACCCCAACTTCATCAATTTGCCCGGCAAAAGTCGTCTGAAGTTCACTGTAATAGCGATCCCAGAACTGTTTGCTGCGGCCAATGACATTTTCCCAGAAGCGGGACTGCGACTCGTGAATGCCCATGGAGGTACCTGAGCATAAGTTGGTACCGACAAGGTCAGTAGAAATATTTTGCTCATACAGTGCGTGTCCACCTTCATGGATCGTTCCGAACAATGCCGATGTGATGTCATTCGGTAAGTAACGCGTCGTAATCCGCACATCGCCTGGATTCAAAGCAGTTGCGAATGGGTGAACTGTTTCATCCAAGCGACCCGCTTCAAAGTCATATTGCATTTGTTTCAAAATAGAAAGGGAGAATTGCTTCTGCTTGCCGATATCGAATTGTTGATCTAAGAACGAACGATTCGGCTGATTCGGCGAAGCCGCAATTCGCTGAAGCAGCGGAACTGCTTTTTCCCGTAACGTACCGAATACCTCGTCTAGTTTGTCAACCGTCATCCCTGGTTCGTACATATCCAGCAATGTGTTATATTTATGCCCCTCATAGCCCCACAGTTCAATAAACTCCTGCGTAGTTGCCACGATTTTCTCCAAATATGGCTGAAAAGAAGCCCAATCTGAATTATGTTTCGCACCTTCCCATGCTGACTCCGCTTGTGAGGTTAACACGACATAGGCTTGATATTTGTCAGCCGGAATTTTTTTGCTACGATCATATTCTTTTTTGCATTCCTGCACCATTTTGCGGGAAATGGGATCCAATTGCTCCAGTTCAGCTGGCTGCATGAAGAATGTCACATAGTCGCCCATCTCATCTGACGTAGACATGCGAAATACTTCGGTGGAAAGCTCACCGACAACCTCCGAACGCGTTTCGATCCCTTTTTTAGGAGCACCCGTCCGCATGTCCCAATAGATCAAAGAGATCGCCTCTTCGTACTGCTTCATTTTACGAACATAAGCTTTGAACGATGCCAACTTGGCATTTACAACACCAACACTCATGTGTGTTCATCTCCTTAAAGTTTTCGATAGAAAACTAACATCGTAAGCATCACTTAAAGTTTTTCGATAGAAAAACCAGCATCGGAAGCAATCGCTCCAAATGTTTCATAATTATCATACTTCCAACTAAGGTTAGAATCAAATTCCAAAGGGATTGTGGTAGAATAAAGGGTAGTCTTGATTTGACATTCTGGATGATCAGCAACTATGTGAGGAGATGACCTATGAACATTACATTTACCGATACTGCAAAGCAGCGATTAACGCCGTGGTTAGAAACCGATAACACGTTGCTTAAGCTCGTTTTTGATACCGAAGGATGCGGCTGCTCCGTGAATGGCGTACCCACCTTGTGGCTAGTTTCAGAGGCTCAAGGAGATGATACCTCCGCTGTAACCGATTCGATTCCTTTGATATATAAAGCCAAGGATGAGATTTTTTTCGAGGACAATATGAAAATCGACTTCCACGAAGGCAATAAATCCTATATACTGAAGAGTAATAATCAGATTTACAATGCGGGTATGAGCTTAGTCGATAAACGATAAAGCTGCACAAACATAGACATGCAGCACATCAACTTACTTGGAGGGAATACCATGTCTTTAGTCAATGAGATTATGAGCTACAACAAGGATTTCGTAGAAACGAAGCAATATCAAGAATTTCTAACCACGAAGTTTCCGGACAAGAAAATGGTCGTTGTCACATGTATGGATACGCGGTTAGTTGAATTACTCCCTAAGGCCATGAATCTACATAACGGGGATGCCAAAATTCTGAAAAATGCCGGTGCTATTATCTCTCACCCCTTCGGTAGTCTAATGCGCAGTATTATCGTCGCTGTCTATCAACTGGAAGCGGATGAAGTATTCGTCATTGGGCACTATGATTGCGGCATGACAGGTCTTAACTCGGAAACAGTCATTGCCAACGCAAAAAGTAGAGGAATCTCTGACGATGTCATTGAAACATTGGGACATGCTGGCATTGATCTTAAACGCTGGCTCACTGGTTTCGAGCATGTGCGCGAGGGCATCGAGAAAAGTGTTAATATCATTCGGAATCATCCTTTACTTCCCAAAAATTTACCAGTGCACGGCATGATTATCGACCCAGAAACAGGTCGCATAGATCTTATCGATTCGGCATATCCCCTTGAATCAGAGCTTGAATAATAAAAAGAGTAGATCCAATTACTTCCTGGATCTACTCTTTTTTATTTGCAACCCTTATGGTCTAATCGTACGAATCAAGCGTTTCGCTTCACCATTTGGCGTGGTAATGACCTCATAAATATTGAAATACGAGTCTGAAGTAATTTGCTCAGACCTAATATTGTTAAATTCCAGGAACTGAACGCCGGACAATATACGTTGCTGACCCGTAAAGGTCATTGGTTTGGAGCTCAGCAGGCGTCCTTCCGTATCCACCACCTCAAACACAAGCGAAGAGAAATTCGCATCCGTGATGACTTGTGCTTGTCGCTGTACATCTAGATCTAATCGCAGTCGATAGCTATAGGAATTATCTTTGTTGTAGGTAGCACTAAGTGAGTAATCATCGAAGTCGATTGTAAATGGATACACAGAGATAGGTCCCGTTGCTGGGATTGGCTGCACTTCGGTTTTATAGGACCCCATAGCCAAACGATTCGTGTCATACAGATTGAGTGCAAGTTTATCTGCATCCTCAGTGTCAGGTACCATGTAAGAGTAATTCAACACATAGCTTGTGTTTGGTGCAATATTTTTGGCCACATTGGTTTGACGAACTCCTGTATAGGTGTAGCCCTCTTCATTCGTCAGTTCGGTTTGGAAATCAGGCAAAGCCAATGTTGTCGTACTTTTATTCGTTAATTTATATTTCGCAACAACGGTCTTATATCCGAAGTCTGTGTTTACACTCATCCCAAGCTCAACAAGTGACATATCCATATTCGAATCCATACTATTCGTAGCAGCTAGCTTAAATGGATCTCCAATCTTATATGCTTGCGCGGCAGCATACGTTGTCGCTTCACCAGCAACGCCTGCACCTGCAAGTGAAGTCACTGCGACGGGCAAGGATGTCCCTTGCTTCGGAGTATCCGAGTTGTTGCCAGCAGCCCCTGTACCAGATCCAGAACTTGATCCCGTACCTGTCCCAGTTGTTGTTGACGCTGTCGTGCCTTGTTTCTCTAGTACCACCAGTTGTAAGGCTTCAGCATTCAGCGAGGCAGGAATGATACCTTGGAAATGAAACGTTGTCGACTCATTCGGAGATAAATAGGCAGAACGAACAGCATTATCACTCGAAGTTACGCCAACATTACTACGACTCGCCTGGAATTCACCGGTCAAGGCAGGAACTGAAACAATGCCATCACTCGTGTTCGTTAGTGTCACATTCGCTTGTACATGTAATCCATCCGTTTGCTGAATGGCTGCTGCCCATGTAGTGGACATAACTAGCCCATTCAATGCACCGCTATCATCCTTGTTCGGGTAAGTAACTTTGTCCCCAAGACGAGCTACTGAGAACGTTTTGGCTGCATTTAGCGTACCAAGAAGCGCTGTTTTCACTTTTCCTTTAGGCGAGAACAACAATGATAATTTATTCGTATCCAGTGAAGCAGGTACAGCTGCTTGAAGCGTCACTGTGACAGGTTGATCAGGAAGTAAGGCACCTACGCTTGCAACAAATTGAGCACCGTACGTCAGTCCTTTACTATCTTGAAAGTTGAGTTCTAGTCCTTCAGGCAGCTTCACGCTAGCGTTACTTTCATTGGACAGTATTAGATCGGTGTATACCATCCACACGCCATCCTTGTATACTTTGTAGCTTTGTCCGAGTTTAGCAGTAACTAACGTTTCTTCAGCAAGCGTCGTATCGATCTCTTTCAAATTAATAACGGCTTGTTGTTCCAAAGTCTGACCTGATTCGACCATCGCAGATTCGACAGAAAGCGCACCGATATCTGATGTCGAGTTATTATTCCATCGGAAAATATCAACTTTCAAATCGGAAGGTGTTAAATTATTCGGAATTTCTGACGTGAATTTAAACGTCCCCGTCTCTCCTGCCTTCACACGTGCGACAACCTTCTCGTTTAGTTTCGCTGTATACGTAATACCATTCGTATCAATGACTTTTACACCATAGTTATTGAAATCGACGATGGCATTACTGTTATTGTTCAAACCTAATGAGAAGCGAAGCGAACCATCTTCGGCGCCCACAGATAACGATACTTTATCTAGCGTAAAATAGACGGAGTCACTAAGAAATACGCCCTCCTTGCCAGCGAAAGCTGATGTTGCCATAGGAAGTGTTAAGAAGCTTGCAGCAGTTAGCAGTAAAGCGGAACGGCTGAGCAGTCGTTTCATCTTACGTTGTTGGATCACTGGGAGTCCTCCTTGTAATTACTACATTTAGTCAGAACGCAAAGCGTCAATCGGACGCAGTTTAGATGCTTTGTTAGCCGGATATAGACCGAAAATCACACCGACTAATACCGAGAATAAGAATGAATACAGGCCAACATCAAAGGAAAGGCTGGTCGCTTGCTTCGGACTAAAATAAGGCAAGGCATACGAGAATCCGATCCCGAGGAGAAGTCCAATTAATCCGCCCATTCCACTGATCACAACGGCTTCCACCAGGAATTGCAGCAAAATATTGCGACGCTTAGCGCCAATAGATTTGCGAATCCCAATTTCACGTGTTCGTTCGCTTACCGTCACTAACATAATATTCATGATGCCGATTCCGCCGACAAGCAAGGAAATCAAAGCAACTGCCACTAATTGATTCGTAAGGGTATTCGTTGCTTCAGTCCGTGCTTTCAACAGTTCGTCCTGATTCGTTAGTACAAAACCGGTATCGCTTTTGAACTTATACGTTAAGTACTGCTTCATCGTCTCTTGCGCCGTATAAATATCGTCCTTCGTAGGCGCTTCGACATACGTCGTTCGTATTTGCCCCAACTTGAATTGGCGTCTAGCCGATTCAAGCGGTACGATAACAGAGCTATCAACAGAAGCTCCGCCAATGTTGGAGCCCTTCTCTTTCAGTGTCCCGATGATGTTGAAAACAACGCCATCAATGTTGATGTTTTCCCCCACTGGGTTAAGTGTTCCAAAGAACTTCTTTGTGACTTCGCTACCCAATATAGCGACATTCGAACGGAATTCAAGGTCTGTCGGCGACAAATTTCGACCTTTGTCGATTGTTGCTTTGATAATGTCGAAATAGCGATCATTCGTTCCAAGTACGTTATACTTTTCCTGCGTGCGATCATATTTGACATTCGAACCATTCTTGGACATTGTTGGTGCAATGGATTTAAATTCCGGGAAATTCTCGAAATTCATCAAATCATCATAACTGAGCTGTGTCGCTCGCCCGTTCCCCGTCGCCGTTACGACGAGCAGATTCGTTCCCATGTTCTCATATTGCTTCGCAATCGCTTCGGAAGTTCCTTGACCGATGGAAACGAGAGTAACAACTGAGCTTACGCCAATAATCACCCCAAGCATGGTCAGAAACGTGCGCATCGGACTCGAAATGATCGTCCGAAGCGACATCCGGATCAGTTCACTTACCTTCATACACTCACCTCTTGCTGCAAGAGAGCTTTCTTCATGTCATTCCGATAATCATCCACGATTATTCCGTCACGGAGCGCAACGACTCTTTTCGCATTGTCAGCGATATGATGATCATGCGTAATGAGCACGATGGTATTGCCCTGTGCGTTGAGCTGAAGGATAAGTTCCAATACTTCCTCACCCGTACGTGAGTCCAAAGCCCCCGTGGGCTCATCGGCCAAAATGAGAGAGGGGGAGATCGCCAATGCACGTGCAATGGCTACCCGTTGCTGCTGTCCGCCAGATAACTCACTTGGCCGATGATGACCTCGTTCACCCATCCCAAGCATTTTCAACATCGCATTCGCACGTTCCTTACGCTCTTTCTTCGAAATACCAGCATAGATCATCGGGAGCTCAACGTTCTCCATCGCAGTTAACCTGGGAAGCAGGTTGAATTGTTGGAAAATGAAGCCTATCTTCTGATTTCGAAGCTCTGCCAACTCATTATCACTCATACGCTCCGTTACGACGCCGTCTAGCGTGTAGCTGCCTGATGTTGGCACATCCAACAAGCCGATCGTATTCATCAGTGTCGATTTCCCAGATCCACTGGGTCCGATAATGGCAACGAAATCACCTTCGGCAACAGATAAGGATATGTTACGCAGGATGGGAAGATCCTCTTCACCACGCCTATACGTTTTCGTTATATCTTTCAGTTCAATGATATTCATCAAAGCAATAACTCCTTTCAGGGCAGCCTTATCTGTTACCGCCACCGGCATTACCACCACCTGTGGTAGTACGCTGTGCATTACCGCCTCCAGCATTACCACCTGCTGCTCCGCCAGCACCACCTGCTCCACCTTGCTGGAAGCCACCTGCTCCACCACCGCCAAAGCCTCCTGCTCCACCGGCACCGCCGCCTTGCTGGAATTGCTGTCTTAAGCGATTGATCTCGTCTGTACTTAAATTTTGCTGTCTTCTTACAGCAGCAGGCAATACGACCTTATCGCCTTCCTTAAGACCTTCCGTAATCTCAATTTGTGTTGTTGAGCGTATACCGATTTTCACTTCATGTTCCGGTTCCGATGTTCCATCTGCCTTCTTCACGGTTACAACACGTTTGCCACGTTGCAACTGCAGCGCTTCTGGCGGGATATATAAAACATCTTTCTTATCTTGAATCAGGATCTCACCCGTTGCCGTCATCCCATATTTCAACACGTTATCCTTGTTTTCTGTGGCTAAGATAACATCATAGAACGTTACTCCGTTCGTTGTCGTTCCAACCGTTGAAACTTGTGTCACTTCTGCTGGGAAGTTGCGTCCAGGGAAAGAGTCCACCTTAATTTCCGCCTTCATGCCAACTTTAATATTAGGCAAGTCTAGCTCATCCACTTGGACAGGAAGCTGCATTTTGGCAAAACTCGCCACAGTACCGAATTGCGTACCGCTTGTAACCCTCGTTCCAGGTCGGAAGTTGCTTAGAATATCCACTTTCTTGTTCACAAAATCCGTTGAAAATACACCGTCGAAAGGTGCAAGAATCTTCAACGCGGTTACGCGATCTTGCGCTGCATCCACTTTCAACTTCTGACGCTCAAGCGCAGCTTGCGCCGTCGTGATATCATCGTCCAAGGTATCATTCAGGAAAGAAGCAAGGAGATCACCTTGGTGTACAATGACACCTGTTTTGAAAGGTAATGTAGAGATACTGCCTGTCGTACCTGCAAGGATTGTAGCAACCTGCACATACTGAAGTGCTGCTTTCCCTTGCGAATCAACCGTGCGTCCACCAATCGTCGCAGAACCCATTGCATTTAAACCAGCATCCATGGAATTGTCGTTCTTAATTTGAATATCGATATCGACTAACTTACCACCCTTACCATCCGATTTCGGATCTTTGGAAATGGCTGCTATCGTTCCTGTTTTGGTGATCATGAAGCTATCAACCGTTATGTCAATGGTATCGCCTTTATGTAGTTGTGCAGCATCCTCCACAAAAAATGGCAAGGTTACTGTTAGGGTACTTACATCGCCAATCGTAGCGATTTTCGTCGATTTATTAATCGTTGCGCCAACATCAATATTGGCGTACGTTAATTTCCCGCTAATAGGTGCAGAAACACCAGTTATTCCTCTTTGTTGCTCCTTCGTTTTCAAATCCTTCTCCAATTGCTCATAAGTCGTTTTGGCATCTTGAAGATCGTTTTCCAAGTTGGAGCTTGTCAACTCGATCAGAACATCTCCCGCTTTAACCGTTTGATTACGAGTCAGGTTAATTGATTTTATGAGAGCATTTTCTGTAGATGAAATCGTTTGGGTATCCTTCGGCTCGAATTGAGCTGTTCCCGAAACAGAGGAGCGAATGTTCCCTTTTTTGACATCAACCGTAACTTCTTTCGCATCTGCCGCTTTCGTTTTCTTCCCTTTCGTTAGATACACATAGGAACCACCAGCACAAACGAGAACTGCCACAATCAAAATGAACCATTTACTGCGAAAAAATTTCATTCTGTTACTTCCCCCTTAGCATTGTTCCACCTTAGAAAGGTTGCGTTCTCGGTTCCCGATAACGTCTTTCAGATCTTTATAACTTAGATACGAGCAATTCAATTAATTGCCGTTCCACACTGGTCCCCATCCCTCGTGGTTCCTGAGTTAGGACTCCATTGTTTCCTTGCTCTGACACACCAGCTTCAACCCGTTGCTCTAACTTCCTCCTTTTTTCGAAAGCGTTTACAAATCGCTCCCTCTCCACCGCCGTTAACGCGTCCCTGTGAGCTTTCACTCTTTCTGCGATACGCTGTTTCAATAGCTTCGATTGTTCGTCCAGATAAGCTCTCTGCTCATTTGTTAACACTAGGATGACTGCTTTTCGTTCGGATTCATCAATGCTGCCTTCTTCTTCACATTTGTGAACGATGGGCAAAATGGATCGAGATTGCTCTCCAGTCAATGCTAATAACGGTTGTCGATCCATCACGATTAACCCTTGAAATAGCATAACTAGTCGCTGTTCGGTTACATTCTGTACATCCTCCGGTGTGGGAAGCTCTTGCGAAACTTGGCCGGAAACAGGCATAGCCGGGTTCACGGTAACAGAGGGGCCATCTTGTCCAATACTCTGTCTGGTACAACCGACTAGCAAGAAGGTCGTGAGGATTACACACAGTAAACGATTGCGTGCACTACTGCTCAACCAACATAACACCTCCACAAAAAAAACCTATCCATCAGCAACAGGATAGGCGATAATTGTGTATGAAGTATGATACTATTGTGACGTTTTTGTGAACTTTTCATAATTCCTTGGAAATATGATATGAAACTCCGTGCCTTCCCCAATCCGGGAGCGAGCCCTGATCGTTCCTTTCATCCCTGTAACCAAATGTTTCACAATAGTAAGGCCTAATCCTGTTCCCGAAATGGCATCCGAATCGGATGTTCTCGCCTCATCTGCTTTATAGAAGCGATCCCAAATACGTGATAATTCGGATTCAGTCATGCCAGAACCCGTATCTCTAATATACAGATGGACTTCTTTCGCATATTCTTCTAACGCTACCGTTAAAGTGCCCCCTTCGGGGGTGAATTTCAACGAGTTGTACATTAAATTGCGAATGATTTGAGCAAATCGATCTGGATCTAGCTGCACGAAACAACCATCCGCATGGTCATCAGGCAGAATGAGATGCAGTGAAATATGTTTCTCAGCAATCGCAGGCTTCAATAGTTCAAGTGAATCTTCTACGAGTTCAATCATACCAACAGGACGTAATCGAAATACATCCACCCCATTTTGAATCTGAGCAAGATCAAGAAGATCCGTTACAAGTCGTTGCAAACGCTGTACTTCTTGATCGCAAATATGTAAATAATGCGGGTATTTCTCTTGTGGAATAATACGATCATTCATAGCAATGATGAATCCACGCAAGGATGTCAAAGGTGATCTGAGCTCATGGGAGACATTAGCGAGAAATTCTTGCCTCGTCTCTTCCCACTCCTCCAATTTCTCCACCATAAAATTAAAACTTCTAGCCAGCTGCCCAACTTCATCTTGTGAATTAACAGGAACACGCGTCTGAAAATCTCCATGAGCTAGTTCAATCGCCGCGCGATTCATCTGTTGCAGGGGGCCTGCAAGTTTACGTGACAGAACAAACAAGATGATGCCAACCGCGATGAGTGAAAATAACAGGGGCAGCCAGAGGTTTAGACGTACCGCAGAGATCACCTCACGAATATCACCAGCTGGAAAATGGAGAATGATGACCATCGGCTGTTCGTTTAATACATACGGTGCATAATACGCGAATATATTTCGTTTTCCATCCGGCGTATCCAGACTTAACATGCTATGCCCTGTACGACCATGTAAACCATCAATATATAACGTGTCCATCTGCTTGGGGATGGCTCTTCCTTCACTATCCGATGAACCGTTCGCAATACTGCCATTCTCATCCACAAGCCAAACTTGCCCGTTAATGCTTCTCGCCAAAATACGAACGGTATACTTCAACTCACGGGTCGAAATCGTGCCGTCTTGGACAGAGTTCAACAAGCCGGTAATTTCAGTATTTCTTTTTTGGAGAAGCTCGATTTTATCCTTGTAAAAAAGATCAGTGAAATACGAATTCCAAAACACAAAAAGCCCGATAAAAAAAAGCACACAGGTCGCGAGAAAAGAGAGGAAAATTTTGATATATAAACTATTGTATTTCCCCATGACCCAACGCTTAAACATGCTGAACAACCTCGAATGAGTACCCAATCCCCCACAGGGTTTGAATATTCCATGTCTCATGCTGGCCTAACTTCTTCCTTAGATTCTTCACGTGGGCATCTACGGTACGAGTGCCTCCCGTAAAATCAAAATTCCACACATATCCCAGCAAATCTTCCCGTGTAAACACGCGGCCGGGATTGCTCATTAAGAAAAACAAGAGTTCAATCTCCTTAGGCGTTAATTCAATCCGATTGCCGCCAACCGTCACACGATACTGCTCTAAATCGATCATAATATTGCCCATTTCCAACCATTTACGAGGTGAGCTAAGCGGTCCAGACATCTCCGCAGGCGGTTGCATCGTTCTCCGAAGTACGGCCTTAATTCGCGCAATGAGCTCGTTGGGGTCAAATGGTTTCACCAAATAATCGTCTACACCCAGATTAAAACCTCTCAACTTATCCAAGGACTCACCTTTCGCAGTTAAGAAAATAATTGGCGTATGATGATAGGGAGCATCCATTTTGCGAATTTGTTCACACAGCTCGTAGCCTGAAATATCAGGCAGCATAATGTCGAGCAGCACCAAGCTCGGTCGCTCATTTATGATGGTCTTCAACACGTTACCGCCGCGAAATAATTGAATGGCTTCATAATTCGAATGCTCCAGATATAACTTAACAACCTCAGAAATATTGGATTCATCTTCAACGACTAGAATTTTACCTTCCGAACTCATCGGTTATCACCTAAATCCTTTCGCATAACATGTTGTCTGGCTCTCTCTTCAATTACCAAAGACCGATCTCTTCGCGTGTGCTTATGAATAATCATCTCATCTGTCATCGGACTTGGCGTTTGCCAGTTCCACCCTTTCATCTGACATAATTCTAAACACAAATGCAACAACTCGGGATCAGAAATAGGTAAATTCATATCTACATATTGGTAATTCTGGGTTCCGATCATTTGCCATGCCTGCGCAATTCTTGCCTGAAGCTCTACATCATCTAACCCCAAAGTGCGAACATCTTCCGCTTGGAGGTTCTTCGCTGCACTTTGCAGCATTTTCACAGCACCCGCATAATTCCCTCTTCGGCTATGATACATCCCTACAGCGATTTGAATAAGTCCAACATACGTTAATCGAGCTGGATCTTTGGGATGCTCTTTCCAATATTCTTCCATTACTTCATGACATTCAAAATAATCCCGCGCTCCGTGAAAATAACATAAATAATCGGTGTATGCCTCTGGATATTGCGTCATTAGTCTTCCCCTCACCTTAAGTTCATCACGGTAAACCATTATCTCTCATGTTACTAAAAAGTGGGGTCAGCGTCCAATTTCACGAATTCATCCATGAACTTCCAAGTAGTCGGAAGCGCAACCAATCTACTATTTCATGCGTCCAATAGAGTAGCTTAGTAGAAAGAGGCGAATGAATGAAAATCGGGAAATGGTTACTTAGCAGCACGTTACTTCTCTCAATAACAATACCTTCCACAGTTCTTGCAGCAAGCAATGGTCCTTCCAGCATAGACAAAACAACCAAATACCGCGTCTACCAGTACAATCAAGTACTTATGGAATTTGCCTCATATGCGCAGGCAGAAGCCTATGCCAAATGGTTTACCAACAGTCACGTAGAAGAAATAGGCACGCGTACATGGGTTTGGAGCAATCTGCCACGTTATCAGGTTTATCAGCAAGATATTACCTTGCCCGAATGGCAATTCGCCACATTGAATGAAGCCATTGTCGAGGCTAAGAAATGGACCAACGCAAGTGTGCGGGACTTACAGTCCACGGGTTGGGCGTGGAACAATTATGCACGTTATCAACTCTATCAAAATGAAATAACGCAAGATGCGTGGAAGTTTACGAGTCTTACTGACGCGATTGCAGAAGCCAAAAAGTGGGGAAATGCGCACATTATCGATTTGAACTCAAACGGATGGGTATGGGATAACATCCCGCAAGCCGTTAAAGAGGCCAATCGTGCAGGCAGTCTCGTTTATGATGTTTATCAAGGAACGTTCACAGCTCCTAATTGGGGGTTTGCTTCCTTAGAGGATGCGATTCTTGAAGCGCTCAAATGGGGAAATTCCACTGTCGTTAATCGGAATACTAAACAAACCGTTTACAGCAATCTTAAGACCTATAAAGTGTTCCAGAATGATGCTTTTCTACAGGAATTCACATCCATTGATGAGGCCATTAGTTATGCAAAATTATGGGGTCATAGCACCATTTATCGAGAAGGCCGTAAAATTTGGAACAACTATGCCTCCTATCAAGTATATCAAAGCGCCAATCTGATTGGTGAATTCCGTACTTTACCGGAAGCTTTATCCTATGGGAAACAGTACAGTAATGCTTCGATTCAAACACTGGAAAATCGTACACTCTGGGATAATTTCAAAAAGCTGCAAGTCTGGGGCTGGAATGGCAGTTCTGGTGCAGAGGTTATTAAAGCTCATGTTTCAAATACCGTAGGACTTGATGTTGATTCTCCTTCCTATTTTGAGTTGGCAGATAATGCTGGTAATTTGAAGGATACGTCGAATGCTGAGACGGTCAAATGGCTGCAAAGAAGCGGGTATACGGTATATCCATTAGTAAGCAATCAATTCAGCTCTACCTTAACTACCCAATTCCTTGCAAACAGTGCTGCACAAGATAAGTTCATTACGTCTTTGGTTAACCGCTCTGTACAATTGGGAGTTCCAGGCATTAATGTTGATTTCGAAAGCTTAGCAGGTTCTGATCGCAATGCGTTTACAGCGTTTATTTCCAAATTGACAGCTGCTGCACATGCGAAAGGTCTAGTCATTTCCATTGATTTGCCACGCGGCAGTGTAAAATGGAATCATCTCTCCGCTTTTGATCATGAGAAGCTTGGTGCCATTGTCGATTATATGGTGATCATGGCCTATGATCAGTTCTGGAAAGGAAGCACTTCACCTGGTTCAGTTGCAGGTATACCTTGGGCCGCTGGCGGTGTGCAAGAATTCCTATCCTACGGTATACCGCGCGATAAAATCATTCTGGGCATCCCTTATTATGTACGCGAATGGCAGTTGGACGCTAGAGGCGCCCTAGTCGGGAATCGCACCGTGCTGATGAAAGATATTCCCGCACTTATGGCTGCCAAATCAACCACTCAAACATGGGATAACGAATTCGGGCAATATCGGGTCGAGTACCAAGAAAATGGTTACACCTTCGTGTTCTGGCTGGAGAATCAAGCAACCGTCACCGCACGTATGGATATCGCTAAAAAGTATGACATCGCGGGTGTCGCGGCTTGGCGCTTAGGTTATGATACACCGGATTTGTGGCAGGCTGTGTTGCAGAAGAAATAAGGGAATACAGCGTGATTCAGGCGGGTGAGGCTAAACACCTCGTGTGAGAAGGCAACTAACCATTTAGTGCAACTTCAAATAACCTATTAGGTGCAACGGCAAAAAACCTGAGTTGAGGACTTCGTCCTTGTCTCAGGTTTTTTTTATGAAGCCTGTACGCTCCATCTAGATAAACCCTAATTGGCTGAATGTCGTTTCCGTGCCGCAATCCGCGCAGTACTTTGCATCCGCCTTATTTACCTTGTAACATCCCTTGTGCATAAGAGACTTCTCTTTGGTACATTTGTTCTTAAGCGGGGCTCCGCAACGTATGCAGTATCTGTCTTCCTTCACGGCAACATATTTGCATCTGACACAGGTCTGCGTCTCATTCTTCTCCGCCATCTCTTCATCCCCTTGAAGTTCGTTGATGCCTACTTCAAGTATATTCGGAGAGCATATGTTTGTTCCTATGCAGCATAGGGAACGTCAGTCCGCTATTTACGCCTAAATGGCACATTTGATGATGAAGCGGAACGTGGTTCCTCTATTACCTCGATTTGGAACCATTTTGCCACGTTTGGGGATAAATAAGGGAATCTCGTTCCCTTGCATATTGGAAAGCGGTCATTTCACACAAATAAGGGAACGTAGTTCCCTTATAATAAACAATTTCAAGCGCCATGTATAAAAAGATGCCTCAATCGCCCACCCTAAGACGTAAGGGAGGTGAAAGAGACATGGCAAAAGACGTGATGTGTGAAGTGAATTCCTGTAAATACTGGGCAAATGAGAACAAATGCAAAGCTAGCTCGATTTCTATCGTGAGTCACCACGGTAGTAATCAAGCGCGCAATTCGGAAGAAACAGATTGTAAAACATTTGAGCCCAAGATTTAGATCATCGCTCAAATGACTAAAGACTTGGACAGTGAGTTTGAAAAGCTTGGACAAAGTGATTGAAAAGAGGCCTTCGGGCCTCTTTTTTATGTTTCTAGGTCTATTGTAACCAATAATGATAATTATTATCAGTTATAGGAGAAAGATTTTAAATTTGGCATATACGCAATTTGAGGTGCGATGCTTTGGAATGGAATGTTAATCCGCAGCTATTTAGTGAGAAGAGAGGTTTTGGAGTTCCTCCACATCTTGTGTTGGCGCTTGGCAAGCAAAATTCTCGCAGACATACGCTGTAGCTCGCCCACCTAACGGCAGCTTATCTTGCACCAGCGGAATCAGCTGGCGCACTGCTCCTCCCGCGGCGCCCGGCGGGTGAAGCACCAGCAGCGCATTCGGCAGGTACTGCCGCTGCACCGCGCGCAGCATGCGCTGTGTCTCGGGCTTCGCCGGGTCGCCGGCGATCACAATTTCGCTGGCTGCGCCATAAGCGAAATCAAGCGCGGCCAGCGTCAGCGCGTGGCCCGGCGGGTACTTGCTGACAGCTCCGGCGAACGCCTGGAGCTGCTCTTCCGCTGCCTGCGACAGCTTCGCGTCGTAGGTCAGCCTAGACAGCCGCAGCATGTTGAGCGCGGCGGCACCATTCCCCGACGGCATCGCGCCGTCGTAGATCTCTTTAGGGCGGGTGAGCAGCTGCTCGGCATCGCTTCCATAGAAGAAGAGCCCGCCCTTCGCTTCGTCGCCGAAGAGACGAAGCATATCTGCGTTCAGCTGGACCGCTTCACGGAGAAAGCGCAGCTCGAACGTGGTCTCGTACAGCTCGATCAGTCCTCCTACGAGGAACGCATAGTCGTCCACGTAGCCCAGGAACGCCGCTTCGCCATCGCGATAGCGAGCGAGCAAACGCCCATCTTCGCGGCGAAGCTCGCGAAGGATGAAGTCCGCGGCCTTTGTGGCGGCGGCCGCGTATTCCGGCTTATCCAAGGCACGTGCCGCCTTGGACAGCGCAGTGATCATCAGACCGTTCCACGCGGTCAGAATCTTATCATCCTTGCCCGGATGAACGCGCCGTTCGCGATGCGCGAACAGCTTGACGCGGGCAGTTTCCAACCGCTGCTTCAGCTCATCCAACGGGATTCCCTTCCGCCTCGCCGAAGACGCTAGCGTCGTGTCGAGAAGATTCGGGATATTTTGACCCTCGAAATTCCCCGACTCCGTCAGCCCATAGATCTCGCTATAGAGATCTCCATCATCAATCCCAAGTACGTCCTCAACTTCGTCCATCGTCCAGACGTAGAACTTCCCTTCCACACCATCCGAATCGGCATCTTCCGCAGAATAAAATGCGCCACCTGCATCCGTCATATCGCGGAGAACATACGTAATTATTTGCTCAGCAACCTCGGCATACTGCTCTTTCCCAGTCACTTGATAAGCCTCTATATATGTCATCACCAAGAGTGCGTTATCATACAGCATTTTCTCAAAATGCGGCACTAACCACTGCGCATCGACTGAATATCTGGCGAATCCAAACCCAATGTGATCATACATCCCACCACGGTGCATAGTATCTAGCGTTTTTTCAACCATGGCTAGTGCCTGCTCATTCCCCGTCTTTTTATAATACCTGAGTAAGAAAGATAAATTATAGGATGTGGGAAATTTCGGAAATGTCCCAAATCCACCATTTTCCGCGTCAAAATTAGACACATACATACGAAATGCCTCATGCAGCGTTTCCTCCGTCAACTTGCCGCCAGTTTGATTCTCGAGCAACCGTTGTGAGGTTTCTGTCGTTACTTGCTCACCAAGCTCGCGAACTCGCTCCGGGTCCTCCCGCCACTTGCTTGCAAGCTGTGCAATGATTTCAACCATACCTGCTCGATTATATTTTCTACTGCGTGGGAAATACGTCCCCGCGAAGAATGGCTTCTTCTCCGGTGTCAGAAACACCGTCAGCGGCCAGCCACCTTGTCCAGTCATAGCTTGACATACCGCCATATAGATATGATCAATATCGGGACGTTCTTCCCGATCTACTTTGATCGAAATAAAATCTTTGTTTAGCATATTGGCTATTGCTTGATCTTCGAACGATTCATGTGCCATGACATGACACCAGTGACATGTACTATACCCAATCGATAAGAACACAGGCTTATTCTCGTGCTTCGCTATTGAGAAAGCTTCTTCTGACCAAGGGTACCAGTCTACGGGGTTGTACGCATGTTGCAATAAGTAAGGTGACTTTTCCTCAGCTAATCTATTGCTTTTGTGTGATGTACTCATTTGGCATCAACTCCATGCATTTGGATATTTATAGATATATTGAGATTATCATATTCTGGAAAAAAAGGAAAAACCGATGTTTAAAACATGAGTTATGTCATTTATCTGTCATTTGAAAGTAATTTATTATAAACAAAAGAGTAAATTAGAGGTTTCACACCTTCGATTATGGTAATTATATTTAAGTACTTTAAAAGTTTTATTATGTAATAAAAGATTTCACTGTTTCTTCAAAAGGAGATATTTACAAATTTCAGCATTGTAAAAGCAACAAGTTGGTGTTATTCAATATCATTAATATATCTCTCTAGTCTTTGGATCTCATGTATAAGTTCTTGTTCTCTTTCTTTAATTGAACCTTCTGAAACACTTTTCCCAATTATTGAGCTAGCTGTCAATTCACTTTGTATTTGACTTAAAGGTATGTTGATATGATCAATGTAGCTTCTATTTTGATATAGTGCTTGTTCGTAATCTCTAATATGAGTAGATGACCTAGTATTTTCTATACTCGCAAGTAAAGCAAGCTCAAATTCTCTTGTTCTTTTTATGTGATTATTAATTACATTTTGTTCTTTTTCTAAATTGGATAATGCATCAATATATTCAATTCTTTTAGTTGGAGGAGCGCTAAGGATTAACTCTATAAACTGCTTCTTTTCAAATGAATACTCATAATTATCTACTAAATTTGCAACTTTTCTTACTATTTCCTGATACTTCTCATGAGGTAGTGAAAATCTTCTAAACTCAAAGTTTTGTTCAAGTCCTTCTTTAATATCTGTTAGTGCATAATAAAAACTATTCTTCCTCTCACTTAGTCTACGCTCTTCTGCTATATACAACTGTACAAACAACAATTCATTATTAGCAGAACTTATTTTTTTTCTAAGTTCTTCTTTTTTTAATTCTTTGATAGAATCTCTCTGACTATATATAATTTCCAAATCATTTCTTGCCATTTTACAATTACGAGTACCCTTTCTAATCCAAGAATCACCTTCGTTAATTATTTGTTTTTTTGCATTCTCATTTTTCTTTTTTAAAATATATGGGCGATTTATACAATTAATTATTCTAAACACACCGACTTTTTTGCCTGAAAATTCATGAATGCTATAGTCAATTTCTATGTCAGGTTCAATATGTTCTTTAATGATTTCCTCAAAGGTAGCCACATCATCCAATTTATCAATTCCAATAATATCTTTTTCTTCTCCTGGCTTATCTTTTATTCCAAAAATTATATATTTATCATCAGACAGATGTGAATTAGCCATTGCTATAACATCTTTTAAAAAGTCATTCTTCTTTTCTTTTGTATAAACATCTCTTTTAAAGTCAAGATAAGTAGATTCATTTTCAGTTATAATCATATCAATAATTCTCTCCATAAAATCCCCTTTAATAAAGCTTTGATCTATAACGTAATATTCACGAAGTTCATAAATAAATAGTGAAGCCAAGATATTATGACTTTAACAATACCATAAATTAGGATTAAACAAACTTCATTATCAATAAAAAACCACTGGCTGAATTAAATAGCCATTCATTTTAACATCTCAAGAACATGATGCAAATAGTTATGTTTAAGTTTGCAAAGCAGAATAAACTGTTCTTTAGCACGGGATAAAGAAAAAAGCCATCTGAGAAAGAAAAAAGTAGTCATAGTATTCCCATAATTCGACAATATGTTATATTATTATTAGTATAAAACATAGATAAGAGGGAACAAATTGTGAGCAAATTTTCAGTTAAATATGGTAATTTTCTTGATAACAATTCGAAATACACCGCTATTTCCGAAATTGATTTACAAAAGTTTAATTATAGTACTTTAAACATTGGTCAACTTCGTAATGATGGAAATAAAGTTGAGTCCCTAACTGCTATTTTTGATTTAGAGGGATTTACAAACTTCTGCAACCAAATGGAGCCCCATCTAGTAGTTCCCCGATTTCTACATCATTTCTTAGAATGGATTTTCAAAAAAATTGCTTCAGAACATATTGTTGATCTTCCTCCTAGAAACGGAAAACAAGCATTATATTCACCACTTCCTATTTACTCAAAATTTTTAGGTGACGGCGTCTTGATGATCTGGGATACTGATAAGTTGCAAAATATTGAAATAGGAAACATTGTAGTTTCCTTAAAAATTGTATGTGAATCATATGCAACTGAGTTTCTCCCAACAATTAGCAAAAAGTTTGTTAGTGTACCCAAGAAATTACGATGTGGAATTTCTCGTGGGACTGTTGTTTCCCTTGGCGATGGCAATGACTTTGTAGGTCCTTCAATAAATCTTGCATCTCGACTCCAAAAAATTGCTCCAAATCTTACTTTTGCATTCTCCGCACGAGGATTCGATAGTGATTCATTCTTAGATTCACAATATAAGAAGTATCAAACTGTGAGTTTAAATATTAGAGGTATAAACGGAAATGAAGAAATTGCTTACGTATTAAAATCTGAAGCTAAGCTTTTGTCCGATGAGGAAACTGAAAATATTAAACTGATTTAATCGCTTGAATTAAAATAGATCAAGGATAGTGTTCGCTTACTTCTATTTTGTTAATCATTTCAAATCATTTTATACTCGGAATCAACTAAATCGGGTAGGAGGCTACCCATTAGTTGAATAACCAACCTCCCACACCACCATGCGTATCGTTCGGTACACGGTGGTTCCCTTGTAACGCAGTTACTTGTCGATAATAGTCTGTAAAGAATAAGAAGCCGAGTCCTTTGTTCTCACTCATTTCCATTGTTTCCAGTAGATCATGCGAATCCGCCTTCTCATCCATTCATCTGTCGTTTGGAGTAGTTTATTTATATCCGCTATTTTGAAATAGTTGACCCATCCTTTGATATAGCGTTTTAGTTTCTCCACTCGCTCTTCATTTCCCAATCCATTGTGTCTTGAGGTTATTTCTTTTATTTTGGCTTACATCTTTGCAATGGATTTGGGATGGATTCTCACTCTCGCTTCTCCTCTGATTGTATAAAATGAGAAGCCCGAGAAACTTGACGTTCCTCATCAACCACCGTTATCTCGCGATTTACTCGAGAAACAGCTTCTGTTCGATAAAGAGTACGATGTTATCCAATGTCCTCTGAGCGCCCCTTCTACTCTTGCTGAAGATGAGGATATCATCCGAGTATCGTACAAATTTATATCCGCGGGTCTCCAGTTCTTGTCCAACTCGTTTAGCATGATGTCACTCATTATTGGGCTCAGATTTCCACCCTGTGGAACACCGATTTCTGTTTCTTCAACTTGGTGCTTCACAACAATTCTAGCTTTCAGGTACTTATGTATGAGCGATATGATTCTCCTATCCTTGATTGTCCTGGATAGTACCTCGATTAACTTACTTAGATTCACAGTGTCGAAATCCGGCCAAATCCATATCGACTACAAATTTGTAGCCCTCCTCTATGTTCCTTTGGCTCCCCCCCC
>NZ_LYPB01000091.1:74517-260636 GCF_001653565.1 Paenibacillus oryzisoli
GGCAACAGCAAGCCCCCACAACGGACTTTCACCGCCTAGTTAATCGCCATGCGTGGCGCAAAAAAATAGAAGCTGCGATTAAAATCGCCGCCTCTATGTTTCCAACTGGTATGAATTAAGTTCCTTTCAAATTCCCTGTGTTCCGAATCGACGTAGTAATTTCCAATTCAATTTTTACATTTGGAAAATAGTTCGTTCGCCACCCCTCCAATTGCGAGCGTGTCAACTCATCGCGGAAATATTGACCTATCCCTAGAACATCTGCTCCTCCGAGCCTTATTTTCTCAAAAAACCTTTCAAATCGTCTGATCACCAGCTTATTCAATTCCTCTTTGATAGTAGCTGGAGATGAATTTGCTTGTGTATCCAGTAAAATTACCTTTAATTTTAATTTACTCTTCAACAAAGGTTCATTATTTATGAACGAACTCCGATGAATAAACTTATTACTTACGATTTGAACCGTAGCCTTGCCCGTCACTTCGATTTTCCCCTGCGTTTGCTTTCCATTAAAAACATTGAGCAGCAGTGTTTCTTCATTCGTGAGGCGCCCTACCATCTTCCCATTCTTCATGATTGCAGAACCTGTGCTTTCGATGGCTGTTGTTTTACCTGATTTGATTATGGGAATCACGACATCATTCGTGAAGGAATGAATGCTCCGAAATATTTTCCACGTTTGGGTATAGGCAATCTCTGGGTTTAAACCACTATTCTTTTGAAAAAAATTATAAATCATCGTCCCATCGTTTGCATTCTGATCCAATTTACGAAAAAAATGTTCTGGCGAGTCATCACATATCACGAACAATGTTTTCGGTGAGACATGTCTAGATCGAATTAAACTCGCGACACCATCATTGAGACCTGTCTTGGCAAACTCTTTGTCGACGATAATGATTTTTAAGTGAAGAAGATCGATTTCGGTTTCCATATTCATACTAATGTGATCAATAACTTCGTTAATGGTGTTCCCACTTCCGGAGACGACCTCGATCGAATCTTTCGTACTTACTTTGGGAATATCCAAATAAACGGTATAACTGCCTTCATGGTATGAAACCCCCATAGCAATCGGTAATGAGCGATGATTAATATCTTTGTTGTCCCAACATCCGCTAAGAATTAGCATCAATAATGTTGCAACGATCCACTTCAACATGCGCATCACTTCAACTTTCTCTGACTTGTCTATGATGTTGGTAACCCATAATGAAAATCACTGTTGGGATGACAAGGGAAACATATAACCGAAGAAAGGAATTCCACTTCAAGAGTCTTTCTAAATCCTCCCACTCCGGAATACATAAGCAAATGAGAAGTACGACAAGTGCAATAGCAGCCAACAGATAGGGGTTCGGGATTTTCTTCACTTTAGTTCTCATTAAGCAGGCAATTTGCCAAAGGGTCATCGCAATAAAAAGCATGACAAACGCAATTTGGCTTAATAGAAAAAAAATTGTGATCCGATCGAACATCAGCCAGTTTATTTCAATCGTATCTACGGTAAAAATGAAAGGGAAAAGGAGCTGTCTTGCAGTTTCTTCCCCTAATGTCAGAATAGGAATGTAAATCGAAAGGAGGAAAAATAAGAATACGACTAAACTACTGAGGTAGATGGCTTTGGGTTTATACGTCAAGACAGATGGAATAAACCCCAGAAATATAAAGCCGCCTGCGAATGCAAACAAACTTTTATAATAAGATAAATGGGTTACAAATGAGAATAGCTTCGTGGGATCCTTAGGAATAAATGGACGTAAATAATAGATGTCAACATTTTGGAAAGCTGACAACATCACGAAAAGCATGGGAGGTAGAAACAAGATCCCCAATAAGATCCCTGCTCTTAATAGAGCTTTGATCCCACCATGAATTACCATAAATACGGGTATCCCCAACAATAGACACATGAGGATCCAGATCGGCGTATCTGCGAGAATCACGATCGAGATGATTTCTGCATACGCCCTACTTGTTATCACGATAACCAATGTCAAGTATAGAAAGACTGGGAATAGCGTCAACCAAGCAATGATTTTACTCTTGTTGACCAATATTTGAATGATGTTTTGGCTGCCATGATAACTAAGACCCTTCAGATATATGAAGATGACAGTTATATGGATGATGAACCCTACTAGAACAGGTGCCCAATGTGCTTCCCGCGTACTGGCGATAACATCTGTTGGATACACAAAGAAAACCAACCCTAGATGCGTAATAATATAGAAGACTGCAACCTGCAAATTTTTGAACATCTCATTCACCTTCTGGATATTTCAATTGCAAATACGGAATCCCAAATGATTTTACGCCTGCCAAATAGGAGCAAATAATGACGATCCCGAATAGGAGACCAAGGACACCAAAGACGGCCGAAAGAATTAGTAGCACATATTTAAACATTCGTATCGTGAGTGAATTCTGATAACCAACCACCGTTGCATTGGAAATTGTCGTAGCCGCCAATACAATGATGAGTAAACTGCTTACTAATTTCGCCTCTACGACAGCTTGGCCGAGTACAATACCGCCTACCATGGTAAGCGTCGGTCCGATACTAGGCGGAAGCCGGATAATTGCCTCCATTATTAATTCCAAGATAAACAACAATAATAAGGTCTCTACAATTGCGGGATAAGGTACATCCACACGACTCCGCGCAATAGAATGGGCTAACTCAAACCGCAGTACATCCGGATTAACAGAAACTAATGCCACGTACAACCCAGGAATAATGAGGGTTACTAGCGCACCGACGATACGAATGAAGCTTAGCATCATGGCAAATATTGGCGGGTGATTGGAATCATCTGTTATCTCGAATAGATCCGAAACAATACTGGGTAATACCAGTGCAAATGGCAATCGCTCAATGAAAATGACCGCTCTCCCATTCTTCAATGCTTGTGCTGCACTCTGTGGCAGTTCCGTGGTATTGTAACGGGTAACCAGTGTATAATCTGAGAATCCAAACATCCTGGATAATTGTTGCATATTGCTAATTTCCTTATTTAAGCTCGACTCGATCGCATCGATGATAGATCTAAGCAGTGAAGGATCAATCTTCCTATTCAAATAGGACAATACTACGCAATTTTTGGATACCTCACCAAATCTATAAGTTGCAATCTGCAAATCACTTGAATTGATATGTTTCCGAAGCAGACCTATATTTAGTTCAATATCCTCGTTAAAAGCGCTGCTTGATCCCCTGACCACATTTTCAGTAAGTGGCTCCCTTATTGAACGGTTAATAGGTTGTCCAACCGGGATGATACAAATCGAAGTACCAGAAGGATCATGAATAGCAATGAGCATGCCATTTAATATTTCAGAAATATATTCCTCCAATGGAAATTTGGAGATATTGTGACCAAGTCCACTCAGCCTATCTTGAATTGAATTATTATCATCAACCGTATGTAATTGCTCACGCACCATGGTAAGTGATAGTGGGAAATTCACCATTGTCCTTAATCCTAGAAGGGTTATCTGATCATTACCTATCCATAGTTTGCGGGAAATATACTCTCTGTCCTGTTCAAAATGATATTTCAAACTGGTCTCAATCGACAACGCGTTTCCTCCGTTCCGATTTCTATCGTTGAAGCAGATCACAAATAGTATTCGCTTAGTTCTGTTTTGTTAATCATTTCAATTCATTTTATAAAATGAATGACAACGAAATAAGGCACAGATCTCATATAAAGAGATCTGTGCCTTATTGAAGGATTAGGAAATGGATGCTTAATTTAGACGTCAAATTCCAACTGTTTCTTTGCAAGCGTGATAAACTCCAATGGGTTCGGAACTTCCTTCGCATCATACTCAATCGCGCCCATCTTCAAGATAAGTTCGACCCGGTATTTCTCTCTGTACTCATCCCTGTTTCGCTGCTCAACGCTATTTCTCAATCGCTCAATGACGATAGATGCGCCAGGACGGTCTGTGAATAATAACATGCCCCACATGGGGTTCTCTTTGTTGAGCAGATAGAGTGAATCATTCGTACGAATGTTTGTTTGACTCATTTGCGATAGATCAAGCACGGCCTCCATCAGTTGCTCTTCACCAATAATACGCCGAATCTCATCCCAATATTTCACACTGAAAACCAGGAGAGTTAATGGAATGTGATAGCGAACTGAAAGTGCCATGAAGATGGTCGCATCGGATTGGAACGAAAACGTATTCTTTAAGCTGGTTTTGGCATCAACCGTTGCGAGCGATTTATTAGCCTTCAGCAATTGTTCATTCTCCAACTGTAGCTGGTGATTTCCATAAGTAAGCAGCCACGTTGAAATCGTAAATAGGGGTGTCATAATGAGCCAGAAGTAATTCTGAGGTCCAACGACTCCACCTACCACAACGGTTTGATACAGTGTAAATGTACCGTAACCGAAGATGAAAAGAATATTGAGAATCAAACCGGTTGTAACGTTTGTAAAGTAGGTTACGATCGCTATTAGGAAAGCGAGGTTAAGGAAAATAATATTCTGAATATATAGGTTCGGATTGCCCGCGGTAAATACAATACAAACGAAACAGACAATGATCAGCAATATAAATGCGCCATCCGAAACCAGATTGCTTTGTATACGCCTCATAGACGATCCCTCCGCTTCTTACGGTATTTACGAAGGAGCAAGATTAGGGAGAGTATAACCAATAAGGCAACTAGGACAACAGCAATCATAAAGCCCAGAACATCTTTGCGATCCATGACATCGCTCAATACCGTAGATGGTTCAGTCGTCGTTATTTTCTTGAATCGAAACGCATTGATTTGGCCATCAATATCCGTTACCGCCCCATCACCGAATACTTTCCACAACGTCCCCTCAGAGCCGATAAGTTTAGAGGCCAAATAGGCATACTCTGAACTGGCCCCTGTTACGGCGAGCAGACCGAAGCCGTTCCCGTAAGGCGAATCAATCAATTGCAGCGATCCAATGCGAGTACCATAATTAGCTTCTATGCTCATTTTTTCATTGGAGACAAAGCCTTTGCCACTACTATCATATCGAAAATATAGCTTATCATTATTTGAACGAATAACTTGATTATTCTGGTAGCTGCCGATGGCAATGATCTCACGGTTCTTCAGTTGTGAAGCAGCTACATTGTCTTGATAAAATAGCACTTCACCCGTATTGGTCTGTGCATAACGCCCTAATAAATTAAAAATGTTGGAAATCGTTTGATATATGTAGGTATCATGCTCCTTGGGCAATACGACAGCTAACTGATTGTAACTGCCATCTCGCAGAAAGGGATATGGGTAATTATTAAACAGCATGTCCGCTTTATCTTTGGTATTTAGCTGTAACACAGAATCCTTGTCCACAAACGCCCAGGGCATCTGCTCTTGATTCTCAATACAGCCTGCATTTTTAAGTTCCAAATCGAAAGCAACTTTTACTGTAAAATTTCCACTAATATTTAATGTTTTTGGGATTGCAATATCCATATGATCATTATCTGCAAGCTCCGTAGACAATTTCTTGCTGCCGATTGGCGTATCATTTATTAGGATCGTAACCATAGAACGATCAAAGTCTAGATTTTTGGCATACCGATACTTGATGCTGAGTTTGCTCGCGTCTGCGATTGAACGATTCCCGGGGAGTGAAACGAAATAAAATTTCTCCCGATGACGGTCGCCTACGATTTTATCACCCGTTTCCGTTAACGTGATGTTCCGGCTAATACTCACTGTCGGGGATTCTACCTCAGTTGTAGCATCGACCACTTTCGTATCCGTATCGAGTTGACTAAGTAACGACTGATTTCCAATGAATCGTCCTGCTTTTACAAGTAAAGCAGTGTCCAATGAAGTGACCACCAACGTCGGTTTTCCAGCAAATGTTGTCAACTTAATAACTGCTTTACTATCCAAGTCATTCGCTGGAATCGTTGACTTCACTTCTTCAGGCAGATCATTATAAAAAGAAATGAAAATAAAGGCTTGCTTGGTTTTCATACTATCCGTGTTGTATGTGGCAATAGGAATCCCTTTATCCGATAGAGGGTTCACCTTGGCAAATCCAGAGAGCGCATAAGTAGCCGCTTCAAGCACGGCCAAGTTGCTTTCTCCTTCTGAGATTAAGATCGCATTCAGCCCTTCTTTGATCGTATCCAACCCGATAAAATGCTCGTTAAAATCTCGAATACTCTTCTGAATAGCCCTGTTAGCGTAATTCACAGAAATTCGGGAGGTTTTGGAAATTTGCAACCAGTTGTCTCGCGTAGCAGTTGGCAAACATGCATTGACGGCAAGTGGCAAAGTTGTTTCGAAGTTCCCCTGAATAGTCAGTGTATTCACGTCTTTCACAAGGTACGCTACAGGAACAAGGACAGTCAACTGTTGTTGTTTCGTCTCTTGCATCAGAGGTCGGAATGAGTGAAACGGATTACCGTTAATCGATAAGGTCACACTTGATCTTTCATTCTGCAGGAGCTTTGAAATCTCATAGTCGAGATGAACTTCAACACTCGATACGTCCCAATAATCCTCGATCTGAAAATACTGCGATGTATAGGTTACGCCTCCAAGCAACGACGTGTCAGCAAAATTAGTTTGGTATTGTTTATTCCCAGTTGGTGAAAGTTCTTCAGCCACTGCACTTGAGCTTAACGTGTTAAACAGGAGTGCAAAACAAACGGTCGTAATCAACAGCCATCGTTTTTTCATAAATTCTCCCCAATCTAATACCTTTCGGTTTTATACCATTTGGCTTCTCGTTTGAAAACCAAATCCTTCAAATATGCATACATGCCATATGCAGCAACAACCATCCACATCTGACAGTAAGATACATACATGAGCATAATAATCCATACATTCGAAAGCTTCATTTCACCTTTTTCTGTGACCAACGTAATAAATGTCCCAAGAATAAATAAGATAATAGCCAGACCCCACAAGAAGGAGCTAAAACTTGCTATCGTTGTACTTACGTAACCCAATGCATGCAAAATAAGAAGTAAATCGGACATGACTAATGAAGTTAACAGAAGCACATAAATCGATAAGTAATAAAAAATATCAAAATGGATATTTCGAGCTGAACGTTTGAACAATAGCGGAATATTTTTGACAATTACATAAATATTTCCCTTAGCCCAACGGGTTCGCTGTTTAAACCACACCTTAACAGTTTGTGGCTCTTGCTCCCAAGTAACCGACTTTGGCTGAAACTTAATCTTATATCCCATTAAATAAATGCGGAAACTAATTTCCGTGTCCTCTGCAATTGCTTTTACGTCCCATCCACCCATATGTTCAATGATCGACCGCCGGACAATAAAGTTAGTACCAGGAATCGTACATAACTTGAATAGTTTCCATCTGCCTGCTTGGGCCATCCATTGAAATGATAAGGTTTCAATATTAATAAAGCGAGTCAGTAGGCTTGCATCCCGATTACGGGTTCGAAATTTCCCAATTACAGCTCCCAAAGTTGCATCGTTCGTAATTTCAGATACAAGATACGTTAATGCTGTTTTCTCGGGGGTATTATCTGCATCATAGATGGCAATAAGCTCACCCTTACTTAGTTTAAATCCCAAATTCAAAGCATTAGACTTCCCTTTGCCACCGATCACATTATCCGTGTTCAAAATGATCAAATTGCGACTAGGGTACTTCGTTTGGAGGTTCCCTAACAGAACACTGCTATTATCGGAGGAGTTGTCATTAATGACGATAATCTCATAACGATCATGCGGATACGAGAGCGCAAGCAAAGATTCAACCGTCTTCGTTATAACCTTCGCCTCATTGTGTGCGGGGACCATAATACTAACAAATGGATATTCACCTGGTATAGGTGCAACAGGTTTGTTCTCAATTTGAATATAGTATAAGTAGCCTGCAACGATCAGAATTACATTAACCAATAAGAGTGACCAAATACAGAAGACGGAAATTAGCATCAAAATATCTGCAACTGTCATAATGACCTTCCCTGATGGGTGAATTTTCGTTTATACATGCGATACCCAATAATAAGAAATACCATGAAAATAAGAAGCGTTACTAGAATGAGGACAATAAAAATATTATTCTGAACGGAGAATAAGGTTGTAAAGCTTTTCTTCACTTCTTGCACATAAGCATGATCGGAGTCGATTTCAGCAATCGTATTGTTTAGTGCGATGGCTTGTCCGTTGATTTGCAAATGGCCGTTATGTGAGGACATTTCATTGGTGTCCGTACGTACATCATGCTGTTGATTCTTATAATCGGCGAATATTGTCCAATTTGTTAGTAAAGTTTCCACAGTGACATTCAATTCTTGTCGATTTTTAGGAAAAGGATAGACAATTGCAGTATCCAATGGCATAGGAGCCATCATTTTAGTAGTCAAGACATAGTCGCTGATTTCTTTTGCCTGAATAGTATACATGGCCAATGAAAATGCACTTGAGATTGAAGTTTGTGCTCGATACATGATGCGCTGATTTGGAAATATAATGCCTGATTGAAAAAACGATAACCCATTACCAATGTAATGTTGGTCATAAGTCCAATAAAGTTCAGTTCCTATACCCAATGGAACTATTCCGTAGGTTGCCAAAGCATTTAGAAAAGAGCCCATTTGTGATTTTAATACTGTTACATCCTGGCTGATTGTTGAGTTAACAACAGGTGCATTAACAACAATGCTTCCATTTCGCGATTGTACATGTTTAATTGCTTCCAAGTAGCGCTGATTTGCAGGGAATTCTAAGTTATTTAATACAGGTTGAACGCTGACGATGAAGGGAATCCCTGCTTCATATAGGCGATCCGCCATCTCGTTTAGCATATCAAGATTAGAAAAGGGGTATATCTCATTAAACAATACATAACTATGTGTTTCCTTCTTAAAAGACAACCAGTCCCTCAGAACGTAAGCTGCTGCTTGCTCGCTTAAATTCCCCTTATCCATGTAAGGGATATAAGCGTATTTACCGTTTATAACACCATATGGTGAAGTCATCTTCTCCTTTTCTGATGTTATCTGACCAAATGCAGTACCCGTAAATTTCGTTATTAAGGCAAGATTACTGGCTGCAATAGAATTTTGAGAAAAATCACCAATCGAAAGTTTTATACTATCTTGATCTAACCGAACATCTTCCAGATTCATATCCTGTCGGATATTGTCAGGGAGTTCATTCCCTATATGCATATATTCCCCTACATACTCAATCATATCCTGCTTAAATAAATCTATCGGCGGTGTAATATCATCTATATTTCGAATCATAATAACTTTACTGAATTTAACGAGCGTCCCTTTCTTGTAACTATCGTAAGATGTCACTGTAACTTGAACGCCAAAAGAACCTAATAACCGTTGAATAGCCTCGACATTTCCTTCTTTTGGTGTGCCTTTAGCAAGGCTGTCATAAACTAGAAGGACAGCAGTCTTCTCTGTTTGATCAGCAGAAGTAACACTCGGATGGCAGAACATAACTAAATAGATAAATAAAATGAAAAGAATTGAAACTTTGAATCGCTGGTTATGCACGAAACTCACCTCCTTGCATAGCCTTAATGTCTGCGTCTTCTTCAACTTCCTGAATCCATAATCTCTTAGCAATTAAATCACATATTGTAATAAGTGTAACGAGATCGAATACTAGAGTGAATAAAAATTCATGCTTGGCAAGATCTGCGTCCCCTGCTCCAACAATTGAAACGAAAATCCCTGAGAGACCAATCGTGATCATCATTAGTATTAATGGCAATCTAACAGCATTCCTACGTTGTCTCAACTTGATGGATTTCACAAAAGAAGGCATATAAAGTCCTATAATAATAAGTACCCAGAGGATTACGAATCCAAATGTTTTAGGAGCTAACCACAATTTCAATAAACTGTAGCTCGAAAAAAAAATGGTTTGTGATCCGAATGGTTTCCCAGTCGACGCTTCATAATTTCCCATCGCATGTGGTCTAATACTAAAGGCATCTTGGGCAGCCAAATTGAGCATTTTACCAGCTTGATCAGGATGTAATACGTAGTAAACCAAAATTGACACCACAGTATATTTATTGTAAAACTCTTCTTGCATAAGATTTGAATCCACTGCTGCTGACGAGTAAGGATTGTAATATAAGGTCTCATCAAGAACTGCAAACTGCTTATCTATTCCAAAGCTTTCGAGTGTCTTCTCAGGGTTCACTGAACCCATCATCACACCGCGTGTCATCGCGTGGTACTTATTGATATTTACAAATTCCTGAGGAATAAGTACATAACTACCAATACCTATACCAAATACTGCGATTAATAAAGTTGCCGTAATTGCACGAAAAGATCTCGTCTTACGAATGAAAAGAAAGAAAACGCCAAAAACCGCAATAATCATTCCGACAGGAGCATTCTGTTGCTTACTTGTTGTCAAGAAGATAGCACTGACAACAAATACAGCTACCATTAAATAATCGTTATAACGTTTCCGATAAAGTAATATGCCCGCGGCTACCATAAAAATTGTCATAATGAGTACGATACTCTCACTATAAAAAGAATTAAAATAGGCCGTATATCCCGTATCACCCAAAACAAAAATGATGAGTAACGAAACTAAATAACCTCTTTTCTTGGACATTTTCCAAGTAAGTGCCTCTACAAATAAGTAAATAGCAAATGCATATAAAATTAGGTACATTCCAGCTTGAAATCGAATATCAAAAATATGAGAATCAAAAAGCAAAAAATTGATTAGGAGGGATGCTTTAATAAACATGGATTGTGAAGAAAATAATGTAGCACCATTCTCGTTAAAATATTGATACACACCGTAATTTTTAACGAAATGACCAAGGTAATTATTCGTATAATTTGGGTCATTGAAATACAGACCGTTACTGTACAATATTCGAAAATAATCCCCATTATCAGCCATCCCGATATAGGGAGGTGTAAACAGTGCGATCACTGTTATAAGAAATATCATTATCGCAGCGAAACTAGCTGGAGACAAATAACGCAGCAACTTTTGGATGTAACGATGGTTCCACATGTGATCGCACTCCTTTCTGATCAGTACGTGTAGGCTAGAAGTGCCATCAAATTATCAAAGGAATAGGCTTGTGCGACATTGACATCTCCAAAACCACCATTCAGAGGGCTCTGTGGATTATGGATTTGAAATTCATTCATCTTGCGAATACTATCGGTATACAACTCTTGATCTTTGATAACCGATCCAATCATGGCTGCAATCGCATAAATGGCAGTTGATCTTACCTCGGTTAATGGTTTCCCATCCTGATTATATTGACCGAATAAAGTTCCTGCTTTGACTTGAGCTTTGATATATTGGATACTAGCTGGCTGTTCCAACTTAACCTCAGCTAGATTCAGAATCGTTAACAACGATTCAACCGTGTTGATGACTTCCGATTGATAGTCTTTCTTATCAAAGTCATAGCGAGTTTGGTAAAAGGGGAACGAATCTGACAAGTATCCTTTTTGGGCAATTTGCAGCATACTAGTTTCAAGTGCCGCCTTCTTCTTGCGAGATATCGGTACAAGCTCCAAAGATGCTGCATCGATATAACACAAGGTGAGGAATGAATTTGTCATTTTATACGTGGGATCATAGAAGTCTCGCAATTGCCCATTCTCAACATTGTACTGGTAGACTCGTTTACCATAAGCTTCTGCTTCTTTTCTATAACTCTTTATTCCAAATGCGACGGAAGCTTCATCAAGTGCCCTGACGATACGCAAATCATCTACAATTGCATTCATGGGATATTGCTTGTTCTGTTTGGGACTGTATCGATAACTGAACCCGTAGGGCGTATCAAATACTAGTTTAGCTTGCTGCCACTGTTCATCAAACTTCTCTCTCTGACCAGTTAGCGCATAGTAACGCATAAGGATACCCGCGGATTCACTTAGAACTTCATGGCCTGAAGCTGCAGCTCCCAACTGATCGGTATCCTTCAAATTCGTATAAACACCATGCTTGCTCGTGAGCTTGTCCCTTATAAACCCCAATAACATGTTGCGATTATCCGTCACTTGCATGATCTGACCATACTGACTGCTGACTTGCCGCTGTAGTCTCGGAGTGTCTCCGAACATATAATGAATCACAACATAGATCACATAGATACCAATCAAACCAAGGCTGATTCGTACTAGATTCCTACTCATTTGCATGGATTCCAGCAACTCCTAACACAATTGTTTCCAGAAAAACCGGATAATGGTATTATTAGAAAATGATAAAAAGACTACACACTACATCTGAGGTGGAATCTCTTCATCTTGAGGTTATGTTACGCACGTGAGTGAACCTAGTTAGTTTATCATATGATACTAGCCCATCAAAAGGTAAATCCTCCCTAATCCAAGAAAAATGTCGCAATATAAAGAAGGATGTCATGAACTATTCAAATTTAACTGAAGAATTAAAACCAGCCAATCTTGTAAGTTGCCTAATCAGTCAACGTGGGCAGCTTATTTTCGAGCAATACCGCGAGCCACACTTCGCTGAAACTGTTGCCAAAATCAATTCTTGTACCAAAAGTGTCCTCTCTGCACTCTGTTGTATCGCTATGGATCAGGGACTGTTACCTGCCCCTGAAACACCTGCATCTGTTTATTTTCCTCAACTTGCATACGATACAGCATCACATAAGAGTGAAATAACACTGCTACATCTATTAACGATGACATCCGGCATGGATTGGACAGAATTTGGTGGACAGAATTCATTTCCAAAGATGACAAGAACGCCAAACTGGATAGATTTCGTTTTGGATCAACCTTTATCGGATATACCCGGTACGAAAATGTCATACAATTCCGGGGGTTCCCAGTTGTTAGCTGCCATTCTAGTTCAAGCTACAGGCATGTCCGTTGCCCGTTTTGCCGAGCTAACCTTATTCGAGCCGCTTGGCATTGAATCGTATCAGTGGGAAATAGATCCTCAGGGCATCCATACAGGCGGCTTCGGTTTGTCCCTTCGTCCCATAGATATGCTCAAATTTGGTCATCTCTACCTGCAACAAGGAAAATGGGGACAAACTCAATTGATTTCCTCAGAGCTTATCGCCCGTTCTACACAACCCGCGATTCGAGCGGAGTCGCCTCGCCGCGGCAGCTATGGCTGGCATTGGTGGACTGACACGTATCCAGATCGTAATAGTAACGACGGGGACGTTCCCCAGCTACCTTATTTTAACGCGTATGGATTCGGAGGCCAGTGCATTTATATCCTCCCTTCAATTGAAGTCGTAGTTGTATTGACCAATGACCAACGAAAGAAGAGTAAAATTCCTCTGGGAGTGTTCCGCCAATCCGTGGCACCTTATCTGATGGAACTTATAAAATGATATTCAACCAGTATCTGTAGATAATCCATAGACAGAATCCAATTCAAAAAGGGTTTGGTGCAGGGGATCCTGCCTCCAAACCCTTTTCTATCCTCAGTTAAAAATCATATTCTTCCCATAAAAGATCTCGTCCATCTCCCATTTGACGCTTTTCTCGATTTCCAGCTGTTCTTCTATACTGAGCGTATCTTTCGTGTACCCGAATAAATAGTTGTTCAAATCAAACTCACGAAGTTTGCATTTGGTATGGAAAATATTTTCCTGATACACATTCACATCAATCATCTGATATAAATCTTGAATATCCTCAGGGATGTAGTTTTGAATAGAGCTGATCTCATGATCGATGAATAGCTTGTGACCACTGATATCACGCGTAAACCCTCTGACTCTGTAATCCATCGTCAGGATATCATTATCGAAAGATCGTATAAGAAAATTCAAGGCTTTGAGTGGAGATATTTCTCCACATGTGGATACATCAATATCAGCTCGGAACGTACTAATTCCCTCATCCGGGTGATATTCGGGATACGTATGGACGGTAATGTGACTCGTGTTGAGATGCATAACAACCGCATCTGGCAGCGGACCAGGCGACTCTTCGAATGATTCGCTCGGCTCCTGTTCGATAGGACCCTCTGATACTAACATGGTTACGCTAGCCCCTTGAGGAACATAGTCCTGTTTAGCGATATTTAAGACGTGCGCCCCAATAATGTCGGCAACTGTTTTCAATAAAGCCGTTAATCGATCCGCATTATACTGCTTATCAATATAAGCTATGTAGGCTTCGCGCTCTTCTCTTGTTTTGGTGAAACAGATATCGTACATATTAAAACTTAGGGATTTGGTTAAATTATTAAAGCCATGCAGAGTGATCATCTGCTCCGAAGTTAGTTTCAAGTAAATTCCCCCCTATGTGTATCCATTACACTATTTACATAAATATTAAACAGCTACACATAGGATGGTATGTCGGACTCGCTTTTATTCCATGCTAACAAATACATCATCTACGAACAGCGTCATATTCACGATAGGTTTTACCCCAGTAAGCTTCTTTCAATTCGTCGTTCGACAGTTCCAGACTCATCGATTTGCCCACTTGCCTGGCATGATAACGATAAGCATTGTAGAAATTTCTTTCCGCTGAACTTATCGGACTTCCTATATAGATGGGAGACTGTATTGTGAACCCGAGACTAAAGAAGATAGTTACACCTGACGCTATGAAGCGAGCGGCCAAATAAGCAGCTACACCGCTACACCCCGTCAATACAAATCCAATTGCAACGGCCAGGCTTATTTCGAGGCCGTGTGGCGTGTAAATGGCCATCATCTGTCCCCCCTTTGCACCGACGCCCTCTATCCATCAAGCTCTCTTCTTTCGCGTAACGACATCGAAAATAACCGCTATGGCTAATACCGCCCCACGAATCATGTATTGATATGAAATACCTATTCCCATGAGATTCATGCCACTCGATAAGGATGCCATGACAACGGCACCGATAATAGAACCCGTTACTTTGCCAACGCCGCCTGCTGCAGAGACACCCCCAACATATGCCGCAGCAATCGCATCAAGCTCGAACAAAGTGCCTGCAGTCGTTGTTGCAGATTGCAGCCGTGCAGTAAAGAGTATCCCAGAAAGTGCTGATAGCATCCCCATTGATCCAAATACGATATACGTAATCTTCTTCACGCTAATTCCACTCAAATTCGCTGCTTCTGGATTACTGCCGACTGCATAAATGTGTCTGCCTAATACCGTCGAAGTTGTCAAGAAGTGGTACACAGCCACCACAATCATTACCACGATGACCGTCCAGGAAAAGCCGTTATAACCAGCTAAAATCCACGTGATATACGCAATGATTGCCGAGACGAAAATAACTTTCACAGTAAAAATATTGGTAGAAACAACTTCAAAATTGTATTTCAGCTTGTTGTTTCGTTTCGAAAATTCACTATAAACGTACAGAATTATCATAACTGCTCCTACAAGTAAGGAGAGTAGATTTAATCCTCCTACCTTGGTAATCGCAGGGATGAAGCCATTCCCGATGGCATTGAAATGCTCATCTTTCACGATAATCGTTCCTGTTTTTTCTGTTACGCGCAGCAATGCGCCTCTGAATATTAACATGCCCGCTAACGAAGCCACAAAGGACGGAATACCGAACTGTGCAACTAACAGCCCATTGAATAACCCTACAATAATACCCAATACGAGAATGATGGGAATCGTGATATAGAATGGAACTCCCGCTTGTGAAAGGAGTACCGCAGCAATTGCGCCTAGAAACCCCGCGGCAAATCCAACGGACAAATCAATATGTCGAATAACAATGACAAGCGTCATTCCAACGGCAAGAACCGCAATATACCCCGTAGCGTCAATCAGATTGCTTATGTTGCGGGATGACATGAACAATCCATCTGTCATGATGGAAAACGTCAGCATGATGATGAATAGGGCAATGTACATGCCATATTCTCGAATATTCACTTTAATTAGCGATTTCGCTTCACTATAAAATTGCACGGGTCTTCCTCCTATTGCGTCGCAAGCTTCATGATTCGTTCTTGATCCGCTTCCTCAATGGATAGCTCGCCTTTTATTTTGCCTTCCGCCATAACATAGACACGGTCACTCATCCCCAAGACCTCGCTAAGCTCCGATGAGATCATAATAATACTCATTCCATCACTGATTAGCCCATTCATGATTGTATAAATTTCATATTTGGCCCCGACGTCAATGCCGCGCGTAGGTTCATCTAAGATGAGCAGGCTCGGATTCACAAATAACCATTTGCCGAGTGATACTTTCTGTTGATTTCCCCCGCTTAAATGACCAACAATTTGCTCCACGGAAGGCGCTTTAATATTTAAGGATTGCTTATAGTGATTGGAAATTTTCACTTCTTCATTATGATTAATGATGCCGTTATCAGAAATCTGTTGCAGGTTAGCAACCGCAATATTTTGCTTAATATCTTGGATTAGGAACAATCCGTCCCCTTTGCGATCTTCCGTTACATAGGCAATACCTGCTTGAATGGCATCCTTCGGATGCTTGAACGTTTGCTTCGTACCTTCTATAAGGAGGTCACCACGAAGCTTATACGCTTTGGGATTCCCGAAAATACTTTGTGCCAATTCCGTTCGCCCAGAACCCATCAATCCAGCAATACCAACAATTTCACCCTTTTTAATATGCAAATTCACATCTTTCACGACGTCCCGACCCAACTGCGGATCATACGCCGTCCAGTTTTGAATCTCAAGAATGTTCGTTCCGAAAGACTTTGTTGTTCGCTTCGGATATATATCGTCAATCTCGCGACCTACCATGTTTTTGATGATAACACTTTCCGAAATCTCGCCTTTGGCAGCATCCAACGTACATATCGTTCTGCCATCCCGTAAAACAGTAAGTTGATCCGCAATCGCCGTCACTTCTTTGAGCTTATGAGAAATCATAATGCTCGTAATGCCTTGCTTTTTGAGTTCGCGCAACAGATCCAGCAAGTTCTCACTTTCTTTCTCATTGAGCGCAGCTGTCGGTTCATCCAGAATGAGCAGCTTCACATCCTTGCTTAAAGCTTTGGCAATTTCAACAAGCTGTTGCTTCCCGACTCCCAAATCTTTAACGAGAACCTCTGGATTCACATCCAGCTTCACCTTCTGAAGCATGTCTTTGGCTTGACGAATGGTTTGATTCCAGTCAACCATCATCCCTTTTCTCACTTCATTCCCTGCATAAATGTTCTCGTACACCGTAAGATCGGGAAATAGTGCTAACTCTTGATAAATAATGGCTATGCCCGTCTTAACACTGTCACTGATTTTTGAGAATTGTTGAACCTTGCCCTCAAATACAATATCCCCGGAATAAGTGCCGTATGGGTATACACCGCTAAGCACTTTCATTAAGGTCGACTTACCTGCACCATTTTCGCCTACCAAACAATGAATTTCCCCTGTATTCACTTTAAAGTTAACATTCGCAAGAGCCTTCACCCCTGTGAATTCTTTGGAAATGTTGTTCATTTCTAAGAGATATTTGCTCATCTTCTAGCTCTCCTTAGCCAACCGACTCTTGGAATAGAGGAATAGTGATAGACGAATCTATCACTATTCCTTCCAAGCTATGTGATCTTATACTTACAAGCCTTTGAAATCGGATGCTTGATAGTACGCCGAATCTACGAGTGCAGATTTAACATTTGCTTTATCCACGACGATGACATTCGTTTGCTTGGCTTTGACATCAATTTTGCCATTGTTGTAAGATCCCGTAGTTTCAGGTGTTTTGCCGTCCAAGATCGCAACAGCCATACCCATTGCGTCTTTCACGAGTGTACGAACATCCTTGAACACAGTCATGGATTGTTTACCGTCGATGACATATTGGATCGAAGCTTTCTCAGCATCTTGACCGGTAACAAGGAATTTCGTAACCGCTTTATCTGATGCGAAAACGTCTGCGATGGAGCGAGCTGTTCCATCATTAGGAGCAAGAATGGCAACGTCACCCTTCATATCTGCAGCAGCAGCTGTTAAATGGGTTTGTGCTTTGTTTTTGGCTTCATTCGCATCCCAGTTTGTCGTAACTTGACCGATAATTTTACTCATTTGCTCGCGTGATAGTTTGGCCGTTCCTTTCAAAGCAGTTGCCTCACTGGAGTTCGCAATTTTGAAAGTGCCATCGGCAATTTTCGGCTGAAGCACTTGCCATGCGCCTTCGAAGAACAAGAAAGCATTGTTATCCGAAGCAGCACCTGCGTACAAGTACAATGGCTGACCTGGTTTCGCTTTATCCACGAGGTATTGTGCTTGCGCTTTACCAACAGCGATACTGTCGAAAGTCACATAGTAGTTAACAGCATCTGTTTTGGTAATCAAGCGGTCATACGAGATGACTTGAATTCCTGCTTTTTTAGCTGATTCTACGGCAGCTGCTGCTGCATCCCCATCTTGCGGACAAATAATTAACACTTTAATTCCTTTTGCGATTAACGCGTCTACGTTTTCTTTTTCTTTCGCTGAAGAACCTTGGCTGAATAAGATCTCTGTTGTATATTTCGAACCTTTCAAGGCATCTTTGAAACGTTGCTCATCTTGAACCCATCTTGGTTCATCTTTGGTAGGCAATACAATACCGACGCTCACTTTCGAACTGCCAGAGTTCCCACAGGCTGCAACCATTACAGCTAGGAACATGACTACCAACATCAAAGAAATCGCTTTCACACTACGTTTCATTTGAAATACCCCTCTCATTTGTTTTGGCTCTGCGCCAACTACAAACTGAGTATATCACCGGGATTTTCCAATGTAACCGCTTTAAATTAGCACTTTTTTTAACATTGCTATACTATTTTGTCATTTGACTTTGATTCGCATTTTTATAAACATCTTCTCGCAGATGAAATCCATCCGCAATAATGGTGGCATCCATATTCGACTGATCGACGGCAATGGGTTCGAGCAAAATGGACGGTACGTCAATTTTCTTATTGTTTACTTTTTTATCCGCATGGACATTTTCACCCTTCGCCATCTTCACAGCAAGCTCAGCCGCAGTCTCGGCAAGCTTCTTAATAGGCTTATATACGGTCATTGTTTGCGTCCCCTCGACGATTCGCTGCACAGCTGCAAGCTCAGCATCTTGTCCCGAAACGGGGATGCGACCGGCCATCTTCTGAGCCAATAAGGCTTGAATCACGCCGCCAGCTGTAGCGTCATTTGCAGCAACTACTGCATCTACTTTATTCTGATTGGCAATCAACGCCTGCTCCATGTTGGCCAGGGCATTCGCAGGCTTCCACTCCTTCGTGGCTTGATCAAATACAATATTAATGTCACCTTTCTCAACGAGAGGTTTCAGAATGTTCATTTGGCCTTTCTTGAACATATGCGCATTATTGTCCGTATCCGCGCCTTCAATTAAGACATAATTCCCCTTCGGTGCCTTCTTTACGATCGCTTTTGCTTGCAATTCACCAGCTTTCTCATTGTCGAAAGAGACGTAGAGATCAACATCAGCCCCAACAATCAAACGATCGTATGAAATGACCTTAATGCCTGATTTGTGCGCTTTTTCCACAATTGCTGCGGATATCTCCGCATTATGCGGCACGACAACCAACACATCTACGCCACGCGAAATCAAGCTCTCCGCTTGTGCAAGCTGCAAAGCATCATCGCCGTTCGCAGCTTGAACCTCAATACGCGCACCGAGCTTTTCAACCGCAGCCTTAAACAAATCACGGTCTTTCTGCCACCTTTCTTCCAGCAAGGTATCGATCGATAAACCAACCACTACTTTGCGTTCGGATTGTACAATCCGATGGGGGCTTGGCTTACTATCGATTTGTTGGCTAGCATGATCTGTTGGCCGACTACTCGTTCCAATGAACGAGCAAGCAGATAGCATGAAGGCAATAATCATAGGGATGCCGAGCACGCCACTCCTGATTCTGACTGGTTTCAGCACAAACCCCTCCTAATCGTTATCATCCTAATAATGAATCCATACGTGTTAACTCAACTGTGCTTCTTGTTCGTTGGTCGAATTAGCATTTTCCTATAATCCGTAGGTGAATGGCCAACCAACTTTTTAAAGACGCGGCTAAAATAATTCGGATCGTTATATCCCACTTCAAATGTAATTTCCTTAAGACTTTTATCTGTTTCTTGCATCAATTGCTTGGCCATTTCAATTCGATATTGGGTGAGGAAGTCAATATAATTCATTCCGAAATGCTCTTTGAACAGTTTACTAACATAGAAAGGATTTCGATCAACCGTAGCAGCAATCCGCTCCAAAGATAAGTCCTCATGCGCATGCGCCTGGATATATAGCTTCATCGTTTGGAGTAAATCCGTTTCAACAACGTCTCCAACCTGAACTAAATGATGAATCAACATGCGGGCTTCCGCTTTCAGTTGCATATAACTTGTCGTTGAATATGGAAAATACGGCGTACAAACTTCCATCCCCATATCCTGCAACATGCGGGTCACAACAATCAACACTTCAAAAATTCGCTGCTGCGACAGCCCAACGCCTTGCCCACTCCCTTCGAACACATCAATCATTCTGGCAATCTGATCTCCAGCCCCATCTAGATTTCCCCGTCTGATCTCTTCCAGAACGATCTTCTCCATCTCAAGATTACGAACACCAATAGCCTGAATCTCATCCTGTGTCAAATTCTCATACAAACAGTAACGAGCAAGCAGCGATTGATCCATCGAAGCCAATAAAGCTTCCTGATACGATTTCCGCATGTCCCGCACGTCTTTACGTACACCGCCAATGCCTATAAACAGACGAAATCCATGCTTCCCGTCCAAAGCTTGGATCCATTTTTTTGCAACACCTATGGCTTGTGCACGATAGGAGAACTCACCATCCAGAAAAATAATGGCAGGCACCTGATTGCCTGACATTTTCCCTAACCAAATCGGGTTGGACATACCCCGTGACAGCTCATTTATTTGCATGTAAACATCATCCAAATGACGCAACTGACCTTCTTCTGCCGAAGCAGAACTAGGTGAGAACTGCAAGGTCATTACGAAGCCGTCTCGCCCTGTCGGAAAGCCAACTAAATCGATCATTCCAGGCAGTGGCGTCGATTGTACATAATCAAATAGCAACTGCTCTACAATATCCGCCTCTACGAGAGGTGTCATTTTCTGCAGCCGCTCTCGTTCTAAGCTTCTGGTCACCAACTCTTGTTGCAGCATTAGTATCTCATTCGCTACCCGTCCAATCGTCTCGAGCACGACAGAAATCCGACTTGGTTTCAGCATATAATCATAAACGCCTAACTTAATGGCTTGCTGCGCGAATTCAAATGTGTCAAATGCAGTTACGACTATAAACTTAACTGTTGGATTAGACTCCCTAATCTTCTCTATCGCTTGAAGTCCATTAATACCTGGCATCTTAATATCCATCGTGATCAGATCTGGTTGTAAACGTTCAGCTGCTTCAATGGCCTCCCTGCCATTCGCCGCTTGGCCTACGACCTCTACGTCTGGCGAACCTTCTTCGATAATCCTTTGCAATGCAATCCGCTCAATGTGTTCATCATCTACGATTAGCATACGAATCATATAGCTTGCCCCCTTGGCAACTTCAATGTAATACAAGTACCAGCTCCTGGATGGGATTCGATCTCTATAACCTCTTCAACCCCATAAAACAGCTGTAAGCGATGAATCACATTCCAAATTCCTAATCCTGTTGAATGCCCTTTATAAACCGAATTCTCGGTATGAGATAAAAGTTTATGCAATTGCTCCCCATCCATGCCCTGCCCTGTGTCTTGTACCTGAACAAGGATGTGTCTCTCTTCCTGCTTGACTCGAATCGTGAGCGTCCCGCCCTCTTCAGCAGGTTCAATAGCATAAATAAACGCGTTCTCTGCAAGCGGTTGCAATACAAGAATAGGAAGCTCGATCCCTAGTAGAGACTCATCAATTTCACGGATGACATGCAAACGATCGCCGAAACGAGCTTTCTGTATCGTTAAATACTCCTCCAGCACCTCGAGCTCATCCTTTAAGGATACACGGCTATCCAACTTACGGAGATTATATCTAAGCATACCAGCGACAGAGCTAATTAATTCGCTTGTTTTATCCGCTCCAGCCAAATAAGCTTCCTTCGACAACATATTTAACGTATTAAAAAGAAAATGTGGATTGATCTGACTCTGTAAACTCTTCAACTCACTTTCCTTTAGCATGAGCTTATGTCGATGCAGATCGTATTCCAATTGGGCTTTACTTTGAATATCATCGATAAAATGACCGATCTTCAGACGCATGCTTTCCAACGTTATAGCTAGAAAGGATATTTCATCGTTATTTCCCAAATCTATGGGATTCTTGAAATTCCCTCGTGACAACTCGCGTGCAGACAGCGTTAGTTTCAGCAATGGCTGTGTCACACTGTCAACAAATCGATAGGAAAACAGCAATAATAGCAAAGAAACGAGTGCTAAGGTCCAGAGTCCCATGTTCTTTATATTTTCACTTCGTTTAATAATCTTTCTATAAAAGGCATCGTAGGTGTTTTGTTCACCGCTAATTAAGGTGAGGGTCGCTTCTGAAATGTATTTGGATATATTGGATGCCTCGTCAAATTGTTTGGCTGCGTTTTCTTCATCATTATCCTTTTGAAAACGAACAGCCAAATCCATCGCTTCTGCTTGACTTTCCAGCATGTTCTGCAAATTGTTGAGGAGCATCGTGTTGCTCGTATTTCGCAACCAACTCATCTCTGTCTTCGTTCGAAGTAAAGAGCTGATATCCGAAAGATACTGATTCATGCTTTCTAATGTGGGTGACATCCGATATTTATTCAATGTGGTTAAGGATTGCTGGCTTAATTGCGAGGCTTGATTCATTTGCATATAGCGCTGTAGGATCTCATTATACTTTTCAACGGTCCGCTGATTATAGATGCTCATGGAGAGCCAAATAATAGCCATAATGACCCAAATCAAAATAGATAACATCATCATTTTACTTCGAATGGTTTTCAGGGCGCTTTCTCCTCTTCTCCCGCTGAAGTCACAATACTAATAGGCGTGAAGTAGCTGTTCTCGAGCGGCAGCTGTGCCGCATCTAACCAACGTTTCATTAAGTTAACACTTAGAATTCCCATGTCTTCATAATGTTGCGAGAGTCCTGCTTTCACCTGCCCATTCTTAATAAGCATCATCGTTTGCGGAGAATCATCGAATTGGAAAATCGGATATTCTTTGGTTCGTGAACGCGCATGTACAGCTTGAACGATACTCTCGCCAGCTTCTGAGGTTAAACCGACAAAAGCTGTCACATTCGGATTGTGATTCAAAATATCATTCGTTTGCATCTTCGGATGCGACATTTCAGGATCATTAGCTGCAATTACAACCCTTAACCCCTCGTATTTCCGAAAAATTTCCGTCAGACCTTTTAATCTCAGATCATCCGTTGAGGGAGAAGAAAGGTTTTTAATAACACCGACTACACCTTTGCCATTCAACTGGGTCGCAATATACTCCCCCATAATAATCCCTTCTTGATAATGATCGGAACCAATATAAGACTTGCGCAAGCTGCTAGGAGCATCAGAATTGATGGTTATTATAGGTATACCTTTCTCTGTCGCCTTCTTTACCATGAGATCAAAATCCGGGTGATCTACACCTTCTACAACGATTCCACTCGCTTTGGAAGCGATTGCAATATCAATCTGCTTGATTAACCCTTCCAAGTTCGAACGGTATACCCCCCAGAAATCAATTTGAATCTGATGTTCCTCTGCTGCCTCGCGAGCCCCTTTCTGAATGGCATTCATCATGAAGCTGCCTTGTTCTTGCGAGATAATCACAATGCGTTCAATATGTTCATTCAGCATAGGCTCGCCCGCCGTAGACATACTCAAATCGCTTTGATAAATCTTGAGCATATAGTACAAAGAAAATGACAACGCAACAAAACTGCTGGCAATAATCGCAATCCCAATCAATTTCTTCATACGTTCACCCACAAACTCTTCCAATTTCCAGTAATTTTATCATGATTTCGGATATTCGAATAGAATCAAAATAAAATCCAGCAACAATTATGTTGCTGGAAGTAGAATTTGTGCAATCTGCTGCAAAAGGCGCTCATGATTGAAGGCCGTATGTTCATTCCAAGGTGCCTCCCAACCCGCATATCCAGGGGTAAAATGAACCCTCTCCTTCTTTACTGCTGATAGATTTCGCCACTCCCCCTGTTTAGCAAGATCTGCCCACGTCGCTTGGGAAATGGGATCCTTGCAAATATTCAGAATTAATTGATCAGCCTCAAATTCCGCTAATTCCAGCACTTTCACGGACTTCGTCCACTGAAATTGATCCAACTGAATCGCTGGGCTTACTCCCAGATCATCATACAGCACCGTTCCAGCAAGCCGTCCCCACACGAGTATTTCGTTGTGATGAACCGTGATGACTAACACTTTATCCTCTTGAATCGTTAGCTTAACGTTCTCTCTTAATTCTGCAGCCCTCAGGTCGTAGCTGTGCAGCCATTTCACTGCCTCTTTCGATTTACCTAGGAAATTGCCAATGTGGTTCAAATGATCCCGCCAGTTACGATCCCATGGTAAAAATAAAGTCGGAGCAGTTTCTGTAAGTTTCACTTGCTCATCTTTAGGAATCCAGGCGTCAATGCCTATAATGCAATCAGGTGCTGACTGCCGCAAAGCCGTTAAATTGAAATCATAATGATGACTCAACGGAACCGTTACATCATAAGCATATTTATTTCGATAAAAATCAGTCCAATAATGATCCATCGGCGCGGCATATGGAATTATTTGAAGTGCCAGTAATTGTCCAATATTTACCCAACTGTACGCGGCGACTTTCATCTTCGTATTTTTCAAATACACCGCTGGTGCCATACCCATATGTTTCTTAAAATTAGTGCTGAAATAAATCTCATTCTTATACCCTACTTGAAAAGCGATATCGCGAATGGAGGCATTCGGGAGCTCACGCATGAGTTCCTTCGCTTTACTTAACCGTAATTCAGTAACGTATTCAATAACGCCTTTACCAAATTTTTCTTTAAATAATCGCATAAAATGAAACCGGCTTAAACCAGCTCTTGCTGCCAAAGCTTCGATCGTAATTTCTTCCGTGTAGTCCCGTTCTAACATGAACTTCGCGTATTCCAACGCAATTGAGGTTTTGTGTTCTTCATTTTGCAAAACCAGACTAAGCAGCTCATAGAAGCCCGCTTCTGCCCGGAAACGATCTGCGATGGTACCTTGCTCCCAATGAGTCACAATCATTCTGACGAGTGGAATGACCGTAGATACGGGAAGATGAATCGCTTCGCCTTCTCCTGGGAACGTGTTGACAGATTGGATACTCGGCTCAGCGGCATTCTTATGCGCTATAGCTGCTGCTTGAAACCGAAGTACATAAACCCCATGATCTTCGTCTTTAGGCAGACCTACTTCAATAAGTTGTCCTGGCTTACAAATGAACACGGTGCCTACTCGCAATGCGAAGTATTGACCATTGATGACCAAACGGCCTTCCGTCGTATCCGAGATGACTAGCATAAGTGAGTCTGCCTTAATAAAATCTCGTTCAACTGGCCATTGCAAATCCTTTATCACAATTCGTTCAATGTTCGTCAACTTGTACCACAAAGTGTTATAGGGATGCTCGTCTTCTACTTCTGAAGGAGTGATCTCTTCGTTCATCTATGCTCGCTCCCTGTTTATCGAATTAAACGCGTAAAAGACGAGGGAATCCCCCGTCATTACAAGGTTTATTTGATTAGCTTACTTAGAACATCATCAATAATTAATTGATTGGCGATCACATTTTGATTGAACCAGTGACCCGAATCCACTTCATACACATGACCTTGCTTTACCGCGGGCAATTGCTGCCACAATGGGTTATCCAAGGGAGGTTTCGCACGACCTTTGCCAGATAGCACGAAAATGTAATCAACATCATCGAGCTGCGCCAGCGTTTCCAAGGCATATGTATCATAGTCTCCCTTTAGCATTTTCGGCTGTTTAAATCCAAAGCCTTGGTACAGTAACTTTCCGCTATAGAAATTCGCACCGAATAATTTAAATCCTTTTTCATTGGCGGATTGGAATAATACGGCCGATTTATCCCCAACAGCTGTGCGAATCTTATCTTTAGAAGCCGCTAACTTCTCATCATATTTCTTAATTGCCTGCTCAGCTTCCTTGACTTTACCCAGCACTTCGCCTAGTTTGGCAACATTTCCGCGCCAGTCATTCTCGTCATTAGATAAGACGTAAGTAGGAGCAATTTTGGAGAAATCCTCATAAGTCCCATTCTTCATGTAGGTTGGTGCTGCTAGAATAATGAGATCTGGATTATGACTTAACGTCTGCTCAGGTTTAAGTCCACCTGCCATGTCCAATACAGGAACCTCGCTTAATACATTTTGCAAATACTGCTGAGGTTCGCCAGCTGCGGACCATTGTGCGACAGGCTTAATGCCGATTGCGGTTAGTCCATCTTCGAGGAAAGGAGCAATGACACGTTTAACCTCACCAGGAATTTTCACTTCATGACCCATAGCATCCTTCAGGATACGTTCTTGCGGTGCTTTTGCTGCAGCTGTCTCTGCGGCTTGTGTTGTACTTGCAGGCGATGCTGCACTTTTCGTATCCGTACCAGCTCCACAACCGGCTAGGAATAATGAAGACACGAGTAAAACTGCTGCGAAACTAACTAATTTTCTTGCTTGAATCATAATAAATCCCCCTAGATGATACTGATAATCATTATCGATATCTAGGAGTATATAGGACAATGCGTCATTTGTGAATACGTAAAAATGCTGACTTTTTTTCTTTCAACCGCACGATTGCATAGTTTGGAGAATTCAACAAGCCCAATACGGTATGCGCATTGAGCTTGAATTCACTATTTTCTTAAAGACGTGTGCTGCTTCACAAAATTAACGCCAATACGCACTTCATCCAGCTGTTTAATGGATTCATCGTATTGACTAGTTAGAACGCACATAAACAAAATATCAATGAGATGAAGCTGTGCGAGACGCGAAGAAGTGGCTGCGCTTCGAAAAACCTCTTCCTGTTTGGCAGACACGTATAAACGAATATCGGCAATCTCACTGATTGGAGACAATCCGTAGCTCGTCAGACTTATAGTCTTTGCGCCTTTCTCTTTGGCTAACTCTAGCATTTTCCCCACTTCGTAGGTCTCGCCCGAGAAAGATATACCAACGACTACATCATCTATGGATGACTTCGATACTAACATGGCCGAGGTATGAAAGTCCGTATGTGCCGTCGTGAATCGGTTAATACGAACGAATTTCAGCTGGGCATCTTGAGCGATGACTGCAGAAGCGCCGATACCGAAGAAATGGATGCTTTTCGCCTGCTGCAGAGCCAGAACCGCTTGGGCAAGAGCTTCATAATTTAGTATTTCAGCGGTTTCCTGTAACGCTCGAACGCTACTATTCGTCACTTTTTGAACAATAGCGTCCTGTGTCTCGTTGGGTTGTATATCCGAAAAGCTAGTTTCACTTACATTGCGTATATCTCCGGCTACTCGAAGTTTTAATTCCTGAAACCCACTGAGTCCAGCTGATTTGCACAATCTAATGACGGCAGACGCGCTTGTTGAGCTTAGTTCCCCCAGCTCATTCGCTGTACAGCGGATAGCTTCATGAGGGTTTTCAATAATATATTGGGCAATCTTACGCTCAGAAAGCGGCAATTGCTCTGCAATTTCTTGAAGCATAATTAGGCCGCCTGATAGCGACTTTGCAAGATGGTTATCCGAGATGGTTCCCACTCCCTTCGATGGTGGATTGACCTTAACTACGCCTTCAATCATACCATGAACGAAGCGTCTTTGGAAAAAACATACAATGGGAGCTGATCTTTAGAGAGATTGCCACTGCTTGGCGTACACAAAGAGCTGCCAATTGGCAGCTCTTTCCATGCAGTAATTCACTTTCCTTGAACCATCAATTGGCCTCTTGCTCTCCCAAAATGTCCACCAGACTTATCCAAAGCTTGCACCACTGTCGAATAGTCAACCTTGCATTGCAGCATGAGGATTGCCACGCGCGCATCGCCTTTAGCTAAATCGCAGTAACGACGTGCCTCATCTTCAGTCGTGGGTGTTGCTTCCATGACGATATTAATAACACGATGACGAAGCTTGTCGTTAGTCGCCTGAACGTTAACCATCAGATTCTTGTATATTTTACCTAGACGAATCATCGTAGCTGTTGACATCATATTCAACACTAGTTTTTGAGCAGTTGCCGCTTTAAGGCGAGTGGAGCCCGTCACGACTTCTGGTCCAACGCTCACTTCAATGGCATAGTCAACCCATTGACTTAAAGGCGTAGCTGTATTACACGAAAGTCCAACGGTCAATATTCCCAGCTTCTTAGCCTCTTGAACAGCCCCAAGTACATATGGCGTTCTGCCGCTTGCTGCTATCCCAACCAAGACATCCCCGCTATGCAAACGTGTTCGTACTTCATCTCTTCCTACTTCGCCATTATCCTCGGCATCCTCTACTGCTTCAAATATAGCTTGGGAGCCCCCGGCAATAATCGCTGTCACAAGCTCTTTGTCCGTGCCAAATGTAGGCGGGCATTCCGCTGCATCCAAGATCCCCAGCCTTCCACTCGTTCCAGCTCCGATATAAAATAATCGGCCACCGTTTGCCATCTTGTTAACAATAGCCTCAATAGCGCGTTCAATTTGTGGGAGAGCCTGTTTTACTGCTAAAGGCACCTTCTGATCTTCCTCATTCATCAAAGTAATAATCTCGCGTGCGCTTAGTTGATCTAACTGTTCACTTCGCTCATTTCGTTGTTCAGTCGTTAATTTATGGTTCATGGTGTTTTCGTAAACTCCCTTCATCCGGATTTATTTCACTGCACCTGCGGTCATGCCACCTGTAATCTGCCTTTGGAAGATAAAATAGAACAGCAGCACAGGTACCATGGCGATCGTTAACGCTGCGAACAATGGGCCCCATTCGGTCCGATACTGCATCTCGGCCTGCATAACGGCAATCCCAACAGGCAAGGTATATTTCCCAGGTGTACTAATGAAGACCAGGGCCATAATGTATTCATTCCAAATATTCAGGACCGTCACAATAGCCAGTGACACGAGGCCAGGCTTTGCTAACGGAAGCATGACACGGAAGAATGTGCCGTAATGGTTGGCACCATCGATAGCCGCTGCTTCTTCCAGCTCTTTAGGAAGCGTTTTGAAGAAGCCAACCAGCATGAACACACCGAATGGCACGGCGGTTATCGCATATATCAACATTAGCCCGCTGAGCGTATTGGTCAAATGAAGATCATTCATAAGGAAGAAGAGCGGAATAATGCCTAGAAATGCCGGTATCATTTTATATGCCAAGTAGGAAAGAAAGAGCAGGTTACTCCCTCTAAAAGCAAACCTCGCAATGACATAGGCTGTAGTCGCTGACAATAACACACCAGCAATCGTGCTGACGGTTGTTACACTAATGGAATTGATGAAATAATTGCCGAATTTATACTTCTGCCATACATAAGAATAATTCTCCCAAAGTAAAGGGAAATTCGGCAGCGCCCAGGGATGACCTAACAAGAACTGCTTATTATCCTTTAACGAAGCAATAACCGTCCAAAATAACGGATACATCACGCATAGGGACCAAATGCCGAGAATGACTGTCATACTCCAGGTCTGTAGTCTAGTTTGTCTCATCTACCGTTCATCTCCTGCTCATCTTAGGTCAATTCGATGGTTTCTCTCTTCATCAGACGCTGGAGCGTGATGGTTGTAATTAAAGCAATGACAAGGATTAATACCCCGATTGCTGCTCCGTAACTGAAATTACCGTAATGGAAAGCTTGCGCATATAAATAGGAACTCATGACTTGTGTTGCATTATCCACACCGCCTTCGAAGGTCATAATGCTGACAATGACGAAGGAACCACTGAGCGTTGTTGTGACAATCCAGATAACAGAAGTTTGGACTTGCTCCCAAGCCAAGGGAAGTGTAATTTTCCAAAATTGCTGCCAATGCTCGGCTCCATCGATGTTCGCAGATTCATATAAGGATTCAGGAATGCTGAGTATGCCTGCGATAAGCAAAATAATCGTAAAACCGATACCCGCCCAAATGGATGTTGGCAATAAGGCGAAGATCGACCATTTTCCACCCAACCAGGCAAACTCGAAAGATTTTCCAGTAACACTCGAAATAAAGGAGTTCACAAATCCGATATTTGGATTATAAATAAACCGCCACAGAACACCCACGATAACGACCGAAATGACATTCGGGATAAAAAAAACAGAACGGTAGAAGCCAGCTCCTTTGATTTTGAATCGCGTGAGTGCAACCGCCAGCAGTAAAGAGGGAATCATAAAACCAATTACTTTGCCAAAGACTAGAATATAATCGTTACGAATCGCTTTCGGGATAACCTCATCGTGGAACATATGCTTATAATTATCAAATCCGATAAAATTGTACGTCTCTGAACCGCCCGACCAATCAAAGAGGCTCAAGTAAATCCCCTTCATCATCGGGTACACGAGAAAGATACAATACAGGATCAGTGTTGGCAAAATGAATGATGCGACAAATAGTTTCCGCTGCAGGTTAGATCCCAATTTCATTGCTCCATGCCTCCAATCAGGTTGTCATTCCAAAAGCAAGATGGATACTTCTCTCAGGTTAATGAAGTGAAGTATCCATCCCTTCTTGGCTTATCTAAGTTTACTTCGCTTTATCACGTTGTTTCGCTGCGCCTTCTTCCAGACGTGTTGCCCACTCGTCTTTCGTAATTTTGCCAGTTACCAAAGCTAACGTAGCATCTTTTTCAATCTTGAACAGTTCTTCTGCAAGAACAGGAACCGGTGCAATGATCACATCTGACGCAGAGAAGTACGCGCTAGCTTGCTTCACAAGTGAACTTACTTTATCTGATTTGTTCAAATCCGCTTTCACATTGAGTATGGAGCCTGTCAATTCAGCCCAAGCAACGGCTTGCTTCTTCGTGAATACATACTGCAAGTACGCTTTTGCCACATCTGGATTTTTCGCCTTTTTCGCGATACCCATCGTCGCTGTTGAAGGAATAATAATAGGTTTGCCACCTTTATCTTGAACCACAGAAGGGATGAAGCCGAATTCAAAGCCAGTCGGGATATCCTTTTTCATTTCATTTTCAATCCATAGGCCATTCGGGATAAAAGCTGCTTTATGTTGCAGGAATTGCATTTGCGAATCTGTATGATTAAGAGCTGCTGCACTACCGTCGATAAATCCCTTTGTATTAAGCTCAATCAATTTATCGAGAGCTTTCATGACAGGAGCACTTTTGAATACACCCGCTTCAAGCGAGTTGATCTTGTTAATAATGGATGGGTCGCTGCCATTCGCTGCGACAATCGCCGAATTCAGCAAACCGCCAATGATATATTGTGGATAAACCCCTGTATGGATATACGGTGACATTTTGCCGGAATCTTTAATCTTTTGCAAAGTGTCTGTGAAGCTAGCCCAATCTTTCGGCTCATTCCAGCTGTTCTTGCGCAATTCAGCTTTGTCATAGAAAGTTCCGTAGGATCCGAATACAATCGGCAAGGTAAAAGCTTTGCCTGGTTGGTACTCTTCCGGTTTACTGAACAGAACATCCGTGATTTTCTCACCATCGACGTTCTTCGCATCCTTGAGCCAATCGGTTAAATCCATCAATTGATTATCAAGGAACATCTGTCTTGCATTGGAGCCTGCTCCATTGATAAATACCAAGTCTGGCGGGTTACCTTGAATCCAACGCGGTTTCATCTGCTCATTAATCGTTGGTCCCGCTGTTTGTGTAATTTTCAGCTTCGGATTCAGTTTCTGAAATTCGTCAAGAGATTGTTTCCACCAAGCATCGCCATAGCCACCGACAAAGTATTGAATTTCAAACTCACCTGTCAATTCTTTCGCGCTGGCCGTTTCGGCCGGTTTTGCAGAGGATACAGCTGGACTTGGACTTGCCTCTTTGTTCGGTTCAGCCGTACCGCACGCCGTTACTAATCCTGCAGTTACCATAACGCCCATAAGACTTGCACTAATTGACTTCATTTTCATACCATTGATCCCCTTTTTAAATAGAATGGATGATATCATTGTGCGAAAGAATCTCAGCTGTAAGTTAACATCCTAAGTATTCGCATGAAAATACTAAGGATTATATATAAAAAGAAGCTTCGAAAGCCTTCTTTTTGTATTCTTTTACTTTTTAGAAAGCTGTTTAACAAATTGTATGCCTAGTCGAACCTCGTCCAGCAATTCAATTGATGTATCATAATCAGCAGTAAGTACAGAGATGAACAAAATGTCAATAACATGCAACTGAGCAAGTCGCGATGATGTTGCTGCGCTACGAAAAACCTCTTCTTGCTTAGGCGACACATACAAATTAATATCCGCCATTTCACTAAGGGGTGATAAACCGTAACTGGTTAGGCTGATGGTTGTCGCACCTTTTTGCTTAGCTAATTCCAATACCTTGCTTACCTCGAACGTTTCTCCCGAAAATGAGATGCCGATTACTACGTCTTTCGGTCTCGTTTGCGTTACCAGCATGGCAGATAAATGATAATCTGAGCTGGATGTGGTGAATGGATTAATCCGTACGAATTTCATATGAGCATCTTGCGCAATGACGCCAGATGCCCCAATGCCATAGAAGTGAATTTTTTCTGCTTGCTTTATAACTTCGACTGCTCGTGCCAACGCCTCATAATTCATAATCTCTGCGGTTTCTTGCAAGGAGCGTATACTGTTGTTTGTCATTTTTTGTACAATAGATTGCTGTGTTTCGTGGGAAATAAAGTCTGTAAAATCTGTCTCTGATGTATTGCGTATATCCCCAGCTATTCGTAGCTTTAACTCTTGAAATCCACTGAGTCCCAACGACTTGCATAACCGGATAACCGCTGATGCACTTGTAGCGCTTAATTCACCCAACTCATTGGCTGTGCTGCGTATGGCCTCTTGGGGATTCTCCATGATATAAAGGGCTATTTTGCGCTCGGAAAGCGGTAATTGCTCCGCAATTTCTTTCAGCATTATCAAACCGCCTGTCAGAGATTCGGCAAGGTGGTTTGCCATAAACTTACCTCCTTATAGGTGCTGTTTAGTAATGGCTTCCATGGCTACGATGACAGCGCCATTCACAGGATCTGCGAACGCAGGTTGATAGCAGCCCAGCCTATGCACCTTCAAACCCTCCATGAACTGGTTCCTAACAATATCCGAGTACATAAAGATTGATCCTGCAACCGTGACCGGCGTTAATTCATGGAAGGCGTCTGATTTTCTTCGTAACCCGCGTACCAAGTCAACAAGCTCATTACCTGCTTCTTTTAAGATATTCACTGCTACCGGGTCTAATTCTATGGACGATTCAATGACCAGTCTAGCTAAGCTGGCAATCACTTGCTTATTCGGAACGTCACGATAAATATACTGCACGAGGTCATGTTCCGTTGCTAGCTGTAATCTTGCTAAAATCATCCCGGTTAATTGTGTAGGAGATTCCCTGCAATCATAGGCTTTACAGACAGCACTAAGCGCTTGGAGTCCAATCGAATAACCGCTTCCTTCATCACCTAAAATGTGCCCCCATCCCCCGTTAAAAGCTAAATCCCCATTCCGTGACAACCCAATCGCGTTAGATCCTGTTCCCGAGATAACGAGTATGCCTTCTTGATTCTCAGGATGCATCGCCCCACGAAGGGCGATCAATAAATCACTTTTTACAGTGATGCCAATATCCTCATGTAGATGTAATTCCTTGGCAATCTGTTTCAGCTCCAGTACAACGGATAGTCTATCCTTTTCTAAACGCGTACCGGCAATGCCTGCACAAATCCCAATAACTTCACTGGGCTGGATGTCATGAACCTTCAGACCCTCATTTATGAGAGAATGCAGCCTTTTTTTCATTGTCTCCACACCAACAGTCAGTACGTTCGTACCATCACCGACAATAATGCTTTGACATCTCATTAGATGATTATAATTCTCTACTCGCTGGAAGGCACATGTCGTTTTCGTTCCGCCCCCATCAATCCCAATGATATAAGGCATAATAGGATCACTCCAAGTAGTTAGTATTAGTATAGTCAAATTATATGCGAGTTAAAATTTAATGTCAATATTTTTTAATTTTTATTGAAACGATATTTTAAAATTCGACGAATTCAGTTGTCACTGAGGATTAATCATTGACCATGAACTCACAAAATCCTCTCCCAGTCAGCACTAGCCTTCTAGAAGAGGATTCAGCTTGATATATACGATTACCTAATGAACAGAAGCCGCTTGAATTTCTTTAAACGCCCAGAACTCCTCCGTTACATCAGACCATTTGGCTTTCGTGCCAGATAATGGCTCTTGACCGAGTAGTTTGTTGATCATGACTACGGCTTCCGCACGAGTCAATCTCATCTCCGGGCGGAAAGTTCCATCCGCATAACCGCTGATAATTCCAGCTGCCTTTACTTCTTTAATCGCCACTTGCGCCCAATGATCGACCACGTCTGCGAAGCTTCCACCGACTGCGTCAGGCTTCACCGTCAACAGCTTGGCTGCGATGCTCGCCATCTCCGCGCGCGTGATTGATTGTTCAGATTTGAAACTGCCATCTGGATAGCCTGACATCAACCCCATTCTCGCCACTTGATCAATCGCGTCCTTCGCCCAATGTGTCGATTCTACATCCGTGTAGGCGATGCCTGCTTGCGTTGTCGTCTTATCGAATACACGGGTCAATATCGTTGCCATTTCAGCACGGGTGATGCTTCTTTCAGCTCCAAATGTGCCATCAGGATAACCAGACATATAAGCATTGCGCTGCTTGACCGGTGTTGCCGCCGCAGCGTTCCAACCCTTTATTTGCACAATCGTAAATGTACTAAATTTGTTCACCGCGAAGCGAATGCCGAGTTGGCCGTTTTGGTCAAACTTTACAATATCTCCTCGAACGAATTCTTTTGTGCCGTCACTATGTTCAATGTAAATACCTAGATCGTTCTTCTGCTCATCGCTAAGCGCCACGTCGCCGAGCGGCAACGTCAGCGTTACTGTGCGACCCTGCAGATTCGTTTCAATCATCATCGGACGACCGATCACTTCGGCGCTTCCCAATTTTGCGATGAGGAGCACGGCTTGCTCAGTTTTTGCACGCTGTTCGACTGCATCGTGCTCTTCTTTCTTTTTGATCGGTACAACGCGGAAGTAGGTATCATTGCCAAGCCCTTGTAGCGAGCGGCCAGGAATATTAATCCGCGCGTTGCCCGTAACAACTTCGAGCCCTACGTTTGCGTTGGCTAATTGCTCGGTCGACGCTTTGGGGAGCTTCACATTCAATTCCACAACCTCGTCCTTCTCATCGGGAATGACGATTTTGGCCGAGTTGGAGCCTGCTGCTGCGAGTTGAGCGATCGTATCGCCCATTTGTTCAGATGTCAAATTGACTTCATCGCGCTTCTGTCCATTTGCATCCGGCGTGCGGTTGATGACAACTGCTATCACGATAGAACCGTCATCGCTTTTGCCACCCCCAACATGGATCGTTTCAGTCTGAGGATCAGTACCTGTATCATCATCGCTGCTTCCCGATACAGGTATTTGCAATTGAATAGAAGCTGTGAGAGGAATAGTCGTAACATTGCCTACCGCATCCTTCAACTCCATATATACCGTCTTTGCGCCATCTCCCGATGCAAGCAACCACGCTTTCGTTCCAGCTGCCGCCTCCCAGGAACTCCAAGTAGCATTGTCATTGGAAAAACGCATCTGTACACTTCCTGAACCTGCTCCATCGGAGCTGTATACGGCCAAAGTGACCGATGTTGTACTCGTTATGGCCGCTCCTCCGTTTATGCTCAGTGTCCCCGTCGGAGGCGTACTATCGAACGCTACTGTCCTGAACGTCATCTCGCTTCCATAGGTCGTTCCCACAACGTTAGTGGCATAGGCTCGGAAATAGTACGTCGTATCAGGCATTAAGTTCGCAAGGTCAAACGAGTACACCAGTGGACTGCTTGCGCCGCTGATCGCCACGTTCCCCTCACTGCCATCCGGATTCGGAGTAGTTCCATATACTACGCCAGTAACCGTAATCGGACTACTGCCGACGCTACTGATTTCCGTTTGGATCCTCGCAGAAGTCTCTGTCACATTATTGGCTGCTCTTGTCTGTACGGCAGGGGCCGCTGGCACAATTAACCTGTTTACCGTAAAACTCGCTGTTTTCTCCGTGCCTGCCACATATTTTATTAGTACCAGAAGCTCCGTATCGCTTATATAATCTGGCAGAACACTGTCAATACCAAACGTAATGGTTTTATCTTCATTAACAACCATCGTTTGAAGAGATAATGGCGATTCCGTTGCAACGCCATCTTTCGTCACCGTAAACGTTCCGCTAAATGAGCTTTTCAAAATATCAGTGGGCAATTCGCCAAAGCTTACAGTTAATTTGCCGTTTTCAGGTATGACGGCTGTGGTCAAATCTGTTACCGTAATCGAGCGGACGTCATATTTGGCGTTATCAGCAGTCGATGTTGCTCTAATCTCTGCCGTACCGATTCCCACCGCTGTAACAAGCCCATCTTCATTGACAGTTGCCACACCTTCATTGTCCGACGACCATTCCAGCGTTTTAACGGAAGCATCCCCAGGCAGCACTTCGGCTTGCAACTGAACAGCATCGCCAACGCCCAATACTTTGGCAGTTGTGTCCAAGACCACTGATTCCACTGGTTTCGGTGCGATAGCCAAGTGGATCGTCCACGTGTTTTGGAACTGGGCCGCATGTAGTTCCGGATTTATTTTAATCACGATTTGTGGCTCTGTCTCCTCAACGGTAATGTTATCATCTTTGGCAATAACGCCCAGAGCCTTGCGGTCAACAGTGACAGTTAGTTCTTTATTGCCATTTACTGTTGGGTTCATCACGGCAATTTTCATGGTGTTATCCGCATATTCCCGAACAATAACAGACCCTTCATCGCTGACAGTAACACCACCTGCACTTTTTGTCATCCGCGCAAAGTTGTTAAGAGCAGTAATACCCAAGGCGTCGTGCTTAACGGCTTGCAAATCTGCCGTATTAGACAGCACTTTAAATTTCGGGGCTTCCGCGTATGCCGCCACCTCTTGGGAATTCATACCGGGAAGTAAGGCATATTCATAGGAGGATCCATTAGGGTTCGTTCCATGGTCGACATACATGGTCAAGTAATTATCCGTTACAGGCGTATCATCATAAAACATGGAAGGGTTATCGTTTATTGTCTTCCATGATTCTGTACGTGATTCTCTTAATACGTTTAAATTGGAGTTAACTGGGAAGTAATAACCAATATCGGAACCCTCGACTCTGCCCTCGAGATAAGCCCATTTTGGATTTTCAACAGTTTCGCTATAGCCTAATGCAGAAGATTTGGTCACGCCATCAACGACAAAGGTATTGCTGCCTGCAGAATTAAGCCTCCTGTTCTCTACAATCGATTCTACAGAGCGACCTTTGGTACTGGTAATTCCTGCACCTAGCGCGACAATTTCATTATCAAATATGAACCATGATTTTTTAGCCCTCAAATCCATATCTTTGGCGTTAGTGCCTTTTGTATTATCCTGGAGGTCCGTTTTATCCAAGGCCATACCTGCCACCGCATAACCATCCAACTTTGAAGCTCCTACCCATCTCATATTGGGGTTAACAGAGGAACTTGTTCCGCTTGTTCCTAGAACCTCGATTTGTTCAATCGGTTTGGTATCAACCGTAGTCCCTGGCAGTCGTTTATAGTCAACCGTAGCCCAGTAATTTTCCGCAAATTGCATAATGTCATTATTATACAGATACGTAAAACCGTCCGATGTATGTGCACCCCGTCTGTTTTCCTGATTACCCGCTTCAAACGACGCTACCCTATAATTGTACATGGCCACATCAAACAAATATTCGTCTCTCTTCACGGTTGTACGAGCCATACGATTGAAGGTGAAAGCACCTGTTGCTTCCGCTTCCGGCGTGATTGACTGATCCTGCAGCACACTTTTAAATAACTGTCTGTCAAATAGGCTTTTCGTTTCCAACAGCTTCGGGTTAGCAAGTAAATGTGACTTCGCAGCTGCCTTAAAGTGGGTTGCCAGTGAAACATTGACCGATTGCGCAAGCATAATCAACCCTTTGATGTGTGAATTTGCGCTAGTTCCTTCAACAGCTTTGGTTTGCCTTGATGCCGACCGTCCCCAGGTTGAATACAACAGCATCCCCTTGTACATCTGAGGCAAGTATGCGGTATCAACTGCTTGATATACGCGGCTAACATCGGTCTCGTTAGGCCCATAGGCTGAATCGCCAATTACATACAAAATTTCACTGATGCCGCGAAGGCTTTCGGTCCCATAGCTGTTCGTGTACGGAACGTTGCTATGCTCAATGAATGAACCGTCATAATAGATGCCAGTGCCGGTTGTAACAAGTTCAAGAACCTGGCTGCTCGAATTAAGCAGCTTGCTGGAAGCCTCCGTGATTCGGGCAGAATCTTTGGTTAATACGCCATGCATCATAACGATTAAACTTTTGTCTACGCGATTAGCCGCGATAGCGTTGCCTCCAGTTACAACGGTATCCGCTTTCGGTGAGAACACTTTCACCTTAGCCATATACTTGTTGATATTGGCTTGCGGCAGGTAATCGTAGAGCAGCGTTACGATGTTGTTCACTTCCTTAGGCATGCCGATATCTCTTTCCCACCAGTTGGATATCGCCCATTTGGGACTCGTCGTGAACAGTGTACTGTCCATCCACTCCAATCCAAAAATAATGTCCCTATATAAGTCCGCATTGTATTGGAGTGGTGATCCTTCCGCAACGTAAGCCACGGACATGTCTAACAGAAATTTATAGTACATCTGGAACTCTCTTGAGCGATTGCCAATATCCGCATCAGTCCAGAGCTGGGAGACGGTATTGGCACTTTTGTTCATTTTCTCCCAATACATTTGTCCTCTAGCCACTCTTTCATCAATTATGGCTTTGATTTCTGGATCTGTTACGTCATAGTCTTTATAAAATATGTAATCTGACCACCGTTTACGCATACGGTCAAATTCATCCTCCGAATACGCCGTAACAGTGACCTGGCAAAAGGCTGAATAGGCACCAAAAGTCGCCGTAATCGTTACGGTACCCGCGCCTTTACTAAAAACTACACCATTTTTCACTGTGGCAACGCTTTCGTCAGATGACGACCATTGGATTGGATCCTTTGCATTGATGGGTGTCCGACTTGCTTGGAGTACAACATTTTTGCCTTGCGCAATCGTCACTGCAGTCTGGTCAAGGCTAAGACCCGTTACATGACTGCTAGCCGTAACTATACAGGTGGCTGTCTTATCTGGATTTTCAACGGAAGTTACTGTAATTGTCGCGGTGCCATCAACTAAACCTTTTACCAAACCATTGTTATCGACTGAGATGATCGAAGGATCAGAGCTGGACCATATGACCGCTTTATTGGAAGCGCTCATAGGAGAGATCGTAGCATTCAACAAATGCTCGGTACCTGTCAGAATAGTAAGTGTCGACGCATCCAAGTTCACAGTATCAACAGCCGTCGGAACAGGTTTAATCACGAGATTATCTAGCCAGAATTCGCCTGTGTTCCATGGGGTAGTTGTTCGCGTACTTGTTACAAATATAAATTTAATTCCAGTGATTTCATTATTATTTGGCGCTGTAAAGGTTGCCGTGTATGTCTTCCAACCCTGATTAGCCGTTATTGTAGCATGATTTATGCGATCAGGGCTGGCACTTCCTGTTGAAGTGCCATCACTCTTTACAAACTCGGTACGTAATTGCACTGTTGAAGTGTTGGCTCCTGTTTTGACATCCACTGAAAGGGTGTACTTGCCATTGGCTACCGCGGGCAAATCAGTGATTTTCTCTAAATAGCCGACGGATTGTATGTACTGTACGTGAAGAGACTGAGTTCCTTCTGTTTTCTGGGTTGTATCGTAGGTAGCTGAGGATAAGTTAACTGCGCCATGATTTTTACCGAGCTTCCACTCTTTTCCAACCGTGGCCGTCATGGGTCGACCTTGTACAAAGACATCAGTCGTATCGGCTGGATTGATTTCATCCGGCTCAAAACCTCCTCCTTTCAGAATCATATTGTTTGAATCGGCAGCTAGTGCAATCGGCTGCACAAAGTCAAAACAACTAAGCGCTATGACGATGCTGAGAAACATGGCTAAACTTTTTTTAATTTGTAACAATAACTATTCCTCCTCCGATTCGACTTTTTCTGTCATTGCACTTGTTGTATGTCATGGATGTAAGCACAACAGTTGCCTGCTATGTACGTATCCTACTAGGAACGCTCATCTTCTGACAATGACCAATTCTTGTAACAAACAATCCTTTATTTAAAAAAGAGAAGTCCTTGTGCAGCAAGGCTTCTCCTCTTGTAAATTCGCTTTTTTAGTCATGACAATGGCAGCTGATAATAATATTTGGGCATTCTAATTATGATACTCATGCCTATCCACTACCCCTTGGCATAACGCCACTGCAATGTCATGATCATGTCCTAATATTGAACCTTTTGGTCTGGTGGATTTTCTACGTACCCAGTGGTAGAATATAGGAGGTTGTCCCAATTTCACAATTAGAGGAGAATGGTCATGTCAATTAATGCTTATTTGAATTTCCAAGGAAACACGCGCGAAGTTGTGACTTTCTATGCTGAAGTATTTAATTTGCCCACTCCCAAAATCATTACATTCGGCGATATGCCAGCACATCCTGACTATCCGCTTCCTGAGGAAGCTAAGAATGGCGTTATGCACACGCGTCTAGATATTAACGGAAGCCCGCTCATGTTCTCTGATGTTTTCCCTGGTATGCCCTATGTAGTAGGCAACAATATTAGTCTTTCCTACGTTAGCGCTAACGCCGATGAAATCCAAAATGCTTTCCATAAGCTCAAAGAAGGCGGAAAAATTGGCATGGAGCTTCAAGCAACGGACTGGAGCAAGTTGTATGGCCAAGTTGAGGACAAGTTTGGCATTCTTTGGCAGTTCAATCTTGACAGTGGTGAAAGTTTCTAATAATCACTACGCACACATAGGTCTGGCAAATGAAAAGGATTCCAGAACTCACTTTCTTCAAGTGAGTTAACGGAATCCTTCTTCTTTCCCCTATAAGATAGGTGATATCAGCTTCGAAATTGATTCCAGGAATCGGATGCGAAGCGATCGCTTCTCATATTCCTCGAGCGTCAACTCCATACACCCCGCCATGTCCATCCAGAAAGTCTCTTCCAGCTTCGATGCCGTCTCTTCATGAAACATCAGTGCATTCGTCTCAAAATTAAGCCTTAGACTGCGAATATCGAAATTCGCAGTACCGACGGAGGCTACTTTGCCATCGACGATAATTGTTTTGGCATGTAGAAATCCGTGATCATACAAATAACATTTCACGCCTGCCCTTAACAGCTCACCCACATAATACAAGGAAGCCCAATGCACGAATAAATGATCAGCCTTCTCAGGAATCATTATTCTGACATCAATCCCCGATAACGCTGCAATTCGTAATGCATTCAACATACTTTCTTCGGGAATAAAATAAGGTGTTTGCAGCAATATTCGACTTTTGGCCAGATGGATCAGCTTCAGAAATGTGTATACAAAGTGCGGCCAAGTTTCATTCGGACCACTTGCAATAATTTGCATGGGAACATGTCCTTGCTTGGCTTTCTCCAAAATCGCAGGGAAATACGTCATTTCAACGTCCAATGTTTCTGTCGAGGCCAGGTTCCAATCTAGGATGAACCGTGATTGCAACGCCCTCACGACACTGCCCGACAATCGAAGATGGGTATCCCGCCAATAACCAAATTTCGGATCCAAGCCCAGATACTCATTCCCAATATTGAATCCGCCAATATAGCCAACCTGACCGTCAATAATCACAAGCTTGCGATGATTTCGATAGTTCACACGATAATTAAGAAAAGGAATACTTGACGGAAAGAATGCCGCCTTTTGACCACCAGCCTGCTTGAAGTCTTTGAAAAAAGAATCCTTTAACGTACGTGACCCAATATCATCGTAGAGAAACCGCACGGTTACCCCTTGTTTCGCTTTGCGTGTGAGCACTTCCATAATCCGCTGGCCCAAGGTATCATTTTTCACAATATAATATTGCATATGAATATGGTGCTGGGCAGCTTCCATTCGGTCAATCAAATCATTAAACTTCTCGACCCCATCTGTGAAAATGTGTACGTCGTTATCTTGCGACAGAAATGAATCATTCGTAGCAACATTCAAATAAATTAAATAGCGATACTCCATAACCATCGGATCAATATAGGGAAAAGTCCCCTCCATAAGCTGCTGCCGCTGCTCGCCAATCACAGTCTGCATCCGCTCTTGCATTCGCTTATTCCATTTATACAGCTTTCGGCGGCTTAAGTTTTGTCCCAACATCACATACAAGAGAAAGCCTAGAATAGGAATGAATAATAACACCATTAACCATGACCATGTGGCAGCCACATTACGCTTTTCTAAGAATACCACGGTAAGCGCCAATAAAATATTTACGACGAACAACAACGTCAATACATGAGAAACCCAATCCATGCCCATCCCTACCACTCCAACTCTCTTTACTCGTCTATGTCTATTATACCTGAATTTTCTAGATAACGAAAAAAGCCTCCTCATTCTTTCGAATTTAGAGGCTTTCTTCCTATACGTGAGAAGTCATTTGGTTGTAAAGCGTGATATATTGCTGTGCCGATTTGCGCCAGCTAAAGTCACCTTTTTTCATATTGTTCCCAATTTTCAACCAACTATCACGATCATTTTTGTAAAAGAAAACCGCTCTTCTAATGATATGCAGCATATCATGCGCATTATAATTCGTGAAGGAGAACCCGGTGCCTTCCCCTGTAAACTCATTATAAGGCTGTACGGTGTCCTTCAGACCGCCAGTTTCACGTACGATTGGCACGGAACGATAGCGCAGTGCAATCAACTGTCCGATGCCACATGGCTCGAATTGTGATGGCATTAAGAAGAGATCGGACGCCGCGTAGAACTGATGTGCTAACGCTTCATCAAAATAAATATGAGCTGACACCTTAGTCGGGTGCGTGATGGCAGCGTTCCTGAACATTTGTTCATAAACAGGTTCGCCAGTTCCAAGAACGACGAGCTGGATGTCCAAGGCAAGAATTTCACGGAGCACATGCTGTATCAGATCTAGACCCTTCTGTTGGACAAGACGAGTGACCAGTACAATCATCGGAATATCACCACTCACAGGAAGTCCTAGACGCTCCTGAAGCGCTGTCTTATTCTGTGTCTTCTTCGATAAAGAATCCCGGTAATTCACAACCAAATTTTTGTCCGTCATTGGATCGAAGATGTCATAATCAATCCCATTCACGATACCTGTTAATTGATCTTTGCGGTGACGCAGCAAGCTGTCCAGGAACTCGCCGTAATACGGTGTTTGGATCTCTTCTGCATACGTCTGACTAACCGTTGTGATCTGATCAGCATAGAGCAGTCCACCCTTCAGGAAGCTTGCGCCTCCATGAAGCTCTAGGGCTGTTCCTGAGAAGTGATCATCGGACAAACCGAACAAATCCTTAAACACGCCTTGACCAAATACACCTTGGTATTTCAAATTGTGTACGGTTGTCATCGTCTTAATTTGGCTAAAGAAAGGCAAGTGGAGATAGTGCGCCTTCAGTAGAACAGGAATCATGCCCGCTTGCCAATCATGACAATGGATCACGTCGGGTTTGAAATCCAAGTACGGCAGGGCCTCAATGACCCCTTTGCAGAAGAAACCAAACCGCTCCGCCTCATCCCCGTAACCATAAATACCAGGACGCTTGTAGTAAAATTCATTATCGACAAAATAGAAGGTAACCCCTTCATGCACAAGCATATCAATTCCGATAAACTGCTTACGCCAACCCAATTGCACTTCAAATGATGCCAGTTGTGACATCTCATCCCGATACTTAGCTGGAATATCACCATATTTGGGTAAAATAACCCGCACATCAAGTCCTTGACGTGTCAGCTCCTTGGGTAAGGAGCCGATCACATCAGCGAGTCCACCTGTCTTTATAAAAGGAACGGCCTCCGAAGCCGCGAACAGTATTCTCATCATGCCACTCCTTCAACTTTGCTCGAACCTGATCTAATACCACATTGCAATTAGATCACTTTGGTTTTCGCTGCAATGAATGGTGCTTTATTGTCACCCGTTAATACGCGACCACGGCTAATGAAGACATCCTTATCTAGAATAGAATTCTCGATAATTACGTTTTCCTCGATTTCGCAGTTTTGCAGGATAATACTATTTTTCACGTAAGCGCCTTTGCGGATTTTCACTCCGCGGAATAGTATGCTGTTCTCTACTTTTCCTTCAATTTGGCAACCATTCGCGATTAGTGTATTTTTGGTAGCAGCAGTTTCCATATATTTCGCAGGCGGCTCATCCTTGACCTTGGTATAGACGAGATTGTTCTTTTGGAAGAACAGCTCCCGCCAAATGGCTGGGTTCAACAGCTGCATGCTGTGCTTGTAGTAGCCTTGTATGGAGTTCACAATGCCCAAATGACCTTCAAACTTATAGCCGTACACACTCAGTTTATCAATATTTTTCATAATACCGTCACGTACCAAATGGTCATACCCTTGCGCTAAGCAGGATTCCACCATATCCAATAGTAAAGCCTTGCTCATGATATACATTTCCATGGAGATGTTGTTTGTCCGCAGACGGCCTGTGTGATCTTCCATTAACGTCACCTGACCTGATTCCTTAACAGCCATACGGCGGAATTTACCATGAATTTCTTCATCCGTTTGTTTATAAATGACAGTGATGTCCGCTTGCATATCTTCATGGTAACGAACAGCATCGTTCAGATCCAGATTGCACACCATGTGACTGCGGGAAATGATTACGAACTCTTCTTTACCTCGGTAGAAATAGTCTCGATGACTATAGAACTGGTACAAATCTCCGCGCGAGATCCCCGTCGGCTCATCCAATACAGAAGGCAAAACGAAAAGTCCCCCACGCTTACGATCCAAGTCCCACTCTTTACCAGATCCCAGATGATCCATCAGTGAACGATATTTGTGCTGTGTGAATACAGCCACATTATCAATTCCGGAATTCACCATATTGGACAATGCAAAATCGATTAACCGATAACGACCGCCGAAAGGCACAGATGCCGGGCAGCGGAAATAAGTCAGTTCCTCCAAATCATCCGGTTCATTGACTAAATTAATGACTCCCATCACATGTTTCATCTGATATCATCCCTTCTGATTAGCGTAGCCTGTTACCCGTTCGTTACCGCCAATAAGTACAATTTCACCATTGCCATCAACAACTGCACCATCTTCAACGACTGTATTCTCACCAATAATGGCTTTGATAATCGTTACGTTATTACCGATCTTGGCATTCGGCATAATGACGGAATCCTTAATTTGGCTGCCTTCACCGACTTGCACGCCGAAAAAGAGAACAGAATGATCAACATCTCCAAAAATCGCACAACCTTCATTCACCAATGAACGTTTAATATTTGCCGTTGGCGCTACGTATTGTGCAGGTTGGTACGGATTCTGTGAATATACACGCCAATCTTTATCATTTAAGTTAAGTTCATTATTGTCATCTAAAAGGTCCATATTAGCTTCCCATAAACTATCAATGGTTCCGACATCCTTCCAATAGCCTTGGAATGGATAAGCAAACATTCTCGCTTCATCTTTCAACATCATAGGAATGATATCTTTCCCGAAATCCTTACTAGATTCAGGATTCGCCTCATCTTCAAGCAAATACGATTTCAAGGCCTTCCAGTTAAAAATGTAAATCCCCATAGAAGCCAAGTTAGAGTTTGCTTCCTTCGGCTTTTCAGCGAATTCCGTAATCTCTTGCTTCTCATTTACGCTCATGATGCCGAATCGGCTTGTCTCTTCCCATTTCACTTCGATAACCGCGATTGTTGCATCCGCTTTTTTCTCTTTGTGATAGGAGAGCATGAGATCGTAATCCATTTTATAAATATGGTCACCCGAGATGACCAAGACGTATTCGGGATCATACTGCTCAATAAAGCCGATATTCCGATAAATCGCGTTTGCAGTTCCTTTGTACCAATCTCCGCCTTTTTGCTCCATGAAGGGCGGCAGCACAGTTACGCCGCCATACTTGCGGTCAAGGTCCCAAGAGCTTCCAATACCAATGTACGTATTAAGCACGAGCGGCTGATACTGCGTAAGTACACCTACTGTATCAATCCCGGAATTCGTACAATTGCTGAGAGTAAAATCAATGATGCGATATTTGCCGCCAAAGTGAACAGCTGGCTTAGCTAAATTGTTCGTCAGTACGCCTAATCTTCGCCCTTCTCCTCCAGCGAGGAGCATAGCAACACATTCTTTACTGCGCATATTTGATTTCCCCCTTCACCTTCATCAATCTCTGATTGGAATTCACTCACACACTTGATATAGACAGCCGCAAGCGGCGGAATACATAACGATAAACTGTATGGCAAGCCATGCATGGAACTTGCTTTACTTGTGATTGGCAGTGTATTCCCCTGACCGGAACCACCGAACTCTGTCGCGTCGCTATTAAATACTACCTCATACAGTCCTAATTTCGGAACGCCGATTCGATAATCCGGATGAACAACGGGTGTAAAATTACACACAAGGATAAGTTCATCCTCCGGCGATTTCCCTTTTCGCATATAGGTGACAACACTTTGGCTCTCGTCATGGGGATTAATCCATGCAAAACCTACTGGATCATGATCCAGCTGCCACAAAGCCGGTTCGCTCAAATAAAATTGATTCAACGACTTCACATATCGATGCATCTGCTCGTGTTTCTCGTAGCCGTCAAGAAGAAACCAATCTAACTCTTCGAGATCCTTCCATTCATCGAATTGACCGAATTCACTTCCCATGAAGAGCAGCTTTTTCCCTGGATGCCCCGACATATAGCCATATAATACCCGCAGATTAGCGAATTTCTGCCAATAGTCTCCTGGCATCTTATGCAGGAGTGAACGCTTCCCATGCACGACCTCGTCATGCGACAAGGGGAGTACATAATTCTCACTCCACGCATACATGAACGAGAAAGTAATCAGCTTGTGATTATATCGGCGGTGGATGGGATCCAGTTTCATATATTTAAGCATATCGTTCATCCAACCCATATTCCACTTGTAGTTGAACCCAAGCCCACCTTCATGCACAGGAGCTGTCACAAGCGGCCAATCCGTGGAGTCTTCCGCCATCATCAGCGCGTCTGGGTAATAGGAGAATATAACTTGGTTTAACTTGCGAATGAACGCAACAGCTTCCAAATTCTCATCGCCGCCATGTTGATTAAAGATCGGTTCCTCATCCCATCTGCCGAAATTAAGATGCAGCATAGAAGCAACAGCGTCCACCCTAATCCCATCCATATGATACATGTCCATCCAAAATAACGCATTTGAAATTAAGAAACTCTGAACCTCTGGTCTCCCGAAATCGAAAGTAAGTGTCCCCCACTCCAGCTTCTCTGCTTTGCGAGGGTCTTCATATTCATATAGAGGCAAGCCATCAAACTGGCGGAGTCCATGACTGTCCTTGCAGAAATGGCCTGGGACCCAGTCCATAATGACCCCGATTCCCTTCTGATGACAGCGATCTACGAAACGCATGAAATCTTTGGGTGCTCCGTGACGACTCGTCACTGAAAAGTATCCCGTTGCTTGATACCCCCAAGAACGATCGAAGGGATGCTCCGCAAGGGGCATGACTTCAATATGGGTATACCCCATTTCAGCGGCATAATCCACCAATTCGTTGGTTAATTGTTCGTACGTATAGAGTTCCTCACTTGTACGATCTTTCTTACGCCAAGTACCCAAGTGTACCTCATAAATGGATAGCGGCTTGTTATAAGCGGGAACTTCCTTCTTCTGCTGTTGCCAAGCTTGATCTTGCCAATCATACCCCTCTAAATCAACAACCCGTGATGCCGTACCGGGTCTTAATTCAGAATAGAAGGCATAAGGATCAGCTTTTAACAAAATCTGCCCTGTCTGACTATGGATTTCGAACTTGTAATAGTCGCCTTCACGTGCTTCTGGAATGAACACCATCCAAAGTCCTAATGAACTAATTCTTTCCATCGTATGCTCGCCGGATTGCCAATCATTGAAATCACCAAGGACAAACACGAATCTCGCATGCGGTGCCCAAACGGCGAATCGAACACCTTCATGCCCTTTTTCTTTGCTAACATGTGCCCCTAAGATACGATAACTGTGGAAAAGGGATCCTTCATGAAGCAGAAATAAATCCTCGGAGCTGGGTATACCAACATTTGCTCCCACATTATCCCCCCTTATTTCGACATGTCTTTACCCAAAGATGCGTGTAATGAAACGACTCTACCTCTACAAATACAACAAAGAGGTAATGAATTCCTTCAATTCATTCTGAATAAAAAAAAGGAAATCTCTAAACCTTCGGTGAATTAATGGTAGGACATGATATGAAAGGTGGATCACTCATAATGAAGGACAAAGTAAAAGGACTTATCGTAGGTTTAACCATTGGTTCAGTTTTAAGTGGAACTGTAGCATTTGCAGCTGGTACACAAATCGAAGTTGCTTTCCGTAATCTGACGTACATGTTTGATGGTGTCGAGAAAGCGCCAACTGGCGCGAAAGGATTTATTTATGAAGGGGATACTTATGTTCCCTTGCGTTTTATGAGCGACTCCCTTGGCAAAAAAGTTACGTGGGATGATGCAACAAGTACCATTTGGATCGGCAACAATCCGAACCAAGTCGTTGCAACTTACACAGGCGGAACGGTGACGAAAGCTGAGTTCGATGTGGTTTTTAACCTCAAATCACTGTTAGATAGTGCATTTGCAAGCTCTAAAGACAATATCGACTATCAGACAAGTGTTCTGAAAGAATTAGTGACGAACCGGATTCTCTATGGTCGCGCGTCTGAAGCTGACCAAGAAGCTGCAAAAAAGAGTGCTGCTGGACAGGTTTCTGCATGGAAGCAGCAAATGGGCAGTGATAAGTTTCAAACCGATTTGAAAAACGCAAAAGTGACTGAAACTGAACTTCAGTACTTTCTTGTCGGCAGTATGACTGCGACTAATTACTTGAAGTCCAGCGTTACGGACGATCAATTGAAATCCCAGTATGATGCCGCACTTGCTGCCAATAAAGATGCATTCACGATCGCATCTGTACGTCATATTTTGATCGGACTTACGGACCCAGCGGGCAAAGCTCTTCGCACGAAAGCAGAAGCGCTAACACTTGCCAAGGATATTCAACAGAAGCTCAAAAATGGCGGAGATTTCGCTGCGCTTGCTAAGCAATACTCTGAAGATCCAGGATCGAAAGATAACGGTGGCCTTTATGCGGATGCCGATGTGAGTCAATGGGTTGAAGGTTTCAAAAACGCTGCGATCTCACAAGCAGTTGGTGTGATTGGCGATCCTGTCGAAACGGAGTTTGGCTACCATGTGATCAAAGTTGATTCTCGCTCTGTTAAACCACTTGCTGCAGTGAAAGATTCGCTGCGTGCGTCGGCTGAACAGGCACAATACCAACAATTCGTGGAAAAAGAGCTGCCTACTCTGATTGAAAAGATCGATTTAGGTCAATAAATGGTGTACAATGGTTGTTTAGTGAAGAAATCAAGTTGAAGGATGGATTGCAACATGTTTTATGCAAAAGACTGGGTCGATTATGAGCTGCTCGATACGGGCGGCGGCGAAAAGCTTGAACGGTGGGGTACGATTGTGCTTCGCAGACCCGACCCACAGATTATTTGGCCCCTACAGAAAGAAACGCCAGCTTGGCGTCAAGCGGATGCGCATTATCACCGAAGCTCCAGCGGCGGCGGTGGGTGGCAGCAGCATGCTGAGCTCCCTGAGCGTTGGACGATTACGTATGATCAGAAGCTAACTTTTTATATTAAACCAACTAGCTTTAAACATACGGGACTCTTTCCTGAGCAAGCGGTGAACTGGAAATGGATGATGGACAAGATTAAAGGTGCTGGTCGTCCGATTAAAGTACTTAACTTGTTCGCTTACACTGGCGGAGCATCACTGGCTTGCGCACACGCTGGCGCGGAAGTATGCCACGTCGATGCATCTAAAGGTGTTGTACAATGGGCGAAGGAAAACTTGCATCTTAGCGGCATGGGCTCCAAGCCTGTTCGTTTCATTACGGATGATGTGTTCAAATTCGTGCAGAGAGAACAACGCCGCGGCAGCAAGTACGATGCGATCATTATGGATCCACCTTCTTATGGACGTGGGCCTAACGGTGAAACTTGGAAACTGGAAGATGATCTCTTTCCCTTCATCCAGACTTGCCAGTCAATTTTGACGGACAACCCGTTGTTCCTGTTAATCAATTCCTATACGACAGGCATCTCGGCTACTGTGCTTCAGAATATTTTGACCATGGCGATGAAAGACAAGCATGGCGGAACGATCTCCAGCGGTGAAATCGGACTTCCGATCACACACTCCGGTCTTATGCTTCCTTGCGGAATTCTGGGACGCTGGGAGGCGTAAGCGGTGGCATTCAAGGATGACTACGGTGCATCGCAAATCCCGATTCTCTTCGAAGACAACCACATTCTCGTGGTTGAGAAGCCCGTCAACATGCCTACGCAGGAAGACGAGTCACGTGATCTTGACTTGCTGAACGCCTTGAAGGCGGACATCAAGGAGCGGTATAACAAGCCCGGCAATGTCTACCTCGGGCTTGTCCATCGCTTGGATCGTCCCGTTGGCGGCGTGATGGTCTTCGCCAAAACATCAAAAGCCGCGTCCCGACTTTCAGACGCGGTCAGAACAAGGCAGCTCGACAAGACGTACGTCGCTGTCGTGCACGGTAAACCCTCCCAGCCGGCCGCTACGCTGCGCCACTGGCTGTGGAAGGATACGCGGACGAATACCGTCAGCGTGGTCAAGGCAGGCCAGCAGGACGCCAAGGAGGCGGTGCTGGACTACAAGCTGCTCGGCAGCCAAGACGGGCTCAGCTTGATTGGGATCAAGCTGCATACCGGGCGGCCGCATCAGATCCGCGTGCAGCTGGCTGCCATTGGCTGCACGCTGTATGGGGACCAGCGCTACGGCAGCGCTGTCAACAAACCTGGCCAACAGCTCGCGCTGTGGGCGACGGCACTATCCTTTGAGCATCCTGTGCTCAAGGAGAACATGCATTTCCGATCGCTGCCGCCAGAACAGCGACCTTGGAATCAATTCACCATTCCCGAGCTATGAAGGAATGATGAGACTCCAATTAATTGGCAACCTTGCCCAATAAATAAATAAGCAATTTCTGATTATGAGCGGAAACGCGATTCAGGTACGAATCCAACAGTTCTTCACGGATTCCACGGCCTCTCTCGCATTCCGCTTTTCCTTTGTCCGTGACATTAATCCAAACGATACGGCGATCCTTCTCATCGCGCACACGGGTAATCAACTCCGCTTTTTCCATCCGGTCTAGCAAGGTTGTAACGGCCGCAGGTGTCGTGGATAAATACTCGATTAAATCCGAAGGCTTCATACGTTCATGGATTAGGAGCAATTCAAGCACATTCAGTTGTCCTTCCGTAATCGTAGGAGCTAAGCCTACCTCCATCTGATTTTTCAATTCCTTCGATAATTTTAGCCATAGCTTTCCGAATTCATCGGAATACATCCTCATCAACTCACTTCCATTTTCACCTATTTACAGCAAGTATAGCATGCCTTTTCTCTACTTTAAAGATTAATGCCATTAATATTTTCTTACAAAAATTGCGAGATTCATGGACATGCTGTGGTTTGCTGATACCTGTTGTCGAGCCTTCCCATAGTTTGTCTAGTCTTGTGTAGAATGACAAGTGAATCGACTTCTTTTAACAAGTTGCCCAGTACATACATATACTAATCGAAGGTGTCATGCTCCCTTGAAATTACGACGTATCCCTTTCACGCCAGAGAAATTTAACCTGCATGGCTGTCAACTTACGTTCAAGGAGTGATTGCATTGGAAGCTTGGAAAGTAGAGCTAGGCCGCAAAGCGTTGGAAGCCGGAATGCTAAAAGACCCACAGTGGCTGGATCGATTAGACGAACCGATGCCCCTGTGGGTCTTATTAGAGTTAGCTTTTGCATTAATTGAGAAATTGGATCCTCCAACCGTTAGTTACGATTGAGGAAAACGCAGAATCTCTACAATCGATTCTGTTTTCGTCACAGGAATGAGCGATTTACCCTGAGCTTTACGATCTTCTAACGGAGCTGTCTCGGTTGAGAATCGCAACTTCTCGCCATTACTCATAACAGCCGTAATTAAATAATCCATTTTCACAATGAAAGTCCGGATTAACGCTGAACCGTTCGGTCTGACACGCTTACCTTCTTTGAACTCGAAGGTAATTATCCCCTTACCGCCGCGACCTTGAATTGGATAGTCCACCACAAGAGATCGCTTCGCATACCCGAGGTCCGAGATCACCAGTACTTCCCCTTCATCCCCATAGATCCACTCAGCTGACACGACTTCATCGTCATCCTTGAGCTGGATGCCGCGAACACCTGCGGCTGCACGGCCCATCGGGTTTACTTCTTCCTCACGGAAGCGAATGCTCATGCCTTGTTTCGTGACGAGAAGAATTTCCTTCGTATTGTCACTCATTTGAACATGCAGCACTTCATCTTGCTCACTAAGCTTACACGCAACGATCGCATTAGATCGATTCGTCATGTATTCTTTCAGCTCAGTCCGCTTCACTTGACCCTTTCGTGTAACGAACACGAGTGACTTCGTCGGATCCTCAAAGCCCTTCACAGGAATGACATTCACGATGCGATCTTCCTTGGCAATTGGGATGACATTCACGATCGCTGTTCCGTTGTCTTTCCACTTATACTCCGGAATTTGATGGACAGGCAATAAGTAGTATTGCCCCTTCTTCGTGAAAATCAGCAAGCTCTCGATCGTATTGACATCCAGCAAGAAACGAAGGTAATCGCCTTCCTTCATGCCCGTATTCTCAAGCTCACCACCTGAACGCGTGAAGGATAGCTTGCTTGTACGTTTCAAGTAGCCTTCATTGGACAAGGTGACAAGCACATCTTCCGCTGTTACAAGAACTTCAAGATTCACTTTCAGTTCTTCGACTTCTCCTTGGATCTCCGAGCGGCGATCGATTCCATATTTCTTGCGAATCTCGCCCATCTCATCTTTAATCACACCCAGGAGCTTCTTCAAGCTGCCCAGAATTCCGCGCAAATAGGCAATTGTTTTCTGGACGTCCTTCAGTTCTTTCTCCAGCGTTGTTATTTCCAAATTCGTTAAACGGTATAATTGCAGGACGAGAATCGCATCAGCTTGTCTTTCCGAAAAATGAAACTTTTCTACGAGATTATTTTGAGCGTCCTGCCGATTCTTCGATGCTTTGATTGTGGCAATAACCTCATCCAAAATATTCAGTGCTTTCACAAGTCCTTCGAGGACATGTGCACGATCTTCCGCTTTTTCCAATTCATATTGGGAGCGGAATGTAACGACCTCTTTCTGGTGCTCAATATAAGCTTCCAGAATCTCTCGTATACCGAGCTGGCGAGGTGCTTTATTCACAATCGCAACCATGTTGAAGTTATACGTAACTTGCAGATCCGTTTTTTTCAGCAAATAAGCCAAAATCCCTTGTGCATCCGCTTCCTTCTTAAGCTCGATCACAATACGAAGCCCATTCCGTCCGCTTTCATCCCGCACTTCGGCAATACCCTCGATTTTTTTCTCCAAACGGATATTTTCCATCGCCGTCACTAACCGGGATTTAACCACTTGGTAAGGGATTTCCGTAATCACGATTTGCTGTCTGCCGCCGCGCATCTCTTCGATCGCCGTTTTGGACCGAATATATATACGACCTTTACCCGTGCGGTAAGCTTCGCGAATGCCTTCTTCTCCCATGATAATCCCTGAAGTAGGGAAATCAGGTCCTTTGACAATCGTCATTAACTCTTCAACCGTGATTTCCGGTGTATCGATCATCGCCATACAAGCGTCAATAATTTCACGTAGGTTATGAGGCGGAATTTCCGTAGCAAAGCCTGCAGAGATACCGCTAACGCCGTTAACTAACAGATTCGGATAGCGTGCAGGTAGGACAACTGGTTCTTTGGTTGAATTATCGAAATTATCTTTGAACATGACCGTGCGCTTCTCAATATCGCGCAGTAATTCCATCGCAATTTCTGACAAACGCGCTTCTGTGTATCGCATAGCTGCAGGCGGATCATCGTCTAAGGAACCCCAGTTACCATGTCCATCGACGAGCGTGTGACCCATTTTCCATGGCTGTGCCATACGAACCATACCATCATAGATCGACGAATCACCATGTGGATGATAGTTACCCATCACATCCCCGACGGTTTTGGCAGACTTCCGGTATGGCTTATCTGGCGTATTGCCGGAGTCATACATCGCATACAACACACGACGTTGAACTGGCTTCAAGCCATCTCTTACGTCCGGTATCGCACGGTCTTGAATAATATATTTGGAATACCGACCGAAGCGATCACCTACGATCTCCTCCAGAAAGGCTGGTAAAAACTCTTCTAAAATGCTCACTTTCTCGTCACCACTCTTTTTGAAATATAACAATTTATATGTTTCACATAATAAGTTGTCTATATTTTTGATAAACGCTCTCGTCCTTAGAGGACGACGTAGTCGTTTATTTTAATTACTCAACATATTCCGTAAAATCAACGTTTTCGATAATCCATCTCTTACGTGGATCTACTTTATCGCCCATTAATGTTGTCACACGTCGTTCTGCTTTGGCTGCATCTTCAATCTGCACTTGGAGCAGTGTTCGACTTTCTGGATTCATCGTCGTTTCCCACAATTGATCCGGATTCATCTCACCTAATCCTTTATACCGCTGAAGCTCTGTGTTCTTACCAAGCTCTTTCACGACACCCTGCAGCTGATCATCCGTCCAAGCGTATTTATGACCACCATTTTTACCTTTTCTCGTCACTTTATACAGTGGAGGCTGCGCAATATACACTTTGCCAGCATCAATCAATGGCTTCATATAACGATAGAAGAACGTTAGCAGCAGCACTTGAATGTGTGCACCATCCGTGTCGGCATCTGTCATTAGAATAATTTTGCCATAATTCGTCTCTTCTGCTTCGAACTCCGAGCCAACTCCTGCTCCAATCGCAGCAATTATGGCTTTGTATTCTTCATTTTTCAAAATATCAAGGAGCTTTGCTTTCTCTGGATTCATCGGCTTGCCTTTGAGCGGTAATATCGCTTGATGCTTGGAATCCCGCCCTTGTTTCGCCGATCCGCCAGCGGAGTCGCCTTCCACGATAAATAGTTCATTCCGCTGCAAATCCTTGGATTGCGCAGGTGTAAGCTTTCCATTCAGGTTCGAGCTCTCGCTCTTGCCTTTCTTGCCGCTGCGAATTTCTTCACGCGCTTTACGTGCAGCTTCTCTCGCTCTTGATGCTTGTACGGCCTTCTTCAGCATCATTTGGGCGATTTGCGGATTTTCTTCAAGAAAAACGGTCATTTTATCGGATACAACAGCGTCCACGGCACTACGTGCAATAGCACTTCCTAATTGATCCTTTGTTTGACCTACGAATTCAACATCACCCATTTTGATATTGATGACAACCATCATACCTTCTCTGAGATCCGTCCCATCGAGATTTTTATCCTTTTCCTTGAGAATGCCCCCTTTACGGGCATATTCATTCATGACACGCGTGTACGCTGTCTTAAAACCTGTCTCATGCGTTCCGCCGCCGCGAGTTGGTATTGAGTTAACGAACGATGCTATCGTCTCCGTATAGCCATCATTGTATTGGAGTGCAACTTCAACTTCAATTTCGTCCTTCTCCGAGGCAAAATGAATGACAGGATGCAGCACGGTCTTCTCTTCGTTTAGGAAGGCTACGAACTGGCTAGCACCGCCTTCATATTGAAACTGGTCTACTTTATCTGTGCGTTCGTCTTTGAGGTTTACTTGAAGTCCTGAGTTCAGGAATGCAATTTCCTGCAGCCGCTCAGCAAGCGTATCGTAGTTAATCGTCGTTCCACCTTGGAAGACGCGTTTATCTGGTTTGAATGTTACTTTCGTTCCTGTGCGATTCGTGTTGCCGATTACTTCAAGTCCTGTGACCGGTTCACCGACATGCTCAATGCCTTTGTCATCAACCCAATACTCAAAGCGCATCTTATGCACTTTGCCCTCTCGGTTAATCTCTACTTCCAACCACTCGGAGAGTGCATTCGTTACAGATGCACCAACCCCGTGTAATCCGCCAGATTTCTTATAACCGGAACCGCCGAATTTACCACCTGCGTGAAGAATAGTAAATACAACTTGAGGCGTTGGCACACCTGTCTTATGCATACCTGTAGGAATACCGCGGCCGTTATCTTGGACAGTTACCGATTGATCTTTATGTATCGTGACATTAATTTTGGAACAATGTTTTGCCAGATGCTCATCGACTGCATTATCTACGATTTCCCAGATCAAATGATGAAGACCTGAAGAACTGGTACTGCCAATATACATCCCTGGTCTTTTACGAACAGCAACAAGCCCTTCCAAGACTTGAATATCATCTGCTTCGTAATCTGTCGTGGGAGTCGGGGCTTTCCCTTTCGCAAATTCTAGCTGCTCAGCCATTGGAGCCCTCCTTTATCTCTTTAATCTCTAGTTTAAAATATCTTTGCGCGAAAATACCGTAAACGAAACGATAAGCGCTAGTATAGTCCATACACTTAACACACTAAGCGAGAACCCTAAATCCATACCTTGAATCGGTGGGATGCCTCCTGTTAAATATTTGGTAAGGTCCAAGTTGACCATAAACAAATATTTAGCCGTTTCCCACGAGGAAACCATGTTGGATAGAATGGTTCCTGATATTAATACGGCAAGCATGACCCCCATACCTGCTGCGGTTGATCGAATTAGTACAGAAAGCATGAGCGACATGATCGCTACTACGATCGCTGTAAACCATACTAAGCCGAATTCCATTAAGAGAAAAAACCACTGATCTACGGCGCGAACACGACTAAAATCGACATCTGCCCCTGATAACTGTATGCCTGTGAAGATCGGCATGTTCCACCCGTTGTAACCAAATACTACACCAGAAATCAAGTAACAGATCAATCCCGTCGACAACACAGTCAGTGAAGTAAAGAAGATCACGGTAATTAATTTACTCAATAGGATTTTCCAACGCCTGACCGGTCTTGTCAACAATAATTTAATAGTCCCCGTAGAATGCTCGGATGATACGATATCTGCTGAAATGACCATGATAATCAACGGAATAAATAATCCCACCGCATTTTTCACAAATTCACGTGTAAATGTAACCGCATTCGGCGAACTTGGATTCACGTCTTGTTCTAAATAATAATTCGCAATTTGAATTTGAACACGCAATTGCTGCTTCCACTCATCTGGTGTTCGTGCCGAACTGAGACGTTTCTCCCAATCGGTCACCTTCTGACGCTGATCCGCCTTCCAATCCGATGTACCAAATTGCTTCTGCGTATGTTGAGCAACTCGCATTTGAGCATAAGTGAACATGGGAATTAAAGCAAGAAGAATAAGTAGAATGACATAAAATCGCTTTTTCTTAATCATTTTTATCATTTCATTTTTAACTAAAGCATAGAGTCCTGTCAATTCATTCACCTTCTCCTACTCAATTCGTTCCCCTTCAGTTAGACGCAAGAACAAATCTTCAAGTGTTGGATTTTTTATTTCTACGGCATATAAACTAATTCCTTGTTCGATGAGGAGTTGATTAAGCTTAGGAATGTCTTCTTGATTCATTTGTGTTGAAATCTGCATTACCGTTGGGGGTAAGTTAGTCATATTATCCGACTCAACTGCGATCGCTGAAAGCACTACGTCAGATGATTGCAGTACGCGGTGTGCTTGTTCACCTGGTGAAACCGTCCATACGACCCTGCCACCTTGAGCAATGAGTTCATCTACTGCACCTACTTGAATCACCTCGCCATGACTAATAATCGCTACGCGATCACACATCTGCTGAAGTTCGCTAAGCAAATGACTTGAAACGAATAGACTCAGTCCATCCGCTGCTAGTCGTTGTATAAACTCCCTCATTTCCTTGATACCTTGAGGATCAAGTCCATTGGTAGGCTCGTCCAGAATCAGAAGACTTGGTCGCCCTAATAAAGCCTGAGCAATCCCCAATCGTTGACGCATGCCAAGTGAGTAGGTTCGTACTTTATCATGAATGCGCGCATCCATCGAAACAATCTCCACGACTTCTCTAATCCGATTCTCATCCACATCAGGAAGCATGCGAGCAAAATGTTCGAGATTCTCCCACCCTGTCAGATAGGAGTAAAGTTCAGGATTTTCAACGATACAACCCACTTTTCTCATCGCTTCATCATGTTCCTTATGCACATCAAAACCACAGATATGTATAGTACCTTCCGTAGGACGAATCAAATCTACGAGCATACGTATTGTCGTCGTTTTGCCTGAGCCATTAGGCCCAAGGAAACCAAATATTTCACCCGCATATACGTCAAAAGAAATGCCTTTAATAATCTCTTTGTTTTTAATGCTTTTTTTAAGATTATTGACAGACAAAACAATTTTAGGCGTTGCAGCTATAGCCATACCAAGGGTCCTCCCTATTTTAAAATTTGGACGATCCGATCCGCGATTCGCTCATACCCATCCCCATTCGGATGAAAATGATCGGCAGATGATAAATATTTGATCAAATTTTGCTCAAATAGGTCGTAGGTAGGAACAATGAGCATCTGCGGATATTGATTCGTCAGTTTAAACACGCCGTTATTCCAGCGCTGCACGGTTAAAGAACCCTGTCTTGATGGATCAAGATCTAGGAAAGGGTGATATAAACCAATATATAAGAGCGTTGCTTTCGGATTGGCTTGATTGATCGCCGCAATAATCTTCTCCATCTTGGCTAGTGCTGGATCTACCCGCTTCTCAGCTGCCTCAGGATTAAATTCAGTTTGATTATCACCTTTAAAAAGCCCATCCCCTCCTGCAAAAATATCATTTCCACCGATCGTAAGCAAAATGATATCTGCTTGTGCTAGCGCATCTTGTGTTTTCTTCAATGCTAAATCAGTCAGTAATTGATCGCTTTTGTAACCAGGGATCGCGAGATTGTTAAGTACAAAGACTGGCTTTCCACTTGCTTTTTCTAACTTTTCACGGACACGTCCAACGTAGCCTTTACCTGTATTGTCGCCAGTTCCAGCTGTTAGAGAATCTCCTAAAGCGACAATTTGCAGCTTGGAGCTGCTTTCAATAACCGATGGTTTCGTAGGTGCTGGAGTCGCGAGTTGCAAGTCTCCAGATGCCTTAGGAAACCATATTTGATTCGCCGCGTACGCAAAGCCAACAGCGAAAACAATTGTAGAAATTGACGCGGTCAAACCAATGGCACCCCAGATGAAGCGAGATGATTTCAATGCTGTCCCCTCCTGCGAATCTTTGGCATATTTCCAATTTAAGAGTATAGCTTCTCGTCAAATTTTGCAAACATTGTCCAGATTAGGCGAGCACAGCGCTTTCACAGCTGCAATTTATACCTGTAAGTCGATTATATCGACTTACAGAGTGCTCATAGCTCTAATTCTTCCCTGCAAGTCGATTTTATCGACTTACAGTGTGCTCACATCTCTAATTCTCCTCTGTAAGTCGATTTTATCGACTTACAGTGTGCTCACATCTCTAATTCTTCCTTGTAAGTCGATTTTATCGACTTACAGAGTGCCCACAGCTCTAATTCTTCCCAGTAAGTCGATTTTATCGACTTACTGCATGCTCACAGCTCTAATTCTTCCCTGCAAGTCGATTTTATCGACTTACAGAGTGCTCACAGCTCTAATTCTTCCCTGCAAGTCGATTTTATCGACTTACAGTGTGCTACCTATTACATTTTTCGTGCGGCATATTGTGCCACAAGATAGAATGTTAGTGGCCAATTGACTACAGGGGCTAAATTCTAGCAGATGAGCTGAGCTATTCTCCCCTTCTTAAGCCCCCCTTTATTTGATAATAATTCTCAATGTAAAATTCGATTTTCCTTCTCAAGACAAAAAGCTGCCCAACCACTTCAAGTGGCTAAGCAGCTTCTTCTTTTCTTAAACAGCGTCTTGTAAAAATTTGTACTGAGCTTGAATCAAACCGTAGTAGATCTTCTGCTCCTTCATAAGCTCATCGTGATTGCCAATTTCCATCATCCGTCCGTGATCAAGTACAACGATTTTGTCAGCATTGCGAATCGTTGACAAGCGATGTGCGACGATAAAGGAAGTACGACCCGCCAATAGTGTCTTCAGAGCCTCTTGAATTTTGAGCTCTGTATCCGTATCAATACTTGCTGTCGCTTCATCCAGAATAAGTACGCGAGGATTGGCTAGCAATGCTCTGGCAAACGAAATCAATTGGCGCTGCCCCATTGATAGGACGTTACCGCGCTCCTGCACCTCTGTATCGTAGCCATTAGGCAACTTGGAGATGAAGTCATGTGCATGAACAGCCTTCGCTACCTTTTCGATTTCATCGTCCGTAGCATCTAGGCGACCGAATCGAATGTTATCACGGATCGAGCCCGAGAAAATAAACGTATCTTGCAGTACGACCCCGATTTGAGAGCGAAGACTGTGAATTGTGACGTTACGAATGTTGTATCCATCGACTTCAATTACCCCTTCGTTAGGGTCATAGAAGCGACAAAGTAAGTTCATAATCGTACTTTTCCCCGATCCGGTATGACCGACCAAAGCGATGGATTGTCCGGCAGTTACATCCAAGTTAATTCGGTTCAATGCTGGACGTCCTGGCTCATATTCGAATACAAGATCTTTGAACTTCACATTTCCTTGTACAGTAGGTAAATCTTTGGCACCCTCGATTTCTGCAACCGTTGGTTTCTCATCCATGAATTCAAAAATCCGCTCCGCTGAAGCCATCGCAATTAACAACTGCGAATACATTTGCCCCAAACGTGTAATCGGCTCCCAAAAATAACCGATGTAAGTCGCAAACGCAACGAGTAAACCAACGCTGATTTCTCCCGTTTGAATCAAATGGGCGCCTAACCAGAACAAGATAAAGTACCCAATCGCACCGGTAATTTCAATAAGAGGTCCAAAAGATTGATTCAGCATGGATGCTCGGTTCCAAGATAATCGATTGGTCATATTCATTTTGGAGAAGAACTGAATGTTTTCTTTCTCCTGTGTGTAGGCCTGTGTCACTTTAATGCCTTGAATACACTCATTCAAATGGGCATTCAATCGGGATTGCTTCATCGTAACATCTTGCCATGAGCGGCGAATTTTGGTTCGCAGTTTCGTCGAGATGATAAACATAATCGGAACCGTTACAATGATCGAAGCACCTAATTTAAAATTAAATGAGAGCAAAATAATGATGATACCTACAAGTTGAACAACGTCGATCAATAAGTTGACGACACCGTTCGTAAATAAATCCTGCAAGGAATTCACATAGTTCGTAACACGAACAAGGACTGATCCCGCTGGTCGTGTATCAAAGAATCGGAATGAGAGCTTCTGAATATGACTGAAAAGGTCATGGCGAAGATCATAGATAACACGTTGTCCAATCATGTTCGTAAACTTAATGCGGAATGTATTGGCTAACCATTGAATGAGATAAACAGCTAACATGATGCCAACAATGAGAAAGAGCAGGTTCTTATCTTTTGGGATAATCGCATTATCAATTGCTTTACTAATGAGTAGTGGTACTGTCAACTTCGTAATCGCACCTAATAGCATCATAGTAATAATAATAGGCAGCATTTGCTTACGATAAGGTTTCATATAGCCAAACAAGCGTTTTAATTGGCCCCAGTCAAACGGCTTTTCGATCAGTTCATCATCTTGATAGACGAAGCGATTGCCAGTTTGTGAATCTGGATTCGGCGCAGCCGCCTCAGCTTGTTTCGATGGATTACTCAATTTGCCAACCTTCTTTCTGGCTTGGAGGAATGGGTTATTGGATTGCCTTCGGAAACTTCTGAGTCTGCAGAAGTCCCCTCTTCTCGAGTAACCGCTGCTTGGTTCTGAGCAGTTTGGTTTTGTGGACCATCCGCATATTGAATATCATACGTTTGACGGTACAAGCCATCTTGCTGCAGTAATTCTTGATGCTTACCTCGTTGAATGACGCGCCCTTTATCCAGGACAATGATTTCATCCGCGTGTTTCAATGAAGAAATTCGGTGGGCAATAATGAAAGTTGTTCGACCTGCCATAACTTCACCAAAACCAGCTTGAATCTCATGCTCTGTTTCCATGTCAACTGCACTTGTGGCGTCGTCTAGTACGAGAATTTTCGGATCTTTGATCAAAGCTCTAGCAATCGCAATACGCTGTTTTTGTCCCCCTGAAAGTCCAAGTCCCCGTTCACCAACTAAGGTGTCGTAGCCCTCAGGAAGTTCTGAAATGAAATCATGCGCTTTCGCTAGTTTCGCAGCCCGAATAATTTCATCCATAGTCACATCTTTGCGACCGTAAGCGATATTATTGCGTATTGTAGAAGAAAATAGAAACGTTTCTTGGAAAACTGTTGAAATTTGGCTTCGGTAGCTTTCAATCTGTAAGGAACGAATATCCTTTCCATCCAGCATTACCTTGCCTTCTTTGACATTATAAGCTCTCATGAGGAGAGAGATCACCGTTGTTTTACCGGAACCTGTGCTTCCTAGAAGACCAATAACGGAACCTGGAGGCGCATCTAATGAAAAATCATACAATGCTGGTTGTTTCTCTGGATAAGCGAACGTTACGTGATCAAAACGTACATGACCATCAACCTTGGTCAAGGCCGCAGCGGTATCGCTATCTTTGACATGCATATAGTGATGCAGAACCTCAAGGATTTTCTCACCAGAAGCTTTTGTTTGTGTAAAGTTATTAATGTGAAAACCAAGTCCCCACATCGGCCCGATTATGTACCAAATAAGACTAAAGCATGCTACCAAATCCCCTAGTGAAATCGACCCATCAATAACCATGTAACCGCCAGCACCAAGTAGTATAACGACACTCAAGTTCGCTAGAATCTCCATAATCGGGAAGTACTTCGCCCAAATCCCTGACGATCCAATATTCATGGACTTGTAATCTTCATTGCGTTCTGCGAACTTGGTAATTTCATGCGGTTCGCGAGCAAAAGATTTAACGGTCCGAACACCTGTAATATTTTCTTGAACAGCAGTCGTCATCGTGCTCAGAGACTGACGCACCATCCGGAAAGCCGGGTGAATTTTACCTTCAAAGCGAACGGCAGTAAATGCTAGAAATGGCATCGTAATCATTGTAAGTAAAGCTAACTTCCAAGAGATAGAGAACATCATCGCCATACCAAAAACAAGCATTAACAAAACGTTCAGAATCTGTGCGAAGCCAAAACCAATAAACTGGCGAATCGCTTCTAGATCGGCTGTCAATCTTGACATCAGATCTCCTGTCCTCGCTTGATCATAGTACTGAAATGATAAATACTGCAGCTTGTTGTACAGCGCATTCCGTAAGTGGTATGCAACACGGTTTCCTAAGCGACCCCCGCACAAACCATGTAGAAACTGGAACATCCCTTTCATAGAAACGACAATAACAACAAATAGTGCCAATCGTGGAACTAAGTCAAATTGCTTCTTGGTGATCACTTCGTCAATTAAATAGCGAAGTAAATTGGGATACACCAAGCCGAGCGCGGTAGCGATTGCAAGACATGCAATTGCTCCAAAAAACAGTTTTTTCTCTGGCCAAAAATATGGCTTCAGTTGCCTGAATACATCCACTTTGGGCCCTCCTTAAAAGGATAGATTTGAAACGCTTATAATGTGTGAACACTTTATGAATCTTAACACCATCACTATATGTGAGCAATTCGAGGATACTCGGATTTAAACGCTTAATTAGGCATAAATTCACAAATTCGTGTAGTAATCCCCCCTATTCTTTTAAATCATCGGGATACCCGCCATTGAAAGCCCTTACATGAGCAATCCAAAAAAAGGGGCAACTAAGTTCCGAAGAACCTAGTCACCCTTTTGTTTAACAGCTAAACAAACGCCTTCAACTGATGCTGTTTAGATATAAGTTCATCCAAATCAATCTTCATTTGGAGTGCATCTCGAAGCCCCTCTGCATGCTCTTTCACCTGTTGGTCCATGATCGATTTCTGAGAAATCAACCAATTTTCTAGCTGTATGCCGTAAGCTTGTTCAAGTTCATGCGTTTGTGTTTCGATAAAAGCAATAACCGGCGCATTAATCCGATTCTCTAATTCGGCCTTTAGCTTACTTTTGCCATCACCTTCAAAAAATTGCTTCGCATTCTTAAAATAACTTTGAAGCAGCTTCAAGCTTACTTCGGATGCTTCTAACTTCGTTGTTACCTCTGGCGTCACAAACGTATTTGACTCATAAGAAGCCTTCTCAAACCCTTCTAACAGCAAGCTCAGCTCCTCGCCCCAGCGATTCATCCGCTTGGTGGAGATGAGATTCATACGATTCTCTACACGAAGTGTAGTTGCAAGTACTTCTTGGGATAAATCGTGCCCAATCATCCGCAACAGTTCATTCCATGCGAATTGAATAGCTGCTTTAGGGTCCTTAGCCTCATCACGGAACGTGGATGGATTGAATGCGAAATTATAGAGCTCGCCAAAGCGATACATCGTTCGTTGTTTGACATAGTACATCAACTCTTGAATTTCTTTTTTCAATTCCTTTAACTCAGCATCATAGCGTGTGTCATCTAGTAGATCTAAGCCCTGTTGTTCTGACGCATCCAACTTAATAAGTTGCAATCTACGTTCTTCCTCGCCTGATTGTGCTCGTTCCAGCCACTTCTGCATGGTGCTAATTGCACGATGAAGCTCTAGATTAGCCGAATGAATAGCCACATCACTGAGTTCATTCAAAGTAAACTGAACAAATTGCTGTTCAAATGGCTGAATCCCTGATTGTACGATTAAGCTTTCATTACCATTGATCTTACCTTCAGCCGCCAAATAACTGGAAATCGGATAAATTCTCGGATGGCGTATGCCATGCTGGACTAAATTCGTTTCCACATGCTTCACAACTCCCGCAAGCTCCTCAGAGCTTGCCGCCAAATCAGAAGCGTTGACGACGAAGAACATTTTATCCATTTCAAAGCTATCCTTAACACGGCCAAGCTGAAGCAGAAACTCGCGATCTGCCTGGGAAAAAGCATGGTTATAATAAGTGACGAAGAGGATGGCATCTGCATTCTTAATATAGTTAAAAGCGACACCTGTATGTCGAGCGTTAATGGAATCTGCCCCTGGTGTATCAACGAAAATGATACCTTGATCCGTCAATGGATTCGAATAGTATAATTCAATAAATTCTACGAAGCAGGACTTATGTTCTTCCGCGACATAACCTGAGAACTCATCCTTCGTGATCCGGAGTTCACTTCCCAACTGACCTGAGGCTGCTTCCCAACCTTTCTCTACGGCTTTCAAAAAAGAGAAATGCGGTTTTCCTTTGGCCGTCACATCCGCAGGTGAAAGCTGACTGATTCGCTTCAGTGCGCTAGTCATATCTGACGCCTCGACGCCAAGAATCTGAAGCGAGTACAACACATCTTCCAAGATCGCGTCTGCTTTCTTCATCTTGACCTTAGCCGTGCCATGCGGCCAGCCTTCTGTTGGCGGCATGATCTTATTGATTGCCGCCGTCGTCGGGTTCGGCGACACTGGCAGAACGCGTTCGCCAATCAACGCATTGGCGAACGATGATTTACCCGCGCTGAACGCTCCGAACAGCGCAATCGTGAACGTCCGCTGCCGCAGACGGTCCGCTTTCTCGCGCATGGAACGCGCGAGTGACCGCATCGACGGCAGCCCGTCGATGAGAGCGGAGGCCGCTTGCAAGTCGGCAGCCTTGCGCTCCATGCGCTTGCCGTGTTCACCCGAGGTGAACACGGATGACGCCGACTCGGCTGCCACTGCGGGGCCAGCCGAGTCCGTGCCTGCTGCCGCCGTCGCATTCGCCGCGGCTTGCAGGATCGTGCCCATGGAGGTCACGTGCAGGTTAGCCCCGCCTTGCGGGGCTGCTGCCGGCTCCTCCATGGCCGTGAAGAGCTGCGCATCCGGCAGCGCCGGCGCAGAAGGTCTTGCCCAGCTGGCAAAGCGCAGCAGCTGGGTCTCTGCTGCCGCCTCAGATTCCTCGAGGCGGGCGAGCTCGCGGCTGGCGCTCAGCCGGCCGCTCAGGGCTTGCAGCTCAGCCGCTAGCAAAGCGGCGGCTGCACGTGAATTATCGCGGACCGCGGCCGCGATAATATCAATCACCGCAAACGCCTGTTTGCGATACTGAAGCTTCAGCTCTCCAGCAAGCTGCTTCATGTAGTTCAGCGTATATTCACCGCCAAACGTCGCACCTGTATTTACCTGTGAACCGATCAAAGCGCCAGTAACTTCAACTTTCAACGCTTCAATCTGTGCAATTAACCCAACATCATGTTGACCTTGCTCGTTTGCTGCCTTTTTCAGGGCATCTCGCAAATGCCAATCCAATTGTGCTTCTACTTGCTCTGCCAAATCGGCCTGAAACACGGTTAGCCGTTTCTCTTGCTCTGCAGCGGTCTTCGCTGCACTCGAGAAAAATCCAACCTTAAATCCTGGTTTACGGCTTTCCAGATAAGCATTTGCATAATCCCTTGTTAATGAAGGCGTAATATTCGCATTCTCAATAATAGCGCCAACATCTTTTCGAAGCTCTGTAATTAATAATTCAGGCAAGTTTTTCAATGCCGCCAGTTCTGCTTGCTTAGCAGCTGCCAACAATTGAACATCGTCAACATTGCCTTCCTCGTTCATCGCCTCCAGCAACTCCGCTTTCTGTGGTTCATGTTGCTCCGCCAACCATTTGCTATGTTCTGTTGCTAAGTAACGTGCAGAAGCATCAATACTATAGCTTCGCAAGAGATCGCCACGTTCAATTAAACGACTTAGCAGCCATTGCAGCTTAGCGTACTCATTATGCGGGTGTGCTGGCTCCTTCATCGTCACAAACAACAAATCATCGGGCTCAATACCCCAATTTAAGAAAGCTTGTTTCGTTCCACTCTGATATTGTTCAAAAGGAAGCTCCCATTCCTTATGTTTATCAATCATATTCACAACAAGGTATAGCGGTTTCCCCCACTCTTTCATCTTCTTTGTGAACGCTAAATTCACTTCCGATTGCACATGGTTATAGTCCATGACATAGAAAACCACATCAGCTAAATGCAAAGCAGATTCGGTAGATTGATGATGCGCATCATCAGTTGAATCAATGCCTGGAGTGTCCAACAAAGCTGTATCTTCACCAAGAAAAGGAATCGGGTACGTAATTTCAACCGTTTCAATATCCGTTCCATTCACACAATAAGCCTCTAACTCGCTGAGAGGAATGGTTGTCGCCTTCTCCTGTGGAATAACCTTCCCTTCTAGACTCCGGTGCATCACATGCGCACCTGGTTGCCCATTCCGAATGCTAACAATATTAGCACTCGTTGGAATCGGGCTCGAGGGTAATAAGGCATGCCCGCACAACTGGTTAATAAGTGTTGATTTTCCAGCAGAGAAATGTCCGCAGAACGCAATATTCATCCGTCCACTATCCAGCTTATCCAGCAATTGCCCCATTTTGATGGCATTATCACCATCACCTGCATGACCCAGCACTTGCCCCATCTTCTTAAGTGCATCCGGCATGACCGTGATGCTTCCAGCTACTAATTGCGTCATTCGTTCATTCCGCTCCTCTATGATCTGTTCTTTCTTACTACCTCTCAGCTATACAGAAAAAAAATCTCCCAATGGGAGATTCTGGACTTACGTGAGGGCGATTTTTTCTTTTTCCGGAAGGAAAATTTCAAAAACGTCACGATGTTGAAGAATCGTAATATCCGAATCCTTCACTTTCATCACAACAACCTCGGATTTTGTTTTCATTTTGTCTATGTAATTCTGAGGAACCTCACCGGATTCACTGACTGTTACACCTTCAATGACTTTTTCCTCATTATCAGCGAGCGGCGTATTGATGACTTGCTCATAAATATCGGAGAACAATTCGAAGCTATTCGTATATACGGCGATGCATTTCATTTCTATCCCATCCTTTGTCAGCATTTCATTTGTTTGTAATAGTTTTCCTAGTTGGCTGTGGTTTCATACGTTTCTTCCCCTCACGGCATTTGTCCAATAATGGACAGAACGCGCAATTGGGGTTCTGTGCCTTACAGTGATATCGACCAAAGAATATAAGCCGATGATGTGTTTGCGTCCATTCGTCTCGAGGTACTTTCTTCATGAGCTTCTTTTCAACTTCCAGCACGGAATCGTCCCAGTCTACAAGTCCTAATCGCTTAGAGACTCGTTCCACATGCGTATCAACCGCAATGGCCGGCACGCCGAAAGCGTTCGATACAACGACATTCGCCGTCTTACGTCCTACACCTGGCAATTCAACTAACTGCTCATGTTTCTCAGGAATTTCACCACCGAACTTGTCCAGTAGCAACTGACACAGCTTATGAATATGACTAGCCTTGTTACGAAACAGTCCAATCCTCCGAATGTCTTGCTCCAATTCCTCTAACGGAACAGCCAAGTAGTCTTCAGGGCAGGTGTACTTCGCAAACAAGTCTTTAGTAACCTTATTCACGGTTTCATCCGTACACTGAGCTGATAACAATACAGCAATCGTTAATTCAAATGGATTACTGTGGTTCAACTCACAATGTGCATCCGGGTATAGCTCACCGATCGTATCGAGAATATGTCTTACTGTCTTCTGTGTCATAGCTGATCTTCCTTACGGTCGTAATATTCTCCAGTTTATCGAATTGTTAGGTCAGAATCAATCCTTGAAAGCGTCAAAATGCGAACATTTTCTAAAAAATAAACATTTTTTTTTGAAAAACAGAAAAAACCGTCTGTTTGAGACCAATAGCTTCTCAAAACAGACGGTTTTCCCCTAACATTTGTTCAAATTTCTATTTTTCAATTTCAACAATTTTATTATCAAGGATATACAAATTCAATTGATCACCAGTTACATAAGAGGTTAACGGAACAACTGTGGAACCCGTATGGAAGTAAGCTCTCGGGAATACATTGTACGCAGTACGATCACCTGTATTCGTAGCTTTCACATACACTTGGTTCAACGTAGAGCTATATTGATCAAACTCACGTTTAGAAAGAGTAGCTACTTGGATAAGCATTTTATCATTGATATCCTTCATCAATTGAACGCGATCCCCCACTTTAATGGAGGAGAAGCTCAAGTCTGCACCACCGTTCACTTTCACACTGTAATTGCTGCCTGCATTAATGACTTGGCTTTTACCCGTAAAATCTTGAACAGTCAAGCTTGTACCTGCCGCATTCACAGCTGTTACTTTACCACGAATCGGAGTAATTAACTCTGCTTTCGTGATCGTCAGCCCTTTGAATGTCAGTTTCACATAATCATCAATCGCCAGATCAGCGAACACTGCGCTAGTACCATCGGCTTTCACTAGAGAAATTCCATCTAATGGGATCGTATAGTTCGTATTATTGGTGTCCATAACCGTAGCTTGTTTCAAATTCGCATTGGTTAGTAGAGTTTTATATATGGTCGTATTCGTTGTAACGATTTTAGTTACTGTCGTTTGATCATAGCTAAGCAGCAGACTTACTTTATCTCCCACTTTCAAATCAGCGAGTGTACTGTTCGGCTTATTAGCAAGTTCAACGATCGGCGTGTAGTTAAGTTTAAACGTTAAACTTTGACCACTATCCGTTTTCAATGTGACATCATTCGTCTGTAAATTCAATTGTGTTAAAACACCGTCCAACTGTGTGGACATTTGAATACTTAACACCTTTTTGTTAGAAACCAAGACATCCACATATTTGCCAGGGGTAAAAACACTATTGAAAGAACTAAACGGCAGTTTGCTGCCATTAAACGTGATTGAAATACCATCAGTTAGAATATAAGCATTTGGGTTTCCAGCATTATCAATCACTGATAAAAATTTGGATGAGTCCTGATAGCTGACAATTTTGGCAAAGTATAAGTTCTCAATCGATCGATTAATTACCGTAATCTTTGTAACCTTATTATTCAGCACGTCAAGCTTTAATTGATCACCAGCAGCCAGATCATACATACTTGCGTTCGTTAATCCATCAATAACAACACTAGCATTGTTACTCAATTCAAAGGCATCTACTGTCTTGCCCGATGTTTTATTGATTAAAATCGTAGAATGATCGTCCGTAAATTGTTTGAACGTCCCTTCTACACTCGTTCCAACATCAGCTTGCTTCTTAACGATAATTTTTACAATCTCACTATTCTTGACCGTGTATTCTACCGTATCGCCAACATGGATGGCATCCATACTAATTAAAGTGTTATCCGCAAGTGTCGCAACTACATTACTGGAGAAACCGAAAGTCTCAGGTTCACCTGTTTCGGACGGAAGCAACGTCAATTGCATGGCTTCTTTATTCAACGTTTGAATATCGCCGAGGGCTGTTTTGTTCACCGGTACTTGTTTCACAATAATAGATGTATATTTGTCGCTGTCTACAAGTTGACTTTTACGAATTTGGATCGTGCTTCCTGTAACGATTTCACCCAAGCTAAGTCCTCGCCCATCAGCATCTGTTACAGTAACATCCGAAGCTAAGTCATAGCTTTCATAATCATCTAAGGTTGCTTTCATCCCTGTTAAATTAAGCTTCAATAATTGACCTTCATGAATGTCCATGTGCAGTTTATCACTAAGAATTTCCACGTAATATGCTGTACCATTTACTTGTACAATGGAGATTTCATATGTTTCTTGTAATTCTTTTGATGAAATAGCTTGATCATTCTTATTCCCGAAAAACACGGTATTCGCTGAGATCTTATACGTACTTGTATTTCCGTCTTTATCCATGAGTCCAATGCTTTCGCTCGTTAGGCTAGTCATATAACCCTTCTTAGCGCGCTCTGGCAAAGTAGTCGAATCTTTCTGCGAACGACTTAAGAAGGCTGCCATTTGTGCACGTGTTACCGCACCCTTTGGTTGAAATGATCCATCTTCGAATCCATCTACAATTTTCAAAGCTACAGCTGCATTGATGAAACCTAATGCGCTACTGCTAATTTGTGTATTATCCGTGAAAGAAGTTGCATTGCCCGATAAGCTTTCTGCAAGTGACGCTTTACCAATAGCGCGAATCACGACTTCAGCTACCCATTCTCTCGTTGCTTTTTGTTGTCCCCATTTAACAGCTGTAGTAGCCCCTGGATTTTTTAATTTTTCTTGTTCCCATGAAATCAAACCCTTTTTTTCTGCGACGTCTACATAGTTGCGTGCATAATTATCAACTAACAAGAATCCTGGAAAAACGGTGTCAGATTTCAAGTTATCGACTTCGGATTGTAATCCCATCATCCGTGTAGCCATAATGAGTACATCTTGTTGGGTTACTGACGTTTCTGGCGAATAGATGCCATCACCAACTCCTTCAATAACACCTTCCAAGGCAAGCTTGGAAATGTGACGAATCCCCCAATAATTACTACTCACATCGTTAAACGATAGACGAACATTCGAATTCGCAGTTGTTGTTGAAGTCGACGTAGTCGTTGAATTATTCACGGATGCTGCAAGGACTGGCGTACCTGCTAGACTTGTGATGATTAGTGAGCTTACGATAGCACTCGCCAATTGCTTATTTTTCATAATCTAAGTTAACTCCTCTTCAATTCCTAATTGGTAGGGCGTTTAATTGGGTAAGGAAGCTCCACATGTCCCATTAAACTATCTACTTGTTTGCCGTCTTTAAGTACATATAATGTTTTTACTTCTGGGAATTGGAACATCGTTTTCTTCAGTGCTTGTAGGAATAACTCTTCCCCAGGAGCACCTAATTGTGTCTTGGGACCGAATGTCATATCCAGTTTTATTTCACCTTTGGCAGCATCCCATTTCACACTATTGAATTTCATATCCTCGAATAAAGGAATAGCCTTTGGATCTTCACTTTTCTGAAGTGCTTTGAGCGCTGCTTCATACGCCTCCGAATCCTTCTCTACGCGTACGGTAACTACTTTTTCAACAAGTTTCATTTCATCTTGGTCACTGTAATAAGCCTTGACCTGCAACTGTTTCAGAGGTGCTACTGAAGGTTTCGGTGTAACCGTTTGAATGGGAGTTGTTGCAATCGGTGTAGCTGTTGTTTCCGGTGTCGTAGTTGCGGCCCCAGTTAATTGCATTTTCTGGCCACAAGCTGTAACAGTTAATGTGATGGCACTTACAAGGAGTGCTCCTTGAACTAGGCGTTTTGTTTTGTTCATCTTCTTCACTCCTTAGCATTATGCCTAGACAGGCTAGCCTATATTGATCCGCTTGAGGGTCTACATGTTTACTTAAGGTTCAAATATTCCTTAATAGCGGCAACAAGTGAAGCAGCTAATTTGTCCTGGAATGCCTCTTTGTACATGGCAGATTCATCATTCTTATTGGACAAATAACCAACTTCAAGCAAGACTGCTGGCATACTCGTTTTGGTAATAACGCGGAAATCAGCTTGACGAACCTTTCGATCAGCAAAGCCAGTAGCTGGAACTGCGTACTTATGAATCACATTGGCGAAATCTAAGCTCTCTGGCCTGTTATAGTAAGTTTCCGTTCCTGATACTGTTGCTTTGGCACTATTCCCATGAATGGATAGAAAAAGGTCTGCTGAAATATCATTGGCAAAAGAAACGCGATCGTCTAATGGGATAAAAGTATCATCAGAACGGGTCATCAGAACATGCATCCGCTTATCTTTCGCTAATAGTGCCTCTACCTTCTTCGCTGTAGAGAGCGTAAATTCCTTCTCATGCTTCCCTGTAATGGATAGTGCGCCAGGATCGTTGTCTCCATGACCAGCATCAATAATTACAGTTAATTTCCTCGCGCCGATCGAAGCCTTCCATTGATTAGTAACTTTAGAAGGAATTGTCTGATACTCTGTTGGCGCGTTTAAATCCAGAATAATTCTAACGGTAGCCGGATTATCGTTGAAATTTGAAAATCGCACTTTAGATACTAACGGTTGCTTGGATGGCAATTCGCCAGAATTCTTAACAAGAAGCTTCTGCAAGGACTCATCTAATATGGTGTTAGGGAAATCAAACACGAGACGAGAAGGATTAGATAACGTTAAGACTTTCGGACTTATGGTCCCATCCTTTGCAACAACTGTAAGCTCTGTTTCAGAAAGTGAAATTGAGGTTATCACATGTACAGATGGGTCTGGTGTGATTGCACCTGTTCCAGTTCCTGATCCGTTCCCAGAGCTTGTACCTGTTCCAGATCCGTTTCCTGTACCCGTCCCAGTAGTAGGCTTAGTTCCCGGAGGCTTGGTCTCTGGATTGGATGTACCACCGTCAGTTCCACCAACATCAACAGGAGCTGTAACTGGCTTTGAATCTGATTCCGTTGGTTTGAACATATGCACAGATGATGTAGCACCATCCCACTTAAATTCAATACCCAATACTTCACCAATGAAACGCAGTGGAAGCATTGTTGAGCCATTTTCTATCTTTGGACCTACTTCTAGTGTTTCTTTCTTACCATTAATAAGTGCGGTTACATTGTTAATCACGAGTTGGATATTCACTTTATCCTTCACGATGGTTACTTTGCTTGTAGCTTCGTCCCAGCTGACTTTGGCACCGATTTGTTCGACAATTATTCGAACAGGAACAATTGTATTATCATTGACAATGCGCGGCTGAACTCCTTGGACTTCAAGCTGTTTCTCATTCATATAAAGCTTAATCGGTTTTGACGCTTCAGCTCCAAAGGCGGTAGTAGGCAGCAGCAACAAACATGCGAGCAAAAACAAACAAAATGCAGGAAATTTCATCATTCACCTCTATGTAATGTCGGAATTGGGGGATTTCGGGGGATGTAGGAACGCAACCAATCAGCAAATTCTACGAAACTATCAACTTCCTATCTATTATAGCAAAATTAACCTCTACCTGACAGCACAACCTCCTTTACTTCGACATTCTAGTAATCTATTAGACGAAACAAATTGCCAAAAGTTGCAAGATTTATGTAGAAAATTTAAAATGAAAACACAAAAAAACGCAGCCCCGAGGGACTACGTCTTCTGGTATTTACTTACTTGTAAGCTAAACGCTTTTGGTGAGCTTGTTCATATGCCGTAATTTTCGCTTCGTGTTGAAGTGTCAATCCGATGTCATCCAAACCTTGCAGCAAGAATTGACGACGGTGCTCATCCAAATCAAATTGGATTTCAAGACCGTACTCATCAGTCAACTTTTTGTTTTCTAGATCAACATTCAATTTGTATCCTTCGTGCTTCGCAGTACGTTGGAATAGATCCTCAACTTGCTCTTCCGACAATTTGATTGGCAGAATACTGTTTTTGAAACAGTTGTTATAGAAAATGTCTGCATAGGAAGGTGCAATGATAACGCGGAATCCGAAATCTTGAATCGCCCAAGGCGCGTGCTCACGAGATGATCCGCAACCAAAGTTCGCTCTGGAAATAAGGACGGAAGCGCCTTGATAACGATCTTGATTCAATGGGAAATTCTCGATCACGTTACCTGCTTCATCCCATCTCCACTCGAAGAAAAGGAATTGACCGAAACCTGAACGCTCAATGCGTTTAAGAAATTGCTTAGGGATAATTGCGTCTGTATCTACGTTTACACGATCAACAGGGCCTACTAGACCTGTATGTTGTTTGAAAGCTTCCATGTTCTCATTCTCCTTAAAGTTTTGCTACAGCAAAACTAGCATCATAAACATTACTTCAATTTACCGAAATTAAGCTTGTTGGTATTCTTTGATTTCCCAGTCACGAACGTCGTAGAAATGACCTTTGATCGCTGCAGCAACAGCCATTGCTGGGGAAACAAGATGCGTACGTCCACCGCGGCCTTGACGCCCTTCGAAGTTACGGTTGGAAGTGGATGCACAACGTTGTCCTGGTTGAAGTACGTCTGGGTTCATTGCCAAACACATACTGCAACCTGCATCACGCCATTCGAATCCAGCGTCGGAGAAGATTTTGTCCAAACCTTCTTTCTCAGCTTGAATTTTAACACGGCCTGAACCTGGAACAACAATAGCTGTTACGCTAGGATCTACGGTGTAACCTTGCGCAATCTTAGCTGCTGCGCGAAGATCCTCGATACGTCCATTTGTACAAGAACCGATAAAGACATAATCCACTTTCAATTCCGTCATCGGTGTTCCTGGTGTTAAATCCATATATTCAAGCGCTTTTTCAGCAGCTTTACGTTCGTTCTCTGTTTCGAAGCTTTGTGGATCTGGAACCAAGGAAGTAACGCTAGTTCCCATACCAGGGCTCGTACCCCAGGTTACTTGTGGAATCAATGTATCTGCATCGAATTCCAATACCCAGTCATAGGTAGCGCCTTCATCTGTTACAAGATTAGACCACTCTGCTACCGCTGCGTCAAAATCAGCACCTTGAGGTACATATTCACGACCACGCAGGTAGTTAAATGTTGTTGAATCAGGAGCGATTAGACCAGCACGAGCTCCACCTTCAATAGACATGTTACAAACAGTCATACGCTCTTCCATGGAAAGACCACGGATCGCTTCGCCTGTATACTCAATAACATAGCCTGTTGCAAAGTCTGTGCCGTATTTTGCGATAACACCAAGGATCAAATCCTTCGCAGTAACGCCTGGTTTCAAGTTGCCATTGATGCGAACTTCCAAGGATTTCGCTCTGGATTGTTGAAGTGTTTGTGTCGCCATAACGTGTTCAACTTCACTTGTACCGATACCGAAAGCAAGTGCGCCGAATGCGCCGTGTGTTGAAGTATGGCTATCGCCACATACGATTGTTTTACCTGGGTGTGTAAGACCAAGTTCTGGCCCCATAACGTGAACAACACCTTGATCTAGGCTGTCCAAGTCGAAAAGTGTAACGCCGAAATCACGGCAGTTTTGTGAAAGTGTATCGATTTGTTGCTTCGAAATTGGATCTGTAATATTGAAACGATCCTTCGTTGGTACGTTATGATCCATAGTTGCGAAAGTTAAATCAGGACGACGAACTTTACGACCGGACATGCGAAGCCCTTCGAAAGCTTGTGGTGAAGTTACTTCATGTACTAGATGCAAATCAATATAAATAACGCTAGGCTTGCCATCTTCCTGGTTAATAACGTGATTATCCCAAATCTTCTCGAACATTGTCTTTTTACTCATACCAGTCACCTCTTGTCATTATCCGCATTAGTTTGCTAATGTCTTACCCTCATAACGTACTTTAGCACGAATCGCGTAATAGTTCCAAGATATAATAACTATAAGCTTGATAGATAACTCCTATATAGCAAGGGGAGTTGTTAATTATTTGCAGATTGTTGTTGACATATTAAGTGATAATGATTATCATTCTCCTAGCGGTATCGAATTGGCCATCGATACACCAAATATTTGAATACATAATATCAGGGGGATTTATTGTGCGTAAACTTATTAAACCAGTTACTTTCACGCTTTCACTTATGTTACTTTTCGTTACAGCAGCATGCGGAACTTCGAACTCATCTTCGTCAACGGCTTCACCTGCTCCAGCAGCAACCGTTCAACCAACAGCAACGCCAGCAGCAGATAAGACAATAACACATGCTCTAGGAACAACGACAATTAAAGGTACACCGAAACGTATTGTAACATTAGAGTGGGCTTACACAGAGGACGTGTTAGCACTTGGCCTTCAACCTGTAGGGCAAGCTGACAATAAAGGTTACCTTGGTGCGGTAAATATTAAGCCTGCATTAGATGCTTCGGTTGTTGATGTAGGAACTCGTCAAGAACCTAATCTAGAAACAATCACTGGTTTGAAGCCAGATCTAATCATTACTAGCACATTGCGTTCAAGCAAGAACTATGAAGCTCTTTCCAAGATTGCTCCAACGATCGCATTCGAATCCTACCCAGCTGAAGGTAAAGGCGATCAATATTCGGATATGATAACAACATTCAAAACAATTTCAGATATCGTAGGTAAGAAAACGGAAGGTGACAAAGTCCTTGCTGATCTCGACAAAGCGTACGCAGATACGAAAGCGAAATTAGTTGCTGCGAAAAAAGATGGCGCTGAGTTCGCTTTAACACAAGCGTTCAGCAATCAAAACAATGCTGTTCTACGCATGTTCACTGATAACTCCATGGTCGTTCAGATTATGCAACGTATTGGTTTGAAGAATGTATTTAAGTCCACTAAATTCGAGCTTTATGGCTTCTCAACTGCTTCAGTAGAAGCTTTACCTGCTGTTCAAAATGCAAACTTCTTCTACATTGTTCAAGATGCGGATAACGTATTCGAGAAACAATTGAAAGACAACGCCGTATGGAAAGGTCTTTCATTTGTGAAGGACAACAAAACATTTAAACTTCCAGGTAACACATGGACTTTCGGCGGACCTCTATCTGCCAAACTATTCGCTGAGTTAACTGCTGCTGCACTTACGAAATGATCCAATCAGCGATGACATCGAAAACTAACCGTTTCGCTAATATCGAGTGGAAATCACTTCTTGTATTTGGAGGTGGGGGGCTCGCTCTCCTCCTTTTGCTTTTTCTCAATATAACGCAAGGAGAAGCGAACATTACCGTTCATACGGTTATACAAGCTTTGATATCTCCACAAGATACCCCCGACCATTTAATGGTGCGGGGGCTTCGCATGCCGCGCGCAGTGATGGGAATACTTGCAGGAGCAGCACTAGCTGTTGCTGGTGCACTACTGCAAACTGTCACACGTAATCCGCTTGCCTCCGCTTCCACGTTAGGTTTGAATGCGGGTGCCTATTTCATTATAGTGCTGGCTGCTGTTTTCTTCCCGGCCTTGAAATCGGATCACGCTCTACCTCTAGCATTAGTTGGGGCTTGTGGTGCAGCCGTTATGGCCTACTACATGTCAGGCGGCCGCAAAAGCTCGCCTTTACGCATGGCACTTGCCGGTATGATCGTAACACTCGTACTCTCAGCTTTCACTAACGGCTTGCAGATTATGTTCGAGGATGCCACCAATGGCTTATTCATGTGGGGTTCAGGTGCATTAGGACAGAACGATTGGCAAGGTGTCCGATTTGCACTCCCTTGGATTTGCATTGGACTCGTAGTTGCCTTTCTCTTTCATCAAAAGCTAGATATGCTAGCTCTGAGTGAAGAAACTGCTATTTCATTAGGAGAGAATATTAACCTAGTTCGATTAGTTGCTCTTGCTGCAGCGATTCTACTGGCAGGTGTGACTGTTAGTGTTGTAGGACCTATTGGTTTTATAGGGCTAATCGCACCTCATCTCGTTCGCTTAATTGGCTTGCAACGACATCGACTGTTGATTCCAGGAAGTGCGATCTGGGGTGCAGCAGTCCTGCTTGGAGCGGATACCATTGCCAAAATGTTCCGCAGTACACTTGGCGAGCTCCCTGCAGGTTCCGTAACAGCACTGATAGGTGCACCATGGTTAATTTGGCTTGCCATTCGCGGCTCGCGAATGAAAGCTTCCGCTGAGAGCAGTTCTATGAGCGTCGGTTACGTTGGTACGAAAATTCCTTATCCCATCATCGTCGTGGTATCTGCAATAGCTCTACTTCTCTTGGTGCTATTCGGCTTAACAGCTGGTGCTTTGCATATCCCAATATCCAGCGTTATCGCTGTAATTACAGGGCAAGGCGAAGAAATGGCGCGTAACGTCATTCTGAATTTGCGACTACCTCGCATTCTGGTTGCTGCGCTCGCTGGGGCCTCCTTGGCCGTTGCTGGCTCCATGATGCAGGGAGCAGTACGTAATCCACTTGCTGACCCATCCGTCGTTGGCGTTACATCTGGTGCCGGAATGGGTGCCTTGCTTGTATTGACGATTTGGCCAACTGCGTCAGCAACTTTAGTACCTATTGGTGCTATTGTCGGAGCACTCATTTCCGCTGGCAGCGTCTATGCGCTCGCTTGGAAAAAGGGGCTAAATCCCGTTGTTCTTATTCTTGTCGGAATAGCTGTTTCTGCAATCGGCTCGGCTGTCATTCAATTTCTTGTGATCCAATCCAAACTAGGTGCCGCTCCTGCTCTTACATGGTTAGCTGGCAGTACCTATTCTAGAGGTTGGAAAGAGGTCATCCAACTTCTGATAACAACCGTCATTCTAGTTCCAAGCGCTTGGTTGCTTGGGCGGCGTGTCGATCTATTAGCTTTCGGTGACCACGTGTCTATTGGATTAGGTCTGAAGTTACAAAAAACGAGACTAGTTTCCGCTGCAATCGGTGTGTTTGTTGCCGCAATTGCGGTGGCGGCAGTTGGAACTGTAAGCTTTGTTGGCTTGCTCGCACCACACGCTGTTCGTCTTTTCATGGGACAGCATCATCAGAAGTCTGTTGTCCTTTCTGCCATCTTAGGGGCTTTCCTACTCACTTTGGCAGATATTATAGGGAAAACGATTCTAATCCCCAAAGAGATCCCCTCAGGTATCGTTGTAGCTATCATAGGCGCTCCGTATCTATTATTCCTTATGTATAGAAGTACAGTTCGCAAGTAACATGAAATAACCTATAACCATAAAAGGCAATGAAACTGGTGACTACCAGACTTCATTGCCTTTTATGGTTAGTAATTCCTATGTTCACCTTGTTTCGCCCCAAAAAGCTTGTTATGATAACCATCAAGACATGAATAAAGGAGATATTTCTTCGCATGGAATTACGTCAATTACAGTATGCCATCCAGATCGCGATAGAACGAAATTTCTCACGTGCAGCGGAGAAGTTACATATAGCTCAACCCTCATTAAGCCAACAATTGTCTAAGCTTGAGAAAGAACTTGGTGTTCTTTTGTTTCAACGCAGCACGAATTCTGTAGAGCTAACCCACGCAGGCTCTCTGTTTGTCGAGAAATCCCAAAAGATTCTCGATATGATCGAGGGACTAAAAAAAGAAATGGAAGACATTTCGCAAATGAAAAAAGGCCGCCTCGTGATCGGCTCTATGCCAATTACAGGATCAACGATTTTGCCTTTCGTGGTACCTGTGTTTCAAGCAGCCTATCCGGATATCGAAATTTCGCTAGTTGAGGAAACGTCATCCAACCTGGAAACCTTAACGGTGAATGGTCAAACCGATATTTCGCTTCTATCTTTGCCTTTAAGAGAAGAATCTCTCGTCTATGAGACGTTGTTAGAGGAAGAAATTATCCTTGCCGTTCCGCCGCTGCATCCGCTAGCAGCAAGCAAGGAGCCTGTACGGATCTCTCAACTGGAAAAGGAACGTTTCATCGCATTGAAGAAAGGACAAGGCTTCCGTAAGTTGACCCTAGATCTGTGCCAAGAAGCTGGTTTCACGCCGAATATTGTTTTCGAATCGAGTAATATGGAAACTGTGCAATCGCTTGTTGCCGCTGGAATGGGTGTTGCCTTCGTTCCATATTTAATTTCCAAAAGAAGTTTACACGAACTTTCTCCCGTAAACGTCATCTTAGAAGACAGACCTACACGCAAACTGGTGATCGCCTATCGCAAAGGTCGCTATATTTCCAAAGCAGCCGAAGCCTTTGTCTCCACAATGAAAGAGGTTATGCAAACCATTCGTTAGCATAACCTCCACTGTCAAAAGGAATAGTCCCTTTGCGTCCTAAATCATTTATTATTGGATGATCTCCGCTTCAACTTCTTTCATTTATCCCTAACCATTTGACGCACCGAGGCATATTATATAAACAAAACTTATCCTTCCTCAAATAATATTTGATAAAGAGATAAGTATGCCTAGGAGGCGAGATGCCAATGACGCTTATCCCCGCAATTGAACAGACATTCTGTAAATTGCATGCACCTACTCTGGAACAATTAGTGGAAGCCCTGCAATCCATAGAGCGAAATCTATCTTTCGTTCCAGACTTCAAAACCGAGCCAACACAGCTGCCTTATGGCAGAAATGTGGTGTTTAGCTCACCCGATCTGGAAGTTATCGTAATCCACATTCCGGCTTCCCGCTCAACAGCCATCCATAATCACGGCTTGTCCGTTGGGGCGGCTTATCTTGTCTTAGGTTCCTTGGTGAATTCAACCTTCTCGTTAGATTCAGAGGGCTATCCTGTTGCTCATAAGGATGACTTCATCCAATCGGGGGAATATTTCACTGCGCCTGCTGAGCAAATCCACCAATTAAGTAATCCTTTTCATGAGCCGGCGATTTCAATTCATGTATATACACCACCGCTGCGTGAAGTTCGACGTTACTTACCATATAGTGATGTCTTAGATTATGTTATCTAACGAAAAACCCCTTGCGCGCTTGCGTCCTAATGACGCGCTCACAAGGGGTTTCCATTTGTTTTCTATTTCATCAAAGATTAGAATTGCAGCGCATTTTCGATAAAGGATTTCAATTCCGAAATCGGCATACGTGTTTGTTCCATGGTATCACGGTCACGTACCGTTACTTGACCATCCGTCTCGGATTCGAAATCGTACGTGATACAGAATGGCGTACCGATCTCATCGTGACGACGGTATCTTTTACCGATGGAACCAGTATCATCATAATCGACCATGAAGTGCTTCGCAAGATCGGCGAAAACAGCCTGTGCACCTTCACTCAATTTCTTGGAAAGTGGGAAAATCGCTGCTTTCATTGGTGCCAATGCTGGGTGGAAGTGAAGCACGGTACGGCTGTCATCACCTTCAAGCTTCTGCTCTTCGAATGCATCGATTAGCAGCGCCAAAGTTACACGGTCCGCTCCAAGGGAAGGCTCGATACAGTAAGGAACATAGCGCTCATTCGTTTCTTGATCAATGTAGTTGAAATCTTCTCCTGAATGCGCCATATGCTGCTTCAAATCGTAGTCCGTACGGTCCGCAATGCCCCAAAGCTCGCCCCAACCAAACGGGAATTTGTATTCGATATCCGTTGTTGCATTACTATAATGAGACAACTCATCGTCATTATGGTCGCGAAGGCGCAGGTTTTCCTCTTTAGCACCTAACGTAAGCAACCAGTTATGACAGAAGCTTCTCCAGTACTCGAACCATTTCAAGTCTTCACCTGGCTTGCAGAAGAACTCAAGTTCCATCTGTTCAAATTCACGCGTACGGAACGTGAAGTTACCTGGCGTGATTTCGTTACGGAAGCTTTTACCGATTTGACCGATACCGAATGGCAGCTTTTTACGCATCGTACGTTGTGCGTTTTTGAAGTTAACGAAGATCCCTTGTGCTGTTTCAGGACGTAGATACACAACGTTAGAACTTGCTTCTGTTACACCTTGGAACGTTTTGAACATCAGGTTGAACTGACGAATATCTGTGAAATCCTTGCTTCCGCAATCTGGACACACGATGTTGTGTTCCACAATCAGCTTCATCATGTCATCGAACGTCATACCATCAACGATGATTTCGATATCTTTCTCAGCCAGTTTGTTCTCGATCAATTTATCCGCGCGGTGACGGGCTTTACAGCTTTTGCAATCGATCATCGGATCGTTGAAGTTCCCTACGTGACCAGATGCCACCCATGCTTGCGGGTTCATCAAAATCGCTGCGTCCAAACCTACGTTGTAAGGGGACTCTTGAATGAATTTTTTCCACCAAGCACGTTTGATATTGTTCTTCAATTCCACGCCAAGCGGACCGTAATCCCACGTATTTGCCAAACCGCCATAAATTTCTGAACCTGGGAAAACAAAACCTCTGTGCTTCGCTAATGCGACGACTTGCTCCATTGTTACACTCATTGTTCAATCGCTCCTTCAACTATCTAGTTGGTGGGACTGCGCCCGATGACAACCGTTTGGATATGAGCAAACATCAAAAAAGCTCAACATCCAAAGGCATCAAATAATGCCTAGGGACGAGAGCTTGAGCACCCGCGGTTCCACCCTAGTTGATACATACAATCGTGTATGCATCCCCTTTATCGTATTGGCTCCGGATAGCCGTTTCCTTGAGCTTCATTCTGGGCTTTCACCATCCCCAGTTCGCTGAACATGAAGTGCTTCAAGTACTATTCATCCTTCACAGCCACAATTGATCTTTCAATTGGTTTTAGTTTACAAAATTTCGACACAAAAATCAACTTCCCTAATATAAATGGGGACGACGATCTTCAAAAACGGGTATTTTGCCCCGTACACGGATAATTTCCTCGAGATCAATTGTAGCTCGAAGTATCGCCTCGTTCTCATCACCTTCAACAAGCACCTCACCCCATGGGTCGATAACCATTGAGTGACCGAAGAAATTCGTCGTTCCGCTCGTCCCCACGCGATTACACGATACGACATACATTTGATTCTCGATCGCACGTGCCATAAGAAGCGTACGCCAGTGATGCAGTCTTGGATGCGGCCACTCTGCAGGTACGAACAGAATGCGTGCTCCATCTAACGCCAATTTACGTGACAGCTCTGGAAAACGAATATCATAACAAATCATCGCCCCAGCAGGTACCCCTTCTAGCTCAAACAAGCCTAATTGTTCCCCGCTATGCAAAAATTTCTCCTCATCCATGAGTCGAAAGAGATGGATTTTGGAATACTCCGCGATTTCGTTACCATGGCGATCCCAGGCATAAATCGTATTCAGAACACGTTCTTCTTTCTTATCTGCAATCGATCCACCAATGATGTTCACCTGATGTGTTTGAGCAAAAGTGCTTAAGAATACTTTGGTCCTCTCGCCGTTCACATCAGCCAATTGATGAATTTCAGTTAATGCATAACCCGTATTCCACATCTCTGGAAAAATAAGAACATCTGGCTTCTGCTCCACATTCACGGCTTCAAGCAGCAGCTTTTCTAAATGAGCAAAATTACTATCCGGATCACCAATGGCAATATCCATTTGAATGAGTGCAAGGTTAAGTAGTTGGGATTGGGACATTTCAGAAGACTCCTTCCAATTCAAGAAAATGCATGTATGTGTACATAGTAGTCGAAATGTGCGCCTAACTCAACACTCTCTTGTTCCTTTGTTCCGATTCGGCCACTAACTATAACTTAGGTTTAAATTGTTTGGACTGACCTCGCGCGATGCTAAGTGTCTGCCAATCGTGACTAGCCCAATGTTTGCAGAGCAACACAATTTGTCCGACGTGATAACCATAATGTGATACTTGACGCTGAATGGCTTGCAGAACACTATGGCTTTCCCCACGAATCTTAACGAGTGACAGCACATCTTCAGCAGTCAATGTTTGCAATGTCGCGAACAGAACCTGCCATCCCTCTTCCCAAAGAGCAAGTAATTCTTCTCGGGAGTGACGCTCCCCTTCAAATTCACTATCGCGATCTCGCCATTCTTTTTCACCATCGGTGGTTAAGAAATCGGTCCAACGGGACAACATATTTCCATGCATATGCTTGATAATCACTTCAAGGGAATTAGATTCTTCATCTAGAGTCTGATGGAAAGAGAGCTCACTCGTCTGGGCGAAGGCTTGATCCCCGAGCTTCTTCATACTTTGAAATGCACGTATGGATTCCTGTAGAAAAACATCGGCAACATGAGCTTGATCTGTCATCCTCATTCAACTCCTTCACGTATGTGTGCTTCCATCATATGACAAGGGCAAAATGAAGTACAATTGATTATTTTCATCGACTATGAAAAAAAGTTTAATCATGTTACATTTAGGGTATCATTTAAAATCCCGACCTCCGGAGTGTGAATTAAGCCGTGACAAACGTATCATCTACATCTTCTCGATTTGCCATACAACCTGCTGAAAGAATGAAAGGTCTACCTACACAGTTCTTCGCAACGCTCGTTGGCAAAGCAAATGCACAAATCGCCGCTGGCCATGATGTCATTAATTTGGGCCAAGGTAATCCGGACCGTCCTACGCCACCACATATTGTGGCTTCCATCCAAGAAGCGTCCGCAAATCCGTTGTATCATAAATACCCGCCATTTAGCGGATTTCCATTCCTGAAACAGGCGATTGCACAGCGTTACAAAGAGGATCACAACGTAGATTTGGATCCCGATACAGAAGTGGCCATCTTGTTTGGCGGCAAAACAGGACTTATCGAAATTGCTCAATGCTTATTGAATCCAGGCGATGTCTGCCTAGTACCCGATCCTGGATATCCAGATTATTGGTCAGGTGTCGCACTTGCGGGTGCCGAAATGGCCTTCATGCCGCTGCGTGAGGAAAATAATTTCCTGCCTGACTACTCGCAGTTGAAACAGTCTGACTTGGACCGTGCCAAGCTAATGTTCATTAATTACCCGAACAACCCGACGGGTGCTACGGCTCCTGCTTCTTTCTATGAGGAAACCGTTGCATTTGCTGAGAAAAATGGTGTTGTTGTTGCTAGTGATTTCGCCTATGGAGCAATTGGATTCGATGGTCAGAAGCCCATCTCATTCCTGCAAACTCCTGGTGCGAAGGAAGTAGGGATTGAGTTCTATACGTTGTCCAAAACGTACAACATGGCCGGTTGGCGAGTTGGCTTCGCCCTGGGTAATAAAGAAGTCATCCGTCTCATTAACCTAATGCAGGATCACTACTATTGCTCGTTGTTTGGTGGTATCCAAGCAGCGGCTGCTACTGCATTAACGGCCTCACAGGATTGTGTGACAGAGCTGCGTGATGTGTATGAAAGTCGTCGGAATGCGCTGTACACGACACTTGCAAGCATTGGTTGGAACGCTAAGCCCTCGCAAGGCTCATTCTTCTCTTGGCTGCCAGTGCCCAAAGGACACTCTTCACAGAGCCTCGCCGATTTGCTTTTGGAAGAAGCTAAAGTCGTCGTAGCACCAGGTGTTGGATTCGGGACGCATGGTGAAGGTTATGTTCGATTGGGGCTTCTATCTTCAGAAGAACGGTTAGCTGAGGCAGTGCAGCGAATTGGAAAGTTGAACCTTTTTTAAGGAAATGGTACTGGAAACTGGTCTTTTTCTCCTTTACAAGCCTCACGTACCATGCTATTCTAGATAGAATCAAAATTTCAAACAGCAACGTTATGATGGGAATAGTAGGAATCGTGACCGCACGTAACCAGGGAGTAAGCTCCACCGACTGAGAGAGCTTGCCGTGAACCGAATCTGAACCCGCCCCTGAACCGTCAACGATGAGTTGAACAGAACCCTACTGTTATACAGGGAATCTAGAGTAGAGCGCTTCTATTTGATATGCGCTAATCTAAGGTGGTACCGCGGAAGCAACAGACTTTCGTCCTTATGTTTTAAGGACGGGAGTCTTTTTTGTATCTACATAGTTGGAAATCGAAGGATGGGATGAACATGACTCAGCGAATCGTAGTCAAAATCGGCAGCTCCTCATTAACCTCAGATACGGGTGGTTTAAACCCGGATAAGATACGTTTTTTTGCGGCGGAGCTCGCGCAATTGCAGCGCAGCGGCAGCCAAGTGCTGCTCGTAACCTCTGGCGCAGTGGCCGCAGGCTTCACTTCCTTGGGCTATCGTACACGACCCAAGGTGCTGCACGAGAAGCAGGCCGCCGCTGCCGTCGGCCAAGCGCTCTTAATGCAGGCGTACCATGAAGCATTTGCGTCCCACGGCGTAAGCGTGGCGCAAATTCTGCTGACCCGGTACGACTTCTCCAACCGCAAGCGCGTGCAGAACGCGATGATGACGATTGATGAGCTCCTGCAGCGCGGAGTCGTCCCCATTATTAACGAGAACGACACCGTCTCGGTGGATGAACTGAAATTCGGCGACAATGATACGTTGTCGGCGTTAGTAGGCAATTTGGTCAAAGCGAGCAAATTGATCATTATTACGGATATGGACGGCCTATACACGGACGATCCTCGCAAGAATGCGAACGCACAGCGCATCGATCGCGTAGACGCCATCAGCGATGAGCTGTTCTCCTTCGCTGGAGGCTCCGGGAGCGCGGTCGGCACCGGCGGCATGCGCTCTAAGGTCGAGGCCGCACGCATCGCGATGCGCGGGGGCGTCCCAGTCTTCATCGGGCGTGTACTCGAGCCCGGTGATCTGGACCTTGCCGTTGGCGGCACTGGCAAGGGCACTTACTTTGACACGGCGCTGAACAATCTGCCGGTCAAGAAGCAGTGGGTCGGCTTCCACTCGCTGCCCCAAGGGCAAATCATCGTTGATCAAGGCGCGAAGGCTGCCTTGGTCAACGGAGGGAAGAGCCTCCTCCCCGCTGGCATCACGTCAGTGGTTGGCGACTTCCACCCCGGCGACGTGGTCGAGGTTATCTGCAGCGAAGGCCTCCTGCTGGGCCGCGGCGTCGTCAATTATGCGGCTTGGCAAGTGCAAGCAGCAGCAGGCCTTTCGACCGACGAAGTCCAGAAACGCGTCGAAGTGACACGCATCGAGGTCATTCACCGAGATGAATGGGTGCCTTTGACTTAATTGTTAACCGATGTGAAGAAAGCGAGGTGCTCCCTTACTCATGAGACAACAGCGATTACTTAATCCAACATTACGAGATGTACCGGGAGATGCCGAGGCGGTCAGTCACCAACTTATGCTGCGTGCAGGGCTCATTCGTCAACTATCGAGCGGCATTTATTCCTACTTACCTACGGGTCTTAAGGCCTTACAACATATTCAAACGATTGTACGAGAAGAAATGGACCGCGCAGGTGCCCAAGAGATGCTCATGCCTGCCCTCCATCCTGCCGAATTATGGAAAGCCTCTGGTCGATGGGACGTCTACGGTCCTGAATTAATGCGACTCCAAGATCGAGGAGGCCGCGAGTTTGCCCTAGGTGCGACACATGAGGAAGTGATTACTACACTCGTGAAAGATGAGATTCATTCTTATAAAAAGTTACCCCTCACGTTATATCAAATCCAAACGAAATATCGGGATGAGCGCAGACCACGATTCGGCCTGCTGCGTGGACGTGAATTTTTAATGAAGGATGCCTACTCCTTTGATCGCTCAGCGAGCGGGCTTGATGTTAGCTATCAAGCGATGTATGACGCTTATGTCAACATTTTCACACGCTGCGGGCTGCAGTTCCGTGCGGTCGAAGCAGATTCTGGCGCCATTGGCGGTACGGATACGCACGAATTTATGGCCTTGGCAGATGTCGGAGAAGATACAATCGTACATTGTCCTTCCTGTCAATATGCAGCTAATTTGGAGAAAGCCGCCGGCCTCATTACCAATAAAGGGACATCATCCATTGATGTACCCCATGCACAGCCTACGAAAGTTCATACACCAGGTGTAACGAGCATCAAACAATTAAGCCAATTCCTCTCGATTGAATCGCAGCACATTATTAAATCAGTGGCTGTTCAAGCTGATGGTACACCTGTGATCGTACTGCTCCGTGGCGATCTCGAAATCAATGAAATCAAGTTAAAGCATGTTCTTGGTGTGGATGAAATCACCATGCTGACAGAATCCGAAATTACTGCATTAGGTTCCGTTGCTGGATTCATTGGACCCATCGGTCTAGCCTCCGTCAGAGTGATTGCGGACAATTCGATTCAAGGGCTGGCTGGTGCCGTAGTTGGTGCCAATGAAGCCGACTATCATCTACAACACGTGGATGTACAGCGTGATCTTGGTACATTGACTTATGCGGATATTCGCAATGTCGGCCAGGGTGAGTCCTGTATCCACTGCGGACATGAGCTCGCATTTGCAAAAGGCATTGAAGTTGGGCACGTATTTAAACTCGGCACCAAATATAGTGAGGGGCTAGGTGCTTCTTACACTGATGAGAATGGTCTATCCGAGCCCATGATTATGGGCTGTTATGGCATTGGCGTGTCACGCGTGTTAGCTGCCGTCATTGAACAGCATCATGATGAGCGAGGCATTATTTGGCCAAAGACGCTGGCCCCTTATTCCATTCATCTATTAACTGTTCAAGTTAAGGATGAAACCCAAATGGCTCTATCCGAGGAAATCTACCACGCGTTAACTCGCGCGGGCTATTCGGTCCTTTGGGATGATCGCGAGGAACGTCCTGGCGTGAAATTTAATGATGCCGATTTACTCGGCTTCCCCTTACGACTTACTATAGGTAAAAAGGCAAACGAACGAATGGTCGAGTGTAAAGAACGACGCAGCGATTCTGCCTATGAGCTGAACGTGGAACAATTGTTAACGCATTGCCAAACCTTTTTCAACTAGGAGGTCTTCCCATGAGTGAAGTTATTAACAAATCCAAGCTTGCCAAACAAGCTGCCCAAGCAATGGGCAATCTCTCAACTGAGCAAAAAAATACAGCCTTATTGCTGATGGCAGACGCCTTAATTACGGAACAACAAGCGATCATTGAAGCTAATAGCAAGGATCTGCAGCGTGGCAAAGAGCTAGGCACCAGCGCTTCACTGCTAGACCGTTTGGCGCTTAACGAAACGCGCATTGCGGCAATGGCCGAAGGCCTTCGTCAAATTGCTGAGCTGCCTGATCCAATTGGTGATATGCTCGAATCTTTCGATCGCCCTAATGGATTACGAATTCGTAAAATTCGTGTACCACTAGGCGTTATCGGTATTATCTATGAAGCGAGACCGAACGTGACGGTCGATGCTGCAGGTTTATGTCTCAAAACCGGCAATGCCGTTGTCCTGCGTGGCGGATCCTCTGCCCTGTTTTCGAATGAGAAAATTGTGGAAGTCCTGCATGCAGCTTTAGAGCGTTCGGACCTGCCGGCAGATGCCCTGCAATTAATCCTAAGCGCAGATCGCAGCTCCGTCGATGAAATGCTGAAACTGAATGGCCTCATTGACGTGCTAATTCCACGTGGCGGACACTCACTTATTCAAAATGTTGTCAATAACGCGTCCGTCCCAGTCATTGAAACAGGTGCAGGGGTGTGTCATACTTTTATAGATCAGAGTGCTCAACTTGATATGGCTGTTCGCATTGGGATTAATGCCAAAGCACAGCGCCCATCTGTTTGTAATAGTATGGAAACGTTGCTCGTACATGAAGCGATTGCTGAGAAACATCTTGCTGCCATTGCTGAAGCATTCCAAGGGGTTAACGTTGAGCTTAGAGGCGACGTGCGTTCCAGAGAACTGGTACCAAGCATGCTGGTCGCTGAACAAGCTGATTGGGGCACGGAGTACGGGGATTATATTTTAAACATCAAAGTTGTTAAGGATCTAGATGAGGCGCTAGCTCACATTCGTAACTACGGCACGATGCACTCGGAATGTATCGTAACAGAAGATGCTGCGAATGCAGAGAAATTCTTGCAAGAAGTGGATGCTGCTGCTGTTTATCATAATGCTTCAACACGTTTTACCGATGGCTTTGAGTTTGGTTTCGGTGCCGAGATCGGTATCTCCACACAGAAGCTTCATGCACGTGGTCCTATGGGGCTGCCTGCGTTAACATCAACCAAATACCGCGTCTACGGAAGCGGACAAATACGCGAATAAACCTTAGGAGGAGGAACAACGGATGTCAATCATGTTATCGCAAATGAAAATTGTTTTTGTAGGCGCAGGCTCCATGGCTGAAGCTATCGTACGCGGACTTATTCAAACCAAAGTCGCGGACCCGCAAAATATTGCTATGATGAATCGCTCCAATCAGGATCGCTTGGCCTTCCTGTGTTCGGAGTATGGCGTTGAAGCCACTTCCGATCAAGCGACGAAAAGCATATTAATTCAAGAAGCCGATATTGTTGTTCTCTGCATGAAACCGAAAGATGTGGAGTCTTCTTTTGCCGAACTTGGCCCGCTTTTGAACGAGCGACAGCTGTTAATTTCCGTCATTGCAGGCCTTTCCATCGAGAAGGCTGAAAGACTTCTGAAATCCAACTCGCCAATCGTTCGTACGATGCCAAATACGTCCTCCACCATCGGATTAGGCGCGACAGGAATGAGCTTCTCGTCTAAGGTTAATGATACATTCAAGCAGCTTGCCCTCCAAATGTTTGAAGCGGTCGGAACTGTTACGATTGTAGAAGAAGACAAACTTGAAATCCTCACTGGTATTTCCGGCAGTGGTCCTGCCTATGTGTATTACCTTATGGAAGCGATGATTAAAGCAGGCATCGAAGGCGGTCTATCCCCAGAAGATGCGAATCAACTAACTCTTCAAACGGTGCTCGGTGCCGCGCACATGGTGCACAATACGAAGGAACACCCTGCGGAACTACGCCGCAAAGTGACGTCGCCTAACGGCGCTACACATGCTGCTATTCAAGCTTTGGATCGCTATCACTTCGACGAGGCTATTCACCAAGCTGTATTGCACTGTGCTGCTCGCACCAAAGAAATGGGCGAACTAATCGCGCCTAACAGTCCTGTAGGCAAATCGGTCTAATCTTTTTTCTCGACTATGATTTAAGATTCTAGTTAAAGCAGGTGAAGATGCATCATGAGTTCATATTGTTTAGCAACGTATCGGAGTTTCGATGAGAAAGCCGATTTTCATAAAAAAGCAACAGGCATCGCAGTTGGCCTTACTGTTGGCAGTTGGACGGAGCTGCCTGAGGCTCAGAAAGCTTCGATGGAGAAGCATTTGGGTAAGGTTGTTTCCGTTGAAGTCCACGAGCCTGGGGCAGATGAACCTATTTCGGGCCGCTATGCGGATATTACGATCGCTTATCCCGATGTGAACTATAGCCGCGATATCCCCGCGTTGTTAGTGACGGTATTCGGCAAGCTTTCTATGGATGGCAAAATCAAGCTGATCGACCTTGCCTTCTCTTCTGATTTCTTAGCTGGGTTCCCGGGTCCGAAATTTGGTATGCAAGGCGTTCGCAATCTCCTTGGCGTACATAACCGTCCCCTGCTCATGAGCATTTTCAAATCCGTTGTCGGGTATGAATTGCCTGCATTGCGTGAACAGTTTTACTTACAGGCTGCTGGTGGCGTTGATCTGATCAAGGACGATGAGATTTTATTCGAAAATCCTTTAACACCTATGGAAAAACGCATTGCGATTTGTCTTGAAGCAGCTGAGCAAGCCACGAAGGAGACGGGCCAGAAGCTGCTCTATGCTGTAAACTTGACCGGTTCAACGTCTAAACTTGCTTCCCAAGCGAAGAAAGCCATTGCGGAAGGGGCCAATGCCTTGTTATTTAACGTGTTGGCATACGGCTTCGATGTGCTGCATGAATTAAGCGCAGACCCGGAAATCAACATTCCGATCATGGCACATCCTGCTATGGCTGGTGCTATGTATCCATCGCCACACTACGGCATCTCGCCTTCCGTCCTCTTGGGCAAATTAATGCGCCTTGCGGGTGCCGATTTGGTGTTATTCCCTTCTCCTTATGGCTCCGTTGTTATGCCGAAGGAAGAGAATTTGGCCATTAAGCATGTGTTATTAACGCAGGATTTACGTAAAGATTACACGTATCAGGCTCCGTCTGATGTAAAATTAACATTAGCTCCTAGCTTCCCGGTCCCTTCCGCGGGTATCCATCCTGGTCTAGTGCCACTCATCTTACGTGATTTCGGTCAGGATGTTATCGTGAACGCAGGCGGCGGTATCCACGGTCACCCGATGGGAACGATTGCTGGTGGACATGCGTTCCGTCAAGCAATCGATGCAACTTTACAAGGCATGACATTGCGTGAATACGCCCTATCACATCCAGAGCTACAATCAGCTATTGACACATGGGGGATTAGAGAATGAGCAAGGAACGCATTATCTTTTGTGACTTTGACGGTACGATCACCGTTAACGATAACATTGTAGCCATTATGAAGCATTTCAATCCAGAGGGTTGGGAAGGCATCGTTGAGAGGATTGTGACACAACAAATCTCCATTCGTGAAGGCGTTGGGGCGATGTTTGCCCTCCTCCCTACTTCTCGCAAAGCGGAGATTGTCGATTATGCGATTAACAACGCGACGATCCGTGAAGGCTTTGAAGAATTTGTCTCTTACTGCAAGGAGCAAGGAATTACCCTTTTGATTACAAGCGGGGGCATCGATTTCTTTATATATCCACTGCTTCGCGCGTTTGCTATTCCTGAGGATCATATTTATTGCAATGCTAGCTCATTCGAAGGGGAAACCATTGAGATTCTATGGCCGAATCCGTGCGATGCACATTGTACAACCGACTGCGGCATGTGCAAAACAAGCATCATTCGTTCCTACGATCCCGAGCGTTATGAACGCATTATAATCGGAGACAGCATTACTGACTTTGAAGGAGCAAAGCTAGTGGATACGATCTTTGCTAGATCGCATCTTATTGATCGTTGTGAACAACTTGGCTACGCCTACCACCCCTTCGAATCTTTCTTCGACATCATTAAGCAATTGGAGGCTGAACCCGTCAAATGAGTATTTTACTAGAAGAAAAACAGCGTGCTTTCGCTGAATTGCGTGACATCAAAACAAATCTAGCAGCGCGCGGATGGTTTCCAGCGACAAGCGGTAATTTATCTGTCCGTGTTGGCGGCTTTGAACCGAACGCTTTCACCTTCGCTATTACGTCTAGCGGAAGAGATAAATCCATTCAAACTCCTGAGGATTTCCTTCTCGTCAATGAGAAAGGCTTGCCGATAGAAGCTACTAGCCTTAAGCCATCTGCGGAAACCTTGATCCATAGTGAGATTTATCGTTTAACAGGCGCTGGCGCCATTTTCCACGTGCACACGATTTATAACAATCTAGCATCTGAACTATACGCTGAACGCGGAAGCATACCCGTTGATGGCGTTGAACTCATCAAAGCGTTCAATATTTGGGATGAAGAAGCTCAAATTGAGATTCCTATCTTGCCAAACTATGCAGAGATCCCGCGCATTGCTGAGCTTGTCGAAGGTGCAATCGTGCCACGTATTCCTGGTATCGTGCTTCGCAAGCATGGGATCTACGCTTGGGGCGCGAATGCTTTTGAGGCCAAACGGCATCTTGAGGCATTCGAATTCCTATTCGAATATGTGTACCGCTTGCATGTAATGAAGAAGTAATTTTATCCACGTGCAACTGGGGACTTCCTAGTGTGCAATTAAGGGAATCTCCCAATTATATCTAGTTGTGGAACGTCAGTACGCTATTTTGTTATTTCGAGTGCGTTACTTGCACTCGTTGCGAAATAGAGAAACCACGTTCCGCAACTTTTTTATTTCGCTATTTGAGCTCAAATAGCGTCCTCTCATTCCTTAACTGCTTTGTGTGAGAGTATTGGGCCAGTCTGAGGTTCGGAGTTAGGTAGTGGGATTCGCCAGGTGGTGGTCGAGGTAATGGTGAATGTTTTGAAGAGCGGTATGCGGTTTAGTAGTCGGAAGCAGTTGCAGTTACAGTGGCAGTTACAGTAGCAGTTACAGTAGCAGTGGGAGTTGCAGCGGGAGTTACAGTAGCGGTTGCGGTGAAGGGGATTAAGTTACGGATACGGTTGGGGCAAATAACACCTTTATTGTTCTTCAATGGAGTGAATGTATTTGCAAAAGTGCAAATAGGCACTTATTTTTTGCTCTTCAATGGATTTTATTGCGCAAAAGTGCGAAAAGGCACTTTTTTATGCTGAAATAAGGAGAAATCAGCTTGTAGAGCCAAAAAGGTTGCCTTTTTGCATCCATTTCTTCTTTTACGCTCGATTAGTGAACCAAAAGATGCCTTTTCGCATTTTTGGCGGGGGCGGGCACTGGGGTTCGGATGCCAGGGCCGGCAGGTGCTGGTACAGGTGCTGGCGGTGCAGGAGTGGGAGCAAGCGCAGGCGCGGGAATGAGCACGGCTAAGGATCCGGTTCTAGTAGGTATACACACACCCTCTCCAATCGAACGACAGAAAAGCCCATTTTCCTCCTTTACGGAGTAAAAATGGGCTTCATCTTACCGCGACTGCCTAAACCGCTGCGAATATTCCTTCGCTTGATCCACTGTGGAGACGCGATTGCGACTCCAATCCAGTAAAATCCGATCAATATACCGGAAATGGACTTTCCCGGCAAACACTGCTTCCTTCAAAGCGGTCATGATCAGCTCTTCTTTGTACATATCTTTGTCCAACCAATTGCTAATCGTTTCCAGCTCCATTGGCGTTAGAGGTCTTGCGAATTCATTTTCGATCGTAGTATAAATATTCTTAACTCGATCATCGCTAGGCGCTTGCGTACTGGTCGCCAACTCTGCTAACTCTCTTAGCTGCTGCTCAGCCACATGTTTGGCTAACTTCTTATAGAGCGGCGTTAGATTGTACTGCTCACTTCGAAATCCAGTTGTTTCGTGGGTATCCTCATCGATCGCGATAAACTTTTCCCGAATCAGCTTCTGCACACTGGCTATAACGACATCTTGTGAAGCTGACATCCGTTCCTGAATTTCATCAAGCGTCGGGAATGTGTTCCCTTCCTTTTCAACAAAGGAAATGAAATGTATCAGTGTCATGACATCAACTTCACTCAAAAGCAGTGCGCGATAATGCTTGAGTAATAAACTCGGTACCGCGACACTCCCCTCCAGAAAGCTGTTCAACAGAATTGCTTCGACTTTCATCTGTGTATTCGATTGCGTACTCATACGTCTCTCCCCTTTCTCCCCATGGACAATCCCATTATTTAAGGGTATAGACGGTATAACAAGCGTGGGAATGGAATCGTTTCACGCACATGATCCAAACCACATATCCAAGCCACCGTACGTTCTAGGCCTAATCCAAAGCCAGAATGCGGCACAGTTCCATATTTGCGAAGATCCAAGTACCATTGATACGCCTCTTGCGAAAGCTCATGTTCCTTGAAACGCTGCTCCATAAGTTCCGGGTCATCAATACGTTGACTTCCCCCAATAATCTCACCATAGCCCTCTGGGGCAATCATATCGGCACATAGAACGACTTCTGGACGACTAGGATCTGGTTTCATATAAAAAGCCTTAATCTCCGTTGGCCAGTGGGTGATAAACACAGGCGTTTCGTATTGAGCGGCAATCGCTGTCTCATGTGGAGCTCCGAAATCTTCTCCCCATGCGAATTCATGCCCATTCTTTTGCAAATAGTCGACAGCCTCATCGTAAGTGATACGAGGGAAACTGCCTTTAATTTTCTCCAATTTGGAAGTATCCCGCTCCAACGTTTCAAGCTCAGCTTGACAGTTCTGCAGCACGGTTTGCACGATATGGGATACGAATTGTTCCTGCACTTCAAGGTTTTCAACATGATCTACGAACGCCATCTCTGGCTCAATCATCCAGAACTCGATGAGGTGACGGCGTGTCTTCGATTTCTCTGCACGGAAGGTAGGACCGAAGGAATATACGCGGCCTAGTGCCATCGCTGCTGCTTCCATGTACAACTGCCCGCTCTGTGTCAAAAAGGCATCCTCATCAAAATATTTCGTATGAAACAAGTTCGTCGTACCCTCACAAGAAGATGGCGTCAATATAGGTGGATCCACCAAATGAAACCCTCTGTCATTGAAGAATCCTTGAACCGCTTTGATAATTTCTGCACGAATCACAAGCACTGCACGCTGACGGGGGCTCCGAATCCACAGATGGCGATTGTCCATAAGAAAATCTACGCCATGCTCTTTCGGTGTAATCGGATACTCTTCCGTAATTTGAATGATTTCTACGCCAGTCACATCGAGCTCGAAACCGCCTTTGGAACGTGTGTCTTCTTTTACTTTCCCCGTTATGTATAAAGAGCTTTCTTGGGTGAGCTTCGATGCTGCTTCCCATGCTTCTTCACTCACTTCACTTTTGACAACAACACCTTGTATATAGCCTGAACCGTCACGCAGCTGCAAAAACTGAATTTTACCACTTGAACGTTTCTTGTTTAGCCAACAGCCAATGGTTACGGATTCGCCGACATGATGTTTAACTTCACCTATTGTACTTTTCATATGGATATCCTTCCTCCCTAGAACTGAAGATCATTACTATTGTACACTATTTTATAAATTCCACGAAAATGTCAGTCGGGCTGTTCTTGCAAGAGACTGTAAGTATCCTGCGCGATAACCCATTCTTCATTCGTTGGAATAACAAGTGCTTCAACCTTGGAACCTAGCTTGGTTATTCGCTTTTCTATCCCTCTTCCAAGCCCATTCGCCCCTTCATCAAAATCGACCCCAAGGAAGCTTAAGCCTTCGCATACCGCTTTGCGCAGCGGTGCGGAATTCTCGCCTACACCTGCAGTAAACACAATCGCATCCACGCCATTCATCGCCGCGGCATAAGCCCCGATATATTTGCGCAGCCGATATGTATACATCTCAAAAGCCAAGATAGCGTTCTTATCGCCCGCTTCCACTGCCTCCACGATCTCCCGCATATCGCTGGAGATCCCCGAGATCGCCTGCAGACCGCTATGCTTGTTCAGCATGGAGCTCACTTCGCCGATCGTCAAATCCTCCTTGCCCATCACGTAAGGCACGATGGCCGGGTCGAGATCGCCGCTGCGCGTGCCCATCATGAGACCTTCGAGCGGGGTCATCCCCATGCTCGTATCAACGGACTGGCCGCCCCATACTGCGGCGCAGGAAGCCCCATTACCAATGTGACAGGTAATGAGCTTCAGCCGCTCTAGCGGGCGTCCTAGAAAGGCAGCGGCACGTTCGCTCACGTACTTGTGCGACGTACCATGGAAACCGTAGCGCCGCACTTTGTGCTTCCGGTAGAGTGCCATAGGCACCGGATATAGGTAGGCCTTCGCCGGCATCGTCTGATGGAAGGCGGTGTCGAAGACGACAGCCTGGGGAACACCAGGCATGTTCGCTTCTACCGCGGAGATGCCCAGCATATGCGCCGGGTTGTGCAGCGGCGCCAGATCGAAGAGACGCCTGATCTCCTTCTTCACCTCGTCGGTGACGAGGACGGAGCTCTTGAACGATTCGCCGCCGTGGACGACACGGTGGCCTACGGCATCGATCTGCGAGATGGCGCTCAACACGCCATGCTCTGGATGTACGAGAACATCTAGCACTCTGCGGATAGCTGTTGTATGCTCCAAAATTTCATCTACCTTATGAAATTCAGGTTTATTGGCTGGTTCGTGCATCAGAATGGCGGTATCCATGCCAATTCGCTCAACTCTCCCCTTGGCAAGCACAATCGCATTCTCCATATCATAGAGCTGATATTTGACAGAAGAAGAGCCGGCATTAATCACGAGAATGTTCATAGTCGATCACCATCCTTGTCATAACGGAAGAAGCCTTCTCCCGTCTTAGCCCCAAGATGACCTGCACGCACCATTTGCTTCAGCAGATACGATGGCCGATATTTAATATCTCCATACTCACGGAACATTCCCTCAAGTGCAGCCAATACCGCATCTAGTCCAAATCGATCACACATCTCAAGTGGACCATGCTTGAATTCATAGCCAATACGCATTGCCTGATCGATATCTTCCGCAGAAGCTACACCTTCGGATAAGGTATGCAGCGCCTCATTAATGAGCGTACAAATCAATCGCGTCGTAATATAACCCGGCGATTCATTCACTTTTATACTTTTTTTGGTGAGGATATCGTCAACGAACTGTCGTGTGCGATCATATGTTTCATCCGACGTTTTCATCGCTCGTACAATTTCAACAAGATTCACCTTCGCAACAGGATGTAGAAAATGCATGCCGATGACTCGCTCTGGATGCGTTGTGATGGCTGCAATCTCCGTTACACTTAATGTGGAAGTATTCGTTGCTAGGATGATGTGAGGTGAACATATTTGATTAAGCTGAAAAAAGACATGCTTCTTCGCATTCAAATCTTCTGAGATTGTTTCGATGACAAGCTCACAGGAGGCCATGTCCTGAATTGAATTGGCTCCCTTAATCTTCGAAAGGATGGATTTCTTCTCCGCTCCTGTCAAGGCCCAACGCTCAATTTGCTTATCTAAGCTGACCGTAATAAGTTCAATAGCACGATCAAGCTTTTCTGTAGATTTCTCGGCAATAATAACATCAAGTCCACGAGCTGCCAGCATTTCAGCAATGCCCTGCCCCATCGTCCCTCCGCCAATTACACCTATTGTTCTAAATATCATAGCTTGTCTTCTCCTTCATCCGAACGTCTGTCTTACTGTATCTCACACAGCTACCAGTATGTTAGCTATTGATTCTTAAGCATGTATTTATCTTGTCGATGCTTCAATCGAATTTTATTATCATCTTATTATTAGTATATGTATCCTGCATACCCGAAGTAAAGCCAAGAACCGCTGACCTAATTGGCCAACGGTCATTATTATGCACTTTGTGACACAGAAGCGTCAAATAATGTACGGAAAGTATCCCCTGAAAGTACTTCTTCCTTCATCAGAATAGCGAACGAATGTTCAAACACACTTCGTTGCTCATCTAACATTTTCTTCGTACGCAGCATTAGGGCGTCTAGTATGGCCGCATTTTCTTTCATCAGTTGTTCTTTCGTCACCATCTCACGGTCAATAATACCTAAGCTGGTAAGTCCAGCATCCATCATGTTACGAACCATAGAAAGCGATTGTTCGAAATCGTTGCGAGAACCGGTACTTCGTCCGCCGTAAATCATCTCTTCCGCAGCAGCCCCACCTAGGGCAATCATGATCTGATCTTCGATATAATCTTTCGTATATAAATAATGATCCTGCGGCGGATTATGACGCACATAACCTAACGCTTTGCCACGTGGGCTTACTGTCACTTGGGAAACAGAACCTGGCCGAACAAGCTCAGCAATAATAGCATGACCTAATTCATGATAAGCGACTCGTTCCTTCTCGTCATTCGCCGTTTCTTTATCTGTGCGTTCTCCCATCATCACCTTATCAATGGCAGAAGCCAGATGAGACTGTTCAATCGCTGGTTTATCTTCACGCATGGCATAGATCGCGGCTTCATTCAATACGCCTTCGAGCTGCGCACCGGAGAAACCAAAGGTTTGATCAGCCGTTTGATCCAGCGTAACGCCATCCCCTAAAGGTTTGTTTTTTGCATGGATATGCAGGATAGCCAAACGACCTTTTTTATCTGGCAGATCAACCTCGATATGGCGGTCAAAACGCCCTGGTCGCAACAATGCACTATCCAGCATTTCCTTACGGTTCGTCGCGGCAATAATAAGAATACGAGGCGCGTCATTCGTATGAATCCCATCCATCTCCGTCAACAATTGGTTTAATGTCTGGTCATACTCACGCTGCTGACCGCCATCCCGCTTACCACCGATCACGTCAATCTCATCTATGAAAATAATGGCGTTATCCCTGCCCTCTTTAAGTGCCCGAGCCCTAGCTTCTTTAAAAAGATCACGGACTCGGCTTGCTCCGACACCGACATACATCTCAACAAATTCACTACCTGAAGCAGCCATATAAACAGAATTCGTATAATGTGCAGCGGCTTTCGCCATCAACGTTTTCCCCGTACCAGGAGGCCCTGTCAACAGCAACCCCTTAAGGGGACGAATACCCAACTTCTTAATTTCCTCATGCTTAATCAAGAAATCGAGTGCTTCCATCAATTCTTTCTTAGCCCGATCTTGCCCGCCAATTTCATCAAATGTGAGAAAAGACGGCGTCCGATTCTTACTCTTACGATCTCCACCGCCAGCAGCAGCTCCGATACCGCCGCGGGTTTTCAACATATAGAATAAGGAAACACCTAGCACACTCACAAATAAGATTGGAATCACATTTATACCTTGGAAAACTAAGAAGACCAATAGAACAGGAATAAATCCAATGCCGATTTCTTTGTATATTTTACTCATTCGGCCACACTCCGATCTGGGAGACTCTTGGCAGCATGATAAATTTCGTCGCATTACCATCTGTTAATCGAATGTAAACATAGTGCTCATCCATTTCGCTGTCAACGTTCATCGTTGGCACACCATTTGCATATTTCTCTAACGTTGTAGGAATATCTGCATAATGTTTCGTTTCCATGGCTTGAGCTACCTCAAATAACGCTTTAGACCACCATTGATCCAGCTTGTCTGAGGATTGATTCTTAACGGTAATATTCATCGTTCGTTTCCCGATAATCGATCCACCTTCGTCTTTAATCAATCGTACAACTTCTCTTAAATTAGCTTCCGGCTTCAATGCCAATTCTATATCTACTTGATTGGAAGAAAGTTTCATCGTTGAATTCGTTACACCAGGTGCAGTATCAATTATATGTGATAATGGATTTTCCATCGCAAAGCTTGTATAGGCAAACCAGCCCCCAAACAGTACCCCTGCCGAAATAATGACGCTCATAATAACAGGTAAAACGCGCAGTTTCATCTTCATCGTTTGGCGTCCACCTTTCTGTAGTGAAGTATTTGTATGGCTCAAAAGCAATACGATAAGTATATCACCACATATATACGATATGCCTTATGTAAACAGTGGAAATAGACAGAAGTCATCTATTCAGAGCCTTTCACATAAAAAAACTCAACCTTTTTAATGAAGGCTGAGCCGATACGTATCCAGATAAGTACCATCTTTGAATTTATAATAATCGTAGAAATACCGCGTACCTCTATCGTCTTTCGACTTATAAAATACTTCCCAAACATAGTCATTTCCTAATTTGCCAGGTATGACTCGCTCAATCTCACTGCTTGGCGCCTTTTTCAATACAGCTGCGCGGACTTGCTCTTCCGGGAAGGCTTCGTCCGTCATTTCGGAATGAACATTTTCGGCGGATACCCAAGTAATTAGACTTTGTCCTAGCTTGTTCTCCCCATATACAATCTGAAGAGGTTCATCTCCGTAGAAAAAATCTACCTTGGATGCTTTCGTCATCATACTTCCATTAAAAGCTTTCTCAACAGCTACACGTTTCTCTTCCCAATGCTCGTTCTGCACATTCAGATAGAATCGACTAAGCACAACACCTAGTGTTGCCACGATGAAAACGCCAAGTGTGATCGATCGCTTCGCATTCATAATCGCCGCGCACCTCCCCAAAACCACATACTCGCCTGCCCATTAGCCTTTGAGGCGATCGAAGCATATTTCAAATTCGCGTTTAATTTTCTCTTCATCTAACGTTAGGCATTCACCTTTACGGACAATCCACGTGCCATCCACGCAGACATCCACAACATCTTTCGCACAAGCAGAGTACACAATGTGGGAAACAAAGTCCGTTTTCGGAAGGAAATGAGGTTGATCGATGTCTAGCGCAATAAAATCGGCTTTCATGCCAATTTCGAGTAAACCAACATCCTCTAACCAAATGGATTCTGCTCCCATTCGAGTTCCAAGCAACAAGGCTTCCTTCGCAGGGATTGCTAATGGATCACCCGTTACACCTTTATGAATAAGAGCTGCCAATCGCATTTCCTCGAACATGTCCAAATTGTTGTTGGATGCCGCACCATCGGTTCCTAATGAAACTTTAACACCTGAACGCAACAACTCAGGCAGACGGGCAACACCACTCGCAAGCTTGAGATTACTGCCAGGATTGTGGGAGACACGTACATCATATTGTTTGAGGATTGCTATCTCTTCATCATTCAAGTGGACACCATGCGCAACGAGTGTTGGGCGTGAGAATACGCCTAGCTTCTCCAAGTGAGCCACGGGTCTAACTCCATACTGTTCTACATTACCTTCGACTTCACGTCGTGTTTCGGACATGTGAGTATGAATAGGAAGATTGAGATCATGTGCCGCTTGCACGATACGCTCGATGTAATCTGGCGGACATGTGTATGGAGCGTGCGGTGACATCATCGTAGTAATGCGTCCGTCAGCCTTACCATGCCAGTTCTTAGCAAATTCAGTGGCTTCATTCAGCTTAGCTGTTTGTACATCAGGCGGACATAGTCCGATCACACCGCGAGTCAAAACTCCGCGCATACCCGACTCCTCTACCGCCAAGGCAACTTCATTCATATGGTCGTACATATCGACAAAAGTCGTTGTCCCGCCTTTGATCATTTCAAGGATCGACAACCGCGTTCCCCATTTAACATCCTGCGAGGTGAATTTCCCCTCCATCGGCCACATTTTTTCCTCTAACCATACTTGCAGCGCAAGATCATCGCCATAACCGCGAAGCAAGGACATCGCGGCATGTCCATGCGTATTAACAAGTCCAGGCATATACAATTTATTCGTTCCGTCAATCACTTCGTCATAGCTTTCTAAGGGCTCAGGCACTTCTGTTCCGATGTATGTAATTTGACTGCCTTCAATAACCATGCAGCCTTTAATCGATGTTTTGTCTTCCTTATTAGCAATAAAAATACCATTTGAAATTAATGTTTTTTTCATAGTAAAAAACCCTCTCTATGCTCATTCTATAAACAGCCCTTGCTCCATAAACTTTACATCTTCAAGCTTGTAAAATCAAGGAAGCTCTGCACATATTATATGATGTTAAGAAATTGTAAATTGTCACGGAATTTTCGTTGCTTTAAGCCTAACGAGTATGCTATTTTAAACATTGTGAGTTTTTTCTACAATTTGGTCAATTTCGATACGCAAATTCGTTCAAAAACTTGTACATATAGTAAAATTTAGGAGGATTCTATGACAACGTTATTCACCAGAAAGAACGAAGTCGATTTCTTGCAACTTCTCATTCGTGCGGCAGAGAACGCTTTGCAAACAGCTCAATTGTTCCGTACGGCTATGATGGGCGATAAGCCCCCAATTGAGTATGTCAAAGCGATTCATGATCTTGAGCATGCAGGAGACTCCATCACACACGACATTTTCAGAGGTTTGAACAAAGTATTTATCACGCCGATTGATCGGGAAGATATTATGGTTCTTGCTTCCAAAGTGGATGATGTCACAGACGGAATCGAGGCAACAATTGCTCGTTTCGACTATTTGAGTGTTTCTCATACGGATGCATACATGCAAGATTTCTCAGGAGTGATTGTCGATTCCTGTCAACATATGTTAGACGCTTTTAAGCTTTTGGCTAAGAAAAAGTATATGCAAATTCCGGAGCACACCGTGGCTATTAATAAATTAGAGAATGATGGAGATCGTTTGATGCGCGAAGGCATTCGACAAATTTTCATCACGCGCAAAGACCCGTACGAAGATTTCAAACTCAAGGAAATTTACGAGCGTTTGGAAGAAACAACCGATGCTTGTGAAGATGTTGCTAACATTCTAGACAGCGTAGTACTTCGTTACTCTTAAGACAGGATGTCTGTGCGTACGAAGAAAGTTTTCCGAATGGAAAACGCTAGGAGGAAATCATGTTAACTTATTTGATTATCATCGTTGCACTAGCCCTGCTATTCGACTTCATCAACGGATTTCACGATACAGCTAATGCGATTGCAACTTCGATTTCTACACGAGCATTAAGCCCTCGAGTCGCGATATTTATGGCGGCTTCACTTAATTTCGTTGGTGCCATGGTATCTTCTGAGGTTGCCAAAACGGTAGGCGGAAGTATTGCCAATCCGGCGAAGATCGAAAATGGGGTTGAAATCGTTATAGCTGCCTTACTTGCAGCTATCATCTGGAACTTGCTTACATGGTACTTGTCCATTCCGTCTTCCTCCTCCCATACATTGCTTGGTGCCTTAGCTGGTGCTGTAATTGCTGGAGCAGGCTTTGGTGGTGTTAACTGGAGTGGTTTCACACAAATTATCATCATTCTTATTCTATCGCCAATTATCGCTTTCGCTCTAGGTTATCTCATCATGGTTTTGATCAAATATATTGTAATTTGGACAGGTAATACCTCTAGATCCAAACTCAATCGTGGGTTTCGTACGCTGCAAATTATTTCTGCCGGATTACTCTCCTATTCCCATGGTGGTAACGATGCACAAAAAGCGATGGGGATTATCGTCTTTGGTCTCGTGGCTGCTGGCGTACAAGATGATTTGAACGTACCGATTTGGGTTAAGATTGCTGCCGCGCTTGCGATGGGCCTTGGAACATCCATTGGCGGATGGCGCATTATCAAAACTGTCTCCGGTAAAATTGTTAAAATCGAGCCGATTAATGGTTTTGCCTCAGACTTAACGTCATCGATTGTCATTCAAATCTCAACTTTCATCGGTAAACCATTATCTACAACTCATGTCATTTCTTCCGCGATTATCGGGACAGGCAGTGTCATGCGTTTCCATGATGTACAATGGGGTACTGTAGGCCGCATGTTGATTACTTGGGTAATTACGATTCCAATCTCGATGATTCTTGCTTACACGCTGTACTTTGCGATATTCCGACTAATCATGTAATGGAAAATAACAAAAAGGCACGACCCGCTGAAGCTGCGCGGGTCGTGCCTTTTTGATTGCTAATCCAGGTAATAGGCCAAGCTTTGGAGCTCTGTCGTGAAATCTGCATAATGTACACGCACATCGGCTGGCACCTTGATGATGACTGGCGCGAAGTTCAAGATCGCTTCGATGCCACAAGCAACGAATTCATTCGCGACATTCTGTGCTTCGGCCGCGGGAACGGTAATAATACCGATCCGCACACCGAGCTCAGACATGACCGTTTTCATTTTATCCATAGGAAGCACAACTAAGTTATTAATCACTTCGCCAGACTTAGAAGGCATGGCATCGAATACAGCCACGATTTTCATATCATTACGTAAGTACGTATTATAATTGCAAAGTGCTCGTCCTAAGTTACCTGCCCCAACGAGCGCAACTTGAATATGTCGATCTAATTTAAGAATCTGGCGAATCTTCTCAATCAAATAATTGATATCATAGCCAATTCCTTTTTTGCCAAACTCACCAAAATAGGCTAAGTCCTTCCGGATTTGAGCAGGATTCAGATCTAACTTTTGACCTAAATCCTGAGAGGAAACCGTGGAAACATTATTCATTTGCAACTCGTTCAGATAGCGTAAGTAAATGGGTAATCTGCGGACAACAGCTTCCGAAATTTTTTGTGTTTTCACGTATTAAGCCCCTCCCATCCATTCCTCGATCCTCGGCAGCATTTGTTCGCAGGTCATGTGTTCAATCTTCGGACCAGGCAACGAGTAGAGGAAGTGCTTGCCATAATACGTTTCAATAACACGTGTATCATAGATAATGACGATCCCTTTGTCAGACGCTCTCCGAACTAATCGACCGAATCCTTGTTTAAATCGAATAACTGCCTGAGGTACAGAAAACTTCATAAATGGATTCTCATTGCGCTTCTTAATATTCTCGCACTTCGCTTCGACAAGCGGGTGATTCGGAGGTTGGAACGGGAGTCGAATAATGGCGAGACAACTTAGCGCGTCTCCTGGAATATCTACACCCTCCCAGAACGAACTGGTGCCCAGTAACACGCACATTTTGTTATCTTGGAACATGCGGGTCAGTTTACTGCGATTGCCGCTGTCTACACCCTGTCCAAGCACTGTGATCCCATGAGGGCTTAGCTTTTCTTTCATCCCAGCATGAACAAGTTTCAACATCCGATTCGAGGTACATAGAACCAGCATTCTTCCCTTCGTCACCAGAGCCACATCACTCAGAGAATTGATCAATGCTTCAATGAAAACAGGATCTCCCGCTCCCTTAATCGTAGGGAAATTCCTCGGAATGACGACCAGTGCCTGCTCCCGATAGTTAAACGGAGATGGCAACTGTACTGTTTTCAACTTACCTGACTCTTCGTCCTCTGGAATAGATAATCCTAATTGCTCAGCTGAGTATTGAAACGACTTATTCACTGATAGCGTAGCCGACGTCAGAATAATACTGTCTTTCGTTTCAAAGAAATGTTGTTGCAGCAACCCGCTGACATCCGTGGGCACGGAATTCAACTGAACCGATTTCGCTTTGGCATACGTACCGGCTTCAACCCAATACACGTACCCTTCATCTGCCATTTTCATAAAGAAGTGAAGCGCATCCCGATGGGCATACAGTTCTTTCACAGTCCCATTCAGATCGGTGACTAGCCCTTGCACGCCAAGTCCATCCTGCTGCTCTTTTAACTCATTCAACAATTTATCTAATGTTCGTAATAATTCGTTGGCATTCAGATAAATGTTATCCTCCATAATCAACATCTCGCGCCAATTCGATGGCAGTGTCTCCGGCTTCAATCGCAGAACATATTGCGAAGTTTCGGATTGGGAAGGATCGCTTTTGGAGGAAACCAATTCATACAGCGCTTCACTTAAACGTTCCCAGTCCTCTTTGATTGAAATAATTTTCGGAAACAGACCATCAATCGTTTGGCTCCATGCCGCTGCGCGCTCCCCAGCCTCATCCGATTTCTGCAATCGGAAACGAAGCATCGGAAGTTGCCCACTTCGATTATCTTTATATAGCCATAATAAGGAATGGTAAAAAGCTGAAGCATGCAGCTCAATCCCAAGGTGTTTACTTGCCACTTCTTCGAAGTGATGTGCCTCATCAATCACAAGGTGCTTGTAAGACGGTAGAAGACGGTTCTCTGCCTTCATATCTGTAAAGAGGAGGGAATGGTTCGTAATGATTACATCAGCCGTATTGGCGTCATTACGAGCTCTGTGATAGAAGCACTTCTTATACCAAGGACACATCCGATTTAAACAGGAATCCGTATCACTTGCAACCGAGTACCAGAACTGGGCTCCTTTATTGCCAAAATGGATTTCTTCCTCATCCCCGTGCTCGGTTTCACTTAGCCATACAACCATTTGCGCGGCCGTTATGGGATCTTCCCTGCCATTCTCATAGTCTCTAGTTGTGAGCTTTGTTTCAAATTTGCGAAGGCACAGATAGTGGCTTCGTCCTTTGAGCACAGCTGCTTTGAACGGGACAGGAAATATTTCTTTCAACAAAGGAATATCCCGCTCACGCAATTGCTCCTGCAAATTAATCGTATGCGTCGAAACGACGACCTTCTTCTCGTATTTCAAACCGTAATAAATAGCAGGAATCAAGTATCCTAAAGATTTGCCTGTACCGGTTCCCGCTTCGATCATCAGATGCTGATCAGCCTCTAGTGACCGCTCCACTTCCAGAATCATTTGATCCTGTGATTCACGATCTTCGTATACTTCAAATCGTTGTTGAAGTGCAGACTTCAATCCTTGCTGAAATGCTTGAAAGGAAGCGCCCAACGCTTCTGTTACCTGATATTCTGAGCGCAATTCATCTTCCTCGCCCCAATCCGTCACATTCAATGTAAATTGACGGAAGTAGCGATTCGTATCCATATCGACACTCGTTACTGATTCTTTATATAAGCATATTTCGTCCAAAAACCAGCCCAAATCCGTGTTACCGTTTTCGAAAATTTGATTTAAACGTTGTACTGTTAAGAGAGGCAATCCCAGTAACCGATCCAAGCAGTGGATCCAAATCAATGCCGTAACTTCTGCGTCACTATCGGCTTGATGCGGTCTTTCATGGTCAATACCAAACAACGCCGCCACCATGCTTAGTTGTAAACTAGATATGGACGGAAACAGAATACGGAGCATATCCATGGTATCAAGAACACGTCCCGAGAAAGGGGGATACCCCGTTCTCGTTAGCCCACGCTGCAAGAAAGACAAATCAAAGGCGGCTTGATGCGCCACAAGTACACAATCAAACAAGCGCGGAAACATGTCCGACATCACCTGATCGAGCGACGGTGCATCCGCCACCATCTCATTGGTAATCCCTGTTAGCGTTGTAATCGAAGAAGGTATACTAATCCCTGGGTTCACCAGAGAAGTATACCTGTCTGTAATTTCAAATTGATCTATGATGACGAGTCCAACCTGTATGATTTCGTCCCCAGGCTGACTTCCTGTCGTTTCAAAATCCAAAACTGCAAATTTCATAACGTCTATCTTCAATCCCTTCGTCCTACACTTCTCCTAGCATACCAAACTCCATTAGGAAAAGGGAATACCTTGTTTTACCGTTTCGGTTTAGGACTCATCGAGATTGATTAGTGGCTCCATGAAAGAGGGATCGGTATGATACGCCTTTTGAAAATATTCGAAAGCCTTCTCTAGGTTCTGATTTTGCACTTGAATACAGCCCATAGCGTTATAAGAAATAGCTTTCATCTTTGAATTTTCCGTCAGTGGCAGCAGGAATTTGAAGTGCTGATACGCATCGCCAAACTCTCCTTTTCGCAAATGCCCCATTGCTAAGTACACTCGTGCTAGTAAGAAATCTGGCTGCCGCTGTATCAGGACCTCGAATTCTTTGATCGCTTGATCATACATGAACAGCTTATAATACCCTTGCCCGCGCATGAATTCTTCTGTTTGTTTGCCCGACATGTCGAGCTCCAGCAGTTCATCATGTAAGGTTTGAGTAGGGCTGATCGGCGCCGCCCCATAAAACTTTCCCAGTTTCTCCTCAAAAAGCAGCCACGCCTCGATGAATTCATCACTCATCGTCTTTAATACTTGCAATTGTTCGTCTAGTTCGGCCTTTTTCTCCACATCGCTGTTCGGATATTCTTTTTGAATTTCTTCCAAAACCTCATTCATTGTGGAAAATAAATGCTTAAACATTTGGCATCCCCACCTTTGCTTCGAAAGCTTACCCTCATTCTTTGTAAACAGGGACGTTTTCATGCATGGGAGGGGAAGTCAGCCACGTTTAGAGAACTGTTGAATGTTCTTCTTCCTTCAGCAATTGGGCAACTGTATTGTTTGGTCCCATAATGGCAATGGTTGGATGATGCTTTTTCGCCTCTTCATCGCTCATCATGGCATAAGAAACAATAATAACCGTATCCCCTGTTTGAACGAGTCTAGCTGCCGCACCATTCAAGCAAATCACGCCTGTGCCGCGTGGCCCTGGAATAATGTATGTCTCCAAACGTGCACCGTTGTTGTTATTCACGATTTGCACTTTCTCATTGGGCAGCATATCCACAAGATCAATCAAGTCCTCATCGATCGTGATACTCCCGATATAATTTAAATTGGCCTCTGTAACAGTGGCGCGGTGAATCTTCGCTTTCATCATTGTGCGGAACATAAGACGTCACTTCCTGACTTGTAGAATAAGATTATCAATTAAGCGGGTTTTTCCAAACTTCACAGCCAGCGCAACAATAAGAGTAGTAATAGAATGGCTATGTTCAAAAGGCTCTAAAGTAGGGTAAGACAACACTTCAACATAATCAATTACGGCTAGTGGCGCCGTTTGGATATGCTTGCTAACAAGTCTCTGCAGCTCTTCTGATGTGAAGGAACCTGAGACGTTATTGTCGATGAAGGTCTTCGCTTGCTGTAACGACTGTGACAAAACCAGCGCCTGCTGACGCTCTTCTACTGACAAATACACATTACGTGAGCTCATCGCCAAACCATCCTTCTCACGCAAGGTCGGGCAAGGTACGATCTCAACGGGTAGGTTTAGATCTTGAACCATCTGCTCAATCACAGCCACTTGTTGGGCATCCTTCAAACCAAAGAATGCTTGGTCCGGCTGAACCATATGGAATAACTTGCTAACAACCGTAGCGACACCATCAAAATGGCCGGGTCTTGAAGCTCCACAGAGTCTTGTCGTCACTTCCGACACACTTACGGTCGTGCGCGTTGGCGTTGGGTACATTTCGTCTACAGATGGCATAAATACGATATCCACACCTGCCGCTTCAGCTACCGCCAAGTCCTGTTCCTCATTGCGTGGATATCGTTCAAAATCTTCTCCTGGACCAAACTGCAAGGGATTCACAAAAATGCTTAACACGACTAATCCACTTTGTGAACGAGCCTTTTGGAGAAGACTCGCATGTCCATCGTGCAGAAAGCCCATCGTCGGAACAAATCCAACCGTCTGATCATTATTTCGTCGATAGGTTTTAATCCGAGCTCGTAATTCGGCAATTGTCTGAACCACTTCCATCGTATGGATCGCTGCCATGACCAATCACTCCTTATCGCCGTATAGATATTGAACAACATCGTTGTCCATATGAAATGTATTTTCTTGCGCTGGGAACGTCCGCGCTTTCACTTCTTTCACATATTCGCCAATCCCTGCACGGATAGTTTCCCCGATATTGGCATAGGCTTTAACAAACTTTCTGGGAGCACTGTCAGAACCATACTGCAGCAAATCATGATATACAAGCACTTGCCCATCACAATGCACACCAGAGCCTATGCCAATTGTGGGGATAGAAAGTTGCTTCGTTACCCATGCTGCCAATTCATCCGTCACGAGTTCCAATACGATTGCGAACGCACCTGCTTCTTCAATGGCCTTGGCATCACTGAGCAGCTTCTCTGCTTGCTCTGAGTTGCGCCCTTGTACACGGAAACCTCCGAGTTGGTGAACCGACTGCGGTGTTAATCCCAAGTGACCAACGACAGGAACGCCCGCCTCCGTAATCGCTTTGACGGTCGATGCGATCTCTGCCCCACCTTCTAATTTAACCGCCTTAGCGCCGCCTTCACGCATCAACCGTCCAACACCTTGTAAAGTTGCATCCAAGCTGCCATGGTACGTTAAAAAAGGCATATCAGCGACCACAAACGTGTTCGCGGCACCACGTACTGCCGCACGTGTATGATAAACCATATCATCCAGTGTCACTGGCAGCGTAGAATCGTAGCCTAGCACGACATTCCCTAGTGAATCTCCGACTAGAATGACATCAATACCAGCTTCCTCCGACAAACGTGCTGAGGGATAATCATAGGCCGTAACCATCGTAATCGGTACGCCGTCTTCCTTCATTTTTCTCATCTTTGCTGTCGTTAGCGCTTTACGTTGTTCCACAGGTATCCCAGCTTCCTCATATAAAATAAAAAACCTTTTAGCTAAGAGCTAAAAGGAGCGCATGCAGAAAGAATCAATGATCCCTCTGTCTCGGTCCTGTAAGGCTCAGAGCAGAATCCAACATCTTGTTTCAGTTATTTCATGTTAGTGCAAGATCGTTGCATAGACAAGTACAAGGTCGTTGCAAGAACAAGTACAAGGTCAACTTACAAGTGCAGTTCCTATAAGGATACCGCCTTATGGTTCTATTATACCAAAGCTTGCTTCTGGCGGATACCCTATAACTCCCACTACTTTAATTCAATGTCTCCGGAATAAATTTTTACCCTTTCACCATCTGAGGTTATCACGGTTAAAGCACCCGTATCATCCAACGAATCTGCGATACCTTCAATGAAGCCTGACTGTGTTGATGTCCGAATCGGTCTCTTCAAGGTGACGCTCAACGCCTCCCACAGCAACCGAATTGGGGCAAAACCCTTCTCCAAATATAACGCGTACATTTCCTCGAATTCCAACAAAAAGGCTTGTACCAAACCTTCGCGCGAAACCTCGCCGCCAGACTCAATTGCTAAAGAAGTTGCCTTTGCGCGCAGCTCCTCGGGGTAGTCTTCTTCTAGCAAATTAACGCTGATGCCAATTCCTGCAATCACATACTTAAGGCGCTCATCCTCGCCACTGCTTTCCAGCAAAATACCACTAACCTTCTTCCCATGAATCAGAAGATCATTTGGCCATTTGATGCCAATATCAACTTGGCACACTTTTTGAATAGCACGACATAGCGCAACCGCACTAAGCAGCGTTAACTGTGGCATGAAGTACACCGGAATTCGTGGTGTCAGAATAAGACTCAACCAGATCCCCTTGCCCGAAGGAGAATGCCAGCTGCGCCCCATTCTGCCTCTGCCTGCTGTCTGTCTCTCCGCAAGTACAATCGTTCCCTCAGGTGCTCCTGAGGCAACCAGTCGATGTGCAATCGTTTGTGTAGAGTCGACTTCATCATAAATATGTACTTTTTGACCGAGTACCTTCGTTTTCATCCCGCTCATTAATTTGCTGAGCTGCCACTTCGCTGGTCTGCTTATGAGACGATACCCCTTACGTGGAGCTGCTTCAAAAGCATATCCCTCCGCACGAAGCTCCTCAATGTGCTTCCAAATTGCCGTTCGACTCACACCGATCCGCCGACTAATTTCCGCTCCCGATACGTAGGTTTCCGGAGCTTCCTCAAAAAGCTCTAAAATTCGTTCATTCATACGATTTCACTCGCAATCTTATAATTTAATCTATAGCAGCGCAGGGTGCGCTTGATTTCTAACTCAATTTTGCAGCTGCTTCAGCGAGGAAGCTATTCCTGACTGAACTATCTAGACTGACTAGCTTTCAGATACTTATAACTCAATTTCCAAGAATCTATAAAGGTCCAGTTATTTCTGACTCGAGATACTAGCTACACAGCGTGTAAGAAAATTCTCACTCGATATACTCTAGCTACTTCAATGTGCAAGATGCCTCTAGCTCGATATACTAGCTACTTCAGCGTGCAAGAAACCTCTTACTCGACATACTAGCTACTTCAATGTCAAGATGCCTCAAACTCGATATACTTGCTGCTTCAGCATACAAGTTACCTCTAACTATAACCAAACTAACTAGCTGCTTCAGAAACACATGCCTAACTTCCTCACGTTCACCATACTTTTCAATTAACTGAATTTTCTGTAGGTATTTTGAGTGAAAAAGCATTAAAATCGAAAATAACTGGATTTTCTGTAGGTATTTTGGTTATTTCTTACCTTTTCCTCAATAATTCCACTATTTAACTGGAGGTTTTCCAGTTAAATGCAATTATAATGGAAAAACCATGAAAATAACTGTAGTTTTAACAGTTATTCGGTTTCAAGAATGACTTCATGGCCATCCTAGCCGCCATTCAAAAGAAAAACCGCACAGCGCTGCTACTTCGCAGCCTGCGCGGCGTCAATCAGAGCCTCGCGCTCATTCGGGATTTCCCCGAGAGCCGCTCGCTCGAGCAGATCCTGCAGCAGCCTGCCCATCCATGGGCCTGGCTGCCGATCAAGAGCCACCGCCACATCCTGGCCGGATATGGCGAGTTCCTTCAGGCTGAAGCAGGGGACCTCCTTCAGCCATGCCTCCCCGCGCCGCAGCAGCGCCGGCGCGGTCTCTTCCAAGAAGCGCGCCAAGCGGCCGCGCTTCCCCTCTACCTGCGGCAGCTCGCGCAGCAGCCGCAATAACGCGCGGGCTGCGGCTTCGCCGCGGCGCACTGCGCCAAGCTTCCAGACCCGCTCCAGCGGAGCCGGGTCTTCCACCGCCACCTGCGCGGCAATCGCCTCGCGCAGGGCAAGCACCTCCGCGACCGCTGTACCATCGGCGCGGGAGAAGGTCAAGTCCTGGAGCGCCGCGCGGACTACGTCCGATGGCACCTCCAGAAGCATGAGCAGCATAGCCCAGCGGTCATGCTGCTCCTCCAGCGCGCTGACAACGTCCAGCGCGTCGTCCCAGGCGAGCCAGGCCTCATAAGGCAGCGGCAGCTGCTTTTTGAGGTTGGCCAGCAGACCGCTCGCCAGTAATAACCGCACAGCCCGCGCAGGGGCGGGGCCTTCTACCATGCGCTGCAGCTCGCTGCGCACCCGCTCCATCGCGATATGGCGCAGCAGTGGCGCATTCGCCAGCAGAGCCTGCCAAGTACTCGCCTCAATCTCCAAATCGTACGTCGAGGCGAACCGAATACAGCGAAGCATGCGTAACGCATCTTCCCCAAAACGTTCCTCAGCAATACCTACGCAGCGGAGCAGTCCAGCGGCCAGGTCAGCTTGTCCACCATAAGGATCCTGCAGAACACCAGCTACATTCATAGCCATCGCGTTCATTGTGAAATCCCTTCGCTTTAAATCTTCAGTTAAATCCGAAATATAAGCAACAGAGGCAGGACGACGAAAGCCCTCGTACGCTGCCTCCTTACGGAAAGTCGTTACCTCATACATACCCTGAGGCATCAATACCGTCACAGTGCCATGCTGAAGACCCGTTGGTACAGTTCGATGGAAAATCTCCATCACTTGTTCAGGCAAAGCAGAAGTAGCGATATCAATATCCTTGATCGACCGACCAAGGACAGCATCTCGAACACAGCCGCCAACCAGATAGGCCTCATACCCTGCTTCCGCTAACCTACCCAATACCTCCGCAGCACCTGGATCTTTTATACCCTTGCTTGCATCCAACTTCATTCTCCTATCCAGTTAGCACCCTTATTGACACGAAGATGCTGCAATGCGATGTGATTCCGGGAGTTCCCGTCCTAACACCCGATAGTAAATCTCCTCATATTGAACGGTGGTAATATCGTTACAGAACGTATACCGCGCACGATTCAAACAATTCTGTGCCATTTGTTCATACATCACTTGATTTTTCAACAGATTAATTGCATAACTAGCCATTTGGTTCGTATCGCCGACTTCAGCTAGGAAACCTGTTTCACCATGTGTGATTAACTCAGGAATCCCCCCTGCATTGGAACCTATCGTTGGCACGCCACAAGCCATAGCTTCTAGTGCAACAAGTCCGAAACTTTCTTTTTCCGAAGGAAGCAACATGACATCAGCAAGTGAAATCACTTGTGCGACATCATCCTGTTTGCCACAGAACGTCACTTTATCGGATAGTCCCATTTCCTTCACTTTGGAAATCATTTTCGAAAGATCCGGACCTTCCCCAACAAATAAAAGTCGGGACGGCACTTCTTTGCTCACCTTTGCGAAAATATCCACAACATCCTGCACGCGTTTCACCGGTCGGAAATTGGAAATATGGATAAGGATTTTCTCATCTGGTCGTGCGAATTCGCCTCTTAGCTTCGATATATCTCGCGGGTAATACACCCGTTTATCTACAAAGTTATAAGTCAAATCAATATCACGCTCAATGGCTAGCAATTCCCGTGTTTCTTTAATGAGATCCTTAGAAACTGCTGTAACCGCATCACTTTCATTAATGGCATATTGGATTAGGTCTGAAATTGACTGATCCTGCCCCAATACCGTGATATCTGTGCCGTGAAGCGTCGTGACGACCTTGAGATTCGATCCTACCATCTGCTTAGCAAGCAGGGCACAAACAGCATGCGGAATCGCATAATGCACATGGAGCAGATCAAGCTCTTCCATTTTGGCAACCTGGGCTAACTTACTAGCGAGCGATAGATCATACGGTGGATAGCGGAAGACGTAATATTGGCTAACTTCCACTTCATGATAATAAATATTTTTATGAAATTTACCTAAGCGAAATGGCATGCTATGTGTAATAAAGTGGACCTCGTGTCCCTTTTCAGCTAGCAGTTTTCCAAGCTCTGTCGCGACTACACCTGATCCTCCAAGTGTCGGGTAACACGTAATACCAATTTTTAATTTGTCTTTCATCTCTCACACCTCTTTCCGATCAATCAAAATGTTCTATCACCAAAGGGAGTTTGGAAACGAACCCTTCCGCGTACGTTAGTTGACGCTTCTGACCCATGACGCGATCACGAGCTTCTACACGTTCGACATAACCTTGATTGAGTGGCGTCGCAACGGTGCCCGCACCCGTTACAAATTGTGACTGGTACGCACGCAGTGCTGCCATTTTAATATCATACGTATTTGTTACATCTACTATCACATCAGGTTCATACACGTCATTTATGAAATAAAAAAATAGTTGCTCCACATTCACCGCTTCTGTGTCAGGCAAATATTTGCGCAGCTTCGCGTTAAAAACAGCTTCTTGTACCAGTGTCGAACAGGCAATATGATCCGGGTGACGATCTTGCCAATACGGTGCGAACACAATTCGCGGTCGAAATTTCCTGATTTCCTGTGTAATCCGTTCGATATGATCTGCCGTGACCAATAATCCTCGATCCGGCAATCCCAGATTCGTACGGGCTGCCACACCAAGAATTTTGGCTGCTTCGGCTGCTTCTTCTAGTCTAGTTTCTACTGTCCCATTCGAGGACATTTCTGCATAAGTTAGTTCACACAGCCCTACGCGAAGTCCGAGCTGTGTATGTTTGGCAATGGTTGCCCCCATACCAATCTCAGCGTCGTCTGCATGGGCACCAAATATAAGAATATCTAATTGTTCACTCATCTTATTCAATTCCTGGCTTATATTTATGTACGAGTTCTCTCCAAGCAAAATCCCCACGATCCAAAGCTCTTACAAGCAACTCTGCAGTCGCAATGTTCGTAGCGCATGGAATCCCTTGCACATCACATAATCGAAGCAAAGCGATAATATCTGGCTCGTGTGGTTGAGCCATCAAAGGGTCACGCAAGAAGATGATCAAATCCATCTCATTTTTGGCAACCAATGCCCCGATTTGCTGATCTCCCCCAAGTGGACCTGACATAAAACGATGAATATCCAACTTCGTATTCCCCATAATTCGTGTACCGGTCGTGCCAGTTGCATATAGTTTGTGCCCTTCGAAAACATGCTCATAAGCTGTTACGAAATTCACCATTTCATCTTTCTTTCGATCATGGGCAATAAGTGCGATGCTTAACATCTAACTTCCACTCTCCTAGGGATCTCTAATCTATAAAATGCTCAAAACCATAAATCATGCCTGTATAGGTCATAACTTTACGTACCGCTATCGCCACTCCCGGCATATAAGCTGCACGATCATATGAGTCATGTCTAATCTTAAGCGCTTGACCTTGTTCAGCCATAATCACTTCCTGTTGCGCAAATACACCTGGCAGACGTACGCTATGTATTCTGAATCCATTGTAATACCCGCCGCGGGAACCTTCAATTGTTTCTTCTTCTTTCGGGTTACCTTGCTTAATTTCTTCACGTACTTCCGAGATGAGCTCGGCAGTTTTCACGGCTGTTCCTGAAGGTGCATCTAACTTTTGATCTCCATGGTACTCGATAATTTCCAAGTGCGGAAAATATTTAGACGCTTGGGCAGCGAATCTCATCATAAGAATAGCACCAATAGAGAAATTAGGTGCAATTAATCCACCAATATTATGATCTCGGCATAGCTTGTCCAAATCTGCAATAGCTTGAGGGGTGAAACCCGTCGTTCCCATCACGGGACGAATCCCTAAGCGAATTGCAAGATTGGTATGTGAAACCGCTGTTTGCGGTCCGGTGAAGTCAACTAAAACGTCTGGCTTGGATTCGGTTAGAACTTGCTCAATATCGTTCCCCATTAGGATCCCGCAATCATCCAAACCAACCATTCTTCCAAGATCAATGGGGCCGGAGGTACGACTTACTCCTCCAACTAACTCCATATCTGGCTCTCGCAGAACAGTCTTGACGACCTCCCGCCCCATTCTTCCACTTGCTCCGATAACTGCTACTCGTATTCTACGCTCCATATAGTGGTGATCTCCTTTATCTGTGTCTCGGGCCTAACTCTGTATTCATTTTGATCTTATAAATCGTGGCATGCTGCTTAGCAAGCTCGTGATGCGGCTCTAAACGAACAGCCTCCATAACGGTTTGATAAGCTCTGGCATAGTCCTTACGCATCGCGAAAGCCTCACCCAGCATCAGATACGCTTCAATAGCTAGTGGATCAAGTGCGATCGCTTCTTTTAATAGAAAAATAGCGCGCTCCGCATGATCAGATTGAATCGTCAGCTGCCTACTGGCTTGTTCAACAAGCTCACGTGCATTCAACACTTGCAAATGAAATAGAAATGCCTCATTCGCAGGGTCGAGTTCATTTGCTCTTGCTGCATGTTCCACTGCTTTAGTAAGCTTGTTGCTCCTCGCAAAAGTAATGGAAAGTTTGTGATGATAGACAGCATTGTTTGGTTCTTCCGCAATCGCTTTTTCAAACCATTCAATGGCTCCTTCAAAATCATGCCCAAGTATGGATTCGTATGCTTTCTGTATTTGATTTTCTCCATTCATCTGCCCATCCTCCTTTGCCATTAGGGGGTTTCCCAATTCATGGGGATGGTTTAGTTTATGAAGGTCATTTCGTTTCGGTGTTAATTTTAGTCCAACGCCCTGCATCACGGGTATTGAATTTGTGCATGATTTTGTCATGCGCTTCGGTTAGATCAATGCCAAGTGAATTCGCAAAACAGATCGTTATAAATAAAATATCACCAAGCTCCAATTCAATCGAATTGTCCGCTTCTGTACTCTTTTTCGGTTTTTCGCCGTAAGAGTGATTCACCTCACGTGCTAATTCACCAACTTCTTCAGACATTCTGGCCAGCATAGAAAGAGGACTGAAATATCCTTCCTTGAACTGGGAAATATAAGTATCAACCTCTTGTTGCAGGTCTTTGAGTGATCGTTCTGACATCGGCATCCTTCTTTCTATCCTCTTCACAAAGGTTATCCTCCTTATGTTAAACTAAACGAGAATCGTTGACAAATTTTTTGTTAGATAAGGTAAGTATTTTAGGCATGGAGGAATTCACATGATATTTAAGGAAAGATTCCAAGATCAATTTCTCAATGTGCTTGGAATCGGGATTGGAACTGCGATTTATGCCTTTGGATTGCATTATTTTGTTATATCCAATGAACTGATGGAAGGCGGATTAACGGGGATTTCTCTCCTGCTCAAATACGTGCTTAATGTCCCGCCATCCGTCTCAACTCTCGTATTTAATATTCCCTTATTTTACTTAGGGTGGCGAAATTTCGGTAAGGGCCCCATGTTGTATACGATTTTCGGTGTCATTTGTCTTTCGTTCTTTCTATGGGTGATGGAATGGCTCATTCATATGGGATGGGTAGTACCATTTCATACGACGCAAGACTACTTTCTTGCAACACTATATGCTGGGATTACGTTAGGCACGGGGCTGGGACTTGTCTTCCGATTCGGTGGAACAACTGGTGGTTCCGATATCTTAGCTCGCATTGGGCATAAAAAAAGAGGCTGGAGTGTCGGACAAGTTATCCTGATTATTGATGTCGTCGTAATTGGTTCCTCTTTTATTTATCTCCCAAAAGAAAAAGTACTCTATTCACTAGTGGCTGTATTCGTCACATCTCGAATTATTGATTACATATCTGAAGGCGCTTATGCTGCCAAAGCTTTTACAATCATTAGTGAGCAACCAGGTGTACTTGCAGAATCCATTACCAAAGTATTAGATCGGGGAGTAACGCTGTTCCCAGCACGAGGTGCTTACTCAGGTAACACGAAAGAAGTCGTTTATTGTGTCGTTTATCGGCATGAGACAAGGCAATTACGTGAGTTAATTCATGCCGTTGATCCACGTGCTTTTATCATCGTTGGTGATGTGCACGAGGTTATTGGGGAAGGTTTTAAAACAAGTTAAATGAACGGCTACCCCTAGGAATAAAAAAAGTGGATTAACAGCTCATTAGAGCTTGTAAATCCACTTTTTTCTATCTGTTTTCACTTTCCCTTGTTTGCCGAACAGGAACGATATGGCGCCCAGATTGGTACATTTGCCAACCTGCATACGATAGGACACCTATTATAATAACACCTATACTCAATGACCAAATAATAGGATGATTCGGATCCGTGAGAGGCACATAAGCCAGCGCGTCTTTATGTTTCATAAAGATTTCGTCTAACATTTGGTTTACATTCACGATTCCCGCTTCTAACGGTCTTATCGGCATCGGTTTCGTATTCACATTGGTTCGAAGAAACACGAGTAATGAATCCAATTTCTCTATGGTCGATGGATCCCGGCTAATTATCAGTGAAGGATGTATAATGGCGATGTGTTGTGATAGCTTACCAAATTCTTCAATGGCTTCTTGCTGCCTGTTTGCCTTTATGTGCTGACTTAGCAATTGCGTATCATTCTGTAGAACCTTATAGTATTGCAGCCACATCGGCTGATTCTTATGTGAAAGTGCATCTGTTGCTAGCCGAATCTTGGCCACAACTATTTGTCCATCGTTAGGTGAGTAATTAACGGCGTTATACACTCGTTTCGCATCGGTGACTGTTGCGGTCAAAGCATTCAAACCTTCAATAGACGTAATTCCTTCCCAAGAAATCTTGGGGATTTGATCGGATAGTTGAATCAATTTATTTCTTGCCTCAGCAACTTGTCCAGACATCGTTAATGTATACAGCTCTTCGGCTATCCCATTTAAAAACGTAATCCGCTCCAATTGAACTGGGTCTATAGGTTTACTAGCTTGTCCGACTGTCTGTTGATTGGTTCCGCAAGCTGCAAGTAAACAAAGAACAAAGCCAATTAAGATCGTCACCGCTATCCCTCTTAATCTTCTATCGAAAAACATGGGACATCCCCTCCTTCACCATCATCATATGGAGGTTCGTCCCACTTTAGACCATCAGGTACTCGCTTTCAACAATTTTTTCTCTCTAACCAAGAAGCATGTAATCGCAATCCAGATTCCGATGATACTCAAGCATATCGTGAAGAATTGAATGGTTCCCAAATAGGGATGCAGCTCACGTTGGAGTCTCGGGAATACCCCCCTTTCATAATCCATGAAATCATTCCAAAACGTCCATAATGCCACAATGACGATAGCAGGCAATCTGTAAGAATACCATCGCACAAATAACAGCGCTTCCACTGCCATAGCCAAATGAGACGCTGTCAGCATCCAACCATCCCATCCAACAGATGCCCCCTGCCAAGCTCCCGCCCATATCATCGTGACTGCCCAGATACCATACTTAAATGATGTAATTAGAGCGAAAGCCTCAACGAAACCGCGAATTGCCTTATATAGCTTACTCGTAGGTTTGGTAAGGGAACGATCTACAATCAAGTAACCAACCGAAAGTGTGAAAAATAAGCTAGCAGTTGGACTATCTGGCACAAAAAGTACATACCATATTGGATTCTCTGCAAGGGTGTCTACCATCTGAATCCAATACCATTCATACCCATAAATGGTTCCTAGTAAATTACTAATGAAAAGCAACCATAGCATTCTTTTACTCCGCAAGAAATTACTGCTCCACAAATAGGAAATGGACATGTTGGTCCCTCCACTAGAATCAAGTACGATATGTAGACCGTCTAAAATTTTGAGAAAACCTTTATCGAGGTCATTCAAAGATGAGCGACCGCGTTTAGATGTAGGTTTTATCGCCAAATAGAAATTCGTTTTCGGGTACCGAAAACTTGGATTTCTATTGTGGTCAAAAAAAACCTGATCACTCTCGCGACCAGGTTCACATGTTATTGAGTTTTTTGTTTGGATAACCAATCTGCTAATTTATCGATATCAGCATCCGTCAAGCCTTTATCAATGTTAGGTTTGTACATAGCAGGCATGTTGCCTTTACCATTTTTGATAATACCCATAATGTCTTCCTTCGTATGTGTATCACCAGTTCCTAACAAAGCAGGTACACCAGAAGCTGGCATTCCTTTTAATTGAGCACCATGACAAGCTAAGCATGTTGCTTTCGCATAGATCGCAGCACCTGGATCATCAGCAGCCACAATAGCAGCAGGTTTCTTCGTTGGTTTAGCAGCACCGTTCGCTGTGCCACCCTTGTTAGCGTGCATTTCTTCTTCACGCTTGATGTGCTCTGGAATGATGTTTTTCTCTTTAAGCTCTACTTGGTAATGTGACCAAGAAGTGTACGTTAGATATGTACAAGCGATCAAAGATAAAATCATAAGGCTAGAAGCAATTGGTCTTCTATAGAAGCGACGTTCTTTGCCAGTATCCAAGAATGGAGCTAGCAATAAACCACCAAATAGTAAACCTGGTACTACTACCGCTCCAAGAACAACATAATCTCCCGATGTGTAAGGGTATTTCAGCAATTGATACATGAACAAGAAATACCAGTCAGGCATCGGAATAAATGCTGTGTTCTTCGGATCCGCAGGATAACCTAACGGAGCTGGGTCGGACATAACTAGAACTAGCATACCAACCAAGACAACGACACCAACCATCCATTCTTTCAACAAGAAGTTAGGAATGAAGGCTTCCGATTTACCTGGGTAAGCAGAGTAATCTCTAGGAATGAGTCGTTGTTCTTGCGTTTTTTTAATTACGCGGGAATCCCCTACGTAAACGATTTTTTCATCAGACTTATGACCATGCGCCACGCTATTCGCCCCTCCCTAAATTATAGCGGTCCGGAAATACCTTGTTTGCGAATCATGAAGAAGTGTCCGGCAAGCAAAGCGAGCAGAACGCCAGGCAGGAAGAACACATGAATAGCAAAGAACCGAGTTAGTGTTTGTGCACCAACAATGCTTCCGCCTTGCAGCAATGTTTCGATGTACGGACCCGCGAACGGTACCGCTGCTGCAATTTTCATACCTACTTGTGTTGCAAAGTAAGCTTTGTTATCCCATGGAAGCAGGTATCCCGTAAAACCAAGACCTAACATAACGAAGAAAATGAGCATGCCTACAACCCAGTTCATTTCACGTGGAGCCTTATAAGATCCAGTGAAGAACACGCGCAGGGTATGTAAGAACATCATTACGATAACTAAACTAGCTCCCCAGTGGTGCATACCTCTGACGATAACACCGAAAGCTACTTTATGTTGTAAGTAATCAACACTTGCATAAGCATTGATAATATCAGGTGTGTAGTACATGGTTAGGAACATACCTGACAAAATTTGAATGACTGTAATGAAAAACGTCAATCCGCCAAAACAATAAACAAATGCGGAAAAGTGATGAGCAGGGTTAACGTGTTCAGGCACCTCGTGATCCGCTACATCTCTCCACATAGGCGTAATATCAAGACGTTCGTCAATCCAGTTGTATACGTTTTTAAACATCTGATCGTGACGCCCCCTTATACTCTAGTGTTAGCATGCAGTTGTCCAACATACACGAAACCATTCTCTACTTTTGTTGTGTACTCATCTAATGGACTAGGCGCAACAGCAAGATTCTTGCCGTCTTGCGTATAATGCGCACCATGACAAGGACAGAAATACTGATCTTTGTAAGCTGGGTTATCGTTCCAGTTGACCGTACAACCTAAGTGCTTACATGTTGGATTTAACGCAAAGAGAGCACCCTTACTATCTTTGGAAATCCATGCTACGAGTTCAGCTTCACTTTCATACCAACCATCTACCTGATGGACTTGGAATGTAAAAGCTTGTGGAACATTCGTAATCTTACTTTCTTCGACAACTTTAACCCAATCCGATGCTGCTTTTGGCTGAAGGACTGGATCAATGGCAAACCGAATCATCGGTATGATAATCCCGGCTCCCATGAATCCACCAGCGCCACCAAGGGTATAAGAAAGAAATTGTCGACGAGACATTTCGCGTTTGGTCCCGGGTTTCTTCCCATGCTGTTCTTCATTGTGATTGTTATGATCACTCATTCTCAGGTCTACCCTCCTACATTGGCCGAAGTCCGAACCCTCTCGAACATCAGCTACCTCTATCACGTGTCGTTCGACATTACACTACATAACTAGGACATTTCTAATAATAGCCTACGTCTACTAGGTCGTCAAGAATTCATAACTCCTTTTATTGGATTGAAATCTGCGCTTTCGGACAAATTTTAACGAAATTGTCACAACTTTTTGTGAGCCACAATCATCCATTACTACCCTTATCTTGCACATTTTTTTTCCATTAATACACGACAACACCAAAGTTACTCAGACAGGATACCATAGTTGTTGCACTTGTTTGGAAATACCCGCTCTAATTGCCTCTGATTGCTCTGTCCATTGTTCAATATCGACAACAATCAACAAATCTGTCTCGGCAGATTTCCAGTGGATTGCTTCCGAATGCATGGTAACTACAATGATGTAACGAAACCCGCTTTTCTTCAATTGATGCACGATGCTTTCCACTTGCTCACTTGCACCCGTATCTGCTATGTAATGAAGAGCTGGATAAGTAACAACTCTGCCCTTGAAAGGAATTTCAATAATTTCCATGACATCACGGAGCCGCTCCAACACTGTAGTCACTTGCATCGGATCTTCATTTCCTGTCAATCCAGTAACAGGTAATAAACACGTATCCAAGTAGGGTTTCAATTCCGACCATTCTTGTAAGGCAATCTCATTAAATTTCAAGGTGTAGCGCCTCCCTATCATTTACCAAAAGAACTTCCACTATGTAGCGTAAGCTCAACTTGTACTTTAAGTACTTTAATCCGTCCTCCCTTAGCTGTCAATCCACGATTTAAGCTTGGATGGGATCAAAGTTTAACTCATACAAAAAAGACACGGGATTGATATCCACATGTCTTCATGTTTAACTTACTCTTGCGCAGCTAATTACCCTAGTGATTGTAAAATCCTTAGTTCAGATGTTAGCGCCAGGAAAGATGTTTGATCCCCTTTAGCAAGTGCGCTATCAATTTCCTTATAAAGATTTTCTTCTCTATATTTGCGTAAGGCATTATCCCAAATCATTTCCGCGAAAAGTGCCAGCAGCGCATCGTTAGATACATTCATTTTTCCCATGAGACCTACCTCCAAATGTTGTCCGCGGTTTGTCAGGAGCTTCTTTTTCGCAAAAATATGTTTGCATTATGGTGTACGCCAACCCGTTGTTATGCTCCTATTACATCATATTCACTAGTTAATTCAACGCTTCATTCAAATGCCCGTTTGAACGGGAATGTGTTAATACCTAGATCAGAATAGAACTACTTTGTCTTCTTCTGCAATGTGAATTCCCCGAATCACCCTGGATCCGATCTTGGTAACTTGTATGACAACCCCATGCGTGTGATCTTCGCCTATTCGAATCAATCCCATATGCATCATCATTTGCAGGATTCTCTGCTCGACAATGGATTCTGATCCATCATAATAGAATGGTTTAACTAATTGGCTAAATAAATCTACAACCGATGCCATCGTCACCCACTGATCACAGAGGCGATCTAGCCACAGAGATATACTTTGTAGACTCGGAATTGGATTTTTGTATAGCCTGAGCCAGAACTTATAGATATCCGTTATTGTTTCTTTCTTGCCTTCCACTAAACGTTCCTTACCTGTTTCTGTTAGATGTAACACCATACCTTGCTCACTGATGAGTTCGTGGTAATAGCAATAATCATAGATGAGAGAAAATCGGTTCGGATATTCCTTAAACATGCGTCCGTACCCAAATCTCCACGTTCCCTTGGCTACCAATCCCTCTTGAACAGAAAGTAGACTAAGGATTTGCCCAAGTTGTCTCTTGTACATAAAACCTTCTGCTGTCAAAGGCATTTCTTGCTGTCCAACCGCGGTTAAGAAAATAAATATGTCGTCCGCTAGAAGTAATTGTTCATCACGATAGACCGTTGGTTCTTCCGTTTTCACCAAAGCTTGTTTAAATTGCTGGGCTAATACATCACCAAATCTTCGTTTTAAATCTGCTGGAACATGAAATAGGTATTTGGTTTGTTGGGAATACCCGTTAAACAACCAACCTAATTTCTTGAATTTCAGAATCATATCTCTAGGATTCCAATCTTCTGATGTCTCTTCTTTTTGAAAACGTGATTGCTGGGCTCTAGCGATGAGTTCCTCCATACTAAATGAATTGCGAGGATCGGAGAGCAGGGCGTTGAGGAAGCGAATGTTTTCCAAACTAAGATTTTGAATGTGTTTTTCGAATATGTCTTTGCGCATGGCCGTACTCAGGATCGATTGAATCAATTCATTCTTAGAATGACCATTGCACTCACACTCGTAGGTATGTGCAATTCGGCCTAAATCATGGATATCGGCGTAGCTAAGCATATCCGCTAGGTTCATTTCCATCCTACAACTCCCATCTGGCGGAGTTTTCTACTCCGATGTTTCTAGTAACCATTATGGGATTTTTTTCCGAAAATATTCCGTGACAGACAAAAAAACATGACTCGATAGAGTCATGTTTACTCAAGTTTGCTTTATGCCATCGGTTCCGATGTCGTTTGTAAATGGGTTAGGCAATTATACAACTGAAGCTCCCATTGATCATTTTGTCGTAACAACAAGGTCAACGATGTATTCTGCAGGAACTCTTCTTGATTCAATTTTAACACACGAAGAACTTGCACAATAAAACCACCGTGAGAGATGAGTAAAATTTTCTTATTAGGGTAAAGATTCAAAATCTCTGTTTCAAGATCCAGCCATCTTGCCCAAAGCTCACTGTCCGACTCCTGACCTAGATCCTGAAGCTTCCACTCGGTTCCCCAGCGTTCTTCTCTCTCAGCGACTGTAGTGCCCTCAACTAGCCCATATTTACGCTCTCTTAAGCGTTTATCTTTATGTAGAAAAGGGATACCAGAGAGTGTAGAAATAATTTGCGCGGTTTCATTCGCTCGCTTCAAGTCACTGCTAATAATGCCATCCCAACTCTCTTGAGATAAACGCAGTCCAAGTAATCTAGCTTGCTCTCTGCCTTCGTCTGTTAAATCGGTATCCAGCTGTCCTTGTAACTTGCCCAAACGATTCCACTCCGTGCTACCGTGCCGTATAAACCCGATCGTTGTCATTCTTTACCTCCATCGCTAGAAATGAAAAATGCCCCATGAGGAGCACTATGTTTTGGTTCGAGATAACCAATTCATGATTATAATAGTAGCTACTAAGCCTAAAAGTGATACGACTAATAAATAATGAGGATAAGAATGAATAGGTCCAACATGAAACCGTAACGGTTCCATGAAACTTGGATTCAGACTAGCTACAGCATCACCCAACTTATGCCCATTTAAAGACTCAGTACCGCTAATTTTGAGAGCTTGTGGCGCCTCAAGATCGTATAATGAATTATCCGCGGATGCCATTGTTGACTGTGGAGATCCCTCATATACAATGGCAAATAAAAAGCTAAATACAAAAAGAGCTAAACAAAAAGCAATAACCGCAGTCAAATTTCGTCTTAATTTATAGGAAATTGAATACATCCGCTCCGAAACTGGAATTCGCCATGATTCATCCTCGTAAATTCGGTTCATTACTTTGGTGGAGACGATAGGTTCAAAGTCCGTCAGCTCCTCGTCAGTTGCTGCAGAGCGGATCAGAATCATGCTCTCTTCCCATATTTGAAACTCTTCGTTACAAGAGTCGCACGTTTCTAAATGCTTATCCACTGCTTGACGACGCAGGTCATCATTCGGCAAATCCCAGTAGACTCCAAATAATTCCTGTATCTCACTACACTTCATCGCTAGTCATCCCTTCGATTCTTCGAATATCGGCTCACTGAAATAAGGATCCAGATGCAATTTGACGGATGCTCTCGCCCTAAATAGCAGCGATTTCACCGAGCTTACCGTTTGACCTAGTATGTTGGCAATTTCCTGATAATCCATCTGATCGTATTCGCGTAAAATCAAAGCCGATCTCTGCTTTTCAGGCAAGCTATTAATCGCTTCGCGAACCATGGATACCTTTTCGTTCCTCAACATGGCTTGTTCTGGCATCGCATCAAAGGAAGCATGGGGAGTAAGCCCACTCTGCTCCAATGACACTTGGACACTTTTATTTTTGCGCAGCTCACTCAATACGGTATTGCGGGCAATCGTATATAACCACGTAGAAAAAGATGCCTCGATCTCACGGAAAGAATGCAAACTGCGATACGCTTTATAAAATGTTTCATTACACAAATCTTCCGCAATGGCTTCCATTTGTGTGCTTTTCAGCATGTGATAAATAAAGGCAAGGATTTTACGCTCGTAACGACGCATAAGCTCGTTATATAGCTGAACATTTCCATCCTTGATTTCTCTGATCAATTGGGAATCGGTCATTACGTGGCGACCCTCCTCGCGATTCCGGGTACCACTCCAACTGTTCATACATGTTGTACTTGTGTTGGAGTGAAAAGTTGCGTTCTATTGTAAAAAAAATGTGAATATGAAATTAGGCAAACAATAAGCCTCTACTTATTCTCGATCAAACACGAGATTCCTGCTAGATTCGACAAATTGTTGGTTAAAGTTCATATTTCTGCTTCTACTCTACTATCGACATTTTCCCGTCTTCCTTTTATATGTAATTAGAAATGAAAAAAGACAAAAAAAAACCGCCGAATCGGCGGTTGCACTTATGGTGCGATTATCGGATAGGAGTGGAGAGAAACCATACTGTACTTTTATTATATGTATACGGTTTCATTCTGTCAACACTTTTTTGAAAACGTTTACTAACCGCTATTTTGAGCCAATGAATTGAGATTGTTCTCTCTTGGCTTGTTTGATCAAGTTACTAATGGAATGCGGACGAACAAACGGACTTCCACCATTGATTCGCGGAATTTGCATGGCGTCTGTCCATTCCGTCGCAATACCCGCTTTCGTTGTAAAAGCGTAATGTATCCCTGCTTCATTCAGGTAGGATATCGTAGTATCATCATAGCTTCCATAAGGGTACGCATAGGCATCCACATTTTTCGAAGGATTCAGTTCCTTCAGTTTGGCGATACATTTGCGAGTATCCTGAAGAACTCTGCTCTTAAACTCAACTTCAGTTTCTAGCTTTCCATTTAGCAATAGTTTATTGGATAGCATCGGTTTGCCATCTTTCATGGCATGAAGTTCATCGGAGTGCCCCTGAAATTCAATATTAGGATCTTCTCTTGTCATCTGCTTAATTTCATCCTTGGATAGAGACGCGATCTTCGGCCTCTTGGGATCATCCAAATCTTTCGTGATAACGAAATTGACAGCAGGGATTTGAAGTCTTTTGAGAATCGGATAAGCATGTGTGTAGAAGCTTTCGTAGCCATCATCAAAGGTGACCAGTATGGCATTGTCGGGTATAGGCTTGCCTGTCGTTTTGAAATCTTTGAACTGGTCCATAGTAATGAAATGGAAGCCTTTCCGTTGTAACGAAACTAACTGCCGCTCAAACAGTCTTGGTGTTATGGTGACTGAACTCTGTTCAATTTCATCAATGTGATGATAGACAAGTACAGCAACCTCGTTCGAATAATACACATCTTTCGCACTTGCCAAAATAGGTGAAAAATTAAGAAAGACAATCATGACTGCCAGTAAGCTTACAATGAACATTCGGTATTTCAGATCAACCGCCCCATAACAATGAATAGTATGTATTTAAATAATAAGACCCATTATAGCATGCGCATTTTGACCTGTGAATGTGTATAAAAAAATAAAAAACTTCCTTTGCGAAGGTACATACCAACACAAAGAAAGTCCTGTAATGTTGCAAAGATATCGAAATTTATACATGCACCGCATATTCTTTGCCTAATAACGCCGAAGCGCGATCGGCTTCCTCTTGGTTACGGAATGACAACCGGAGAATACCAGGCACATCTTCACGGCTCTCGATAATTTGAATATTACTCAAATTGATTCGAGCATTTCCGAGCAGTGATGTAATCGAACCGATAATGCCGGGGTGATCGGGTACATCCACATAAATATCAAATAAGGAAGTAAGCACACCTTTACGGCGCTCCGGCAGCTTGTTGCGGAATTCACCAGCAATCCGAAACTGCTCGGCAATTCCTTCACCGTCACTCTGCTCAATCAAATGAACGAATCGTGAAATCTCATCATTCCAATCCTTCAGCAACTTGAGTAACACTTGACGATTATTGACTAGTATATCACGCCATATCGTCGGTTCACTCGAGGCAATCCGAGTAATATCTCGAAAACCACCCGCCGCTAAGTTTTGATATAAGGGATTACTTTCGTTATAGCCTCTTACTTGATTAACAAGCGCAACGGCAATAATATGTGGCAAATGACTAATAGCCCCAACAATGTCATCATGCTCGCGAGCATCGACTTGCACAATTTGAGCCTTCGTATGACTAAGCAGACTTGTCAGCCGATCCACCTCAGCTTGTGGCGTGCCTTCTGCTGGTGTCAAGACATAAAAAGCATTCTCATACAGATGCGATGAGGCAGCTTCCACCCCATGCCGCTCAGAGCCTGCCATCGGATGACCACCAATGAAATAGTAGCCTTCCTTCAAGTGCGCTGCTGCGCTTTCTGTGATGGATGCTTTCGTACTGCCCACATCCGTAATAATACAGCCTCGTTTCAAAGGCAGCTTCATCAGCTTCTGAACATATTCCTCCAAATTACCAACGGGTACACATAGGAAAATATAATCAGCCCCATCAACAGCTTCAGCCATATCTGTAGTTGCATGGTCAACAACATTCCGCTTCAGCAGCTTTTCGACGGAATTCGGATTGGGTGAGTGACCGATAACGGTAAATTCTGGTTTTCCTTTGTAACATAAGGCAAGAGATCCACCGATCAGACCTACTCCGAATATTGCTATTTTCGTCATGGCAAGAATCAACCTTTATCTTCTGAATTAGACTAGAACTGGAACCTCTGCAAGAACTTCCGTTAAAGCCGCAATGAATTTGGCATTTTGCTCACTTGAGCCTATAGTGACACGCAGTGATGTTGGGAAGCCCAGCATATGCCCACCACGAACTATTAGCCCACGGCGTAATAAGCCATTGAATACGTCTGAGGCTGGACGAGCAACGTCCACCATAATAAAATTACCGTGTGCAGGGAACGAGTGCAGCCCAAGTTGTTTGAATTGTTCTTCTAAGTATGTTAATCCAGCAGTATTGGCTTCGCGGCAGCTCGCGATGAAATCCTGATCCTTAATCGCTGCAAGCGCAGCGGCTTGTGCGAAACGAGTCGTATTGAAAGGCTCTCGAACTTGATTAATCGAGCGAATGACATCTGGGTGCCCAATGCCATAGCCAATGCGAAGGGAAGCCAACCCATAGATTTTGGAGAACGTACGCAGCGAGATTACATTTTTGTATTGACCAATAAGCTCAATGCTATCAGGGAACTCACCTGTAGTATTGTACTCGCAATACGCTTCATCAAGTACAACGATCGTATGTGCGGGAACTTTAGCTAAGAACGCTTTAATTTCCGCATCCGTGTTCATCGTGCCAGTTGGGTTGTTCGGGTTACAGATCCAAACAATCTTGGTACGATCCGTAATCGCTGCAGCCATCGCATCCAAATCGTGCGTTCCATCTTTCAATGGAACTTCAATGGAGATTGCCCCTTCGATTTCACAATTGTGTTTGTATTGCGGGAATGTGTGTGATGCCATAACAGATTCATCACCGGGAACTAGAAAAGCACGAGCTAGCATCAGGATAACTTCATCGGAGCCAGCACCGAAAATAAGTTGATTCGTATCAACGCCTAGAGAAGCCGCAACAGCTTCAGTTAATTGTACAGCGCCTCCATCTGGATACAGGCTAATATTAGCTATCTCTGCTTCAATGGCGGCCTTGACGTTAGGGGAGGACCCAAATGGATTCTCATTGGAAGCCAGTTTAATCACTTCCGTCAGTCCAAGCTCACGCTTGACTTCCTCGATCGGCTTGCCTGGTTGATACACGGGTAAATGTATAATCGTTTGTTTCGGTTTCATGAAGTCACCTCATCAATTAGTGGTTCGAACGTTTTAATTGCCCTACAAAATCACCTATTTGTTTAAGACCTTCTGGATGAGCAGCATTCTCTGTGAAATGTGGTAACGCGCTCTCGATCGTACGAACAATCGCACTCCCTACGACAACACCATCGCACAACTTCTCAAATCGTTCAACTTGCTCACGCGAAGATATGCCGAAACCAACAACAATCGGAACAGACGCAGCTTCACGAACGGTTGTAAGGAAATCTTCAATACCTCCAAAGAATTCCGCACGCTCGCCCGTTACCCCAAGGGAAGATACACAATAAACGAATCCGCGAGCACTGGATGCAATCCGCTGTACACGTTCATTCGAGGTTGGTGCTACTAATGGAATCAGATGAACACCATATTGCTCAGCAATCCCTCTGGTCTCGCTATCTTCTTCCAGCGGGAGATCTGGAATGATAATGCCACTAATTTCATTTTCCTGCATCACTTTAAAAATACGTTCCAATCCAATTTGGAGAACCGGATTATAGTAGGTAAAAAGAATAAATGGCAGCTGTGAGCCGCGATTCCTTGCCTGTTTCGCAACATCAATGACATCAAAGATTGAGATTTTACGCTGCAAAGCGCGCTCAGAAGAGCGCTGAATAACCGGTCCGTCTGCTAGAGGATCCGAATAAGGTACACCAAGCTCGATTAAATCCGCGCCTGCGCGTTCCATTTCTAGTATGAGCTCCAAGGATGCCTCGATCGAAGGGTCACCAATCGTTAAAAAAGGGATCATTGCTGTTTCACCGCGGGCTTTGAGTTCAGCAAAACGACTGTCAATACGGTTCATCGCCTATACCCCCTCGCCAAGATAGCTAATAATGGATTCCACATCTTTATCACCGCGGCCTGACAAGCTTACGATAATGATCTGATCTTTGGACATCGTTGGTGCTAATTTGAGCGTTTGCGCAATAGCATGTGCACTCTCTAATGCAGGAATAATACCCTCAGTACGGCTCAGCAATTGAAGTGCATCCAACGCTTCTTGATCCGTAATTGGATAGTAGGTAGCACGTTCGGCATCTTTGAGATAGGCATGTTCGGGACCAATTCCAGGGTAATCTAGACCGGCTGAAATCGAATGCGCCGGCAAAACTTGACCATACTCATCCTGAAGCAAGTAACTGAGTGACCCCTGGAATACGCCTGGTGTTCCTTTGGTCATCGTTGCTGCATGCTCTTCAGTGTTAATGCCGCGGCCCGCTGCCTCAACACCAATCAATTTCACGGACTCATCCCCAACGAAGGGATAGAAAATCCCCATGGCATTACTGCCCCCGCCTACACAAGCAACTACAGCATCTGGCAAACGGCCTTCAGTTTCCAAAATTTGTTCACGGGACTCGTCCCCGATCACACGTTGGAAATCACGAACCATCATCGGATACGGATGGGGTCCAGTCACAGATCCAAGAATATAATACGTATCTTGGACATTACTCACCCAGTATCGCAATGTTTCGTTACAAGCATCTTTCAAAGTACGCGTTCCTGACGTAACAGGAATGACTTCTGAACCTAACAATTTCATTCGAAACACATTCAATTGCTGACGCTTCGTGTCTTCTTCGCCCATGAATACTTTACATTCGAAACCCATTAAGGCTGCAACAGTTGCTGAAGCCACACCATGCTGACCTGCCCCAGTTTCTGCGATAATTTTCTTTTTGCCCATGCGCTTGGCAAGAACTGCCTGTCCGATGGTGTTGTTAATTTTGTGCGCGCCTGTATGGTTTAAATCTTCACGTTTCAAATATATTTTGGCTCCGCCCAGAAGCTCTGTTAAGCGCTCTGCATAATAAAGCGGAGTAGGTCTACCGGAATACTGCTTTTGCAAATAACGGACTTCGGCAATAAACGCGGGATCATCTTTATATTTGGCATAAGCTTCTTCAAGCTCATGTAAGGCATTCATCAATGTCTCTGGTACATAACGGCCACCGAACTTGCCAAATCTACCATGCTGATCAGGTACTTGTGTCACTTACGGGTCACCCTTTCCACAAACGCAGTTATTTTCGCAATATCTTTCACGCCATCTGTCTCCACGCCACTCGATACATCAACGCCATCAGGAGCGTATGCATGCACTAATTGATCTACGTTATCATGGCGGAGTCCACCAGCTACTAATAATTGAATACCGGACGTTCGAGCCCACTCTTGATACACAGGAATGCAATCCCATGCAAAAGTTCTCCCAGAACCGCCTCCATATATGGGGTCGAAAGTATCTAACAAGATGGCATCTACATGCCCAATATAAGGATTTAATTGCTCCGCTACCTTGGAAAGAGAAGGTATGGCATCTTCTGTTTTGGAGATGGACACGGATTTGAATACCTGTACATGAAAATGCTCACGAACCCAACCACAGAAAGTTGGTGTTTCCTGACTATGAAGCTGCACGATATCCAAGGGAGCAACAGCTAGGATTCCGATCAATTGCTCCTTCGTTGGATTAACAAATACACCAACAGATTGCGGGACGGTCTGACCCTTCGCTTGCTCTGCTTTCATAAAAGCAATCAGCTCGGCTGCCTTCTCCGGCGTGACCTGCCGCTTGCTTGGTGCAAAAACAAAGCCGATATGAGCTATCGGCAAATGTACGATTGATTTTAACACTTCAACGCTTTGAAGTCCACAAATTTTTACCGTTGGAATCGTTCCTACAGTCATCAAATCCGCCTCTTTCTACTTATAACTACACCTTGTTGGTCAGCTCACCCATCAACTGATGAACCGCTTGTTCAACGACGGGTTGACGCATGAAGTGCTCACCGATGAGTACAGCTTGTGCCCCTACTTTCTCAACATAGGCCATATCTTCAACCGTAGAAATACCGCTCTCGCTCACAACAGTTTTACCCTTTGGCATATAACTTATTAGTTCTTCCGTTGTTCCTAAATCGGTTACGAAAGTTTTTAAATTTCGATTATTTACACCTATCATTTGAGTATCCAGCTCCAAAGCGCGCTCCAACTCTTCACGATCATGAACCTCAACAAGTGCATCTAAACCAAGATCCTTGGCAAGTGTCAAATATTGCTTCATCTGCTCTGTCGTCAGAATGGCTGCAATAAGCAGGATGGCATCTGCTCCCAGTAACCTGGCTTCGTAGATTTGTTTCGGGTCGATGGTGAAATCTTTGCGTAACAATGGAACATTGACCGCTTTACGCACAGCTTGCAAATAATCATTGCTTCCTTGGAAATACGAAACATCGGTCAATACCGAAATACAATCGGCACCTGCACGTTCGTAGGACTTAGCCAATTCAACAGGTTCGAAATCCGCGCGAATTAATCCTTTGGATGGTGAAGCTTTCTTCACTTCCGCAATAAGCCCCATGGAGCGGTTTTTCCCTAGCGTTAATGCCCGCTCAAAGCCTAAACAAGGCGGAAGCTGAGAAATTAGCTTTTCAGCTTCCGCAATCGAAAAGTGGCTCATCGCATCTACTTCAATGCGTTTCGTAGCAACAATTTTATCAAGAAACATGGCATAGTTCTCCTGTGTATTGGATTAGATCATGTAATTTTTGCTCCGCACGTCCCGAATCGATTACGTCAGCTGCATATTTGACCCCTTGTTGCAGCGTGCCCACAAGTCCAGTCACATAGAAACACGCTGCTGCATTCGCAAGTACAATGTCACGGTGAGGTCCTTTCTCACCAGCAAATATATGACGAATTATTTCTGCGTTGAGTGAAGCATCCCCGCCAGCTACATCTTTGATACTATGTGCACGTAGTCCTAAATCGTCAGGCGTTATCGTATACGTGGTGATTACATCTGTTTTCAACTCTGTCACTTTGGTAGGTGCTGAGATACTAAACTCATCCAGACCATCTTCGCTTGCCACAACAAGTGCGCGCTTCAACCCAAGTGCTTGCAACGATTGTGCTAACATCTCTGTCTTGGTTTTGTCAAAGACCCCAAGGACCTGGCGATCTGCGCCCGCAGGATTCGTTAACGGTCCAAGTAAATTGAAAACCGTTCTAAATCCAAGTTCTTTGCGCGGTGCTGCAACATGTTTCATCGATTGATGATATGCCTGTGCGAACATAAAGCAAATGCCAGTACGCTCTAGACACTTTGCAGCTTGTTCCCCGCTCAAAGTAATCTTTACGCCAAGTGCTTCTAGGACATCCGCACTCCCGCTTTTACTCGACATCGCTCTATTGCCATGCTTCGCTACTCGTATGCCGCCTGCTGATGCTACAATAGCAGCTGTTGTAGAAATATTGAAAGTGTCCGCGCCATCTCCACCTGTTCCGCATGTATCGAGGAGATCACTTTGGTGTACATTCACTTGTACAGCTTTGCTCCGCATCGTCTCTGCAAACCCTGTAATCTCTTCAAAGGTTTCCCCTTTGATTCGCAGTGCCGTTAACAGACTGCCTATCTGTGCCGGTGAGGCAGCCCCGTCCATAATTTCAGACATGACACTTCGTGCTTCTTCCCGGGATAAATGATTGCCGCTAATCACTTTACCAAGTGCTTGCTGAATCGTATTGATTCCACTCATATTCTTCCATGCCCCTTCCTTCTATGAGTTAACCCAATAATCTTTGTTAATTTCGCTAACAGGTCTAGGCTCAGGACTGAACATGGCTTCTGCCATACGAATTGATTTCAGCAAAGCCGTTGCTTTGTTCACGGTTTCTTGATATTCGCTCTCAGGTACAGAATCCCAAACGATTCCTGCTCCAGCCTGTACATAGGCTTTACCTTTTTTGAACACAATCGTTCGGATCGTAATACACGTGTCTAAGTTACCGGAAAATCCGAGATAACCAATCGCACCCGCGTAAGATCCGCGAGACTCAGGCTCGAGTTCAGCAATAATGCCCATTGCTCTCAGCTTCGGTGCTCCAGACACCGTGCCTGCAGGCATACAGGATAGGAAAGCATCGAAGAAATCCTTATCCTTGGCAATTTTGCCAGACACATTGGAAACGATATGCATCACGTGTGAATAGCGTTCGATGTCCATGAAGGTATCACATTTGACTGTACCGAATTCCGAGACACGCCCGATATCATTTCGACCTAAGTCAACCAACATCAAATGCTCTGCACGTTCTTTCTCATCGGCAAGCAACTCCAACTCAAGCGCGTGATCTTCCTCAGGCGTTTTTCCTCTAGGTCTTGTTCCAGCAATTGGCCGCGTCTCTACTTTTTCTTCCTCAACTCGCACTAGCAGTTCAGGCGACGTTCCTACGATAATCTCATCGTCCATTTTAAGCACATACATATAGGGAGATGGATTCATGGTTCGAAGCACACGATACACCTGCAAAGGAGAAACCGTTGTTTCCAGTTCAAAACGCTGCGACAGCACGACTTGGAAAATATCGCCGGCACGAATGTATTCTTTGGCCTTATTCACGTTGGCAATGAACTTATCTTTCGTAATATTCGAGCGAATTTCACCTAATTCTGGTTCTGACACAATTGGGTTGTGCGTCATCGTATCGGAACTAAGAGGGCGTTTAATCTTCTCAATCGTGGCATCGATTTTCTCACAGGTTGCTTGATAAGCTTTCGCAATATCCGCATCCGTTGCAAATTTCGGAACATGTAGGTTCGCAATCACTTTGATCTGTTGTTTGAAATGATCAAAAACGATGACCTGATCGCAAAACATGAATTGAATATCATTCATTTGTAAGTCATCAATGCGATGAGGAGGTAGTTTCTCATAGTATTGCAATAAATCATATCCGAAGAATCCAACCGCACCGCCTGTAAATCGTGGAAGGTCAGCAAGCTGAGGACTGGAGTAGGAACGAAGATAAGCCTTCAACACTTCGATCGGTTTCTCATCCGTGATTTTTCTCTCGGATCCCGTTTCGACCGTTGTTTTTCCATGCTTCGCCGTGATCATCAAGAATGGATCGCTGCCTAAGAAGGAATAACGAGCCCATTTCACTCCTCCCTCTACGCTTTCTAATAAAAAAGCACGAGGCTCTTGATATAAATGTTGGAACACACGTATTGGCGTCTCGGTATCAGCTAGTAAATGACGCACCACTGGGATAAGATTATAATCTTTGGACAAACGAATGACTTCTTGCAATTCAGGTGTATACATGGAAACATCCCCTCTCAGCTTGTGAGCTACTCGCGGTCTGCTGCGCTCAAAACTCTATTCGAATACAAAAAAACCTCTACCAGGGGTAGAGGTTGACTTTAGTTTCAGTAGACGATCAGGATGAATGTGAAAAAAGAAAATAAGGCCTAGGTATGAACAAATAGACGATCCCTCTTGGGAACGAACCACTGGCCATATAGCTATTTCGCTTTTCTCATCTCAACTCGGCTCTGCTCTACTCTACTAAACTCTGCTCTACTAACCTAAACTCATCTAACTTCACTATACTACCGGGTAGCTTCATTTGTCAATTTAACAATATCAGGACGAAGTTTTTTGGCTTCCTTCAAATACACATGGTTAATCTCCGCTTGAGATTTGGTCGTGTTCACCTGAACCATCAAACGAATACATTTGGGCAATGCATTCTCAACGGGTACTTCCAAGGAACACATCAAAGGAACAAGCTCCCAGCCTACTAGCGAGCGAATCGCTACTGCCGGAAATATCGCTGTGATATCTGCTGTTACCGTGATGAAAACAGATCCAATATCTTCAGGAAGGAAATCATTCGCTTCTATAATAGCTTGCAGAAGCTCGCTTGTAGCCGCTAGAATCTCTTCTGCCTCGTTACGTTCAACCGTTGTTGCTCCACGAATTCCCCTTAAGTACATCGGTTATTTCTCCCCTTTTAGAAGGTCGACAATCTCTCTCACTTGCTGTGAAGTAACATCCTTACGAATCTCGACTTTGCCAATTTCGGTCGGGATGATATACACCATCGTACCTTCTTTGAATTTCTTATCATGCATCATAGCACTCATAATGCGATCTGTGTCCAAATGTGATGGTATACGCACAGGCAATCCGTATTTCACAAATAAACCTCTGGTTACTGTGTGTATGTCCTCGCTGTAGCCAAACTGCTGAGCAAGCTTAGCAGCACCAACCATCCCAATCGCAATAGCCTCACCGTGCAGCAATTCTCCGTAGCCTGCTACGGCTTCTAATGCATGACCAATGGTGTGTCCAAGGTTCAGTATCGCACGGAGATCATTCTCGCGTTCGTCTTGGGAAACGACGATGGCTTTCACCTGACAACCTATGTAGAGTGCATAACTTAATGCTTCTGGATCTAACCCTAACAGCTTGTCTGCGTTTTCATCGCACCACTGTGTGAAAGCAGCATCCCAGATCAAGCCATGCTTGATCACTTCAGACAGGCCAGCCTTCACGTCACGCTCAGGCAGAGTTAACAGCAAGTCAATGTCGAAGAGGACGAGCTCAGGCTGGTGAAACGCCCCGATGATGTTCTTCGCCATCGGGTGGTTGACCGCGACCTTGCCGCCGACAGAACTGTCGTGGGCAAGGATGGTCGTCGGGATCTGCACGAAGCGGATCCCGCGCATAAAGCTCGCCGCAGCGAAGCCGGCGAGATCGCCGACCACGCCGCCTCCGAGGGCAATGATCGCAGAATTGCGATCAAGGCCCGCCTGGAGGGCGGCGGTGACGATTCCCTCGAGCTGCGCGAGGGATTTGGATGTTTCGCCTGCGGGCACAACGCAGGCTGTCACGGCGAAGCCGCCGTCACGGAGCAGCGTCAGGACGCGCTCCAAGTGCAAGGCCGCCACCGATTCGTCGGTGACGATGAGCAGCGGCGATTTGCGGCTAAGCTTTGCGCGATCGAACAGTGCCGAGATATTGGTAAGAATGCCTTGGCCAATATATATGGGATAAGAACGTTCTCCAAGCTCTACGGTAAGTTCTCTCATCTTAGTAGTTCTCCACTTGCTTGAGGAAATTCGTAAGGTTCGTACGAATTTCTTCAATGGAGTCTCCACCGAATTTATCTAAGAGTGCATTCGCCACTTCCCAAGCAATCACATTCTCCATGATGACGCCTGCTGCTGGCACGGCACAAGTATCGGAACGCTCCACCTGAGCTGTAAATACTTCTTTCGTATCGATATCAACGCTTTGCAAAGGCTTGTACAACGTCGAGATCGGCTTCATTACACCGCGGACGATGATTTGCTCGCCTGTTGTCATTCCGCCTTCGAATCCGCCGGCACGATTCGTTCTGCGTCTGAAACCTTCTTCTTGTGAGTACAGGATTTCGTCATGAACATTAGAACCTCTGCGCTCTGCCGCTTCGAAACCGATTCCGAACTCCACGCCTTTGAATGCTTGAATAGAAAGAACAGCTTGCGCAATTTTACCATCCAGTTTCCGGTCCCACTGTACATGACTACCAAGGCCAACAGGCACACCTTCGATTATTACTTCAACGATCCCGCCCAATGTATCGCCATCTTCTTTGGCAGCATCAATGGCAGCGATCATTTTGGCTTCTGCTTCTTTGTCAACAACACGTACTGGTGATTCTTCTGTAATACGAATCAGTTCATCAACTGGAAGCTCTTGACGCTCTACTTCGACATCACCAATGCGAATAACTTGTCCAGCTACTTTGATTCCGAACTCTGCAAGCAATTGACGAGCAACAGCTCCAGTAGCTACACGCATCGTTGTTTCACGCGCACTGGATCGTTCCAAAATATTACGCAAATCTTTTTGATTATATTTGAGGCCGCCATTTAAATCCGCATGTCCAGGACGAGGACGGTTCACACGGCGTTTGCCTTCGTTATCTTCTTCAACAGGTTCAATCCCCATAACCGAAGTCCAATGTTTCCAGTCATTATTCACGACAACAAGCGCGATAGGTGCACCTGTAGTTTTACCATGACGTACGCCACCTGCAATCGTAGCCGTATCCTTCTCAATTTGCATCCGACGACCACGACCATAGCCTTTTTGACGTCTATGTAATTGATGGTTTAAGTCTTCAAAGTTAAGGTTTACATTGCTTGGAAACCCTTCAATAATCGCAGTGAGCTGCGGGCCATGCGTTTCACCTGCTGTTAAATATCTCACAATCCGTTACCCCCTAAGAATTTTACGAAGAACATCGAACTCCGTATATAAACATACTAGTATGGAAAAACCGAACTTACTAACTTCATGCGCCACGAAAAAACATGCACTATCTAGCACTTTAGCGCTTTGACGCGCGATTATCTGTTGTCATTATAGTATAGCTACTCAGGTTTGGCAACAACACAAATGCAAAAACACGCTTCACAGGTCAGGGACAAACCCTTCCGCGCAAGCGTGTCATTATCTAATCAGGAACCACAATTACCCGTGCATATGCTGCTTCTGGACGACCCTCGGAGGCTCACTAAGCTGAGGATCATTCATTAGTCCTGTAATTTGTGAGGAATCCACTCCTAAGATCTGAGCACATTCTTGAATGGAAATCATTCCTCTGCGATAAGCGGTAATCACCTTGCGTTTGTCCATGATAGCCCCCTAAGCGTGTATGCATTGTTCAAAGCTTGGTGTTCCCTCACTTTGCATTGCTACATCTTAGTATTGGAAAATAAGGAAGTTCTTATACTCCCTTTTTCCGATAAAAGAATGTTTCAGCCGCTTCCAGTTCATATTGACTAGGGGAAAATATCTGCTCTGTCGAACCAACGAAAAGAAGACCGCCTGGTTTTAGGGCTTTGGCAAACTTCTGGTACAGCACATGCTTCGCTTCTTCCGTAAAATAAATAATGACATTACGACATACGATGAGATCGTAACCGGTATCAAATGTATCAACAAGCAGATTTTGCTTTTGAAATTTCACTGCCTTTTTGAGTTCATCCGAAACGTGATACATCAAGCCATCTTGTTTAAAATATTTCTTCACATAGTTACTTGGTACATCACGTACAGAACGATCCAAGTACAACCCTTTACGTGCTTTCTCCAAGGCGCCATCGTCAATATCTGTCGCGTGTAAGCTCGTTTCACCCAATGCACCTTGCTCCGCTAAAATCATAGCTAACGTGTAAGGTTCTTCACCTGTAGAGCAGGCTGCACTCCAAATCTTCAACCGTCGATTACGCTTAAGCATCTCTGGAATGAATTTCTGTTCCACTAGCTCCCAACGGTTCGGGTTTCTCCAGAACTCTGAAACATTGATCGTCATCCGATCCAAGAATTCATAGAACAGTTCCTTGTCCTTCATCATCGCTTCAAAAAAAGAAATAAACGTATTGTAACCTCGCTTCATCCGCAAGGTAGTTAGTCGTCTCTTCATTTGCGCTTCTTTATATAACGCAAGATCAATGGACGTGTGTTCCTTAATTTTTTTAATAAACAACAAAAAATCTTGATCTTCCATGCTGTGCACCCACCTTGATCATTATGTACCTTGATACATTCTGTGTGGATTTAACAAATTCCTTTATATAAAAACAAAAAGAACCTGAATCGTCTCAGATATCAGATTCTTTGCGTTATGCGTTTAGATCCATTCTTGTATGTTCTTTGAATATGTAAATATTTCGTTTGGCTGAAAGAAATTATTGATTTCACGCTGGGCACTTTCAGGTGAATCAGACCCATGAATCAGATTGAGATTCGTATGTACAGCATAATCACCACGAATGGTTCCAGGTGCGGCTTCCAATGAATTCGTTTTGCCAATCATGGTTCTGGACAATGCGATAACTTGATCACCGTGCCATACCATTGCAAAAACCGGTCCTGATGTAATAAAATTCACAAGTCTCTCGAAAAAATCTTTTCCCTTATGCTCCGCATAGTGAATCTCGGCTTGTTCTCGGGAAATAACCGTCAACTTACTTGCAATCAATTGAAACCCTTTCTGTTCAAACCGTTTTACAATCTCGCCAATAAGACCACGTTGTACACCATCTGGTTTAACCATAAGAAATGTTTTTTCCATTGGAAGACTACCTCCTAAAAGTTTTCGTCAGAAAACTAGCTTCGTAAGCATTCACTTCGTTAATAAGATCGATTCCCAATAAAATGAGCGATTTCGATAAGATCTTTCTTCGCTTGGTTATTAGGCAGCTTGTCTAATGACGAAATCGCTTTATCAATATACACCTGGGAGAGTCGATCGGCTTCCTTGATGCCAGCACTGCCTCGAATCATTTCTAAGAATCGACTTACATCGGTTTGTCCATCCAGTTTATGTATTCGATCAAGTTCTGTCAATATCATCGGCTTTATAGCTGGATCTTGTAGACACAAGATGATGGGCAGCGTAATATTCCCTTGCTTGACATCACTTCCCGGCGGTTTCCCGATCTGTTTCTCGGTACCTGTTAAATCCAGAATGTCATCCCTGATTTGGAAGGCCATACCTACATTATAACCAAAATTATACAATTTAGTGCTCAACCAGTCAGGAGCGCCTGAAGCCATAGCACCTAATTGGCAAGAGATCGCGATTAACAACGCAGTTTTGCGCCTAATGCGAAGCAAATAGTCGCGAATGGATTGCTCAGAATGAAAGAAAAAACGAATTTGCTCCATTTCTCCAATGGACATTTCTACAATCGCCTTGGACATAATCTGATGAACTCTCGGATCTGGAATCTGAGTGATTACACCTAGCGCTCTTGCAAATATATAATCTCCCGTAAACATGGCTATACGATTATCCCATTTGGAGCGAACCGTTAATTGACCACGCCGTGTGTTAGCATCATCAATCACGTCATCGTGCACAAGCGAAGCCATATGAATAAGTTCTAATGGGACTGCTACGTGTTTCATTGTTTGAAGTTCATAGTTGCCAAATTCACCAGACAGCAGAACGAAAACGGGTCTTATCCGTTTCCCTCCCGCTTTAAGTAAATGAATTGAAGTTTCTCTTAAGAGAGAATGATCGTTATTCACACTCTCTTCCAGCTCTTTTTCTATCGCTGAAATATCTCTTCTTTTTCTGGCGTATATCTCCAACAAATTTTTCATTCGGTCACCCGTGCCAAATTATTATCTTCCCAAATACCAATCTGAACTGGCTTCGGCAAGAAACCAAGTTCGTAACAGTACTGATAGTACGATTGAAGTCCTTCCCACTGCTCAGCAGCGAAATCATAACACAAAGTATGAAAATAATGATGCCAATAGTCGGAACTGCCGCCTACGGTAGCTCGTGCCTCTTCAATCATATATTTCGGCTCGCGATGTGCTTTTTCCTTACTAGCCTTAAATGCTTCAAAAATCGTAGTAACAAGCTCTGGATATTTACGAATCGTTTCTTTACGGATTGCCCAGACAGCGAATGTCATCCATTTCCCCGTCCATTTGGCCCACTCTTGACCAAGGTCCGTAATCATATACTTCTGATTCCGCCAACTTTCCTTAATGGCATCGTCACCAATGAGAAGAGCAGCATCTGCTCCCTCCATCATTTGCTCTAAATTCGGTTTCGCATACTCGTACGTCGGCTTGCCTTTATAAAACTTTTCCAGAATAATTTTGAGTAAATTAACGGAAGTCGCAGACGTCGTAGGAAGCATAATTTTCCCATTCACAATTTCCCGTAATGGCTTGTCATGGAAAAGTAAAATGGAGTTGACCTCACCATAAGAGCTAACGGATAGATCCGGAAAAAGCATATAATCCTCAAAAAATTGACCATATGAAAATGAAGAAATCGGGCCCATATCAATTTGGCCTTCAGCCATCGCTTTATTCAGTGATGTAGGTACCTGTTCAATTATATCGACTTCAGAACTATTCATTTCCTCAGGAAAATAATAATAGATCGGCCACACATTCGTATAATTGATTCGACCTATTCGAATTTTAGGGTCTAGGCTGCTCATCAATATCCCCCCATCTGCGGTACAAGGAATGATCAATCTCCATGCTATCCATCACTTTACCTACCAAAAAGTCAACCATCTCATCGATTGAGCGCGGACGATTGTAGAAGGCTGGCATAGCCGGTATCATTCGTACACCCATTCTTGTTAGGGTTAGCATATTTTCTAAGTGTATAGCATGCAGAGGTGTTTCCCTCGGCACCAGAATTAATTTTCTTCCTTCTTTCAGCATGACGTCCGCGGTACGCTCAAGTAAGTTATCGGACGAACCATGCGCAATGCCGGATAATGTCCCCATCGAACATGGAATGACAACCATCCCCTTGGTGCGAAAAGAACCACTTGCCACTGTCGCTCCAATATTCGCTACGGGGTGATATTCATACGAGCCTGCTCGTCCACCGAAGTGTTTCTCTAGTACCTCTGTGCGTTTCGATACATGCCAATCATGTTCATCTTGCAGAACACGCCATCCGGCATCTGAAATAATAAGATGTACATCTAAACCAAGATCCAATAGTACTTCACATAATCTAACGCCGTAGATAGCTCCACTCGCACCCGAAATACCAATAACCCAATTACCTTTACTCATGAGTGCTTGCTCACAAGAACATCAAGTAAGGTGAAGGTAAACATCACTAAACTCAATATGCCATTCATCGTGAAGAAAGCCGTATTTAATTTGGACAAATCCTGCGGAGTCACAAGCCGATGTTCTTTAAACAGCAGGATATAGGCAATCACTAATCCGATCAAATATAACCAACTAAGATGCGTTATGAAAAACAACGATACTAAACCGATTGCAGTTAAGACATGCAGGACACGTGCTGTTTGTAGCGCTGCTTTGATACCAAATCGACTTGGGAGTGAATGCAACCCTTCCTTACGATCAAACTCGGCATCCTGGCAAGCATAAATAAGATCGAAACCTGCACTCCAACATGCAACGGTTAGGAAAAAGATGATTGACGACCATGTAAATTCACCTGTAATCGCAATCCAACCCCCGAGCGGAGCAAGCCCCAACGTCAGACCCAGCACGAAATGGCATGTCCACGTGAACCTTTTGGTATAGGAATATATCACAAGAAAGAAAACAGCAATAGGGAGCAGTTTCATGGACAATGTACTTAGATGATAGGTTGCCCAGAAAAGAACAGCAAACGAAATGACAATATAAAGAATCACTTGCGGTATTGAAATGAGCCCGGCTGGAATAGCACGATTCGCAGTTCTTGGATTACGCTTATCAATAGCTTGATCAATTACACGATTCAAGGCCATCGCGGCAGTTCGTGCTCCCACCATAGCTAAGGTGATCCACCCGATCTGTGCCCAGCTAGGTAAGTGACCTTGCCACACAACGGAACCCAGAATAGCTCCCATGAAAGCAAATGGTAACGCAAACACACTGTGTTCAAATTTAATCATCTCGAGAAATATTTTTAGTTTAGTAAACATATGTGTATTACACTCCTGATTTCTTATTCCCTTTAGTCCCTACATGTAGTGCGGCGACTCCACCAAAGAGTGGATGGGCTTGTACATGATCTAAACCATTCTTCGAGAAGATAGCCGCGAGTTGCTTATGATCTGGAAAAGAAATTAATGATTCCGGTAACCACTTGTATTGTTCATACTTCTTTACAATCAATTTACCAAGGAACGGCATGATATGCCGAAAATATACATAATAAATGGACTTAAACGGTTGCCACGTTGGTTTGGATAACTCTAAAGACACAACTAGTCCTCCGGGCTTGACGACACGTTGCATTTCACGAATAACCTGCTCAAGATCGGGAACGTTACGCAGGGCAAACCCGATTGTAGCAAAGTCAAACGTATTGTCGTCAAACGGAAGACTCATCGCATTTCCTTGTATAAGCTCGACTTGCTGATCTAAGCGTAATTGATTAATTTTCTCCGCACCAATATCCAGCATGTTCTGACTGAAATCCAATCCAACCATTTTCCCTGTTCCACTCGCCTGTGCTAAACTAATTGTCCAATCACAAGTTCCACAGCATAAATCTATGGCTGTATCCCCAGGCTGCACGTTCATCTTCTTCATTGCAAATTTGCGCCAAGCTTTGTGCCGATTAAAACTAATGATATTATTCATCAAATCATATTTAGGTGCGATACTTTCAAAAACATCATGTACAAATTCTTCTTTACTTTTCCCTTTTTTATCACTATTCGTATTGCTTACACTCATTCCCAGGTCCCCTTAAATTTCTTCTAACACTTTAGGATGCTCCCCAGTCCATCGTAAAAAGGGCTCTCCCATGTGAAAGAGTTCACTTTGTAGCATATCCGATTCCAACTTTTTAACAAAGTCCTGCAATTGCTTCGATTGAACGCTAAGCAATTGATACAATTGTGAAGATATATTGTATTTATGCAGAAGTGTACGTACCTTCGTTGTATCTACCTCTTCACCTTGCAACAACTTCCGCTCTTCTCGTGTGCCGTTCTGGTTAATATGCCAATAACCCCAGCTACCCCTGAATTTAGAAATCGTTTCTATCCGAAAAATTTCTGTAAATAAGAGCTCACATCTCACAAAGCCTCGTAGAATTTCAGGCCATGCTTGTTTGTTTGTCCCATTCATGACCTCTGAAAAAGACAAAAAAAGCTGAGATTTAATTTCCACCGTGAGGTGAATGTAATCTTCTGCCGTCAGTTTCAGCTGTTTCATTTTCGTATAGCTGCTCATCTTTAACCGATTGACTTCACAGATCGCATTTGATAGTTGTTTAATCATATCGATCTGCCCAGTTTTAGCTAACAAATGATAAAATCTCGCACTAAAATAATCGCCCGCAAGCACTTTTAGCTGCCTAGACCTTGATGCTTTCTTCTCCTTGACATCATTGGATGCTGTCACAAGATCATGCGTATCGAGACCTAACTGCACAAGTGCTGTTGCTACAGTAAATAATTCACTTAAGGAGCTGAGTTTGTTATTTTCATTCAAGAATGCAAACAACAGACGTGTGCGCAACTCGGGAAAATCGGGCAAGTCTGTGTGAATTTGGATCATATCATACTCCGTGTACTGTTTAGCGATCTCAGGGATCCGATAAGAATTCATGCAAAAGCCTCCGTAACCGTATGCCAAATATCATTTTATGAAACTGGATGTCTCAATCCAAATTATTATAGCATAACACGTTAATAGAAGCACAATAAATTATAGTGGATACTTTTGTTGCCATTTGGAAGTATAGGTGATGCGAAATCGGTTCTGAAGCTCTTGCTCCAATTGAATTAAACTCAGCTCTGACGGTTTCTTCTCCATATCTTTGCCAAATTCACGTTGAGCAACCATAGCTAGGACAAGTTGCGTTGAAGTTGTATCGACTGTTCCGGAATAGTCAATGATCCGTACCCATACTTGATCAACATTCTTCGTGTTTACAAGCATCGTTTGTGCAATTGTATACAAATCCCGATATACCGCAATGGTCTCCGCATTCTTGGGCAAACTCAAATCAAGTGACAATCGAGACGTACTCAGCTCAACTTTCCTTATTCGCAGCTGCAGTGGAATTTGAACTAACAGATCGGCCAAATTATTTTCGGTAAGCTGTCCCCCCCGATTATTGGACCACGTGTAGTCCGACCCTAAACCCGATGATAGATCCATCTTCGGCAACATGGATAGACTTATCGCAACAACAACCGAAATACCTAATGTGATCACAATACGCATTGGCCATTTCACAATCAACACCTCCTAAGCATATGCAGGAGCTGAATAACCCACAGGTTATCCCAAGAAACAAGTCCTATACACCATTGTACATAGAAAAAAAGCAGGCTATGCCTGCTTTTATATGATTATCTCTTATTCTTCTGTATCAATCGTGCCAAACTTGGTCATTATCAATGCTTTGCCTCTAACTTTAACCGCGGAAGTATGCTCTGTGAACTGCGCAATCATTACTTCGCCCTTGTCTAACTTCTCTGTATGATGGAAACGTGTGTCTTGTCCACGAGTTAACCCAATTACATGAACACCATTATCTTTCGCTTTAATGACGAAATACTCGTTACCGTTCGAACTTGATTGATCTGACTTATTCGATTGTTCCATATCCATCCTCCGTTCTTACCTACCCTTAAATCTCTTACCTAATGATGCCAAAAAATGCAACCAGAAGTCAACATGTCCTACATAGTTAATTCTGAAGATGCAGGAGCAGCACGTTTACTATAAAATCGTTTGAACTTCGCTGGCACAACATGACTCGCCCCTATACGAATAAGGAAATCAGTCAATTTAACGGTACCATAGGCGAATAACATGCCTGCAATCACATCGATCACCCAATGAATTTGCAAATACAACGTCGAAAAAATAATAGCCCCACAGTACATAACCATCATATATTTGAAAATACGATCCTTCTCCCGCAGTGCAAGTAACAGCATAGCGAACGAAATGGACGTATGCATACTCGGAAAGCAATTCATCACGGCAACTAATAAGGAGTTTTCATCTGCAAACACACGATGTAGTAAATCAGGCTGCTTATTTACATACCATACCTCATGAAGCAAAATCAAATTATAAAAAGGTAAGATAAGTGGAAATTGCAGCATATGACCAGAAAGTGCGTATGACAACATTTTTTTGACACTACGTGTCCAGAAACTGCGAACAATACAGATCCAAAGTGAAAGTACAAAGCCATAATTGTACACCCAGACCATCGCTCTATCTAAAAATGGCGTTGAGATCCACCTTGCCCATCCTCCGGAATTCAACGGGATCGCGTTCATATAGCTATCCCAGCGCCACGGATGTCGATTATTTTCAAACATCCAATTCGCAATTTTCCACCAAAATCCATTGCCTGACCCATAAAAATAATAAAAAACACCTAATAATGGAATGCCGATCAGAAAAAAGCGTTTCCAATCCACATCAATCTGATCCTTTCGCACACCTAATAAGCAAATACATAGTAATATCCAACATTCTGTACTCCAGTTGCCTACTGTGCCAATTTGCCATATTAAGAAAATTGATGCTATTATTCCGAACATTGTCCAATCCATTGACTTCATAAGCTCATTCAACTTCAACTTAGTCAACCCCGTACCCCCTACGTAATCCAAGAGATTCAAACACATGAAAGATTACTTGCGCATAATCTTGGCAATAGAAAAAGACATCGAACACCGATGTCTCTGTCATTATCGGAGTAACACGATTCGAACGTGCGACCTCACCCACCCCAAGGGTGCGCGCTACCAGGCTGCGCCATACCCCGTCACGTTTACAGCCACAAATAACGCATTCACTTTTGTAAGTATAGTAGGAGAATTTCAAATTGTAAAGCCATTTTCAGGCAAAACAAATAAAGCCGTATCCGCATTTAGCGGTCACGGCTTTATAATTATGTAACGTTCAATCCTATGTATAAATACAAATTATTGAATGCCATCTTTAAGTGCTTTACCAGGTTTGAAAGCTGGGATTTTACTTGCTGGAATATCAATTTCTCCACCAGTCTGTGGATTGCGTCCTTTACGAGCAGAACGTTCACGAACTTCGAAGTTACCAAACCCAACCAATTGTACTTTATCTCCACCTTGCAATGCTTCAGAAATTGCATCAAAAACAGCATCTACTGCTTTCGTTGCGTCTTTCTTGGAAAGCTCAGATGTTTCCGCAACTTTGTTGATCAATTCAGATTTATTCATGCCATTCACCTCCCCCCAAAATTTCTTACTACCGTTACTTCCTGTTTTCACCGTTTTCCCAAAAATTATACATAAACTTCTGAAAAATCGTTGATTTTCTAAGCAAAATGAACTTTGAAAGCAGACGAATAAATTCATAGTAATACACTCAGGGAGCAATTTCAAGTATCTATTTCCAATTTATGTGGGTCTTTACGTTAGAAAACGACAAAAAACACCCTTTCGAGTGTTTTTTGTCTACATTTTCTTACAAGATAATGGCGATCAAGCCACCTGAGCCTTCATTAATAATACGCCCAAGCGTTTCTTGAAGTTTGTATCTGGCATTGTCAGGCATTTGAGCAAGCTTGCCTTGTATACCTTCACGAACAATCGAATGAAGGTTTCTGCCGAAAATATCAGACTCCCAAATCTTAAGCGGATTATCTTCAAAATCCTGCATGAGATAGCGGACAAGTTCTTCACTTTGCTTCTCAGTACCGATGATAGGTGAGAACTCGGATTCTACATCTACTCGAATCATATGAATGGACGGTGCTGTCGCTCTTAGACGTACGCCGAATCTGGAGCCCTGGCGGATCAATTCAGGCTCATCTAACGCCATCTCAGCGAGCGTAGGTGGTGCGATGCCATAACCGGTTGTTTTGACCATTTCAAGTGCTTCTGCGAATTGATCATATTCCCTCTTGGCATGTGTGAAATCCTGCATAAGCTGAAGAAGATGATCTTTCCCGCGAATCTCAACACCCACGACCTCGACGAGAATGCGATCATAGAGCTCATCAGGTGCAAATAGATCAATTTCTGCTACTCCTTGCCCCATACTCAGCCCGGCTAAAGCTGCCTTGTCGATAAACTCATATTCAGCAAATTGACTGACAACACGGTCAACATCACGTAAGCGTCTGATATCCTGTACCGTATCGCGAACGGAAGCTTCGAACTGTGTCCGCAGCCAATGATTCTCGTCCAGAACCATCACCCAGCTAGGTAAGTTCACATTGACTTCATGAACTGGGAACTCATACAGAACCTCACGAAGCACGGAGACCATTTCTTCTTCCCCAGCGCTAGCTACACTCATCGTTACAACCGGAACATCATAGCGGCTTTGCAGCTCGCTGCGCAGCTCAAGTGCAGGCTCACTGTTTGGCTTCTGAGAGTTAATGATCACAATGAAAGGCTTTCCTACCTCTTTGAGTTCATTAATTACTCTTTCTTCTGCCAATACATAAGAAGACCGTGGAATATCCGAAATTGTGCCATCTGTCGTAACCACGACACCCAATGTAGAGTGCTCTTGTATGACTTTGCGCGTTCCAATCTCTGCCGCTTCTTGGAAAGGAATCGGCTCATCGAACCATGGTGTATTAATCATCCGAGGTCCGTTCTCGTCTTCATAGCCTTTGGCGCCATCGACTGCATATCCAACACAATCAACCAGGCGAACGTTTACGTTCAACCCTTCGGCCACAGAAATTTGAACCGCCGTATTCGGTACGAATTTCGGCTCCGTTGTCATAATCGTGCGGCCAGCAGCGCTCTGCGGGAGTTCATCGGTAGCCCGGATCCTATCCGCTTCGCTTTGAATGTTCGGAAGCACTACAGATTCCACAAAACGCTTAATAAAGGTTGATTTCCCTGTCCGGACTGCGCCGACAACCCCCAGGTAAATGTCCCCTCCCGTTCGTTCTGCAATGTCCTTAAAGATATCCACTTTCTCCAAGAGAATCCCTCCTACAGTTTGGTCGTCAACTGACTCTAGTGACGGTAACAATTGACTACTCGTACATTCATTTGGACTAGTAAAAATATATGTACTTTCGATAGAAATATGATAGATGCGTTACAACTTTTTTTCGCTCATATTTTATGAAGCACATACGGCTTTCGAAAGAATATATGATCAGTCGGTTGCGCTTATTCGCTTACGACAAAAAAACCTCTTACACAAGGGTAAGAGGTTCGGTCAAAACTTAATTCTGAGGCATTGGCTGATTGTTCTTCCATACATATGAAACACTTCGTATCGGTACGAAGTACGATTTATCTACAAGAATTCGCCGCAAATCTTGATCCGGTTTAAAGGAACTCTCTAATGCATTGTTCTTAATGAACATGTTGATATCCATCGCATAATCAATCGATACTTCCCCCGTTTGCCTGTTTATTAGGTATGTGATGGTATTTTTTCGATTATACACAGATTTAATATCAGGTTCTTTCATTCCTATTAACTTTAAATCAACATATGCATAGGCATCATTAATGGCAACCCCTTGCGGTATATTGCCACTATGTTTCGCTATGTAATCATTTACTTTCTTCTGCACATCTTCCACACTTTGATAGGCGGATAGGTCCATTAGTTTCACTATGGGCTTCGTTTCGGCATCTACAAGCACATAGATGAAGACACCTCCGCTTTCAAATGCGTTGGCGGGCACGGAACTGAGAAGATTCGTTTTCTTAAGTTTCGGAAAATCAATCACATACTTCTCATAGAGGGGTGTCGTCATGTCACTATTTTTAATGGGTAGTACGCCGGTCTTCTCATGATACGTATCTACAGCTTGCCCCACAACTGTAATAAATTCTGCTGGATTGATTTGATTCTCTTTCCGTAGTTCCTGAGGATAAGCGCATCCTGTAAGCAAAATAACCAAGATTATTACCAGAAGCAAGCTTCTACCTTGGGTTCGTTTTCGTTTTAAGTTCACCTTTCTACCATCCCATCTTGTCTAAATGAAGTCATCGTCTTCCGCTTGCCTAGCCAGTTGTGCTCGAATTGCGGCCTTCAAAGGATCCTCTGGAATGTGTACGTCCACATCACCGGTGACTCGTGCTTGGCAAGCTAGGCGAACCCCATCATCTGCTAGGGAACCAAGCTTTAACCGTTCGTTCGTGTTTAGAGGTGCTAGACCACTTTGGTCATCTACTTTAACTTTACACATTAAACAAGCAGCCTTAGCTCCGCAACGCGTGCGTATATGGACTTTGGCTTTGTTACCAGCATCCAACAATGTTGTGCCTGCTCTTACTTTAATTCTTTTATGATCTGGCCAAAAATGAATTTCGAACATACTCATACTCATCACCGATTCCAATCTAGCAATTCGTTCATCTTAACATGAAATTCATATCCCCATTGATTGCGCTCCATTAAATCACTCAAAGCTTGCATATGTTTATCAGGATGATCTTGCATCTCTCTGAGAATCGGTTCATAGCGATCTGGCCGGTTTCGGAGAACATTGAAGAGAAACTCATGTGCTAACGGCATCACAGGAACCTTCCAAGACTCCATGGAGAATGGATAGTTATGATTCTCCAACAAGTAATCGACTTCAACTTGATACAAGGATCCAAGTGCTTTTACTTTGAAATCACCAACAACCTCGACAGCATGTCCATCTATACGATAATGACTCAGCGTCGAAGCATATATGGGTGTTTCACTGAATTCGGGGTTATCCATTGCGTATGGCTGCAGCATCTTATGCACCGTGTGTACATCCTTCAGATCGACATAAATATCCAAATCTCTAGGAGTTCTACCAATATCAACATGATGCATGAGTAAGCCACAGCTTCCGCCAATTAGCCATTGTACATTATGGGCTTGCTGTAACCGTGTATGAATAGTAGAAATCGAGGGGAGTAGTGGCTCCAGCAGTTTCATCATGCCCACACCTTTCAGGCAGTAAATTTTTAAAAGTAAGGCTTGTGCGTAACTGAAATCGTTCCTGCTTGCTTGACTACACATTGACAAGCTAAGCGGTAGCCTTGTGCAAGCTCCTCTGGCTCTAGACGATCTTCTTCCGCTTCGGATGCTTCCGCAAGCAATTCACGACCTTCAGACACGTAACAGCGGCACCTCGCGCAGGTTCCTCGCGTACAAGAAAATCCCCAATCAACATCTGCTTTTAGTGCATGATCCAGAATGGTTAGTCCCGTTTCAGGCGTTAATTTTATCTGTGTTTTGCGCGTTTTCAGTTCTAACATGATGATTTCCCCTCCGGTTGGTTAAAACAACGAAGATAACATGAAAAGTAAGATAGGAATAAACATTAAGAAAGCAATTAAAGATAATACGCCGCGCCATACGCCTGATGTTCTTGTGCGTGCATATGAGATCAGAAATGATGCAACTACCATTAATCCCATCGCAACAAACGAGGCCCACATTTTGTCTAAAGATGACATATGATAAACTCCTTATGTAAAAATCGTAAAAATGAAACACATGTAAGTATAGCACAGAATGAGAAAAAAGCATAAAGGGGATGAACCCCTTCATGCTTTTTTCTCATTTCTTGCCCATCATCATGCTCATCAGTTGCTGCATATTATTGGTATCTAATTTACTGCTTTTCACAGCTTGAATGATGTCATTAATCGTTTCTTCGGATACCTTGACATTCACTAGTCCTGATACCTGTTTGATGAGAGCCCTTAATTGCACTTCACTCTGCATCGTCGAAGGTTTCACTCCACTTGCAATTTTTTCGATATCTTTAGATGTCACAGATTTGCCCGTCTTCTTCTTGACCACACTTAATATGTCCTTTGACATATCTTTATTCGCCAATTGTGCCGCCTCCTGTACCCTGAACTAATGAGAAGTCCTGATAGGGTATAGTATGAGTGCGGAGAAGATCTGGTGTAGGCTATCTCCAACCTTTTCTCATCTGGTCAGCGGTAATTCTTCCATTTCGTGCGTACGCACACGTCCCATGAGATCACCTGCTGCAAGCTGTGGAGATTTCCCTTCGAATAAAACATTATGTAATTCATTCGTAATCGGCATCGTGACCTCATAACGTTGCGCCAGGTCATAAGCTGCTTTGGTCGTTTTCACGCCTTCTACAACCATTCCCATCTCTGCCAACACGTCGTCCAAAGCAATACCTTTGGCCAATTTATTGCCCGCCCGCCAGTTTCGACTATGCTTACTTGTGCATGTAGCGATCAAATCACCAATTCCAGCTAAGCCGGCAAATGTAAGAGGATTAGCTCCCATGGCAGTACCTAATCGCGTGATTTCCGCTAACCCTCTAGTTACAAGTGCTGCTTTGGCATTATCACCGAAATCCAGACCATCTGTCAGCCCTGCACCTAGTCCAATAATATTCTTCAGCGCTCCGCCTACCTCAACACCAGTTACATCGGGATTGGTGTACACACGGAAATATCGCGTAATAAGCAAGTCCTGAGCAGTCTCCGCTGCTTCAATATCCTCGGCAGCGACAACGACCGTTGTCGGCATTTTGCAAATGACTTCTTCCGCATGACTCGGTCCGGAAAGAACCACGAATCGTTTCGGCTCCATCTCAGGGAGCTCGTCTGCCAGAACCTCAGTCATACGCTTGAGTGTCCCTGTTTCAAAGCCCTTCGTCGCATGAATGATCAATGTGTCCTTCTTGAGGAACGGTCGAATTCGAGCAGCGACTTCACGCATGCCAGAAGATGGAACCACCATAATGATCGCATCCGCATCTTGTACAGCTTCTTGTAGAGAATGTGTCGCAATAATCGAAGGTGAAAGCGTTATATCTTTCAGAAACCGGCTATTCGTGTGCTTTTCATTAATTTCAATTACCTGCTCTTCATTACGAGACCATAGAAGGACTTCTTTCCCATTATCCGCCAATACCGAGGCGAGTGCCGTCCCCCAACTTCCAGCTACAAGGACCGATACTTTTTGTGTCACGGTTACCCCTCCTACGCGTAGTTGTTTTTCGTTAGGCTCTTTTCTGGCCCAGCTTGTTTTCTTTACCTTGAATAAGCTTCACAATATTCGTCCGATGTCTGATAAAAGCAAAAACACACAACAAAATGCTTATCCACAAAACAGGTAACGGCCTGTCCATCCCCCAAATAAGAAAAGGTAAAAGTGCTGTAAGAATAAGGGATCCAAGCGATACGAATCGTGTGATAGCGATAATTAAGATTGCTGTTAGACCTGCGATCAATGTTGGGACAAAACAAAGCGTTGCCATGACCCCAATTGTAGTTGCAATGCCCTTGCCACCTCGAAAGCCGAAATACACGGGCCAGTTATGCCCTACAATGGCTGCTAAACCACATAGAACACGAATCCAGATATCATCAGAACCTGGGGCAGCCCAAGCCCCCAGCAAGACAGCTATCACGCCTTTGAAAGCATCGAGCAGCAGGACGAGAATTGCTGGCCCCTTCCCGAGAACGCGGAGCGTATTGGTAGCCCCCGCGTTCCCACTGCCGTGCTTGCGGATATCAATTCCCTTAAACCATTTTCCGAATAAATAACTAAAGCTGATGGATCCTAGTAAATAGCCCACTACGATTGTTATTATCGAAAGCAATGTACAACATCTCCTATTCTTTGTCCGAAGTTTTTCTACGGCTCAAGATGCGAATTGGCGTTCCCTCAAAGCCAAATGCTGCACGAATTTTGTTATCCAAATAACGTTCGTATGAGAAATGCATAAGCTCTGGCTCATTCACGAAGAGCACGAACACCGGCGGCTTAACAGCAACTTGCGTCACATAGTTAATCCGTAGACGCTTACCTTTATCCGTTGGCGGTGGATTGTAGGCAACCGCATCGGAAACAACATCGTTCAGGAGATGCGTTTGTACACGCAAGGCATGATTCTCAGCTACTTGTACAATGACAGGCAACAATTTATGAAGGCGCTGTGTTGTTTTGGCAGATACAAACACAATAGGTGCATAACTCAAGAACAAGAAATGATCACGAATCGTCGTCGTAAAGTGTTGCATCGTCTTATCATCTTTCTCAACGATATCCCATTTATTTACGACAATCACAATCGCTTTACCCGCTTCATGCGCATAGCCAGCAATGTGCTTATCTTGGTCAATAATACCTTCTTGTCCGTCGATGACAACTAATACCACATCTGCACGCTCAATGGCTTTCATTGCCCGCATTACGCTGTATTTCTCTGTGTTCTCATAGACTTTTCCGCGTTTACGCATACCCGCTGTATCAATAATAACGAATTTCTGTCCGTCACGTTCGAAAGGTGTATCAATTGCATCACGAGTTGTTCCTGCAACGTCACTCACAATAACACGTTCTTCACCTAGAATCGCGTTCGTCATCGAAGACTTCCCGACATTCGGCCGCCCAATCAAGGCAAATTTAACAACTTCTTCCCCATACTCATCATCCGTTTTATCAGGGAACAAATTACAAACTACCTCAAGCAAATCACCAATCCCAATTCCATGGGAGCCAGAAATCCCTACAGGATCACCGAAACCGAGGGAATAGAATTCATAGATATCATCCTGACGTGCCAAATTATCCACTTTATTCACAGCCAGGACAACTGGTTTCTTGGAACGAAACAATAGCTGCGCTACTTCCTCATCTGACGGTGTAACGCCTGCTTTGGCATCGACCATGAACACAATAACATCCGCTTCTTCAATGGCAAGCTCAGCTTGTACACGAACAGACTTCAGAATGACATCTTCTCCATCAATTTCAATACCGCCTGTATCAATGACACTAAACGATGTATTCAGCCATTCACCAACACCATATAAACGATCTCGCGTGACACCTGGTTTATCTTCTACGATCGCCATACGATCGCCTACGATTCGATTAAAAATGGTGGATTTCCCGACGTTAGGTCGGCCTACAATTGCAAGTACCGGTCTAGCCAAATGACATCTCTCCTTCGGATTCCATGTTCAGCCATGGAAAATTACGCAACTTACATCATAACAAAAAAGAAGCGCCTTGGCTAATCTCTTTTGAGACTACCTTTTCAAATGCGCTCTTTCATCGAATGATCAGGAATGTTTAACTAGAATCATTGTACCATTTTTTAAATCATGAGCATTCGCATCTAACATTTTCTCCAATGAAAATGCCGTTCTCTGCATCTCTTCTTCACCTTCGACAACAAAGATAGGAGCACCACCAGCAATTCGGTCTTTCGATAACGTCACGATCGCGAGAATTTGCGACATAAGGGCATTACCCCTCCTTCTCTTTATTGACTCCAGCTTCAGAAGGCATACGTACAGCACTTTCAAGAACAGGTACACGATGAAGAGCCGTGAATGTTTTCTCTTTGTCATTTTCCTGCAGGAGCAAGAGCAAACCGATCGTTCCTGAGTCCAAATCCAATTTGGCCATAGGTCGCAGCGATGGTTCTCCTTCATCACGATAGACGCCAAATAAAGTAGACATATCATACATAATCGCTTGCCTCTGACCAACATGAGAAATCGTTACACGGGCATTTCGATTTTTCGGTTTAATGAGGAAACCTTGGCCGTATCTCAAAATTTTCTCTCTTGAATCCCTAAGCCCTACGTTCAACAAATAGATAGAACCCACGTAGACGTCCGGCCCATCCATTCGAATGTCAGCTGGTACAATATCAGCGATGTCTCCTAATTTACTGCCCGATTTAAAAAAGTTTGCCAGCCATATTGAGATGACTCCCGCAGCGATCCCCCAGTACCAAGCACCTATAATACTAAATAAGGAGGCCAAAAACGCTGTCATAATGACTAAATAATTTCGGCCTTCGAATACCATTGCAATCCCTTCGATATAAGCCGCTCCTCGAGGGACGAGTTCTAACTCATCTACTTTCGTCAAGCTCTGTCTTTCCATGTTGCGCACATCTCTAAATTGTTGTGCGGCTAAGGAAAGAAAAGTGACAGCCGTGTAATTTTTCTCCAATAGGGCAGGTACAGCAACTGCTCCAAGGCCCGCAGCGATTACGCCAAGGGAGACGTGGATGATTTTACCATGTGGATACGTAGGATATTGCCGATAATCCGTCCGCAACATGTTGATCCGTGACATAATACCAAATATAACACCTATGACTATGCCAATCGTATACCGATGCGCATGTAACCAAACCATATCCATACTAGTTGCCCCCCCTGCGATCTAGCCAACTTCTCAAGACAGTTCGGCAACCACTATATGCAGCTTGTATGACAATTGTCATAGTTCTTGCTGTAAAAATAGTAAGCCACCACTGGTCTTGAAATGTAGCCATCCCCAGCTGATGAAAACCGTTTACTTGATGAATACCAGCTTGATACATATCCCCGATCAAATACCCGATCGAAATAGCAGCAATTTGTTCCCACGCATTTCGCTGCACAACAACAGCAACAATCGCAATCAAAAGAGCAGTCTGCCATTCTGAATTACGAATAATGAGAATCGGGTCCATTTCCAGCAGTTGTTGAAATAGAAAGTGGAGTGAACCAATCAGTAGTCCTATGGAAAGTAGATGAAGCTTATGTATAAAACCTCGTGTGACATAAAGAATACTAAATGCGATCGATAATACAACAACATAGACAAGTTGGATATGTACTCCTTGAAACGTCACCGTTACTCTCGATCCAATCAGCCAAGAGGCAAAAAAAAGAAGCATGCCTTTATGCGATATACTTCGAATGTACAGCTCCTTCCAGCCGCTGGCGAACAAGATCAACGTGATGCAAAGGAGAATAAGCGACAGATAACCAGCATTCATAATCAAACCACCTAGCCTGCTTAGCTATCAATGACTTGCACTGTCATCGACGTGCTTGCGGATCTTCAGGCTCCCCCTCAAGTGAGTAACAAGGGAGATCTGCCTGATCCTTAGTATGGCAATAATTTGATTATTTACTCTGATTCGTTCGCTCTGTGTATGAAGTTAAGTCAATTCCTCTCGCACGACACCATTCTGCGGTATCTCCAACAATTACCACTGGGCATCTTGTAAGGTCATGAATCGAATTAGCGCCTAATGCCGTCATAATTAAAATGAGTCCTTGATGAAGTTCTTCGGCATAAGCGTGAAGTGCATCAACACCTTCTACTCGCAATACCTTAAGGAATGCTCCAGCCATGCCCACTGCCGATGCACCTAAAGTAAGTGCTTTCGCCGCTTCCAATGCATTCGTAATACCGCCAGATGCAATAACAGAACCCCACGGATAAACAGACAGGGTCTCTATTAAAGTCATACTTGTCGGTGTCCCCCAATCATTCAGCCAATCTAATGCTGCCGGACGCCTTGCATTTTCAATCGCAGCAAAATTTGTGCCACCTGAGCCACCAACGTCGAGCACTTGAACGCCAATATCTCTTAATTGCTTCGCATTATCGCGTGAGATGCCAAAACCAACCTCTTTCACAATAACTGGAACTGGTGTATGACGAACAATGTTTTCAATACGCTTTAGCATGCCAATGAAGCTGCGGTCACCTTCAGGCATAATCAATTCTTGCATAACGTTCAAATGAATCTGAAGTGCATTTGCTTCTATCATATCCACTGCACGCAATGCTTGTTCCGTTGTCGCTTCGCTCCCCAAATTGGCGAAGATGATACCATTTGGGTTCTCGCGTCGCACCACTTCGTAACTAGAAGCCACTTCGCTATTCTTAATAGCTGACATCTGTGAGCCAACGGCCATAGGTAAACCTTTATCCCTAGCGAGTATGGCCAATTCGCGATTGATGTTCTCTGTCTCATGAGCCCCGCCGGTCATTGCATTAATTAAAATCGGCGAACTCATAGTGAGATCGCCGATTGTTGTTGTTAAAGCAATATGATCCGTCGATGTCTCAGGAAGACAGTTATGCACAAGCTTGATATCCGCCAACCCTTGCTGACGGGTTTGACCAAGCTCCAGCGCGTAATGGACATGCTCCATTTTGCGTGAGATGCGCATTTCTGTACCCTCCCTAGCAATTGGATCCCATTATTTTTTGAATTTAGCTAGTTTATCTCCGAAACGCTCACCAAGTGTCATGGACAAACCTTGATTGCTTAGGGATACGTTTTCGTTACCAGCAATTTCTTTTTGGTGGCTAGCGCTGTTACCGCGGTCACGATCGCCGCGAGGTTGTCTTTCTCTCTCTGGTTTGCCAGCTGATGATGGAGCCGCTGCACCAGCAGGTGCCTCAGGAGCATCCTCTGTATCTTTAATACTTAAGCTAACGCGTTTCTCAGCAAGGTTGATTTCCAAGATTTTCACTTGTACTTCTTGACCTTCCTTCAAAACTTCATGCGGAGTACCGATGTGACGGTGTGCGATTTGGGAAATGTGAACAAGTCCTTCGACACCAGGTGCTACTTCAACGAATGCGCCGAAAGCTGCAAGACGTTTAACTGTTCCTGTTACGATATCACCAGCTTTGAAATCACGCTCAACATTGGACCAAGGGCCATCTTGTGTAGCTTTGATGCTCAAGCTGATTTTGTCATTGGATGGATCCAATTTAAGGATTTGCACCTTAACTTTGTCTCCTTCTTTAACAACATCAGAGGCTTGTTCAACATGCTGCCAAGCTAGTTCGGAAATATGAACGAGTCCATCAATCCCGCCGATATCAACGAATGCTCCGAATTGTGTTAATCGTTGTACAGTACCGTCTAGCACTTGACCAACTTGAAGACCTTCGATGATTTTCTTTTTGTTCGTTTCGAACTCTTCATCCAAAATATCTTTTTGGGATAGGATGACTTTGTTTTTCTCGCGATCAATTTCTTTCACACGAAGACGCAAAGTGCGGCCTTTGTAAGAAGAGAAGTCTTCAACGAATTGACGTTCTACCATTGAAGCCGGTACGAAACCACGCACACCAATATCAACAACTAATCCACCTTTAACAACTTCTGCAACTGCAGCTTCGATAATTTCTTTGCTGTCAAGTTGTCCTTGAAGTGTTTCCCAAGCTTTTTCGTTATCAACTACACGTTTGGACAATACTAATGTTTCTTTTGCATCGTTGATGGAAACAATTTTCAGTTCAACTTCTTGACCAAGCTCAACTGCTTGTGCAGCGTCATTCAAGCTTACGGAAGAAAGCTCACGAACTGGGATAACACCATCGTATTTGTAACCGATATCTACGAATGCTTGATCAGCGCCTACTTTAACGATTTTGCCTTTAACTGTAGCGCCTTTCTTCAACACAGCAACATTGTTAAGTGCGTGCTCTGCTTCTGCTTGTGATACGGCCGTTTCTTGAGCTTCCTGTGATTGATCTTCAACTTTTACTTCTTCTGACATGAGATTAGCCTCCTCTATTTACAACCAACAAAAATAATTTATAAGTCACAAAGCAGCAGTCAAGCTCCTACTCTGTTTCAAACACGAGTAATAAGTTCAAATCACTTTATGGTTAGTATAATTCCAAGCTTTCAATTCCATACATTTCTGCTTATGCTTTACTAGTAACTGTATGTAGTCGGCGAATTTCTTTCATAATCGCCTCAGTCGCCTGCTCCAAATCTTCAGAACTACCGCCTTCATAAGCACTCATATCAAGTGGTGTTCCATAAACAATTGTCATACGACGAAATAGTGAGTAGGTACCTACGATAGCTACCGGAACAACAGCAGCGCCTGATTTCAACGCAAGACTAGCAGCTCCCTTTTTGCCCATTCCCCCAGCATTACTTCTTGATCCTTCTGGAAAAACACCTAGCATATTGCCATCGCGCAGCAATTGTACAGCAAGTCGGATTGATTCTCTGCTTACGCCTCCGCGTTTCACAGGGAATGCACCTACTTTGGATATAATTGACCCTAGCACTGGTATATCAAAGAGCTCCGCTTTGGCCATGAAATGCACCTTACGGCGCAATGGTGAACCTAAGAATGGGGGATCCAAGAAACTAGTGTGATTGCCACACAATACGACAGCTCCTTGCGATGGAACATTTTCCATTCCGATGGCACGCATTCGGAAAAATACGGTGAAAATAAATCGAAATAAGGCTCTTCCGATGCGATATAGCATCTTTATTTGCCACCCCCGACTTTGTCCTTGCAAAGTCCAAGGATTTCGTCCACAACTTCTTCAATCGTCATTGACGTACTGTCCATCAACACGGCATCATGCGCCCTACGCAGTGGCGAAATCTCCCTCGCCTCATCGAATTGATCGCGACGTGCGATATCCTGCTCCAACTCGGAAAGAGTCAGTGTATTCGTACCACTGTTTTCTAATTCCTTGAATCGGCGCTCTGCACGTTCTTTCACACTCGCTGTTAAGAAAACTTTGATCTCTGCATCTGGCATGACATGCGTACCAACATCACGGCCGTCCATGACTACGCCTTTGGAAACAGTCATTTGCTGCTGTAACGCAACTAACAAATGACGTACAGCGCCATAACTAGCAATTTGTGAAACATGTGCTGTTACATCCGCCAACCGAATCGCTTTCGTCACATCAACACCATCAACGATGACTTGTTGCCCTTCATCTCCAGGGATGAGCTCAATCTGCATACGTTTAGCGAGCGCAGCCACTTCTGTTTCTTGCTCAGGTAGCAGCCCTTCTTGCTGTACTTTCCACGTTACTGCTCGATACATGGCTCCTGTATCCACGTAAATAAAACCAAGTGCACCGGCAACTAGCCGTGCAATGGTACTTTTACCGGCTCCAGCAGGACCATCTATGGCAATATTGAACTTATCCAAGCTGCTGTTCCTCCTAACAATACTTCGCAGTACCTTACGAACAAAAAAGCAGGCACTTGCCTGCTAATTAATAGAAATTATATCACACAACATAGCCATATGCAAAACTTGGGTAGTAATCACCCTTGATTTCATGCGCTTATGAACGCTCTCTCAGGGGATGTTCTGGCACCATATACGGCTGTCCTTCAAGTGGCTCAACACGTGTGAAATGCTTACGAATATAAGCATTTTGCAATAAAGCTTGTACACAAACTAGCAAAATAACAACGAAAATCACAGCTCTAATTATGACCTTCTCTACTTTTGCAGAGAATTGCAAAAACAATTGTTCATATGGTTCTCTATCTTGCTCCTTCGACATGAGATCACTCCTGCTAGCATCCGATATGCATAGCAGTATACCCTTCGTGTATAGATCTCAATCCTTAGCGTTTACGAAAATCCATCTGTCTCTCAAAGCAGAACCGAATCAATTTCTGACGCTCTCTATCCGCAATCTCTGCAAAACGGATCATCACTAACTGCTTCCCAGTCTCGGTCCCTTTCACGCGCACAACTTCACCCGTAAACGGTATATGCTCAATCGATCCATTCTTAAATGGCGCAAGAATCCAACATGAAATTATCGCATTCAACCCAATTGGAATATGTCCATCACAAATAAATGAAATACCCCCGCCGCCAACGTCATCGGTTAAGCCGACAAATTGGATCTGATCATTCAGCTTCACGGCAATTTCTAATTCCGCTAAAACACGAAGGAAATTTCTCCGCTGAATCTGAGTAATTGCGCTTAGTTCAGGAAGCCTCAGTTCGATTAAGCGAATAACATCCTCGGTAAAAGCTACAACCTCTGTCGTGAAATAGTGTTTCACACCACCTTGACCTAGGAAATGAGCACTAATCTCATCACCTTGATACAGCTTTTTCAATCGTCCTGTTTTTTCATTCAAAGGAATTTCAATGATGATCGCGCTTTCTGTCACATCAGCAATCCTTGACTTATATTCGATTTTGGACTCTTCTTCATCAATACTATTCATTTGCATATGTAAAATCTGGTTGACCTTAGGAAGCAATTTCCGCACCTCCGCGAAGTATTATATGTTAATTATACCATGACCTCACCATTTAGATAGAAAAAAAAGAAGCAGGATGATATCCTGCCCCTTTAATTTATGATTTTCCTTTAGCTGCGTCCACTTGATCTTGTCGAATTGTTTCTATTTTCTCTTCCATGCCCACATCTGCATTTACATAAACACGGTAGATATTGTTATTCAAAGTACCGATAAATTCATGGCAGAGCACTTCTTCGTCTAAATCATTTTTGATAATCGCGAGCGATTCCCCCGTCACTTTCATTTTAGAACTCAATTGTTTACGAGCTTGATCCACCGTAATTTTCGGTTGGCCAATCTTGCGCTGCTTTTGCGAATAAATATAATTGGTCGCCTGTAAGCCTGTGACTTCAAGAGTATCTAAGGCAACTTTAACCGTAACTTGTTCCGGATAAATGGTGACATTATTTTCTCTCTTCGCAAAGAGGATCGTTGCCGTGTTCTGATATTGATCATAACTAATTGCACTTAAATCCTTGTATTCATGCATATCCAAAAATTCATTCGCTACATCTCTAGCTTGACGAAGGTTAAATTTCGCAGCCGGTACATCACGTGATTTCATAAAATAGATCAAGTGGCCACCTTTTTTGGTGAAATCCATTTGCGTATCTGTTTGGGTAGCGTCACTGCTTGGAATTACAACACTATAACTTTGAAATTCAGGTGCACTGCCACCATTCTCAACAACTTTAATGCCAGTCGAATCTTTCACACCAAGGAAATCAATAGCTTTCTTTTTAATTTGATCCCCCGTCATTTCATTGCCTGTCAGCATCTTAACATCATTTTTGGAGAACACATTTAGACTGCCTGTCCCCCAATTCAACTCATTGTAACCGCCCACTTGTTTATCCACAATTTTAAAGCCGTCAATAATCGCATTGTCGTGCATTTCGTTCTCAGATGCGAGAGCGGTCTCCACATCCATCCATCTTAAATTATTTGCAATTACTTTATTTTGCACGCCTTGTATTTCTTTGGTTATATCAGCAGAATGTGCATACAACGTATTTAACGTATTCATTTCCGCTTCGGTTAACGGCTGTTTCGTCATGTCCCGAACAGACATTCGGTAAGAGAAATTAGCCATATTCGCTAGAAAATCTTCCGTTTTGTTAAAAGGCAGCAGCATTAAAGGCAATTGTGTGATGTCGCTTTGCGCTTGACTTGTTAATCGCCATACATTAACCAAACCTTTCCGGTAGGAAGGCTCCGAAGTTTCATTCACTGCTAATGTATTGCCAAGCTCCGTATGTAACTTATCCATGTGAAAGGACAGATCATGAAACGCGCGCTGATACTGATTCTCCGCTTTAATTAATATCGTATTCTTCTCTTGGTGCTCCAAATACCCCCATACAGAAGCCCCGATTAATGCTAGCAAAAGAAATGGAAACATGACGATACTTAATCTTTTATACACAAAACTGCTCCTTTCATACCCAATCTTGCGCTTAGTTTTTACGCGTGGAGCCAGGTTTATACAAGATTGACACAAAATAAGCAGGCTGCTTAATTTCCTATGTGGACAGCAAAAAAGGCCTATTCGAAAGAATGGCCTCTGCTAACTTTCCGTTTCTATTTCAAAATCGTGCTCATTACTGCAGATACACTGCCGAAACCCCGTTTCGATCTTGTCTTTTTCCTTCTTACCTCGCAATACGAACTTCTCACCACATAATCGACATCGGATCTTCACTTTCACACGCGTCGTTAATGACATGTATACCCTCCCGGTCTTTCCCCATCCATGTAATGGAGTTCAACGTATATACAGTCATTATGACCCAAATCTTCCCACTTTAATCTTCTCTTCCACCGTCACAACACGTAAGGGAGAATGTGCGTTAGCACGATCTACACGCCAAATCGAACGTAACCATAGAAATGTCATTAGGGGAATCATGATCCAAAACCAGCTGTTTTTGAAAATGAGCAAAATATAATCAAATGAACCATGCCAAGCAATCGGAAGCAGCAACGATAGGCATAGATACCTATTCTGCTTCTGAGGAACGAATTTGGCCTTGCCCATGTAATACCCCATCATGACACCGAATAAAGCATGTCCCGATACGGGTAGAAGGGCACGAAGCATCAAGGCTGAGAACGAAGAAGCATGCAAGAATGCGTAAATTATATTCTCCAGAGTTGCAAAGCCAAGACTCACAGCCACGGCATACACAATCCCGTCGTAAGGCTCGTCGAAAGCTTCATGACGGAAAATCAAGTGATACAGAATAAACCATTTCAGAAATTCCTCAATTCCGCCAGATAGGAAAAAGGATGTCATGATTGTTCCATTTCCGAACTCCTGTATAAATGCATTCTGCAGAACCATCGTCGGATATACGAGAAGTACGCCGAAGAGGAACATACGTATCACTAAGTGAATTGGTTCTGTTTCATACTTATCCTTCAAATAGAAATAAGCGAGCAATGAGAGACCTGGCGCTATGGCTGCCAATAAAATAGGCACGATATGCATGTTCCAGCTCCCCTCTAAATGTGAATACATATGTCTATTATAATCGTTCTGTCTTCACATTTCTACGTGTAACATAAACGACCTTCGTTGCGTATTATGGAAAAAGAAACAAGCATCCTCAAAAACGGTTGTTTTTGGGAGATGCTTGTTTCATTCTCATGCACCAGGACGTGAGTCCTGATTATTTGAAATGGTGGCAGAGTACCTTAACGGCGTCATCTGCGATGATCGTCTTCCCATATTCCTCAAGAACAGCTAAGGTCACTGAGGATGCTTCACCGAACTCAGATAAGACCGCTATAAGCGCTTGATACTTAGTTTCTTCAAGCTCTACAGGTTCTAGCTGCAAAATATATTTCCCTTTATACGAATAAAGGGTACCGCCTTCCATTAGAAGGGGATTAATTACTTTGGATACACGCAGCAGATCTTCAAAATCACGGAAAGAATAGGAGATTAGATCGCTTTGTTCAAGCGTAACTTCCATTTCGTACACTTCTTCGGCTTCGTTATCATCATATGCATCAGAACTCGCATACAAATCAAGCTTACCTCTAGTTACGATAACAACCATCCCTTGTGCTGGGAGGGCGAATACCTCAACAGCAAGCGGGCCGGACGGGTCAAATCCGAGCTCCGAATAGGCTTGATCCATCATCTCACTAAACAACTCGTGTACTTTCGGAATTTCTCTCCACATATCGTCTTTTTGAATTCCACGTTCAGTTAAGTCATCGAATGTTAGGAAAATCCGTATCTTATCCTGACTTAAGCGTTCTATTTTCATGATAGGATCCTCCTTTGAGCCCTCCAATTGGAAAGCTTGCATCGAAAGCATGGTCACCTTATTTCAATCAGAATATGTTAGAAACATAAAAAGGTGAACCACTAATTAATAAATGGACATGCATCCATCTATTGTTTTCACCTATCATGTTAACACTAAATCTTTGTAATTGCACGCTTAAGTTATGTATAAAAAGAAAAAGCACAGCCGGCCCCGTGGGTATACCAGACTGTGCTGCGAGCTTATCTTTATTGAATTGTAGCGGAACTTATTTTATTATCCTGCAGAATTTCATTGACAGTTGCCTTCAAACTGGGATCTTCTTTTACGATTTTCTCCACTTGATTCAAGCCATTTGTACTCGTTGAAGAAAAATTACGGGCTGTAGAATTTCCAAAGGAAGGGCTTGTGAACGTTTCTTTCGCTTTATCCATCACATTGCCCATCGATTGACTAGATGAGCTGAAGGCTGAGAAAAGCATGGATTTACTTTTACGATTGAGATACACAACCGCAGCCGCTCCTACAATGCCACCGAGCATAAATGTTCCTAATTTCATTGGATCTCCCTCCATGATGAGTAGTATGAATCCTCTCTAGGTTGTGCGAGTTTAGAAGTGGACATACACAAAATGAGAAGGAAAACATAGGAGAATTGACCTCTGCGAATTATGAACCTAATTGTGGTACTATAAGGGATGACCAACTATGTAAGGATCTAAGGAGAATTTAAATTATGAAAAAGAAAGCAAGCACACTAATTCTAACCGTCATGCTTCTATTGGCTGCCTGCAGTGCGGATTCAACGGAAACAAGTCCTGCTGCAACTACGAGTTCGGCGCCAGTTGTTCAAGCAACAGTAAGCCCAAGTTCATCTCCAACACCTACCGCGGCGCCTACACTTTCACCTACACCAACTATGCCCTTACAAGAAACAGTGCAAAAGACCTATCATATGAATAAAAACTACGATATCGTGCCAAATGACCCCAATGGCAATAAAAAAGTCATATTATTAACCTTTGATGATGGACCCAAAGAGCAAGCGATGAATCAATCTCTCATTGATATTCTGAATAAACATAAAGCGAAGGCTATCTTCTTCATGAATGGTTATCGTATTAAGCAGAAGCCTGAACTCGTTAAGCTCGTTCACGAAAGTGGAAATATCATTGGCAATCATGCTTGGGATCATGACAATCTCAAAGACATGCCGAACGAGAAAATTGATAAACAAGTCGATGATGTTCAGCAAATCGTCAAAGAAATTACGGGTCAGTCCCCGCAATTTTTCCGTCCACCATTTGGCTCTGGCAATGATTATGTGAAATCAAAAGTAAAAAGCAACAAAATGCTGTATATGACATGGTCTAATGGATCGTTAGATTGGGATATGACTAATAAAAATAATGATTCCAATAAAGTGATTGAGAACGTATTGAGCCAGCTTCATGGCGGTAGCAATATCCTCATGCACGAGCTCCCTTGGACAATAAGTGCGTTAGATACATTGCTAACTAAACTTGAGGAAAAAGGTTATTCCTTTGTAGATCCCAATGCTATAGAGTTAGAAATGAGATAGGAATGAAATAAGAGTCATACGTTACCGCGATTAATTCGTATCGTGGCAAGTATGACTCTTTTATTGGTCACATCGAAGAATACTTGATTCCCCATACAGTTAAACTCACAACCAAAGCGATAAACAACCAAAGCAACGTCAAATAAAAAAGATTCGTCCATTTACCTTGTTCTGAAGGGTGTACGGCTCTACGCGGCGGTAAATAGGTATCATCCCCTTGGTTCTCCTCCTCGACAGGATTCGACCTTGAAGTTACTCGTTCTCCAACACTCATGAACCTTGATCTTCCTCCTTGCTGAAACGAAGTATACAACCCATCACCATATCAATCATAAAATGCGCAATTATTGGTGTCCATAGGCTTCCCGTATGAAGGTAAATCCACCCTAAGCCATAGCTGATGCAGAATACCATACCCGTCATAAGCCAATGTTGCAAATATCGAACATGGATAGCGGCAAACAAAATACTAGTCCAATAGGGGCCCCAGGCATGTTGAATCGCACCACGAAATAAGACTTCCTCACAGACTGCCACGATAAATGAAATAAGTGCAATATGCCAAATGGCCCTATTTCCAAAAATCATTTGATTAATGCCACCGTCATCAGACACTTCCTTGGGGACCCAGCGTGAGATAAGTAGATCAACACCAAGCACTGCAACAGCAAACAAACTCCCCCAAATGATAACACGCAGCCCGCCTTGAAACGATAGTGCGGAAAGAATCTTTGAATTACTCTGAAATAATAGGATGATAATTCCGATAATAAGCGTAAGAAGTTGTGTAATGTAAAGATTCAGTAATAATGTCTTATCATTCAGTTCATTAATATCAACTTTCCCGATACGAATATTCTTGAAGTCAAATTTTTTCAAAGGAACTAGCCTCATTTCCTTAAATTATTCCTTTTTCATGGAGATTGACCTATACTAAAACAATAATAAGACACAACAAGGAGCTTGATTTATGGAGAAGCGTCTTACTCGCACTGATTATTTATTTGCCCTCATGTTCATCTTTATGCTGGTCTGTATCCTTGGCGCTTTTTTCTACGGCTTGCGATTAGGACAAACGAAATCCGATTTGAAATACGATAAAATTATGCATGCAGACCAAGCTTCATCCACACCCGAAATTGGTGCTTACGACCAACAAGTACTCGTGTCATATTACCATACCATCTTTTTACCCTTTAGGGAATTTCAGAATAAATGGTTTGAATTATTGACTCAAATTGAAATGGACAATAGCGCCGTGGATGCTTCTGCAGTTCTGAAAGAGCTAAGTAAAATTGCAGCTGACAAATACAGCACGTTGCAAAGTAAAAGTATGCCAGCCTCTTCACCACTACTCGTGCAATCACATCAAGGTTACCTGAAAAGCCTTAAATTGTTCACCGATGCATTAAGTTCTTATCAATCCAAAGCGAATGCACAAAGTCATTCGCAGCTGCTTGATGCCATTCAGAAGGACGCTTATTTCCTTGAAGCCAAAACACAAGCCCTAACTGCACAAAAAAATTATTTCGACTCTATCTTAGTTTGGAACGGCACGTTGGATCCAGACATTGAGTATTTCGATACTAACAATACTGCTAATCTCGACCAATGGCGGGCAATGAATTTCAATGTAAAGAACGTATATATCACTGCTAAATTATTAAAGAACAAAGCGTTCTCGCCATTTTATCCGCAAGATTTAACAATTAGGATTGATGAGTTCATCGCCTCCGGACAAGCCAAAAAATTAAATGTGAACGATGTGAATCAAACCATGGAATTATTGTTAAGCACGAATGCTGTACGCACAGGTGATTTTGTCAAAGGCAAAGCTAAATGGTATGCCAATGAAACGCTCCCGCAATTGCCCTTCTTCTCTGATGCAAAATAAAAGACACAAGAGATGATCCAATAATCAAGAAAAAAAGCTGGTGATTTGGTCCGCAAGGACGAAGTCATCAGCTTTTTCATTCAATCGTATTGGAAGCCGCGGAACATACCGATGGCAGCCATTCCTCCGTCAACATTGATAACTCGTTCAAAGCCATTCTCTTGCAAGTATTCAGCTACACGCATACTGCGCATCCCATGAGCGCAAACGATATAAATGTCCTTATCTTCGGGTAGTTCACCCATCCTGAGAGGAATTTGTTGCATCGGAATAAGCTTCGCTTCTTCCATATGATAGTACTCCCATTCGTGAGGTTCTCTCACATCAATAATAACACTATCACCTAGTGTATTCTCATCGACAGCTTGTAGAAAAATTTGTGGATAGATACGCTTAATTTCCATTTCTTAACACACTCCTAGTTACATAACATAAGTTCCTACAATAACTGTACCACACCAGAAACAAGGGCTCAAACATTCGTAAATGACCATTGCTTTCTGTACATTCTTGCTTTAGAATAAACAAAAAGCTTCTATATTATTGTCAATCCGAACATTTATGACGTTTTAGTAAAAATCGTTCGACATGTATTGACACGATTTCGTACGCATGGTAATCTAGTTAAAATTCTATATCACAGTACAGCGTTGACGGAGCCAAGCATAACATGATGCTTTCAGAGAGCCGATGGCAGGTGAGAATCGGTAGCATACATTTTGCGGAGCACTCCAGAGTTATTGCATTGAATTGAGTAGATGCAATCGGGTTAGGAACACGTTACAGTTCCAGGTCGCAAGACCAATTGAGGCTACCCATGCGAATGGGCAGCGAACTAGGGTGGTACCACGAAAGCAATCTCTCGTCCCTTTGGCTACAGGCTAACTGTCTGTATCCGAGGGCTGGGAGTTTTTTTATGTTCAAATCTAAGGAGGAACCGAATTATGTTCAAAGTTCTAGTATCCGATCCAATTAGTGACATGGGAATTCAAATGCTTTATGATGCAGCTGATGTTGAAGTGGTTAAACAATCTGGTCTATCCGAAGACGAACTCATTGCCATTATCGGTGAGTACGATGCCCTCTTAGTTCGAAGCCAAACTAAAGTAACAGAGAGAATCATGAGCGCTGGCACGAAGTTAAAAGTAATCGGACGCGCTGGTGTAGGCGTTGACAATATCGATTTAGAAGGGGCTACGAAACGCGGCATTATCGTTATCAACGCACCTGACGGTAACACTATAGCAACATGTGAACTTACATTCGCTATGATGATGGCAACGGCTCGGATGATTCCACAAGCATACAAGAAAACAGTTGGCGGCGAATGGGATCGTAAATTCATCGGCGTCGAGCTTCGCAACAAAACACTAGGTATTCTCGGCATGGGACGTATCGGTAGTGAAGTCGCAAAACGCGCGAAAGTATTCGGTATGGATGTTATCGGTTATGATCCATTCTTGACAGAAGAGCGCGCTGAGAAAATGGGCGTTAAACTGGGTACTGTTAACGAAATCGCTGCACAAGCTGATTTCATTACGGTCCATACGCCACTTACTCCAGAAACGCGTCACTTGATTGCAAAACCACAATTTGAATTAATGAAACCAGGCATTCGCATTATCAACTGTGCACGCGGCGGTATTATTGATGAACTAGCATTAGTTGAAGCGATTGATCAAGGGATCGTTGCTGGAGCAGCTTTCGACGTATTCGAAGTCGAGCCACCTGCGAAGGATCACCCATTCTTAACGAATCCGAAAGTGATCGTAACGCCACATCTTGGCGCATCGACAATCGAAGCCCAAGAAAACGTAGCAATCGACGTTTCCGAGGAAGTTCTTCATATTCTTCGCAATGAACCATTTAAGAATGCTGTAAACATGCCTCCAGTTCCTGCAGATGTATTAAACAAACTACAACCATACTTCAGCCTTGGTGAAAAAATCGGTTCTGTCCTTGGACAAATCGCGCAAGGTGCTGTTTCAGAAATCGTAGTCAACTATGCAGGGGACTTAATGGATGTAGATACAAGCCCATTAACTCGCTACATCGTCAAAGGTATTTTCCAAAATCAATTGGAATCCATCAACATTATTAATGCCATGCATCTGGCTAAATCACGCGGTGTTAACATCGTCGTACAAACATCCAATGCATCAAATAGTTTCACAAACCTTGTAACTGTAACGGTTAAAACGAAGCAAGAGGAAAAAACACTTGCAGGAACATTACTTGCAGGCTTTGGAGCGCGCATCGTGCGCATCGATCAATACCCAGTTGACTTCGCAGCTGAAGGTAACCTGCTGCTAATTTCCCACAACGATAAACCAGGTATTATCGGACGCGTTGGAACACTTCTTGGAAGCAATCAAGTGAATATTGCGACTATGCAAGTAGGTCGTAAAGTGATTGGCGGCTCCGCGATCATGGTTCTAACAATTGATAAAACAGCTCCTGCTGAAGTATTGGCTGAGCTTACGAACCAAGATGAAATCGTAAATGTGCGTGCACTAACGCTATAATAAGCACAAATTGTTTCACGAACAACAAGATTATTTCTGAATATTCTACAAATAAAGGCGAATGCCGAGTCATAACTCAGCATTCGCCTTTTTCTTTGTGTCGAAATTCGCACAATTTTCTGTCTATTTATGTTCACATGGTAAGCAGATCGTAAATGTGCTGCCCTGTCCCCATGTACTTTGTACAGTTACCGTACCATGATGAGAATCAATGATATTCTTCACTATCGCTAGGCCAAGTCCGGTTCCTCCAGATGATCCACGCGTCCGCGCTTTGTCCGCCTTGTAGAAGCGCTCAAAGATGAATGGCAAGTCCTCGCCAGGAATCCCCTGCCCCTCATCGGCGACCTCGATGCGAATCGCGGGCCGATCCTTGGAGAGGCACGCCTCCGCTTTCAAACCGATACGCGCCCCAGCAGGCGTATGGCGGAAAGCATTGTCGAGCAGGTTCGTCAGAACCTGCTCCAAGCGATCCTCATCCGCGCGCTGCAGGATGAGCGGCTCTTCCGGCAGCGTCACGCTTAGCGCGATGCCGCGCTCTTTGGCCAGCACCGCGAACTTGCGGTGCATGCGTCTCACCAGGGAGTCGATTTCGACCTCCCTGAAGGAAAGCTCGAGATGGCCGGCTTCCATCCGCGCCAGATCGAGCAGGTCACGGACGAGGCGCCCCATGCGGAGCGACTCGTCGTGAATGACCTGCACCAGCTCCACGTGTTCCTCTGGCGTGGAGGGGATATCATCGAGCAGGGCTTCACTGTAGCCCTGCAGCATGGAAATCGGCGTACGCAGCTCATGCGAGACGTTCGCCACGAAGTCCTTGCGCAGCTTATCCAGTCGTTCCTCCTCCGTCACATCACGGAGAACGGCCACAGCGCCGCGCACTTGATCCCTTGAGTAGAGTGGCGTCATCGCGACGGACCACACGCCATTTTGCACATGAAGCTTTGTAGCGGCCTCTGCTGACTCATCAACAACCGCTTCAAAGAGAGGAATCAGCGGTACCGGTATTGGCATCGAGTTGGGATTACTGAAGCTCATAAGTCCCCAATCGCCCAAAGCCGTATCCGGTTTCGGGAACCGTCTTGGTTCCCCCTCATCATCCGACCATTCAATTGTGCTCCACTCTTCAACAATTCTCTCGCCCTGTGGGTTGCTTAGCATCACAGAGCCATTCACATCCAGGGTAATCACAGCATCGGTCATACTGCGCAGTATGCTCGATAAATGCTCTTTCTCCTGACTTAGGGCATGAATACTTTCCTGCACCTTCTCGCCCATGTGATTAAACGTTTTGGCAAGCTCACCAATTTCATCTTTGGAAAGAATAGGAACACGCGTGCCATATTCCCCATGTGTGATAAAATCAGCTGCTTTCTTCAATTGCTGGAGTGGTCTCGTAATTTGAGAGAACAAGAAGAAAGCGAAAAAGGTTGTCATGAGAAAACCAACAATGGACACATAAACAAACAACCTTAACATGTACGATTGTGTGGCTTCTAACGACTGCAAGGATTGATAAAGTAACGTCGCCCCTACAATGGCCCCCTCTAAATTAAAGAGTGGAACTGCCACCACTAGGTATTCCGCTCCTGTCTCAAAGCGACCATTGCGTGAGTTGTTTACTTGCTTATCAATTGATTGTCCAGCGAATACCGGCTTCAATTCTTCTTCCGTGTAGAAATCAGTCACATGAAATTCTGTTAATTGACTCCCATTGGTTCGCGGGATAGCCATTTCCTTCATATCCGTAGAAATCACAAGCATTCGTGAATCTTGAAGACTCAACAACTCATTACTTAATTGATAGAATTGTTCGTTGTACATGTGCGTCGTTGCTTCTTCCGAAAACTTGAGTGCCATTTCTTTCATATTCTCACGTTGATCCGTTGCTTGCGAGAAATAATTCCCCATATATTTGACAAGGAAAAAGCCCAGTATGAGCAAGACAACCCCAACTAGGCCTATAATGGTTAACCATAGCTTACCTACGACACTTCTGAAAATAAACACTTATTTAGGCACCTCTAGCTTGTAGCCTACACCCCATACTGTTGTAATCATCGCTGCAGCATCCGGGGATACTTTGTTTAATTTCTCACGAAGACGCTTGACGTGCGTATCAACGGTCCGTAAATCACCGAAGAACTCATAGTTCCAAACATCCTTCAGAAGCTCTTCACGCGAGAAAACTTTATCAGGTGAAACAGCCAGATAATGAAGCAATTCATATTCCTTCGGTGTCAGGGCAACTTCCTGGCCGCCAGCTGTCACACGATGTGCATCATGCTCGATAATCAAGTTCGGGAATACAATATTGTTGCTGGAACTTGCATCTTTGGACAGATATGCAGTCGCTGAGGAACGGCGAAGGATCGCTTTCACGCGATAAATCACTTCGCGAGGTGAGAACGGTTTGACTACGTAGTCATCCGCACCCACTTCGAAACCACTTACACGATTCGTCTCTTCGCCTTTTGCAGTCAACATAATGACTGGTGTGGATTTCACTTGACGTAGGCGTGCACACACTTCAATACCATCGATGCCTGGCAGCATCACATCAAGCAAGATAAGATCGAAATCGGATTCAGTCGCCATCCGCAAAGCGGATTCACCATCTTCCGCTTCTTCAATGAGGTAGCCTTCCTTCTCTAAATACATGCGAAGCAATCGGCGAATACGCTCTTCATCATCAACTACAAGTATACTTGGTTTCAATTCCATTTAGCGTCACATCCTCTATTCATGTACGTACTTGGATTTAAACACCTGCATAGGAATGCAGTCCTGCTATGACTAAGTTTACTCCTACTAATGTAAACATAACGACAATAAATCCAATCACAGTTAACCACGCGGATTTCTTACCTTGCCAACCTTTTGAAAGTCGAAGATGAAGGAATACAGCATAGAATAACCATGTAATCAAAGCCCATACTTCCTTGGGATCCCATCCCCAGAAACGACCCCACGCTTCCTGAGCCCAAATCATCGCGAAGATGAGTGCCCCCAGTGTAAAGATTGGATATCCAATCGCAATCGCGCGATAACTGATTTCATCCAGATCTTCTGCGTCCATACCTTTTACAATCGGGCCAATCGCCGCTCCTAACGGTTTGCGTGCCACGAGACGCGCTAGTCCATACAGGATTAAACCGCCAAGAATTGACCAGAGAACCGTGTTTAACTTACGCCCTGCACTAGCCCCTTCCATCCATGATGGTGCGGTAAACAAGGGTTCAGACATCCCCAGGAAGGATTTCATCTCTACTACTTCTGTCGCATACGGCTTCACAATTGGAGGCAACACATATGTCTCAGTTGTATGATTCGTCTCCTGTACACCTTGTGCATTCGTTACAATCACGTCTTTGGAGAATACAGCTTTATAACCTGAGCCATTAAATGTGAAAATCGAGGCAATAAATGCAACGAGCATAAGAATGAAGAAAAGAGTAAGTTCAACCCCTCTTTGCTCCTTCTTGTCAGTCTTCGAAGTACCTGTATAGTCAACAGCACGAAGCAAATACATTAATCCACCCGCAAAACCGACGGCAAAGAAAGCTTCACCCGTAGCCGCTGTAGTCACGTGAATTTTCAACCAGTAACTCTGCAAGGCAGGAATCAATGGCTGTACCTCACTCGGGAAAACAGAAGCATAGGCAATAATGATAAACCCAATCGGTAGTGCGAAGACACCAAGTACAGGTGTCCTATAAATGAGGTATACGATCAAGAAAGCACATATGATCATCATCCCTAAGAATGTCATAAATTCATACATGTTGGAGGTAGGGATATGATCCCCCTCAGCCCATCGTGTGAAGAAGAATGTCACATGACAAGCGAACCCGACAACCGAAGTTATAAATGCAACGAACCCCCATTGCCTCGTGTGGTCTTCCGGCTTCCGGTTGCTCCACCTTTTACCTGTAATTGAAACAACAAACAGGAAGAATGCGAGCAAATATACAAAAAATGCGATAAGTAGAAAGGTACTGCTAACAGAGTTTACATTCACCCCTGATTTCCTCCATTTGCTAATGTTTTCGGTAAAACGTCCAAATCATTCTTATTGAGTGCTGAGGCCACTTCATTACGAAGTCCAAACCAGTTCTTGTTCGTATGACCGCCGAGTGTCAGCTTGCCCCCATCTATCCGAATCCAAATCCGACGATGCTGCCAATAGAAGCCCATAATAACACCGATCATAAAGATAGCGGAACCAACCCATATATAAGGCATGGCTTTATCAACTCGAATGTTCAAATAGGTTGTATAATTGGCAAATTGAACACCTTCCATAGAGCCAACAGCAAGCTTCAACTTCTGGCTAATTGCACCGTTAATCGTATCTTGCGAGAACGTTTCTTTATCAATTTGTCTCGGGAAATACAGATATGGTTCCCCTTTTTCTGCTAACCCTGGTCCTGTTATGCTAAAAATAAAGGCTGGCGCTTTCGGCTCATTCGATTTTGAAATCGGTTGCCCCTTCTCAATACCAAACTCAGGGAAGAAACCTTTCAACGTTAGCGTGTATGCCCCCACTTGATAAGCTTCTTTCGGATTATTCATCGGCAGATCAAAGCTGCCATATGTCTCACCCGTAGTTGGATTGCTAAGCGTAGGCTTCACGGAAATCAATAATGGTGTTGCTTTGTAATCAAACTGATACGCTTGCAGGCCTTTGTAATCCAGTGGATGATTCACAATGATATTGTCCCTATGAACTTCCTCCAGCACGGGCGCTTCTGCCCCACCATCGCAATTCGCAGTACAATGATACAAGACAGCTTGCGTTTCATACGTCTTTGGAACGATCTGCCCTTTGGATTTGATGCTTTCAGGTAGATCTTGCTCATCGTACAGCGTGAGTGTAAATTTCTCGTTTTTGATGTAATACGAAGTATGCGGGATCGGCTTCGTTTCACCTTCAAGGATGCCCATATATTGATCCATATGCCAGCCAGGTATTCCACGCATTAACACACCGATTAGGAAAATAATGAGTCCAATATGATTGATATAAGGACCCCAGCGGCTAAAGCGATATTTCTCAGCAAGAAGGGCGGAGCCATCGGTATGTACGCGGTAATTCTTTTTGCGGAGGAGTGTACCCAGCTTGTTCGTCCAAGCAATTTCATCTGTCCCCGCAGGAAGATCAGTAACAAGTGTTACATTTTGCCTAGTCAAGAAATTAATATGTTTACGGATTTGCTGCTTAGACAGCGCCCTATAAAGGGGCAGAACACGATCCAGACTGCAAATCACAAGCGAAGTTCCAATCATGAATAGCAATGTGATGAACCACCATGAACTGAACGTATGGGAAAATCCAAGAGCATGATAAATATTCCCTAATGTTCCGTAGTTTTCGCTGTAATATTGGGATGGATCCATATCCAAGAAGGTATTCTCTTGCGGGAATATCGTACCTACAGCCGAAGCTAACGTGGTGATGAGTATGATCCATACGGCTATTTTGACTGAGGAGAAGAAATTCCAGACTTTATCGAGCAGTGAAGGATTTGATTTCTGAGACCGTCTGGCCATACCGTCATAGCGCATTTCCAGTATGTCTCTGCCATCGATATCGATCAGCGGGTTACCACAGGATTCACACAGAGTGGTGCCAGTGGGGTTCTGATGTCCGCAATCGCACTTGGTATTGTAGAACATGATGACCTCCTAAAAACGTTGAACATGCATACGACTTGCTATTTAAGACTTCGTTACCAAACTTGAAATCGTCTCATTAATGAAATTCTCATCCATTTGGCCAATTTTTTTCACAGCTATTTTGCCATCTGTGCCAATGAAGAAAGTTGTTGGATAGTCCATAACACCATATAATTTGCGAACAACTTCATTAGCGTCCAGCAGAACTGGCATATTTAATTTGTATTGCTCCATGAATCCTTGAACCGTTACTTTATTCTTGTCCACATTCACTTCTAAGAAAACAACACCTTGACTCTTCCACTTATCGTATTGCTTCTGGAGATCAGGCATTTCTTCTTTGCAAGGCGGACAGAATGTGCCCCAGAAATTCATTAGCACCACTTTCCCTTTATAATCAGAAAGCTCGTGCGTTTGACCATCTAATCCAACCAAAGAGAAGTTCGTCGCTTTCTCCCCTTGTTGCGGATACTTCTTACTTGCTGAAGCGGACAAATTTGTAATAATCGTAAACACACCAATAATGAGCACGATTGCAAAAATCCCAATCTGTACCCACTTCTTATTACGACCCACTTTAATCACCTTCGCTTTGTCGTCAATGTTAGTTTTGGCATATCGAATTATACCCTTATTATAACGAAAAGAAGGCCAATTCTTATTGGCCTTTTTGAACGTTATGTGTCCTTAGCGCTTCGTTCCTAAGCTCTTCAACTTCTTTAGGCGTCAAGTGGCGATACTTCGCTCTTGCCAAGCCCGTTAAGAAGATGGGACCGAATTTAATCCGCTTTAATTTGATAACTGGAAACGAAATCGCCTCAAACATCCGTCTGACTTGGCGGTTTCTTCCTTCATAAATCGTGATCTGAATGACAGACTCATTCTTCTCCATATTCACATCCGCGTACTCAACTTCGGCAGGTGCGGTCATGCCGTCTTCTAACTGTATGCCCATTTTGAGCTTATCTAATAACGTGCCGTGCGGCACTCCCTTGACAGTCGCTTGGTAGGTCTTCGGTACATGATGCTTCGGATGTGTCAGCAAATGCGCAAACTCACCGTCATTCGTTAGAATGAGCAAGCCTTCCGTATCATAATCCAATCGACCGACAGGATAGACACGTTCTCTAATCCCCGGTAAGAAATCCGTTACGACCTTACGTCCCTCCGGATCCGTCGCACTCGTAATAACTCCTTTGGGTTTATTCAAAATGACATAGATCTTCTTCTGCTGACCTATCGCACGTCCATCTACCCGAATTTCATCTTCGTCCGTATTTACTTTCACACCCAGCGTCGTGACGACTTCACCGTTCACTTGCACGCGTCCCGCTGTAATGATTTCTTCACATTTCCGGCGGGATGCGATCCCAGCTTCGGCTAATACCTTTTGCAGTCTTTCCATTATCCGCTTTCACCTCAAGCTAATGATAACGGACTTAACCACAAATCTCAAGCGGCAACCCACATTAACTGACAGATAGTGACAGAATGATGGCTATACGGACTACTTTGTCTGACTGCTTTTTAAGAAAACACGAAATAACAAATAGCAAGTGAGGCGATAAAGCCAACCGCATCCGAAATTAATCCTACTTTGAGCGCATAACCTGCTTTGCGAATCCCAATCGCGCCAAAATAGACAGTTATCACATACAAAGTTGTATCCGTGCTCCCTTGTACGGTTGAAGCAATTCGGCCAATCATAGAATCAGGACCAAATTGCTCAATCAGGTCCGTTGTAAATGCTAACGATCCCGCTCCTGTGATGGGCCGCAAAATAGCGAGCGGCAGCACTTCTGTCGGCACGCCAATACTTTCGAAAAAAGGCCGCATCCAGCCAATCAGCATGTCCATTGCACCAGAGGCACGAAATACGGATATCGCGACCATCATTCCGACGAGGTGGGGGATAATTTTAATCGCTGTGTCAAAGCCATCTTTGGCCCCTTCTACAAATGACTCATAGACAGGAACTTTGCGATAAGCAGCGTAGAGGGGAATGAACACAATCATGATCGGGATTGCCCAGGCAGAAATTAGAGAAACGAGTGCATACATGCCGGTTCATCCTTTCAGCGGAGGGATAGGTGAGCGCGATCTGCGATACCATCGATCCACGAAAATGGCCGCTGTCGTCGAAATGATCGTCGCAATGAGTGTTGTACCTACGATTTCAGCCGGGTTCACAGAATTGAAATTCATCCTTATGGCAATTAGCGTTGTCGGGATTAAGGTGATACTGGACGTATTGAGCGCGAGCAGTGTGGCCATGGCTGCGCTTGCCTCATCTTTGTTCGGATTCAGTTTCTGAAGCTCCTGCATAGCTTTAATCCCCATCGGGGTTGCAGCGTTACCTAAACCTAATATGTTAGCACTCATGTTTGACATAATATAACCAAGAGCGGGATGATTTTTGGGCACACTTGGGAAAAGAAAGCGGACAGCAGGCTGCAGTAGTCTAGCTAACTTTTGCAATACACCTGCATCTTCCGCAATACGCATCATGCCCATCCAGAAAACCAATACACTAATTAATCCAAAACATACAGTAACACCATTCTTCGCACCATCAAATGCCGCTTGTGTTACGGATTCCACATCGCCATTAATAGCCGCGACGAGGAAACCAACGACGATAAAAAACAACCAGATCCAATTCACCATAGGTCAGCACTCCTTACTACTTAGCTTTACGTCGATCACATTAATCCGCCCATTTGGAGCCAGAAATATGGAATAATCCCTGAACAAGCATTCTGCAGATATAACTATATTTGGTCAGTAATGTCTCTTGATATGGCGTGCTCGTTTGAAATGAGAATGTGGCTTTCTCTGGTACTTGCATTAGTGGGTTGGCAGGATCATAGATTGGTATCGTCTGTATCAGCTTGTTTTTCAAAGAAACACGCAGCGTACCTCGTTCAGCTAATCGATACTCTGTCGCCATCGGATCTACCAACGTTACTTGATGCGTTAAGCTTGCGGATTCACCTTCTGCGAGTGGGTATTTGAACGTTCGGCTCGCTACCCAGGGGGTACCTTCGATGGCGTCGCCTTTTTTGACCAGTGTCTGCAGCGGGAAATGACTAAAGCCATACTGGAGCAGCTTCGCATGATCCGCCCAGTCATCTCCGTCATTCAAAGTAACCACAACTAGCTGCTGGCCGTTTCGAGTTGCTGAAGATACTAAACAGCGCTTAGCCAGTTTCGTGAAACCCGTTTTTACCCCATCAGCTCCTTCGAACATGGAAAGCATCTTATTTTTGTTGAGCCAAGAATAATCCCATGCCTCATTGGGATTGGGTACTTTTTTCAACTTGGTAGCTACAATGTCAGCAAATACGCTATTCTTGAGTGCATATGCCGTAAGTTTTGCCATATCATTCGGACTTGAGCGATGGCCTTCGCCTTCATCCAACCCCGAAGGATTCGTGAAATGAGAATGATCCATCCCCAACATTTTCGCTTTCTCGTTCATCAAATAAACAAATCCATCGACACTGCCACCAATGTGTTCAGCGATTGCCGTCGCGGCATCATTACCGGAACGCAACATGAGACCATACAGCATGTCATGCAGCCGCATTTCTTCGCCAAGCTTCAAGTAGATCGAAGATCCTTCTTTGCCAAACGCATTTTTGCTGACCTTGACCATGCTCGTAAGATTGCCTTGTTCAATCGCAATGATCGCGGTCATTATTTTGGTCAAACTAGCTATGCGCATAGGCGTGTCCCCTTTTTCGCTATACAGCACACGTCCTGACTCCACATCGACGAGCGAAGCACCGACCGCATTCGTATGTATGCTTGGCGGTGCGGCATCTACATTAGTCCATGGTGCAGTTAACAATCCAATCAAGACACAGCAGATGATGATGAACTGGCGTTTGGTTTTCATGGGTTGGGTTATCCTCCTACACGAGCGAACTTGTACATATTCTTAATCGAATCCACAGATGAAACTTTGTACAAGTATATGCGAGTGGACGAGGGATATGTCCTGCAAACGATACAAAACAAAAAGGCCTTCCAAAAGTAGAATTCTACTCATGGATCGGCCTTTAAATTCGTTTCGGTTGCGCTTAGTATGCTGTCCAGCCCGCATCCGCTGTAACCACTGTTCCATTAACAAAGCTTGCATCGTCGGAAGCTAAGAACAAGGCAACCTTTGCAATTTCTTCCGGCTCCCCTGCTCGCGGATTTAAACCCATTCCAACCATTGCTCTCTCCATGCCAAAAGGATTTGGCGCATTAATCGTAGTTCCAATGTTCGTGCTCACCCCACCAGGTGCGATAGCATTGCAACGGATGCCGAGATTCGCATATTGAAAACCAACATTCTTCGTGAATCCAACTACCGCATGTTTAGAAGCCGTGTAAGCCGCACCCGCTCTAGAACCGTTTAATCCACCGGCGGACGCAATGTTTACGATAACACCGCTTTTTCTCTCTGTAAAAATCGGAAGAACTTTCCGTGTTGTACGCATAACGCCTGTTGTATTAATAGCGAAAACTCGCTCCCACAACTCGTCTGTAAGATCTCCTGCAGGGACAAAGTTGTCCATAATTCCAGCATTATTTATTAGAATGTCAACGGTACCGTATTCCTTAACAGCCGTATCTATCATTTGTGCGACATCTTCTTCTTTCGCAACATTTGCAGCAACTGCAATCGCTGTACCACCTTTAGCTTCAATCCCAGCAACAACTGTTTGTGCCGCTTCAACCCTCAGATCCGAAACGATAACCTTAGCTCCTTCAGCCGCGAACAACTCCGCAATTGCTTTCCCCATACCTGACGCTGCCCCTGTAACAATAGCTACTTTTCCAGAAAGCTTCATGTGCAATTCCTCCAAATGTCATGTATTTTTGTGCGAATACCTCACTGAATTGTGCCTGTAGAACTTCTTTCACTTGGAGTATAATAGAGTATCAGAAGTGATACAATCAGTAAAAACCGCATGTTTGTTAGGTATCGTACAAAAGAATTGATTTTGTTCACTAACACCAAAAAGGAATGAACAGAAATGTCACAAATCACGAAGAAAACGGATCGCAGAATCGTGCGAAGTAAATTGGCACTACGGGAAGCCCTGCTGGCACTGATGTCACAAAAGCCCTTTACGTCTATTTCAATCACTGAAATTGTAGAGTTCGCCAACTATAATCGCGGGACATTCTATGCCAATTACGAGAGCAAGGAAGATTTGCTTGATGATATGATTGACAATCTAACGGAGCAATTACTTCAATCCTTCCGTGCACCATATGAGCATGTTGACGTGTTTCGTATTCAAGAGCTGCCGGCTAAATCCGTTATGATATTTGATCACTTTTATCAGAATTCCGCCATTTATACTACACTAATGCGGAGTGATGTCCTTCCTAAACTGAAAGAAAAGATGTTGCATGCCTTAATCAAAATCACACAAGAAGAATTATCTTACCCTGATCAAGACGATGAAATCGATCAAGAATTGATGAGCATTTATTCCATCCATGCTTTGCTTGGCCTCATTTTCCACTGGATAGAAAGCGAATTCAAATACTCACCTTCCTATATGCAGGACCAACTAATCAAACTGATAAACTGGCGTCCTACCTCTGCCAAAACAGTCGTAAAAAGCTCCCGCGATGGCTAATTTCTAGAGTAAAGGGCTGAAATATTTCAGCCCCTCCTCATCAAACCGTACGTGAGGTTTTCCCTCATACGGCTTTCCGAT
>NZ_LYPB01000092.1 GCF_001653565.1 Paenibacillus oryzisoli
TGCGTGTTCATTTCGACATGTGGGAACGGAATACCTTTAAATAGAAGAAGTCTTCCTATTGGAAGACCTAAGTAGTAACCAGGAAATCCATTTATTCAAAGTATAAAGGAAAATTCCAACAAAATAACTGTACAAAATCCATCTATTCGGCGCATCCGCAACAAACACAAAGCGAGCCCCTTCACTTTAACAGGAAAAAGCTGCCTCGCGGCAGCTCTTTCAATACTTCCATCTCTTCAACTCTTCAACAGTTACTATATTTCATCTGTTCATCTGTTCATCTGTTTATTTCTTCAAGTTTTCACCTTCCACATCTCCATCTCCATCTTCATCTCCTCACCTTCCCACCTCACGCATCCCTTAACGGAAACTCGGTTTCGACGATTTATTGTACACAGAGGCGCTTGAACCTCTCGATCCTCTGGAACCTTTGTTGCGTTTAGGCGACAGCACGCTGCCGAGCCCCATGAAGAAGGTAGGAATACCTGCTGCAATTAATACGAGAATCCAATCTTTCCAGCCTAGCGGTACGGTTTTGAAGATCGGTTGGAGCGCTTCGATGTACATAACACCGAGCATGAGAATGAGTGAGGATAGCACAGCGAGAACTAGGTACTTATTTTGCATAGGATTGCGGTGGAATATGGAACGTGAACTGCGACAATCGAACACGTGGATGAGCTGTGCCATAACCAAGGTTGCAAACGCGACACTTTGCGCTTTCAACAAGGTGCCTGCATCTGTTGGATTCACGCGTAGGATGAGCCAGAAAGCTCCCAAGGTGCATACACCGATGAGGATACCACGGGAAATAATTTTCCAGCCTAAGCGTCTTGCGAAAATGCTTTCCTTCGCAGAGCGAGGCTTATGCTGCATAAGGTCTTTCTCTGCCTGATCCACACCAAGCGCCATTGCTGGCAGTCCATCTGTTACTAAATTCACCCATAAAATTTGAATCGGCACAAGCGGCAGCGGCAACCCCGCCATCATAGCGATGAACATCGTCATAATCTCGCCTACGTTAGAGGCAAGCAAATAACGAATGAATTTTCGAATATTTTCATAGATATTGCGCCCCTCTTCAATCGCTGCAACAATCGTCGAAAAATTATCATCGCTAAGAATTAAAGAAGATGCCTCTTTGGATACATCGGTTCCCGTAATCCCCATGGCAATACCGATATCAGCTGCTTTAATCGCTGGTGCGTCGTTGACGCCATCACCCGTCATGGCAACAACGTGTCCATTGCGTTGCAGTGATTTCACAATACGCAGTTTATGCTCAGGGGACACCCTCGCATAGACGTAGGTATCATTGACTTTGGCGTCGAGCTCCTCATCCGATAGCTGACCAATTTGCTGACCGCTCATGGAGACACCATTGGCTGGAATCATCCCTAGCTGCTTCGCAATCGCTTCTGCTGTCGTTTGGTGATCCCCGGTGATCATAACGGTTTTGATGCCCGCCTTGCGGCATTTGGAGATCGCCTCACGTACTTCTTTGCGCGGAGGGTCGATCATACCCGTTAGCCCTACGAAGACCAAGCCATTCTCAACATCCTCATGATCATCGTAGCGATCACTTGCTTTAAGCTCTTTGTAGGCAATCCCTAGTACCCGCAGCGCAGATTTAGCCATGCCTTCGTTGGCAGAGATGACTTTTTGTTTCAATGTAGATGTGAAAGGAATGACTTTCCCCTCCCACAAAATGTAACTGCAATGTTGCAGCAAAACATCTGGCGCACCTTTGGTACAAGCCATACGACCGCTCTCGGAGGACACCAAAACGGACATCCGTTTGCGTTCCGAGTCGAAAGGGAACTCGGCGATCCGTTTATATTTTTCATTCAGCGTACTTTGCGTTATCCCGCTCTTGGCACTTAGAACCACTAAAGCACCTTCGGTTGGATCCCCTTTGATATTCCAAATCGAGGCAGTCCCCTCAGAACCGTCTTTGCCTTTCTTTCTCTTCGCTTCTTGTTTTTCTTCAAACAACGTTGCGTTGTTACACAGAGCTGACACGTGGAGTAACTTTGAAAGCGAAGGATGCTTGTTCGCATCTGTATGTTGACCACTCAGAAGAATTTGACCGACAGGTGCATAACCATCTCCCGTTACCTCGAGCACATCACCACCGACCCACAAATGGGTCACGGTCATTTTGTTCTGCGTCAACGTGCCCGTTTTGTCTGAGCAAATGACGGAGGCGCAGCCTAACGTCTCCACCGAAGGCAGCTTTCGGACGATCGCTTTCCGCTTAATCATTCGCTGAACGCCAAGCGCTAGTGCAATCGTTACAATCGCTGGAAGTCCCTCTGGGATCGCTGCAACAGCTAAACTTACCCCTGCTAAGAACATCGCATAAGGAGGTTGTCCATGCATGATACCAGCCACAACAACGAGAACGGTCAATGCAATAGCGACGATAATTAGGATTTTACCTAACTGCTCCAAACGGTGCTGCAACGGAGTTTCCATGGATTCTGTATTTTGAATCAGATCAGCAATTTTCCCCATTTCCGTGCTCATCCCGATTCGAACAACAACGGCTTTTGCAGTCCCCCGAGAAACCATCGTACCCATGAAGCCTAGATTGCGCTGATCACCCAGCGGCACTTCGTCATGAGGAATAGGCGCAATCGTTTTACTGACGGCAATGGACTCACCAGTTAAGGCGGACTCTTCGATATAGACGCCATTCGTCTCTAGAAACCGAACATCCGCTGGAACTCTGTCACCACTCTCCAAGAGTACAATGTCACCAGGCACTAGATCGCGGGCAGGAATTTGATGAACGGCTCCTTCTCTCCATACATTTGCATTCGGTGCAGACAGTTCTTTCAATGCACGCAGAGAGCGCTCCGCTCGGAACTCTTGTGTAAAACCCAAAATCCCATTCATCACAATAATGACGACGATGGTAATCGCATCTAAATATTCACCTAGCAAGCCGGATATTAGAGTCGCCCCTAACAGCACCAGCACCATGAAATCTTTAAATTGATTCAATAGCAACGTAATTGGCGATACACGCTGCCCCTCTGAGAGCTCGTTTCGCCCAACCTCAGCCTGTCGTTTCCAAGCTTCCTCCCAGGGCAATCCTTGCTGCATATTCACCTGCTGTAACTGCAAGACATCCTCCGAGTTCAACTGGTACCACTTATTCTGACTCATCCGCCCTTCTCCCTCCTACATCCACTTGATCTTGTCTCACACTTTAAAGTTTTTCGAAGAAAAACTCGCTTCGGAAGCATTAGCTTATACGTATTTGTATTCAGACAAGCAGGAAAATATCCCTGAAATCATCTTTCCTGTTCAGAGCCCCTTAAGTTTTGGTGAAAAGTATGGCATCATAGAGAGAAGCAAAGTTGTCTGCCACGAAATATAGAGGCACCCGCAAATGTCGAATGGCAACTAGCCTCAAAGAATGGAGTTGTATACATCATGGCTTTAGACGGACTCGTCCTTCATGCAATTGTTCACGAGCTTCAAATGTATGTAGGAGGCCGCATTAATAAAATTCATCAACCTAGCGAAAATGATGTCGTGCTGCAAATTCGCACCCAAAGGCAGAATGTGAAGCTGCTTCTTTCCGCCAACCCTACGTATCCGCGCGTCCAAACGACGGAACAAGTTACGATAAATCCAATGGATGCGCCTATGTTCTGTATGCTACTTCGCAAATATTGTGAAGGTGGCGTCATTGAGGTCGTGGAACAAATTGGCATGGAACGTGTCATTCGTTTGCAGATTCGTCATCGTGATGAATTAGGAGATATCTCTCTTAAGCATATTATTGTGGAAATTATGGGACGACATAGCAATATCATCTTGCTCGATCCCGTAACGGGAACAATTCTAGATGGCATCCATCATGTGACGCCAGCGATCAGTTCGTATCGGGTCGTCATGCCGGGAAGTGCCTATGTCACACCGCCTGAACAAGATAAGCTAAATCCACTTGAGGTTGATAGCGCAGCGTTCCACCAAGCATTGGAGCGCAAAGCTTCGTCCGATGAGGACTCCACCTCTCCGATTAAACCTGAGCAGCAATTAGTAGCTGCATTCAGCGGACTCAGTCCACTAATCGCTAAGGAAATTGTATATCGGAGCCTGCAAGGTGGAACGGAAAGCGATCCTCAATCGCTTTGGCAGGCGTTCAGCGAAGTCATGACCGCTATGCGCGAGAATCGCTATGAACCGGTCATTGTAGAGCAAGACCCGACAGGCAAGCTGTTCTTCGCGATGACACCACTTACGCATATCAAGGGCACGTCGAAATCATATGCAACGCCTAGCTTGTGTTTGGAGCAGTTCTATGGCGATAAAGCGGAAAGAGATACGGTTAAGCAACGTGTATCTGATCTGTTGAAATTTTTACAAAATGAAGTCAATAAAAATGTTAAAAAACTGGAAAAACTCCAGGATACGATCGAAGATTCCAAGGATGCTGATAAGTACCGCATTCTCGGAGAACTGTTGACCGCCTCGCTTCATACGATTAAGAAAGGCGATAAAGAAGTCCAAGCCATTAATTACTACGATGAAGATCAAGCGATGATCACCATCACGTTGGACCCGCTTCTTGGCCCAGCGGAGAACGCACAGCGATATTTTAAGAAATATAGTAAATTGAAGAACAGCACGGTGATCGTCGAGGAACAAATTGCCCAAACGCACCAGGAGATTACCTACCTCACGACGCTACTGCAGCAGTTGAGCGTTGCCTCTTTGCCGGATATTGAAGAGATTCGCGATGAGCTTATGGAGCAAGGCTATGTGCGCGACCGCAACAAAAAGCTGCGGAAGAAAAAGAAAAAAGATAAACCTGCTCTAGCCTGCTACGAGTCTAGCGAGGGCGTTCCAATCTATGTTGGGAAAAATAATACGCAAAACGAATATCTGACGAATCGTCTTGCTTCTTCCATGGATACGTGGCTGCACACAAAAGACATCCCTGGCTCCCATGTCGTCATTCGCGGTGAGTTCAGCGATACCACTCTACTTGAAGCCGCGCAGCTAGCTGCTTACTTTAGTCAAGCCAAAAACTCGAGTCAAGTTCCTGTGGATTACACAACAATCAAGCATGTCCATAAACCGAACGGCTCGAAGCCCGGCTTCGTCATATATGTGAATCAGAAGACGCTCTATGTCACCCCGGAAGAAGAAGAAATCAAACAATTGAAAGTAACAATCAAGTGAGTTCGGAATATCGGATTATAATACAATGTAATGAGAACCAAAAAACCTATCGAGAATCTCGATAGGTTTTCTCCTTATGTATAGACTACTGCTTGTCCCATTGCTTCGTTAATGAAAGAATATACGCCTTGACTTGCTCTTGCAAATCCGGCCGCTGTAAGGCAAGTTCGATGGTGGCTTCAATATACCCCATCTTGTCCCCAACATCATAGCGATTCGCTTGCATCAGATAAGCCGCCATCTGCTGTTCCTTATTCAGCACGCGCAGTGCATCCGTCAATTGAATCTCACCGCCGCGGCCAGGCTCTTGACGCTCCAAAATGCGGAAAATTTCCGGCATAATAATGTATCGGCCAATGACTGCTAAATTCGAAGGCGCTTGATCACGATCAGGCTTCTCTACGAGATCCTCAATCAATTGATAGTTTGCGTAGCTCGATGCAGGAGAAACGATCCCATATTTGCTAACATCAGCCCAAGGTACTTCTTGAACCGCAATTACGGAAGTTCCCGTCTGCTCATAAATATCCATCATCTGTTTAAGCCCCGGTGGAGAAGATTGGAGAATATCATCCCCAAGCAAAACCGCGAACGGCTCATCACCAATAAATTTGCGTGCACAGAGAATTGCATGACCTAAGCCAAGCGGCTGCTTCTGACGAATGTAATGAACGTCCGCTAGATTAGACACCGACTGCACAATCTCCAGGAGCTGGGTGTTCCCTTTTTCTTCTAGCATCATCTCAAGTTCGACGGATTTATCAAAATGATCTTCGATCGCCCGTTTGTTACGCCCCGTTACGATGATAATATCCTCAATGCCAGACTCAATCGCTTCTTCTACAATGTACTGAATCGCTGGTTTATCGACGATGGGCAGCATTTCCTTGGGCTGCGCCTTGGTTGCGGGCAAAAAACGAGTACCAAGTCCCGCCGCGGGTATAATGGCTTTCCGAATTTTTTTCATTAAACGATCCTCCTAAATGAATTGAGTGAGCCCTGCAACCGAAGCGTGTAATTACAACCTTAAACTCGCTTCGAAAGCCTACCCTTGACGTAATCGTTCCACGACGTCCATACCGATACGTTTCGAGCCGATTGCCCCATGGAAAGCCGTACCCTCACGAACACCATGAAAATCAGAACCTGCTGTGATCAGAAGTCCCTTACGCTCTGCAAGAAGTCGATATCTTTCCTCATCTTCTGGCGTATGATCAGCATGATACACTTCAATGCCATCTAATCCTTGAGACGTAATGGCCTCTACGAGCGCATCATCGTGATAAATACCTGGGTGTGCGAGCACCGCTCTGCCCCCAGCTTCATGGATCCACGAAATCGCCGTAGCCGGCTCGATACGAGGCGGATTAGCATAGGCAGCTGCACCCGTAGCCAAATAGCGATCGAAAGCTTCCGTTATCGTGCTCACATAGCCCTTATTCATAAGCACAGCAGCAATATGCGGCCGTCCAACCGTATCGCCTTTGCGCTTTACATTGGCAACTTCTTTAAGAACTTCCTCCATCGTAATGTCAATGCCGAGCTCCTGTAGTCGTGCAATGATCATCTCATTGCGGGTATCCCTCGTGTCACGTAAAGACGACAAGCGTTGTAGAAATAGTTCATCGGCAATGTTCATGTAGTACCCTAGAATATGAATGTCCTGACCGTTAGCCACTGTAGAAATTTCTACCCCAGGAACAACGACAATGCCCATTTCCAAGCCTGCCGCGAGGGCCTCTGCCACCCCTGAAATGGTATCATGATCGGTAATCGCAATTGCACCTAATCCTGCTTCTACAGCCATTAAGACATTCGCTCTTGGCGACTGTGTACCGTCCGAAGCTGTTGTATGTGAATGTAAATCTGCTGCCATTCGATCCCCCGTCCTTCTCACCACATAAGAAAGTATAAGTTTTCGACTATCAAAAACAGCTTTCTTATTGGCGATAAAATCCACATCTAAACGCGGTCGCTCATCTCTGAAAATAGCCTCGATAAAGGTTTTCTCATAGAAAACGACTTAAATCTTCTTGTCTCAAGAATGTCATGAAGCTTACGGCCGAAATCGGCAGCAAAGTCGAATTTAAATAAATCGCATAAAAGCTGCGCTCAAACACAATATTCTCGATTTTCTTCACTTTAAAAAGGCCTAGCGTTACCTCATGCTTCACCGATGATTGGGAGAGGATCGAAATACCTAATCCCGCTTCAACAGCTGATTTGATGGCGCCAGTGCTGCCTAACTCCATTACGATCTTCATGGAAGAACAATCCATATTGCAACGCGCGAATTCTTCCTCCATGACCCTCCTAGTACCTGAACCTTGTTCACGTAAAACAAACGGATACTTCAACAACTCTTCTAAGGTAACGACCGGAACATCTGCCAGGGGATGGTCCGAAGGCACAATGAGTCTCAGCTCATCACTAAGAATGGGTTCCGTATGCACGTCTGGATGATGAATCGGTGCCTCAACAAGACCGAAATTGAGTTGATGACTAAGCACCTCATCCAAGATTTGTGCCGTGTTCATGACTTTCATAGAAACGGAAATATTGGGATAATCCTTGCTGAATGGGCCAAGAAGCCGTGGTAAAATGTATTCTCCCATCGTTAAGCTAGCGCCAAGCTGAAGCCGCCCTTCGATCATCATTGTAAATTTCGACATGGCGACATCCGTGTCACGAATAAGCTCAATGCTATTCTTGGCAAAGGGTAACAGGGCTCGTCCCGCCTCGGAAAGTTCGATCTTCTTCGTGCTGCGATGAAAGAGCTTTACGCCAAAATAATCCTCAAGTGACTGCACCTGCATCGTCACGGCAGGCTGTGTCATATGTAACGCACCGGCTGCATGGGAGAAACTGCCCTTTTCCGCTACGGTATAGAAAATGTGTAACTGATGAAAATTAAGTGCCATGATATACCGCCTCTCTTTGCTCCATTATATGAAATCGAACCCGTACAGTCCATCAAGACGACAAAAAAGAGTACATCTGCCTTAACGCCAGACATACTCCTGTTCAATGACAAGTTTAGCGCCGCTTGCGACTATTCTTGATAAGCGTCATACGACGAGAGTGTCTCAACCAGGAATAGTACGATTTCAAATCGCGGAGCTCCATAGTCTCTGACATTTTGCCAAGAAAGGTTACAATAATCATTTTGTGCAGAGGATTGCCTACAAGATCCGTCTCATGCTCCAAGTGTGAAAATTCGGCAACTACCACCAAATCATCATCAATTAAATACACATCTTCTTCGTTCCGATAATAAGGGACCATGTTATCATTTTTCAGCTTCTCCCAAAGAAACGCACAGATTTCCTCAAGTGAATTGTTTTCGCTAGAAATACGATCGCTCCATCTTAGCTTAGCATGATTCGTGATCACGATATCCGCCACTTTCTTATCACCTAGCTGTACGAAGAATGGTTCGTAAGTACTCCATCTCCCCATAACCTTATCTTTCATGATCACATCCCCTTTCCTATTTAAATGGGACCGAATACCTACTCCCAGAAGTTCTGTAAGTTATATTTTACTGTATTATAACTTTTTTTCCCATGGAAGAATATATAAAATTATTAATAATTATTTATGAAGGCAACAAACTATGCCTAATTTTCGGAAAATTGAGAAAACTTCTAACAAAGTCATTCAAAACAAGAACAATTAAGGGTCCTTATGGTGAGAAAAAAAGAAAAAAGCTTCTCACGAAGCTTTCATTTTGCACTGCAGCCTCAAAGCGTGTAAAATCTAGTTTTGTCAGGAACGTCACTATTATACTCTGTTGGAATTTCATTGCGATATGACTTCTCTACTTTTTTGACGTAAGGCAACTTAAGTAGACTGCGCGTCGTCTCTTCCAACTTGCTGGCATGTATATAAAGAACGGCATAATTCATTTTTTTGGATATGTAATGAAGGGAACCGAACCGCTCCAAGTTTCTGGCGGCTTTGATATCGTTAACCCAAATGATTAATCCGCTTCGCTCAATCATCATGATTGCAACCTCTTTTCAATAATCCTAGTATGGAGTGATCTCACAACATGAAGCCATCAGACACTATTGTCCGCGTGTCTCGCGGACGTATAACAGAAAGTATACATCGCATCCACCTTGCTGTCGTTGATAACCAAGGAACGCTCCTGCATCGTGCAGGCGATCCGCATCTGCTTACCTTCGCCCGTTCGACGGCGAAGCTGATTCAAGCCTTGCCGGTCATTGAGTCCGGCGCGGCTGATCATTTCGGCCTGACAGAGGCCGAAATTGCCTTATGCTGCGCTTCCCACAATGGGGAAGACGAGCATGTAAGCACGGCCCGCGGCATCCTAGGCAAGCTAGGGTATCATGCCAAGCATCTGCAATGTGGTGCGCATGAACCTTACCATGCGCCAACCTCACAGGCGATGCGTGAACGGGGAGAATCCCCGTCGACTTTACACAACAATTGTTCGGGCAAACATTCGGGGATGTTATCCCTAAGCAGTTATCTTGGGGCGTCGCCAGATACCTACATGAGCCCCGAGCATCCGGTTCAAGTCTCCATGCTAGAAGTCGTGAGTGCCATGTCAGACGTGCCTAAGGAGCAGATAGAGCTCGGAATCGACGGGTGCGGTGTCCCTGTGTTCGGGATGCCGATCAACCAGCTCGCGCTCGCTTTTGCCCGATTGGGCAACCCTGAAGGGCTGCCTGCCCAGCGTGCAAACGCTTGCCATAGAATTGTCAATGCTGTGCGAAAATATCCTCAATTCCTCGCGGGAAGCGATCGCTTCGATACGCGATTAATCGAGGTAACAAAGGGCCGAGTCATAGGCAAAATGGGCGCTGAAGGCATCTTCGCCCTCTCCATACCCGATTTAGCCATTGGCTTCGTCTTAAAAGTAGAAGATGGCAACATTCGTGCCTTGTATCCCGCAGTCACAGAGGCATTAAAGCAGTTAGGCTATCTCTCAGAAACCGAAGTCAGTGATCTCAAGGATTTCCATACACCTGCCGTTCACAACTGGCAAGGAACCGAGGTCGGACGCATCCGCCCCGATTTCCGCCTGTAGGCCGCTTTTGATCACGAAGTTGTCCAAGAAGCATATTCGACATCGAATATTGAATTCAGCCGGAAATTCCGGTGCTCACGTAGCTCACACTACGCTCCGCTCCTCATTTCCTAGCTTCTTTCAATCTTCTCGGTGCTGAAAACCGGATCTTTTGATCACGAAGTAATCCTTACTAACCGCAATTCCCGCTGCAGCTTCCACCGGAGCTGCAGCCTTTGCCGGTTGGCAAAGGGTTATTGCTTGGCACTTTGATCGAATCGGACACCGCGTGAGCAATCGTCGTTGAAACAGTGAATAGCAAGTCATCCAAACGATCTTCCGCTTCTTTATACTTACGAACCGCCTCAACAGCGAGGAGTTTCTCTTGCACGTCATTCACGGCTGCTAAGGCATCGTGATAGCTCGGATGGTAATGCCCAAAGCGCTCGCATTCCTCAAAGGCATCTTTCTTCCTAGCAAAGACAATTTGTAAATCTTTCACTTCTCTGCTGTTCTCAACCTCGGTCTTCCAATATAAATAATCTGCAACTTCCGCAGAAGAATTAATCATATCACCCATATCGTAGGCCTGCATAAGGATAGCCGACATATCCAGTGTTTCTGTTTCCAATGTTTGTAACATTATGACAACCTCATCCTTCCTCGCGAAAAAGTTTATAACACTTCTATCATATCACAGTTCGCGAAGAGTTTCTTCCTTTTCTCGTACTGACCCATCGTTGATTCCTGGTAATATGAGCTTCATTTCTTTCCAATCGTCGCTGGTCCAAGCAATCTCCTCATATTCTTCCCACCCCTCCAGAATCCACCCTGTTCGATCTTCGCGGAGCATACGGGGGATAATGAAACAGTCACGCCCTTCTTTTCTCAACTGAAGCACACTCTTCCATTCAATCGCTTTACGGATCATATCCTTCCGTGTGGAAGTATGATAGTCCCGCAACTCTTTGATCCAACTTGCAGGAATTTGCTGCATATCTGGGTACAAGTCTTCCCGTTTAGGCAAATACGGATCAATTTCATACAATTGAATCGTGTCTTTCGAGTAGCATAGGCTTAGTGCAGGCCCATTCCATGAAGGCATCTCTTGCTCTCCTTCGTTCGAAGCATTGGGAGCTAATCTTGGATTGGGATGGAAACCCATCGCTTCCAGGCATTTCGTCAAATGTTTCACTTGTGCCCGCGGAACAATAAAATTGTTTTCTCCCAATCGCTCTCCGAGCACATTGCGACACTTCTCATTCCGGAGCAAAGCTTCCGCAACCTCACTTGATTGACAGCGAAGCAGCGTCACATCCGTTAAAATGAGCTTTTCCTTCTGCTCTTCCCACTGTTGTAAGGTGATGATCACCCCTTCCGGAACGTCATAATAAGCATGCTCTCGCAGAATTCGAATCACTTCTGAACTCCTGAGACCATGATCTAACGCGCGCCCAAAGCTTTCTTTGGTCAAATGATAGGTACGTACGAGATCGATGTTCTGAAGGTCAGCAAATGCGGCAACTGCCCATTCTAAGCGTAGAGAAGCATCAGGGGGTAAAAGCACATCGAAATCGGGCTGAACATAGAGAGAGGGAACGGCTTGAAGTGATCGATCATCCGAACACATATCCGAAGTCAGATTAGGTGCAATCAGCCATCTGAACCAGAAACCGCCTTCATGATCTTCCGCCAATTCAATAAACCGAAATATAGTCAAAGGTCTAATCCAGACCGCCATCAACTCCTGACCAAGAGCCTCTTCATCCATTGATTTAGGCCCAATTGAACAGCAAGTGCGGATGGTTTGCACCAACTCCGATAAGCTGTACCACTGTAAGACAGTCGCCCTCTCCATAGATGCAATTCCATGCTCCAGCCACACAGGTGCGGGAATCAAAGCTTGCCGCCAAATACGATACAACTGAGCTTGCTGGTGTTCATAGGAATATTGAAGCCAGTTCTCGAAATGTTGATGATGAACTAAGAATCGGTTGCCCACTTCATTTTTATAGAGAAAGCCCATGCGCATGCCTAATTCAAGCATTAAGGCAGCAGGCTCTTCATACACGTCAGTGAAGGCGTAAGTTAGTCCTGAGGATGTAAGAATTCTTGCAGGTAAACTCACGTGTTCAGTCACCTTCAGCAACTGCTTCTTATGTAAGGTTCCTTTATTCGTAAGGGAAAGCTCTGGCTGCCGCGAGCAGCTAACCATGCAATGAAACAATTGCTGGGCAAGCCCACGTGGATTCGATGGAGTACTCCCATCTTCAGCCATCTCGATCACACGATCACTGAGATCACTTAACTCCTCTAAAGCACACGGCTTGAGGAGCTCTGCGACGGGAAAGATTAAGTTCTGCCACCCAGCAAAGGCATCCTCAGGCAGCGTATACAACTGTTCGCCCCATGTTTTACGGAAAGCAACTATAACACCATATCGACGAAGTCCCCATAACCCCAAACTGACTTGAGCACCAGCCATTTGGAGCACCGCTTCCTTCTCCAGCCTCTCCCTCGTAAAAGGCAGACAACCGAACGTTGACATTACCAGACGCAACGTACGTCTCTCATCAGACGAAAGCTCACGATACAGTTCCGCTAAATGAACAGGCAGCGTAAGAATCTCTTCTAATGTCTTCCCTGACGAATGAAGCGCAGCGCACCACGGTTGTCTCACAATGGACTCCTTTAATGAAACTGGCATCTTCCTTTCCATCTGTTCGTACTTCATTAGCCATGCTACCTCCTCATCCTATGCTTTGTTCCAGCTTGAAATCTCATATTGATAGCCTTGCTCTACAAGAAAGAGCTGCCTCTTCATGGCGAAATCCTGTTCTTTCGTGTCTGCACTAACAAGTGAGTAGAAGACAGCCTTATTCTCACCGTGTTGCTTCGGCCGAAGAATACGCCCCAGCCGTTGTGCCTCCTCCTGCCTCGAACCATAACTTCCCGATACCTGAATCGCAATTGCTGCATCTGGGAGGTCGACAGCGAAATTGGCCACTTTGGAAACGATAAGAAGTGGGAGTTGCCCTTTTTTGAATCGCTCGTAAAGCTCTTCTCGACGTTCATGTGGGATACTGCCACAGATCATGGGAGCACCCGTATGCGCAGCAATTTCTTCAAGTTGATCAATATATTGACCGATAATTAACGTCGGTTCATCGGGATGAAGCTTCAGTAGATGATCGATAACCTCGAGCTTCGCTGTATTCTCCCCCGCAATTCGGAACTGATGCCTAGCTTCTGAGGCGTGGTAACGATCGCGGTCCGTAATCGATAGCGGTACGCGCACTTCTTGGCAGGTCACCTTAGCGAGCCACCCCATCGTCTCGAGCTGCTTCCACGCCATATCGTATTTCTTGGGGCCAACCAAGGAGAACACATCCCCCTCTAACCCATCTTCTCTAATTAGCGTAGCAGTTAGACCGAGCCTGCGCGTGGCCTGTATCTCCGCAGTCGCACGAAAAACGGGAGCTGGCAGCAGGTGAACCTCATCATAAATGATGAGGCCCCATTCCCTTTCACTAAATAGCCGCAAATGCGAGAATTCAGCTTCTTTGCTACCGCGGTACGTAAGAATTTGATAGGTTGCGATCGTGACGGGTCTGATCTCCTTTGTCGAGCCATTATACTCACCAACCTGTTCGCTAGTTAGGCCCGTCTTACTTAATATTTCCCGCTTCCACTGCTTCACAGATGTTACATTCGATGTGAGAATCAGTGTTGCACAGCTAGCATCCGCCATTGCAGCGATTCCCACTACCGTCTTACCCGCTCCACATGGAAGAACCAGAACACCGCTGCCCCCATGGCCAACCTGCTGAAAAGCGTCTACAGCTTGCTTTTGATAATCACGTAGTTGGAATGGCTCATCCATCCCACCTTCCTCACGCCAAGGAATCTCTAGAAATTCGCCGCTGCGGTAGGAAGCAAGATCCTCTACGGGATAGCCAAGTTTCATTAGCTCTTGCTTCAAAATCCCACGATAGCTTGGTGATATGGCAATAGCCCGTTCACCACGGGCATCCTTAAGATATTTTTGCAGGGATTCATAGGCGCAAATTTCTTTGAAAACGACAGTATCCTCGCTTACCAAGAAGAGCTCCTTGCCCACATGCAGCATGCGGAGAAGTCCATAACGCTTCGTATATTTGCGAATCGTGCTAAGAACAGATGACGGAACGCCGAATTTGGCATACTGCTGCAAGCAAGATGTCATCTCTTCCAACGCCATACCTGCTGCAGCTGCATTCCATAAAGACAATGGAGTAATCCGATACGTGTGAAGATGTTCCGGACTTTTCACGAGATCCGCAAAGCGAGCCAGCTTACCTTGGAGCTTATCAAATTCTGGATGATTCGTTTCAAGGAGGACAGATAAATCGCTCTGAACGATCAGAGGCTTTGAAGGATCCATAGTCAATCGCGTATTCCCTCCTTTTTCCTTTAGTATGAAGGGAAAGTACTTGATTTAAACATGGACTCCATGCTAACGTATCTCAAAAGACTTTATACACGGCTATAATCCCGACAATGACGAGGGCAAATAGGGACACCCAACTTGCAAGGACACCAGGACGCACGCCAACATTCTTCTCTTTCGTGTACCAATGTGCTTTACGCGCGCGCGCTTCAATATCTTTCACATGATCCTCGAATTTTTTCTCTATCTCGTATAAGTTCCACATGGTAATTCCCCCCATCCTTTGGTTGGAATTGATTTTAACATGGCAAGAAGTACCAGAGTTATCTACAATAAATGATCGTTTCGATCGAAAATAGTGATGGTTGAGGAGTGCATACAGATGGATCTTACCTTATACAAAACACTGCTCGAAGTAGCGAAGTGGCAGAACTTTACGAAGGCTTCCGAGAAACTGGGCTATGCACAGTCTAGTGTGACCTCCCAAATTCAAAAGCTAGAGATCGAATACGGGGTTGAGATCTTTGAACGCATTGATAAGAAGATGAGGCCAACGCCTGCAGGGGACATTTTACTGCGATATGCAGCGAAAATACTGAAATTATATGAGGAATCCAAAATCAATGTGGCTGGTCAAACGACGGGGAGCTTCATGATTGGCACGCACGAGACAACACTCTTTTCCTATATGCTGCCGCCATTCCTCGGTGCTTTCAAAAAGTGCTTTCCCAACATTACGATTACCATCCATGAATTATTGGAAAATGATACATCCCGTGCGCTAAAGGCAGGCGAATGCGATTTAGGGTTCATCGTCGACAAGGAGCTGAGCGATCCCGATTTGATCTTCAAGACGATTCAAGAAGAGGAATTTGTCATTGTGGCAGCACCCGATCACCCCTTAGCCGCGAAATCTGCTATTGTACCCGAGGACCTCAATGGCGCTGAAATTCTCATGTCAATTTCAGGAGGACGTTGCCGCAAATTGTTTGAAACGATGCTGCGTAAGCATAACGTGCAATATACACTCACCTATGAAATCAATAACTATGAAACGATCAAAAAATGCGCCATGCACGGGCTTGGCCTTTGCTTACTACCAAGAACGACTGTATCGACGGAAACACAAAACGGGCAGTTAGCGATATTACCGCTAAACTACCCGAACTTTAGATTGAATGTGCAATTATGCTATCATGCCAAACGACAATTATCTGTACCCATGAAAAATTTCATTGGGCTGATGTGCGAAACTACTCCACACGAACGGCTTTCTCTTGAGCAATCAAACACAATTCAGCCGCTTTGAACGTATGCGCTTGTGTCATCGCATTTTCCGTACGATGGATGCAATCCAGAATCAACTGCCCGAAGAAAGGAAAGCCTACTTGTCCATGTAGACTGTAGTGCTTTTCTCCTTGTTGGTTGACGAGATACAACTGATCACCCTGCGGATCGCGAGCAATATCAATATACTTCCGCATCTCGATATAGCCTTCTGTGCCAAGAATTAACGTACGCCCGTCTCCCCATGTCCCTAAGCCACTAGGTGTCAGCCAGTCTACACGGAAATAATTCGTCGCCCCATTGTCCCCAATCAGTGTCGCATCACCGAAATCCTCTAACTCCGGATAATCCTTCGCATGATAATTGGCTACTTTACTGCTTACAACCGTCGCATCTTTACAGCCCGAGTAGAAGAGGAACTGCTCAATTTGATGGCTGCCGATATCACATAGAATACCGCCGTATTTATCCTTCTCGAAAAACCACTCTGGACGACTTGGGGCATTCAAACGATGAGGGCCTAAGCCAATAACTTGAACCACGCGACCAATCGCGCCTTCTTCAATCAACTGACCCGCGAAAACAGCACTCTCCACGTGAAGTCTCTCACTGTAGTACACAGCATATTTACGTCCTGTCGCTTCCGCTACAGCCTTAGCTGCAGCTAGCTGGTCCAGAGAAGTAAATGGTGTTTTATCCGTAAAGTAATCCTTGCCATGCTCCATCACACGAATCCCGAGAGGACCACGTTCTGAAGGTACCGCAGCGGAAGCAACTAGCTTCACTTCAGGATCAAGTAGAATCTCCTCTTCAGATGCAGCAACCTGTGCCTGCGGAAACTTCGCGACAAATGCCGCTACTTTCGCAGGATCTTGATCATACACCCATTTGAGTTCCGCACCAGCTTCTAGAAGCCCGTTACTCATGCCATAAATATGACCATGATCCAACGCGATTGCTGCAAAGGTAAATTCCCCTTTTTGAACAACAAGGTTCGGTTTCCCTTTTGGCGCATAATTCATGCCATCATTTTTTTGCATATCGAATATCCCCCATGATCTTAGACATCAAGTGTTTTAAAAGCGCCTGCTTCTTTACTTGATTTGGAATTTTTGATTTTCTCCTGCAAATGCTGTTCGAAAAGATCTTCGTCAATCGGCAGATCAACCCAGTTGTCTGTGAAAGTCGAGAGCATGATCGCATTGGAAATCATTAAGCCTTTGATGCCTTCTGCTCCTGGAGCAATCAATGGTGTTCCATGAAGAATCGCATCAACGAAGTTCTGTGTGATTCCCATATGGCCCGTTTCTGTACCTTCAACTGGGATTTCACATTTCCAACATTCCGGTTGACCAAAGCCACCTTTGTACGTTTCATTGAATTCTCTCTCGGAAACGCGCAAACGCCAGAACGTCAATTTGCCATCTTCAACGACAATTTTACCGCGGTCGCCAGACAACTCGAAACGATTCGTCCCTGGTGCTTCACCTGTTGTCGTTACGAACAATCCTGTTGCGCCGTTTTCATACTCGACGAATGCCGTAACATCATCTTCAACTTCGATATTGCGGTGCTTCCCGAAGTAACAGAACGCACGAACGCGCTTCGGCATCATGTCAATCGTCCACTGCCATAGGTCCAGTTGATGCGGATCTTGGTTAATAAGTACACCGCCGCCTTCTCCTGCCCAAGTTGCACGCCAGCCGCCCGAATCGTAATAGCTTTGTGATCTATACCAATTGGTAATAATCCAGTTCGTTCTGCGAATCTCACCTAGTTCACCAGAAGAAACCAGATCCTTCAATTTTTTATAAAGAGGATTTGTACGTTGATTGTACATCATGCTGAATACTTTACCGGAAGCTTCTGCCGCTTCATTCATTTGACGCACTTGTTTGGTATACACGCCAGCTGGCTTTTCACAAATAACATGCAAGCCTGCTTGGAAAGCGCGTACAGCTGTTTCAGGGTGATCATAGTGAGGCGTTGCAATCAAAACCCCATCAATTAAGCCAGAAGCCAGAAAATCATCCAGATTGTCAAATAACTTGACACCTTCACCAAGATTTTCCTTAGCCCACTCTAGACGATCTGCTCGCGGTTCACAAATAGCGGTAAGAACGCCGCCCTTGACTTCATTTTTCACTAAATATTTGGCATGTCCAGTTCCCATGTTACCTAGACCAACGATACCAATCCTTACTTTCTCCACTGTACGTCACCTTTTTCTTGTCAGATTCACAATTATTGAGCACGTTTTCACTTTAGCATATTTAAGGGAGAGCATCTTGTCGCAGATTGACTACCTTATTGCGAACTTTGACAGTTACACACGATTGAGAGCAAGTTTACTGTGCAGTTGCAGGTAATTGAATAGTTACCGTCGTTCCCACGCCAAGCTTACTTTGATAATGGATCATACCGTGGTGCTCTTCAATAATCGTAAAACTCACCATCATACCAAGCCCAGTCCCTTTTTCCTTCGTCGTGTAAAAGGGTTCACCGATCCGAGGCAGTCTATCCTCTGAAATACCTTGGCCTTGATCCACAAACTGCAAGTTGATGCCGTTAGCTTGGTTTTGAGCAGTTATAGTCAGTATGCCTCCAGTTGGCATCGCTTCAATCGCATTTTTGATCACATTGACAAAAACTTGCTTTACTTGATTTCGCTCGCAATTGACCGACGGAAGAATCGTATTGGCAATCCGTATAATCTCTACGTTATTCATGATGGCTTCTGTATTTAATAATTGAATGACTTCATCAAGTATTGTTAATGGATCGTGCGGCATGTAAGCAATAGCTTGTGGCTTCGCTAGAATTAGAAGCTCGCCTAGAATCAGCTCAATCCGATTAAACTCTTCTTGCATGATGTGATAATAGCGGAGCTTACTCACTTCGTTCGCATGGCACATGAGTTTCACAAAGCCCTTCAGCGCTGTCAGCGGATTGCGAATTTCATGTGCAATACCAGCTGCCAATTGGCCAGCAACATGTAATTTCTCCGTTTTCCGTAGCAGCTCCTCTGTCTGCTTTTGAATCGTAATGTCTTGAACCGTCCCGAATAAACATAGTGCTCTTCCCCACTCGTCATACGTGGTTCTTGCTAGGGTATGCAAGAATCTTGTTTCGCCTCTTATTACAGTTCGATAGACGAGATCTAATGAGCCATGTTGAAGCGCATTTTTGATAGCCGCTTTCGATTTCGACTGGTCATCGGGGTGAATACTCTCAAGAAGGTCCTCGATAGGCATCTGCTTCACATCATTTTTACAACCAAACAATGCGTTCAATTCATCGGAGATGTACACCATGTTAAGAATGGTATCCCACTCATAATGGCCTAATCCTGCGATTTCTTGCGCAATTTCCAATGTAGCTTTACTTTGGATTAATTCATGTTCAATTCGTTTGTGAATGGTAATATCATGAACCAATCCACGTACAGCCATTCGTCCCCCATGTAGAACCACTCGCTCGATCTGAGAACGTAAATGGCGGATATCGCCATCTTGCCGTATAATTTTGTATTCTATATCTGACATTCCATCCCGCATTGCCTGCTGAATCGCGAGAGATACCTTCTCTCGGTCATCTTCTAAGATAGGTTCAACGGCTTTACACAAATCAATTCTTAAAGCAGGTTCAAGCCCGTATATCCGAAACATCTCGACCGACCAAGCAATTGAATCCTCATCCAAATATCGTTCAAAACTGCCGAATTGACCTAAACGTTGTGCCTGAACGAATCGTTCTTCAACGACCTTGCGTTCGGAAATATCCCGCCAAATCCCCAAACTCTGGGTACGTTTACCGTGTTCATCCGACAGCCACTTGAAGTTATTTTCCAACCATACATACCAACCGTTCTTGTGAAGGAAACGACAGCTGACTGTGCCTTGATCACTCTCAGCATACTCTTTGTCATGGATGAAAATTTTCTTCAGTCCATCGATATCTTCTGGGTGACAAAAAGCCAATACACTAGAACCGTACATATCCTCCAGTTCATACCCAAGAAGGTTTTTTATTGATGCTGAAACAAAAAGCAGAATGCCATCCTTGGATGTTAACGTAATGAGATCTTGAACATAATTGGTATAATTCTGATAGAGATTCTTTTCCATGTCCAAATGATTCTCAAGCATCTCTGTTTTACGAAGTATAATATGTAAGTTCTCACCGACCGGAAAGGCATTAACATGTATCCACTGATGGGATGGCTTTACATACTCTTTGAATGATGTTTCATGGCCACTTTGCCGAGCTTGATGAAAATGACTATAGGAAGCCTGCCGAATAGCTGTGGGAAACTCAGCCCACGCCATTAAACCAATAAGCTCTTCAGGTGATCTATTTAAAATTCTTGCACCGTAGTCGTTTACGTATATAAAATGCCAGTTTGAATCTAGAATGATAAATCCCATGGAAGCGTCTTCTTCAAACGTGTTCATCTTTTTTATACGGACCCCCTTCACTATTTCGTTACTATTATCGCTCACTCGGATGCACTCGTAAAGAGAAGAAACAAAAAAAGCAACCTCCCCTCACATGTGGGAAAAGTTGCTTTTTACATTGGAACGGCGTTAATTAATGACTTCCAACAAGTGTTCGTTCTTTCGAAATTTGACTTAAGGCTTCGCCAGCCTCATCTTCGTAACTCCCTCTAACAGCCAAATCGCCGATTGCTACAATACCAACAAGTTTGCCGTTATCTGTGACAGGCAAGCGCCTAATCTGGTGCTGTGCCATAATCTTAGCAGCTTCATCCACAGTCGTAGTAGGATTCACGGTAGTCATCCCCTTCGTCATGACGGTTTCTACAGCCGTTGACCCCGAATGCTTCTCTGCATAGCCTCGAATAACGAGGTCCCGATCCGTCACACCTCCTATGAAGGTATCACCGTCCAGAACCCCGACAAATCCAATATCGTGTTGCTTCATTTTCAAAGCAATCTCGTACACATTATCCAGTAAGGTAACCGTCACGCAGTCTTTGCTCATGATATCCTTCACTAGTTTATCTGACAACTTCATCATCCTCCTTGGTGTCATGTTAGGCAACAAATAATTGCTACATTAGCATTCACCAAATCACGGAGGGCATTCATGCCATATAATCCAAGGCCATAGACAGGAGCAAATTCGCTGCGTTCAGCATCGATCTTTCATCTATATCGAATTTCGGATGATGATGTGGATAAACGATGCCCGATTCAACATTACCAGCACCTACGAACATAAAGCATCCTGGCTTCTTTTGCAAATAATAGGAAAAGTCTTCTCCGGCCATAATAAGAGGGGATTCATGTACAGCCTCTTCACCAAACAGCGACGCGGCTACTCGGAAGAAACGAGTTGCTTCATTCTCATCATTAATTACGGTCGGATAGCCCAGCTTATACTCCAGTTCGTAAGTCGCTTGTGACATATCACAGGTAGCCTGTACGATCCTCTCCATGCGTGTTTGCACTTCTTGTCTTAATTCTGGATTGAAGGTACGTACCGTACCGTTAAGTACACTCGTTTCAGCAATTACATTGAAACTAGTACCACCATGGAAAGAGCCTACACTAACCACACACGGCTCGACCGGATCAACTTGACGGCTCACAATCGATTGTAAGTTAACAACCAATTGAGAGGCAACGTACACACTATCAATCGTTTGGTGAGGCAAACCGCCGTGTCCACCTTTTCCTTGGACACGAATAGTAAATTCATCTGGCGCGGCCATGAAAGCCCCAGATCGTGTGTAAACATGGCCAACTGGGAACGGAGTCCATAAGTGAACACCGAATACAGCATCAACGCCATCCAGCGCGCCGTCTTGGATCATCGAGTCCGCGCCGCCTGGTGAAATTTCTTCAGCATGCTGGAATAGAAAGACCAAATTCCCTCTAAGTTCTGTCCGATGCATGCTTGCAACCTTGGCAATCCCGAGCAGTGTTGATGTGTGTGCATCATGTCCACAGGCATGCATAATCCCTGACTTCGTAGATGTATAGTCACAGTTCTTCTCATCCTGAATGGGTAGAGCATCCATGTCTGCACGCAGAGCAACCGTCGGGCCCTCGCCCGCCCCGCGAAGCAGACCAACAACACCATTACCGCCTACGCCAGTACGCACTTCAATATCCCAGCTCAGCAGGTGCTTCGCTACAAATTCTGCGGTCTGATATTCATGGTAGGATAGCTCAGGATGCTGATGTAAATAACGTCTCCAACCTACCATTTCTTCGTAAATGGCTTGGAGATCTTCATGAAAATGATTCATAAGTACATCCACCTCCTAAGGCGTGATCACCAACTATATATCTAAAATGATCTCTTGAAACCTATTCTATCAAATATCAATCACGGTTTCATCTTTAAAGTGCCATCAAATATTAGAATTTACTGATGGCAATCGACTTGCAGAACCTTTAGAAACATACTATCATGAGAAAAGAATGCATACGTACAATATGGAGGCGTTAAAATTGATTATTGAAGCAACAGGCTTAAAAGGCCTAAAAAGCGATTTGGCTCACTTGGACGAAGTAACAACTAAACTTGGTTTCGTTCGTTGGCAGTGGGAATATACCCGTGCTACTTACGATTTTAAAATGGAAGATAAAGCAAGCAAAGCTGTTTACTTCTTGCGTGTAAATGCACGAGTAGAAACAGGCAAGCTGGAATCTCCCTATGCCGTATTGTTTTTAGAGGAAGCTTACATAGGCAAAGAAACGTTCCCGCATGGCTTGGACTACAATTCTCCAATCCCAGAGAACGTATTGAAAATTTCCAAACAAAAATTAGACCAACTGCAACAATTATTAGCAGACTAGGCGAGGAATCAGCATGAATCCCCCTCGAAGAGGAACGCCGGATTTTCTGCTGCTCTTATTAACCTTTGTGTTGGTCTGTTTTGGTTTAGTTATGGTGTTCAGCGCAAGCTCAATGACAAGTGCCTATCGCTGGGACGACCCGTGGTTCTTTACGAGAAAGCAGATCGTTGCTGTCGGGATCGGTACAATTGGCATGTTATTTTGCATGAATATCCATTACACGAAGTTAAAGAAGCTCGTTATCCCTGCTTTCTTCTTCGTTGTACTCGGCTTAATCTTCGTCGTCTTTACGAGTAAAGCGAATGGGGCGAGCAGTTGGTACTCGCTTGGCAGATATGGGATACAACCAACGGAGTTTGCCAAATTAATTGTTGTTCTATACTTAGCCTCGCTGATTAGCAATAAAGAAGAGAAATTCAGAAGTTTTCGTAAGGGATTACTCCCTGCTATCTTGATTGTAGGCTTCGTGTGCGGTTTGATCCTCCTGCAGCCTGACTTCGGTTCCTGTATGATTCTCTTAGCGTGCTCTGCCGTTGTCATCATGGTTGGTGGTTCTAACCTTAAGCATATTTTTTATCTTGGAACTATTCTTACGATTTTTCTTGGTATTGCCATTCTCTTGTATTTGTTATTAGGCGACACTGACTCTAACTTTAGGCTCAATCGCATAACTTCCTTTATGGATCCATTTGCCGATCCGCAAGGTTCAGGTTTACAGGTTGTGCAATCCCTGTATGCATTCGGACATGGCGGACTGACTGGCGCTGGATTCGGACAAGGTATTCAGAAACTTCACTATCTACCGGAAGCACATAACGATTTCATCTTTGCAATAATAGGCGAGGAGCTCGGGTTTATTGGCAGCTCTCTCTTCCTTCTCATGTATTTGATCTTCATTTGGCGAGGGATTCTCATTGCAGTTCGTTGCCCTGACATGTTTGGGATGTTATCCGGGGTCGGTATCATGGTCATGTTCGCCATACAAGCCTTTATTAATATCGGCGGCGTTACCAATACCATTCCCCTTACAGGTGTAACACTTCCCTTCATTTCAGCAGGCGGCTCTTCTATGATGGTTTCTCTCATCAGTATGGGGGTTATTCTCGGGATTTCTCGTGAACAATCCTTCAAAGAATTACCAGCATCGCATAAAACGCAAAAAAACCATAAAAAGAGACCCTTATCGACATAATATAACGTCGATAGGGTCTTTTTTGGTGAGTATTATTTAACTCGAAGCTGATCTTCTATCTCTTCTTCGGTAAATGCGACGCCTTCTACCTTCACATTGACTTCCACCACAGTTAACCCAGTCATATTTTCAACGGCTTCCCGAACATTCTCTTGGAGATCTCTGCAAACATCCTGAATTCTGGAGCCATATTTAACGATCACTCGTAAGTCGATCGCAGCTTCAACTTGTCCCACCTCAACAGAAACGCCACGTTGCACATTCTTACCACTTAGACGCTTAGCTAAGCCTTCTGAGATACCACCTGACATGCCCGCGATGCCTGCCGTTTCCAAGGCTGCAAGCCCTGCAATTGTCGATACTACGTCATCAGAAATTCGAATTAAGCCAGTTTGATTGTCTTCGGACATACGGATCACTCCCTAAACTTGGTATAAATCTATTGTAATAAGAACAAAAGCTTAAAGCAAGAACTGCCTGCATGTATCCATTTTAATTTACATTGCTACGCAAAGTAGGTATATTAAAAGAAGTAAAAATTTCCATTATATTAGATTCGGAGGGTTCCCATTGAAAGGAAAATTGTTCTACATAGGCTTGTTAGTCTCATTCATAGCAGCCGGCATCGCACACTATACGCACCAGAATACAACATTGCAATTCGTAATCGCTTGTATTGCCATCGTTTTCGTGGCTGGTTTCTTAGGAAAAGCAACAGAAAGCGTTGCACATTATGCAGGAGACCGTATGGGTGGTTTTCTCAATGCAACCTTTGGTAATGCGGCTGAGCTCATTATTGCGTTCTTCTTAGTAAAAGATGGGTTGTTCGAAGTCGTCAAAGCGAGTCTAACTGGTGCCATCATCGGAAACTTGTTACTCGTACTTGGACTCAGCCTATTCGCAGGCGGATTAAAGTTCAAAGAACAATCCTTTAACGTGAAGTTGGCGTCCCATAATTCTTCACTGATGATTCTGGGTGTTGTTGCACTCTTCATTCCTGCAATATTTTCCGGCGGATTAACGACTGACGAAACATCATCCATGAGTATGATTGTAGCGATTGTTCTCATCGTAGCTTACCTGCTCTGGCTGTTCTTCTCGATGGTTACTCACAAAAGTGTGCTCTCGGATGAAGCCATTGAACATGGTGAGGCCGCATGGTCCAAAGGCACCTCAATTATATTCCTCATCGTTGCGACTGCCATGGTGGCCTTTACAAGTGAATGGTTAGTAGGAACTATTGAGGAAGTTAAAAGCAAATTTGGCTTATCTGATCTATTTGTCGGTGCATTCCTCATTGCTATTATCGGAAATGCTGCAGAACATAGTGCCGCGGTCATGATGGCCATGAAAAATAAAATGGGCGCAGCCGTGGAAATTGCGGTCGGAAGCTCCTTACAGATCGCCCTATTCGTCGCGCCAGTGCTAATCCTTCTCAGCTTCTTCATCAGTGGTACACCAATGAACATTGTCTTCACCACCTATGAGATTGCAGCCATCGGCGTCGCGGTCTTCATTACCAAATCCATTACCCAAGATGGATCCACGAACTGGTACGAAGGCTTGCTTCTCTTGTTCGTCTATATCATCCTCGGAGTCGTATTCTACTTAGTTTAAGAGCCCACATGCCAACAAAAAAAGTAACCCCTCGGGGTTACTTTTTATTGTTCAACGCTTCATACAGCTGCGCAAGATTACGTTCAAGCTTATTGAGAATTTGTTTACCAGGTAATTCGGAGATGAGTCCCGCTCGAATGGCAAAATCAATTTCTCTCGAAAGTCCGTACATTTGCGTATCTAATACCTCTTCGTAAAGTGGACATTGACGTGTCGTCAAGTTTTCCATCTGAACTTCGATCAGCTTTTCGATTTTATCTGCATCTTCTTGAAGAAGATTAAGCGCCTTTTGATTCATATCCAGCAATAAATCAGATGAAGACATTCCCAACTTCCCCCTATACGCAAAGTCATCCGTCCTTATATGATCTATATTAAGCGAAATTGCCGTAATATACAAGAGAAGGTACCCTCAGAGATTCTGAGAATACCTTCTCTCTATTCAAAACTAGTCTTGAACGACGTTAACGCCTAGATTATGCTTCGCAAATACTTCAGCCATAGCCGTTTTCGCTTCATCAGCATCCGGACCATGAACGTGCAAATCATAGTTGCTGGAGCTAAGCAGAGTCGTAAACAAGCCAAGAATACTTTTTACATCGATATACTTATTGTCATATTGAAGAACGATAGAAGATCTGAATTTATTAGCTGTTTGGGAAATCTCAACAATTGCTGCATTATTGGCACTTGGCATATTTCATTCCTCCATTATAGTCGCGTAATGAGTTGGTCGTCTTGCTTCCTCTATGATAACTTGGAATAGGAAGGGAAAGCAACTACAAAATTTCCTGCTTTCTCCATGTAAGCCCTTTATTTCGTCTTCGGGGTTAGTGCCCTCTTCACGCTATTTCCTACGAATACTAACAATACTAATATTCCCAGCAATAAGAGCAATCTTCCCTTATACCTCTGAAAATGAAATAAATCGTGCGCGATCATTGACTCCATGAATACAATAGGAAGTTTCCCGAGTAATGTCCCCCACAAGAAATGCCGAAATCTCATACGAGTTAAGCCTGCGGAAAAGTTAACGGCAGAAGAAGGCAGTATCGGAATCAAACGTCCGATTAACACATACAAAAAGCCATGCCTTTCCATTCGCTTACTGAACTGTATAACAATCGGAAACCGCTCCAGCTTCTTTTCTACCCAAGCATGTCCATAATATCGTGCAAAGTAAAAGGAAGCAACAGCTCCTAAGCACGACATCACATAGTTCACGAGAAACCCCATTTTGATTCCGAAAATCGCAACGTTAGTACCCGCTACAAGTACGAACGGAATAAATGGAAAGAATGTTTGGAAGAAAATCAAACTCATTCCAATTATTTTACCAGGCCAGCCAATGTCTCTTAAATGTCCAGACAATTGCCGCATATTACTATGTGCAAGCTTAATGCCTACAGGATTAAAGAAGAAGAAATACACCAAACCAATAAGCACAATAAAAATACAAATAAGCAGTCCTGTACGTTTACGTTTAAATGCCGACAAAATTCGACCATCCTCCCTTAGACCAAATCATTGTAACATGTTACAACAGGTTCAGGAAGAGCAAACAAATGATCGTCATCCTCCTGCAATGTTCACTGTAATGAGAACGACTTTTCATTGGTTATATACAAATGTACCCGCCACTGCACCTACTTGAATCAACAAAAGAAATAGTGCCTGTCCGAAGACAAGCACCACCATACGTTAACCAATTTGGATTTGATTACGACCGTTATTTTTGGCCTGATATAGAGCCATATCTGCTCGATAGAAGAGCGACTCTACACTAATCTTATCCTCTTCCCAATTCCAGTCCGATACACCGCAAGAGACAGTAACTTGAGGCTGTGTCTCTTCCATTACACGCCTACGTATGCGCTCAGCAATCCGAATCGCCTGATCTTTAGAAACTTGAGGCAAATAGACTGCAAGTTCTTCCCCACCCCATCTAGCCGCGATATCCAACTCCCTAATACTGGACTTGATGATCTGACTGACATGAATGAGAATTTTATCACCAATTTGATGACCATAGGTGTCATTCACCTTTTTGAAGTTATCAATATCAACGACAATAAGAGATCCGCAGAAGTCTTTCTTTTGCATCAAATTCACTTGTTCATCTAAATAATGTCGAGCATAAAGACCAGTTAAATTATCCGTAATTACCATTCTCTTCACTTCTGCGTGCAAAGATGCGTTCGTCATGGCTAGTCCAATATGACTTGAGAGCACTTGCAAGAGCTTATAGTTGTCATATGAGAAGTAGTTAGGCAAACGATGAACGATGAGAATTACCCCTTCTACGTTACCGTTTACAAGGATAGGCGAACCAATCAGTGAACGAGAGTTCGTTCGCTGCATGAGGCTAGAATTGACTTTATCATTACTCCAATAATCAGAAATAATAATCGGTTCTTTGGACGAATAAATCAGACCAGAGAAACCTTGATCCAGCGTAAAGGTCTCTTGAAACATGGCAGGTAAATTCGTAGCTTGAACAATAAGTTGATTACTATCTTTGGAGTTTTGAAGAATACAGCTATAATCCGCACCAAAAATACTCAAAAATTCACTCGAAGCCGAATTGAAAATTTCATGGAGACGTAAACTTTGATTAAGCTGTTTGGTAATTTCATTAATGAGACGCAATTCGTTAATCATTAGATTCGATTGCTCATATAGTTTCGCATTCTCAAAAGCTGTACCCGCTGAGTCCGCCAGCAGCGAAATGAATTGTAAATCCGACGCATCAATCCGTTCATCGGTAAACTCCATGTACAGTACACCGTATACACCTTGTTTCCCTGATAATGGCGCCGCGATGTTGCCTGTACTTGAAGCACTCCCCTTTATGGTTGGTTCAAAAATAACCTGACCTTCCATAAAAGCGCGGGTACGAATATCTGACTCTGTTCGTTGGAAATTCAAAGGCTTAACAGACAAATTCGTAGAATCATTATCTTGTGAAAGAAGTAAATCAACACGAGTATTCGGGTATACACGCCCCAAACAATCAATAACTTCTGTTAAAACGGAATGAACATCAATCTTAGCAAGGAGTTTCTTGGATGCTTCAAATAGAATGACATGCTTCTTAGACTCCATTTCCTTCAAATGATGAAGGTTATTTAAGCGATCGTACTTCCGACGTTCTTCCACATTATGAATGGAGCTCTGAAAAGTAAGCGCAAGACTATACAGCAATTGCGCTAGATTTTCCATATTTATGCGAGATTGGGTAAAAAGACCCAAATAAAAATGCACTTTGCCGTGGTTATCCAAAACAGGAGTAACAGCACTTAAATACGTTTGCAGTTCTCGCACATGCCAGTCTTCACCAGTCATCAATTGTAACTGAGCTGCACTTTCACAGCGAACAAACGGATTATCTCCTTGATCCGCAATTTTCCAAGAGATCCCAGGTTGCAGATAATGGCCTATTGAAGGCGCGTCATTTGAACAAGAGTCAATTACACACAGGTGCTCATTGACACATAACAGTGCAGTTTGCGAGGGCAGCATGTACGGACCGAACTGCTGATTCCAATTTTCAAAAACTTGATATAGGTTCGGGTTTGACTGCAAACCATCATAAGAAAAGTTGCCAGAAAGTATAAAACCTTGCCGAAGAAACACGTCAAAGTGCTCTGCGCGACTATGCTTTTGTATACTGCGAAGTTCACTCATAGGCTCTCCTTCACTCTCTAACAATAGTCCTCAAGTACCAATTTAAAAATCACTTTCTCTTATCATACTATTTTTTCACTTCTATTGCACGATATTTTCCTCGTATTCTGCAGATGAGAGACTTGACACATGCCCCGGTTTTTAATAAAATTAGAAGTCGAGTAACACCATGATTTCGGTGAATGCCATTTGTGATCACCCTCACTGCTTTTGCTCCTGCCAAGACAGCGGCTGACTACTCTTGACAGGGAATCACATATGATGATTCGTTAGCAAAATCGGGCACTTGTCTTCACCCTGACATCTAGATGCTATTTACTAAACTAATTGTCATGAGAAGGAGTTTTCCCTAAATGTCACGTTATACAGGACCTAAATTTAAATTAAGCCGCCGTGTTGGTATTTCCCTAAGTGGTAACGGTAAAGACTTGAAGCGCCCATTCCCTCCAGGTCAACATGGCCCAGGACAACGCAAAAAAATGAGCGGTTACGGTGTACAATTGAACGAGAAGCAAAAACTTCGTCACATGTACGGTTTGAACGAAAAACAATTCCGCAACTTGTTCGACAAAGCTTCCAAGCTTAAAGGTATTGCCGGTGAAAACTTCATGGTATTGCTTGAAAGCCGCCTAGACAACTTGGTTTACCGTCTTGGTCTTTCCAACTCCCGTGCAGGTGCTCGTCAACTCGTTGCTCACGGTCACGTAACTGTGAACGGCAAAAAAGTTGATATCGCTTCTTACATCGTTTCCACTGGTGATGTGATTTCACTTCGCGAAAGAAGCAAAGGCCTTTCCACTGTGAAAGAAGCTCTTGCTAACCGCAACTACCTTCCAACTTACCTTGAGTTTAACGACGCAAGCGTAGAAGGTAAATACATCCGTTTACCAGAACGTTCCGAGCTTCCACAAGAAATTGACGAGAAACAAATCGTCGAGTTCTACAGCCGTTAATAAAAGCAACCCCCTTAGGGATTTCCCTAAGGGGGTTATTTGGTTGCGCAGCTTTATTCAAACTTTACGAGGAAATAGTTTTTCTTACCGCGGCGAATAATGAGGTAGGAATCACCTAATCGACCCAATTGTTTCGTCGTCGCTTCGAGATCCGTCACCTTCACACCATTAACCGTGACTGCTCCACTTTCAATGTCTTGTCGAGACTGACGCTTAGATGGTGAAGCACCTACAGAAATGAGCAGGTCAATCAACGCGACGTCATCTTGCTCTAGTGTTGTTGAAGGTACATCTTTGAACGCTTCTTCGATTTCAACACGTGATAGAGACTGAATATCCCCACTGAACAAGGCAGAAGTGATATTAAGCGCACTCTCCAGTGCCTCTCCCCCATGAACAAGCTTCGTAACTTCGCGAGCCAATACTTTTTGAGCTTCTCTCTTCCCAGGTTGCGCTGCCACTTCAGCTTCCAGTCGTTCAATTTCTTCTTGGGATTCGAATGTGAAATATTTCAAGAATCGGATGACATCATTATCCGCTGTTCCCAACCAGAATTGATAGAACTGGTACGGTGATGTCTTGTTCGCATCCAACCAGATGGCTCCGCCTTCTGTTTTCCCAAACTTCTGTCCATCGCTCTTCGTAACAAGCGGCAACGTCACTCCGAAAGCGCGGCTATCCGTTGATTTACCAATAAGCTCAAGCCCAGCCGTAATATTCCCCCATTGATCACTTCCACCAATTTGAACGGAGCAGTTCTTCGTTTCATTTAATTTCAAAAAATCATAGGATTGAAGAATCATGTAGCTGAACTCGGTAAATGAAATCCCTTTGGTAATACGTGAATCAACAGAATCCTTAGCCAACATGTAATTCACAGTAAAGTTTTTACCTACATCGCGCAGAAATTCAATCACATTTAAGGAGCCTAACCAATCATAATTGTTCACTAACTCAGCACTATTCTCAATGTCAGTCGAGAAATCAAGAAAACGAGAGAGCTGGTTTTTTATGCTTTGCGACCACGCTTCAACAACCTCTGGCCCGTTCAGAGTACGTTCATTAGCCTTACCACTCGGATCTCCAATAAGCCCCGTTCCACCGCCTACCAAAGCCAAAGGGATATGTCCAGCAAGTTGGAATCTTCTCAAGGTTAAAATAGGAAGCAAACTACCGATATGCAAGCTATCCGCTGTCGGATCAAAGCCGCAGTACAGGACAACGCGCTCTTCACTCAGCTTCTTGTCTAAACCTTCTCTATCCGTAATTTGATGCAGCAAACCGCGAAACTCCAAATCCTTCAGAATACTCATGTGCAACCATCCTTTTATTATGAAATGAAAAAACAAAAAAGCCTTCTTATCCCAAAGGGACGAGAAGACTTGACTCGCGGTACCACCCTAATTAAAACAGCTGTTACGTACATCTATAAGAAAAGCTATAGGCACGGCATGCTATTTTCACTCAAGAACCGATAACGAGGTTTAATCGGTAAATACTACTTGTGCAGGCACATTCCTGCAGGTTCCCATTTACTGCTCAAGACCGTAATTCACTAACCTGCAGGTACCGGTTCGCACCATCCACCGGCTCTCTGAAAGCATCCACAAGCTACCTACTGCTGATCCATCAACGCATGTGTATTTGTTATAACACAGGCTTCTGATGGTTGTCAAACCTAGAACGGATCCTTTCTCCATCAGCATTACCGCAAAAGGTGCAATTATGGTATACTATTAGGGGTCATGTAAGGAGGATATTGGAACTTATGCGCAATTTTTTTGCAAAATGGAATCGTCCCTGGGTTAGAACGACATTTAAAGTAATTGGAATTTCATTAAAATGGGCCATTATTTGTGTGTTTTTGGCTGGACTGCTAGGTGGATCCGCCGCTTTCGGATATGTAAGTGCTCTTGTCAAGAAAGATCCTATCCGCAGCGAAGATGCGATTCGACAACAAATGCAAGAGAATGCCATCACAGGATTCGCTTACTTCAATGACGATGCTGTGATTGGACAATTACGGACCGAAGAAGATCGACGACTTGCCCTACTTGAAGATATCCCACAGAACTTGTTAGACGCGGTTCTCGCCATTGAGGACAAGGATTTCTACAACCATCGCGGCATTGATTTCCGTGGCCTCTACCGTGCAGTCACACAGAAGCTTCTGAATGAAGATGTGCAAACCGGTGGAAGTACCATTACGCAACAGCTAGCTAGACGTGTCTTCCTCACATTAGATCGCGATGACGGACGTAAAGCAAGAGAATTGCTGCTTGCACTTCGGATGGAACGCATTATGTCGAAGGATGAAATTTTACTTGCTTACCTTAATAAAATCCCATACGGCAATGGGGCAACTGGTTATAATTTATACGGCATTAAAGCCGCTGCCAAAGGTCTATTCAATATTGATGATTTAGCCAAATTGAATATAGCACAAGCTGCGTATTTAGCCGGATTACCTCAATCCCCCTCACAATATTCGGCTTTTACAAGTAAGCCAACTTTCGATGAGGATGGATTCAAAAAAGCGGTAACGCGCCAGCAGTTGGTATTAAAGCGGATGATGGAAGAAAACAAAATTACCAATGATCAATATCAAGATGCCTTGAAATTCGATCTCAAAGCTTCCATGCCAGCAGCTGCCCAAAAGGCGTATACAACTTACCCTTATCTCATGATTGAGACCGAGCAGGAAGCATCTGAGATTTTATTGAAGATTCAACATCCCGAGCTTGATCCCAAAACCAATCAAGCGGCTTACAATGAAGCACTCAAGAACATACATACACAACTATTACGCGGCGGTTATCAAATTTACACCACAATTGATAAAACCATTTATGATTCCATGCACGAGATTTCTAGCAATGAAAAGAATTTCGCACCTACGGATGAGAAAAAAGGTGGCATTGAGCAAGTTGGCGCCATCATGATTGATTCCAAAACGGGCGCGATCCAAGGTATGATTGAAGGCCGCGACTTCTTCGATGAGCAGCTGAATCATGCTACACAAGCTTTCAGACAGCCTGGATCTACAATGAAGCCAATTGCTGCTTACATCCCTGCACTCGAAAAAGGGGTCTTGCAGCCAGCGACCATCGTAGATGATATCCCAATCATTCTCAAAGATGGCGTTAAAGGCTTCCATCTGCCAGAGAACTGGGATCATAAGTTCCATGGACTCATGACGGCGCGAAGAGCATTAAATCAATCCTATAATATCCCAGCTATCGATATATTCCTCAATAAAGTGGGCATTACGCAAGCATGGGATTTCGCTAAGAAACTAGGGATTACGTCTCTTACCAAAGAAGACAATGTCGCCCAAACTGGTGTTATAGGTGGTTTGAGTCGCGGAACGTCGGTGAAAGAATTAGCAGGTGCTTATGCATCTATTCCGAATAAAGGCGTGTTCAATGCACCGTACTTAATTCGTGAAATTAAAGATTCCAATGGCAAAATCATCTATGCGCATGAACAGAAACCCACTACGGTGTACTCACCGCAAACGGCTTACCTCATTACGGATATGATGAAAACCGTCATTAGCAATGCTAGCCAAGGGACCGCTACTGATCTTATGAAAAAATTCAAATCCTATGGCAAAATTGAGATCTCTGGAAAAACAGGTTCGACACAGGACGATGCAGATGCTTGGTTCATGGGCTTTACCCCTGATGTTACAGTTGGTGTGTGGATCGGTTATGATCAACCAATTAATAAACTGTCTTCCAAAACAGGGCAAACCAATCATGCCAAAGATATCTGGGCGCTCATCTTGAATAAAACCATTGAGCAAAAACCAAATCTGTTCCCGAACAAAACATTCGCTAAGCCAGAAGGTATTGTTTCATCCACCGTCTCCAGCTTATCCGGCATGCTTCCAAGCGAACTAACGACAAGCTCGGAACATCTGGTGACCGATATTTTCAACAAAAAGTTTTTACCTACAGCAACCGATAATGTCATGGTAAAAATGAAAATCAGCTCGTTAAATGGGCTCAATTATGTAGCTCAAGAGACAACACCTGCTGATTTCGTAACTGAAAAAGTAGTGATTAAACGTCAAAAATCAATCACGCAATTGCTCAAAGAAATCCAAGATGCAATGCAAAAGCTTCCAGAGAAAAGCAGAAAACCTATCGATTTCTATAAACCAACTGATTATGACGTAGATGCTCCTTCCGAAGTCGACCCAAGGGTTGATGATGGGAAAGCACCTCCAGCACCACTGAACGTCGTAACAGTCAAATCAGGTGATACGGCGACAATTACTTTCCAACCGAACACGGATGCAGATATCGTAGGTTATCGCATTTACCGTTCGGATAATCAAGGCAAGTTCCAGCTCATGGGAGGAAAAGTCGTGATGGCAGGCGCCGAAGCAAAGTTTGTTGATCAATTACAAACCGCTGCAATTACAGGCTACTATGTCACAGCTGTTGATGTAACTGGCAAAGAATCCACACCAAGTAGGTCCTCCTATACGGATGGAAGCTCCCTAGATGCGTTAATACTCCCTGGTGTCGATAGCAATGGCAATCCCTTGAAAGATCTTACCAGTCCATCGCCAGGAACAACGAATAGCGGCACAAGTACTGGTACTGGAACTGGGGCTGGAGCCAGTACTAGTACTGGTGCTCCAACAGGCAAACCAGTTTCCAAAGATGCTCCATCTGCCCCTACTGGAATCAAAGCAAAGGCTGAAGAAGCTTCACTTGTCCTAACATGGAAAGCGAATGATGCCAAAGACAAAGTCAAACAGTATGTCGTCTACTTTAGTGATAAAGAGAAAGGCACATATACGAAGCTAGGCACCGTAGAAAATGGAACTGAATTCCATTACTATGCGGCCGCATTTAATGGCTTTTATAAAGTAACAGCCATCAATGATGCTGGAGAGTCTAAATTCTCTGCTACCATCGCTTATAATAAATAAAAGTACTAGAAGAGGAACCTGGCGGTTGTCAGGTTCTTCTTTTATTTACGTAACAAAAAAGCTTTCTCTGCACCACTGAGGGTACGAGGAAAGCTTGGGATGAACCTATATTAATCTTCAATTGTCGATAAATCACCAGTCGGAAGGTTAAGCTCCCATGCTTTAAGCACGCGGCGCATGATCTTGCCACTGCGCGTTTTGGGCAGCTTGTCCTTGAATTCAATCTCGCGTGGTGCCGCATGCGCAGAAAGACCTTCTTTGACGAACTTGGAAATTTCAGCTTTCAGTTCATCTGAAGCTACAAAGCCCTCACGTAACGCGATAAACGCTTTGATGATTTCTCCCCGCATAGGGTCTGGTTTACCAATAACCCCAGCTTCAGCAACAGCTGGATGCTCAACAAGCTTACTTTCTACTTCAAATGGACCAACGCGCTCTCCTGCTGTGTTAATCACATCATCCACGCGACCTTGGAACCAGAAATAACCATCTTCATCTTGATAAGCAGAATCTCCGGAAACATACCAACCTGTCAAACGGAAGTACTCTTCATACTTAGATGGATTGTTCCAAATTTTACGCATCATGGATGGCCAAGGCGTTTTGATCGCAAGGTTACCCATCCGATTCGGAGGTAGAACGTTACCTGCATCATCAATAATAGCAGCATCGACACCCGGAATTGGACGTCCCATGGAACCTGGTTTAATCGTCATGGAAGGATAATTACAGATCAACTGACCGCCTGTTTCTGTCATCCACCATGTATCGTGAATACGTTGATTGTAGACCTTCATTCCCCATCTGACAACTTCTGGATTCAATGGCTCACCAACACTCAGTACATGACGAAGAGCTGACAAATCATAGCTTGCAGATACATCATCCCCTGCTCCCATTAACATACGGAATGCGGTAGGAGCACTGTACCAAACCGTAACTTTATATTTCTCAAGGGTATTATACCAATCCTGTGGACTAAACCGTCCTCCGCGAATCACATTCGTCGCACCATTCAACCATGGAGCGAAGATCCCGTAGGAAGTCCCCGTTACCCAACCTGGATCGGCCGTACACCAGTAGATGTCATCTTCTTTTAAGTCAAGGACAATTTGTCCCGTATAATAATGCTGCAACATCGCATTTTGAACGTGGAATACACCTTTCGGTTTCCCTGTTGACCCGGATGTATAATGAATAATCAATCCATCTTCACGGTCCAACCATTCAATCTCAAGTTCTGTAGATGCGTTCGCCATTTCTTTATGATAATCAACTTGTCCTTCACCAAGCTCGATGTTCTCCCCAACAAGAATCACATGCTTCAAGTGCGGAAGTTCGCTGTACGGCACTCGTGATAATTGGCTAGGCGTTGTGATAATTGCAACCGCTTCACTATCTGCCAAACGATCTCGAACTGCCGTTTCCATGAACGCTTCAAAAAGCGGTCCGACAACCGCGCCTACTTTGAGCGATCCAAGTAAAGAATAATACAATTCAGGCGTCCGCGGCATGAAAATGAAAACTCTCTCACCTTTGCCAATGCCTAAATTTCTAAGCACATTACCGAATTGATTGGATCTTTCTTTCATTTGTCCAAATGTAATCGCTTCATCACGCGTGCTGTCACTGTAGTATAGAGCGATTTTGTCCTTCTTCGCGCCTTCTCCATGGCGGTCAATGGCTTCATAAGCCATATTCACTTTGCCTGTTTCGTACCAAGAAAAGTTTTTCTCGATGTCTTTCCAATCAAATGACGCATGTGTTTCTTCGTAATTTGCCATGTTAGGATTAAGGGATACTGATTTAATGAGTTCATTATTGAATTGATCCATAAACGTAAAACCCTCCTCACGAGATAAACCGCTTTCACTTTACTGATGAATTCGAGCAAAATGTGATCGATTTTTGACATGTTCTATTATAACACACTCAGAATATTTCGCCTACGTTTAAGTTTCGCTATGGTTTCGGGCTAAAGTTTGGTATAAAATTACTATGAAACTAAAAATAACCGACTGATTTAGAAGAAACCTATCCATTCTTATATTTTTCGCAAAGGAAATGCCCATCATGTTGTTCTTTAGAAGGAGAGCCAAGGTTATGCAGCATATCAAAATCTATCACTCACAAAGCTTGCGCAGGGCTCCCGATCTCCCAGAAATTATAATTGAGGGCCCCGTTTCACCAGACAACTTGCAGCAACTCACGATGCATGCGAGACTCGATGCCTTCCGCAGACCCCAAGAGCAACTCGAAGCGCTCATCGAAATTGCTGGATTACCTGAAGGAAGAATCATTCTTGCAAGGGATGGATCCACGATTGTTGGTTACGTCACTTTCCATTATGCTGATGAAATCGAACGATGGTCACAAGGAAATATGAAGGATTTAATCGAACTCGGCGCCATCGAGGTTGCTGATGATTACAGATCGATGGGTTTAGGCAAAAAGATGATACAGCTGGCATTTGAAAAAGATCAAATGGAAAATGTCATTTGCTTCACAACGGAATATTATTGGCATTGGGATTTGGAAACGAGCAAATTAACCGTTTGGGAATACCGCCAAATGATGGAGAAGCTCATGAAGAGCGTCGACATGATCTGGTTTGCAACTGATGATCCAGAGATTTGCTCACATCCCGCCAACTGTCTGATGGTGAGGATTGGGAAACAAGTCCCCCTCTCATCAGTCGAGCAGTTTGATCGCGTGCGTTTTCAGCAGCGCTTTATGTATTAGCTCTATAAGATGCATGAGATGCAGTTAGTAGCAGATTTTCAAACGATATTGTTAGCCAATTCGGGGGAATTTGGAAATGAACATGACGTATAAGCAGCCTGTATTTATCTATGACGATCAAGAAATTCATTATAAATTTAATGAGACACATCCCTTCAATCAGGATCGACTTGTAATGACAGTTGATCTACTTCGCAAAACTGGGGCACTCCCAGACAGTAAGATCGTTACATCTCGATCAGCGACTGATGCAGAACTTTTGCGGGTGCATTCAGCTCCATACATCGAGGCAGTGAAAGCACTAAGCGCAACTGATCCTGACGAGCATTGGGTCCGTGAAGCTACCCGCTTTGGACTCGACACAGACGATACGCCTTACTTCCCAGAGATGCATGACATCACTGCCAAGGTCGTAGGCGGCTCTATCCATGCCGTTGACCTCGTGATGTCCGGACAAGCGCCTCATGCCTTGCATTTAGGCGGCGGCCTTCACCACGCCCTGCAGAGCAAGGGTGCGGGTTTCTGTGTCTACAATGACGCATCTGCGGCAATCGCCTACGCCAAAGAGAAGTATGGCGCTAAGGTGCTCTACATCGACACGGACGTGCACCACGGCGATGGCGTGCAGTGGAGTTTCTACGCCGACCCGCAGGTCGGCACGTTGTCCATTCATGAGACGGGGAAATATTTATTCCCCGGCACTGGGGCTGTGAACGAACGCGGAGAAGGCGACGCGTTCGGAACGAATGTGAACATCCCGGTGGAGCCCTACACCGAGGATGATTCGTGGCTGGAGTGTTTCAGCGAGGTGTTAACCGAGCTGATCGCCCGCTTCCAGCCGGACATCATTATCTCGCAGCATGGGTGCGACGCCCATGCGTTCGACCCGCTCGCGCATGTGCATTGCTCCATGCGCGTGTACAAAGCCATGCCCGAGCTCATCCATCGACTTGCGCACCAGTGGTGCGAAGGTCGGTGGGTCGCGCTCGGGGGCGGCGGGTACGACATCTGGCGTGTCGTACCGCGGGCTTGGAGCCTGCTCTGGCTCGTGATGAGCGAGCAGGCGACCCTGAGCCAGCTGGAGGCGGAGCCCCAGCTGAGGCTGCCCCAGGCGTGGCTGGACGCCTGGCAGGGCAAGAGCCCCGTCCCACTTGTGGAGACGTGGCTCGACCCGGTCGAAGCTTGGGCGCCGATTCCGAGGCGCCAGGTGATCACAGAGAAGAATCGCCAGACCAAGGAACTGGCGATGATGTATTTGAAATAGCGCTGCGATTGTGCTTATTTGATAGTTGAACAAAAAGCTCAGGTCATGCCAAATCGGCGATGCTCTGAGCTTTATTCATGAATCGTTAAGCTTGGATTTATTATTCACTTTACCAGTATTCGACGGCTAATCGTTACAGTGACTTCACCATGTCTTCAACCATTTTATAGGAATTCTCCGAAGCAATGACTGTGAATTCCGCGAAATTCACATGCGCAGACCCATCTGCTTTATCGGACATGGAGCGCAAGACTACGTAAGGTACACCGTTCATCGCACATACTTGTGCAACAGAAGATCCTTCCATCTCCACGCAGACACCGTTCAACTCATGATACAGACTTGCAACCACTTCACGACTTGCAATGAATTGGTCACCGGATAGTACTCTCCCCTGCTTCACTTTCCCTGCAAACAATTTCTCTCCAGAAGCTACAGCTAATGCTACCAGCTTGGGATTAGCCGTATATACAGAATTGTCGGCATAAGGAATTACGCCGCGCGGAAATCCAAGTGCCGTTACGTCCATATCATGCTGTACACATTCCGTTGAGATAACTAAATCACCAATTTGCAACTCAGGATCTAATGCCCCTGCTACACCCGTGAAGATCACAGCTTCTACACCGAACTGATCAATCAGAATTTGCGTAGTAACTGCAGCGTTCACTTTACCCACGCCCGTACGACATACAACTACATCTTTACCGAAATATGTACCCTCTCGGAATGTGATACCTGCTTTTACCGTTTCATTGATATCTGTCATGTGAGACACGAGCAGCTCAATTTCTTCATTCATAGCGCCAATTAATGCGATTTTATTCCAAGACATCGTAGTATCCCTCTCTCTTCTTCCTACATGAGAAAACCTCTATCGCATCTCTTCCACGAGTGAAGGAAACGATTAGAGGTTTATTTTTCATTTAAGCTTGAGCTTTGACCGACTGACGGTTAATGATTTCATGCGGCAAAATAACTTGCATGTTTTCTGTTGATTCTTTATTCATCAACTTCGTTAGAAGACGCATCGACACGGCTCCGATATCATACATCGGTTGGGCCACAGTCGTTAATGTCGGTCTCACCATAGAAGCCATGCGAATGTTATCCACAGAGATGACGGCAATATCTTCAGGAACACGAAGCCCATTGTCTTGAATCGTATGAATGGCACCAATTGCCATTTCATCCGTTGCCGAGAAAATGGCGGACGGTCTAGGAGAAAGTTCCAAGAAGTAGTTAACTGCATCTACACTTGACTCATAACGGTAGTTACCAATCCGTACATACTCATCTCGTACTGGAATACCAGCCGTTTCAAGCGCACGTTTGTATCCTTGATATCTAGCAAATCCATTGGCAGGATCCTGCAGGGTTCCAGAAATCATAGCAATATCGCGATGCCCTGCTGCAATAAGTACGTTCACTGCATCGAATGCAGCGGCTTCATGATCAATATCAACAGATGCCATCGCTTGGTTCTCATCCTTCGTCCCACATAGGACAACAGGAACGGATGATGTACGGAAAGCCTGAATGTGTTCTTCCGTTACAACACCACCCATGAAGAGCAACCCGTCTACTTGTTTCTCAAGCAATGTGTTGATTACACGAATTTCTTTCTCTTTCTTCTTGTCCGCATTACACAAAATAATATTGTAATGGTACATATTCGCAATATCCTCAATTCCACGCGCTACTTCAGCAAAAATAGAATTGGATATATCGGGAATAACAACGCCAACCGTTGTCGTCTTTTTACTTGCTAATCCTCTTGCTACTGCATTTGGACGGTAACCCAATCGTTCAATGGCTTCAAAAACTTTCTTACGTGTTTGCGGCTTTACGTTCGGGTTATTATTAACGACCCGAGATACGGTTGCCATGGAAACGCCTGCTTCTCTCGCTACATCATAAATGGTTACGGTCACGGTTGCTCTCTCCATTTTCACAAGTATTCTGCGAACCTAGTATATTATCGTTATGATACGACAAATTAATCCATCTTGCAATGCAAAATGAAAATGCTTTGAAAATAATTTTCATTTTATTTTCAAAAGGGTCACAAATAGAATAAAAGCCAACCTCTAATCGAGATTGGCAGCCCATTTTTAGGTTGAAATTGCGCTTTGTGTGATTTGGGATAATCGTTTACGGACTTCCTCCGCCCATGGCTCATCTCCCAGCGATTGCGCTAGCAATAAGATGTCCAACAGCTCATTGATTCGTTCCTCAACAATTTGCTCCATAGAATCATTCATACGCTCTTTTTCTGTTACTTTTAATAGCAGGAAGGCAACTTCCGAAACTTCATGGAAGAATAATTGCTGCTTCTCTGGCTTGCTGCCTAGTTTACCGATCAGACCGGTAAGTTCAGGCTTTACATGAGGTACGACCTCACTTCGTCCACAGGCCTCACAGGAATAAATAGGTACATTCTCAATATCTACTTTACTTTGATAAATAACCGTGCGCAGACGAAGGTTCATCGTGCGTCCGCACTTACAATACTTTTGCATTCTAACACTCCTTCTACTTCCTGGCGGCATGTACAATAGTTGCTTGTACTAAGTTATTCTACGATGTCATCAGATTTCCTTCTGATCTATACATAGTAGTTTTTGCCACCTTTGGAAGCGAAGTGTTACTTTACCTGTTGTTTGCTATAAGAGATCAATTCATCCACAAATCGCTTGGAAAATGCCGGAAGATCTGGTGGTCTACGCCCTGAAATAAGATTGCGATCCACGACCACTTCTTCATCCAGCCAAATGGCACCAGCGTTTTCGATATCATCACGAATGCCTGGCGTGGAGGTCATCGTGTAGCCTTGAACAATTTTGGCAGAAATTAAAACCCAGCCAGCATGACAAATTTGTGCAATAGGCTTCACATCAGCATGAAACTCCTGTGTGAGTCTAAGCACGTCCGCATAACGACGAAGTTTGTCAGGAGCCCATCCACCAGGTACATAAAGACCTACGTAATCCGAAGATTTCACTTCATCAAACGCGTAATCCGTCGTGATGGGTACACCATATTTGCCATGATAGACTGTTTTCGCTTTAGGTCCAACGATGTCTACAATCGCACCTGCTTCGCGTAATCGATAGACAGGATACCACATTTCCAAATCTTCAAATTCTTCATCAACAAAGGCAAGCACCTTTAAGCCAGCTAATTCCATACTAACTACCTCCTACAATGGATTCCGTTTGTTCAGTTTGAGCTAGAAGCTCCAAGATTTCGTCACTTGTTCTGCACATCAAAATGCGATCTACTAATGCCTTGCACGTCGCGGCATCACTGCTAAGCAGTCTGTGCTTAACTTGCAACAGTGTCTGAACCGAGATACTAAGCTCCTCAATGCCCAATCCCAGCCAAATCGGCAGAGCCCGAATATCTCCAGCCATTTCCCCGCACACACCTACAGGAATGCCAACGCGCTTGCCTGCATCGATCACGAGTTTGAGCAATCGAATAACGGCCGGGTGATAAGGATTATATAAGTGCGCGATATTCTCGTTCATTCGATCAACAGCCAACACATATTGAACTAGATCATTCGTACCGATACTCATGAAATTCACTTCGCTGGCAAGAACATCAGCAATAATCGCAGCAGCTGGTACTTCAATTGTAAGTCCGACCTCAATGTTTGCATTAAAAGGCACACCAAGACTACTTAGCTCAAGTTTCGCTCTTTCCAAGTGCGCTTTCGCCTGCCGCACTTCATCTACCGAGGTTACCATTGGGTACATGATTTTCACATTTCCATAATGACTAGCCCTTAGAATCGCTCTCAACTGTGTCATAAAGAGATCCGTTCTATCCAGTGAAATACGAATAGCTCGGTAACCGAGGAATGGATTATCTTCTTTGGCAAGCGGCATGTAATCCAACTTCTTATCGCCGCCAATATCCAAAGTACGGATCACAATTGGACGTCCTTTGAGCTGTATCGCCGCGTGGCGATAGACCTCGAACTGCTCCTCTTCACTAGGCAATGAATCCCGATCCATATACAAGTATTCCGTTCGAAACAGTCCTACACCTGATGCACCATTTCGCAAAACTTGGTCAATTTCCATGACAGAATTAATATTCGCATGCAAATTAACCAAGCTTCTATCTAACGTTAATGGAGCCACATCGGCAATTCCTTGCAAGCTTTCTTTGAACTCCAGCCAGTTCTTCTTACGTGCTTGATAGCGTTCTATCGTGATCTTGTCCGGGTTAATATACAAGGTACCTTCTTGACCATCAATAATTAAGAAATCACCGTTTTGAATAGGACGCAGCAGCTTGCCTTCCAATCCAAGTACATAAGGAACAGACATCGCTCTGGCCATGATCGACACATGCGAGTGCGTGCCTCCTAGAATGGTTAAAAGTCCTAGCACGTTCGTTGGATCCAAGTGAGCCAGCTGTGATGGGGTCAACTCTTTCGCAACTAGAATATAGGGATGGTCAATCGGCGGCACCGCCGCGCTTGTATCCCCTAATAAATGTTTCAAGAGACGGTTCCCAACATCTTTGATATCCAAGGCACGTTCTTTCATGTATTCATCATCAATTAAATTAAACATGCCTACAAATTTATCAATGACTTCTTTCACCGCGACTTCTGCGGCTTTATATTGCAGCTCTATAATACCTTGAATCTCATTCATGAAAATAGGATCTTCCAATATGGCCAAATGTGCATCAAAAATATAGGCCTGTTCTTGCCCAACAACTTCTTTGATCTCTTGTTTGATTAGCTCCAGTTCATCCTTGGAATGACGAATGCCATCATACAATCGCTCGAATTCATACGCTAAATCCGTCACATCAATCATTTTCTCTGGAAAATCCCATTCCCAAGTAGGAATAACAAACGCTTGACCCATTGCAATTCCCGAAGAAGCACCTACACCTCTAATCATCCGTTCGTCCCCCCCTCGGATTTAGTTGGCTTAAGGACTACGGACATAACAGAGCCTTGGCCTTTCTTAACTGGCTTAAACGGAGCGAAACTCCATGATTTCACGATATCTGGGTTCGTAATTATCATCGGTGTCGCTAAGGAAGACGCGAATTTCTTAACTTTATTATAGTTGAATTTCACTAGCAGTTGACCTGCTTCCACGCGATCGCCTTCCTTTACCACTGCATTAAAGCACTTTCCTGGTAAACTGGACGTGTCAATTCCGATATGCAGCAGAACTTCAAGCCCTTCGTCTGTTAGAATCCCTAGCGCATGCATCGTTGGGTAAATATGCATAATCGTACCTGCTACTGGGGAAACCAATTCACCTTTTTCCGGAATAAAAGCAACACCATTCCCGACGAGTCGGGAGGCAAAAATGCGATCTGGCACTTCTTCAATCGGGATCATGCGTCCCTGCATAGGAGAAGTAAATAAAACGACATGAATATCTTTGCGCAATACCTTCATGATTTCTTCACGTATAAGCTCTGAAAATGTTCCAAACACGACTTGAACGTTGCCTCCTCCAAGACGGATGACGCCTGCTGCTCCTAAGTGTCGTAATGCCGTGATGTCCATCAGACGATCATTGACAAGTGTAAGTCGCAATCGAGTAATACAGGCTTCAATCTTCTTAATATTGTCTTTCCCACCCAGTGCCTGCAAAATTAATGGCGAACGATACGGAATATCTCCAGCCCACTCTTCAAGCGATGAACCTTCTTCCCTACCCGGCGTAGGAATTCGGAACTTCTGAATTGCCCATCGGAATAGGAAATAATAGAGTAAACCGTAGACCAGCCCTATCGGAATCAATAACAAGCCATTGTGTGATAAGTGCAGATTAATGATATAGTCAATCGCTCCAGCCGAATAAGAGAAACCATGGTGGATATTTAACTCATAGGCGATCCACATAGCTACACCCGACAGGATGGCATGGATGAAAAACAAATAAGGTGCTACAAAAAGAAAAGCAAATTCAATCGGCTCTGTCACGCCAGTTAAAAAAGAAGCTAATGCAGCCGTTAAGAATGTAGCTTTGATCTTCGGCTTCAAGTCTTCCCTCGCTTCTCCGATAATCGCAAAAGCAATCGCTGGCAAGGCAAACATCATGATGGGGTACAAACCAGCCATATACATGCCTGCCGATGGATCGCCAGCAAAAAATCTCGGCAAATCCCCATACGCATATTGTCCAGATGGTGTTTCGTAAGCCCCCACTTGAAACCAGAAAAAGTTATTCAAAATATGATGTAAGCCTGAAGGTACGAGCAAGCGATGTGCAATTCCATAAACGAATGCACCGAAGCCGCCTAATCCTAGTAAGCCGCTTGAAATTTTGCCCATGAGTGTCTCTAGAAAGGGACCAATCCCGATCATAATATAAGAGGCAATGAGCGTTGCAAGGCCCATGACGAGCGGTACCATCCGGGGTCCACCGAAAAATTGTATGTACTCCGGAAGCTTAATCTCCTTGCAGCGATGATAGATGATTGCAGCCAGGAGGCCAATCAAGATACCGCCAGAAACGCCCAATTGAAATTGCGTACCCAACCCATGCTCGATGAGGCGGGTAAACATGAAATATCCAAGCATGGCCGATAAACCAGCTATTCCAGCACTTTCTGTCAGTCCCAATGCCACACCAACAGCGAATATGATTGGAATATAATCAAAGATTGTATTTCCAGCCAAAGACAGCATGTCCCCAAAGCTTGAAGCATGAATGACATCCCAAGGTAGATCCCCTAGACAAAGCAGCACAGCAGCAATAGGAAGCGCAATGGTAGGCAGCATTAAGGAGCGGCCAAGCTGTTGTAAGTTCCCCATCCAGTTCAAACGAATGCTAACCTCCTTAAACTTTTCGTCAGAAAACCGACTTCGTAAGCATCTACCTTAGCAATTACGTAGAGATTCTTCCCCATTATCCTAAGATTCTCTTTATCAAATCGTAAAGCTTGTTCGTCCTTTTGTCAAAAAAAATAAGCAGATCGCTTATTTATAAAGAGTTAGTCTACATAGTAAACGTAAAAGTTGACTAAGTCACCTAAAAGCTGTCATACTTTACCTGTACCCAAATTCAAAATTCGAGGAGGAAACACCCTTATGTCTTATGATGTAATTATTATCGGTGGGGGTCCTACCGGCGCAAGCGCTGCACTATTCACTTCAAAAGCAGGCAAGAAAACACTCGTTATCGATAATGAACAAAGTGTTACGAAGCGTGCATGGATCGAGAATCACTACGGTGTAGAAGCAATTGGCGGTCCCGACCTAGTAGAAATCGGTAAAAAACAAGCTGCTAAATTTGGAACTGAATTCGTGCAAGGCAAAGCAACACAGCTAGTAAAAAGCGAAGATAGCTTTGATGTTACGACAGAAAATGGTACATATACAGGGAAGCACGTTATTCTGGCAACTGGTCTATCCGTTGAGCTTGCTGAAGCAGCCGGTATCGCAACAAAAGAAGGAACAGAACCGCGTATCAAATCCATCGTTGATTGCGACGCGCAAGGCAAGACTAGTCTCAAAGGTGTATGGGCAGCAGGTACGACAGCTGGCGTTAGCATGCACACGATTATCACCGCTGGTGATGGAGCCAAGGTCGCTATCAATATTATTAGTGAACTTAATGGCACGCGTTATGTAGATCACGATGTGTTAAAAGCTTAGTTCCTATGTATGCGAAAACCGCTAATCGGCACCCTTCACAGGTGATCGACTAGCGGTTTTATTTGATTAGCACTCATTGCTTCACACATGCATTAATTGTTACGTGGGTTCAGAATTGCATCTTCCACTTTAATGCAGCGATCCATAATGACTTCTAAACCAGCGCTGCTTGCAATACGTCCTGCTTCTTCATTCACGATATCCAATTGCAGCCAGAACACTTTCGCCCCAATTTTAACTGACTCTTCAGCTATTGGAACAACTTGATCTGCACGACGAAATACATTGACGATATCCACAGGCTCAGGTATGTCTGATAATGATGGATAGCATTTCTCACCTAGAATCTGCTCGGCATTGGGATTAACGGGAATAATTCGGTATCCTCGATTTTGCATCGCGGCTGAAACCATATAAGATGTGCGATCCGGTTTATCGGATAAGCCTACTACTGCGATATTCCCTGCATTGGCAAGCAGTTCTTTGATATGTTCCCTAGACGGATTCTCAAATGTCATGTGAATCGCTCTCCTATTTATTCAAGTAGGTTAGACCTTGTTTCCCCATTGCTGTCCAAGTTTCAATAAACTGCGCTTTGTTCACTTTTACTTGCTTCTTTCCACTCAAAGGGTCATTTAAGTAAACATTCGTTTCGTCAAATCCAACAAGGACAACAGCATGCTCGGAATATGTTGTCTTTATTGGACCGATTGGCGTATCCCAGGTTACCCATTTGTACGGAAGATTATAATCAATCGTCGTCCAGACGATAACTGGTATCCCATGGGCCACTTGCCCCTCGTATAATTCAAATGATTCACCTGTAACATTAATCGCTTGAGGAATATTGTTTTTCAACAGTGGAAACAATCCTGCAGCATAAATACCAAAACCTCGCTTCTTACGAGTTACGTCTCCAACGAAGCCTGAGTTCGGATTGCCCCAGTAAGTGATGTTACCGTTCCCATCCAGTGTTGCTGGCGTCATATCTGTAGGCATTTCAGAGACCAAATCCATCTTCGATTTGTTAACGCCATAGTACTGCAACAGCATCGTGAGACTCGTGATCTCACAGCCCGCGGGCAGTTCAGGTAATTGCTGTATGCTGGGGACATCCAACATGGCTGATTGGACCTGTGCAGCCGAAGGCGACGGTGTCGGCTTCACGGTTTCCTTCGCCGCAGGGGTGGGCTTATCAACTGCTAAGACTACTGGACCAGAAGCGAATAAAGCTGGTTCTTTCCCTGTAGCCTTCGCATAAAGCAATACAGCAAACACGCTGCTCGCAAATGTAAGACCCGCTACGAGAAACAATCCAAACGTCACTTTCAAGCCTTGCCAAATAATCCTCATGCTGACTCACCCATTCAATGTAATTGAGATTCTAGGACTCGCTCACTAGCTCAACCTGTGCACCAATCGAACGCAAGTGGTCGAAGTATTGTGGATACGATTTCGCCACATGGTGGGCATCCCGAATCGTTAAACCCTTCTCAGAGCGCAAACCAACTACAGTTAAAGCCATGATAACACGATGATCGAAATGCGCATTAATTTCGACGCCACCTTCCACCCCTTGTGGTTTACCATGAACAATAATTTCACTCTGACGCTCTTCTACATGGGCTCCAGCCTTGCGAAGCTCATTCAAATAATCTGTGATACGATCACACTCTTTATACCGCAGGTTCTCAACATTGTAGAATCGTGAAGTACCTTCTGCAAACACAGCCGCAGCAACCATAGCAAGAACCGCATCTGTGAAATGATCACCGTCGAATTCTCCCGCAACTAAGCGCTGATTCCCACGTACATGTACAACACCATTGTCATGCGTTAAGTCAACACCCATTGCCTTCAGAACATCCACACAAGCCTTCTCGCCTTGCTTGCTGTTCTCTTCTAGTCGAAGCACGCGAACATCGGAATTCGTAACCGCAGCGGCAGCTAGAATGGCTGCTGAACCCGGATAATCGCCTTGGATCACATATTCCTTGGCTTCATAGGATTGTCCACCTGGGATACGGTAGTGCATCAAATCCTCACTTGCGTGAACGACGATGCCAGCCTGAGCTAATACTTCAAGCGTTTGTCCTACAATAATTTTGGACTTCAAATCATGCAGAACTTCAATTTCACTGTCTTCTTCCAATAGTGGCGTCATGAACAACAAAGAACTCAAGAACTGCGAACTCACATTACCAGAAACGGTAATTTTACCACCGCGAGGTTGTCCCCCTTTAATTGTTATCGGCAAACGACCGTTATTATGTTGTACTTCTACACCCATTTGTTGCAAAGTATCGATTAAATCATCGTGAGGACGTTTCCCCAATGATTCTGGATATGTATTAACGAATGTTACTTCTGGACAGAAAGCAGCCGTAGACATCAAAAAGCGAAGTACAGCACCCGCATTCCCAACGTTCAACTCGGACACATGCTTAGGGTTCTTACCGAAGCCTGTGATGACGATTTTCTCATCATCTTCTTCAATAATAGCGCCAAGATCACGCACACATCGTCTCATTGCGTCGCTATCTTCACTATGAGCAGGGTAATAGATTGTACTTGTCCCATTAGCTAGTGCACCGATTAGCAAGTAGCGAGTTGTGTAGTTTTTGGAGGATAACGCATTAATTTCCCCTTGAAGATGGGAAGTTGGCTTTACGATGGCTTTCATGTCGTTTATTAACTCCTTCTCGAGTAGTTTATATGTATATATCCAGCACAATGAATGCCAAGAAGCCAAACATTAGCGGAAGATAGATCCTAAGATTTATTGACAGTGTACCATACGAATTGTAACTTGGGAACCATCTCTCCTAGCAGAAACGTCATGGAGAGGTTAGGTCAATGAAACACTTCGTTTGACATCACCGTGTTATATTTCTATCATATTAAGATAAGAAGCTTTCTTCTGAAAATACAAACATGGAGGCATATCATGGACACGATTCTACCATCCGAGATCAAAGCAAGACTCGCACAAGGAGAGCAGCTAACACTTATCGACGTTCGCGAAGATGAGGAAGTAGCGGAAGGAATGATTCAAGGCGCACTACATATCCCATTAGGCCAATTACCCGAGCGGCTTAGCGAGATCCCACAAGTCGACGAAGTTATTTTGGTATGCCGTAGTGGAAATCGAAGTGGACGCGCACTAGGCTATCTAGAAGCCAATGGTTATAAAGGACTTAAGAATATGACTGGCGGCATGCTCGAGTGGGAAGATTAAGCTGAAAAGCTTATCTTCTCCTTAGTGGCGCGCCGCTTGCTGAATGATGCGATCCGCGATTTCATCCTCATTCAAATTTGTCGTATCAATGGACGTATGAGCGAAATCATACGCATGCTTTCTTTGCTCCATTAACGAATGAACACGTTCTTCCAAATCCCCCTGCAGCAAAGGTCGATTCGTATCGCTGCTTACTCTTTGGATAATCGTTTCTGCATCCGCATTCAATGCGACAACAAAGCCATGCTGTAACATGCATTTTCGATTAGAATCTGCAAGTACTGCACCACCACCCGTCGCAACAACTTGTCCCTCACTGTCTAATATACGTGCCAACGTCTCGGTTTCCAGGGCGCGAAAATGTGCTTCGCCATGATTGCGGAATATTTCCGATATACTCGTCTGTTGCACTTCTTCTAACACAACATCAGAATCGCAAAAACTCCATCCTAAACGCTCTGCAAGTTTCTTGCCTACAGTTGATTTCCCTGTTCCCATGAATCCAACAAGTACAATATTTCTGACTGTCACACAAATCCCCTTTTCCCATACGCTAGTCATACAAACTTTCCCAACATCATACCATAGCCCTTACAGCATGAATACAATCCAACAAAAAATCATATAGTAGTGTGAATAAATTCTAGCACAAACAGTTAAGATTGGAAGAGAGACCACCAAGGTAAGGAGAGATGGAGCTTTGAACCCAACTGTGCTGCAGCCCAACCAAACTACTGCCTTTACGAACCGCACACAACGCAAATTGGAGCAAATATTGCACCCGAGCTATACGCTATGCAAAGAGGATGTCGTCTGGATTCTAGAATTTATTAAGAAAAAAGTGGCTGAAGAAGACCCGATGTTGCAAGGTCTAACTCAACCACGATTATTAAGAAATTTCCGTTATTTTGCCGAGATTTCGCTCATGCTCATCCACAAACGCAATGGCTTCGATCAAGAAGCTGATCGTCTGAAGATGTGGCTGCGAGAAGCGGCTTACGGCTTACAAGATAAGCAATAATTACTCGTTACCCATCCAGTTGAAATGGAAGGATCCTTCTTTGTCTACACGTTGGAACGTATGAGCCCCGAAGTAATCACGTTGTGCTTGTAACAAGTTAGCTGGCAATCTTTCTGTACGGTAGCTGTCATAGTAAGCAAGTGCGGATGCGAAAGAAGGAACTGCGATACCGCGAGCAACCGCTTCTGCAACTACTTGTCTCCATGAACCTTGGTAGTTATGAACAACGTCTGTGAAGTAAGAATCAAGCAATAGGTTTTTCAATTCCGGATTGCGATCATACGCATCCTTGATATTTTGAAGGAAACGAGCACGGATAATGCAACCGCCGCGGAAAATCATCGCGATGCTGCCGTATTTCAAATCCCAGTTATATTCTTCGGAAGCTGCTCTCATTTGAGCGAAACCTTGTGCATACGAACAAATTTTGCTTGCGTAAAGAGCTTGACGAACAGCCTCGATAAACGCTTTGCGATCCCCTGTGAATGCTGGAGCATCAGGTCCTTTGAGTACTTTGCTTGCTGCTACGCGTTCTTCCTTCATCGCAGAGATGAAACGGGAGAATACGGATTCTGTGATAATAGAAAGCGGCACACCAAGGTCCAGAGCACTTTGACTGGTCCATTTTCCTGTTCCCTTTTGTCCAGCGGAATCCAGAATCACATCAACCATTGGTTTGCCTGTCTCAGCATCATATTTCGTGAAGATGTCACGTGTGATTTCAATTAAGTAGCTATCTAGCTCCCCATTGTTCCACTCTGTGAAGATCTCATGAAGCTCTTCTGTACTAACGTTAAGCACATCTTTCAGCAACTGGTAGGCTTCACAAATCAATTGCATATCTCCATACTCAATGCCGTTGTGCACCATTTTGACATAGTGGCCCGCGCCGTCTGGCCCGATATACGTACAGCAAGCGTCTTCGCCAACTTTGGCAGAGATTGCAGTAAGGATTGGCTCAACCAATTTATAAGCGTCTTCTTGGCCACCTGGCATGATTGAAGGTCCTTTAAGCGCGCCTTCTTCACCGCCGGAAACACCTGTTCCAACGAAACGAATACCGTGAGCTTCAAGCTCTTTGTTGCGGCGTTGTGTATCTGGGAAAAATGCATTCCCGCCGTCGATCAAAATATCGCCCTTATCCAAATGCGGAAGCAATTGGTTAATTGTGTCATCCGTAGGTCCGCCTGCTTTGACCATGATCAAAATTTTGCGCGGAACTTCAAGGGACTGAACAAACTCTTCAATCGTGTATGTACCTACAAGTTGCTTACCTGGTGCTTCACTTAGAAGCTCCTTCGTTTTCTCAGCAGAACGGTTGAATACGGATACCGTAAAGCCTCTGCTTTCAATGTTTAATGCTAAGTTTTTCCCCATTACCGCTAAACCTACAACACCTATTTGTTGCTTAGACATGTCTCTCATACACCCTTCCGATATATAAATAGTTTAAATCGTCATCGCGCCAAAACCGCCGTCTACTCTCAAAACTGTTCCTGTTACAAAGCTCGATGCTTTCTCTGAAGCCAGGTACACCGCAGCACCTTGAAGCTCTGCAGCCTCACCAAATCGATTCATTGGCGTATGACGCATAATGGATTCGATCCGCTCAGGTGACAAAATCTTACGATTCTGCTCTGCTGGGAAAAAGCCTGGAATAATCGCATTGACACGCACGCGGCTCGGAGCGAACTCACGAGCTAAGTTTTGTGTGATATTATTCACAGCTGCTTTGGAAGCGGAGTAAGTGAAAACACGAGAAAGTGGTGGATCCGAAGAAACGGATGAAATATTAATAATGCTTCCGCCTTCTCCTCGTTCAACCATGTATTTCCCGAATACTTGGCAAGCTAGCACGACGCTTTTCAAATTTACCTCCATAATAGAATCCCATTCTTCCATGGAAATGTCAAAGAAAGGTGTCGCACTATTTTTACCTGGACAATTCATGAGGATATCCGCACTGCCAGACCAAGCGATTACATCTTGAAGGACTCCCTCCAAATCTTCACGTTTCGTTGCATCTGCTTGGAAAGTCTTAGCTTCGCCGCCAATCGCCGCAATACCCTCACGAACCTGCTCGCTTTTCTCTTGATTGCGCCCAACGATAGCTACTTTTGCACCATGTCCAGCCAGGGCTAAAGCCATGGAGCCACCAAGTGTGCTATTACCGCCAATAATTACTGCTGTTTTCCCAGAAAGATCGAATAAGTTCATTGTCGTCATCCTCTCGAATACTAGTGTTTTGTCTCTCATACTTTATGATTGAGGACTCCGTAGGTGCTGACTTTGAAAAGCGGTAATCGCGTCGAATTGATCTTTTAACTGATGATATACGCTCGTATAAATAGATGTCAATTGTTGATATACGCGATAATCGTTTTCATTCACCTCGTGAGCCTTTCCTACCCCGATCCATTTGTGGGCATGTGATAAGTCGTCGATCTCTCCCATCGCGAGCAAACCAAGCAAAGCTGCACCAATTCCTGAGCCCTCTATAGAGTCTGGAACGGTTACGGCTGTACCAAGCATATCGGTCATCATCTGACGCCAGAACTCCGAACGAGCGAAGCCGCCTGATGCCCGAATAACAGTTGCAGGTCCCATCATTCGTTCCAATGATGTGGCAACGGCTTGAATGGAGAACATAACGCCTTCCAATGCAGCACGAATCATATGCTTCTTCTGATGACTAAGCGATAGACCGAAATAAACGCCACGTGCATTCGCATTCCAATAAGGAGCGCGTTCGCCCGACAGCAAAGGCAAGAAGAGCAAACCATCAGAACCTGCACCCACTTCAGCAGCAAGTGCGGTCAAGTGATCGTAGGGATCCATGCCCATGCGGCGAGCTTCCTCGGCTTCTGCTGTCGCGATCTGATCTCTCACCCAACGGAAGACGATCCCTCCATTGTTAATCGGCCCGCCAACGACCCAGAAGTTCTCCGTTAACGCGTAACAGAATAACTTACCTTCTGGATCCGTTTGCGGCTTGTTGACGACACTGCGAACTGCACCGCTCGTGCCGATCGTAACCGCGACAACACCAGGCTCGAAGGCACCTACGCCAAGGTTGGCAAGTACACCATCAGAAGCGCCAACAATAAACGGCGTTTCCGCGGACAAGCCCATCAAAGCAGCATACGCCGCGCTCATACCTTGTACACGATGTGTGGTAGGCACAAGCGTAGAGAGCTGTTTCGGCGTTACGCCTGCATAGTCAAGTGCCCCCTCATCCCAATCCAATTGCTCGAGATTGAATAAGCCAGTGGCACTGGCTAGCGAATGGTCAATTACATACTGACCAAACAGCTTGGCAAACACATACTCTTTAATCCCTATAAATTTATGAGTCTTTTGAACAAGCGCCGGTTCATGTTCGCCGAACCACTTCAATTTCAAAAGTGGTGACATCGGGTGAATCGGTGTGCCCGTTCTCGCATAAATCTGTTGACCAAGTCCATTCTGCTTCAAATCCTCCGCATATTTCGCGGCACGATTGTCTGCCCATGTAATACATTGGGTTAATGGCTTATTAGCCTCATCTACCGCGATTAGACTATGCATCGCCGAGCTGAAAGATACGCAAAGCACTTGTTCAGGCGAGATGTCTTGCTTACGAACAACGGCGCCAATTCCATGAACCACCGCATCAAAGATTTGATCCGGATCCTGTTCAGCACGATCTGCGGCAGGTGTGAATAATGGATATTCGATGGAATGGGAGGCAAGTACCTGGCCATCCCGATTGATGACCAGTGTTTTGGTGCTCGTGGTACCGATATCAGCCGCAATGATATAGGGCTTCTGACTTTCCGTCATGTGCGAAGATTCCCCTCTGCATTAAATAATAAATCATAAGGCTCTGATAAAATTTCGATATCCGGATGCTGACGAGCAGCATCAAGGAGGTTCACTGAAATTTCAATCTCACCTAAGTGGAGTGTATCTTGGATACGAACAAGCTTACAGGTCGTATAATCCAAGATATTACACGTTTTCACGGCTGCTTTGATTGCATAGAAATCATTTTCTAACGTCGTCGCGATTTTCGTTGGTGCGCACACGGTCGATGTTAATCCGTTGGCATAGGTGAATTCTAGATTTGTTTTATCTACCAAACGTTGTGTCGTAAAATCAGCCGTACCCACACCATTAGCATTGCCTTTGGTTTCATGTGTCAAATCAAGAACAACCATCTTCGACACTTCGGGTCCGCCATGTGCATACGGGGTAGGATAGCGCCCCGTCACGTTGGGATCCATGCCATCGCCGCTAATGTTTTTACCGATGTAGTCAATTACAAGAACATCGATTTCATCGAATAAAATTTTGGGTAAACGAGATTTCGCTTCTACAAGCAGAAGCTCCTCACGTGCCTCAATCTCAGCCGCAGGAAGTACTTCAACCTGACAAGTCTCGTCGTAAGCATTCTCAACAAGCGCTACTCCGAAAACGATGGGCAGCTTCTCAATCATCAAATTCGCCATAGCGGGGACATTCTCAGCCATGTATTTAAATCCGAGCTGATGGCAAGCTTCCGCGCCTTTTTGTTTACCAAGACCAATCGCGATCATCTTCATGATGCCGCTCTCAATGCGTCCGCGGAATGCTGTATGCGGTTTAACACGATTAATGACGACAATGGCGTCTGCTTCTGATGCAATGCGATCCACATAAACAGGCAAACCGTTTGGCAGCTGATCAATTTGAACAACTTCCATAGAAGAACGAATAGGTGCACCCATCGTTTCTTCGGTAATACCGAAGTGCTGAAGCACCTCAGTCTGACCCTCTGCCGTCGCCCCGCCATGGCTTCCCATACAAGGAACGATAAACGGATGTGCCCCTCTCGCCTTGATCGCATCCAAGGTTGTCTTCGTGAAGCCCGCGATATTCGCAATCCCTCTACTTCCTACGGCAACAGCAACCTGCTGTCCAGGAAGGATGCTGGGCATAACCCCGCTGCTTTCCAACTTATCAGCAAGCTCTTGCAGAGGATTGTCCAAGATCGTACGATCGAACTTCTGGCGAATTTTGACCATTTGTGGAATCGGAATATCATTTAACAGCTCTCGTAAAACACTCATCGATTTCTCCCACTTTCCTTATGCATGTAATGGTTGCACGGATTCCCGAACAATTAACTCTGTTCGCAAGAGCACTTGCTCTGTTTCATTCAATTTGTTCTCTATATTACCTAGAAGACGCAATGCGCCTTCTTCGCTAATTTGTTCTATCGGCCTGCGTACAGTCGTTAAGGCTGGGGTCACGTATGCTGCGAAAACCGTATCGTCAAAACCGACGACAGATATGTCTTTCGGAACTTGCAAACCTGCTTCAAATACGGCTTTAATAGCTCCCAATGCCATCTCATCATTGCAGCAAAAAACCGCAGTCGGTCTCTCTTCGAGGCTTAGAAATTGCCCCATCGCCTTATGACCGCTTTCCAAATCGTAAAGTCCTGGCATACGGAACGAATCTGGAACGGTAATCCCATAATGCTCCATTGCACGTTCAAAGCCATCCTTGCGATTCTGTGCCGATTTAAATCCCTTACGTCCCTCGATTAGAGCAATTTTCTTATGCCCTTGGTTGACAAGGAAAGCTCCTGCATGAAAAGCACCTTGCTCCTCATCCGAGAGGACATTCAGAACACCAGGGGTGTCCACAGGCCGATTCAGTACGACGAGCGGAATTCCTTTGTTGGCAATATGCTCAATAATCGGCCCATCATCATCACTTTGGCTAACAATAATTATGCCGTCAAAGCTCTTCTTGGTGATGGAATGAAAGCTCGTGTAATCATCAATACCCTTGACAATCAATTGGTACCGATCTCGAATTACGGAGTTAACCCCTCGAATGGCCTCGTAGAAGAAACCAGCAGAAGTTCCATTGCTTAGTGTGGTAAAGAATAGCCCTAAGTTATACGAACGATCCAACACTAAACTTTTCGCATTATAATTCGGCGTGTAATCCAGCTGTTCAGCGATGATGCGAATGCGCTCCTTGGTCTCTTCCTGGATGAGCGGACTGTTATTCAACGCTCTGGAAACTGTCGTGTGAGAAACCCCCGCGAGCTTCGCAATATCCTTAATAGTTGCGCTCATACATTCACCTCAAGTAGAAGCATATCACATCCATGCACACGTTAACAATAGTCTTTTCGCTAGACAAAAAAACTCCCCTTTCAGGGAGTGTATCACCTATGATATTTATAATTCCTCTTATAAACACACAAAAGAGAGTCCCGTATACGTTCATACAGGCTCTCTTTCATCCCAGCACACTATTCATTCTCACATCTCCAATAGAAGCATTTCTTGTCTCAACTCGATCAATTTCACTTTACTTTCCATGGCGGCTTTGGTGTCCCCTGAAGACAGTGCATCTTGCAACGTAGCTAATTCATAATCAAGCTCCATGCGCAAAATAGGGATGCGTTCATCTGTCCTCTTCGATCTTAGTGCTTGCATGACTTCTTCTACGGTCACAGCAGGCTCCTTCTGATACAGCACCTTATGTTCAATTCCGCTAATCTCCACCATGCGGATGATTTCCCCGAACATAATATTCTCAATGAGAATTTGCCGATCCTTAAATCTTTTAACTACGGCATGACCTCGCGTATCGCCAATCAGCTTCTCCATCATTTCAGCAAGCTTCTCATCTTTGAATGAATAATTGCCAACAATCTTATACTTCTCGCCGATCCGTTCGAATTTCAGTTTAATTAACTTGCGTCCAGTACGAATAGAAATGATAAACTGAAGTTCACTTTCATTCCAGTATAGCGAGTAGCCTTCTTGGATGAGTGCTTTAATGAAGTTCCGGATTAGCCGGCGATCAAATCGTAACTCTAGGTTGCAATATTCCACTTCATGACTCTTACTCACGGCAATCCCCTCCATAATTGGCGCAAACCATTTATTTAAATATTCAGACAACTTGTGTTCTTACAGTTATCTTATTATGAATTCTATGTTTTAGCAACTTGGATTATGGATATTTTTTTAAAAGAAAGCGCACAAAAAAGCCGATGCCTGTTTGCCATCAGCTACAGCCCATGTCACGCTAACTAATGATTAATGCCAGCCCCAGAAAAATCCATCGCGTTCCCATGCTGCCCTGCCGCCATGCAATTTCTTGAAGATTTTCTTAACCTCTTTGGAAATGGCTTGATTTCCATTGTCATTCACATAAATAAAGGATTCCCCAAAATTCTTAAGAATATAGTCGACGGCCTCCTTTTGATACAAAATCCCTGCCGATTTCAACTCATTCAACATCCACTCTGCAACGTCATTCGCAGTCATTCGCCAACCATTCTCCCTTCCTTGTCCATTCGACCAGTATACCATACTTCCATGCAAAATCCGCACTTGACTAAGGACACGAGCACAATCATCGCAAAAGTCGCGCTTAGCCCATGCCATCTCCCCCATTACTCCATATGCTATGTCGAAAGTCAATGAACAGGTCTTATAACAGAGAGGGTGAATGAAATGGGTTATGGCGTAGCAGGTGTAGGTGGCGTTGGCTGTGGCGGTGGTTCGTCAGCAGCAGCAATTTTGGTACTTTTCATCTTGTTGGTTATTATCTCTAGCGCTTTTGTAATCTAATACTTCACAGATATCAAAGGGCAGCCCTGCACGTCAGGAGCTGCCCTTTGAGTTCATTAACCTGCTTCGGACTCCATCGGCTTGAGGATAGCTGAGCCAATACTCATCAGGATAAGCCCGAATAATGCCAATACCCCCATATGCATCCACATGTGAGATAACGGTTGACCTGCTGACATTCGTTCAATAGCATCGAGTGCCCACTTTTGCGGAACAAAGTTTGCGAGCTTTTGCATCCAATCCGGCATGAGACTAATCGGCCAGAAGCATCCACCAAGCATGCAGGTTGGTGTGACAACGAGTGAGTTAATCACGTTCATATTGGTTGCATTTTTAACCATGCTAGCTACAGTACTAGCTATTCCCATGCTCGCTAGCAAGAAGAATTCTAAGATAATAAACTGAGGTAGGAATGGGAGGCCATACTCATAACCAGCTACGTATCTCGTAATGAAGAGAATAACAAGCACTTGAAGTGTGCCTACAGCAAAGCTGCCCAAGAAATTCCCTGCTACAATTTCAATAGCCCGTACTGGCGCTGTGTACGTTCTTGCCATGGTACGAAATCTTCGATCTTCCATAACGAGGGACACCGTACTATTGATTAAACTCATCATAAAGATCAGCATAAAACCAATGACTATATGCATGTTGGGATTGGTATACATATGCAAATCCGTTATGTTAGGACTTATTTGATGCTTTTGCATGAAAGCTAGAGTTTGCAAAGCGAGCTCTTGCAAAGCAGTCCCTGTCAGTCCCTGCTCACTATATGTGGAGATCGTGTCTTGATACCTAGCTAAGATCCCATCTAGGCTTATTTGAAGCGTAACCGTTGATTCATTCGCATTCAGTTGATACATCTCAAGCTGCGGCGGAGTTCCTCCAGCGAATAACTTTTGGCTTAAATCAGCTGGAATGATGAAGGCGCCGGTGACCTTCTGTTTAATAACATCGCTTTTCAACTCAGCTTCAGAAGCAGCCGATACCAGCCGGTAGTCAGGGAATGCACCCAATTCTTGTACGATCTGCGTGCCTAAAGTACCTTGATCTAAATTAAGATAGGCGATATCTGCTCGATTCTCGCTTTGTTTACCAAGAACTGCAATAATTAGTGAAACTGCGGCAGTTGGAATAATCAAGTAGAGAAGCAATCCTTTTCTTTGAAAGAGAGACCGACGAAGCATATTGAGCGCGATCACAATGCTATTACTCATGATATCCCCCTTTCCGGTACACAAGAAATGCAAGCAGCGCAAAGCCGATTGCCATACAACCAGTAATCCATAGGTGATGACCTACTATCGCAGCTTCGCTCCCGAGCATGAGTTGAAACATGCTTTGCATCCCCCAATAGTTTAGTGTGAATAAACCGAGTTGCTTCAGAAACCCGTCTGGAAGTTGTGTAAAGCCCCCACTTAAGAACGTCATGACGAGAATAACCATCTGGAATGTTGTAGCGATTGTTTTATCAGACTTGGACAGAAGCATGATCACGGTAGCCAAGCTCATAGAAGCTATAATGATACATAAACATATGAGAAACAATGTGAATAGCTGAGAACCCCAATCGACACCATAGATAAGGTTTGTGGCTCCAATGATAACGATGACTTGACCGATGGCTAGGAACATATTCCCGCTAATTTTGCCCAGTAACACTTGATAATCATGAACAGGCATGCTATTTAAGCGTGATAATGTGTGATTCTCCTTTTCACTCTGTAGACTGAAAGCAGTAATCATTCCCGAATATAATAAAAACATGACGAGAATCGATGCCGAATAGTATTGCATGGCGGTGTAGGTTTTATTTGCAGTTGTTAAATGGCCTACATGCACCAATGAAGGTGTTCCAGATGCAGTTGGTGCAGTTAGGTCTCCGACTTGTTTTATAGGCTCCAAAGCAGTTGTACGTGCCGTCATTTGCATGGCCTGAATCTGATTCACTTTGTCGAAGTATGTGCGAAACACCATTTGCGCTGTTAGATTTTGCAAAGAATCATAACCTTGAATCATCTCCCACTGGGCTGCCTTCCCTTCCTGCACCAGCTGACTGAATTCACTCGGGATTATGACTGCAAATTCAGACTCTCTGTCGTTCAACCGTTTTATAGCTTCTTCACGCGAGGCAACTGCATGTATAAGTACGTGCCGTTGCGTCTCTGCCGATTCCAGGAAACGCTGAAAACCTTCACGCAGGCCGCCAGTATCTGATTGGACAACATCAACCTTCACGGCATGTAGAACTTTATCTTCGACCTTAAATACACCTGAAAGTGCTGACCCTAGAATAAAAATAAGCAGCAATGGCATTAAAAATTGAATCAACAGCACGTGGCGAGTCCGCAGCTTTCTGATGATTTCATACTTAGCAATGGTCCATATTGGCATGTGAATTTCCCCCTAATCTCGCAAGGTTCTTCCGGTCAAGGACAGGAACAAGGCCTCTAGATCAGGCTCCACCTGGGTGAGCGATTGAATCTTAACCTGATGTTTAGACAGGATAAAAAGAATGTCTTGCAAATAACTTTGTGACGCTTTTACGATCAGCTCGAGCGATTGTTCATTTACATTTAGCTGTTTAGTCAACGGATGTTCTCTCAACTCGTTCACGGCTTGATCCGTCAGGTTTGTAGTTTGAAGCACAATTTTATTATCTTGCGAGACTTGATCACGCAGTTCTTCTTGTGTACCACAAGCGATGAGTCGACCATGATCCATGATGCCAACTCTTGTTGAAATCGCCGAAACCTCTTCCATATAATGGGAGGTATAAATAATCGTTGAGCCCATGCGATTTAATTCTCTGACGGATTCCAGAATATGATTACGTGATTGAGGATCGATCCCAACTGTGGGTTCATCCATAATAATGAGCTTCGGATGATGCATAATCGCACAAGCAATATTAAGCCTTCGCTTCATGCCGCCAGAAAATGAACTAGGTTTATCACTCGCACGGTCTAGGAGACCCACGAATGCTAAAGATTCCTCTACTCGCTCCTTAAGTAACTTTCCTCTCAGCCCGTAAAGTTTAGCGAAGAAAGTAACGTTCTCCCGAGCTGTTAAGTTCTCGTATATCGCTAAATCTTGAGGAACAAGCCCCAAATTTCGTTTAATTTCCATTGGGAATTTAATAACCGATTTGCCACCTACCTGGATATCGCCTTGATCAATTTTCAGCAGACCGCTCAGCATGTTAATCGTGGTACTCTTACCTGCTCCATTAGGTCCTAACAAGCCAAAAACTTCACCCTCCCGAATCGTCAAATTCAGATGGTCAACTGAAATACGATCATCATATTTCTTAACTACTTGCTTCAATTGAACAAAGCTCATCTATTCTCTCCCTTTCTTCCCTGCACTGATTTGATTACTGTAATTGTACGTTATTGCGGGCAAACCGACAGGTAGAAGAAGTCATGTGGCAAGGTGACGAAAGTCACGTTCTTTTTGTTAAGAAAATGGTTATCCAACGAAAAGGCGTATGATATACTTTCTTTACTAAGGTAAAGGATGCGGATTCCATTTGAAAAACCAACTTATACTCACACGCTATCTTCTCATACTCGTACCTGCGATCGCTTCCATGTATTTGGAAACCTATCTTTCCAATGACACCTATGCCCTCTTCGTACTCCTGTTCATTGGACTGATCGAAATCAGGCGAACACGTTTTCCGAACACGAGTTGGATGCTCTTTCTTGAAATAGGCAGTACAGGCTGGATGAGCTACCACTACGAGGGCGTTTGGTTTATTTCATTCTTCTCTACCTTACTGACTTATGTACCGCGGCTGAATCGGCAACAGCAATGGGGTGCACTTCTGTTCCAACTTATCGCCCTTAATTTCGCCTTACACCATCAACCAGCCCTGTATATCACCATCGCCAATGTCATGTTTACCACTTTAGCTATCCTTTCTTTCCATCTTCAGCATATGAAAAAAAATAAAGATGAAGTCGAGCTGCTCTATGATCATCTCCGAAAGCAGCACTATGCATTAGATGAGGATCGCCTGCAATTGATGGATTATGCCCGCAAAGTCGAAAATATTGCCCAAACGGAAGAACGCAATCGCATTTCACATGATCTGCACGACGATTTAGGCCATAAGTTAATCCGACTCAAGATGATGATGGAAGCCGCACTTACCATCCTTCCCTCTCAACCAAGCAAAGGTACCGAAATGCTTCGTTCTGTTCGCGATCAACTCGGAGAAAGCATGGAACTTCTTCGTTCTACTGTCCGCCGGTTGAAGCCGAATGAGCACTCGCTGCAAAGTTATTCCTTGGGTACATTAATTGCCGGACTAACGCGAGAGAATGCCATTGACATTACGCTTGATATTCAGGGAATGCCCTATGAGTTGTATCCTAGCCTTGAATTCATTCTTTACCGAAATGCGCAAGAAGCGATCTCTAATGCGATTCGTCATGGCGCTGCAACTTACGTTGGGATCACGTTGCAGTACGATGCCAATCAAGTGACTATGGGAGTCTCCAATAATGGCACAACGCAATTTAATCCTACGGTCAAAGGGGTAGGATTATCTGGCATGGAAGAACGACTGAAAGTGATTGGCGGGCAGCTGTTTATTTCGAATGAAGAGAAGTTCACCGTAACGACGGTATTGCCAGCTTTTCGGAACACTGAAACGAAGTAAAGGGGGGGTTCTGTTAATGATTCACGTACTCATAGCTGACGACGATCCATTTATTCGCGAAAGCTTACAATTAATAATTGGGCTCGATCCTGAAATCACGGTTGTTGGCACTTGCACGAATGGAAATGAAGCTCTCACAACGATCCAAAATGGGACAGAAGCAGATGTCGTTCTAATGGATATCCGAATGCCTATCTGTGATGGTGTGCAGGGCACTAAACTCATCAAGGAAGCGTACCCGCATATCGCGATCCTCATTCTGACTACCTTCGATGATGATGCTTATATCATTCAAGCGTTACGCAATGGTGCCAGCGGCTATTTGTTAAAAAATATTTCCCCCGATCATATCATTCAAGGCATTAAGACGGTGAAGCAAGGAAATTTGCTTATTCATCCCGATATCGCCAAGAAATTAACGAGTTTCATTCAAGCAAGCCCGTCCAAGTCAGATGCGTCAAGCACATCACTAGATGGTTATGGTTTGACTGCGAGTGAGCAGACGATTATTACACTAATCTCAGATGGCCTTTCAAATAAAGAAATCGCCCAGGAGCTATTCCTGAGCGAAGGTACGGTGAAGAACTATGTAACTGAAATTTTGAGTAAATTGAATCTCCGTGACCGCACGCAAATAGCTATTTTCTACCTAAAAAGGACCCAAAATTAAAGCTTATTTGACGACTTTACCTGCCTCTATGTCTTCAACCGATGTACTTGCGACTAAATAATCCGAAATTTCATTGCTATAGTTCGTAAAAGGCGTTAACTTAATCGTCGTTTTGAAGAAATGGCCATTATTATTCAACAAGTAGACATAGGTGTTTTCTTCAGATAACTTATCAATAATGACCGGATTCCAAGAGTAACTAACTTTATCTACGACGAAATAACGGTATGATTCAACATAGCTTTTCAGCGCCTTTAATTTCAGTGGATCCGTCTCACCTGACACAACTAGGTTCTCAAACCTTGAATAGGATATTTGTGGGGGCACGTTCCCCCATACATTTTTTAGTTCGGCTTCACTTACATATATTTGGCCCGTAAATTTTTCTTTGGCCTTGCGTAAACCATCCGTCCGAATTCCCATTCGTTCGATATCACTTAGCCGATAATACGTTTGATCTGTGTTATTCATTAAGACAGAGTAGGTTGCTCCCTGGTAATCCATATATTGTGCAAAGGGATACTGCAGGATAATCTCTGTATAATTCGCTTCGTTCCCTTCTGTCGGTTGATTGGAATTTACGCGTGGAACGACATAGATCGTTTTGGTACTTTCCTCCCAATTCACGACTGCGCCTAGATGACCAGCCAACTCCTTAACAGGCAAATAACTTGAATTATTATAAATTAAAGGCGGATTCGCTAGTTGAACAGCTTGACCATTTACGACAACCTTATAATCACTTCTGAGATACGCATCAACACGTTGAAGTACATCTTGTGCATAAACACCTGCACCAAAGCAAGTACCCATCAGCGTTCCGACGATTGTAACTTTGGACCATTTCGGCATCTTCTTCATTTCAATTCCTCCTGTACCTTTCCTCGCTTGTTACTTTAACTCATTCGACAACTCATTCGACAGCTACCTTAATTTACCTCCTTGTTTCGACAAAATCGAACTTTAAGCCTATACGGTATCGTCGAAGAAAATGCGTTTCATTGCGAGATATTGAAAATTACTTTAGAATAGTTGAAAAATAGGATTGAAATGAGGACCTTATACCATGAGTTTTACTGGATTTACACAACATGATTTCGATACCTTCACGATAGAAGGATTAGATGGACGTATGGCCGCCATTCGCGAGCGAATTCAGCCGAAATTTAAAGCGCTTGGCGATGTGTTAACAACCGAATTATCTGTGAAGTCTGGAACCGAAATGTTTCTACATATCGCTCAACATTTACGTCGTAAAATCAACCCGCCCGTCGATACTTGGATGGCTATCTGTCCAAACAAACGCGGCTACAAGCAAGTGCCTCATTTCCAGGTTGGTCTATTCGATGATCGTGTTTTCATCTGGCTTGCCCTCATTTATGAACTGCCGAACAAAAGCAACATCGCAACCACCTATTTGAGCCACTTGAAGCAGATTCAAGCCGAAATCCCAACCGACTTCCAAATTTCCTTTGATCATATGAAAAAAGATACAATTCCCGTGTCTCAGCTTGACACTACAGGCTGGAACGAAGCTCTATCTCGCTTCCGCGATGTCAAAAAAGCAGAACTGCTCATCGGTAGAAACCTCCGTTTCGATGACCCTGTGTTAGCAAATCCCGCTCAATTGGAGCAATTAATCGCACAAACTTTCGAGAAGCTGCTTCCGTTGTACAAACTCGCAGTCGATACACCATCGCTCTAATTTCATCAAAAATTTATGATAAATTAAGGTTATTTTCAACTAAAACTAGGCTTTCCTGCGCAGACTAAATCCTGTAATTCCCAATACACAGGAAAGGAGGCCTCGAAACCCTTGGAAACAACAAACATACGGAAACTGCTCATCAGCTCTATCGCCCTCACCTGTATCTTAGGAGGGAGCCTAGCCGCTGTCGCAGTTGCGCAAACGCCTGATGCTGAAGATCAGCCAACAGTTACATGGCAACAGGCCGATGAAGCAGGACAAAGCGGACACCATAAACGTAAATGGCCGATTATTGAAGAATCCGCTACGATTATCGGTGTCGATAAAGAAGTTCTCTTCAAATCCCTGAAGAGCGGGAAAAGCATTGTAGAGGTCGCCGCTGAAAAAGGCATCTCCGAAGCTGATCTAACTGCAAAGCTGCAGCAATTACGGACGACGAAGATTGAAACCGCTGTGAAAGATGGCAAGCTGACTGCCGATCAAGGCGATCATATGAAGCAAAAGCTTGGCGAGCATCTAAAGTTCATTCTCAATGAGAAAAACTTGCTGGCTCACCATCCGGGTCATGGCAAGCATAAATTCGGCTTAAAGCCGGACACCGACAAGCTAGCAAAATCGCTTGGCATGAGTAAAGAAGAACTTCGTACGCAGTTGCATGCAGGGAAGTCATTGACCGAAATCGCCCAAGCAAAGGGTATCTCCAAAGAGAAGCTAGTGGTATCAATTAAAGATCAATTAACACCTTCCATTGAGAAGTGGGTTGATCACAAAATGGAACCAAAGGCGAAGAAGTAACTATTTGTGTCAAATGGAGGCATTCTGTGGAATGCCTCTTTGCTATGCGGTTTATTTCAATAAATGAGTGATTACTCACTTTTCAATGGCATAAATTTATCGTATGATGAGTTTATATTCGAAAATGAGTGATTACTCACTCTTATTTTACTGAAAGAGGTGCAGAACATGACGTCCCCCACATCTATACAAGTGCAAGGAGTCAGTAAACAATTTGGTGAGAAAACGGTTCTGAAGAACATCACACTCGCCGTTCCGCGTGCGCAAATTTTTGGACTGCTCGGCCCTTCAGGTTCGGGTAAAACGACACTTGTCCGCATGATCGCAGGCATTGATGCCCCCACATCCGGTCAGGTGACAGTTCTTGGCCAGAAGATGCCACAGCTAGCCATGCTCTCCCAAATCGGCTACATGGCGCAATCAGATGCCTTATATACGGAGTTGACAGCGCTGGAAAACCTTGCATTCTTCGCAGCCTTATACGGCCTCAAGGGAGCCAAATGCAAGCAGCGCATTCAGGCTGTCATGGAGCTCGTAAATTTGAGCGATCATATCAAGAAGCAAGTCAGCAACTACTCAGGAGGCATGAAACGACGCCTATCCCTTGCTATTTCCCTGCTTCATGAACCAAGTATCCTCATACTTGATGAACCTACTGTAGGGATTGACCCTGTTCTGCGTAAATCGATTTGGCAGGAGCTTACGAATCTGAGTCTGAACGGAACGACGATTTTGCTAACCACACATGTCATGGATGAAGCCGACAAATGTCATCAACTTGGCATGATTCGAGACGGCAGTCTCACCGCTATAGGCACACCTGAGGAATTGAAACAGGCTACCTCTGCCTCCACGATTGAAGAAGCATTCTTAGTTTATGGAGGTGCTCACGCATGAGAATTCAAGCTATTGTCATCCGCATTCTTCGCCAATTCTTCCATGATAAAAGAACGCTCATGATGATGCTTGTAGCACCAATGCTCATCTTATTCATGATGTCATTAGTATTCAATGGCAACACCTACGTGCCTAAGCTTGGCGCCGTGAATGTCCCTGCCCCTCTTATACAGAAACTGCAGGATTTGAACGCGGAAGTTACCGTATACACAGCGGAAGAAGCGCAGACAGAACTGAGCAATGTTCACTTGGATGCTGTTCTCGTCATGAATGGCACAACGCCACAGTTAACCCTGGAAGGGAGCGATCCTAGCAAGAACAGAGCTGTACTCTTTCTGTTGCAAAAGGCGTTGCAGAGCGCAGCCCCGAGCGGCACTTCAGCAGCACTCGCACCGACGATCACGTACCTACACGGTGGGGCTGATATGGCCGCTTTTGATAATTTCGGACCCGTATTAATTGGATTTTTCGTCTTCTTTTTCGTTTTCCTTTTATCCGGCGTATCCTTCTTGAGAGAGCGAACAGGGGGTACCTTGGAACGACTGCTCGCTACACCATTACGTCGATGGGAGATTGTTGTCGGGTACATCCTCGGGTTTGGGATCTTCACTACCTTGCAAGCTACACTAATTGCTTGGTTTGCAACGAGCGTCCTCGGCCTAATGCTGGTAGGTTCGTTCTGGTATGTACTCTTGATCACGCTACTATTGGCTCTCTCTGCGCTCTCCTTAGGCACACTGATTTCTGCATTTGCGAACAACGAATTTCAAATGATTCAGTTTATTCCGCTCATCATTGTGCCACAAGTTTTCTTCTCCGGCTTGTTCAGTTTAGACACGATGTCTGTTTACCTACGTTGGATTGGTCATGCGATGCCGCTCTATTACGGCGCTGACGCTCTGCGGAATATTATGATTCGCGGTGCAGGATGGGATCGCATCTGGCTAGATGTGCTTGTTCTTGCCTCTTTTACGCTCGTCTTCATGATCTTGAATATTGTGGCATTAAAGAAGCATCGTAAGATATAATGAATGGATGTTTATGAAGAAATAACGAGGTGAATGCAATGTCCGATATCGAGCCATGGTTAACTGAACTACTGCGTCTGAACGACGAAGAAGAGAAAATGACCGATAAACAGATTAAGATTGTTCAAGCGGCTGTGGAGATTTTCTCTGAGAAAGGTTTTGCAGGCTCCTCTACAAGCGAGATCGCTCAGAAAGCTGGCGTTGCAGAAGGCACAATTTTTCGCCATTACAAAACAAAAAAAGAGCTGCTTCTCTCGATCGTAACCCCGATGATGACCAAGCTCATTGCGCCATTCGCGGTTAAAGATTTCACGAAAGTTTTGGAAGCTGACTATCCCACTGTGGAGCAATTCCTACGCGCCATTACCGTGAATCGCTTAGAATTTGCTCGCAAGCATTTTCCAATCATCAAAATCTTCATGCACGAAATCCCGTTCCATAACGAGCTTCGTGAACAATTTAAAGAAACGGTAGCCGTATTGGTTCTAGAAAAAGCTTATAAAGCAATTCGCCACTTTCAGAAGCAAGGTCAGCTCATTGAGCTGCCTGAACCCACTGCGATGCGGTTGATCGTCTCCACAATAATGGGGTTTCTCATTACTCGCTTTCTTCTAGTACCTGATTCGGAGTGGGATGAAGAGAAAGAAATCGACTATACGATTAAGTTCATTTTGTACGGCCTCTCCCCGCGCTAAAGGGCGGGACGCCGTAAGTCGATTTTATCGACTTGCGGGAGCGATTGTCAGCGCAAACCAAAAAGCTGCCCATCCCTCTCCTACTGGAGAAAGGGATGGGCAGCTTTTCTACGTTAAACTGCGCGTTGCGCGCTGGCTTGACGATCAACCATAATAAAGCGCTGCAGCAGCAAGATCGCAGCTAGGCAAAGCACGCCGCCGATGATGAACGGCAGCGAGTGAGCGATCGCGAACACCGCTCCGCCAAGGAGCGGGCCCGCAATGCGGCCCAGGCTGTCCATGGAGGAGCTGAGGCCTGTCGCGACGCCTTGGCCAACCTTCGTGCGCTGCGTAATCAGCGACGTCACACACGGTCTGATCAGCGCGTTACCTGCGCCGAAGACCGATAAATATATCGCAGCGGTTACGACGCTGCTGGAGTACAGCAGCAAGAAGAAGCCGGCTGCTGAGAGCAGTAACCCGATGCCGATCACGAACTGTTCGGCACCTTGTTTCACTAGGCGGCGTACAACACCGCCCTGGATCAGGGCACCGACGATGCCGCTCGCGAGAAACATCATGCCGATATCAAACGGCGTGGCGCCGATTTTGTCCATTTGATAATACTGAAGCGTTGCTTCAAGTCCTGCCAACGTGAACGATACGAAGAAGGACAGTACGTACAAATACTTCGAAGCCCCATCGAAAGCAGTCCAGCGCGAAGGTGCTTTTTCTTTGGATGATCTGCGCTTGTCCGACGTTAAAGACTCTTTAAGAATCGCAGCCGCGAAGAGGAACGAAGCGAATGAAAGTGCAGCAGCTACGAAGAACGGCGTGTAAGTTCCCCATTTGCTAACGATCCCGCCAAGTGCTGGTCCAAAGATGAAACCTAGCCCGATTGACATGCCAACCATGCCCATGCCCTTAGTCCGATTCTCGGCTGTGGTAATATCCGCCACATAAGCTACAGCACACGCTGTCGCCGCCCCTGAGAATAAACCGCCTAAAATACGGGATACATACATGATCCAAAGTTGATCATTAGCAAAACCGAAGATCAAAAAGCTCACACTAAAGCCAAGAAGTCCGACTAGAATAATCGGTCTACGACCAATACGATCTGATAAGCCTCCCCAGATGGGAGACATCAAGAAGGAAGCTGCAGAGTACACCGACAAGAGGACGGCATTATGAAACTTCGCTCCTGCGCCAGTCACGACTTCCGGCAACACGGGAATGATAATTCCGAAACCAATAAAGATCGTCATCAGCAACAACATGATGATTCCAATCTGTTTATTCATGATGCATTAAGCCTCCAAATCAATTCTTTTTTCCTTATCGTACCATACCTTTTTTGGGGATGGAAATGAACATTTGAAGAACAAGCAACCCAATCAGTACAAATCCACTCGTCAGAAACGGTGCATGATACCCATACACATCCCAAAGCTTACCTGACACGATAGGACCAACAATCATTCCACATCCTTCAATCGTGAGGAAGAACCCCCAAACTGCTCCTCTCTTCTCCGGCGGAATGGCAGAAGCAATCAACGCATTCCACGAGGGAATAATAAACGCATAACCCACACCAAGCAGCGCCACTAAAATGTACAGGATACTCATGGATTTCACGTAGGTGAAGAGCAGTAAGGCTGCTGCACTAAGTGAAAACCCGATAAGCAGAAACGGGCGAATCCCTAAGCGGTCTACCATTTTGCCCATTGGAACTAGAAAAATTACCGTAACCGCTCCACCAGCGACCAAAAAAAGGCTGTATTGAAAAGAAGATAGCCTCAATATTTCTTTGGCATAGAGCGTGAGAATGGGCGTTAAAATCCCTAGCGCAAATGTCTGAGCAAACATAGCCGGAAACATCAATGGACTTATCGACATCGATCTCCTAACCTCGCTTAAATAGGCAAACACACGCTGCATCCTAGATGTCTTATGTACTTCCTGCGACTTGTGAACAACCTTGTGCTCTTCTGGCTTCACATTTACTTTCTGTTTGCGAGGAAGCATGAGCGCGACTAACACGACTAACGTCATGCATCCAATAAGCAGCTTAAATGCAAACGCATAGTTATTTTCGCCAACGAAGAAGTTAATCACCACAGGTCCAAGCCCTACTCCGGACAACCAGGCCATATATACAACGCTCATAATCGTCGCTTTGCCCTCATCCCCTGCTACTTCAGTCGTTCCCGTGATCACACAAGGCCATAATGGAGCCGTCCCAAATCCGAGCAGCGAACAACCAACAATCATCCACACGTATTCGGTTGAGATCGCCATGATAATAACGGAGAGGAAGGTCAACAACACCCCTGTTAACATGGTTACACGATAGCCAAGACGATCAATAATCCATCCCACAGGAGTACGTAATACATTATCGCCAATATACTGAGCAGCTAATGACCAACCGATAACAAAAGCTGATGCTCCGAGCGAAGTCGTCATGTAAACCGGCAAAACGGTTATGAGCAGGGCTCCTTTTACAAATTCTACGACAAACATTATAATTAACAATTCCATCACAAATGGTGAGAATAAGCGATTCTCCCGCCATTTTTGCATCCAAATCATCGGTTTTCTCCTTTTTTCGAGCAGTTTATACATCTTTGTGTTAGTTTGACCTCATTTTGTGCAAACTATTTTGAAAAAATTAACTTGCATCATTGCCCTAGTTTGATATACTCATTTTGTTTGTTGCAACTTTTGGACAAACAATCCACGATAGAAGGGAAGCGATAATCAGGTGGATCATACCCGTACACCCCTGTTCTCTGCATTGCTTGCGCATGCGGAAAGAAATCCAATTCAGTTTCACATTCCTGGCCATAAAAAAGGAGTCGGCATGGACCCGGAGTTTCGCGCTTTCATAGGCGATAATGCCCTTTCCATCGACCTCATCAATATAGCACCGCTAGATGATCTTCATCAGCCAATGGGCGTTATTGAAGAAGCTCAGAAGCTGGCAGCACACGCGTTTGGCGCGGATCATACGTTCTTCTCCGTGCAAGGTACGAGCGGAGCGATTATGACTATGATTATGACCGTCTGTTCCGAAGGCGATAAAATTATCGTGCCGCGGAATGTCCATAAATCCGTATTAGCCGCTATAATTTTCGTAGGAGCTAAACCTGTATTCATCCAACCTGCTCGCGATAAAAATCTGGGGATTGATCACGGCATTCCGACTCGTTCAGTTCGCCGTGCACTTGAAAAGCATCCGGATGCGAAAGCCGTGCTTGTCATAAATCCTACTTATTATGGTGTATGTACGAACCTCAAGGAAATCGTAGATCTCGTTCACAGCTACAATATGCCTGTTCTTGTTGATGAAGCGCACGGCGTACTTATTCATTTCCATGAGAAGCTGCCGATGTCTGCCATGGAAGCTGGAGCTGATATGGCAGCTACGAGTGTACATAAGCTTGGTGGTTCCATGACACAAAGCTCTGTCCTCAATGTCAAAGGAAATCGTGTGAATCCGAAACGTATTCAGACGATCATTTCAATGCTGACGACGACGTCGACTTCATATATTTTACTAGGTTCCTTAGATACATCCCGCCGACACCTCGCTCTGAATGGACGTGAAATGGCGGAACGCACCATCGAGCTTGCTCATTATGCACGCAAACAAATCAACGAGATTCCGAACCTCTATTGCTTCGGAGAAGAGATTCTTGGGGATGAGGCCACTTACGCCTATGATCCTACCAAAATCTGCGTACACGTCCGTAAGCTAGGTGTCACGGGCTTTGAAGTAGAGAACTGGCTACGTGAACACTACAATATCGAAGTCGAGATGAGTGACATGTACAATATCCTCTGTCTCTTCACACCAGGTGATACACCAGAGAATGTAGAGATTCTACTTACAGCCCTGCGTGAATTGTCTCACATCAACGATGATGTTGTAGAAGTCAAAGAAGTTGTGATCAAGGTTCCTGCAATTCCACAACTGACGTTGACGCCACGTGATGCATTCTACGGAGAAACGGAAGTTCTGCCATTCAAAGACTCGGCGGATCGTATCATTGCTGAATTCATCTACGTTTACCCGCCAGGTATTCCGATTTTGCTTCCAGGTGAAGTTATTACCCAAGAGCTAATCGATTATATTATCGAGCACGTAGAAGTCGGATTGCCTGTCAAAGGGCCTGAAGATCGCAGTGTCCAACAGGTCAAAGTAATCGTAGAGACGCAAGCCATTTTCTAAGCGTACTACCCTGAGGGATATATTGTAAAACCGTTTACATGATGCTATGATATGGGTGATGTTTTGCGAATGAGGTGATCAAGGAATGGCTCAAAGCGCTTATATTAAATTCGTAACAGGATCCGCTGTTGCTGCACTTACCCTCGATGAGATTAAGGACAAGCTGCTGCATTATCGCGATCAACTTAGCCAAACAGCCAAGCAACTTGGTTGGGAGTATGACGAAGCCGGATTCCCTTATACGATTGAGACGAAGCCCGAGGGCGAGGGCAAATGGTTTTATCTGAAAGGCACCAACGCATTATATCATACCATCGTTGTTGGGGTCGGTTCTGATCAAAACCAGGAGCAAGAGCGACACTTCGTGCAATTCGTATTACCTGACAATGCCACACATGGCGACAAGAGCAAGGGCAATGAATTCTGCAAATATTTGGGCAAACTTCTGAAAGCTGAACTTCATCTATTTAACGGTAGAGTCATGTATTTCAATCCTAGAAAATGAATGAACACAAACAGAAACCCCCTAACAGATCACTCTGCTAGGGGGTTCTTATGTATAGCTCTTATTCTTCGCCTTCTTGAGCCACGATTTCATTGTAAATCGTTACTACACGTTCCCACTCTTCCTCATCTTCAATGTTAACAAGGAACGCATCTTCGTCCTCTTCTTCAACACGGAAAATCACACCATCTGCTTCTGGATCATTACGATCTAGTAAAACAGCATACGCTTGCTCCTGAGATTGGAAGGTATATACCATGACCATTTCATGTTCTACACCGTTCTCGTCCGTAACGATAAAAACGTCTTCCCCTTGCTCGTCGTGATCGTGGTCACAGTCCGGGCCGTGCACATGATCATGCTTCTCATCGCTCACAGGCAGAACCTCATTTCATTAAGTAATAAGTTACTTAAATATCCTAACATTTTCATATTAAGAGGTCAAACCAGATAATCCCTGCATGCCTTATTCCGATTGAATTTGTTTTTCTGAAACGACGGAATAATCACTGCTTCCGCTTTGCTGCATAGCAAATTTAACAACGTACGTACCCGCTTCATCGAATGCTACGCCATAGACAGGAACCTTCAACCAGAACGATTCTTTGGAATCGGAGATCGATTTCTCAACAGGTGTGATTACACTTTTGCCGCTCGGAGAAACAATCGATACACGGACAGAGTTGATACCCGTTTTCAAGTTGTCTACTTGTGCAAACACGATAAAGTCTGCTTGCTTGCCGCGCTCAACAACGCCGAAAGGAACGATTGCAGAATCTTTCCGAACTTCCGTTGTAAAGAACATGTGTACATTGGGCTTGAACAAATAAGCTGTTTTACTCGCATCATCCCATCTGAGCAAGGACTGTAAAGCGTCACTCATTGCACGTAACGGAAGTACCGTCTTACCATCCACAATAAGCGGCGGCACATCGGAATCTGCGAATTCCTTCGTTTGATTGTTTACCACTAATCTAGCAATGCTATACCCTTTATAATCCCCCCATATCGATGAGGCTACCGCCGCAGCCGTACTTAAAACAAAGAACACAACCATCAACGTAAAAATGCGCTGCACTTTCATCTTTTTTAACCTCCAACCTCGTTAGTCGTCTATATGTCTGCATCTTTATACGCCGATGAGTAGGAAGAGTTGCGATGAATTTAACATTTTGCAATAAAATTCAGCACACGTTTTATATACGCTTCTGATTGAAGTTGAAAAGAGCCGACATGCCCTGCTCCTTCTGTAATCCATAGCTCAAAAACAGCTGGGTGACGCTCGAACATCTGGGTACTATTGGTATATGGAATAGCCAAATCATCCTTACTATGAATGAACAGAACTGGCCTAGGTACAATCTTGTCAACGGCAGCTAAGGCATCCACAGCATGTGGATTCACACCTATTAATTTTGGCAAAATAAATAGAATCAATGGCGTAAACGGGTAGCGTGGTAGCTTTGACCACACCGGCAAGTTCTCTTTGAGATAAGGAAGCAATTGGCTGAAAGCACTGTCCGTAATTACGCCTGACACAGCTTCTGACTCTGCAGCAGCCAATAAGGACGAAGTGCCTCCCATGGAGAATCCGAGTAAGATGATTTCAGATGACAAGTTTGTATAGCTCTGAACCCAATCGATAGCGCCAAGGATGTCTTCTTTTTCCAAGAATCCAATTGTTGTTGTATCTCCTTCTGATCGTCCAGAGTTACGAAAATCAAACATGAGGACATGATATCCCGCATTGACAAGTGCTTGAGCCAATAACAAGGCTGGGAGCCCTTTTTCAAGTCGTGTACCTGCATACCCATGTGACATGATGACGGTCGTAGTTTTGGCTAAGGAAGGTGCATTAGGCGACTCCAAGTACCAACCATCCAAGAGTACGCCATCTGTACGACTTGGAAATGTAACATCCTTTCGGTGCAAGTTGTAATTCTCCGGGGCATCATCTACGATCTTTCGTTGTGGATGTGTTAACTGCCACCCCACGTAGGTAGAAAGTCCCACAATGCCAAGCACGATGAGCACAAGAATGATACTGACAAGTAATCCAATCATAATGAAATCAACACCTCTATTTGTTTACTTTACCTTTACTGTTTCTTTATTTCTCTCATATTAGAGGTTGAAAGTCGGTAACCTCCCATGTTACATTAGAAAAAGATGGATTTTGTCGAAACATGGAGGACGCTGAATGAGTTTGCAAATTCAAATGTTGGGAACCGGCAGTGCCTTTTCCAAATTGTACTACAATACAAGCGCATTAGTTCGAACGACTGATGCCACAATTCTAATTGATTGCGGGCCAACAGTGCCCAAATCCCTTAGCGAGATTGAGATCGAGCTCGATCAAATTGATGGAATCCTCATTTCACACATTCACGCTGACCATGTGGGCGGCCTTGAAGAGCTAGCCTTTCGTTTATTCTATCAATGTAACCGTAAACGTGTGAAGCTTTATGTTACCGAGGCTTTAGCTGAAGTGCTTTGGGAGAACAGTTTAAAAGGCGGACTTTATAATCCGGAGGAAGGTTTCCACCAGCTACAAGATTATTTCGAGCTTGTTTATTTACAAGAAAGAGTACCTTATCAAATCGCAACAGATCTTACCATTGAAATTATCCCAACCTTGCATGTTGCACAAAAGCTTAATTATTCGTTCTTTATTAATCACTTGACATTCTATAGTGCAGATTTGCAATTTAATCATGATCTGCTCATCGACGAAGTTATTCGTGCAAGAAATTGTCACACCATTTTCCATGATTGTCAATTAGATGGACCTGGATACGTACATACAACGTTAGCTGAACTACTTACACTTCCGGAGGATATTCAGAAACTCATCTATCTCATGCATTATGGCGATCGAATGCCAGCATTCATTGGTCAAACAGGTCACATGACCTTTATCCACAAACATGAAATCATCGAAATCACCGATTGAACTTACATCTCGCCGAAGCCCCGAGAAATTAAATTTCTCAGGGCTTTTTTCGATAATTTCTCCCTACATTTTCATTTTTTTTGGAAAACAGCAGGAATTTTATGACAAGTATAGAATTTGTCACAAGAGCATGTGAACGGCGGAAATTTGCAATCGGGAGTTGATTACGGTGATTATCAATGTAGTTTATTATGTGTATGTAATCTTATATGGCCTATATACGATGTATCTGCATGCAGTCTTGAATGTCCCTTTGTTTCTTCTAGCTATTGGTCTTTTTATCTTAACGGTGCGCTTCCACTCTTCACACCCTGCTATGCCTTGGCTCCAACTACTCCTCATTGGTACTCTTCACGCACTTGGACAATCTGCCCTTTGTTACCCTCTATATTTACTCACACTTTCACAATATTCCTACAAAGAAGAGATTAAATTCAGAGCATGGGTACTTTGCGCGATCGCTATGATTATTTATTTATCCACGGTTAATTTCATAACGCATTCCGCATCTAAAGCGTCCATGTTTGGGTTCATGAGTATCCTCGACTTTGCTGCCACCACTTGGCTAACACGAACCATCCATCTCCGAAGCGGTAAAATGGAACGCATCCGCACAGAACGTCATTTATTATCGCAAAAAGACTCCCTTACTGGTTTATACAATTATGAAGAATGTCACCGAAGGCTCGAGCAGCAAATTAAACTTCATCAACCATTGGTCCTATTTCTTATCGACTGCACCGATCTGAAAGCAATGAATACATCAGGTGGTTTTCAAGCAGGTAATTTCGTTCTAAAGCAAATGGCTGATCTCCTTCAAATCCTATTTAAAGAAGCGCTATTTATCTCGCGATATGGTGGTGATGAATTCGCAGTGGTCATGCCACTACATAAAGATTTTTTAACAACAGCCTCTTATCAACAGAAGCTCGATTCTGAACTTCCTAAACTTACTGGCATTCAAAATACATATGGTATTGCCATATTTCCACAAGACTCGCTGACGAAAGATGATCTTATTTTGCACGCAGAGCATAATCTATTTATGAAGAAACGTGAATCTTGGTTAAAACGAGAAGAACAAATGCAACGCTCTGAAAAACTCCGTGTTGTCGGTGAACTTGCTTCTGGCATGGCTCATGAGATACGAAATCCCTTAACAACAGTCAAAGGTTTTCTACAATTATCAAAAGCAAGCGATTACAATATTGAAAATTGGTATGATCTCATCATGGATGAGATTGATCGGATGAGCGATTTGACCGGTGAATTCCTTCAATTCTCCAAGCCGCATCAAACAGTCTTCCAAACCCATTCATTAAATGAATGCGTTCTCAAAGTTATCGCCCTCATTGAATCCGAAGCGACCAGCTCCGGTCATGAAATACATTTTCATGAGTCAACCTATGCTGTACATATGCTAATGGATCAAGATAAAATGTTACAACTCTTGCTAAACATGATGAAGAATGCGTGCGAAGCCATGGAAGCAAACGGTTCCATTCATATCAAATTAAGCCGCGATCCCAAGAACGCGACTTTGGTTATTGCAGATAATGGTCCCGGTATACCGAGTGATCAACTCGAAAAGATTTTCCATCCCTTCTTTACGACCAAAGAAACCGGTACGGGTTTGGGACTATCGATTTGTTATAAAATCGTACAGGATCATCAAGGTACATTAGAAGTTGAAAGCGAGCTCGGTATTGGGACACGATTTATTTTGACTTTCCCACTTGTCATAAATATGACTTCCGGGAATGACAATTCAGCTGTATGTTAAAGTGTTTTCTTCATTCGTACATGAAGGATTCCGGCATCATGGAATGGCTCATCCGAGATTACCGTATACCCTAACTGACTATAGAAACCTTCTGCTTGACATTGCGCATCTAGTATCGCATACTTGCAACCAAGCTCGAGAGCCTGTTGTTCCATTGCTCGTATGAGTTGTTTGCCAAGCGATTGACCTCGGTATGATTTCAAGACAGCAACTCGTTGCAATTTGGCTGTTGATTCTTGGTACTCATACCATCTTGAAGTCGCAATCGGCGTTTCACCATCCATGATGAGCAGATGTTGGCAGGCTTCAGGGGACTCATCCTTCTCATCCATTTCCAGATGTGCAGGTACTTGCTGTTCATCAACAAATACGTTAAATCGCACTGCAAAACAAGCTTTCAGTTGTTCCATTGTTGTAACACGAATTGTTTCCATGTGGGCTTCTTCCTCTCTAAGATCGTTTCTTGATCTTATCCCATTCCGGAAATGTTGTCCACTTGTGTCGTGTTCACACCTTTACTTTCGTTCCAATAAGTAACTGCAAGCACCAATCGCTAAGCCTAATACGGCACCAGCTGCAACTTCTCTTGGTAAATGCCCTAGTCGTTCCTTAAGCGCTTTTCTTCTTCTGGCATGATAGATCCCTGGGTGCTGCTGGGCAATCCGTTCAACCTGTTCGTCTAAATCATTCACTTCGACTGCGATTTCGCCAGCAGACCTGCGAATGCCCATCGCATCGTACATGACGACAGCCCCGAATACGGAGCTCACCGCGAAATCAATGGCTGTGAAGCCTCTTTTCATGCCAATATAGGTAGCAAGTGCAGTGACTCCGGAAGAATGCGAACTCGGCATGCCACCAGTTTGAACTAATTGTGACCAATCCCATTTCTTACTAGTTATAAACGTTAAAGGTAATTTGATGGCTTGAGCGGCACCTATACCGATCATAGCCGTAGTTAATGCTCGATTCATGTCTGTTCACCTCACTGTTAGCATCCATCACAGGTTTAGATTCTATGCGTAAAATTTGTTATACTAGACACATTGATTCTTATGAGCTTATACTTACGAAGCTAGTTTTCTTCGAAAACTTTTAGGAGTGTGACTGATGAATATCGCTTTTTTTCTGTTACCTAAATCGGAAGTCATTACCGCGACTCCACAAGCGACCCTTCGTCAAATATTGGAACGCATGGAGTATCATCGCTATACCGCTGTCCCGATTCTTTCTGATGATGGTCATTATGTAGGAACCGTTACGGAAGGTGACTTACTTTGGTATCTCAAAAACTCGCATATCGGCTTTGATAACGCTCATCGCCATGTACTTGAAGAGGTTCCGCTACGCGTCAAAAATAAACCCGTTCATATCCATGCGGACATGGTAGACTTGATTGACTTGGCAAAATCACAAAACTTCGTACCTGTCGTCGACGATTCCGACAAATTCATCGGGATTGTCAGACGTAGTGAAATTATTGAGTATTGCGCCAAACAAATGAATTTACAGGCCAGAGCTGTTCAGTCCTAATTATTAAATAATTACCTTATAGGGATAGAAAAAAGGCTGAGGACGCTCAGCCTTTTTTCTTTGTTCACAGCGGATACTGCTATTGTACTTGACCGTTAGAAGGTGCTTTAGACGAGACAAACTCGCTTGCCCAGTCAACCATTCCATTCATTAAGGTCAAAATGAGATTCACCGCATCCTTTTCCGTCAATGAACCATTCGACTGACTACTGACATACTGCGACGTTTTCTGTTCCAATTTCACGACAAGATCTTTAATTTTCAAAAGTTCATTCGCCAAATCCGTAACTTGCTGATTATTTGAGTTATTTGAGTTGCCTTGGTCTGATTTCATATTTTGACCTTGATTCTGGCTTTGGTTTTGATTTTGATTTTGATTTTGATTTTGATTTTGGTTTTGGTTTTGGTTTTGATTTTGGTTTTGGTTTTGATTTTGACCTTGATTCTGATTATGCCCTTGCAATTGACCTTGCCCTTGCCCTTGATCTTGACCTTGGCTTTGGGACGTATCATTGGCCGACTCATTTGACGCGGCAGATCCATTGCTAGATGACGACGCTTGTTGCTGCCCTTGGCTGTCTTGTGAGCCTTGCGCACTTGAAATCAACATTTTTTTGACCTGCTCTAATTCAATGAGTACCATATCATTTTGCTTGGTTAATTCATCCATTTGCAGCTTGAGATCCTGTGTTTTGATCATGTTGTTGAAACCCTTCCTTCCCTTATTTCACAGCACCGCAAGCAATCCGCTTACCCGAATTGCCAGATGGATCTGTTTTCAAATCATCTGCTTTCTCATGGATAACTAAGCTAGATCCGCCTGGTTTGAACAGCGAATTCGGCTTATCCTTTTCTAAGACGACTGCCTTTGTAACGCTGCTAAATCTCCCATTACCTTGACCATCCACAATCAAATTGGGCAGATCGCCTGCATGTGCCCCTTTGGGATTTAGGAAGCCATGCTCTTTCATATGCGGATTGAAATGCCCGCCTGCCGAATCAAACGCTGGTGCTTCACAAACAGCTCTCTCATGAATATGTAAGCCATGAACACCAGGAGAAAGCCCACTAACTTGCACATCCATCTGTACACCTTCTCTAACCGCAGTTAATTGCGCAGAACCTACAGTCTGGTTATTCGAGCCTATGAGATCTACACGTATCGTTTCCGGCGATATGGTGGCCTCTGTTGCTGAGGTCCTGCTAACTGTTTGGCAGCCTGTCAACAACATAAGACCCATGCTAGTGGTCATCATTATTTTAGCTATTTTCATCTTGTACAATCCTCCTGTAAAACCACACATTGGTATATTCTACCCTTAGGATGCACAACTGCCCTTCACGATAACCACATGACGCCTAATAAATTTCTAAAACATCCTTTACAAAGCAAAAAACCTGTAATCTTTCGATTACAGGCAACCTCTTCCATATAAGTCTACTGAGATTATAAAATTGTCATGAGCTTTGCGATAATTTGTAGGTTTTCTAACTTTCGTTTGTAAAAGTGAAATTCCACCTTCGTATGTTCAACCGCATCTTCCATCTGTAGAACCTGTTTTTGCAAATCCTTCGTGTATGGCCATAATTCCGCCTGCCGCTGAAGCTCATTCTTGCCTGTCACATGGCCTTCACCAATAACTTCATACTCCTTCGTTAGAAGCATATGTTTTGCCCAATTCAACTCAGAGACGGCATCCACGTAGATCGCTTCCGCTTGTTTCAACAATTCCGGTACAAGTTGTAGCTCCAAAATAACATCCGACCGATTCATTCGGATTCCTCCTATGAGTTTTCACACAACTCAGCATAGTAATACATGAAATATTGTTGCTTAGCCTCATATATATTCATAGAAAAACAAAACATGCACACAAGCCAAAAACCGCGAAAACAGTGGGTTTTCTACCTACATTCGACTTATCACGCACGACAATTCCGCTATAGAATGACAAAACCATTAAGTCTACATTAAATCTGATAGATTCGCTCTGACCTGCTTGTATAACCTATTAGAAGTGCTACAATGTTACTATACGTATCAGAGGAGGTGACAAATATGAGCCAAGAAGAAGAAGTAGTACAATCCAATGAGCAAGAAGAAATCTCTGCTGAATCCACTGAAGAAGAAGTGGTGAGTCAAGAGGCTGAAGAAGTAATCGCTGAAGCGATTGAAGAAGCAGCTGCTGCAGAGGAAGAAGCCGAACAATCCGAAGAATAATGTAACCGTTATCATACATGAACATATATCCCCCTCAACTTCACAGTTGGGGGTTTATTGATTTTATAAACTTTTTTTTGATTTCGGCGAATAAATATTCTGAACATTCAAATAATACTGGTGTACCATAAAAAAGGAGATGATTATGAATGGCTAGATCTAACACGTTAGTCGTCCAACAAGCAAAGGCAGCACTAGATCAAATGAAGTATGAAGTCGCTCAGGAAATTGGTGTTCCTCTCTCCCCTTCTGGTTACAACGGTAATTTGTTATCCCGTGATGCTGGCTCAATCGGTGGCACCATCACAAAAAGATTAGTGCAAATGGCTGAACAATCTTTAGGCGGCTACAAACGCTAATCCTTTGATGTAGGAGCAAGCTCAAAAAAGACTGAATCACTCGATCCTCCTTAGAGTGGTTTCAGTCTTTTTTCTATTTCCTTCAAATTCCTCTGATTTCCCTTGAATTTCCTCACCAGTTTTACCAAACACCTATAATTAATCCTCTGGCTTTAGTATGATTACCTTGCTCGGATACCCGAATAAGGAGTGTTGAAACCATGTCTACGCAATATGAAATCTTCCGTGATCCCTTCCGCATGCTAATTCTTCTCGCCACTTTAGTAAGTGAAAAGCAAAACGAACCCGCCTTGCAATTTGATAAAGTACCCTTTTTCGAGAATGATACCTTCCTTATTCAGCATGACAAGTTTGTGTACAAGAAAAATCTTACAGAAATTACTTGGTTTCAATTCCTAGGAAGAGACATCGTTTGCAGTAAAGACCTGTCACGTGAAGAGTATAATAAAATGTTCGTTGATTGCCTTGCATCCTTGTACAACATTACATAAGAAAAAGAAGGAGCAGATCTTTGGATCCGCTCCTTCTGCTATATCGTTACTTCTTCTTTACTTCCTCTACAAAAACGTCACTTGCGTCACGTGTGCTTCCGAGCTCAAGAATCGTGTATTTCTTCTCACCGATCATGATCACATCTTCCACTTCAGGAAGCGGATCTCCCAAGTATACCGTTCCTAAATACACATTACTGCTCTTCAATCGTAAATTCCAACGATGTTGTTGTTTCGTCATAGCTAATCCTCCCACAAACTCTAATGTTCTCAAGTTACCATAAATTCACCTAAGATGAAAGCTATATGAGGAAACATCGGATAAATAGGGAATATTATTTCACTTTCTGATTTAAATGAATGAGGAGTTGAAAAAAGTTTTTTTCCATTGTATACTAAGAAAGGTCCCAATATAAAGGACGGTAGCTCAGTGGGAGAGCATTACCTTGACAGGGTAGGGGTCGTGGGTTCGATCCCCACTCGTCCTATATGAATTAAAAAATTACTCGCGAATTACTTCGCGGGTATTTTTTTATCTATTTGTTTGTTAATTACATTGAAAATAATAGATTGTACATTCATTAGATAGAACAACATGCAAAAAGAACCCCTCCCGGGGTTCTCCTTCAAATATCCCTACACCTTAAATCGATCAACCACATCTTGCAAACCTGTCATCTGATCATGCAGGTCAATCGACTCTCTATGTACACGCTCAAACATTTGTCCCAGTGTCTCCACATTGGCCAAAACTTCCTCGGAACTCGCTGCCGTTTCCTCGGAGCTCGCTGAAGAGAGTTCAATGAAGCCAACAATAATGTTTTTGCGATTATCGACATGCTCCATATCGACCGAGATGCTTTCTATCGATTCATGGATTTGTTTCAATGAAGAGTTAATGAAATCAAAGGTATCCGATGTCTGCCCTGCATTCTCTTCTTGAGAGCCGACAATGTGAAGCGACTGCTCCATCGCTGCGGATGTTAGCTGTGCAGAATGCATAACGTTCTCAATTAATGTCTGAATGTGCTCTGATGCCTCGCCGGCTTGAACGGAAAGTGTTCTTACCTCAGCAGCAACTACAGCGAATCCGCGGCCGTTTTCACCGGCACGTGCCGCTTCAATGGATGCATTAAGCGCTAGTAAATTCGTTTGTCTCGAGATGGCATGAATCGTGGTAACCATTTCTTTAATTGCGTCTATATCCTGCATTAGCTTGCCTACGCTTGATGCTACTTCTTTGGTCACGGTAACGTTATTGCGAATTAACTCGATCATCGCTCGCATCGCTTCAGCACCACGTTCTTCCTTCTCGCGAATAATCGCGCTATTATTTTGTAATATTTGAACGTGTTCCTTCGTATCGTCAATCAGTTCCGCTAATTCATGGACACCTTTCAGTCCATCCTCCACTACCTCTGCTTGGCTTCCTGCGGCCGTTGCCAATTCATGGATCGTCGTATTAATCTCATGGGAAATCGTATTGGTTTGCTTCATTGAATCTTTGATATGATCGGCGTTGCCTTTGCTCAGATGTGCAGATTGTTTCACGTCCTTCACAATCACATGTATTTTCTCTATAAATTGATTGGTCGCTGTGGATAATCTGCCAATTTCGTCCATGGAGTTTTCGGGAAGCCTTCGTGTTAAATCACCATCTCCCTGAGCAATCGCAACCATGGCCGACTGCAGTCTCTCCAACCTTTTGAACTGACGATTAACAATATAGAATAGCACCGCTCCCGCAATCAATAAGCTTACTACTGTGGCAATACATGTTGTGTAGAAGAAGTTTGTCAATACTTGCTCCGACAATGTCAGTACAAGCACTTGGCCCGTCGACAACGCTCTAAAGTAATACTTGGCTTTGGTTCCATTGTACGACATCGTCTCGAACGCCTTATGCTCCCCAGATAGACTTACACTAAGAGAGTCTAACAGCTTCGCGTCTAACTGCGTGATGCTCTCATCGGATGAGGCAACGAGCTTGCCAGTGGGATCAACCACTCCCGCGAAAAGCACATCTCCGCCCAACTCCGACTTTAATTGCGTCAACACTGGCTTTGCGCCTATTTTACTATCCAGTTCCGTAAGTGTAGCGCCATCTCTTCCAGTTTGAACAATGCGAGGAGAAGTCCAACCGGACACGCCGACGTATTTATACACTTTAGGATCAACACTTCGTTGTTGGGCCGGCTGTGTGACTATTTTTTGTTTGCCCGAAATGAGATCCATAAACTCATAAGCTTGATTCTTCGGATCACCGCCGAAATTAAAATCAATCTTTTCTCCTGCATTCGTCAGCACTAATTGACCCTGTGCGTTGGTAATCCAGAACTCATCAATACCTGAACGTTCAGCTATTTCAACTGCTTGTTTATAGGTCATCGGAATTTTATCAAACATATAGGATAGAAGGGTTGCTTGTGCCACCATCTCCTTCTCCATGACACTTTCTGTCGTCTTTCTCGCAATTATAGCGTTTTCAATTCCAATTCTAGCTGTCTCTAACGTTGTAAATCCTTTCTCATGAAGACTTTCAGCTGTCTGCTGATACGTAAGTGTCGCTGTCCCTACGGACACTGCAAACAATACGACCATTAAAGGCCAGATGATTTTGTACTTAATTGATTGAATAGCCATGTTGTTCTCCCTTTTCTATAGTTTCAAAGATTCTAAGTAATCTACTTCGCCACCTTCCAACATATTCCTCCAAAAAAATCTAACATTCGACGGAAGATTATAATTTCCTGGGTAAATAGTACTAAAAAAAAGCTCCCTAGCGCATAATCATCTATGCGTAGAGAGCCATTTTACAGCTACACATTCAACATGCTTCGGATTGCACGCTTTGTTTCCTCAATCGCCATTCTCAGTGGCTGCGTCTCTCCTTGATACGGGTGTACACTCCCGAAAGTATGGTTTCCGTTAGGGATCTTCACCCATTGTATAGCTGGATTATTTGCAATCAACTGCTCAGACCCACGAATCAGCCGTTCCCCATCTGCCGTGCCTTGAACAAGTGTAATTGGGAATGTCGCTTCACGAATTCTACCAACAATATCAAATCTCTCTTCGTTGCGTTCCATATCTTCTAGGATTTCCAGATCGAGCGGCATCATCTGTTTCGTTCGTCCATTTAAGGTATAGGATCGGCCCGTGGCCTTCATCTCCGCTTTATTCTCAGGTGTAAGCAAATCCACATGTGCAATCCCATTCCAACTGATGACACCAGTAATTTCTGTAGGATGATCCAAAGCGTAGATCAAGCTTACGCCAGCTCCTCTGCTATGACCCAATAATACAATTGGCTTCTCCTTGCCCACGTGCTTATGTATATCCCCAATCATAACTTGTACGTCCTCTAGATCTCTAGAATAGGTATCACCTGCGAATTTCTCTAGCTCTGTAAAATCCATCAAATCTTCGCCCACCCCATTATGGGAAAAATTCAGGGCAACGACATCAACAACATCCGCTAATTCCTTCGCTACATAGGGGAACATTCCCCAGTTTTTGAAGCCTTTATAACCATGCAGTAGTAATAATGTGCCCTTACTCGGGTCTTGCTTGGCTTTATACATATCGCCTCGCAGGATTCGCTGCTCTGACATATGTAATTCAAAAGGTATTCCTAGAGCGTTCTCCATCTGTTTCTCCTTCCTATCGTTGCCAAATCATTAATCAATCGTATACTTTTGTCATTTTATCACAATCTAACTCAGACAATTCAACTTTAACCAACGAGCCTGTATGTTTCATTTCAACCAAGCAGCCAACTCGCATCTTTGACACAAATGCCATACGAATAAGGAGGAAGCTCCGTGTTATCAAGTCTAAATCGTCGCAAGCTGCGTGTACTATTTCTAACCTTCCTTCTAACACCACTTTTGAGTCAAGGAATGACTAGTCGTTCACACGCGCAGCATATGGAACCCTTACAGAAAACGATGGCTGCCGAGAAGGGAAGCATTCAGCTTCAAGTGAAAGCATCTCCGGGAGCTCTTTATCAAACAGAACTAACTTTCGTCAATACTTCATTACAACGCGCGCTGGAAGAGGCTACAGTAGGTGATGCATCGTTAGAAGCCATTCCTCCAGACACCACACTCCAGTATGACAAAAAGGGGCAAACCATCCTCCTAGGGGTCACCTCAAGCGGAGATGTCGTTGATTGGACTTCGAAGAGGCGCATGCAACTCCCACCATCCGCTCAGGAAGCGCTGCAAGCGCAAGTCCAGGCACTTCGTGCCAAGCATTATGGCGAGATGCTGACTTGGGAAGAAGCAAGTCTTGTTCTTCCGAAATTCAGTTCCTTCACTGTCGTAGACGTGATGAGTGGACTTAGCTTTGAAGGGCAGCGTCGCGCGGGCTCCCACCATGCGGATGTGCAGCCGCTAACCAAAACCGACTCCGCGACGCTCAAGCGCATTTATGGCGGCACGTGGAGCTGGGACCGCCGCGCGGTCCTCGTGAAGCTGAACGGCCGCACCCTTGCCGCCTCCATGCATGGCATGCCGCATGGCGGTGATGGTATACCCGGAAATGACTTCAACGGTCATTTCTGTATTCACTTCCTGGGGAGCGTAACGCACGGCTCCCGCTCCGTTGACCCGGCGCACCAAGTCATGGTGCACCGAGCTGCAGGCTTGCTGAACGACTACGTCAGCAAGCTCACGCCCTGGGCGCTGATCGACGTCTGGATCAGCGGCGCACACCAAGGCGACCTGCAGCTGCTGCAGGTCACCACAGGGCAAGAACAGGCGATGCATGTGCGAAGCATGCGCCGCCTGTCCAAGTTCCAGGAGCAGGATACATCCCAGCTCCTGCAGTACGACACGTCTGTCAATGTAACCATGACAGCGGCTAGAGCATCCGGGGTGACGAGTCGCCGCGTACTCTTTCATCTTGAACGCACCACCGTACAAGATCGGTGGTACATACGCAGTGCAGTGATCCAATAATATAAGTAAAGCCCAGCAAGATGGAGTTCTCCATGACAGCTGGGCTTTCTTTTATTATTGCAAGGTTTGACCTGACGCCTTACGTAATTCATTGGCGAGTCGATGAAACTCATTCTGTGCAGGTACGGATGATGTCGCTCCGTATCCCGCTGAAAGGAACGGTATGATGGCATTAGCATCTTTCACTGTTAGAGGATAGCTGGGTGGTTCCGGTTTCCGTTTATTCCACCAACCTTCATTCCCATACGATTCATCATAATCAATCGCAATACCATTTAACATGACATCATTAAGGTATTGATAGATATGAATAAATGACGATTTCTTACCTGCGCTCCACGCATAAGTTTGCCAGAATCGTGAGCAAGCACCTGCAGCATAAACTGCCTCCATCACGGCGTATGAACCATACACACCCGTCGTGTAAGCTGGCGTAGCTTCACTTGCTGCTTTGATATATGCGATAACCGTAGGCATTTGGGCAGACGATACGTCGAAATCAACAGCAAAATAGATGCAACTACCCTCAGGCTGCCCAACTTGCGCGGCAACCTGCAAAGCGGTTGCACCGTCTGCTAAACCCGCACTTCTACCGCCAAGAGCACGACTAGCCGTTGTTTCATACACGGAAACTAACTGTAAACCAGCTGCACTAATGACGTCAGACTCTGATTTCGTTAGTGCCTTTGCTCCACTTGGCACCAAATATCTAGCGACAAACGTAAAACCCTGTCCGACGAAAGCAGCCGCTTTTTGTGCCGTAAGCGGTGTTGAACAATCAAACCCTTTCGCCACTTGCCATCACCTACTTTCCATATGGTATTCACAGGATATGCCATAAGAACGAGAGCCGACACTACCAAGCATCTAAAGTCCTGCTGTCAGTCATGAAAAAAGGCTTATCTCCAGTGAGATAAGCCCATTCCATTAAACTTCTTTCGTACCAAAACGGATCGCATTTCGTTCCTTGGCTCGCTGTGCTTCTACTTCTCGATTCCGTGGCTCTGCATGCGTGACCAAAGAATCCATCAGCTTCTGAGCTGCCAAAGCAACCTCTTGTACAGCCAATTGGAACGCTGCTTCATTCGCTTTGGAAGGTTCAGTGAACCCTGATATTTTACGTACGAACTGCAGGGATGCCGCACGAACTTCATCTTCTGTCACGACTGGCTCATAGTTGAATAATGGTTTAATATTCCGGCACATGTCTCACTCGCACTCCTTCGGGCATGGTTTCCCTTTTACATACACTGTCTTCAATATAAGGGTTGCCCTTGGTTTTATCAAGCTCGTGTACATCTGGCTCTGGACATCCTATCTATACAATAAATCTATACCCAGATCCCCATACCGTACCTATGTACTGAGGCTTAGAAGGTGTCTCCTCGATTTTCTCTCTAATTCTGGCAATATGAACGGTTACCGTAGAGGCGTCACTCATCGCATCCATGCCCCAGATCCGCTCGAACAATTCTTCCTTGCCGAATACCCGATTCGGATATTGAACGAGAAACAGAAGCAGGTCAAATTCCTTTTGAGCCAGAATAACTTCGTTTCCGTTAACAAATACGCGTCTGGCTTCCTTCTGCAACTCAAGTCCCCTGATCTGAATCGTACTTCCTTCCGTGCCCTTCCCAAACCGCTCTTTCATCCGCTCGAACTTTTTCAGATGGGCACTTACCCGAGCCACGAGTTCGCCTGAGCTGAACGGCTTTGTAATATAATCATCTGCACCGAGACCTAAACCATTCACTTTATAAATCTCTTCTGCTCTTGCTGAGACTAGTAGTACAGGAATATCATCTTGCTCACGTATGGTTTTGAGCACTTCAAATCCATCTATATCGGGCAGCATTATATCTAAGATAACTAACTCAAATGCTTCTTCTTTGAGTGCTCTCAGACCATCTGTGCCGTTGTTTACCATCTTAACGGAGTAACCGCTTAGCTCCAGATAATCCCTTTGCAAATTGGCAATACTTTGGTCATCTTCGACTATCAAAATTCTTTTCATCATAACCTCCAAACATGGTTAGAACTTTTTAAGAGATATCATAATCCCTGTTCCCTCACCTACCGTGCTTTTCGCCCATATTTTCCCGTCGTGCCCTTCAATAATTTGCTTGGCAATGGCTAAACCCAGTCCGCTTCCGTTCTTCCTTGATGGATCTACTTGATAAAACCGTTCAAAAATGAAGGGAAGCTTGTCCTCAGGGATGCCCTTTCCATTGTCTTTTATTTCAATAATCGCGGAGGTCCTGGTTTCCCTAAGTAGAATAGCAATCTTGCCATTGTCAGTTCTGGCATACGTCATGGCATTGTCAATAATGTTTTGCACAACCCTCTTTAACCTTTCGATGTCTATTAATACTTTGACAGGCTCTTTTAACTCATTGATCAAAGCAATGTCTACATTCGCCTTCTCACATTCATATTTATGATCAGCAACGCAGTCCTCGAAATAACTAGCCAAATCCGTCTTCTCAAAATGGAAAGGAAGCTGATTCAAGTCAAGTTTGGAATAGAGAAGTAGATCATCAATCATCGCATTGACCAAAATCGCTTTGGAGCGGGCTGTCTCCAGATACTCCTCCATCTTCTCAGGCGTCTTCGCAACCCCATCTATAATGCCTTCAATATAACCTTTGATGGAAGTCACCGGCGTCTTTAAGTCATGAGAAATGCTCGAAACTAGAAACTTTCGATTATCATCATATTTTTGCTGTAAATAAACAGATTCCTTCAACTTGATCCGCATTAACTCCAAGGTTTTCCCAAGCTCCCGTATCTCCCCTTCGCCGTCTTCTGAAATTTCCCCATTTAGATCGCCTTCCCGAATTTTGATCGCAGCATCCGTTAAACGAGAGATCGGTATAATAATTCTACGAGAGAATTTATAGGAGATCCAACCATTCATCAGCAAAAAAACGACAGTAAAAAAACAAATCGTAAAGATGCCCAGCATCCAATATACATTCGTATTTACCTTGATTGGTGCAAGCAACAACAGAATACCCATCTCACCAGACGGGAGTTTGAAATCTGCTCGGTTAAATAGATACGTTTGGCCATCAAGCTCAATCTCATTGCGATTAGACTCACTAGACAGCATTAAGCTTTTCTCTATATCGATTGGATTAAAATGGCGTGTAGCGAACTTAACCTCTCTTCCCACAATAAGGATCGCACTGGCATTCAAAACGTTCATGCGATCAGCGAGCTCTTGTTGATACTTCGTATCCAAGAGTCCCTCAAAACCTAGTGCCATCGCTTCTTTTCGCATTTCACTGATGGCTGCACGAACCTCAACCGCTCGTTGAAACTGCTCGATACCCGCTTCGCGGCCCAAAACCTTCGTATACATGGCAACAAAAATAATGACCGCCAAGATCGTCAACCCAATGGAAAGCAGCACAGCCAACGTATTCATCGTGAAGAAACGTTTCGTTAAGTGCATGTAGAGTCCTTTCTATATGTCCTTTCTATCGAACAAGTAATACCCCATCGTAAATAACATGATACCACAACCAGTCATAATTAGAATCTGCCGGCTAATTTTGAAGAAATTGATGGATTCCGATATCCAAAGGGTATACCAGTCAAACATCGAGGTGATAAAAAAACTCGAATAGGATGAAAATACAATACCTAAGAAATTAAATCCAATAAATACAAGAATGGCAAGGAAGAATACCGCTAGACCACCCTGAATGAGATTGGCTAGCAGCACGACGATAAGCGCAAATACAAATACAGGGAAGAAAGTTAAACCATACGACACAAACACCTTTACGATTCCAATGAGACTGGCGGATGAAGGGTTGAATATAAAACCAGCAAGCAAGGATAGAATCATGATAAACAATAGTTTACCCGCAATAAATAACGCTAAATTCAACACCTTGGCCGTAAACACGCCAAATCTGGAAACCGGTCTCAACAGCGTTATTTTCATCGTATTCGAAGAAGACTCACCGTTAAACATATCAATGGCTACGAAGATAGCAAATAACGGTAACAAGGTATAGGCAATGAATGTCAATACTGCGATAGGAAATTCAACACTGCCAACAACTCTTAATCCTAGGCCATGCTTAATGGTTGTTACCGCAATTTGGCCAATCACTACGGCAAGAATGGATAATATCGCGGCAGCCATGATTTTTTTCTTTTTACGCAGCTTCACTGTTTCATTGATAAATGCAGCTTTAAACCCTACCATTCCTGTCCACCTCACTAACAAAGTAATTCTCAAGCGATGAATAAAAAGATAGAATATTTTGGGTATAGTCAACATTCACCAGCTTGCCTCCATAAATAATGCCAATCCTCGAACACGTTAGTTCTACATCGTGAATTAAGTGGCTGGATATAAAGAATGTTGTGCCTTCCTGTGATAGCTGTTTGATCAACTTCCTCATCTCCAGCATCCCTTCCACATCTAGTCCGTTTAGAGGCTCGTCCAAAATTAACAATCTAGGTTTCGATAGAATCGCCGCTGCTATCCCCAATCGTTGTTTCATTCCGAGCGAAAATTTTTGTGATTTCTCATTTTTATATTTCAGCATCCCCGTGATTTCTAGACATTCATCAATTCGACGCTGATCGATTTCTGGATAAAATCTTGCAAACAGTCTCAAGTTCTCATTCGCCGTCAAATAAGGATAGGATTCTGCTGTTTCAATAATACAGCCGACATGTTTCATTGCGCCTACATAATCTTCCGCCACACTCGCTCCGAAAATCTTCACATCGCCTCGATCTGGCTTTATCAGTCCTGTAATCATCTTCATTGCTGTTGTTTTCCCTGCTCCATTAGGTCCAAGAAATCCGAAAATATCGCCTTGATCGACATCTAAGTTCAGATCGCTGATGCCTCTGCCATTTGTATATGACTTGGTTAAGTCTTTTATTTCAATCGCCTTGACCGTCAATTCATCATCTCCCTAAAAAATCTCAGGAAGCCGCTATTCGCCGCCTCCTGAGAATCATTTCTATTCAAATACGCGGATAAATTCGCCATCATAGTAAGGTTTCATGGTGTTGCTTTGTTTGTACGCATTTTTATCACTAACTTCTAGATTCATATCCACATAAATTTTACCTGCCATGTTCGGATGAATCATGCCTTGCTTCTTTTCACCCTTCGAATCTGTGTAAGTAAACATAGGAGTTGTCGACATGTTGTATTCGAAACTAAAGGCATCCTTGTTTGGATACTCGCTCTCATAACCAGCTTTTACGGTTTCAGCATACGTTCCAGCTACTTTGTCGCCGTCTACACTTGTAATTGAAACAGTTCTCTCACCGATTTTCACAAACTTACCGTCTTTGTCCATAATAATATCGTTTTTATACGTTCCTACATATTTAGGGCTGAATCCACTATTACGACTAACCTTTTCAACCTTAGCTGTTGTTAGATCAGGTTTTGTAATCTTCGTACTGCCAATCTCAGACAGTTTAAAAATTACATTCAGGTTTAAGTCATGTTGAACCCCATTTTTATCCTTACCTGATAGCGTGACCTCACCCATCAGATTTTCTAGATAACCTGCTTTACTCTCACTCGCCGTTCCTACTACCTTTTTCACGAATATATCGCTCTCTATCTCTGGTAAATCTCTTTCACTATCTAACATCTGCTTAATTCCGAAAGAGGAGACTGCGTTCACGAGGGCTGGCACTTGTGTCTCGGACAAACTTCCCGAATATACTTTACCGCCATCCGTTCCTTCCTCAACTTGTACATTATCTTTCAATGAGCCTACTACTGCATCAACAATTTTCTCAACCTCTGATGCTCCCTTTTCTTTAAAAGGATTCCTGAAATCAGCTGGTCCTTTACGGTCTGGGTTCATGTCAGTCGAATTTTCAAATACATAATATGTATTGTCCGATTCGTTCTTGTCAATGGTTTGCTTCTTATCAACATACGTATATCTAGTGGACGTTTCACCTTTGGCGTTTTTCGTTACCTCGTTGTTCTCTTTTACTTGGTTAGTTGTATCCATCTTTTGGAAAATTGACGATTGAAGTAAAATTTGATCATTATTTTTCAATGTATACATCGTCTCGATCGAATAGTTGCTAAGGCCACTTTCCATCACAGATGCCGTATTTTTCACTGAATCCTTCAACCGGTCATATCCGGATCCTAACAGCGCATCAGCGAAAGCCGTAGATACAAATAGACAGGCTCCAACCGAAAAAGAAAGGACTGTAATAGATTTTTTACTAAGTTTCATTTCTCTTCTCCTTTTTTCTAACAATTTGCGGGAAACGTTTCCTTACTACTTATTTTAGTATAAGCTTATTGAATCCATCTAAATGGATTATTAACAAAGTATTAACTCTTTCCTTGAGTATGTAGAAACTAAATTAGAGAATCAATCCTCTTAACATAATTACATAAAAAAAACACCCTTAGGGTGTTTCAAAAATAAATATGCAATCAATTTTTTAAGATGCCTCCTTAACAACTAAATTTTCATACTTTATAAATATTGACCTTTGTGCATCATCCCAACCGCTACTATCTCGATACTCTTCGTTTTCGAAAGCTGCTGCAACCGCAATATAAGCTATACCAAACTTCAGTTCTCCACGATTATTTTCATACTTTTCAATGGCTTTGTCAGCCCTACTAAGTAAATCTTCAAGATCTCTTATTTTAGAATAATTAAATCTATTAATATTACCGATAACCTTAGACAAGTGATTATCTCCATTAGAGACTTGTTTATCTGGATACTTTTGATTCAAAAAAGCAGTAACCGTATCAACATTTATTTGCTGATCAAGTAACTCTTCGGGATTTTCCACATTTGTTATACTACTGATATAACTTTCTCTTGCTGTTCTGATTTGATCAAAATAATCGTCAGCTAATTCAAATAATCCTGCTAATGAATTAAGTTTTCTTTTTAAGAAAGGAGGAGCATCAGATTCTTTTTTATAAACTAAATGGTGATCAATTACAGCCCAGGCATCCTGTAGAACCGTTCTAACTTGTATTTCGCATATCGATTCTTTCAAATCATCGTATCTTGCTCCTGAAGTATCTTTCCCAAGCGTAACTAAATAATGAACAGCACCATAACCAAATTTATCGATACCGTTTAAATCAGATTTATTTATCTTTTCTATAACATTAAAATTTGAATTAATTATCTCATCTATTGCGTTAATATCCCGATTATATAAATAAACAGCCCTCACACCTGCAAAATCAGTTATTTCTTTAAATGGATCATTATAGTGTTTTCGTGTGATCTTTTCAACAAAACTATCAAAAGCTTTAGCTCTATATGTAATAGCAGCTATATGAATGCCAGCATTGTTTATGCTTCTTTCTAAGATATAAGCAACCTCGTTACACAGTTGTTCATACTGTTGTTGCATATTGAGGAACTGTCTAATGACTTCCGGTTTTGTTTCAAATAGAGTAACAACTTCAGGACTATTAAAATTTACTTTGCTGTTCAATACTTTACCCCCTAGCCTAGATTTTTCCAAATTACAACATTCGACATAATCCTTACAATTCCTGCACTCATAAATTTGATTCCAAATTATACGTTCACTGAATAAAATTTCACGACGCAAACGCAAACAAGCCCCTCCTTCCCACCAACATGAAGTTGTGAACGAGGGGCTTGTTATGCCTTTAAAATAAATAAAAACCCTTATCAATCAAGGGTTTCCGTGCTATGGGCCCAGAGGGACTCGAACCCCCGACCAATCGGTTATGAGCCGACCGCTCTAACCAACTGAGCTATAGGCCCTAATGAAATTTGGTTGCGGGGGCAGGATTTGAACCTGCGGCCTTCGGGTTATGAGCCCGACGAGCTACCGGGCTGCTCCACCCCGCGTCATGTATGCCGCTCAACAGCGACAAAAATAAATATACACTAACGGCGATGGCNGAGCTATAGGCCCTAATGAAATTTGGTTGCGGGGGCAGGATTTGAACCTGCGGCCTTCGGGTTATGAGCCCGACGAGCTACCGGGCTGCTCCACCCCGCGTCATGTATGCCGCTCAACAGCGACAAAAATAAATATACACTAACGGCGATGGCTTAGTCAAGCGTTAATTTTATGCATAATCATTTCGTTTATGTATTGTATCTGACGCCAAAGCGACCCCTCTTCGACTTATAAACCTCCACTTCCTGCGGGCACTCATAGCCATAGATCCACCAATCTTCTTCCATGCGTTTTGCCAAAACGCCTGCTTGAAACTTCGAATCGTATAATTTCGCCCAATAGATCCAGTTCATATGCATCACTCCATTGTATCAATTCATTACTTGTAGCTTATCCATAATTAGGTTCTCTTATTAACTCTCTGTCTTCACAACAGTTCGAAAAATAATAAAAGTCGAACTATTTGACCGTATGACAAATAAATTATGACGGTTTATAAGAATAGCAGGATTTCCTCTCTTTTTGGGGAAGTTAAGTGATGTAGACTATTTCGGCAGTGAGAAAAGAGGAGAACACGCCCATGATTGAAAAAATTAAAAGCTACCTACATACGCATAGGGATGAACACATAGAGGAACTCATGGCATTTCTGCGGATTCCAAGCATAAGTGCAGTTGCCCAGCACCAACCGGATATGCTGAAATGTGCGGAATGGACAGCTCAATCCCTACAAAAGGCCGGACTCGAAAACATTGACATTATGCCTACCAAAGGTCACCCTGTGGTGTATGCAGATTGGTTACACGCACCAGGCAAACCGACGGTATTGATTTATGGTCATTATGATGTGCAGCCTGCTGAGCCCTTGGAACTGTGGGAAACCCCTCCTTTTGAACCTGTAATCCGTGACAATAAGCTGTTCGGCCGCGGTAGTACAGATGACAAAGGCCAACTGTTGCTATATGTGAAAGTTGTAGAAGCCTTTCTTCAAACACAGGGTTCACTTCCGATTAACGTGAAATTCTGCATTGAGGGTGAAGAAGAGATTGCAAGTAAGCATCTTCCTTCTTTCGTTGAAGAACATGCTTCCAAATTGCAAGCTGATTCCATCATACTTTCCGACACGCAAATGCACGGCCCAGGTAAACCCGCACTTATGTATGGACTTCGCGGCTTAGCTGGATTCGAAATTACAATCGATGGCGCGAATAGCGATCTGCATTCGGGTCTTTTCGGCGGTGCGGTACAGAACCCTATTCACGCAATTAGCAAGCTTCTTAGCTCGTTCCATGACGAGCAAGGACGTGTAGCTGTACATGGATTCTATGACCGCGTGATCGAGCTATCGGATAAAGAGCGCGAATCGTTCAAGCAAGTAGAACCAGATGAAAACAAAGTTCGCACGAATTTGAACGTCACAGAGCTATATGGGGAGCAAGGCTTCTCCTTTTACGAACAGACAACATCCCGACCTACGCTTGAAATCACTTCTGTTAGTGGCGGCTTCCAGGGTGAGGGGATTAAACCCATCATTCCGAATCGGGCTAGTGCTAAGATTGCATGTCGCCTAGTTGCTGCGCAGGTCCCTGAGGAAATCATGGATCTAGTCGAAGCCCATATTCATGCACTAACGCTTCCAGGCGTAACGATCACGTTAGATCGTCAATTGCGTGGCAACCCTTTTATCACCCCGATTGATGAGCCTGTCATGCTAGCAGCAGCCGAAGCTTATGAAGAAACGTTCAGCGAGTGGCCCGTGTATACACGTAGTGGTGGATCGATTCCGATTGTCGAAGTGTTAGGACGAGTATTAGATGCACCTGTAGTGCTAATGGGCTTTGGGCTGCCAGGGGAGAATCTCCATGCTCCGAACGAGCATTTTCATCTAATGAATTGGGACAATGGGACAGAGACCATTAGTCGTTACTGGCTAAAGTTAGCTCAATTGGCTGCCACATCTAAAGAATCTAACTAATGCATAATATAGGGCTATAATAAAAGGAGTAACTTCAATGGGGAATCAATTGCACGCGCGAGATGCACGATTAGAAGATTTAGCAGAAATCGTACGTATTTACAATTCTACAATTGCAGGACGTATGGTTACTGCCGATACTGAACCCATCACAACAGCCTCACGTGAGCGCTGGTTTCACGAACATTCTGCTGATTTCCGTCCGCTATGGGTGCTTGAAAATGAGAACGGCATTTGTGGCTGGCTGAGTTTTCAGTCCTTCTATGGACGTCCTGCTTATAACGCAACGGCGGAAGTCAGTATATATGTTGATGAAGCTTATCGAGGCCAAGGCATCGGACGATATTTGATGGAACAAGCACTGGAAGCCAGTCCTAAACTGGGGCTCAAGTCACTGTTAGGGTTTATTTTTGGTCACAATGAGCCGAGTCTGCGGCTTTTCCGCAAATTCGGATTCACCGATTGGGCACACTTACCTGGCGTCGCTGAGCTAGATGGCGTTGAGCGGGATTTGATTATTTTGGGCAAACGTGTTGGTTAGTTCCCAATCTCTTGAATAAAAAGCGCTACTCCTCCCTACTCGCCGAAATAATAATCGGGGATGTTGGTGAGGTGTAGCGCTTTTCTGTGATAGTCGATTGGGTTATACCGCGTTCGATCGCGGTTCTTCTCCACATTCAGATGGAAAAAGTACAGTTAAATCGGTCAATTTCGTTTTATAAATAGAAATAAATGGATTTCCTACAGCTAATCTTGACGAATACGATGATTATGACGGAACGAGCTGAAAATACCTGTATATTTTCCATCTATATCCTATATACACTTGAAATCTGCGAGATTAGATGGAGAAAATCCATCTATTCTTCAAAGTCTTCACTTTTCAACTACTCCCTACTTAAACTTCCTACTCCACACTATGCCCACTCTAAACACACTCGCTACTCCGAGTCTGCACTGCCTGTCGACTACTCCATACAATGGTCTACTCTACTCACATTCGTCACTCTATGACTACTCTACTCAACTATAATACCCTCACACATTACATACATGGCTCTACTCATCCATCGCCACAATCGCTTCTACCTCAATCTCAATCAGCAATCGTGGGTCAATCAGCGCCTTCACTTCAACCATCGTAGCAACGGGCTGCACATCACGGAAAAACTCCCCATGCGCCTTGCCGAACGCTTCCCATAACGATATATCGGTCACGAACATCCTGGTTCGCACCACATCAGATCGCTGTGCGCCAAGCTCTTGGAGCGCTTGTTCAATCGTTTGGAGGATGAATCGAGCTTGTTCATAAGCATTGCCTACGCCAACAACCTCTCCGTCTTTCATCGCTGTAGTCCCAGCTACTTCAATTCGGTCACCTACACGAATAGCTCGACAGTACCCGACCACAGGCTCCCAGGGTGAGCCCGTAAACACTCTCGTTCGATTCATTACGCAATCGCTCCTTACTTTTTTTACAGATACGCTGCTAGTTTATCTTGTAATCCTGATGTCACCGGCAATAATGGCAATCGTAATGCCCCAGATTCAATGACACCTTGCTGGTGGAGCAGCCATTTGATCGGAGCGGGATTAGGCTCTTGAAATAGGAGACGGATTAATGGAAGCAACTCCTCGAATTCTTGTCGACTTTCCTCATGGGCTCCGCTGACAAAACTGCGAATAAAAGAAACAAACCGCTCCGTCTCCACATTCGCTGAAGCGCTCATAACCCCCTTGCCACCTGCTTGTAGGGCAGCATACAGCAGGGTGTCCTCCCCACACAAAACTGGTTTAGAGCCCAATCTACTTAATTCTGTGACTAACCCAATATTAGGCGTGCTGTCCTTCATCCCGATAACCCCATTGAGATCAAGGATGGTTCGAACCGTATCCACTTCAAGTGTTACCCCTGTCCGATGCGGTACATCATATAGAATCACCGGTACGCCAACTCCTGCTACCTGGCGAAAATGTTCAATAATCCCCTGCTGGCTAGGCCGATTGTAATAAGGTACAACAACGAGAACTGCTTCTGCTCCCAGTTTGCCCGCTTCTTCCACTTTGCCAACCGTTGAACGTGTATCATTCGTGCCAGCTCCAACAATTAAAGGCACTTCTACATGAGCTGCGTCGCGCGCAGCTTGAGCTGTCGCAAACAACACCCCAAGCTCGTCTTTCGTGATCGTTGGTGATTCGCCTGTTGTCCCATTCACAACTAGTCCATCTATTTCATCTTGAAACAAATTGTATGCCTGATTATAAAAAGATGCAGCATCTACCTCAAACTCTTGGTCAAAAGGTGTGACGATGGGTACAAATAACCCCTGTAGGTCCTGTTCTTTTAGCAAAATAACCATCTCCCTGCCTCGTTTGTTTGTACATTTACTTTAGCATGGAACTCTTCATCACAGTTAGCTATAATAAATGATAGAACTCATCAAAAATATTGATAACAAAGCGAGGTTCCACATGGATCTTACGTATTTCCGCACCTTTCGTGAGGTTGCCCGTCGGAAAAGCTTCACACGTGCTGCCGAGGAATTAGGCTATGCCCAATCGAGCATTACGATGCAAATTCAAAAGTTGGAACGTGAATACGGTGCTCCTTTATTTGAAAGGTACGGCCGAACGCTACGCTTGACTCCACCAGGTGAAAGCTTGCTAGTGATCGCGCAACAATTGCTTGAGCTCTATGACCAATCCAAGGAAATGATCGCCAATCAAGTTAGTGGAACATTGACCATCGGGACTATCAACTCTTTAGCCGCCTATTATCTGCCGCCATATTTACATAAGCTCAAACAGCTGTATCCAGGATTAAGTATTCAACTCTTTCCTGACAGCGAATCCTCCATTCTCACCAAGGTCAAAGACGGAGACTATGATATCGGCCTTCTCTTAGATCAATATCCAGCAGATCCCTCTCTTGCTTGTACAAGTGTCCGTGAGGAACAACTCGTCTTCGTTGCACCCTTAGATCACCCTTTAACGGAACAAAAGGATATTCAACTTGCTGACCTCGGCAATACAGAATTTATTGTCACCGAAGAAGGATGTATCTATCGAGGCAAATTTGAAAGATTGCTGAAAGACAACGCCGTCGCCTTACAAATTGGATTCGAGCTAGGCAACGTTGAAGCCATCAAACAATGTGTGATGAGCGGCTTAGGCATTGCCTTATTACCTCGAATTACAGTCGCGAGTGAGCTGGCGATCGGCAAGCTTGTACAGCTTCCTTTTACACATAACCAATTAACAATGGACTTACAGCTCGTGCTGCATCCCAAAAAATGGATGTCCCAACCCTTGGATACATTCATTCAATTAGTAACAAATCAACCCCAAGAATAAAAAAAAGAAGCTCACCTTTGCATAAAGGTAGAGCTTCTTCTAAGAATAAGCCAATTACAAGATTTGCACCCCAATGAGGCGCCGATTGAACGGTAGCCTGCACGGTTTCGCAAAAACTTGTCGTCTGTTGCAAGACCACTTTAGTATAGAGGAATCGGACACCGTTCGTCAAATTCTCATCACTGCAGCAATCTATTATACACCGTAAGCAGATGGATTAACTCTCCACGAACGCAAGAGTTCCATATCTTCGGACTGGATCTTCCCTTTTTCCAAAGCTACCTCAAGCAAAGTTGAGTAGTTAGAAAGCGTATGAAGAGGCATTTCAGCCGCCGCGAACGCATCCGTCGCTTTATCCAACTGATAGGAGAAAATCGCAAGAACGCCAAGCGCTTCAGCTCCAGCATCTTTGACCGCAACCGCTGCTTTCAGCGAGCTGCCTCCTGTGGAAATCAAGTCTTCAATCACGATAACTTTTTGTCCTGGTTTCACGGAACCTTCAATCAAGTTCTCTTTGCCATGACCTTTTGCTTTGTCACGGATGTAGATCATCGGAAGGCCCAGTTTCTGAGCTACCCAAGCCGCATGAGGAATGCCAGCCGTAGCTGTTCCTGCTACAACTTCAGTCTCAGGGAATTTTTCCTTGATCAACTGGGCGAAACCATCGGCAATCGCCTCACGGATCGCTGGGTGCGACATCGTCAAACGATTATCACAATAAATCGGAGATTTCAGTCCTGATGTCCATGTAAAAGGTTGCTGTGGACGAAGCGCCACCGCTTCAATCTCTAATAAGGACGCTGCAATATGCTGCGCGATTGTGTCAAGTTTACTCATTCACGTTCACCGTTCCTCTCAAGGTTAAATGCAAGTGCCTACACGATCGACTCGATAATCGCTTCAATCGCAGCTCTCGGATCAGCTGCGCCCGTGATCGGTCGCCCGATCACGACATAGTCCGTCCCCTGCGCGAACGCCTCAGCCGGGGTCATAATACGCGACTGGTCGCCGATGTCGGCCCCCGCCGGGCGGATGCCTGGCGTTACGGTGACGAAGCCGTCACCGCACGCCGCCTTAATCGCCGTCACCTCAAGCGGTGACGCGACAACCCCGTTAAGCCCCGCGGCATGCGCCAAGCGGGCATACCGAATGACGGCCTGCTCGGTTGTACCGGCAAGGCCGATCTCGTCATTCAGCACCTGCTGCGAGGTGCTGGTCAACTGCGTCACGCCGATGACGATCGGGCGTGTTGCCCCAACGGCTAGTCCCTTGTCGACTCCCTCCAAGGCAGCCTCCATCATGTACTTGCCTCCGGCAGCGTGCACATTGAACACATCCACCCCAAGGCGCGTCACGCTCTCCGCGCCGCCCTTGACCGTGTTCGGAATGTCATGCATCTTCACGTCGAGGAACACCTTATAGCCGCGATCCTTCAGACTCGCGACAAAGGTAGGACCTGCAGCATAAAACAGCTGCATTCCTACCTTTACATAACACGGAATGCCTTCGAGCTGCTTAAGCAGCCCTTCAGCACTTTCCGCGTTCGCGTAGTCCAAGGCGACCATAATGCGTCCGGTAACATCGTTGCGAGTTAACGTACTCATCTTTGGCACCGTCCTTTAGACATGTATTGGCATTGCACGTGAGGAGAAGTTAATTGCTTCAAGCATATTCACTAGCGCTCTAACAGTATCCAAGGATGTCATACACACGACACCATTCTCAACTGCTTCACGACGAATACGGAAGCCGTCACGCTCAGGCGTTTTGCCCTTAGTCAATGTATTCACGACGAACTGAGCATCACCGCTGCGGATGAGGTCAAGAATGTTTGGCGAACCTTCACTAAGCTTGTTAACGGTTGTTACTGGAAGACCTGCTTGTGCAATGGCTTCAGCAGTTCCACCTGTTGCAATGATTTTGTAACCTAGGCGATAGAAGCCTTTCAAGATTTCAATCGCTTCTTCTTTATCTTTATCCGCTACGGTTACCACGACGGAACCTGCAGCTGGAATCTTCATACCTGCACCGATAAGTCCTTTGTAGAGTGCTTTTGCAAAGTTAACATCACGGCCCATAACTTCACCTGTGGACTTCATTTCAGGCCCGAGTGTTGTATCTACACGGCGAAGCTTCGCAAAGGAGAATACCGGAACTTTGACAGACACGTATTTATCTTCTGGCCATAGACCACTTTGATAACCCATATCTGCAAGGGATTGACCCATGATAACGCGTGTTGCTACGTTCGCCATTGGGATGTTCGTCACTTTGCTCAAGAAAGGTACTGTTCTGGATGAACGCGGGTTAACCTCGATCACATATACTTGATCGTTATGAATAACGAACTGGATGTTCACGAGACCAACGACATTCAGCTCAAGACCGATTTTCGTCGTGATATCGATAATTTGTTGTTTGATCTCATCGGAGATCGATTGTGGCGGGTAAACCGCGATCGAGTCACCAGAGTGAACCCCTGCGCGTTCTACGTGTTCCATAATCCCTGGGATAAGAACCGTTTCTCTATCGCAGATCGCGTCAACCTCTACCTCTTTACCAAGCATGTAGCGGTCGATAAGAACCGGATGTTCCGGGTTTATTTTAACCGCATATTCCATGTAGCTCAGCAACTCTTCATCGGAGTAGACGATTTCCATAGCGCGTCCACCAAGGACATACGAAGGACGAACGATAACCGGATAGCCGAATTTCGCTGCTGTACCGACAGCTTGGTCAACGGACGTTACAGTACCGCCTGGAGGTTGTGCAACCGAGATTTTGCTAAGCAAGGCTTCGAATTTCTTGCGATCTTCTGCAGTATCAATACTTTCTAGATCAGATCCTAGGATGCGAATGCCTGCTTTGTGCAGCGGTGCTGCCAAGTTAATCGCAGTTTGTCCACCGAATTGTACGATAACACCGATTGGCTGTTCACGCTCAATCACGTTCATGACATCTTCGAAGAATAATGGCTCGAAGTATAGGCGATCCGATGTATTGAAATCTGTAGATACTGTTTCTGGGTTATTATTGATGATAACCGCTTCATAACCAGCCGCTTGAATCGCCCACACTGCGTGAACTGTGGAGTAATCGAACTCGATCCCTTGACCAATACGAATTGGACCCGATCCTAGAACAACAACTTTTTGTTTCGTCGTTTCAGTCACTTCATCTTCTTGCTCATAAGTGGAGTAGTAGTATGGTGTGGAAGCTTCGAATTCAGCTGCACACGTATCTACCATTTTGTATACAGGCTTGATGTTGTGTTGTAAACGGAATGCTCTTACATCTGCTTCTTTTGTGAAAGTACTGCATCCTGCCAATGTACGAATCTCCGCAACAGCGCGGTCTGTGAAGCCTTTGCGCTTGATATCGAAAATGAGTTCAGCCGTCAGATCTTGTGCAATTTCAGTTTCATAAGCAATCAAGGCACCGACTTTGTTCAAGAACCACCAGTCAATTTTCGTTAAATCTTGCAATTGTTCCACGCTATAGCCTCTGCGGAACGCCTCAGCTAGTAAGAACAGACGCTCATCATCAGGTTTTTGTAGACGCAATTCTAATGTTTCTGTATCAAGCAAATCCGTTTCTTTCAAGAATAGGCGGTGAACGCCGATTTCAAGGGAACGAACCGCTTTTTGAATGGACTCTTCAAAAGTACGGCCAATTGCCATAACTTCCCCAGTCGCTTTCATTTGTGTACCTAGTTTACGGTTAGCCGCAGTGAATTTATCGAACGGCCAGCGTGGGATTTTGGATACGATGTAATCTAGTGCAGGCTCGAAACAAGCGTAAGTTTGACCCGTAACTGGGTTTACAAGCTCGTCTAGCGTGTAACCAATCGCAATTTTCGCTGCCATTTTCGCAATCGGATAGCCCGTTGCTTTGGAAGCAAGCGCCGATGAACGGCTAACACGCGGGTTAACTTCGATGACGTAGTATTGGAAGCTGTGTGGATCAAGTGCGTATTGGACGTTACAACCACCTTCGATGTTCAAGGCGCGAATAATTTTCAGGGATGCGGAACGCAGCATTTGGTACTCACGATCCGACAATGTTTGGCTTGGTGCTACGACGATACTATCGCCTGTATGTACGCCAACTGGATCAAAGTTCTCCATGTTACACACAACGATACAGTTATCGTTCGCATCACGCATAACTTCGTACTCGACTTCTTTCATACCCGCGATACTGCGCTCTACGAGACACTGACCGATTGGGCTGTAACGAATACCGGAAGCAACGATTTCCGTGAGCTCTTCCATTGTGTTACAGATACCGCCGCCTGTTCCACCAAGTGTGTAGGCAGGACGAATGATGATCGGGAAGCCAATTTCATTTGCAAAATCAACGGCTTGAGCCACTGTTGTAACGATAACGCTATCCGGTACGGGCTGCTCGAGCTCTCTCATCAAGTCTCTGAAAAGGTCACGATCTTCCGCTTTCTCAATAGCAGTCAATTGTGTTCCTAGAAGCTTAACGTTCTCGCTCTCTAGAACGCCTGCACGTGCAAGTTCAACCGCCATGTTCAGACCCGTTTGTCCGCCAAGTGTTGGCAGCAAACCGTCTGGACGCTCTTGACGAATGATTTGCGTTACGAATTCGAGTGTAATGGGCTCGATGTATACTTTGTCCGCCATATTCGTATCTGTCATGATCGTAGCTGGGTTGCTGTTGATCAGAATAACTTCCATGCCTTCTTCTTTCAAAGCTTGGCAAGCTTGTGTTCCTGCATAGTCAAACTCTGCCGCTTGACCAATAACGATCGGTCCGGAACCGATAACGAGAATCTTTTTGAGTGTATTATTTTTTGGCATATTGCAGTTCCTCCTTCACAGATGTCGATGCCGTGGAAGCATTCCACTGAGCAAGCATTTGCGCTTGGCGCGGCTGCTGTGGGTTATCTAGTTTGTGCTGATGAATCAGCGAGATGAAATCATCGAACAGGTAGCTGGAGTCGAATGGTCCAGGTGCTGCTTCTGGGTGATATTGCACCGAGAATGCTGGGTATTGCTTGTGGCGTAAGCCTTCGATCGTGCGATCGTTATTGTTAATGTGCGTCACTTCAAGGTTCGTTCCTTGTACGGAATCTTCCTTTACCGTGTAGCCATGGTTTTGCGATGTAATGTAGCAACGTCCAGAAATCAAATCTTTAACAGGGTGATTACCGCCGCGGTGACCGAATTTCAATTTATCTGTGTCTGCGCCGCAAGCTAGTGCGAACAATTGGTGACCCAAGCAGATTCCGAATAGTGGAATATCGCCGAGCAAGCCTTTGATCATTTCAACTGCGTGTGGAACATCCTTCGGATCCCCAGGGCCATTGGAAAGCAATACACCATCTGGTGCTAAGCGACGAATTTGTTCAGCTGTTGCATCCTGTGGAACAACCACTACATCGCAATCGCGCTTGCTAAGATCGCGGATAATCCCACTTTTTGCTCCGAAGTCAACCAGTACGATTCTTTCTTTGTGACCTGGTGCACCGAAAACGCTTTTCGTGGAAACACGGGATACTTGATCCGTCATAAGCGGTGTATTTTTAAGAGTAGCCATTAATTCTTCGACCGATTTATTGGAAGTTGTAATGATACTTTTCATTACGCCATAGTGACGAATTTTGCGAGTCAACATACGTGTGTCGATACCACTGATGCCGACAATGCCGTATTCTTTCAGCAGGCTGCCAAGCGTGTATTGCGCTCTCCAGTTACTTGGAATTTCTTCATGCTCACGCACGACGAAACCATGGATGAATGGTCGCACGGACTCGAAATCATCACGAATCACACCGTAGTTTCCTTGAAGTGGATACGTCATCGTTACGATTTGTCCACAGTAGGAAGGGTCTGAAAGTACCTCTTGATAACCAGTCATACCTGTGTTAAAAACTACTTCGCCGACGGATTCACCTTCACTACCGAACGATTTTCCTGTAAAAAGAGTGCCGTCTTCCAGCAACAATCTTGCCTGCATGTTCTTTCAACTCCTTCGCTATTGTCAGGCGGTTCTCTCAAACCGCAGATGTCATGCTTACGATATTACACGTCACGATCTTGCATAAACATAAATCTTCTTGTATAAATATACACGATTTTTCATTCATCGTATAGATGCTTCTCATGATTTGGGCTTTATAAATAAGGCTATTTCTTGAACTTAGGAGTACACTACTTTACCCGAAGCAATCGTCACAACCGGCCAGCCGCGCAACTCCCACCCGATGAAAGGTGTGTTCTTGCTGCGGGATACAATCTCTTCTTTCAGAACTGCTTTCGTTGTATCTAGATCAACAATTGTGATGTCTGCCACGCTGCCTACTTCTAATGTTCCATATGGAAGACCGAATACGTCAGCAGGCTTCTTCGTCATACGGTCCACTAGGAAACCAAGTGTCCATTTGCCTGTAAGTACAAACTTCGTATAGAGCAAGGAGAATGCTGTTTCGAAACCAAGGATTCCGAATGGTGCCAGCAACATGCCTTTGGCTTTCTCTTCTTCGGTATGCGGCGCATGGTCTGTCACGATAATGTCGATAGTGCCATCTTCCAATGCTTCAATTACAGCTTGTACATCACGTGGTGTGCGAAGCGGCGGATTCATCTTCCAGTTCGCATCCATCCCTGGAATGTCTTCTTCCGAGAGCAGGAGATGATGCGGGCAAACCTCTGCTGTAACCTTGATACCGAATTGTTTCGCGTGGCGGATCAGTCGAACTGACTGTTCTGTACTGACGTGACATACGTGGTAGTGTACCCCAGTTGCTTCCGCTAGCAATACGTCACGCCCAACATGAATCGCTTCGGATTCGTTCGGAATCCCTTTCAGGCCATGCTTCGTGGCGAAAGTTCCTTCGTTCACTGGCGCGCCTACGACCAACGTGTCATCTTCACAATGTGCGATGATCGGCATGCCAAGTGATGCAGCTAGAGCCATCGCATCTTTCATCATTTGCGCGCTTTGTACGCCTACGCCATCGTCTGTATATCCGATGACGCCCGCTTCTTTCAACGCTGCGAAATCCGTTAACTCACGTCCAAGCTCGTTCTTCGTAATCGTCCCGTAAGGAATGACGCGAACGACGCCATCGGTAGCCGCTTTATCCAATATGTAGTTGACTGTGTCTACTGTATCAATGACTGGGCGCGTGTTCGGCATACAAGCGATCGTTGTAAAACCGCCTCTTGCTGCAGAACGTGTACCCGTTGCAATGTTTTCTTTATGTTCAAATCCAGGCTCTCTTAAATGTACGTGCATATCAATGAATCCTGGCGATACTAGCTTGCCGGCAGCGTCGATGACTTCATGTCCTTCTGTTTGTGGTACGTCACCACTCAAAGCATCAACTACCAGTGCAATTTTATCGTTTTCAACCAAAACATGTTTTGTCGTCTGTACATTATTCGCATCAACGGTAAGTCCGTTTAGAATCCAAATTCCCATAGTGATATTATCCTCCTAGTATTCATTTGGGGCCCCCGCAAAGTATTGTCTAAACTCTTATCGAAGCAATTCGACGTAGTATGACCGCTTTGAATGGTAAGTTTAGACGCCGATTGAGCTAACGCTCAATGCGGACGGAATCAACTTCAGAGCTTGGCTTCACTTTGTGGGGATTTATAGGGATCTTTGATCGGAGATCAAAGTCTCTCCTTTTATGATAGGGCTCGTTCGATGACTGCCATCCGAATCGGCACGCCATGAGCAATTTGTGTAAAGATTTTGGACTTCTCATGTTCCACTAGTTCATCGTCTAGCTCTACATTGCGGTTCACTGGTGCTGGATGCATGATGATCGCATGAGGGGCCATGCGACTTGCACGTTCTACGGTCATACCATATTGCTCGCGGTACTCTTCTGCAGATTTGATCAACCCTGTGTCGTGACGTTCTAGCTGCACACGCAGCATCATAACGACGTCGGCTTTCAATGCTTCCTCGAAAGAAACATATGGCGCGAATTCCGCTAGTTCTGGTGCCTGCATGCTCGCAGGTGCACAGAACTGAACTTTCGCTCCCAAGGCGATTAACCCCCAAAGATTTGAACGTGCGACTCGGCTGTGAAGAATATCTCCGATGATGGAGACCGTCAACCCTTTGATAGCACCGAATTGCTTGCGCATTGTATAGAAATCAAGCAACGCTTGCGTTGGATGCTCATTATTACCGTCCCCCGCGTTGATCAGCGGGATTTTGATTTTCTCAGCTAGCTCTTGCAACACGCCATTAGGCTTCAGTCGAATCACACCAGCATCAATTCCCATGGACTCAAGCGTACGAACTGTGTCGTAGATGGACTCCCCTTTTTGCACACTAGATTCAGCTGACGAGAAGTTCAGCACATCAGCACCTAAGCGCTTTTGCGCTAGTTCGAAGGAGAAACGCGTTCTTGTACTATTTTCAAAGAATAAGTTCGATACGAATTTGCCATTGAATTGGTTATTGACTTTGTTAGGGCTTTGTTCCCAATAGGCTGCACGATCAAGAATGCTTGTGATCTCCTCTGCACTTACGCCTTTCAGTCCCAAGAAATGTCTAGTTGTATATGTACTCACGCTACTCACTCCTGTTTCCCCCTTTGGATAATAACTTCATCTTTATCATCAATTTCCGTTAACATCACTTCAATGCTCTCACTCTTGGACGTTGGAACATTCTTGCCCACATAATCAGGTCGGATTGGAAGCTCCCGATGCCCTCTATCCACAAGGACAGCTAGTTGAATCATTTGCGGTCTGCCCAAATCAATTAGCGCATCCATCGCGGCCCTTACCGTTCTTCCGGTATACAGCACATCATCGAAAAGGATGATTTTACGATCTTGGATTTGCATTTTTCCGCCTTCTTGAACGTTCTCCACCGACCTGACCTTCACGCGATCATCGCGATAAGACGTGATGTCAATCTCTCCTACAGGAATCGGCACGCCTTCAATTTCAAGAATCCGTTCTGCTACTCGCTTCGCTAAGTAAATGCCTCGGGTCCGAATACCAATCAAGGTACAATTCTCTACACCTTTATTCTTTTCCAGTATCTCGTGTGCAATCCGCGTAAGTGCTCTGCGAATTCCCATTTCATCAATAATGGTGTGTTCGGTAGTCTCGTTCATCGTTTTCGCCTCCTGGCAAAACTATCTTCGTCAGCATTCACATACGTTTAATGGCGGTAAAACCAAAAAACTCCTTGCCCAATTCTTGGCAAGGAGTTTACGAGTGCATAAAGAGATAGAGCGGGGCTATTGGATGCGCACACCCTAAGCTTACTGAATACTCGACTCAGTATTACCCGACTTTTCTTATCGTTTTACCTTGCCAGCCTCTCTGGACTGTTTTTAAAGGCACATATGTAATTAAAAGAATTATGCCACTTTCGACACCATAAGTCAATATTTTTCGATCTTCTTTTTTTGAGCAAATCCGAGACCATGTGTTATAATTTACATATAAACTCGCTTTTCCGCCCAGTAAATTCCATTTCGATTCGCTTACAAAATGAAGGAGGAAACTATGTTCAAATTGTTTAGGTATTTAAAGCCTTACCGGGTTTCCGTGATTGCAATCATTACCCTTATGCTCTTACAATCGCTTGCACAGCTGTACTTGCCAACTTTACTAGCAGACATCGTAGATGTAGGGGTAGTCAAAGGTGACGTGAACTACATTATCCGGTTTGGCGCCTATATGCTTCTGGTTGCCATGGGCGGCATGGCCTGTGTAATGGTAGCCAGCTATTTGCTCGCTAAGACAGCGACCGGATTCGGGAGAGATTTACGTCGTGCGCTCTTCTCTCATGTCGAGAGTTTCTCTTTGCATGAATTCGATAAGCTTGGAACGTCTTCTCTCATTACAAGAACAACGAACGATATCGCACAAGTACAACAATTAGTCGTTATGATGCGAATGTTCATTGGTGTGCCTACCATGCTCGTTGGCGGCGTCATTATGGCTTCATACAAAGATACGAATCTCGCAATTGTCCTCTATGCGGTCATCCCCATACTTGTGATTGTGATTGCTGTGATTATGCGTACGAGTCTTCCCTTATTCAAAACTTTGCAAATTAAAATCGACGGCATCAATCTTGTTCTGCGAGAACATTTAACTGGTATTCGCGTCATCCGTGCTTTTAACCGTTCGGGTCATGAGAAAACGAAATTCGAACGAGCGAATCAAGATTTCACGCAAGTTGCAGTCAAAGTCAATACGATCATGGCTACGATGATGCCGATCATGATGCTTGTGTTTAATCTAGGCATCGTTGTCATCCTGTGGTATGGCGGCATTCGGATTGATAACAATCAAATGCAAATTGGCGATTTGATGGCCTTCATCCAATATGCCATGCAAATTATGTTCAGCATGTTCATGATGACTATGATATTCATGATGATCCCGCGCGCTTCGGCATCTGCAGTACGAATTAATGAGGTCCTTGCTATTCAGTCCAACATACATAGTGCAGACCATGCACAAACACTTCAAGCTGATCAAACCGTCGTTGAATTCAATCATGTGACTTTCAGTTACCCTGGTGCTGAGCAGCCGGCTGTTCATGATATATCTTTCCGAGCGAACCCTGGAGAGGTTACAGCGATTATAGGAGGCACTGGATCTGGTAAAACAACCCTCCTCAATTTATTACTTCGATTCTATGATGTGGAGTCTGGCACAATTACGTTGAATAGCCAACCATTGCCTTCACTTTCCTTAGAGAGTCTTCGAAACCAAATCGGCTATGTGCCTCAAAAAGCAGTCCTATTCTCAGGTACAGTTGCGGATAACCTCCGCTTCGGCAATGATAACGCGACAGATGACGATCTAGCCGCTGCCGCTTCGACAGCACAAGCCGCTGATTTCATTCAAGGTATGAAAGATAACTTTCATTCAACTCTCGCCCAAGGCGGGACAAATCTATCAGGCGGCCAGAAGCAGCGACTAGCTATTGGACGAGCACTTGCACGTAAACCCAATATTTATATTTTCGACGACAGCTTCTCTGCCCTTGATTTCAAAACCGATGCGAAGCTGCGCGCTGCACTTAAATCGGAAACAGCACGAGCAACCATGATCATCGTGGCACAGCGAGTCAGCACCATCATGGATGCGAATCAAATTATCGTTTTAGATGAAGGCAGAATTGCAGGCATCGGTACTCATAACGAACTTATGAGAACCTGCGAAGTGTATCAAGAAATTGTTGCTTCTCAGCTATCAGAGGAGGAAAGTGCATGAGTGAGAAACCCAAAGAACAGGGCCGACCGGCAGCAGGTATGAATCCAGGTTTCATGGGCCGTGGCGGTATGGCTGGCATGGGGATGCCTGTCCAGAAAGCGAAGAATTTTAAAGCTACTTTGAAAAGACTCATGACCTATTTGCAGCCTTTTCGTGTTTCCATATCCTTTGTACTTCTAGCATCCATATTAAGCACATTGTTTGGTATCATCAGTCCGAAACTGATGGGGAACGCGGTTACGAAGTTGTCTGAAGGGGCTATTGGCAAAATGAAAGGCATTGCAGGAGCCAAAATTGATTTCGATGCAATTCTTCAAATCATTCTTATTCTAGCTGCTCTCTATATATTCAGCTCAGTCCTGATGTACATTCAACAACGGATTATGGTAGGTGTTACACAGCGCATTGTCTTCAATCTGCGACGTGATATCAGTGAGAAGCTTACTCGTGTTCCTCTCTCCTTCTTCGATGCAAGAAGCCATGGCGATACGATGAGTCGTGCTACGAATGATGTGGACACGATCAGCTCTACCATGCAGCAAAGCTTAACGCAGTTGATCACATCCGTTGTGACTTTGATCGGTATCATTATCATGATGCTGACCATAAGTCCACTGCTTACCTTAGCGACAATTGTCACGCTGCCGCTTAGCATTTTTGGAACCAAGATGATTGCTACCCGTTCTCAAAAATATTTTAAAGGACAGCAACGAACGCTTGGCGAACTCAATGGTCACGTAGAAGAAATGTATACAGGTCATACGATCGTTAAAGCTTTTGGGCGAGAAAAGAAATCCGTTGATACGTTCAACGAAATTAATGATCGGCTGTATCATTCTGGCTGGAAAGCACAGTTCATTTCAGGGCTCATCTTCCCTTTGATGTCATTTATCGGCAATATTGGTTATGTACTCGTAAGTGTCATCGGTGGCATCATGGTTACTCATAACGCTATCAAAATAGGAGACGTTCTCGCCTTCATTCAATATTCTGGTCAATTTGGCATGCCAATCACACAAGTGGCGAATATCGCGAATGTCATTCAGTCTACGATCGCAGCAGCTGAGCGCATTTTCGAATTACTAGATGAAGATGAAGAAGTTTTGGAGAATAAAGTGACGGACTCCGTTGCTCACGTCAAGGGGCATGTTCAGTTCGATAATGTTTCTTTCTCATATAAAACTGACACACCACTTATCGACAACATGAACATCGATGTGAAGCCAGGACAAACCGTAGCGATCGTTGGACCCACTGGTGCTGGCAAAACAACGATAGTCAATCTGCTCATGCGCTTCTATGAATTGCAGAATGGCAAGATTTCTATTGATGGTGTCGACTCACGCCATATGTCTCGCAGCCATCTTCGCGGACTATTTGGTATGGTATTACAAGATACTTGGCTATTTAACGGCACAATCCGCGACAATATCGCTTATGGACGTCATGGTGCTACGGAAGACGAGATCGTAGAAGCCGCGCGCGCGGCATATGCAGATCATTTCATACGAACCCTGCCGGATGGATATGATACGATTTTGAATGAGGAAGCGTCGAATCTATCCCATGGTCAAAAGCAATTGCTCACCATTGCACGTGCTGTCCTTGCTGATCCTGCGATATTGATTCTTGATGAAGCAACGAGCAGTGTTGATACACGGACGGAAGTTTCTATTCAACGTGCTATGAACAATTTGATGGCAAATCGCACGAGTTTCGTCATTGCTCACCGATTATCTACGATCCGAGAAGCTGATCTTATCCTGGTGATGAATCAAGGAACTGTCATTGAACAAGGCACTCATGGCGAGTTGCTCGAGCAACAAGGCTTCTATGCAGAACTCTATGAGAGTCAATTCGCACAAAAAGCTGTGTAAACAGATTGGCTCAAACGCTCCCTTTCTGCTAATATAGGAGAGTCAATCATAAATTTGAAGGAGATGTCACCATGTCTGAAATGAATACCCTAGAAATTATCCAGTTTATTAAAGAAAGCAAAAAGAAAACTCCAGTGAAAGTATATGTTAAAGGTAACCTTGATGGCCTTGAGTTCGGTGAAGGCAGCCAAGCGTTCATTACTGGCGGCAGCGGTGTCGTTTTCGGTGAGTGGAGCGTACTTGAGCCGATCCTAGAAGCTAACAAGGATAAAGTCGTAGATTTCGTAGTTGAAAACGATCGTCGCAACTCCGCTATTCCTATGTTGGATCTGAAACACATCAACGCTCGTATCGAGCCAGGCGCTGTTATTCGCGACAAAGTACATATCGGCGATAACGCGATTATTATGATGGGCGCACTTATCAACATCGGCGCTTCCGTTGGTGATGGTACGATGATCGACATGAACGCAGTTCTAGGCGGACGTGCACAAGTAGGTAAAATGTGTCACATCGGCGCTGGCGCCGTTGTCGCTGGCGTTATCGAGCCACCTTCCGCACAACCATGTGTGATCGAAGATGATGTTCTTGTTGGCGCTAACGCGGTTATCCTTGAAGGCGTGCGCATCGGTAAAGGTTCCGTAGTAGCTGCTGGAGCTATCGTTACGCAAGATGTTGAAGAGTACACAGTAGTTGCAGGTGCTCCTGCACGTGTCATCAAAAAAGTAGACGATAAAACGAAATCCAAAACCGAAATTCTAGCAGACCTACGTACCCTATAAGGTAATCTAGATCTGGAGGAAATCGTTATGCTTAGCCCTTTTGTAGAGCTGCGACGCCAGCTGCATCAAATCCCTGAGCCGGGATTCCAAGAGTTCAAGACACAGCAACTTCTTCTTGAACAGCTGTCCAAGCTCCCGCAAGATCGTCTAACCATTCGGACATGGCGTACGGGTATTCTCGTCTATATCAAAGGCTTAAACCCAAGCAAACGCTTTGGGTATCGTGCTGATATGGACGGGCTTCCAATCACGGAAGAGACGTCGTTGCCATTTCCATCACAGCATCCTGGCTATATGCATGCTTGTGGGCATGATTTTCATATGTCCATCGGAATGGGCGTTGTCACTCACTTCGTGACGAATCCGATGCAGGATGATCTCGTTGTCTTGTTTCAACCAGCTGAGGAAGGTCCTGGCGGTGCATTACCGATGCTGGCTGCCGAGGAATTGCAAGATTGGATGCCGGATCAGATGGTTGCACTCCATATTGCACCCGAGTATCCTGTTGGTACAATCGCTGTCAGACCAGAAATCTTGTTCGCTAACACGTCCGAACTGTTCATTGATCTTCTTGGAAAAGGTGGCCACGCGGCTTACCCGCACCAAGCGAATGATATGATCATCGCGGCAACGCTGATGGTTGGACAGCTTCAAACCATCGTGTCTCGAAACGTGAATCCCTTGGATTCCGCAGTGATTACGATTGGCAAAATGGAGGCAGGAACCAAGCAGAATATCATCGCGGAGAAGGCTCGCTTAGAGGGCACGATTCGCACGTTATCTGCTGCTTCAATGGACAAGATCAAAGGTCGTATCGAAGCGGTTGCCGCGGGCATTGAAGCTTCCTTCGAGTGCCAAGTCAGCATTGACTGGGGTTCGAATTATCGTCAAGTGTACAATGCCCCTGCCTTAACCTTGGAATTCATGGACTGGCTTCGTGGACGTGATAATGTTACGTTGTTCGAGTGTACGGAAGCCATGACTGGCGAAGACTTTGGTTACTTTTTGGAGAAAATTCCTGGCTTCATGTTCTGGTTAGGGGTAGATACACCTCATGGCCTGCATAATGCCAAACTTGATCCTGATGAGCGCGCCATCGATGTAGCCATAGAAACGATTACGGCATATCTGAGATACAAGTCTAGCTAGAAAGAATAGTGCCTCTCGATCAACTACAAGTTGATTGGGAGGTTTTTTTTGTGAAATGTTTAGAACTCCACCTCAATTACTATAAACGCTCTATTTCAACTTTCCTTCACTTTATTCCCTCTACATCTCTCCTAACTTTGATCCACTTCTCACCTTCTCTAGCTTTCAACCACTTATTCCCTGCCGATTCTCTACTCCAACTTTTTCCATCTTTCCCCACCACTAATCCACCTTCAACTTCCACCTATCACTAGAGCAACTAACTGGATTTCATGCAGCTTAAATTGCTAATTTTCATTGAATCTCGTTATTCCCTTGTAAATAGCTGTAGGTTACCCAGCTAATCAATAAATCCGGCTAAACATTGAGATAATTACTGTATTTTTTCCATTTATTATTGTGCGCTTAGCGATTAGACGCTACCAATTAGTTTGCCGGGTGCGCATACAGACCAAAATAAAAAAACCACCGCTGCAACCAGCGATGGTCCCTTCTCTATAACTTACTTACAAAGCGCTGAAGTCGATCCAATGATTGCTCCAACACTTCTTGAGCATAGGCATAAGATATCCGGATGTAGCCTTCCCCGTAGGAAGTGAAAGCATCGCCAGGCACAACGGCGACATGCTCTTCCTGCAACAATCTCATCGCAAACTCTTGCGACGATATGCCGAACTTAGCAATTGACGGAAACAAGTAAAACGCTCCGTCAGGCTTTTCCAGCTCAATCCCCATTGCGATCAAGCGATCGTAGACATAGTCCCGGCGAGCTACGTAGGCTTCACGCATCGGAAGTGCATCGTCGATTCCGACCGTCAACGCCTCCAAAGCTGCGTATTGGCTTACTGAGCTTGCACAGGTCACGTTATATTGGTGAACCTTCACCATGTGCGCTGTAAGGTACGCAGGAGCCAGTGTAAAACCTACACGCCAACCTGTCATCGCATGAGATTTGGACAAGCCATTAATGACGACTGTCTTTTCACGTAACTTGCCAACTGTAGCAATGGAATGATGTTGGACCCCATACACGAGTTCACTATAGATTTCATCTGATAAAATAAATAGATCGCGATCAGCTAATAGTTCAGCTAAATCAGCAATTTCCTTCTCCGTGAGCACTTGGCCTGTTGGATTTGACGGGTAACATAGAATCACGCAACGTGTTTTCTCGGTTATGTACGGCGCCAACAGCTCAGCAGTTAATTTCAATCCATTCGCCCTTGTATCCACATAAACAGGAACGCCACCTGCCAATTGAATTAATGGCTCATAACCAGGATAAATCGGAGCAGGAATAATGACCTCAGCACCTGGCGTCAAGATCGTACGCAAAGTAATATCAACCGCTTGACTGGCACCTGCTGTGACGATAATCTCATCCGCCGCGCGATACACTTGGCCATATTTGACTTTTACATAGTTAGAAACAGCTTCTCGAAGCTCGATTAATCCTGGGTTTGGCGTGTAGACTGTTTTATTCTGATCCAAGGCTCTTTGTCCTGCCTCGATAATATGCCGCGGTGTAGGGAAATCAGGTTGCCCTATCGTTAACGTTAATGCTCCAGGAATTGTACTGACGAGGTTCGAAATTTTGCGGATACCTGAGATTTGAATATCTTTGACTTGCGGGTTAATCAAATGTTCCAACATGCGTAGCTCTCCTCTCTCCATTCAAAATAAACGGCTACGCCAACAAGAACTAGGTTGTCCGTATCGTTGATATTAGGTGCTCCATATCTGGCGGAATAGGCGCTTCGAACTGCATCCATTCCCCAGTACGCGGATGTTCAAAGCCAAGAATCGCCGCATGCAGAGCCTGTCCATCCATCAACATCCCTTTGCTCTTGCCATACATCGGATCTCCAACTAACGGATGGCCAATGAACTTCATATGCACACGAATTTGGTGCGTACGACCGGTCTCCAATTTCAACTCTACGAGAGAAAAATCGCCAAATCGTTCGATAACGACGAAGTGCGTTACCGCAGTTTTACTGTTTTTCTCCGTAACGGTGTACATTTTACGATCATGAGAATCGCGTCCAATTGGTGCATCGATTGTCCCTTGATCATGTTGAATATGCCCGTGTACCAAGGCAATGTATTTGCGATTGACGGTATGTGCTTTCAATTGCTCCGCAAGGCTTGCATGCGCTTTATCATTTTTGGCAGACATAATTAAGCCTGAAGTGTCCTTGTCAATTCGATGCACAATACCGGGGCGAAGTTCGCCATTAATGCCGGATAAATCCTTACAGTGGTACATTAACGCATTCACCAAGGTACCTGAGTAATGTCCAGGTGCAGGATGAACAACGAGTCCACGCTGTTTGTTGATGACAATCACATCGCTATCCTCGTACACAACATCCAATGGAATGTTTTCTGCTAGCAACTCAACGCCTTGAGGCTCTGGAATGACTAACGCAATGACATCTTTCGAAGACAATTTGTAATTGGGTTTTACCGTTTTCCCATTCACCTTAACATGACCATCTTTGACCCATTGTTGGACAAGTGTTCGTGAAGTATCTTCTTCCAACGCCTCCGTAATCCATTTATCGATTCGTTCACCCTCAAATTGAGATTCAACGGTCCATTCGATCAATTCTTGGGATACGGACTCAGGTGAGGTCTGGTTTGTGTTCATGTGTTGCTCCTTTTTTCTCTTTTCGTGATGCTAGTATCGACTCAATAAAGATCAGAATAACCCCGACAACAATACAAGAATCGGCCACATTGAAAATTGGGAAGATATAATCAACTTCTTTGCCGAAAAAATTAAAATCAAATGTAAATTGGAAGAAATCCACCACTTCTGCGAATAAGGCACGGTCTACGAAATTCCCGAAAGCTCCACCAAAAAGCAAGCATAACGCAAACGGCAACAATACCTTGCCTTCACGAATCGTCTTCTGCATGTACCAAATAATACCTGCCAACACGAGAATCGTAACAATGATGAAGAACCACCGTTGATTTTGTAAAATACCAAAGGCTGCCCCCCGGTTACGATGGGACGTAATCATGAAAAAATCCCCGATTACTGGACGTTCTTCGCCGAGCGGAACCTTTTTCACAATGATCCATTTCGTAACTTGATCTAGGATGAATGCAAGAAGCGCATACAGATAATATTTCAAATATTTCATCTAAGAGTACCTCCTTAAAGTGTTCGTCAGAAAACTGACTTCGTAAGCATCACCTTATGTGAAAAAACTTGTACATTCCTATTTTTCAAGGAATTACCTCACTAAAAAAAGCGGTCTATCGGCATCCTAAACGGTATGAGTGAGCTGTTAGAAGGGAGCTGTACGACCTATGAGCCATTTAACTGATGAGCAATTACAAACCTTATACGTACAACTGTTGGAGGAAAAGGTTGCACTTGAAAAGCATTTCGCCTCGAATGATCAATTTGGACTCGCGAATTCGTTCTCTGATTCCATAGGAGAGCTCTCCATGTATGATAATCATCCCGGTGATATCGGGTCCGAAGTTTTCGAACGAGCGAAAGATATCTCGCTTAATGAACATGCTGAGATGCATTTAGAACAAATCAATGAGGCATTAGCCCGTATCGACAGTGGGGAGTATGGTATATGTGTTCTGAGCAATCAGCCCATCCCGTATGAACGCCTACAAGCTATACCTACAACTTTATATAGCATAGAACACGTGCCAGATCCTGACCAATCATTTCGGCGCCCTGTTGAAGAGCAGGTTCTTTACCCACCGTTCGGGCGAACAAGCTTCGACGAGAAAAATAACGAAACTGAGTTCGACGGTGAGGATGCCTGGCAAATCGTTGAAAGCTGGGGAACCTCAAATACACCCGCTTTCGCTGAAAGCAACCAAGTGGAGAGCTACAATGACATGTACATCGAATCCGATGAATTGGAAGGCTATGTCGAGTCATTCGAAAGTTTTGTAGCCACTGATCTCTACGGCGAACATGTTACGATTGTACGAAGTAAAGCTTATAACGAGTATATGCACAGTGACGAAGGCGATCCATTTCTTGAACCCGACAGAACTGCCGATTTAGATGATGAGTAGATGCAATAGTTGAGCTTGATAAAAACAGGACAAACGAGCTTCGCATGTTGCGTAAGCTCGTTTGGTTCCTCTACTCGTGATAATGAGCAGTCACAACATCATTACATCTGACGCAGAGAGTTGGATGCTCTTTACTGTGCCCAACCTCTGGTGTCACTATCCAACAACGTTCACATTTCTCACCGTCTGCAACAGCGATGGCAATGGCAACATCTTTGGATTGAAGTGCACCTTCAGGTACGGGAGTACCTACTGGATGTAGGTTGACCGCGGACACGATGAACAACTGATCCAATTGTTCGAATTGTGTTAATAAAGCAAACATCGTTTCATTCGGATACAAATTCACTGCTGCCCCTAAGGAATTCCCAATAACTTTCTCCTTACGCGCTTCTTCTAGCGCCTTCAGCACGTCGTCACGTACCTCCAAGAAGGAGTTCCACTTATTTTCCAATTCCTCATCGTAAACACTTGTTTCTACTTCAGGTAATTCAGCAAGTTGTACGGAGCTTAATTCCATTCCTGGAATATACCTCCAAACTTCATCTGCTGTATGAGGCAGAATCGGTGCAATCAATTTGGTAATGGCAGTTAATGCAGCATAAAGCACAGTTTGAGACGCTTTACGTGCTGCATCCTCAGCCGCATTCGCATAGAGACGATCCTTGATGATGTCCAAGTAGAAAGAGCTCATTTCGACAGCACAGAAGTGATGAATCGTTTGATACACAACATGGAATTCGTAAGCTTCATAGGCTTTGATAACTTTCTCAATCATGCGGTTCAAGCGAATCATCGCATAACGATCCAGTTCGGATAAACTCGTAAGCGCAACACGATCTGTAGCTGGATTGAACTGACTCAAATTACCAAGCAAGAAGCGCATTGTGTTACGGATTTTACGATAAACTTCCGTCGTTTGGTTCAAAATATTGTCCGAAATCCGGTGATCGGACTGATAATCCACGGAAGAAACCCATAGACGAAGAATATCAGCGCCTAATTTACCGCAAACCACATTCGGATCAATCGTGTTTCCGATGGATTTGGACATTTTGCGTCCTTCGCCATCAAGTGTAAAGCCATGACTTAGAATACCTTTATACGGAGCTTTCTCTCTCGTTGCCACACCAGTGATCAAGGAAGAGTTGAACCAACCGCGATATTGGTCTGAACCTTCCAAGTACAAATCAGCTGGCCACTGTAGTTCAGGACGTGACTCAAGGACCGCAACATGACTGGAACCGGAATCAAACCATACGTCCATGATGTCAGTTTCTTTACGGAACTCACTATGACCGCATTTGGAACAAGTAGTACCCTGCGGAAGCAGATCTTTTTCTTCCTTCGTAAACCAAGCTTGGGAACCTTCTTGCTCGAATAACTGAGCAACATGCTCAATCGTTTGTTCGTTAACAAGCGGTTCGTTACAGCTGCGGCAGTAGAAAATCGGAATCGGAACGCCCCATGCCCGTTGTCTGGAAATACACCAGTCTCCACGATCAGCGATCATGTTGTGTAGACGTACTTCGCCCCACTCTGGCGTCCATTTCACTTGCTTAATTTCATCCAGCATTTCTTGTCTGAACTTATCAATGGATGCAAACCATTGCTCAGTTGCACGATAAATGACAGGTTTCTTCGTACGCCAGTCATGTGCGTATTGATGCTGAATGTCAGCAGCTTTTAGCAATAAACCTGACTCTTTCAGCTGCTCAATGATCAGCTTGCCGCCTTTTTCATAGAACATACCTTCATAACCTGGTGCTTCAGCCGTAAAATGTCCTTGATCGTCTACTGGACAAAGAACACCAATGTTATAACGCCCACCAATGGCAAAGTCATCTTCCCCGTGCCCAGGAGCTGTGTGAACACAACCTGTACCCGCTTCTAATGTTACGTGCTCGCCAACCATAACCAGGGATTCGCGATCGTAGAACGGATGTTGGCAAGTAACATACTCTAACTCACTGCCTTTGACCGTTGATAATACTTCGTAATCGCTCCAGCCAATTTCCTTAGCCGCTGCTGCAAGAAGTCCTTGTGCCAGCACATATTTCTTGCCGTTCACCTGCACAATTGCATACTCGAATTCAGGGTGTAAGGAGATCCCTAAGTTCGCAGGTAACGTCCATGCTGTTGTTGTCCAGATGACGATGGCTGCATCTTGAGGCAGCTTACCTTTGCCATCTTTAACCGGGAACGCTACATAGATGGATGTTGATGTTTTCTCTTTGTACTCGATTTCAGCTTCAGCCAGAGCACTCTCTGAAGACGGGGACCAGTAAACAGGCTTCAACCCTTTGTAAACGAAACCCTTCTGTACCATCGTACCAAAAACACGGATTTGCTGTGCTTCATAGCCCGGTTGTAGTGTGATATACGGGTTCTTCCAATCTCCACGGATACCGAGGCGTTGGAATTGACTCTTCTGCTTCTCAACAGATTGCAAGGCGTATTCTTTGCAATATTCACGGAATTCCGGAACCGTCATTTTCTTACGATCGACTTTTCCGCTATTTGTGATCACTTGCTCGATTGGCAAACCATGCGTATCCCAGCCTGGAACGTAAGGCGCGTCAAAGCCTTGTAGTGTTTTGAAACGTACGATAATATCCTTAAGCACTTTGTTAAGTGCGTGTCCGATATGAATATCTCCATTCGCGTAAGGAGGACCATCGTGTAGAATAAATTTCGTTCTGCCCTTACGGCTCTCTTGCACTTTGGCATAAATATCTTCAGCCGCCCAATGCTCTTGCATCTTCGGTTCCGCTTGAGGCAAATTACCTCTCATCGGGAATTCTGTCTGTAATAGGTTTAATGTTTTTCCATAATCCATCTTTACCACTCCACTCCTGCTTCAATCTATCCTTGTCTAAAAAACAAAAAAGCCTCTCATCCCAAAAGGGACGAGAAACTTAACTCGCGGTACCACCCTCGTTAAAAAGCATCATGCACACGTGCCAATTGGCGCGTCGAACAGAGCTTCTTCACTCGATCATGTGTAACGGCATGACCCGTTTCTCTCTACTAGGTTTCAAGAGACGCTCCTGGGGGATATTCGGTACGCTGCAGAGATTAGGCTCACACCACAACCCTAATTCGCTGACACTGCTCATAACGCCCTACTCGTTCCAGTCATAGCTTTATTGCGATACTTTTAACAGGAGTATACCCAATCTGGCAGGCATAGTCAATATGATAAGGTCCTACAGCACCTAAGCTAATCTTCCTTACTTTCAAACTGCATACTTTGCCAGCCTTCTGTGTTCAATAATTCAAGCTGTGCTTCAAGTAATGTCCGAAAGCGCGTACGATAGATGGAAGCTTGTTTCTTGAGTTCTTCAATCTCAAGAGCAACTTTACGTGAACGCGTCAATGATTCGTTAATAATCCGATCCGCATTTTTCTCCGCTTCTTTCAGAATCAACTGAGCTTCTTTCTTCGAATTGCTTCTAACTTCATCAGCAGCCTCTTGAGCCACGATGATCGTTTTGCTCAGCGATTCTTCAATATGCGTGAAATGATCCAAACGCTCCTGCAAGGCCATTGATTGGTTCTGCAAATCCTTATTCTCACGAATAAGCGCTTCATAATCCTTGATGACTTGATCTAGGAATTCATTCACTTGATCCTCATCATAACCACGAAACGAACGTGAAAACTCCTTATTATGTATATCTAGCGGTGTTAATGGCATCAGTGCCCCTCCTTAGCGTTTTGCGCAGCAAAACTGACTTCGTAAGTATAAGCTGAGCATGTCTAATGCCAGCCTACACCCATGTCTATACAGTTCAGTTCGACAGAAAATCGGCAATTCCTGCATAGTTCGTGGATAAATGTTCCATGATCATGCAAATTTGCCGATTTTCACACGAATTCGACCTTTTTTCGATACGCCTTCCACTTCAAGCACTTTAAACCTACCAAAACCCTGCAAGGAGATCATATCGCCTTCTTTAAGCGGCTTACTCGGATCTTCTTCCACTTTCCAATTCACACGGCACCGACCGGCTTGAATCGGTATCAATACTTTGGCTCGGCTTAGACGGAATACATCGCTTACTATCCCGTCCATACGCATGGAAGCAACAGATAAATGCAATTCATCTAATTGAACATGCGCAAGTTCCAGTTTATCCAAAGAAAGCAATTCCGTCTGGACATGCACTCTATGTACTTGCGACAGATTCAAATGCAAATAATCGGCTGCATCCTGAGTTACCAAGCAGTGGCAGCCACCCTCTATAACATGAATATCGCCAACCTTGTCCCGCTTCATGCCGAGTCCAAGAATGGCGCCCATGTAATCTCCATGTTCCAATGTAAGAAATTTGCCATCCCCTGAGGATACTGCTAACACAGCCATTGCCATGTCATCACGATCCAAATTGCGATAGTCTGGTGCTATAATAGCCCGCTTACGCTCTGCTGCTTCATAGCCGCCATCCAATCGGCAATGTACATCCGGGTGTCGGTTGACGAGTGACTGGAGAATGAAAGCCTGTCTGGGATCGAGGAAATCGGTTAATTTCACAGCATGTTGCTGCGCGGCGCGCTCCACCCAATCCCAGGCTTTATCCACAAAATGATGCTCGTCTTGGTGAAAATGTCCATAAATATCTTTCATAAGGACTAGAACAGCCCCACAATGAAATCAAGTACTGCAAAGATACCCATTACGACGAATTTCAAGGCAATTAACGCCACGATGGGCGACAGATCAATGAAACCGATACTTGGTATGATTTTGCGGAATGGAGCCAAATAGGGTTCAACCAGCTTCGAAAGCAGTCCCCCGACAAAACTGCCACGTGCGTTTGGAAACCACGATAAGATCAAATAACCAATAATCATGAAATAATAAATTTCTGTCAAAACGCTTAAAAAAGAGTAAACGTTATCCACGGTTGTTTCCCACCTCTGTCTATGTGTTTGGGGATATGCGTCTATTCCTCGCCCATCATCTCAGAGATATGACCATGAATATCTACTGAGTCTGGTGTACAGAGAAAAATATTCGGTCCAAGCTTAGAGATAGACCCATTCAATGCGTAAACCGTACCACTCAAGAAGTCTACGATTCGGATCGCTTGATCGCCGCGAACTCGTTGCAAATTTACGACAACCGCTCTTCGAGCACGCAGATGGTCCGCAATATCCTGTGTTTCCTCATAAGTGCGAGGTTCACTTAGGACAACGCGCGAATTCTTCTGTGAATGAATACTGACGACATTCGCCTTATTTTTATTACGTAATTCATATGGATTGGTTTCAGGTTCTTCTGTCGCTTCTACAATCCGTTCACGCTCTACGATTTCTTCCTCTTCCTGAAGTCCCAGAAAGTTCATAAATCGGTTATATACACCCATAACGCTTCCCTCCTATCGAAATCCTGCACATAGGAATCCTTATTCCTAATTCCCTTAGCCTTCTTTACCTACTAATACAGTACCCAATCTAACCCACGTTGCACCTTCTTGAATGGCCACATCGAAGTCGCCTGACATCCCCATAGATAACTCAGTCACTTCATAAGGGAATATCCTTCGTTCATTCAATTGGTCCCGCAGCTCACGTAATCCTCGAAAAACAGGTCTCGTCTCTTCGGATTCTAACTCATAAGGAGCCATCGTCATCAAGCCACAGACGCGAATATGAGTAAGCTTACTTACCTCTTCTGCAAATTGGAAGAAGTCTTCCGGCGATACACCATATTTGGTTGCTTCGCCAGAAATATTCACTTGTAAGAAACAATTGACCGTTATCCCCAATCCAGCAGCTTGCTTGTCCAATTCCTTTGCAAGGGACATCCGATCTAAGGAGTGAATATAAGCGAATTTACCGATGACATCTTTCACTTTATTCGTCTGCAAATGCCCTAGAAAATGCCATGTACCCCGCTCATGCAGTGCTTCCCATTTCGGTTTTACATCTTGCCAACGATTTTCTCCAATATGCTGTAAACCCGTGTTCAATACTTGTTCTGTCGTTTCCAAAGATACATATTTGGTTACTGCGATGATCTTAATGTCATTTTCTTGACGGCCTGACTCTCGGCATACTGTTGCTATTCGAGCTTCAACCTCTTGTTTGCGTTCCAATACGCTCATTCTCTCTACACCTCAATATAAGCACATTCCCGGTTCCCGTTAACGAAGACCGATCCAAGCGATCATTCTCCCTGTGGAACCGCCTTCCTTTCTATGCGAAAAGAAAAGATCGGTTCGGCAACTCGTACATAACTGAGTTACTTCGATATGGGACGACAATATTCCTGCTTGCTCGATTAATTTCTGATTTAATAATTGCAAATTCAACATGTACTTCTCATTACCATTATCCTTGATAATTGCTTCTTGATCCTCTGTGGATAACTGTGATTCCTCAAAAACCAACCTTACGCGTGAGGCAACCGTCTGATCAACCTCATAACAACAAATGCCAATTGAGGGCCCTATGGCTGCTCGAATATCCGAAGGCCGACTACCAAAAGTATGTGTCATTAAGGATATAGTAGCCATGGAAATGTTTAGCACAGTACCCTTCCACCCTGCATGTGCAAGAGCTACCACACGCTGGATGGGATCATAGAAGAATAGCGGTACGCAATCCGCAAATTGCGCACAGAGCACAATGTCTTTCTCTTTGGTTATAAATCCATCCTTCGCTTGCAAAGCTGTTTCCCTACTGTCACGCCCCCTGCCTTGCTCGTCTAAACTGACAATAGCAATGTCTTTCCCATGGACCTGCTCTGCATATGTAAACGATGTAAAGGGCTGCCCTACAGCCTCAGCAACGCGCTCACGGTTCCGCACAACATCGACCGGATTATCATTCACATGCAGACCGAGATTTAACGTTGAATAGGGAGCCTCACTTACACCACCTTTACGTGTGCTAAAACCAGCTGTAATCTCAGGAAATAATGAGATCCAAGAGGCTATTGGTAAAAGGACCGGACGATCCTCGTCTGAATGTACGGTTGGTTCTAACGCAAATGGTTCCAATCTAAATCCCTCCAGCCCATATTGTATCTCTCTACTTTAGCACAAAACAAAAAGACACACGATGTCTGCTCAGCTGTTTGTACGGCTGATCCAGCTTCCCCCGTGTGTCCAACGTCAATTTTTAAATTGACGATTAAACTCATATACCACTTCGGTGTCGTCCGTTTGTCGATACGGCCGTACGTCTTCTAGCTTCACGAGCACAACGTCAGCACCAATTTTCACGATATGCTTCCACGGAATAATGACATCGGTTCCTGTTCCGAACAGCCCAAAAAAACGACTCTGATTCGGAACAACAATGGATTCGATTCGTCCTTGGCGCAGATCAAGCTCCAAATCACTGATTTGTCCAAGCTTCTTGCCGTCTACAATATTAATTACATCCTTCGTCTGGAAATCAGATATTTTCATGAGGCCTATCACCACATATCTCATTAGAATTTGTACTGAATTTGTATTAGTATATGTGCCTTATGGGCAAAATGTCCTGTCAAACAAAAAAAGACCTTCACGGCTTGTCTACCTAAGCCGTTCCAGTCTTTGTTACTTACCATTAGGATTTCACATGTTTTTGCATCTGACAAATAGCTGATTTCTCTAACCTTGAAACCTGTGCTTGAGAAATGCCAATCTCATCTGCCACTTCCATCTGGGTCTTCCCTTCAAAGAATCGCATGGAAAGTATCATCTTTTCTCTTGCATTTAGCTTATGCATCGCTTCACGCAATGCGATACCCTCAATCCATGACATGTCCTTATTGCGCTCATCGCTGATTTGATCCATAACATAAATAGGGTCGCCACCATCATGATAGATGGGCTCAAACAACGATACAGGATCTTGTATAGCATCCAGTGCGAACACGACATCTTCTTTGGGTACATTCAATGCTTCAGAAATTTCATAAATCGATGGCTCGCGTGAGTTTTGATTCGTTAGACTGTCTCTAACTTGTAATGCTTTGTAAGCAATATCTCTCAAGGAACGAGAAACGCGAATCGGGTTATTATCTCGTAAGTAGCGGCGTATCTCACCTATAATCATCGGTACGGCATAGGTCGAGAATTTGACATTTTGACTTAAATCAAAGTTATCAATGGCTTTCATCAAACCAATACAGCCAACTTGGAAGAGATCGTCCACATACTCTCCACGATTGTTGAACCGCTGAATCACACTCAGTACCAACCTTAAATTGCCATTGACCAATTTCTCTCTTGCAGTTCGTTCCTGTTTAGTTTGCAGGTCAGTGAACAACTCACGCATCTCTGCATTGGTCAGCACAGGCAGTTTGGCGGTGTCAACTCCACATATCTCAACTTTATTTCGGGTCACCGTGATTACCTCCCAAGGAGAAACATTACTGTTAATTATCCCCGTGAGCTGTCGATTTATTCCTGCTTCATCCCTTGCTCAGGCACTTGACAAAAGGGTACTGACTCGCTCCCTCCCGTGACACCTGAACAATTTCGACAAAGACGGCCAAAAATTTTTTTTAAACCATCTTGTTAAACTCTTTGCGAAGCCGCTTTATAATGCGTTTTTCCAATCGAGAGATATAAGATTGCGAAATACCCAACAGATCTGCAACGTCTTTCTGTGTCTTCTCTTCCCCATCCTGCAACCCGAACCGCAGCTCCATAATAATACGTTCACGTTCACTAAGTTTATCTAGTGCTTTATGTAACAGCTTCCGATCCACTTGTTCTTCAATGTTCCGGTAAATGGTATCATTCTCTGTCCCTAATACATCAGACAAAAGAAGTTCGTTACCATCCCAATCAATATTCAAAGGTTCATCAAACGATACTTCTGTTCGAATTTTACTATTTCTGCGCAAATACATCAGGATTTCATTCTCGATGCAGCGCGATGCGTAAGTTGCAAGCTTAATCTTCTTCTCGGGGTCAAATGTATTTACGGCTTTGATAAGGCCAATCGCTCCGATGGAAACCAAATCCTCAATATTAATACCCGTATTCTCGAATTTTCTCGCTATATAGACAACCAATCTCAGATTGCGTTCAATCAACATAGCACGAATAGCCGCATCCCCGGATGGTAATTTTTCCAATAAGTATTCTTCTTCTTCACGCGTAAGCGGCGGTGGCAATGCTTCACTACCACCAATGTAATAGATTTCTTCACCTTTGAGTCCTAGCATCATTAAAATACGATAATACGTTAGTTGAATAAGCAGTTTCCACTTCAAGAACATGTTAGTTTCCTCCTAAGAGTTTTGCCATGGCAAAACTTTCATCGTAAGCTAAGCTGCGTTTTCCAATGGAAAACTGACTTTGTAAAGTTGAACCAATCATTAACCAGCTTGAATCAATGCAGGATGAATGATGGCTTGATAGGAACCATCACTGCACAGCTTTCCTCCATCCAGTCCTATGAGCACTTTCGTAGCCTCCAATTGCGATTCATTATGAATAATCACCACCTTATCGGGTTTAATAGCCAACATAAATTGCGTATTACGATTGACCCCACGGTAAGGTACGAGTCGCAAACGGTCCTGCCAAACAAATTCTTCTACTCCTATACCGCTAATGATTTGATCCACATCTGCTGACCGAATTCTTTGCAGCCATTGCTCAGGAAGAACATCTCCCCATTCCGATACTTCCATAACCATAACGGGTGTGCGCGTCAATGGATCATAGAGTTGATTCCCCGTGTCGATCAAGCCTTTGCAGGTTGCACTGAAATCCCCTACGTGAATGGTAACCTCCGCCAAATAGGTACTCATAACTTCACGCTGCTTACTGCTCTGGAATACGGTTCTAAACCACCAGATAAGAGGAAGCAGGAGCAAGACCACAAACAAGATGCTGCCGATTTGGAATTGAAACATGGCGACCCCAGATTGCGTAAACACGATTCCTTTCATAACATCAGAGGAAGAGGCCAGCACATAATGAATACCGAACATCCCGCCAGCAACAGCAAAATTAATGATTAAGAATGTTCCCATATTCCGCAATAAATTTTGTAAGGAACCGTACCCAAAAGCGGTCATAATCATACCTGTACAAAACATACATTTCACAGAAAATGTAAATAACAATGTGGGAACTGGTAAAAACATCATAACGACATATGAAGCCCCTAATGCTGCAGAAAGTGCAATTCTCCACCATGTGAACGCTATTTTCCGCGTTTTTGCAGTGACTAAGAGTAAGGCTGCATCCACCACAAAGTTCAATAGGAAAATGAGATCCGCATAGACGACCATGCCATGTCTCACCTCCAAGAAGGGCACTATCTAGCAATTTCGTGACGAAACTTTCCGCTTCTAAATCAGTATATTGGATTCTAAATTCAAAGTCTGTCTAAACATGCTAGTAGGAAGCTACTTTTTTTGTCAGTTAACGCGGTCCTGTCTATAGGTGAAAACCTTGCAGAACAACAAAAAACCGAAGCTTCTACATCAAGTAGGGCTTCGGTCTCTAGACAATTATTATGTAATTATTTGTCAGTATTGCGTCCGCGGTTTCGTAAGAAAGTCGGAATATCTAATTGATCATTAGACGGTTGTGCACCAAAAGGTTTAAGATTATTTAAGCGGTTATCAGGTGCTGACGACGTCTCTGGTTGTCCTGGGGAAACCGGACGTTTGATAGACTGATGAATAGGAGCCGCTTTATGTTCGAAACCAGTTGCAATAACCGTAACTAAGATCTCATCTTTTAACTTCTCATCAATTACAGCACCGAAAATCATATTAACCTCAATGTCAGAAGCAGATGCCACGATATCAGCCGCTTCATTCACCTCGTACAAGCTGAGATTCATACCGCCAGTGATATTCATAAGAACGCCACGTGCGCCTTCGATGGATGTTTCTAGCAATGGACTTGAGATCGCTTTTTTGGCTGCTTCTGCCGCGCGATTCTCACCTGTAGCAACCCCAATACCCATAAGGGCGGAACCACGTTCAGTCATAATCGTTTTGACATCTGCAAAGTCCAAATTGATAAGTCCTGGTACTGCGATCAAATCAGAGATCCCTTGAACACCTTGGCGAAGAACATTATCCGCTTCACGGAAAGCTTCAAGCATTGGAGTTTTCTTGTCAACAATCTCAAGTAGACGATCGTTCGGGATAATAATAAGCGTATCAACTTTCTCTTTCAATGCAGCAATCCCTTGCTCTGCTTGTAAAGAACGCTTACGTCCTTCGAAAGTAAACGGTCGTGTTACTACGCCAACCGTTAGTGCGCCTACCTCTTTTGCGATTTCAGCAATGACTGGAGCAGCTCCTGTACCTGTACCGCCGCCCATACCTGCCGTTACGAACACCATATCTGCGCCGCGAAGCGTATTCAGAATCGTCTCCCTTGACTCTTCTGCTGCTTTCTTCCCGACTTCAGGATTTGCACCTGCACCCAAACCACGGGTCAATTTATCACCAATTTGCAATTTATGAACGGACTTTGCCAAATGAAGTGCCTGTGCATCCGTATTAACGGTAATAAATTCAACACCTTTAACACCGTTTTCAATCATACGATTCACTGCATTGCTACCGCCGCCACCAACACCGATGACTTTAATTTGAGCCAATTGATCTAAATCCATATCAAATTCAAACATATGCCATATCCCCCTAACTTAACGTTCACTAAATAAATTCACTGAAGAAATTCTTAACTCGATCAACCCAACCTGGCTTTTGACTATCGGAGGATTTTTTGGTAGTCTTTGCAGCCACTTTTTTGGTGACACCTGAATTACGATTCTTCATGTATTTGGAGACGAATTGAATAATACCAACACCGCTCGTGTAGGAAGGATCACGTACCCCGATGTAATCAGGCACTGCAATACGTACAGATGTAGCCAGTTCAGCTTGTGCAATCGCCAGAATACCTGGGATACACACAGTTCCACCCGTAAGTACATACCCTCCTGCAAGATTTCCGAAACCTAAACGATGAACTTCCGCACGAATTAATTGAAAAATCTCTTCGACACGAGGCTCAACGATATTTGCAAGATCAACTTGAGAGAACTCTTTTTCGACATTGCTGCCCATTCTCGTCACTTTAAACACTTGATCAGGTGCGGAATCATCTACGGATGCACAGCCATATTTCAATTTGATCTTTTCAGCAATTTCCAGTTGCGTATGTAAGCCAATCGAAATATCATTGCTGATAAATTCTCCGCCAATCTGAATCGTTGACGTTGCAACTAAATTACCTTCGTCAAAAACAGCAATTGTCGTTGCACCAGCACCGATATCAACTAATACGGTCCCTACAGCCTTCTCATCTTTGGAAAGTGCCAAATTACCAGAAGCCAGCGACATTAAAATAAGTCCTGCAACCTTCAATTCGGATTTTTCCACAACACGCATTAAATTATGTATGCCCGTTTTGGCTCCAGTAATAATCGTCGCTTCTACTTCCAAACGAACACCGATCATTCCGCGTGGATCATTAATACCTTCTTGCCCATCTACCAAATATTGCTTAGGTACAACTCCAACTATTTCACGTTCGGGAGGTAATGCGATGACCCTTGCCGCTTGAATGACGCGATCAATATCTTCTTCTCCGATTTCTCGGTCATCATTGGAAACAGCTACTACGCCGTGACTTGATTGAAGAGAAATATGATTTCCTGAAATTCCAACGTAAACCTCGGAGATTTGTATACCGACCATTCGCTCAGCATGATCAATAGCACTTCGGATTGAATGCACAGTTTGATCAATGTCAACGATTGCGCCTTTACGAATCCCCTCTGACTCGGCAGATCCCACTCCTATTATATTAATGGTTCCGTTAACAACTTCCCCAATAATAGCTCGAACTTTGGATGTACCGATGTCTAAACTAACAATGATATCATTGTTGCTCAAGCCCCTGGCACCTCCTGTAACTTAGGTAAAATTGCAAAATCTTCACAAATACTCCTATACGTATTCCACACAACCGCCATATTCCCTCTTTTTTCTACAGTATTTTCGCATTTAAAAACCAACTTCAATTTCTGTTTTCACTGTTGTAAAATGCAAATAATTTCGTCTAGTAAATACAAGAAAAAATAGAGTATGCAGATAGATCCTATTTAACCATAAAACTAATTTTAACATTTTTTTCAGAGATTGAGTAGTCTCTGCTAAGATTTTTTGTAAACCTTTCCGCTCGATATCGGTTGTTATGGCTTCGGTGTTGATTTCGGCGTTGCTTTCGGTGTTGACTTAGGATCTGTTTTGGAATCACTTTTGGAATCTGCTTTAGAATCTCCACTTGTTGCGAAAGGTGTGTGGTATTCAACTTCAAGCATGGTAATTACGCCATTAGAAATGTGATCCTCTGCTAGACCCGCAATATACCCAGGCAAGTTATCAATTCTATCAGGCAGATAGGTAATGGTTGTATGGATTTCAAACTGTGAGCGCGTATAAATCTTAATTTTGTCAGGGTACGATTCCGAAGGATCCGGCTTAATCTCTGATACGTCTGACAACGCACTCTGCGGGATCTCTCCTAGCACTTTACACAGCGCAGCTTTATTCGGATCTGTATCCGTCCATCCCGTCAAGATGGGCATGTCGAGCGGGATACCGCTGCCAGCTGGCAGATCAATCACATTGCCGTCAGCGAGCACAGCTTGCTTTTTGCCGTTAGGATCTATCTGAAAAGCTACTTTAGGAAATTCTTCGACTCCAATGTGAATGACACCGGGAAACATTTTGGTCACCTCAGCACTTTTAATCATAGGCATCCCAGAGATCCGCTGTTCAATCGTCTTAGAGCTCACTGCAAAAAAACGATCACCTACTGCAACTTGAGTAGCTTGTCCAATTACGTCAGATGCTAGTAGCACATTCCCCTCTACTTCGATCCGACTAATCCGACTTAGTGAAGATTGGAAAAACAAAATAACGAGTACCGTTAGGAAAAAAATAATCAAAAAAGAGAGCAGCTTCCGATTCGTACGCGCACGTGGCTTAGGTACTGGCAACGTTGGTACTTTGACATCTTCGGACAAGAGGGGCACCACCTAATTATATTTATATCCATTCCTATGACCTAATCCAATGAATATCGTGAATCCCCTCCTGCAAGCAGGAAGGGATACGCGATTGTCACACCACCTATTACTCACTGGGAACCGGCGCTTGACGACGCACAGAAGCCCCTAGTCTGACTAACATATGTTCGATCCTATCATACCCTCTATCGATATGATGAATTTGCTCAACGATCGTTGTGCCATGCGCAGCTAAACCGGCGATTACAAGAGCAGCACCAGCTCGCAAATCGGTCGCTTCAACTGTAGCACCATACAACCTTGGGACACCACGGATAAAGGCTGAACTCATATCTACGCGAATGTCTGCCCCCATCCGAGACAATTCATCCACGTGCTTAAATCTACCTTCAAATATCGTTTCTTTCATCACACTTAGTCCATCTGCTAGAGATAAAAGTACCATGACTTGCGATTGTAAATCCGTTGGGAAAGAAGGATGAGGCGACGTCACGATACGTTCAACTGCCTTGGGTCTTGCCTTGCAGCTTACATGTATTATATCACCGTCTGCGATGATTTGAACACCTGCACGCTTAAGCACATGGATAACCGATGTTAAATGAGCAGGGTTTACTCTTTCCAAAGTAATATTACCTCTGGTAGCCGCTGCTGCAACTAGAAAGGTTCCTGCAACAATACGATCTGGAATTATCCGGTACGTGCAAGGAGATAAAGCAGTAACACCACGAATCGTGATTGTATCCGTTCCTGCTCCAATTATATCAGCGCCCATCGCATTCAGGAAGTTTTGCAAATCCTGTATCTCTGGTTCGCGTGCAGCATTATAAATCGTTGTCGTACCTTCCGCTTTCACAGCGGCCATCATGATATTCTCAGTCGCCCCTACACTTGGGAAATCCAAGAAGATCTCATTACCTTGCAGTGCTTCGGCAGAACAGACAATTCTGTTAGAAAATTCTTCAATATCGGCTCCCAGAGCCTGTAAACCTTTGAGATGCAAATCGATTTTACGTTCGCCGATTGCACAGCCACCAGGTTGATAGACAGTGACACTGCCGAATCTAGCGAGAAGCGGACCCATGAGAAAGATGGAAGAGCGCATCTGACCCATCAATTCTTCGGGGATGTGGGAGGAATGAACTGTGGATGTTGTAATGGTTACCGTATCTCCTTGCTGCTCGGCTCGACAACCAAGTGCTCGTAGAATACGCAGCATGGTGTCGATATCGAGCAGATTAGGAACATTGTGCAAAGTATGCGTACCACTAGCAAGTAAGCACGCAGCTAATATAGGTAATGCGGCGTTTTTAGCGCCGTGTATCTGGATGGCTCCCGTAAGAGGTCTTCCACCTTCGATAACGAGCTTCTCCAAAATTCCACCTCCGATTTACCTCTCACCCATTACCAGAACCTCAGGTACTAGCTTAATACCGTACGATTGCTCTACGATCAGCTGTACTTCGTTGATAAGAGTAAGAACGTCCTCGGCTGTAGCTTCTCCCGTGTTAACAATGAAATTGGCGTGAAGCATAGAGATTTCTGCTCCACCGACACGTTTGCCTTTCAGGCCTGCTTCTTCGATGAGCTTTGCTGCAAAGCCCCCTTCGGGGTTACGGAATACACTTCCTGCGCAAGCTAATTGCAAAGGTTGCGTACGCAGACGTCGATCTCGGTAAGCAGCCATAGCCCCTGCGATTTCGTTGCGGTCTCCAACCTGTAATTCAAAGACAGCCTCTGTTACAATGCCAGGCAATGTGTGCAAAATAGAATGTCGATAAGCATATTGTAAATCTTCTGCCTGCATAACGACCAATTCCCCTGTATCCAAGATGACTTCAGCCTGCTTGAGTATGCGTGACACATCGGACCCGTGAGCCCCTGCATTCATGTATACGGCGCCTCCCACTGTACCGGGGATTCCTGAAGCAAACTCCAGTCCGGTCAAGCCTTCTTTGGCTGCGAGTACGGATAATTTAATGAACGAATAGGAACCTCCCGCATAGACCATGGAACCTTCAAAACGAAGGGTATCTAACTCATGGCCTAACTTAATCACGACACCTCGAATTCCTCTATCTCCGACAAGCAAGTTAGAACCCCTGCCAATCACTGTCCAAGGTAAGCCGCGCTCATGTAGAAACTTGATGGCAGCAGCTACCTGCTCTTTGGAGTGGGGAATAATCAAGCAATCAGCCGGACCGCCGATTTTCCAAGTGGTGTATGGAGCTAGTCGTTCATTCGTTCTTATCTCGCCAATATTGGATGCCTTTAAGTCGGCTATTAACTTCTGCATGGGAAAACCTCCTTCACAGAACGTAGGGCGAAATGTAGAGATGTAAGATTGATATCATACAAGTTCTTACATTTCATTCAAAAGGATTGGAGCGAAGTCGGCCGATCTTCGTTCCTTGTTCACTTATGAAGCCTTAGGTGTCTGTCACGGTTATAGTGTAGTTTATGTAAAATCGGTTAGAGTGTGACAATCGCCTATACGGTTTAACAAAATCACAATGAATGGCTATGCGTTTCAATCAATTTAACGATAGCAGCTACAGCATCACTCTCATTACGTGATTGCATCGCTGCTTTATAGATCTCACGATTCTTGTAAAGTGCTTCGACCTGATCGGCAAGCCTATCAGGAGATAAGTCCTCTTCCTGAATAACATCGGCGTAACCGGCCTTCTGAAATGACGCTGCATTCAGTATCTGATCACCTCGACTGGCTTGACGGGATAACGGAATTAAGAGCATGGGTTTCTCTAAACCTAGAAACTCAAAGATCGACGTTGCACCTGCACGTGAAATAACGAGATCTGTCATCGCCAACACATCAGGCAGCTCTTCGTTCAAGTATTCAAATTGCTTATAGCCACGGGTAGAAAGATGCTCATCAGATACATTCCCTTTGCCACACAGATGCACGATTTGAAATTGGGGGAGTAAACGACCTAAGTTCGCACGTACTGCTTGATTCAATACCTGTGACCCTAAACTACCTCCCATGACTAGTATCACTGGTTTCTGGGTATGGAAATCACATAACTGAAGCGCGCGTGACGCTTTACCACAACTGATATGTTCACGGATCGGCAAGCCAGTAAGAACAGACTTTCCGCCCTTAATATGCGAAAGGGATTCTGGAAACGTTACACAGACCTTCGTTGCAAAAGGAATGGAAATCTTATTCGCAAGTCCAGGCGTCATATCGGATTCATGGATAATAACAGGGATGTTGTTCATTCGACTTCCCAAAACAACTGGAACGGAAACGAACCCGCCTTTCGAAAAGACAATGGCGGGCTTCAAACGTTTAAGTAACCGATACGATTCATAAACACCTTTCATGACTTTGAATGGATCTTTTATATTTTTGAGATCGAAGTATCGACGCAATTTCCCTGAAGAAATCGGATAAAAGGGAACCCCTTCTCGATTAATAATCTCTTTTTCAATACCAGTAGCCGAGCCTATGTATTTGACATCCCAACCTTGTTGCTTCAACTTATGCATCAGCGCTAGATTAGGCGTAACATGGCCTGCGGAGCCACCTCCGGTAAATACAATTGTCTTCATTCCCCTGTCACCTCGAATAGCGGGATATATTAAGCAGGATGCCGACGGATGTCAGCATGAGCGTCAACGAAGACCCCCCTGCACTTATGAATGGCAGCGTAATCCCCGTTACCGGGAACATACCGATAACTACGCCGATATTAATAATAACTTGAACGGCAATCATGCCGATAATGCCTACTGCAATTAAGCTGGCAAATGTATCAGGTGCCGTTATAGCTGCACGCATCCCTCGCCATACTAAGATGGTAAAGAGTAGCAGAACCAACGTGCCTCCAATAAAACCTAGCTCTTCAGCGATGATGGAAAAAATAAAATCAGTTTGCGGCTCTGGTAAGTAACTATACTTCTGCCGACTCATGCCGAGTCCAAGACCTACTAATCCGCCAGGTCCAATTGCATAGAGGGATTGAATAGATTGATATCCAGCGCCAAGCGGATCCTGCCAAGGATCAAGAAAAGCGGTAATCCGTTTCAGACGATAGGGAGCGGCGATAACGAGTCCGATAAAACCCGCAACCCCTATCATACCTAGATAGGAAAGATGAAGCAATCTCGCACCAGCAGTGAAAATAATGAGAAGAGACGCACCAACAAGCACGACCCCTGTTCCTAAGTCTGGCTGCAGCATGATTAGACCGAATGCCAGCCCCATAATACCCAGAGGCGGCACCAAACCTTTGGTTAGCAGTGTAATTTTAGATTGATTTTCAGATAGCATTTTGGAAAGAAAGAGAATCATCCCTATCTTCATAAATTCAGAAGGCTGAATCCCGAAAGCACCGATACCTAGCCAACTTCTGGCACCACCACGAATAACGCCGATACCAGGAATCAGTACAATGACCAACATGCCAAAGCACACAAACAAGGCCAACTTAGCGAATCGTTTCCACACCAAATAATCAACGTTCATGGTAAAGAACATGGCAACGATGCCCAGCACAGCGAAAATCAGCTGCCTTTTTAAGTAATAAAAAGAATCACCGAATTCACGAAATGCAAGTACACTGCTTGCGCTGTAGACCATAATAACGCCGATTGTCAAAAGCAGCAAGGTCGGAATAATAATCCAAATGTCAGGAGCGGAGCGTGCTTTACCCATTACAGACACCTCTTTGTCAGTTGTGGGCCTCCCTCTATAAAGTGGATAAGCCCTACTTAAAGGTTATGCACGGACTCCCTAAACATGCGTCCCCTGTCCTCAAAGGATGGAAACATATCCCAACTTGCACAAGCTGGCGAAAGAAGTACAACGTCTCCTCCTTCACTCATTTGCCAAGCAAGCTGAACGGCTTGTTCAACCGCGTCCGCAGCATCCTTAGCAGTATCGACGGTTTGTACCTTGCTAATCCCTGCCAATTCGGCAATATGCTTGATTTTTTCTTTCGTTTGCCCTAATGTGACAACGCCTTTGATCCGCTCACGGAAGGTTGGCAGTAGTTCCATATAATCCGAACCTCGATCTAAGCCGCCGGCAATCAGGATAACCGGTTGTTCGAAAACTTCTATCGACTTAATAGTAGCCGAGGAATTCGTTGCTTTCGAGTTATTATAAAAGGTTACACCTTCCAGCTCTCTCACGAGCTCGAGACGGTGCTCTACGCCCCGAAAGCTGCGCAATACATTAGCAATCACATCTAGGGATACACCCGCTGTAATGGCCGCTGCAGCGGCCGCAAGCGCATTCTCCACGTTAAAGCTTCCTGGAATGCCCATTTCAGAAGCTGGCATGATGGTTTGAATGGCACCTTGACCGTTCGCATACACCAAACAGTTCGTCTCGGCATCCAAATAAACGCCATGACCAAGCTTAGTTTCCCTCGAGAAATGAAATTGTTTCGCTTTTAAATTGGACATGAGACGGCGACATACTTCGTGATCCCAATTCATAATAGCGGTATCGTCTTCCGTTTGATTTTCAAAAATCTTAGCTTTCGAAGCGACATAATCATCCATTGAGCCATGATAATCCAAGTGCGTTTCGTAAATATTCAGCAGTAAGGCAATGTTTGGACGAAATGCTGTTGTCCCTTTTAATTGAAAAGAACTTAATTCAACAACCATCCAATTCTCAGCAGTTACCTCTGGTGCAGCCTCCGTTAATGCACGGCCAATGTTTCCTGCTACCACAGGCTTCAAACCTGCAGCATCGAGCATTAAGCCGATAAGCGTCGTTGTCGTCGTTTTCCCATTGGAGCCTGTAATCCCGATGATCGGCGCTTCGCAAAATTGATAGGCGACTTCAACTTCTGTTACAACCTCAATACCCAGCTCTTCTGCTCTTCGAATAGGATCTACCGAATAGGGAATTCCTGGGTTCTTGACAACTAGCGCAACCCCTTCATGCACAAGGGACTCCGGATGAAACCCGCATACAACAGAAATACCCAGAGCCTCCAATTCGTCGGCTTCAGGGCACGCGCTTCGTTCTTTTTTGTCATTGACTGTGACGAGAGCTCCTTTTTGATGAAAAAGCTTAGCTGCAGCGACACCGCTGCGAGCCAAGCCAAGTACGATCACTTCAAGTCCACGATAATCCCGCGGATGCTTCATGTTCTACAACACCTCATTCATATATAATCCGAGCAGAGCAAGTACGAGACCTACAGCCCAGAAAGTAATTACAACTCGCCACTCCGACCATCCAACCAACTCAAAGTGATGGTGAATCGGACTCATTTTGAACACGCGTTTCTTCCTTGTTTTGAAAGAAACTACTTGGATGACGACGGATAAAATTTCAACTAAGAAAACTCCGCCAATAATGGCAAGAAGCAGTTCTGCTTTCGTTAAGATAGCCACGGCGACTAGTCCGCCTCCGATTCCCAATGAGCCTGTATCACCCATGAAGACTTTGGCAGGATGCGCATTGAAAACGAGGAATCCTAGCACAGCGCCAACCATGGCTGCTGAGAAGATAGCTGCTTCTGGCTGTGTGTTGTTCATGGCAATGATCGTGTAAGCGCCAAATGCAATTGCACTTGTCCCCGCTAACAAGCCGTCCAAGCCATCTGTAAAGTTAACGGCATTCGAAGCGCCTAGCATCAAAATGGCCATTAACGGAAAGTACAACCAGCCTGCATTCAAATGATACGATACAAATGGTACGTAAATATCTGTGCTGTGTCCTTGCATAACGAGTAAATAACAGACAATGGCTGAAATCAATAATTGACCAAAAAGTTTCTGTTTCGCTGTAAGCCCTAAAGAACGCTTGAAAATAATTTTGATATAGTCATCAAGAAAGCCAACAAGTCCATAACCTAAGGAAGCTAATAATAAAATGAGTAAATCTGTATTTTTATCAGCAAAACGAAGTGTAGCCAAGGAAAGCGCGAGTAAAATAATGACGCCGCCCATCGTTGGTGTACCTTGCTTCTTGAGATGTCCTTGCGGGCCATCCTCACGAATCTGCTGTCCAAATTTCATCCTTCTCAAAATAGGTATGCATAACGGCCCCATGATTAGCGCCAGCACGAATGCTACACCCATTGTTAATAATACCGCGTTTTCCACGTTGGTTCCCCCTGCTCATTTCCGTCACTCTTTCCTGAAATAACGATGTCCTTCTAAGGGCCGCGTTATGGAAACCTCGAAATTGGCACAACCAATTTGAGGGTCTTTCTTTCAAATTAATAAGCTTTGGACAACCTGCTCAAGCCGCATCCCGCGCGAGCCCTTCACGAGCACGAGATCCTCGGCGCTTGCGAGTGCTGCGAGCTCCTCCGCGAGCTGCGCCTTGTCGTCGTAGGCACGCACCTGCGCCTGCGGAAACTGCTTCACCGCTTCATCCGCGATGAAGCGGCCAAGACGCCCGAACGTGAAGACGTAGTCTACACGTTCCGGAGACAACATCGCGCCAATGCCGCGATGGAACTGCTCTTCGTGCTCGCCAAGCTCCAGCATGTCGCCGAGCACGAGGAACTTCCGACCGAAGCCGCTCAGCTGCTCGGTCAGGGCAATCGCCGCCCGCATCGAGGCGGGCGAGGCGTTGTACGCATCGTTAAGCACGGTCAGCCCAGAGGCTGCCGTGAGCTTCTCGATGCGCATGCTCGTCATCTGCAGCGCGCGAAGCCCCGCTGCAACGGCACTTGGCGTGACGCCGAAGGCCTCGCCGACGGCAATGGCCGCTAACGTGTTCACAACGTTGTGCGTGCCAAGCAAAGGGATAAACAATTCCTCATACTCAGAGGAATTGATGGTGAAGTAGGCACCATCCGCATCCATCCGGATAGCAGTTGGGTAACGATCGTTATCGTGGTCTTGGCCGAAACGAATGCGACGCAGCCCCTCAGGTAACTTCAGCTCGCCTAATGCTTGCTCAATTAACGGTTCATCCCCGTTATAGATAATCAAGCCATGGGCAGGCATGCCTGTCACGATTTCAGCTTTGGCACGGGCAATTTCATCTCTGGAACCAAGTTGAAGCATATGCGATTCACCAATCATGGTGATGATGGCAGCTTCCGGCTCTGCGATTTCAGACAATAAAGCAATTTCGCCGCGTCCACTCATGCCCATTTCAACGACTGCAAATTCCGTCGTTTCTTCAAGCAGCAAGAGTGTAAGCGGTAAACCAATATGGTTATTCAGGTTTCCCTTTGTTTTATGAACCTGGTATGTGCTCCCTAGGACAGCTGCAACCAAATCTTTGGTTGTCGTCTTCCCATTGCTCCCGGTTATACCGATGATCCGTACGGGGAGCTCTTTGCGGTAAGCTTTGGCCAAACCCTGAAGCGCTTCAAGTGTATCTTCGACTTGAATGCAAGGGATATCGCTTGGCACCAAGCCATGGTCAGCTTGCCAGAGAATAGCCGCAGCCCCTTTCTGATAAGCATCTTGCGCATACTGGTGACCATCGAAATTCTCTCCGATAAGCGGGATAAACAGACTGCCAGCCTGAATCGAACGTGTATCCGTAGACACTCCCTTAATCAAAATGTCACCATGCACACCCGACACCTCGCTGCGGAGCATCGTTGCTATTTGACCTAATGTACGCTGAATCACTGTGTTCTCCCCTTTATCGCAGCCTTAGCCACCAAACGATCGTCGAAATCATGCTTGACGCCCATGATATCCTGATACGTTTCGTGGCCTTTTCCCGCTATCAATATTACATCTTTAGGGCCTGCCTCTTCAATAGCCTTTTGTATCGCTTTTTTACGATCCGCCAACAAAATATACTGATTTGAAGGGTAATTCACTTCTTTGAGCCCCGGCTCAATATCTGCCAATATTCCATCTGGATCTTCTGTTCGAGGATTATCAGACGTCACATAAACAAAATCACTATAATGGGCAGCTACTTTCCCCATAAGAGGGCGCTTCGTTTTGTCACGATCCCCGCCACAGCCAAACACGGTAATAATCTTACCTTCCGCAAACTCACTTACCGTAGAAAGAGCATTCTCTAAACCATCGGGCGTATGCGCATAGTCAACCAAGACCAAGTACTCCTGGCCCTCATTGACAACTTCCATTCTGCCTTCAACAACTGCGATACGTTCTACACTTGTACGAATGGCCGCCAAAGGAATGCCTTCCGCTAGGGCAGCAGCGATCGCCCCGAGCACATTGTACACATTGAACTTCCCTACCAATTGCATGTGAATGGAAGCTTCTCCTGCAAAGGAATGAAGCTGAAACTCAGTCCCCTGTGACGTCATCCGAATATCGGAAGCACGCACATCACAATCGTTGTGAATGCCGTACGTAATCACTTGAGCAGCGGTTAAGCGATGAAACATCTGAGATGCTTCATCATCCGCATTCAGGATGGCGTACTGGCGAGCATTCGGATCTGACGAGAAACCATTGCCCAGTCGAGAAAATAGCAGCCCTTTCGCTGCTGCGTAACCGTCCATCGTTTTATGATAGTCCAAATGATCCTGTGTCAAATTCGTAAATATACCGGACCGGAATTGAATTCCTTTCACTCTGCCCATATCAAGACCATGAGAGGAAACTTCCATGATGCAATAATCAGTACCGGCATCTGCCATTTTTCTTAGAATACGTTGCAGCTCCAAAGCTTCTTGTGTATTCGTCGCTTTATTTTCTATGTATTCATCGCCAATTTTGATATGGATATTACCCATTAAACCTGTCAGATGGCCTTGATCTGCTATAATTTTTTCCAAAATATACGTAGAGGTTGTTTTACCATTCGTTCCCGTAATACCGATAATTTTAAGTTCTTTACTTGGGTATCCGAAGAAATGGGCGGAAATAGCAGCCATCGCATATCTGGCATCTTTCACAACGAGTTGAGGGACAGATACGTCAAGCACTCTCTCAGTAACAAGCGCAGAAGCCCCGAGCGCAATCGCTTTGGGGGCATAGTCGTGACCGTCAGCAGTCAATCCAGGGATGCACAGAAATAAATCACCCTGTTTTACTTTACGAGAGTCTGCCTCAATTCCCGTAATCTCCGTGTCTTTATCGCCATGTATATGGGTAATGAGCAGTGCGGAAGCAAGCTCCTGCAGTTTCATAAGCAACCCTCTCTTCCTAGATTTATCTATCTATTATGGACAATTTTATGCGAGTAGAAAAGCTAAACATGTCTTATTTGCAAATCTTTTTTCGCAAGAAGTATGCAATCCCTATTTCTCAGGATCCACATTGGATAAGAAGATACGAATCGTAGAACCCTGATCCACGCGTGAGCCTGCTTTAGGTGCTTGCGAGATGACATATTTCCCATTTCCTGATTTGGCGAGCTTAAAATTCATATTCAGGTCTTCTAATATATCATCAACTGACGCTCCAACCAAGTCCGGAACTTCAACTACTGGAATTTCACCATAACGATATTCTTTATCCAGCTGATTTTTGTCCGGTTCAACCTTCATGTAACGCAGCGCATCTGCCATGATATCTCTGACCAATGGAGCTGCAATCAAGCCACCGAATTGAATGCCTTTCGGATCATCCACAGCTGCATACACAACAATCTTCGGATTATCCGCTGGCGCAAAACCAATGAATGATACGATATGCTCATCAGGTGAATAACGTCCATTAATAACCTTCTGGGCTGTTCCTGTTTTCCCGCCTACACGGTAGCCATCAATAAAGGCATTCCGCCCTGTCCCCTTCGCTACAACGCTCTCAAGCGCCTCACGCACTTGTCTGGACGTATCTTCGGAGATGACATTACGCACGAGTTCAGGCTCGACCACATCGACAACTTCACCTGTATCTGGGTTGGAGAACGACTTTGCTACATATGGCTTGAACAGCTTTCCACCATTAATTGCTGCGGATACTGCTGTAATTTGTTGAATTGGCGTAACCGAAACCCCTTGTCCGAATGCGGTTGTCGCCAACTCCACAGGACCTACTTGCGATGGTTTGAACATAATCCCATTCTCTTCACCGCCAAGGTCAATCCCTGTCTTCTTGCCAAAACCAAATCGGGAAATATAATCAAATAATTTCTCTTTGCCTAATCGCTGTCCCATTACGACAAACCCTGGGTTACATGAGTTCTGAACGACCTGCAGCATCGTTTCACTGCCATGTCCACCACGTTTCCAACAACGCAAGCGAGCGCCACCAACTTCAATGGCACCAGGATCAAAGAACTGTTCATTCTTTAGATCAACTTTCTTCTCTTCAAGTGCTGCAGCAAGCGTAATAATCTTGAAAGTAGAACCAGGCTCATACGTTTTCCAAATCGGTAAATTTCGATTATACGTCTCCGCTGGCGACTCCGTATATTTGCCTGGATCATAGGTTGGACGGCTACCCATTGACAAGATCTCGCCGGTATTCGGATCCATCATGATCGCAATGACATTCTGCGCTTGATATTGCACCATCGCTTGATCAAGCGAACGTTCCATTACGGATTGCAAATGGCTGTCGATGGTCAACTTCACGTTGAGCCCATCTTTGGGAGGCGTGTATGTATCCGTTGTGCCAGCCAATTTCCGGCCAGCTGCGTCTGTCATATAGGCGATATTGCCTGCCAACCCAGTCAACTGTGAATTATACTTCGACTCGATTCCAGTCAACCCTTTATCAATTCCCGCAAATCCAAGGATATGTGCCGCTAATGACCCATAGGGATAGTACCGTTTATTATCTTCCGCAACGACGATACCCGGCAATTCTAATTTCCTTACCTCTTGTGCCTTCTCAATCGAAATTTTACGACCAGAGGGCCTTATATTGTTTTGCGAAGTTTTTTTGGTAATTTGTTTGTAAATATCTTCTTCGTTGCCTTCCAGTACTTCTGCAAGCTTGGCAGCCGTTGCATGGGCATCTTGAATTTGCACGGGAATGGCGATAATCGTCGGCGTGCTCATACTATAAGTCAAAGTCAACCCGTTGCGGTCTTGAATTTCACCCCGCTTCGGCGCAAAAGCGATCTCTCTTCGCCAACTCTCCTCAGCCTTCTTCGCTAGATCTTGTCCAATTACTAGCTGGACATAAGCTAAGCGGATGATAAGTGCAGTAAAGATGACAGTTGCAATAATTAACGCCGTAAACAATCTCCGACGAACGGTAACGTTAGAAGCCCGCATGAACGTTCAGTCTCCCTTCCCACTATTGTCATGTTCATTCCTAACATGACTATTCGGGACAAACAGGGGTTAGAACAAGCTATTCACTAACGCTGCTTATTTGCTGTCGTTCGTTGTGTCTCCGTTTTGGAGTTAGGTGTTGCTGAAGGTGTCGGGGTAGTTCCTGGTGTTGCAGCAGGGTTCGATCCGCTGCTCGTGTCCGAATTATCCCCTAGTGGTCTAAGTTGCAGCGTAACGCCACGACCTTCTCCTGCAGCGGATTGTTCCGACACATACCCTTCTCCCGAGGTTTGACAGTCAATTTTGAAAAAGGAACACGTCTCAACTGCATCTCGAAGCGATCTGCCGACTAGATTCGGAAGCGGCATTTCCTCTACGGGCTGCATGGCGACATATATATGCTGCGTTGATAAAATTTGAGTTCCAGCCTTCGGAAACTGATCGACTACTTTCTCACCTTTCCCAAATACTTCGAGGGATAGGCCAATATCTTTGGCAGTGTCTTTTGCACTAGTCGATGTAGCATCCATCATATTGGGTACATTAAGGCGATTCGCTACTTTAGTAATCGTTTTCGGCTTCTTACTTGAGGCAACGCCCATATATTGCAAAGACTCACCAACGATTTCTTTAAATGCTGGCGCTAGGACTTGTCCGCCTAGATGATAGTTTCCGCCTAGATCAGGCTGATCAGCGATCAATGTAATTAGAATTCGTGGATCCTCTACGGGCGCATAGCCAATAAATGAGATAACCCACGTATCGGGCGAGTACGTTTTTTCACCAGGAAGTACGATATTGGCTGTCCCTGTTTTGGCAGCTATTCGATAATCCTCCATATAAGCAAGCTTGCCAGTCCCTACTTCTTGGTCGGATACGACTTGCTCCAAGTAGCCACTTACGGTGGCCGCTGTTTGTGGACTTACAACTTGTCTGATAACTTGAGGTTCATATGCTGTTATTACTTTGCCTGTTTTCGGATCAAGAATATCCTTCACAATGTGAGGCCACATCAATTTCCCGCCATTCGCAATTGCTGCATACGCTGCGGTTTGTTGGATAGCCGTTACAACGACTTTCCCTTGCCCATATGTTGCTGTTGCGTACTCAGAAGGATATTTCATGTCAATCAGTCCTTTAACTTCACCAGGCATATCAATATTCGTTTTTTGATCGAATCCAAACTTATTAATATAATCGCGTAGTTTGTTCTGTGTTAATTTCTCAATGCCTAGCTTTACAAAAGCGACGTTACTTGACCTCTTCAATCCTTCTAAGAAAGTAATTTTCCCCCAACCGACGAGATTGTGGTCATGGAGAATACGGTCTGAGACTTTAATCGAACCCGATTGATAGGTTTCTGTGGGATTAAACAGTCCTTCTTCAACAGCTCCAGCAAGGGTAACTAATTTGAAGGTGGATCCAGGTTCATACCGAGAAGCAACGGCGCCATTTCGAAAATCTTTCTGAGGATCGTAGTTCCAATACGTATTCGGATTAAAGCTCGGCGTGTTCGCCATGCCAAGTATTTCCATCGTTTTCGGATCAACTGCGATAGCTGTCAAGCTTTTCGGGTGCCATTTGTCATTCACCTTGGCTAATGCGCTCTCTAAGTAAAACTGTATGTTTTTGTCGATTGTGAGTCTGACATTATTTCCATCTTCCGCAGGTTTGAAATTGACTTTGGCATCGGGAAGTTCCACCCCTTTACCATCCTTTTCGTAGCTCAACATACCGGGAACGCCTTTCAACGTATCGTTTAGTTTAAGCTCCAGCCCCAGTGCGGCTTCGCCTTCCTTATTGGTATATCCCAAAATATGCGAGGCCAAGGATTCACCAGGATAGTATCTCCTTTCATCTTCCAGAATCGAGATACCCATACTTTTCTTGGTGCCCAGTTTCGTTTGCAAATTGGTAATGAGCGCGCGAACTTGATCCGCCTTCTCTTTCTCAATCTTCCAACCTTCATTTCTCACTTCTACGTTTGCAGCGAAGTCCGTTCCATCCAAATTCCTCTTTGTCGCTAACTTGCGAATTTTATCGACAAGCTCTGCACGGGACGCTTCTGAATCCTTCAATATATCCGCCAACCCCTGAGTCACATCCTCAGCAATGTGCAAAGCATCAATCACTTTCGGATTTAGTGCAATCGTATAGGCCGTTGCTTCTACGGCAAGCACCTTATCATTACGATCCAAGATTGAACCGCGTACAGGAGCCAGCACTTTATCTGTTTCCCAACGTTTCTCAGCTTTCTCTAGCAACCATGATGCTTCTACCACTTGAATCCAATAGACTTTAACCATGAGGACAACAAAAAGAAGGGTAAAAAACCCTCCAAGTAGCAAAGAACGTAACTTAATTTTTTTTGTCATATGAGTACCTGCCTGTTACGGTTTAGAAGCTGTTTTCGTACTTTTCCCACCAGTTGTTACAGTAGTAGTACTAGATTTCGTCTTTGTAGATGAATTTGACTGCGCCACAACGTTACCTTGCTTCGTATCTTGTAAATTAAACCCGAGGCGTACTGCCTCCTCTTTTAAACGATCTGGACTTTGCAGCTTCTCAACTTCTTGCTTGAGCGCACTGTTCTGTGCTTGAATTTCACGGATTTCACCTTGCATCTTCAAAATATTCGCATTCATCTGATAGATCGCAGCAAATCGCCAAATGATCACTCCAGCAACAATAACACAAAGTACGACTGTGAATAAATAGAGCATTTTCTCTTGCGCTGGCAATGAGGAGTTGCGATAAACGACCTTCGTTGTTTCTTTTATCTTCACACGTTGCCCAGAATTTGGTTTCCGTTTCGGATCAAGTGCCAAATTGCCTTGAATATATGATGCCATCGCTTATTCCTCCCTTGGTCAAAGCTTTTCTGCTATTCTTAATTTTGCCGATCTGGCTCTTTGATTGACTTCTAATTCATGTTCACTAGGTAGAATTGGTTTTCGTGTAACGAGCTTCAAATCTCCAAGTTTCTCACATACGCACATTGGAAAAGCTGGTGGACATGTACACTTCTCCACATTTTTCACGAAAAACTGTTTGCAGATGCGATCCTCTAAGGAGTGGAATGTAATGACTGCAATGCGTCCTTGAGGCGCCAAACAACGAAGTGATTGTTGCAGCGCTTCTTCAAATGCGCCCAGCTCGTCGTTCACAGCAATTCGCAATGCTTGGAAGCTTCGTTTGGCCGGGTGCCCCCCTGTCCGTCTTGCGGCAGCAGGAATCCCTTCTTTGATCAATTCTACGAGTTCCCCCGTTGTTTCAATCGGTTTCTTTTCTCTTGCTTCTACAATCACACCGGCAATTCGTCTTGAGAACTTTTCTTCCCCATATTCGAATAGTACTTTAGCAATTTTGTCAGCTGGCCATTCATTAACGATCGTTTTGGCGGTAAGCTGTGTATCCCGATCCATTCTCATATCGAGCTCAGCATCATGGTTGTAACTGAAACCACGATCACCATCATCCAGCTGTGGAGAAGAAACACCTAAATCGAAAAGAATGCCATCAACTTGGGGTCTTCCATCCTTCATAGCCCTGGGCACACCGCGAAGTACGTGCTCGATTTCTCTGAAGTTGCTTTTGATTATTGCTACACGATCTAAATAGGGCGCAAGCACTGTCTGTGCGTTGGCTAAGGCAATATCATCTTGATCAAGGGCAATGAGCAGCCCCTCTGGTCCTAGCTTGGATGCGATTAGCGAGCTATGCCCCGCGCCTCCCATCGTACAATCCACGTACACACCATCTGGTTTTATATGTAAACCTTCCACAGATTCTTCTTTAAGTACAGTCACATGATGAAACACTACTTGTCCTCCTAAAAGTTTCGCCTTGGCAAAACTGACTTCGTAAGCATATTCTTAAACTCAAAATTTCTATAGATCAAAATTAAAATCGACCAGCTTCTCTGCTATTTCATTAAATGATTGTTCAGACTCATTGGCATAGCTTTCCCAAACTTGCTTACTCCAAATCTCCACACGATTAGAAACTCCGATAACAACACAATCTTTCTCTAACTTGGCATGGTCGATAAGATTACTTGGAATGTTGGCTCTCCCCTGCTTATCAAGCTCACATTCTGCTGCACCAGAGAAGAAAAACCGGGTAAAAGCACGTGCATCTGACTTCATTAATGGCAATGCTTTCAGCTTCTGTTCGAGAATTAACCATTCGGATTGCGGATATACAAATAAGCACTGATCAAGACCACGGGTGATGACAAAAGCTTCGCCAAGGGCTTCACGGAATTTGGCCGGTATGATCATTCGGCCTTTCTCATCAATGCTATGTTGATATTCACCCATAAACATAGCATCAAGCCCCCCTTCCCTCCACTTTGTACCACTTTTCACCACATTTGAATCAATATTCGCTAAAAATAAAAGAAATCCTGCTTAGTTAGCAGGATTAATTAAAATTATTTCGGTTTTTGGGTCTATTCTGTGCCTTTTGTTCCTTGTTCCGTACCTTCAAGTGTATTTTCAGATACTTGCTGATCTTTCAGTTGGATTCGCAATTCCCTCAAGCGTTCATTCCGCTTGCGTCTGTATACCCATATGGGGATGGCAATAATCAGTAAAATTACCAGAACTGGTACCGCGGCCGCAAGAAAAACGAGAACTCCCTGCATAACTGCAAACAATACATTCAGACTGGAGCCCCATGCCTTCTCAACGCGCTCTGCTAGAGTTAGTTCATTCGGGTCAGACAATAACGGCTTTTTACCCGTTTGTTGATACATCCGCAGCTCTATTGTGGAATACGAAACATTTTGATCCAAGTAACGCATTCTGCCTTTGATTTGCTCAATCGCCTCTTGAACTTTGGCAAGTTCATTCGAGAATGCTAGTAATTCATCTGTCTTCGATGCCCTTTCCATAAAGCTTAGCAACCTGGACTCAACGAGCTGTTTAGCCGTCAAACGCGAGCTGAGATCAACATACTCTTCCGTTACGTCCTGTCCTTGAACGTTCCTCTGAAGTGCTGGACTTATCTTTTCTAGGCCATCCAGCATAGAAACGAATCCATTCGCTGCGACTTTAATCGTATACGTCCCACCCTTTTCACCCGTATTCGCACTCTCGGAGAACTGCAAAATGTAAGCACCGCTTAATGCAACGAGATCCCGCAGCTGGGTTTGAGCACTACTGTAGTCTTCGACTGGCATTACGAGATTGGCCCGATAAATAAGTTTGCGATTGAAGCCAGCTTCTTGATCGTTTCCACTTGCAGGAATCACCGCATTTGGCACAGCAGCTTTACCTTCTGTCGTTGATGCTTTCGTTGTTGATTCTTTCGCGATTGGAGCTGGAGCGACATTGCTTGCGTTTACATCTTTGTTGGTAAACTGATCCGCTGTCGCGCCGGTTGTTTGTACGCTGTTCATTTCACCTTTGGAATCTGCCATGGACGCAGAATGTTCACTCTTGGAAGATGAGCTGCATCCTGCCAAAGCCCCCAACACCAACATACACAAGACGACCATTACCCCAATCCTTGTTCTTTTCTTTATTCTCATTTCATGATGCCCCCATTTCCATTTACAGGATATACACCCTTCAAACGGAATATTGAACTCGAAAGTTGCACGGAAACAACACAAATAAAAAGAAAAACACCCTCCGATCCACAACTGTGGACCAAAGGGCATCTTCATCAAGCATTTATATTTTAGTGCTCATCCCAGCTATCTAGGTAAGCCTTTTGCTCATCTGAGAGCGCATCTACACTTGTACCTAGGGACTCAAGCTTAAAGCGAGCAACTTGCTCATCCAGGACATAAGGAACATTGACAACTGTATTTCCTAAAGATTGATACGTATCATTTACATGTTTCAAGGACATCGCTTGAAGCGCAAACGTCATATCCATAATTTCAGCAGGATGACCATCTCCAGCAGCAAGGTTAACTAAGCGACCTTCCGCTAAAATATACACTTTGCGACCATCTGTTAGTTGATACTCTTCAATGTTACGACGAACTGTACGTTTGGAAGAAGACAACGCCTCTAGCTCAGGTTTGTTCACTTCAACATCGAAGTGACCTGCGTTCGATAGAATCGCACCGTCTTTCATCACTTTGTAATGTTCGCCACGGATAACATCGCGGTTTCCAGTAACTGTAACGAAGAAATCACCTAATTTCGCCGCTTCAATCATTGGCATAACAGCAAAACCATCCATATACGCCTCAACGCCTTTGATAGCGTCTATTTCAGTCACGATGACATTAGCGCCTAAGCCTTTAGCACGCATGGCCACACCTTTACCACACCAGCCATAACCAACTACAACAACTGTTTTACCTGCAACGACTAAGTTGGTTGTACGATTAATGCCATCCCAAACGGATTGACCTGTACCGTAACGGTTATCAAACAAGTATTTGCAGTATGCATCATTAACAGCTACCATCGGGAAACCAAGCTTCCCTTCTTTCTCCATCGCTTTCAATCGAAGGATACCAGTTGTTGTTTCTTCTGCGCCACCGCGCACATTAACAGCCAGATCTTTACGTTCCGAGTGAAGAAGTGAGACTAAGTCGCCACCGTCATCAATGATGAGATCTGGTTTGGATTCCAAAGATTTAATTAGAAGTTCTTTGTATTCTTCTGAGCTCGGGTTGTATTTAGCAAATACCGTGATTCCATCTTCCACAAGCGCCGCACATACATCATCTTGCGTGGACAGGGGGTTACTTCCTGTGATCGTAACTTCAGCACCGCCAGCTTTGACAACTTTGGCCAAATAAGCTGTTTTAGCTTCCAAATGCAAAGAAATTGTAACTTTCAACCCTTTGAACGGTTGTTCTTTCTCAAATTGCTCACGAATTCGATTCAAAACAGGCATATGCGCCTGAACCCAATCAATTTTCAAATGCCCCTCTGGCGCGAGCGCCATATCAGTTACAATACTATTCGTTGCCGTTGTCATCTTCGTTCCTCCTACAAATAATAGATACGATGCGTGCCGTCTACCGGTATTGGCGTCTCAAGCAAATGTTGAAGCCAAACATTCCCATAACGATTGAGATAAGCACACCCATTATACACTCTTTCTTGGGGCTTGGCTAACGGAAAAATAGTTAATCGAACCCGGTCCAGCTGCCTGATTGCAGCATCGAATTGCGTATGCGACGCTTCGCTTGCTTTATGATGCAAATAATCGATTTGTTCCACGATTTTAGCTAGATTCGTATCGCCAAGCTTTTTGACGCCGGGATTGATCCCACCAAGAGACTCAACTAGAGGAGCGTATGTGCTTAGGAAGGATTCCTTAACAGCCTGGAAGCGTTCGTTAAGCTGAAGTGTGTCTTGTGCATCCAACCAAGCTTGTTTCCTCTCATCGAAGCGTTCCAGAACATCCGTCAAAGTAAGCTCATATTTATTCATCTGTTTCTTGACCGTGCCCTCGATCAAAGTGAACTCCAAGCGCGGCACCACTATCGGCATACGCATATGAAAATGCTCAAACGCTTGCTTCGTCAGTGCCCAGTAAGCAATTTCCCCAGGGCCTAGCACTGTCGCCAGAACCGGAAATAAATATTCCTGCATAAGCGGCCTAGACATAACATTGTTACTCAACTGATCTGGTGTTGATATTGCTTTATCAAGCAGATCTGCTTTCGTGTACCTAACTGTATTTTTCTTATCTGCAAAGTGCTCATCCTCACGATGGAGCAGCAACCTCGCACCATCGGCGAAAACAAAGAGGTTCGCTGCATCTTCATGAATCTCTGCTTGTATGCCATATCCCGCTTGGCTGACTTCAGCTTGACTTCGCATTAAGGAAGCGGCATACGATTCATTCTGCTCGATTAAATTCTCAAACATTGATGATTCTAACGCACGAACCGAAGGTTCATCAGCATCGATCAACACAAGCCCGTACTCACCGAACAGCATCGCCATCCAACGAGCAAATGCATCTGAAAGCGTTGCTCCATCTCCAACTGTTGAACGCATTTTCTCTAATAACGACGCCTTGAACTCCGTATCCATTAACGATTGATCCAACTTATGCAAGGCCTCTTCCCACGCTTCTGAGGATAATGGCAGGCGACTCACAGAGGTCCTAATACCAGAGGGATGGTCTACCTTCAACTTCTCAATTTGCCCCGTGTTCGAAAGCACATGGACGTGGTTGACTTCATCGAAATCGTGATCCTCTCCAGCGATCCAGAAAATCGGGACAACTGCGCGCTGCAGCTTGGTGCGCCATTCTCTTGCCAATTGAATAATCGTGATGGCTTTGTATAGAATCATTAACTGTCCGCCAAACAATCCTGCTTGTTGGCCACCAACGATGGCAAGCGTCCCCTCATCCCCTAATGCCGCGATATGTTTAAGCGCCTCTTCCGTATTCCCTACACGTCTATTATAGGCTTCTAGCGCCCCTACAAGCCGCTTTCGGTCGACGTGCGGAGCAGCATTAGCTCCATCCAACCATTGAACACGCCCTTGCCAATCTTCCACATTTCCAAAATGATAAGGGAACAACGATTTCGCATTGCCTTTATCTGTTATATAATCTTCCGCCAAAGTCTGATTTTTCTTCCAATGAAAAGTTTCCATTTGCATATGCGACCAGTTTCTCCTCTTCATAACAAATAAAACATCTATCCTTTGATTGTACACGGTAGCTCTGAAATCGTCAAAACTGTATTTTTTCTAATTACAATTATGCACGTAGCTAGCAACGAGGAAAAACCGCCCCTCGCGGGACGGTTAACCTGATTAGTATAAATGACAAGCTACAAAATGATTTGGTTCCACTTCTTTACTAGGCGGCATGGAATCCGCACACTTCGCCATCGCTTGTGGACAACGTGTACGGAACGGGCAACCACTTGGTGGATTGAGCGGGCTCGGTACATCACCTTGAAGAATGATACGCTCACGCGTGCGTTCAATTTCCGGATCTGGGATCGGAATTGCAGATAGCAATGATTGTGTATACGGGTGTAACGGTTTTGCGTAGAGTTCATCGGATGTCGTTACTTCTACAAGGTTTCCTAAGTACATAACCCCGATACGGTCAGAGATGTGCTTAACCATCGCCAAATCATGCGCGATAAACAAGTATGTCAAGCCCATTTCCTTCTGTAATCTTTTGAAAAGGTTAACGACTTGTGCTTGTACGGAAACGTCCAAAGCGGAAATCGGCTCATCCGCGATAATGAATTTCGGCTCAATTGCAAGCGCACGGGCAATCCCGATACGCTGACGTTGACCGCCTGAGAATTCATGCGGGAAACGGCTAGCATGTTCATCATTCAACCCAACTGCGCGGAGCAATTCCATAACGCGTTCCTTCCGCTGGGCACCTTTGTATAAACCATGGATATCAATACCTTCAGCAATGATATTTCCAACAGTCATTCGCGGGTTTAGGGATGCGTAGGGATCTTGGAATACCATTTGCATATTCCGGTTGAATTCCTTTAACTTTTTCCCAGTCAGCTTATGAACATCTTCGCCATCGAAAATAACTTCGCCTTCCGTTGCATCATAAAGCTTAATGATGGTTCTTCCAGCCGTTGATTTCCCACAACCGGATTCACCAACAAGACCAAACGTTTCACCACGTTTAATTTCTATAGAAAAGTTGTCTACGGCTTTCAGAATCTTGCCGTTTCCAAGATTGAAGTGCTTCTTCATATTGCGGATTTGCAAAATCGGCTTTTCAGACTTCGCCAATGTGTTAGACATGCCTATTACCTCCCACTCCTACTGGGCGTTCAACCTTCGGCGCATCCGGGTGAAGCAGCCAGCAAGCTGCTGAATGTGTTTCAGACAGTACGGAATGTGCTGGATCTTCTTCCAAACAGTGATTCATCGCGTACGGACATCTTGCTGCGAAAGCACACCCTTTCGGTGGAGCGAACAAATCTGGTGGAGTACCTGGAATTGGTACAAGCTCCTCATTTGTGTTCGTATCCAACCGCGGTACAGAACGAAGCAAACCCCATGTATATGGATGCTGCGGCTCATAGAATATTTCATCTACGGTGCCTTGCTCAATAATTTTACCTGCATACATAACGACAACACGCCCTGCCATATCAACAACAACACCAAGATCGTGGGTAATCAGGATGATGGATGAGTCCGTTTCGACAGAAATTTTCTTCATCAAATCAATAATCTGTGCCTGAATAGTAACGTCTAACGCTGTTGTCGGCTCATCGGCAATTAGAAGTTTAGGCGAGCACGCAAGAGCAATTGCGATCATAACACGTTGGCGCATACCACCAGAAAGTTCGTGTGGATATTGATGAATACGACCTTCAGGCGAATTGATGCCAACAAGCTTTAGAATTTCAATCGCTCTTTCTCTTGCAGCACTTTTACTTAAACCTTCGTGCTTGATCAAACCTTCCGTAATCTGATCACCGATTTTCATCGTTGGATTCAATGAAGTCATTGGATCCTGGAAAATCATACCCATTTCTGAGCCGCGGATCTTCTCCATTTGTCTGTTGGAAAGCTTGGTAATGTCCACTTTCCCATCAAACATGATCGAACCGCTTTTTATATAACTAGGCGGAGTAGGAATTAAACGCATGAGCGTTTGTGCCGTTACGGATTTACCGCATCCGGATTCACCTACAATCGCCAACACTTCACCTTTTTTCAAAGAAAAAGATACGCCGCGAACAGCTTGAACTTCACCCGCATAAGTCTGGAATGAAACTCTCAAATCTTTCACTTCTAGTAAATTGTCTTTGGTGCTCATCATGATTCACCCCTTCTTACTTGCGCATTTTTGGATCTAGCGCATCACGAAGCCCATCGCCGAGTAGATTGAAGCTCAATAGAATTAAGCTGAACACAATCGTCGGGAAAATAAGGCGATGCGGATATAACCGAATATAGTTAGCCCCATCTGACAACAAGTTACCTAGCGATGCCAGCGGCGGCTTTACACCAAGACCGATAAAGCTCAAGAATGCTTCAGTAAAAATTGCAGATGGCACAACGAATGTGATCTGTACAATAATGATACCAAGCGCATTGGGGATTAAACTACGCATAATTATTCTCATGGGAGAAGCTCCCAGTGTGCGCGAAGCCAATACGAACTCTTGTTCTTTGAGCGTAAGCATTTGACCACGCACAAGCCGCGCCATGGGAACCCAGCCTGTAATACTGTAGGCGATAATAATCGAAGAAACCCCTGAGCCAATAACCATGATCAGTAGAATAGCAATCAACAAGAATGGAATAGCGTAGACAATCTCAATGGAACGTTGCATGACTTCATCAACTTTCCCACCGTAATACGCAGAAATCCCTCCGTATATGACACCAATCACTAGGTCAATTAATGCAGCTGTAATACCAATAAATAAGGAGATTCGCGTCCCCCACCATACACGTGTCCAGACATCTCGACCGAAGTCATCTGTCCCGAAAAAGTGTGAACTGCTTGGAACTGCATTTTTAAGCTTTAAGTTTTGCGTCTGATAATCGTAGCTTGAAACAAATGGCACGATAATCGAAAGTACGATTAAAGCAACCAATATAATTAAGCCAGCCATAGCCAGTCTATTTTTCTTAAGTCGTCTCCAAGCGTCCTGCCAATAATTGAGTGAAGGTCTAACAATGACTTCACCAGTTAGAGATTTATTTGCAACGGGAGCAAACTTGAAGGAAGTCTCTGTTGAATCTTTTGGAGTTTGCATGAACTATTTCCCGCCTTTCCCAAGACGAATTCTGGGGTCTACTATGCCATACACAACATCAGTAATAAAAATAACGACAATCAGAATTGCTGAGTAAAATATCGTTAATCCAGAAATCATTGTATAGTCATTCGAATATACAGACGATACAAAATGTTTACCCAAACCTGGTACACTAAAAATTTGTTCAACAACTAACGTACCTGTGATGACGTTTACAAATATTGGACCGATAATCGTGATAACCGGCAATATTGCATTACGAATTGTATGCTTAACTACAACTGTCATAGTTGATAAACCTTTTGATTTCGCTGTTTTAATATAATCTTGATTCAAAACGTCTAACATAGAAGTACGCATTAACCGCGCCAAGATTGCAATTGTACCAAAGGACAAGGCAATAGCTGGCAATACTTTGTATTCAGGACCTTTCCATAAACCAGCAGGTAAAATCCCCCACTTAACACCTACGTAATAAGAAAGCATTGGCCCAAGTACGAAGGAAGGAATGGAAACACCAAGAATCGCAATGAACATAGCTGTGTAATCCCCAGCTTTATTATGTTTCAAGGCTGCAATAATCCCTAAAGTTAAACCAACAACAATTGCGATCACAATTGAGATTAATCCAAGTTCTAAGGATGACGGGAAAGCTTGTTTGATGATATCCGTAACTTTATGAGCAGGAAATTGAAAGGAAGCTCCTAAATCGCCATGGATGATATTGTTCATGAATGTTAAGTATTGTTCCCACAATGGCTTATCAAGACCATATTGCTTCATCAACATATCTCTCGTAGCTTTCGGAATCTTCTCAGCGCCTTCTCCTAATGGATTACCTGGCAAGTTTTTCATTAGAACGAAAGTAAATGTTGCGATTAGCCATAACGTAATCAACGCATATAGGAAACGGCGAAGAATGAACTTAATCATATTGCTCCTCCTTTATTAAAATATAAGACAAGAAAGTTAGAAGAGGCCGCTCCCACGAGGTGCGAACGGCCTCTTCTGATTCAAACTACTTTTCAAGATTACTTAACCGAAGTCCATTTCAATTCCCACTCTTGACCAAAAGATGGAAGAATCAAACCATCAATATTAGCTTTTTTCAGGTACGCACGAGTACGGAAGTACAATGGAGCTACACCTTGATCATCCATAAGGATTTTCTCAGCTTCAACCAAAGATTTAGCACGTTTCGTTGTATCGGTTTCCGTTTGAGCGGATTTCACAAGCTTATCGTACTCAGGATTGCTGTAATCGCCTTCGTCAAATTCTCCGCCTGTTACCCACATATCCAAGAACGTCATTGGATCGTTGTAATCTGCTCCCCATAGGGATAGAACGATATCGAAATCTTTCTTGGAGGAAAGCTCGATACGCAATGCGTGAGGAACTGGGTTCGCTTCAGCAACATAGTTAAGGTTTTGTTTCCATTGTGCAAGGATGAACTCAAGTGATTTTTTTGCAGTTTCAGTATCGTCTGCGTTCACTTTCATTTTAGGAAGTTCTTTCAAACCAAGCTCAGCCAAACCTTCTGCAAGCAACGTTTTTGCTTTTGCTGCATCGAACTTCGGTTGTGTCTCACCAGCTGTTTTACGGAATTCACCGCCAGCACCGTCGGAAGTACCACCTGGCACTAGACCCGTGGAAGCAACGGAACCATTAGCTAGAACTGTATCTACATAAGCTTGACGATCGATTGCCATACCGAGTGCTTGACGAATTTTTTTGTTCGCAAGAGCTGGTTGTTTTTTCACTTGATACATCAAGTAAGAGTTCGTCAACTCTGGTTTAGGTAGGTTGTCCGGTTTTCCTTTGTACAAAGTTAATTGATCACGATTGATTTCTGTCAAATCAGCCGCGTCTGTTTCATATAGGTTAAGGCCTGTGTTTGTGTCTTTAACGATATTGACTGTTGCTTTTGTTAATTTCACATTCGCAGCATCCCAATATTTTTCATTTTTAACTAGCTCAAGTGTTTGGCCATGATCCCATTTGCTCAAAATAAACGGACCTGCACCGATAACTTTATCAGCTTCTGCACCATATTTGTCGCCAGCTTTCGTTACGAAATCTTCACGTTGTGGCAAGAAAGTTCCGAATGCAAGCATTTGTGTAAAGAAAGCAACTGGTTTTTCTAGTTTAATTTCAATTTGCTTGTCGCTGATCGCTTTAACGCCAAGTTCATCTTGTGCTTTTTTAACTTCTTCAGGAGTTTTCGCTTTAGTAACAGCTTCTCCACCTTTAATCCAAGCTACTACGAAGCTATATTGCCCTTTTGTAGCAGGATCCAACGTACGTTTAAAGGAATAAATGAAATCTTGTGCTTTCACTGGTTGTCCATCAGACCAATTCGCATTGTCGCGAATGTCGATCGTATACGTCAAACCATCAGGAGAGATTTTAGGCATATCTTTTGCAAGACCAGCTACTGCTTTACCGTCTTTATCTGTACGATATAGACCTTCGTTAAATGCGCTAATAAAAGTAAAAGCAGCATTTGCAGTTGCTTTGGAGCTGTCCATAATCGGAGGCTCAGCAGAGAAGTTGATCTTAATTTCTTGAGGTTTGTTGGAAGCTGGAGCCGAAGTACCTTTTGTACCATCCGTTGGTGACACTGATGGAGTTTCCTCACTTTTACCACAACCAACTGCCACACTACCCATAAGCGTTAATGCTACTGCTGTAGTAACCCACTTTGTCGCTTTCATATAAACTCCTCCTTTAAAATATGTATGTCTAGACATCTATGGTCAGGTGTTTTGTTAGCTTTCATTACATAAGCATTACACCTTCAACCCAAAAACTAGTGAAACCGCTTTTTCAATGTTAGTTTATATCCCTCAAACCTCTGGTAAAAAAATTTACTAGAGTCTACGCAAGGAATTATAACATATACATAGAGTTTGTCTACAATTAATTTACCTTTGACTAAATAACAAGTAAAAAAATTTACCTTAACGATTTTTAATTATACAACCATCGGTCAATAAAATCTAGACGATTTTCTTTGTTATTTTCTACAAATCTCAAAGAAATATTACAATCATCCGCTTAATTTTTGCCCATAATATTTAATTTGTGGAAAATAAAATGATTTTCATGTTGAAAAAAGGTAGTTTTTACCTATGTGAACGAAAAACAACAGAATATATAACGCAGATAGGCCAACAAAGCTAAGCCGCCATACCAGTCTGCCTACTTTGATTAGATTAGTTTCCCCCTTCAAATGATTTTGATAACCACCAATAATCCCAAAAGCAATTAATAAGACTAGGACAATTAACCAGAAACCAAATTGGGTGTGAAATAATTTATTCCACATCAAGGATACAGACCCTAGCAGAAACATAGTTGTGACATCCATTGTAAACCTCGTTGTCATCTTCTTATCCTTCAGAAATAGGAAGATGAGGAACCATACCAAAACAAACGTGATAAATGGCGCCACAGCCAACGTGGCATATATGGTAGATAATAGACTAACGAAACTATTCAGCAAAAGGTTTCACCTCTTAATTTTCTATCGCTTTTATCAATCTATACACCAAGCTATGTATAGGTAGTTCTAAGCCTATTTCATTGCCCATCTCCACTAAACTGCCATTTAAATAGTCAACTTCCGTAAGTCGCGACGCCTCGATATCTTGCAACATGGAGGAATGGTTCGCTTGTGTCGCCTCACATACAGCCGGAATGGTATCCCATAACTCAGCTGGCAGCTTAACACCTTTGGCAGCAGCCAATCCAATCGCTTCTTGATAAAGATCTTTCATTAAAGAAAGACGCCATGTTGAATGCAGTAATTCACCATTGGGAATACCTAGAATAGCTGTAAGTGGGTTAATGACGGCATTGATGACTAGCTTACTCCAGATTCTAACTTCCATATTTTTCGACAATTCCGCGCAAAATCCTGCTAACTCTAACATCTGTACAATGAAAATATGTTGATCATTAGAAGTTTCAATACGATCTGTCTGCAACGCCCCCAGATACGTTATGCCATGTCCTGTATGTTTGACAGATGCAGGTCCTACTCGCTTGGCCCCTTCTGTTGTGACGGCAAATAAAAGCTTGCTCCACCCGATAGCTTGACTTAATTTCACTTCATGGCCAACGCCATTTTGAAAGCATATAAGGAAAGTGTTCGAAGTCATCTGGCTTTGAATATAATTGATAAGTTCATGAGATATTGCTGGCTGCTTTACCATAAGGAGAATATAATCGACTTGCTGCGCAAGCGGATCTACATCTTCGCTCGTCGCCTCGGAATAGCATCGAAATCGGATAGACTTCTCTAGAGTCGGCTCTTGCGAGTCCATGCCAACGATTTGAATACCACATGCCGCCAATTCAGCAGCTTGTCCTTCAGATCGTGTTACTACCGTTAACCGCGAACAAATTGGAGCGAGTTTAGCAGCAAAGAGAAGGCCGAGAGAACCTGCGCCGATGATCATGATATGCATGTAAATACCACCTTTAACTTATTAGCCATTATTATACAGCAAAAAAGCCACAAACCAAGGCTCCCCTTGATTCGCGGCTTTCTATACTAAGCAGTTTGAAGATTAATCGACTCTTTCCAAATTACCATTGGCATCCATTTTGAAACGCGGCTTCTCTTCTTCCTCTTCCTCAACGAGAAAGGCCATTTTTCTAGCGCGGTCCATGATTTGAATAAGCGCTTTATAATCATCATTTACAACACGATAATCGGTTTCAACTTCATTGACTTGTTTATTCAACTTATTATTTTCTCTGCCAAGTCTATCGAGTTCGTCCTCTTTATCCTGCAGTTCTTTTTCCAACGTTTTGATATGTCGATTCATATCCTGATAGGTACTCCGCCATTGACGCAAGAAACGAATAACGGCATCAATCGATAACGTTTCTTCCGTAAACACTTCATTCTTGCCAGTAGATACATCTGGATTCTCCAATAAACTAATCGAAGAAGATCCGGAAATAGAAACTGGTGCATGCTTTTTCAGCTGCGTCCGTTTCTGACGCTGTGCTTTTGCAATTTGTATAGCTGCTTCATATTTCTTCCGGACAAAGCTGTTCCAACGAAATCCACACGCTGCTGCGGTTCTTCCAATGCGCTCCCCAACTTCTTCAAACGCAGATAGTTGTGTACTTCCTTCTCGGATATGACGCAATGTCAACTCCGCTAAAATTAAGTCGTCTTCATCGCTCCAAGCATCTTGTCTAATAGCCGACATAAGGCCAAACCTCCTAACAAATTATAGGGATCTTTGGTCGGAGAGCAAAGTCTCTCCTTTTCGGGAGCTTCGAATCCTGATCAAATTCTCTCCTACCTGCGGATACATCATAAATAAGAATCAATTAGTCAGACAGGTATCAATTGATTCGTTGCCATTATTACTATTTCTATGCCCGTACTAGAGTTCATAGAATCTATTTGATACTAAATGGTATTGCCAAATTTTTTGACCCTCATACATGGGATTCGTATAAAAAGACATACTACGTCTATATGATGAAATGTTTTCAATTTCGTCACCGTTTGACGGTTTACACCACTAAGATCAAACGGTATAATGTGTTGTAGTTATTGTGCAACGTGGTACGAGAGGGGGATGTAACGAGAATGGATCGCATGTTTCGGGTTCTAGGGTTTTGGACACTTGTTATCGCACTAATGAGCTTAGCTGGCGATATGATACCTATGTCTCTGATTTTCTTTTTTCAAACTGCCGTATTCGTCATTCTAGGCTATATGCGCTTGTCAGAACGTACTTACATATTGCTGTTCTGGGGATATATGATTATCTCCTTCAGCGGATTTACGTATTGGTCATTTTTCAAAATGTCCATCTAACACTGATGACAACAAACAAAAAGGTGAATCGGCATTATGCCGGTTCACCTTTTTTAATAGCAACAAATACTTTAAACAATTCACTCATGCCATCACTTAACAGCAATTGTCGGATCGACCGATTTCTTTTGGACACCTCACTAAATGGATTCGGATCGAAATGATTTTGCAATTTTTCCAATATGCCCTGCTCTACTAAGAACTGACGTTGCGTCTGAAACACGAACGGTTCAAAACCTGCGGAAACCGCCGCCTTGTGACATAAACTGAAATTGACGTGCGCCGTAATATCCTGTTCACCTGGGGCGATAAAAGGATTATCGTGCGCTTCGTGCTTCTGATAGCACATTAATGTCCCTTGATGGCGATGAGAGGCATACAACTCCTCCTCTATATCACCATAATCAATGGCAATTACACACCCGCTTAGCATCCGGTTCGTTAGCCGGACATACCAATCTATTGCTTCTAAATTCATTTCGCTCATCTGTCCATCTTGCCATTGAACTTCTAATGCGTTTAGATAGTCTAATATGCGTCCAGGCTCAAGCGGTGACCAGATCTCTTGCAAATAGGGCTCACGATCCTGCCAGATCACATGCGATTCATGAAAGGCCCGATCCCTGTATTGCAGTCGGTGAACCGGGAAGGCATCCAACAATTCATTCGCTAATACAAACACATGATCACGCGGAGACTCACTTAGCCAACTAGTTTCATCCAAGAAACGAATTCGTTCCACGTGTTCCACAAGCTGATCTTGTTGCAACCCACGATGATAGGCACTCGATTCGATAAGTGTATACGTGATAAGTTGGTATAAGTCGGGATCAACCCGCTTCATTTCATCAAGTAATTGGCGCGCCATTCGCCCGTTGCCTCCACCCCATTCCACGATTTCAATTGCATGAAGGTGATTGGCACGTGTGTGCAACTGTTTAGATATGAAAGCGGCAACCATTTCCCCCATTACGGTACCAATTGAAGAACTTGTATAGAAATCTCCTTGCTTGCCTATCTTTATTCGATCCTTCTGGTAATAACCGACAGTATCTTCGTATAAGCATATTTCCATATAGTCTCGAAAGGATATTCGTTGATCTCGCGTCGAGCCAATACGTTCCTTTAGTATAGCCGCAATGCTAGTTGACCCTAGTTGATTCACGATTGTAAAACCCCCAGTTCTTTACTTACAGACAAATGAATGAGAAACCCTTATAATGATAAAGGATTATGGAAGGAGAGACAGCCCAGCATGACAAAAAAATGGATTACCCTAACAGCGATTACGGCAATTGGCCTAGTCTCATTGACCGCATGTACAGACAATACGCAAGTTAAAGAAGCATTTCAACAATCCGTTAACAAACAATCGGAACTGAAATCGTATACGTTTGATGGAAGCACAGCTCTCGCGATTAGTGATGGCCTCATGAAATCAGCTAACCCACTTACGAACGGGCTGTTATCTTTGATTAGAGAGAGCACGATCACTTGGAAAGGTATTAGCCAAGTAGAGCCCCTACAATATCAATCAGATTTACGTATAACTCCCAAGGGATCTACATCCCCTATCGATATACCAATCCTCATTAAAGATAGCCTATTGTATTTTAATATGCCAGCATTAAATAAGACATCGGATGAGTTCTATACAATTGATTTGACCAAAATGAGCAGTACATCGCCAAGTCCACTTTCGGCTGATACATTAAAGAACACACCTCAAGTCTCTACAGCACTTACGAAATTGGTTTTTGAAGGACTCGATGCGAAATGGTTTAAACAAGCCAAAGACCCCATTAAGCTAGCAGATGGCTCCTCAGCCAAATCGATTCAAGTTGAGCTAACTTCCAAAAATGTAAAAGAAATAAACACTCAATTCCAAGCCAAGTTACCAGAGTTCATTGGAACTCTACAAACCAACGGATTATTAACTGCCGATAAAGCAGATGCACTCAAGAAAAATGGGATGAACAGCATTGCACTTAAAGCACCGAGCAGCATGAAGATCGCAATAGACGATCAAGGATTTATTCGTGATCAAACACTCGATATCACGTTCACAGTGACCCTCGATGGCAAAGCCCTCGACAATCACATTACCCTTCATCAAACCAGTGATGCGATTAATCAAGGCACCCCACTGACAAAGGAAATTCCTGCTAAAGTGAAGAGTTTCGATGATATTCTTAAGCTCTTAACACCTGCCGCAAAAAAATAGGAACAAGGTTAAATACTTACCTTTCCCCAATGGTAAGTATTTTTTTGTGCTTCATTTAATAGAAATATGATAATCTATTCATAGGGGGAGAATACCATCAATGAATTCTAAAAAACTCACAGCCTTGCTGTTATCCATTGTTTTATTCACACAACTTACAATGCCTTATGGCGGTGCTTTGGCCGAGGAAACCAAATCATCACAAGATGAAGCCAAGGAACTGCTTCAGAAAGGGCTCACGATTTTCGAAATCGATAAAGAGGTCGCTCGACTCAATGAGCAGGATTCCAAAATCGGTGAGCAGATCAAACAGAATGAACAAGATATCGTAAAACAAAGCGGTAATGTGGATGCAACTCGCAAGCATGCAGGCAAAGTGCTCCGTGCGTACTATACAGGAGATCGAGACTCCATCTGGATGCTGCTTTTCGCGGCAAACTCTTTCACCGACGTCTTGCGCATGTTCGAATACTTACAGATGATCGTCACAAATGACCATCGCTCCCTAGAGAAGTTTACGGATTCCTTCAAGCAACTCACCAAGTTGCAAACGGAACTCGCAACTGCTAGGACTGATTTACAAGTTACCAAAGATAAATTTCTACAGCAGCGCGAGAGACTCGTTAAACTCCAAGAAGAATTGGACAAACAATTGGCCGTGAATGCCCAAGCACAAGTCATTGCAACGCAGATTAAAAGCTTGAATGATCAATGGAAACAGGAAGGTTTGCCTTTGGCCAGAGATTACTTAGACAATTTATCTATGGCTTTCCGCGAGTTGCCACAATTCTTGATCGGAGATACCAAGTATATTAGCATGACTTCAACTACGCCAATCATCAATCTCACGGATGCCGATTTCAATGCGTATCTTCACTCCAAGAGTGAACTTCTAAAAACGTTAAATTTCGAATTCAATGATGGCTCAATGGTCGCTACTGGTAAAAAAGGTGACTTGCAGATCGCGATACAGGGCAACTTCGTTCTTCTTACGAACGCTGAAAAGTTAAATGAAATACGATTTGTTGTTAATAATCTAGAATTTAATAGCTTTAAGCTGCCCGACACAACCATTGAGGACTTTACGAAGGAATTCTCACTTGGTTTTGTACCAAAAAAAGTAATCAGTTACCTTGATGTGACCAGTGTCGAAACCAAAAAAGGCGTGGCAGTTGTTAAACTTAAATTATCTCTGTAAACTAGTAGGGATAATGAATGTAAAGTGAGGACAACCCACCATGGAATTCAAGATAGGTATAATGATGGATTTACCAGACGGAAAAATACCTGGCTTCTATGCCCAAATCGTCAAAGCACTTGCCGGTAAAGTCCAGCTATTCGATCGTGATAAAGAAATGCTAATTGTCAGCAATGAGGAACAGCAACGTGCTGCGCTTGAAGTGATGAACCACTTTCACATTGAGACATCTATAATGGAACTTCGCCTTCTGGATGAATCGGCCGAATTAACAGACCTATTCAGTGATTACGGGTTCACCAGCCGCGCAGAGCATAACTATGTGTACGATAAAATCGTGATTCCCTTCCGCTTTACTGCGGATAGCTCCCCCGTTGAAGTTGATCAAGCAGCTCTTCAGGTCGAAGAGCACCTTATTGCACAATATAAGGACGCTGAGCACCGCGACGTGTATATTGCTGATCGACAATTCGAGGAGCTGATGCACGGCATCGCCAAAGCCTATCGTGTCAGCATTGAAATCGTACGTTAAATGCAGCAAAAAGCCCACATCAGCTGATGTGGGCTTTTCTTGTTTTAGAGCAAATCGGCTGCCAATTGGGCCAGATGTGACCGTTCACCGCGTTCCAATGTGATATGTCCACTGATACCTTCCTGTTTAAAGCGTTCTACCACATACGTAAGCCCGTTGCTGGAAGCATCGAGGTAAGGATGGTCGATTTGATCAGGATCGCCAAGGAGAACGATTTTACTGCCCTCTCCAACCCGAGATACAATCGTCTTCACTTCGTGTTTCGAGAGGTTCTGTGCTTCATCGATAATAATAAATTGCCCAGGAATGGAGCGTCCACGAATGTACGTTAATGCTTCCACTTGAATACTACCTAGACCGGCAAGTATTTTTTCTATATCACCTGGTTTTTTGGTATCGAAAAGGTATTCCAAATTATCATAGATCGGCTGCATCCATGGGCGCAGCTTTTCATCTTTTTCACCAGGCAGGTAACCGATATCCTTGCCCATCGGAACGACCGGACGAGCAATTAACAGTTTCTTATATTTACGATCATCCTCAATTTTCATGAGCCCCGCAGCTAACGTAAGCAGCGTTTTACCTGTACCCGCTTTCCCAGTTAGGGTGACGAGCGGGATATCGTCATTGAGCAGTAGCTCAAGTGCCATTCGCTGCTGCGCGTTACGCGCGGCGATTCCCCAGATGGGATCATTACTCATGTAAAGCGGCTCAAGCTTTTTGGCATCTGGTGTAACTTTGAGCAATGCGGACTTGGAGGAGCCTAGCTCATCACGAAGAATCACGAATTCATGCGGATGCAGCATATAGCTCAAATTAAGTGATGTCACGGTCAAGAAGCGATACGAATAGAATTCATCAATAATCGAAGGGTGAACAAAGAGTGTGATATAGCCCGTATACATATCGGTTTGGGCGACAATCCGATCTGTTAAGTAATCCTGCGCCGGGATACCCAGTACGTCCGCTTTAATTCGGACCAGTGTATCTTTACTAACAATAACGACAGGTCTTGCCACATCATTCTCTTGTTCTTCCAAATGGTAATTAAGAGCAACCGCTAGAATGCGATTGTCGTTCGTTAATTCCGCAAACGTATCTTGCAGCTTGGCAAAGCTGCGATGATTAAGCTCCACTTTAATGCTGCCGCCATGTCCAAGTGTAATACCATCGGATAAATTGCCTTTCGCTCTTAATCCGTCTAGTAATCTCGAAACATGTCTAGCATTGCGACCGATTTCATCCGCATTTCGTTTCTTAGAATCGATTTCTTCCAACACCACGGCGGGTATGACCACTTCATTATCTTCAAATGCGAATAAAGCATTGGGATCCTGAAGAAGTACATTGGTATCTAACACGTAAATTTTTTTCATTGGTGTGTCCCCTCCCAGATTTGGCGTTAGATCATTGGTTATATTCATACATACAACCTAACTGTACAGGACAAACTAAACGCGAGATTCAAGGAAAGAAGGGAACGATTCTGGTGAGACTAATATACGTATGCGGACTGATACTGATCCTCGCGGTAGGCTGCAGTCAAGCGCCGAAAAGTGGTGCCCCCTCTCAAGATACGAATCAAAATCAAGTAAAAGTTCAACAAATTGCTCCGCAAAAGCTAGAAATCAAAGATTCTAAGGCGGTTGCAGCGCATTTGGAAAACCTAGCATTGGGTATCCCGCAGGTTGAAAGCGCACATTGCGTCGTCTTCGGCAATACAGCTGTTGTCGGCATTAATATTAAGAAGGAGCTTGATCGAGCCAAAGTCGGAACCGTTAAATATTCGGTCGCCGAAGCACTCAAGAAAGATCCTTATGGGGTTAATGCGATCGTAACGGCTGATATGGATTTGGATCAACGCTTACGCAACATCCGGGATAACATTCAAGCAGGAAGACCTATACAAGGCTTTGCAGAACAAATGGCTGATATCGTCGGTCGCGTCATGCCGCAACTGCCACGTGATATCCGAAACGATCCAGACATCGATAACGCAGGTCCGAATGGAGATAGCACCCAGGTACCAGCCCGATAATTGGCTGTAGATGACAAAAAGCCTGACTGCAAACGCAGATCTAGGCTTTTTTTATCGCATCAAAAACTTGGCCGAGTGAAATAAGGGCATCTCGGCTCTCACAAGCTTTCGCATATTGGGCTGGATTCATCATGTGGGCGCTAGCTATCCATTGCATCGGTGCAGCAGTAAGATATTCAGCCATATCGTTTGCGCCTCCTACTAGGTGGTTGAAAACGCTCCTTACACTTACAGTATAGCATAGTGAGTGCCAAGCGTTCCACCATTATGTATCTATTTTCAAATCAACAGGCACTCCTTTATTGCCCAGATATATTTAAGTGTACGTTGATTTGTTAAAGTTATGTCCACGGATGTTCATAGGGTCTGACCGCTACTGATTATTGTAAATCGGATTCGAGTTGATATCATCCAACAGCTTTTCCGCACTCTCCCGGTCGAAACAATGCTTATGATATTCGCCCTCATGATCATAGCCAATCCATATTTTCATCGGATCATCTATGGGGAGAACTTCAAGATTGCTGACCCCGTGATCTTCAACTAAAATAAGAGCAAAGAAATCCAACGTATCCTTCGCCGCTTCATCCTCAGGACGAGCCTGAGATACGATATGCATTTGCAGCCAATTGAAAAAAGCATCCCCTAACTTCATTGAAATCAGCCATCCTCTCTTAGTAGAACAATATCATAACCGGCATGTAACCAATCCATCCATTGTTTGATCCATACTGCATGCTTGCCAAAGCTAACTTCCCGATGTTCATCCATCGCCATTAGAAGTGCCTTGACTTCCAACCTAGTCAACAAACGGTCCATAAAGGCTTCTGCACAGTGCGAAAGATGAAAAGGCTTAGAATCAAAGACAATATCACCTTCACGCATTAAATCTAATTCTACGAAGTCTGAACCACATACCTCTTCTTCATCACTGAGCAGCAGGCTCGATTTGAACATAGGCAGCAAGCGAGGATGTTGATTGCTTGCCAGTTGACGGAACGATTCGAGCTCCGCGTCGGGGAGGCAGCTTATGCGCTCGGCACCTAACACAAGCGGTGAATAACTAAGAATAGGCGTCAACCAAAATCGGGTCATAAGGCATGAACTCCTTACTCGTTAAGTCGGCCTTTTGCCGGTTCTTTTTTCAATAAAATAACGAATTCTCACCATGAACATCAAAGAAATCGCTACAGCCAAGCAAAGTACAATTGGCAAGCCTACAATTTGGAATACGAGCAGCATTACCGAACCGATTGCTAACAACACATAGATTAGAGCTGTTTTAAGCACAGGCAGCTTACGGGTACGAAATACTTTATTGTACACATAGGACATGAAAATAAAGATTAAAAGATACGTTATAAAGAGGTGATCGGCAAACCATTCATTCAGGGCAGTCAACGAATATACACTCCATTTCATTAATAGGTTCAGTCATCCAAGGTAAGTCATTCTTCATTATCCCTTAAAACGACAATAAAATAAAGGGAAATGCGGCTAGAAAGCCCACATTTCCCTTTATTCGAATACTTTGTGAATTAAACGTTAGCTTCCGCTGTTTTGCGGTGCTTCTCAGCACGCTCGCGCTCGCTCTTGTTTAAAATCTTTTTACGAATACGAACCGATTTCGGTGTAATTTCACAATACTCATCATCGTTCAAGTACTCAAGCGCTTGCTCCAAAGAGTACGAGCGAGGTGTTTTCATTTTCACGGTTTCTTCTTTGTTCGCAGAACGGATGTTGTTTACTGCTTTTTCTTTGCATATGTTAACGATGATGTCATTGTCACGCGTGTGCTCACCAACAACCATACCTTCGTAAACTTCTGTTTGTGGATGTACGAACAAGATACCGCGATCTTCAACGGAAAGAATTCCGTAAAGTGTGGATACACCGGATTCGCTGGATACAAGTACGCCTTCATGACGTCCGCCAACGCCAGCTCCTTGGTAAGGGCCATAGCTGTCAAATGCATGGTTCATAATTCCGTAACCACGCGTTAATGTCAAGAAGTTCGTTCTGTAACCGATCAAACCACGTGCAGGAATCTTGAACTCTAGACGAACGTTGCCGCTACCGTTGTTAATCATGTTGACCATTTCGGCTTTACGGGAACCTAGGCTCTCCATAACGGAACCCATGCTATCTTCTGGAACGTCGATGATTAAATGCTCAATCGGCTCCATTTTTTGTCCGTCGATTTGACGAATGATAACTTCTGGTTTGGAAACTTGCAATTCAAAGCCTTCACGGCGCATGTTCTCGATCAAAATACCTAAGTGAAGCTCACCGCGGCCAGATACGATAAAGGCATCCGGGCTGTCTGTATCTTCAACACGAAGAGAAACGTCTGTTTCAAGCTCTTTGTATAGACGCTCACGGATTTTACGGGAAGTAACCCATTTACCTTCACGACCTGCGAATGGCGAGTTGTTCACGATAAATGTCATTTGAAGCGTTGGCTCATCGATTTTCAAAACTGGCAAAGCTTCTGGGTTCGTAGGATCAGCTACTGTTTCACCAATGTTAATATCTTTGATACCTGCTATGGCAATAATGTCCCCTGCAGCTGCTTCTTCAATTTCAATACGTTTCAAACCACTAAACCCGAAAAGTTTCTCGATTCTAGCTTGTTTTTGTCCGCCTTCACGTGTCATAACTGCAACAGTTTGTCCTTGACGGATTTTACCACGGTTCACACGGCCTACACCGATACGACCCAAGTACTCATTGTAATCCATCAATGTAACTAAGAATTGAAGCGGTTGTTCCACATCTTCCGTTGGAGCTGGGATATGTTGGACTACTGTCTCATAAATTGCTTCCATGTTATCATCTTGTTTCTCTGGATCAAGACTTGAAGTACCTTGCAATGCGGAAGCATAAACAACGTGGAAATCAAGTTGCTCGTCAGTAGCACCAAGTTCAATGAACAAGTCTAGAACTTCGTCAACAACTTCTTGTGGACGAGCATTCGGACGGTCAATTTTGTTTACAACGACTACTGGAGATAAGTTGCTCTCAAGTGCTTTACGTAGAACGAATTTCGTTTGTGGCATTGTGCCTTCGAAAGCATCTACAACCAACAATACACCGTCTACCATTTTCATGATACGTTCAACTTCTCCACCGAAGTCAGCATGTCCTGGTGTATCTACAATGTTAATCAAGTAATCTTTATAGTTAATCGCCGTATTTTTGGCAAGGATGGTAATACCGCGTTCTCTTTCTAGATCATTGGAGTCCATCGCTCTTTCTTGAATAGCTTCGTTATCGCGGAATGTTCCGGATTGTTGAAGCAATTTATCTACGAGTGTTGTTTTACCGTGGTCAACGTGTGCGATAATAGCAATATTGCGAATCTTGTCTCTTGCATGCATGAATGTCAAACCCTCTCTACCCTATAATTTTCGTCTCTGTTCATAAAACAAGCGTCGGACATAAGCGCCGACGCTTGACATTTACCCTTAGTATACGCAGTTTCTCGACATTATGCAAGACAAAAGGCACACTTAACAAAACTTTTAACTGGAAAGAAGTAAGATCACCATAGTCTTCGCTTTCGGAAAATCATGGAAAGTCCAACAACCACAAGGATCAAAGCGATTACATAAATCCCTAATTTGACTAGCAAAGTCAAAGCAAAAAGCGTTGCTGAAATAATGCCTAACACCATAGCAGCAATCCAAATCCCTCGATCACTCCCCCGATCAAACAAGTGAAGCTCGTACAAACCAATAGCAGGACCTAGAATGAAGCCGGGCCAAATATAAGACATGGAGCCCCATCCAAATAAGTTACAGAAGAAAAACATAAGTGCGTATAAGGTTAAAATGCCACCAGGAACGAGTACGCCAGCTGGTAAACGACGATTAAAATACAACAAATGAAAGAGGAGCCCAGGCACGAGTAAGACAAGCGGCCAAAAGAAGGAGATCAGCAACTGGAAGACTCCTAATTTGCCTAGCAGCAATAAGACAGCCAAGCCAATAAATACAAGACCAATGGAGTAGCTATTTCTAGCGATACGAACCCCTCCTAAAGTGAAAAATATTAAATAGGTTGAAAGCGGTCAATACATCGACACCCTTCAACAAATATTTTAGCTTACATGACATGGAATTGCTAGGTGTTTCTCGTTGGCGTTCTTTGCGTTCAATTCCAATTGACGGGGTATACTAAAGCTCGCGCAGACCCTTTGCCTTGACAATGGTCGTCTGATGTTCGACTGGGGAGGTATCATGAAACGAACTATTACGAGCAATAAATCTGTACGAAAACCACTTTGGACCAAAGCCTTTCTGATTACATCACTCGCAAATTTACTGCTTTTTTTCAGCTTTCAAATGCTCATTCCTACGATACCAACTCATCTTTCACAATTAGGCGGGGACAACGTTCAGGTTGGGCTTGTTATTGGGATCTTCACTATTTCCTCCCTTCTAACACGACCATTCGCAGGTAGAGCATTAGATCTTTTAGGCAGAAAACATGTTCTGTTAGTTGGATTAGCGATCTGCGCTCTTACGATTGCTGGTTATTCTTATATCGCTGCAGTTACACTTATTCTAGCGGCACGCTTTGTTCATGGGATCGGCTGGGGACTGTCGACGACATCACTCGGAACCGTCATTGCAGATATCATCCCTCCGGAACGCCGCGGCGAGGGAATGGGCTATTATGGGTTATCCAACACCTTGGCCATGGCAGTCGGTCCCTTAACGGGTTTATGGGTTATGCAGTCATTTAGCTTTTCTTATGTGCTTTTAATCTCAACCATTCTTGCTATTTTATCGCTGTTTAGCTCGCTTTTCATTACATATCCGAAACCGCTTCTACCTGAGAAACCTCATCTCCAACCACGCTTTGTAGATCGCCTATGGGAACAAAGTGCCCTCCTTCCTTCCGTCTTGCTCCTATGCAGCGCGATATGTTACGGAGGAATTGTAACCTTCATTACTTTATTTGGGTTAGAAGCAGGCATCCCCAATGTGGGTTTATTCTTTTTATGCAATGCAAGTATGGTACTACTTGTAAGGCCCCTCACCGGTGTACTATTTGATCGCAAAGGGCCAGAGTGGGTTCTGCTCCCTGGGGCAGTATTCACGATTATAGGCCTCGTATTGCTTTCGTTTGCGCACTCCAATACTAACCTCGCTATTGCAGCCTTATGTTATGGCGTTGGATTTGGCTCCATTCAACCCGCGTTGCAGGCGTGGACGATTCAACGTTCCTCCCCTGAACGGAGAGGCGCAGCCAATGGAACTTTCTTCTCTGCCAACGATTTAGGCATAGGCTTAGGAGCTATGGCGCTAGGGGCACTAGCTAACTGGAGTGGCAGTTACGCCATGATGTATCGATATTCCACAGCATTAATAGTTCTATTCCTCTTGATCTATGGCTGGTCTATATGGACTTTCACATGGCACAAAAAAACAGCACACTGACCTAGGGTCAGCGTGCTAAGCAATCATTCATTCCGTGTTTTGAGTTGAAACATACGAACCCCCTTGGCGATGACACCAGAAGCAATTACGACTACAGTCGCCATAATGGGGATCCAAATATGTAAAAACTCATAATCATGCAACAGCCAGTCAATCATTTTCTCATCTTTTACAAACATTTCCCCTGCGGTATAACCAAGTATCCCCGCTCCGATAAAAACTAGAATCGGGTATTTCTGTAATAAATTCATTACGAGTGTACTTCCCCAAATAATAATCGGAATACTTAGTCCAATACCTAGAATAATGACCGTGTTATTGCCATTTCCTTTGGCTGCAATAGCCAATACATTGTCCAAACTCATCACGAAATCTGCGACAATAATCGTCCAAATCGCTTTGCCAAGCGTTGAAGCTTCTTTGACATTCGAATGCCCATCTTCATCCGTAAGCAGCTTTATTGCAATCCATAACAGCAAGATAGAGCCGCCAGCTTGAATAAATGGAATAGAAAGCAGACTCACGGCTACAAGTGTCAGTATTAAGCGCAAGGCGATAGCACCGAACGCCCCCCACCATATCGCAAGCTTTCGCTGCTCCAGTGGGAGATTTTTGCTAGCTAAGGCGATGACAACAGCATTATCACCGCTTAGAACGATGTTAATTAACATAATTTGGAGAAATAATAAAAGCGCATCAATCATAGCTTCACGACCTCCTGACGAACACGGAGAGCAAATGATTGGAACGGTTGCGATCACAGCGGCATCGAGGAGTTAGAATAAATGGGCGTTAGTTTCCTGTTTCAATTGTCCATGTACGACTTCAATAGTTTCCGTTTCTAGAACAGCTTTATCAATAAGCTCATTTAAGAATGTCATACTGTCTTCTAGCTTCTCCACAAGACGTAAGTTGGGATTCGTACTTGGCGATGGCGGAAGAAATAAGGAACAGCAATCTTCATAGGGTAAAATCGAAATGGGAAAAGTTCCAATCGATTCAGCAATTCCGATAATTTCTTGCTTGTCCATCATCATCAACGGTTGTAAGAGCGGCATCGTAACCACATGACCAATCGCATGTAAACTCGGTAGCGTTTGACTTGCCACTTGCCCTAAACTCTCACCTGTAACAAGAGCTCCAAGTCCTTCCCGCTGCGCTATCCGCTCTGCAATTCGATACATGGCTCGCCTTATGAGAGTTACCAGCAAGTTATCTTGATACGCACGGTGAATAGAAGTTTGAACCTCTGTGAAGGACACCATATGCAGCTTTAAAGAGTCCGTGTAGCCTGCCAACTGATGGGCAAGTTCGATCACCTTATCCTTGGCTCGCTCGCTTGTATAGGGGTAACTATGGAAATGAATAGCCTCCATCGTCAACCCTTTTCTCATCGCTAACCAACCTGCAACAGGGCTATCAATACCTCCGGACAACATGAGCAGCGCTTTGCCACTTGTACCCGATGGAAATCCCCCTGCCCCTTCAATGACTTCAACATATAAAAGCACTTTATCTTCTCGGATTTCTACTCGCAATTCAACCTCGGGATTTCGAACATCGACTTGTAGTCCGGGGATCGCTTGAAGCACATAGCCACCAACTAAGTAATTCATCTGCTGAGAGTCATGTGGAAATGCTTTATTGACTCTGCGAACTGTCACCTTAAATGTCTTCGGTTGCTTAGGTAATGCCTGCATCATCCCCAGCGCTGTCTCTTGAATAGCCATTAGTTCTAACGGCGCATGGTAAGCTGGACTGAAAGATGCAAGTCCAAAAACACGCTGTAAGGAAGCAGAAGCCTGTTCGTAAGCGGCACCCCCTAGCTCCACATATACGCGTCCAAACTCAGGAATATACCTAACCTCAGGAAAAGAACTCAAAACTTTACGAATTTGAATCATAACACTTCGTTCAAATCGTTTCCGATTCTTACCTTTCAACATCATTTCGCCAAAACGCAATATTAAACAATCCGGTTTCAATTTCGCTTCCCCCTATGAATGACAGATGGATTTCTCATGGGAGCAAGCTCCTTGACCACCTCATGTAATGAGCGCAGGAATAGCGCGATATCTTGCTCTTGATGTTCATCAGAATAACTTATCCGCAAGCCGCTAGCCGCTACTTCCCGCGGATATCCCAGTGCCAGCATGACCTCACTAGGCTCCGATTCGCCAGATGAACATGCGGACTTCGTTGAGATGTAGACTTCCCTCTGCTCTAAGGCGTGCACGACGACCTCTGCTTTCATGCCTGCAAATGCAAAATGAACAATATGCGGGGCCATCTCGTGTTCTAGTACCGAACCTGAAATCGATAGCTCAGGTATGGCCGCGATACCGGCCAGCAATTGCCTCCGTAACGTATGCTTACGACTTATTTTGGATGTAAGATTATCCATGCTGATTCGGAGTGCTTTGGCCATCCCCACAATCAAAGGGACATTCTCCGTACCTGAACGAACACCATATTCTTGCCCCCCTCCTGCAAGCAGTGGTTTGAGCTGAATACCCGTTCTCTTATACAGGAATCCTGCACCTTTCGGCCCTCGAAATTTATGTGCAGAAGCACTGCATAAATCGATTCCCCACGACTTCGGATCTAGAGGAAGCTTAGCAATACCTTGTACGGCGTCTACATGAAATATGATTTTCGGAAAATCTGCAAGATATTGACCTATAGCTTGAATCGGTTGAATTGTGCCGATTTCATTATTCACATACATAACGCTAACAAGGATCGTATCCTCGCAAATAACAGCTTGAAGATCTTCCAATTGTACGCACCCAGACTTAGTAACAGGCAGATAGGTAACGCGATACCCCTCCTGCTCAAGACCTGCAAATACTTCCTTAACGGATGGATGCTCAATCTGGGTAGTAATGAGATGATTACCTCTGTGCCGATAATGGTAGGCTACGCCTTTAATCGCTAAGTTATTACTCTCCGTGCCCCCAGAAGTACAGATGATTTCACTGGCTGTTACTTTTAAAGAGGATGCAATAACGCCTTTCGCGCTCTGCAGCAACTTCTCCGCTTCTACACCAAGCCGATGAATCGAGGATGGATTTCCATAATGGGATTTCATTACTTCCGTGATTGTTTCTATGACTTCTTCATATAACGGCGACGTCGCCGCGTAATCCATATAAAGCATGGTTTGCAGATTCCCCTTTATCCCCCTACTTACTTGTTATTCGGGATGCTTTCCCTATTAAAACTTATATCCTTAGAGAACTCAAGTAAGCGGCCACAATGCGAAAAGCCGATCTCCGCATCTCACATGCGAAAACCAGCCCATTAGAACCTTGCTTATTGAGCAAAATTAGTACGATGATTAAGGACTTTCGAAACATACGCTTGTGTCTCTTTTGGCAAAAACTGAAGCTTAGCTGTCAAATCCTGATCTGTCTTTATCCCCAAACGATCAACACGACCAGGTCCAGCATTATAAGCAGCGAGTGCAACGCCTTCGTTACCATTGTATTTCTTCAATAAGCCACTTAAGAAATTCGTTCCTGCATCGATGTTCTGCTTAGGATCAAAAGGATTCGTTACCCCATACCCGCTGCTGGTTCCATCCATAAGCTGCATTAAACCTTTGGCACCTGCGGATGAAACCGCCTGATGGTTAAACGAAGACTCTTGCTGAATAACCGCTTTAACCAAAGAGCTGTCTACCCCATATTTCAAACTAGCTTGCCCAATGAGCCCCTCAAACTGCGGTGCAGCTGTTGACTGTGTAAGGGACTGCAACGGTGTATACGATTTATTCAAAGCGCCTAACGCGCTTGGCAGGCTACTTAACGATAGATTAAGATTAGATTCGTCTAGCGTATCAACGCCTGAACTCACTCCTTGGCCCAACAAAGTGTTCAGAAGCTCACTAAAATCACTAGATTCGTCTATGCTTGAAGATGAGGGATTATCTGCGAAAAGACTTATCTTACTCATCGTCTGAAGCTGAAGCAGTTCCTTCAACACTCTAGGGTCAATGCCTTGCGTATTCGTGATGCTGTTCATTCTCAGACCTCACTTTTTCATTCTCGATGTTTCCATTGTACACGTTTTGAGCCCTGACGACCATACTTTTATTCGCTTGCATAGAAAAAAGGACAGTCTATTGACTGTCCCCTCTTGCCTTTCAAGAAATATTCTGATGCAGCATTTCATTCTCATTCAATGATCTTCTCACTGTGACACGTGATATGCGCAAATGGTCGGTTTCTTCCACGATGAACATAAACTCATCGTTATAACTTACCTGTTGATTACGACTAGGGGGAATCTCTGTTTGGGAATAAATCCACCCACCAATGGTATCATAGTCATCCGACTCGATTTCAAGTCCGAAATATTCATTGACCTCATCAATTAACAACAATCCATCGATAGAGAATGTATGCTCATCTTTCATTTCAATCGTTGGTCGCTCCTCGTCGAACTCGTCTTGGATTTCACCAACAATCTCTTCCATAATGTCTTCAAGTGTGACTAGACCTGACGTGCCCCCGTATTCATCAATGAGCAAAGCCATTTGGCTCTTGCGTTTCTGCATCATTTTAAGCAGATCACTGATATGAATGGAATCCGGTACCGTAGTAATCGGTCTAATGATTTTCTTAATGCCTTTCAAGTTGGCATCTGGCTTCAGCAAATCCTTAATGTGAACGAATCCGATAATGTTATCCTTATCTGGATCACAAACAGGGTAACGCGTTCGCATCTCTTTGATCGCGATAGCTAAGTTCTCGGCATAAGAAAGTCCTGCATACAAGCATTCCATTTCTGTTCGAGGAATCATAATCTCGCGTGCTGTCGTCTCAGCAAATCCGAATATATTATCAACAAGCGTGAGCTCTGTGTTATCTATTAGTCCGTTTTTGTGGCTTTCTTGCATCAGGACTCGAATTTCGTCCTCCGTGTGCGCAGATTCATGTTCCGTTGCGGGCTCGATCCCGGCACGGCGCAGCATCCAATTCGAAATGCCATTCAAAATCCAAATAAACGGGTACATCATTTTGTAGAATAATACCATTGGTCCTGCAGATAGCAACGTAATTTGTTCGGCTTTACGAATCGCATACGTTTTAGGAAATTGTTCACCTAATGTGATGTGAAGTGTAGTCATTAATGAAAAAGCAATAATAAAAGTAATCGTGTGAAAAACGGTGTCCGGTAATCCCAGTGGCGCAAATAATGGCTCCAGAATTTTGGCAAACGTCGGTTCACCAACATAACCAAGTCCTAATGAAGTGAGCGTAATTCCTAATTGACATGCCCCGAGGTAAGCATCCAGGTTATTCATAATTCCTTGAGCAAACTTGGCATTCCGCCGGCCTTCACCGACAAGCGATTCAATTCGACTTCCACGCACTTTCACCATTGCAAATTCTGCTGCGACAAAAAAACCGTTTAACAACACTAGTCCAAACATTAACAGAAAACTGATTAACGTTTCGGGCAAAGGATCTTCCAATACCTTACCTATCCCCTTACAAGCGCAATAACTGCACCCAGGAGAGTAGGTACACCTCCCTTAATTTTCGATTTTAAAATGATGAAATATCAATACTCATTATATAATAATACTGTAATCATTCAAAGGTGCGAATATGACACTTCAAGCCAAATAGTACGAGCAAATGGGCGTAAACACATTAAAATGAGCCCTTCTTGCGCTTTTACAAGGGAAAAATGGCTTTCTAAAGCTGATTTTCACCTTTTTTTCAGAAATAAAATAAAAGCAAGCCGAATTTCTCGGCTTGCTTTCCTTGTTAGGAATAATATGGAATTAATAAGAAATAGGCGGCAACAGCAATTAAACCAAGTACAACAGACCAAGAACCCAAGCTCTTATTCCCCATTACAAATGCAATAACTCCGAGAATAATGCCTGAAATTCCAAGCAATACTGGCCATACAAATAAGGAGGCCAGAGCAACAAACAGTGCCACATAACCTACTGCTTTGTTGCGAGTTACAGCTTCTACGAGCTCAGCGACTTCCTCATCAGAGACAGTCGAAGACGAACTAGACTTATAATCTCGGCTTATTCTGGACTGAGGTACAGCAATCTCAGCTGCATATTCTTCCCCAGCATGAAGTCCGCTTTCGAGATGAAGCTGACTCTTCTGGAATCGCTCCTTGGTGGCATTGTCTAAAGAACTGTCCTCTTTATTCATGCTACCTCCGTGTTACGCATACCTAATGTTTGGTTGCAGCTTTAAACGTGTGGCAACACGTATTAGCCGCTTTAGTTGCAGTATCATGATGAGTAGTATCAAACGATTCCTCAGAAGCAAATTCTTCATTGTAGCTTGCATTCGCGTGCCCATCGATTTCAATCATAATCGTATCCGCATGACAGTTGTTTCCTTGTGTCCAGTATTCGCAATTCGCTACTGCACATTTGACTGCTGGCATCATTATCACCCCCTTAACAATTTGCCCGCCTCAGGAGTGATCTATGCTTACTTAAGTCTGTCAGATAAGACCAAGAACATCGCATGCGACCATATAAGTGGAAGCGCAGGTCCACCGTGTTTCTCAATCCATTCCCCGTATACACGGGGTTCACGGAGATGATCATCCACTTGCTCAGGTAATCGTCCAAGCGAATCAGATTTGCTTGCTATCCAAGACAAACAACGCTCTGCTTCTTGTTTATTACCTAGCTCCAGCTGGATCCAACCATACCATGCCGTTAAGAGCAGCCATTCACCGCCGCCGTAATAGCTGTCTTCGATATACCGCTGAATGCCTTCATGTTTAAGATCCCCTTCAATGGCATGAATCGTTTTTAGCATGATAGGATCACTTGGTTCACAAACACCAAATGGCAGGGCGAGCCACATGAGGCTTGCATCAACACCGTGCAGTGCAGGTTGCCAGACTTCATTCACACAATGAATAGATTTTACGAAACGTCCTTCGTGAACGGCATGGGTATGTATGAATTGACGAATGAGGTCAGCTTTCTCGATCAAGGCTGGACGTCCCTCCAGCTCACCTAGTGCCTTCAGTCCTCCAAATAAACAAGCCAATGTTGCAGGATGGACATAATCGGGATATTCCTCCCAGCAATCAAAATTCGGATAGTGCCAGAAAGTCATAACATAATCTATGGTTATCTCAATACTTTCCCTGAACTCTTCCAGAAGCGTCATATGACCCGTTATGCGAATATGTTCGACAAGTCCCCAAATCCAAGCCCCATAACCGTCTAATTGAAAGTGACCCCACTCCGAATGATCATCTCGTCCATCCAAGTGATATCTGGTTCCCAAGAACTCAGAACGATCAATCCATTCTCTATTCTCGTGTTTGCGCATAAGCTCCGTTAGCCGCGGTCGTTTGTCTTTCAGGACTCGATGTACCCAGCGATAGAATTGCTCCGCACTTTTCGTTTCTCCTACACGGTCCATTGCATTCGCTATGAACGTGCCATCCCGCAGCCAACTATAGGAATAGGTTGAAAAAAGAGGAGAAGCTACATAACCACCGCTAGGATGTTGATTCAACTTAATGATGTCCTTGCTAATGCTGACTAATTGTTCTAGCTCCATACTGAATTCCTCCCTTTTAAATGAAAAGGGATGCGTGGTTATCCGCATCCCTTTGTAGGTTAATTTGTGGTTGACTAAACTTTTTCGCCTTGCATACGGCGTTGTGTGATGTAATCTGTTTCATAGTAAGCAAGATCTTCACGAAGCTCTTCGAATACTTTGGACAATTCGATCGTTAGATCACGCACTTCACGTGATGGCTTCTTACGGAAACGAATCGCATCTTGTCCAGTGTAAGCGTAACGACCATCCTCAGAGTAGCACTCGTTCTTAGGATAGAAAAAGGTATTAACACATGTATGGTATACCTCATAGAGCACTTTTTCCGAAAAATCAACATTAAAAGTAGGACGTCTCAAACTTACGCCCAATTTCTCATAAGCCACTTCACAGAAAACTAAAAGATGACGAGTGTCCTGCAAATATCCGCGGTAAAATTCATCCATTGCTGGATCATTTTCCACATTTAACAGTGAGAGCGAATGTTGATTAAGAAACAGTTCCATTTTGGCAGTCGTTTCTTTAAGTTTCGTACGCGTGGAATCACAAACATTTTTTACATTAAAAACAGCCATGTTAGAAGACCTCCTATAATTGCGCTACTTCTATCCTACCATAATTTATCCCGAAGTGGTATATGTAAAACACCAGTTACCATGCATAAAAGATTACCGCTCGCCTAACCCTACTATAAGATAAATATGTTTATCACTTATGCGCTGGCTTTTCTACAAACAACAAGGAGGGCATGATCATGTGGCGTTATCTCTCTACCGTCGCGGTTGTTCTAGGATTGGGGGTTGTCCTCTTTCCTGGTCAGCATCAACAACGCTCTAAGCCTGGTCCTGAGGTTTATAGCGCCAAGTATGAAACAACGTCCAAGCTTGCACTGCTCGAACAAGATGTGAAGCTAACAGATGAACTGTGCAGAAGTCAATGCGCGATTGATTACGCAACCATGCTCAGTCGGATTGAAGGCGGTGAGCCTGTAACCAATGTTCTGAAAAACATGCGAAGCCATCATGAAAAAATGGATGTACTTGTCTGGTCCAAACGCGGCCAATCCTGGGAGCAGGGCATCAAATCTGGCGATCTACCCGCTTCTTATAATGACCAGTCCACAGCCTATCTAAAAGAAGCAAAAACAGCCGTAGATGAAGGGAAACATTACCAGTCGCCTAAGTTTGGTGCTGGACATCACGTTTATTTCGTCCAAGGAACCCCTTCATCCCATGGTGAAGATTCGCTTGTTGGGGTCATTCATCAAGATGTACTAGCACAAGTGACCGATCATCAAATGAAAAATTTAAGACTAGAACCTTATCCCAATGACAATCGTTGGAAAGTAAAAGCCGTTGAAACAAATACGCTCCAAGACAAAATTGTCGATCATCCTGAAGATAACCAAGGAACCAGCCACTATCAACAGAATGAAGTCGTTGTCCGTTTCAAAACAGATCCGACAGAGGCTCAGCTCAATCAAATTAAAAGCGAGATTCATGCAACTTCTGCACAAAAACTAGGTTATACGTACGTATTTCGAACGAATGATAGAGATGCTAAATCATTAATCGCCTATTTTGGCAAATGGGACGTCGTGTATGTTGAACCACACTTTCTTTATATGACCAATGACTACTATGATGATCAAGAACGAAGGGATTCCAACCCATCCAGCACCCATTCAGACAGCAATCAAACACCAGTCTCATCCAACTTCATGCCCAATGATAATTTATATCAAAAGTATCAATGGAATCTGCCTTTGATTGAAACATTGCAAGGTTGGCAGATTAATCGTGGTGCGAACAATGTCATTGTCGCCGTTGTTGATACGGGTGTAGACTTGGCACACCCAGACCTCCAAGGACAGTTGTTGCCGGGTTACAATGTCATTAGTGGAAGTGACAATCCTCAAGATGATGTTGGTCATGGTACACATGTTACAGGCGTCATCTCTGCTCTCGTCAACAATCAATTAGGTGTTGCAGGGATGACTTGGTTTAATAAAGTGCTGCCCGTTAAAGTTTTAGATCAGACAGGTGCAGGAAGTACGTATTCAGTAGCTCAAGGAATCATTTGGGCAACAGATCATGGCGCAAAGGTCATGAATCTCAGTCTCGGCAATTATGCGGACTCCGGATTTCTTCACGATGCTATTCGATACGCCTATGATAAAGACGTTGCCCTCATTGCGGCTAGCGGAAATGACAATACCGAACAGCCTGGTTACCCCGCGGCTTACTCCGAGGTTTTTGCGGTTGCCGCAATCGATTCACAGAATGAGAAAGCACCATTCTCCAATTACGGCGATTATATCGATGTAACCGCCCCTGGCGTCACCATTGCCAGTACGTATCCCAACAATCAATATGCAGCCTTATCAGGTACATCCATGGCTAGTCCCCATGTGACAGCACTCGCTGCCTTAATTCGATCGGCTAATCCCGATTTGAAAAATACGGACGTTTATGAAATTATGAGGCAGTCCGCTCAGGATTTGGGTGATAAAGGCCATGACAAATACTTTGGATACGGCGTAATCGATGTCGTCAAAGCACTCGAGATGGCGAAGCAGAATACGGCCGCCCCATTGTCCTACTGGCCGCAGGATTTGGCGCGCCAATTACATTTCGTACCGAAGAAGTATGCGGGCAGCTTGGGGTTTGAGAAATAGAACACTCACCACCTTCCATGCACAGTTAAAAACCTTCAATCCCCTATTTTGGGCGGGATTGAAGGTTTTATTGATTTTGTAATAAAATACCCGCAAAGCCAAAGCCTTGCGGGTAACCGACTGAGTGGAAAGTTTGCCGTAAGCCGGGTTCTGTACTTCCAGTGGTCATAACGGGCGTCTGCTCCCCTGCCACTATTGAAGCGACAATCATCTATCTAGGCTGTACATTGCTGCACAGCTCAAGCGACCAACCCGAACGCGTCTCAGGCGAAGACTGCTGCCTCGAAAGCAGCTAGCGTTCCATTAGGTCTTGCTCCAAGTGGGGTTTACCAGGATCTATGTCACCATAGAACCTCGTGGTCTCTTACACCACGGTTCCACCCTTGCCTGTGCTATATTTCAAGCCATCGGCGGTCCATTTCTGTGGCCCTATCCTTCAACTCGCGTTGACTGGACGTTATCCAGCACCCTGCCTTATGAAGCCCGGACTTTCCTCTCGCTATGGCTTACCCATAGCCAGCGATTGTCTGTCAAACTTTCCATTGCATAGGCTAGTATACTAGGAATGCCAACGAATTACAACACAAGGTCGTTTCCTTTCTTTCCAGAAGCAGGTGAAGCGCTGCCTAAATGAATTGGAAAGGTTCGGTAATGATTGCGGATGCGAGCACCTGTGTATCTGTCTTAGCCAACTGCGCGGCGAGATAATCCGCAACGCCGCGCTTCATGATCTTCTCGACGTTATGTCCAACGTCGAGTAGGGCTAAACCCGCCGCAAGCGCATCGTGCGCGGTGTGGTAGTCGATGTCGCCGGTGACCAGCACATCGGCGCCGGCAAACATGGCGTGCCGCATGTAGCGGCCGCCAGAGCCTCCCAGCACTGCCACCTTGCGGATGGGCCGTGATAGATCGCCGACGACGCGAACCGTCGGCACGTCGAACACCACCTTCGCGTGCTCGCCGAGCTCGCGAAGCGTCATTGCCGCGGGCAGCCTGCCCACGCGGCCCAAACCGAACACTCTACCCTTGAGGTCCATCGGGTAGAGGTCATAGGCCACCTCCTCGTAAGGGTGGGCCTTCAACATGGCCGTAACCGCTTTGCGCTGTACGCTAGCGGTTACGATCGTCTCCACGCGTACCTCTTGTACGCGTTCCAGCTTCCCAACTTCCCCGATAAACGGAGTCGCTCCTTCCTGCGGTAGGAACGTGCCCGTCCCGGGGATATTGAAGGAGCAGGAGCTGTACTGGCCAATCCCGCCAGCCCCCGCCTTAAACAGGGCATCCAGCACGACTTGATGATGCGTCTCCGGTACGAAGACAACGAGCTTCTGAAGCTTCTCTGTATGTACGTCTTCCAAGTGTGTCATGTCAGTTAAACCTAGTTGCTCCGACAGCAGATCATTAACCCCACCTTCAGCTACATCTAGGTTTGTGTGAGCAATATATACAGCGATATCATTTTTGATTAATTTCTCATACAAACGGCCAGCAGGTGTCTCGGTCTGAAGATGTGCCAACGGTCTAAAAATAATCGCATGATGCGCAATAATTAAATTCGCGCCAACTTCAATGGCTTCATCAACAACCGCATCGGTGACATCAAGTGCAACGAGCACTTTCGTGATCTCTTTCTGAAGGGAACCAAGCTGCAGGCCGATTTTATCATCTGCCATCGCGTAATGCTTAGGAGCCAGCTGTTCAAAAAACTGGATTACGGTTTGACCTTTTGCAAACACGCCAGTACCTCCTTTATTTCTTGCATTTCTCGGCTTACTTGCTCCGCTTTCGCAATAGATGCTTCCGCTGTAGATAGCTTAAGCTGGTCAACAATCATGGCTAGCTTCTTCAGCTCACTCTCCCACTTTGTAAACCAGACTTCTGGTGCCTCATTCATCAGATAGGGGCCCATTTGTTGCAAACGTTCCTTCGACACAGTAACTCCATCAGGAAGAAGACGCTCGTCATAGAGCGCTTCTAAAGCTTCGCGCTCCTCTGTACCAACGGTCGCCGCCGTTAAGATCTCATAGATCTTGCCATCTTCTTCGAGAATAGATTCTGACTCTAGCTTCCAACCATTGGAGAGCAACCAACGTCGCACATGATCTTCACCGACATTCGGCTGTAAAATCAAATGCTGAACGCCAGCAAGTTTCGATTTGCCTTCCTCTAGAATACTCGCCATTAAGCTTCCGCCCATGCCAGCGATAGTGATAACATTGACTTCGCCTGCCTCAATTACGGCAAGCCCATCTCCAGATCTTACTTGAATGACCTTAGATAAACCACTTTCGAGTACCTGTCTTTGTGCCGCTTCGAACGGCCCCGGGTTTACTTCCCCAGCTACCGCAGCTACAATAATTCCTTGCTGTGCCAAATAGGTTGGCAATAAAGCGTGATCCGAACCGATATCGGCTACTTTCGAGCCCACTGGTACACGATCAGCAATCATTTGAAGTCTTTTCGATAATTTAACCATATGCTACATTACCCACTCTACCCATTTTTTTCGCAGCAAAAATAATGCTACGCCTACTGAAACTAATTTGGCCGTAAATGATAATTGAATGAGACGCGAGCTCATGTCTGTATCCACGACGAAGGTCATTGCCTCAGGGAGGAACCAAACCAATCCTCCTACTAGCATGAGCACGCTAGCCGCTTGTTTATTCGTGTGATGTGCAAGCCAAGCCATCCATATGAGAACAACACTCACAGGAATCCAGCTGGCTTCAAGTGAAAACCAAGAAGGATTCTCTAACTTTTGAATCAATAACCAGCTATACGTCCCTATAAGACCTAGCCATCCACAAATCTGGAAAATCGCCATGCGACCGACTAAACCATTAAACAACCATATACAACTGCAAAATGCCAAATATCCGATATACGTTGTAGATTTATGAACGTCCGATAAATCCATAATATGTAATCCCAAAAGTAACATAGCAACAGATGCTATGCCGCACAAGACATAAGAAATAACAGGCGTACGACTCCTATACCTATAAGCAAATGCATAACAAATGAAGACAAAAAGTGTGGAAATACCAATTTGCAATGGCAATCCAAAAGAGTTAAAATTAAGAGCAGATAAGGCAAGAGCGGCAATAGCCACTAATGCGAATAACCATATTTTCCAATTACTGTTTGTTACAGCCGTAGCCGAAACTCCCATAAGTGAAGCCGGTTTAGGGGTCATATCATCCACATACAAATTCATTAGAAAATCGCAATAATGCTCGGGTAGCAATTTGCTCCGGCGCCAATGATCGATTTCTCTTACTATCACTTTTCTTCTCTCAGCATCCATCTATTCGCTCACCTTCCTAGCTACTTTATCGGTGATTCAATGCTCAGATTTTAGTGAATTTTGTGGCAAACCACAAAAAAAGACCCCGCCGAATTTGGCAGGGCCCACTCCTAGCGATTTTATTCCAAAAAGTCCTTCAAGCGTTTGCTACGGCTCGGATGTCTTAATTTACGTAACGCTTTTGCTTCGATCTGACGAATCCGTTCCCTTGTAACACCGAATACTTTACCGACTTCTTCTAATGTTCTTGTTCGCCCATCATCAAGTCCGAAACGCAAGCGAAGCACATTCTCTTCTCTTTCAGTTAACGTATCCAATACATCTTCAAGCTGTTCTTTTAGAAGCTCGTAAGCAGCAGCATCCGCTGGTGCGAGCGCCTCTTGGTCCTCGATAAAATCCCCTAAGTGTGAATCATCTTCTTCACCGATCGGTGTTTCTAAAGAAACTGGCTCTTGAGCGATTTTCATGATTTCACGCACTTTATCCGTGCTCAAATCCATCTCTTTTGCAATTTCTTCTGGCGTAGGTTCGCGCCCCAATTCTTGCAGCAATTGACGAGAAACACGAATCAATTTGTTAATCGTTTCAACCATATGTACCGGAATCCGAATCGTTCTCGCTTGATCGGCAATCGCGCGAGTGATCGCTTGACGAATCCACCAAGTTGCATAGGTACTGAATTTGTACCCTTTGGTATGGTCGAACTTCTCCACAGCCTTAATAAGCCCCATATTACCTTCTTGAATCAAATCAAGGAACAGCATGCCGCGACCTACATAACGTTTGGCAATACTTACAACGAGACGTAAGTTAGCTTCTGCTAAACGACGCTTCGCTTCCTCGTCCCCGTTTTCAATACGCTTAGCCAAGCCCACTTCGTCTTCCGCGGAAAGAAGCGGCACGCGACCAATTTCTTTCAAGTACATCCGAACTGGATCATTAATTTTAATCCCTGGCGGCAAAGCCAGATCATCATCGAAGTTAAATTCATCGCGCTCGTTTTCTTCCGGATTCATCGAATCTTCATCTGATTCATTCCCCACATCAATACCTTGCTCGGAGAGCTGTTCAAAGAACTCATCGATTTGTTCAGGATCCTGATCGAAGGGAGCTAATTTCTCCATGATATCCTTGTAAGTTAGTGAAGACCGTTTCTTCCCCTGCTCTATAAGTTGGTCTTTCACCTGGTCCAGGGTCAATTCTGTCTCTAATTCTGTACGCTGATCATTCGCCATGGTACGGACTCCCTCCTCCCTAGTCATGTCAGTCAAATTATGATGACTTCAACTGTTTTTCTAGGGCAATAATTTCAATTGCAATTTGTGCAGCTCTAAGATGGTCTCCCTCGCGTACTGCGCGAGCCTGTTCTTCTTTCTTACGTTCAACTTCTTCTTGCATTGGAACTTTGCGAATTTGGCGAATATAGTCGTCAATCACTTGTTCGTTTAGTCCATGACCGGCTCCCATCATAACGATGGAACTAGCCAAGCTCTCCAGCTGTTCATCTTGCAGCATGGCAATGTATCGGCTTGCATCGGGCTCCAAATACTGAGCGTAGTAAGCATATAAATAAGCAGCTAAGACTGCGTGAGCTTCAACATTAAACTGATCACCCAATTGCGCTTCAACATGAGCACATACTTCACGATCGTGCATCATTACGGCTAAAATCAAACGCTCTGCATTATGATATGCGGGTAGTAACGAGGGCGTTTTTTTCTTTGTTCGTTCCGCTGGTCTCCCATTATTCATAACATTATTCCACAGAATTGGTTTATTATCCCCATCTGGTCGGTTTTTTTCCGATTGCAATAAGATTTCATGGAGATCTAACTTCATCGCTTCATAGGAAGAATCCGGAAACTCTGAAGCTAACTGTTTGAGATAATGTTCGCGTTCCATTGGAGATTGCAACTGACTAATTAACTTCACAGCGGATTGCAGATAACGTAATCGTTCACCGTCCTCATGCAATTTAAAATTTTTGCGGATATATAATAGCTTATATTTCATCGATGGCACGGAAGCTCCAATGATCTCCCTTGCGAATCGGTCAAACCCATATTGTCTAACATAATCATCTGGATCTTTGCCATCAGGCAGCATCGCGACTGTGACTCGGCTTCCGGTGTCTTCCAATAAAGGAATACTTTTGAAAGCAGCAGTTTGTCCTGCACTATCACCATCATAGCAAATGACGATCTCATCCGCGTTGCGGTTCAATAAAGCTGCATGCTCTTTAGTTAATGCCGTGCCCATCGTCGCAACACCATTCGTAATGCCCGCTTCCCAAGCTTTGATCAAATCCACATATCCTTCGAAAATAACGGCTTGCTGAAGCTTGCGCATATTCGGCCTAGATAAGTGCAGATTGTACAAAGTTCGACTTTTATTGAAAAGGATGGATTCGGGACTATTTAAGTACTTGGGTTGCGCATCCCCCATGGCTCTGCCAGCAAAGGCAATAACCTTCCCCGTAGAGTCACAAATAGGGAACATGATACGTTCACGGAATTTATCCACGTAGCCATGACCTTCATGTTTCGCGGAAATCAAACCGCCTTTTTCCATAAGAGCTAAATCAAATCCCCGTTTGTCCAATTGTTGAACGAGCGTGTCCCACATTAAAGGTGCGTAACCAATCTGAAACGTATCAATCAGCTTATCGGATATTCCTCTAGAGGTTAGATAGCCTTTAGCCGCTTTACCTTGATCTGTATTACCCACAACATAATGATAGAACTTCGCTGCAAACTCATAGGCCTTCAAAAGGGTAGCTTTTTCTTGCTGCTGCTCATTCTGCTCGTCGGATACTTCTTCCCATGTTATCGGGATATCTGCGTCTTCTGCAAGCTTGGTGATGGCTTCTGCGAAGCTTAATCCCTCGATTTCCATGATGAAGCGAATTAAGTTTCCGCCAGCCTGGCAACCAAAGCAACGATAGATCTGTTTCTCCGGTGTAACCGTGAAAGAAGGACTTTTCTCTGAGTGGAAAGGACATAGTCCCTTCATATAATGCCCTTGTTTACTTAAATGTACATGTCTGCCGATGACGTCTACGATATCATGGCGCTTCAGTACAGCCTCAATAACCTCTTCAGGTATGCGTCCGTACCTCATTTCAATCCACCTACAATTCAGGTCGCTTTTCCGACTAATTACTATTCGCTATTCATTTTCGATTTCCTGCAAATTTTTCAAAAGATTTGTCAAACCATGTAGAAAATTTTTACGATCCGTCTCTGTAAAGGGTTTTGGCCCTTTCGTATGCTTACCATTTCTTCGCATTTTGGCGGAAGCATGGCGGCGTTCCAACAGATAATCAATCGAACTATCGGTATATTCCTGCCCCCGATTCGTCAAACAAATGGAACCTTTCGCGAGTCCTAATGCGGCAAGTCCAAAGTCTTGTGTTACCAGAATATCTCCTGACCGAATCTGATTGGCAATATATAAATCGACAGACTGATCGGAACGATCTACTTGAACTACCTTCACACCTGGATTTTCCTTCATCTTATGATCGAATGAAGCAACTAGGACAACTTGTACGCCAAACTGTCTACCTGCCTGTGCGATTTCCGACTTTACAGGACAAGCATCGGCATCAACAATAATACTTCTTGCACTCAAGTGTTAGCCCCTGCCTTCTGAAGAAATCTCACCGTACTATTATATACGATGGACTTACAAAAAATCCTGCAAGCCAGAACATAAAAGCTTACTAGATATGTTCAATGTGATCCATAATTAAACTGGCTGTTTCTTCAACAGCACGATTCGATACATCAAAGATGACACAACCGATTTTACTCATAATTTTATCAGCAAAATCCAGTTCTATTTTAATACGTTCTACATTCGCATAGGTTGCATTTTCTGCAAGTCCAAGTGTACGGAGTCGTTCTTGCCGAATTACATTTAATTTATCAGGATCAATCCGCAGGCCAATGATCTTATCTCTTGGCACGGTATAAATGGCAGCTGGCGGCTGCATTTCCGGTACTAGTGGCACATTCGCAACTTTCAGTCGTTTGTGCGCCAAATACATAGATAACGGCGTTTTGGATGTACGCGACACACCCAGTAGAATGATATCTGCTTTCTGAATGCCGCTAAAATCCCGACCATCATCGTATTTTACAGCAAATTCAACAGCTTCTACTTTCTTAAAATAGTCTTCATCCAACGGATGAATCATCCCGGGTTGTCTACGCGGTTCTTGCCGCAATGCTTTCCCAAGCGTTGTCACAACAGGCCCCAGCAAATCGATATAGGGGATATCGTATTGTTTCGCTTTTGCTATCAAATCATCCCGCAGTTCGGGAATAACCAGTGTAAAAACAACGATTCCTCCATGTGTACGTATCCCATTCATTACTTTATCGATTCCTTCGAAGTCATGAATGAATGGCGCACGTACGATTTCAACCGGCACGGGATGAAATTGCATTGCAGCTGCCCGAACGACAGATTCGCCTGTTTCACCGACAGAATCCGAAACAACGTAAACACGAGTAGGTTGTGGATGTTCCATATTCCTACCCCCTTTCTGCAGGGACAGACCCTACTCTAGCATTTGTATGTAAAGTACACCTGAACTGAACGACAACATGAGAAAAACCTCACCGATATGCGGACAGCACAAGGGCGAGGTGTTTTCCACCACATCATATCAAAGGGAGAAACACCTGTCAATTCAATCCCTAGCCTCTTAAATATTGTACTTCTCCATTTGTTCAATGAAACCTCTCGATTTCCACTGTACACCGATATGAACATCCATGTAGGCACGCATGCATCGTTTAAGCTGTGTTTTCGTTTCCGCTTTCACTTGAACAGTGCCCAATCTGCGCATGTCCATTTTAGGAAAAAGTCTAAGCAGCTTCTGGGCACCTTCACCAATGACAATCGCAGAGGGATCTTTAAATCGACAACGACTACATAATGTACCGCCCATGTTGGGACCGAAAGCCGTGATGCCAGTTGTTTCACCGCAAGCAACACAAGCATCTGTTATTGGTAAATAACCTGCCAAATCAAACATTTTCATTTCATAGAAATGGGTAACAATTTCCATATCTTTATTCTCTTCGATGGCCATTAAACCAGCCTTGAGTTGTTCAAATATGTAGTTGTTTCCTTCTTCATCGCCAAGCATACGATCCGTCATCTCTGCCAAATACGAAGCATATGCCGATTTGTGTAAGTCTTCACGCAACGCGTGGTGAGCCTCAATAATTTCGGCTCCGTTGAGAGAACCCATCTGACCTCGTTGTTTGAAAAAAACAAAATCGCCGTACGTGAACAGCTGCGTAACGGCGCCATGTTTGCTTTTCAGTTTCTTCGCACCACGAGCCATGACTCCAACTTTCCCCAGCTCGGGGGTGAATAAACGAATAATTTTGTTACCCTCTCCGTAGTCCATACTACGAATGACAATACCTTGAACGCTATGCAGCAAATAGCTTCCCCCATGAAGGCCGCTCTGAATACATGAGTTCTCCCCTCACATATTCAGACCATCGAGCGGTTCTTCGTTACTTTGATCCTCTTCTTGCACTTCCGAATCCATGCCGGGTTCTCCCGTAACTTGTTTGTACAGCAGATAGGCGTCCACATCACCGGTCTTTGAAAAATACGTCCACGAAAAATCTTTCATGTTCAGCATCCTCCCCATCGAACGTGATGTTCATAGGATGTGCATTGACCGCTTCAGTATGCGATGTAAAAACTGGTACTCTTAGGAAAAAAATTACTCGTGACGGAAACCAAGATCACGAAGAACTCTATCTTGATTTCTCCAATCTTTCTTCACTTTCACCCATAATTCTAAGAAAGTTTTGGAACCTAGCAGTGTTTCAATATCACGGCGGGCTTGACGACCGATTTCCTTCAGCAACGCACCTTGTTTGCCGATGACGATTCCTTTTTGCGACTCGCGCTCTACGAAAATGACCGCGGAGATATGAACGATCCCGTTCGGTTCAACGCGCATATCCTCAATCTGAACGGCAATAGAATGTGGAATCTCTTCCCGAGTCATGTGCAGAATTTTCTCGCGTACAAGCTCCGCACAAACGAATTGTTCCGGATGATCTGTAATTTGATCCGCAGGGTAATATTGCGGTCCTTCCGGCAAATAACGAATAATTTGTTCAAGAAGCGTCGTTATATTATTGCCTTTCAACGCCGATACAGGTATGATCTCAGCGAAATTGTACAGGTCTTTGTAATTGGTAATTATCGCTAGCAATGCTTCAGGTTGGACCAGATCAATTTTATTCAGCACGAGAATAACAGGTGTTTCAATATGCTTCAATTGTTCAATAATATAACGGTCTCCGCCGCCAATGCCATCAGCAACGTCAACTAAAAACAAGACAGCATCTACTTCACCAAGTGTCCCATGAGCAACTTTACTCATGTAATCGCCTAACTTAGACGTAGGTTTATGAATACCTGGCGTGTCTAGAAATACAATTTGCCCATTATCCGATGTGTACACTCCATGAATTTTATTTCTAGTTGTTTGCGGCTTATCCGACATGATCGCAATCTTCTGTCCGATAATTTGATTCATGAGTGTTGATTTTCCGACATTCGGTCGTCCGATAATCGCGACAAACCCTGATTTAAATACTTTTTTGGCCACTTCTAATTATCCTCCATTTGTGTGCAAATCTTTCGTTGTAAAAGCACCTGGCAATAAAGCAGACACTGTTGTTTGCACGAAAGCTCCTCTGAGATTGCTTAAATAAACAGGCATATCAGGTTCGCACAATTCTATTAATACTTGACGACAAACGCCGCATGGTGAAATCGGCCCTTCCGTATCTCCAGTTACCGCGATAGCTTGAAAGGAACCCCTTGGATGCCCATCTGCCATAGCACGGAATAACGCAGTTCTCTCAGCACAGTTCGTCGGTCCATAGGCTGCATTCTCGACATTACAACCTAAATGCACATTTCCATTCGCGTCCAGTAACGCGGCACCGACTTGAAAGTTGGAATAAGGCGTATAGGCTCGCTTCATCGCTTCTTTAGCGAATTCAATGAGTTCTTGCGGATTCATAGCCATCCACCCTTTTATTTATTAGTAATAGTTAAGTTATAGCATGTTTAAGCAGGAAAAAGCGAGGAGCGTCACGACAATGCCAATCAATGCTCCCAAAAAGAGTGCTGGGAATGGCCTTGTTTTCTTATCGTACAAAACAATAAGGATAATTATAGACAAGGTGTACCCTAGTAACGCGGCAATCGTTTCAGTAACTAGTACCAAGATGACAGTTGCAATCGCAAATGCAATCGCCGTTAGTAAACTCGGTCTAACTAACTTCCCTTTGTCCGAGAACCTTGTTTCGATAACGATGACGGTCAGCATGACAAGGGCAATTAAGACCCATATCGCTCCCGCCGACATCGGAGTTTCTTCGAGTCTGGCATGCCGTAATAATTGATCGATGGGCTCGTAGAAAACAACTAAACCGACAACGATTGCAAACATAGCAGACACTAATACGGACGCCGCGGCGACGTCCTTCGCAATTTTGGCTAATGGATGGCGATCAGGCATAGCTAGATCCACCGTTTTCTCGACAGCCGTATTAATTAATTCCGTGACAATCATGAGCGTGACGGCCAACAAAATAAACAAAATATCGGTTTTGGATAAATGAACAAAAAGAGCTGCTAATAACACAAGAAACGCAACGGAAAAATGAAATTTCATATTTCGCTGCGTATCTAGTGCATATTTAATTCCTTCATAGGCATACCGAAAGCTTCTACGCCATTTACGGAAGCCGCCAGACATTAGCGTGTCAAGCCTGCCTTCTGTAAAATGTCCTCTTGTTTAGCGAACATCACTTTCTCTTCTTCTTCACTCTGGTGATCATATCCAATTAGATGCAAGAAGCCGTGGACAAATAAGAAGCCCAGCTCACGCTCAACAGAATGACCATATTCTTCTGCTTGTGCAATCGCACGTGGGACTGAGATGATAATATCACCAAGCGGCTCGATGAACGCCTCTGATACGGTTTCACCCTCTTCAAGCTCGCCGTCATCAGTATCGTCACCATCATCTTCATAGTTAATTTGAATTTCATCATCGCCAAATTCACTCATTGCAAAAGATAGGACATCTGTAGGCTTGTCTAAATCACGATACTGCTTGTTCAGATCTTGAATCGTCTCATCATCAACGAATGTGAGGGCAACTTCACCCTCAGAAACGCCTTCTAGCTCTCCCGCAAGCTTGAGAAGCTCCTCGAGCTTCTCAATGAATGCCTCCGATATTTCTTTCTCTTCCTGTTCATTGCTCCATGCTAATGTCAAATCTACACTTGCCATAGGGATAAACCCTCCTTCTTATGCGCCTGGTTTCTTAGCCGTTATCTCACTTGGGTATTCAATGCGAGAATGGAAGATGCCTAACAATGTTTCATTCAGTGTTTTGGCAATCTTATCAAGTTCCTTCAATGTGAGATCACATTCGTTGAATTGACCATCGTCCAAGCGTGATTTAATAATTTTGGTTACCATGGAATCAATTTGTTCAAGGGTCGGGTTGCGCAATGAGCGTACCGCTGCTTCAACACTATCAGCAATACCGACAATTGCCGCTTCCTTCGACTGTGCTTTAGGTCCTGGATAACGGAAATCTTCTTCACGTATCTCCTTCTCACTGTTCTCTTCTTCCGCTTGCTTCTTCGCTTTATGATAAAAGAAGTGCAGGAGCGTTGTCCCATGATGTTGTTCTGCGATATCGCGGATCGGTTTAGGCATTTTATAATCCTTCAACATGTCGACACCATCGCGCGGATGCGCAATAATAATGGACTTGCTAAGATTCGGATCTATCCGATCATGAGGATTCTCGATATTCGTTTGATTCTCAATAAAATAGCTAGGCCGCTTAGTTTTGCCAATATCATGGTAGTACGATCCGACGCGACACAGAAGTCCGTCTGCACCAATGGATTCCGCTGCCGCTTCAGATAGGTTACCTACCATCACACTGTGATGATAGGTACCTGGTGTTTCCGTTAGCAGCTTACGCAGCAGTGGATGATTCGGATTCGAGAGTTCTACCAACTTAAGGGGAGAAAGGATTCCGAAAGATGTTTCAAAAAATGGAAGCAGCCCAATGACGAACACAACGGTTACAAGTCCTCCAGCCGTAGCGAAAGATAAGGACATCAATGCTTCTCTTTGTTGAAAATGATCTTCAACCAACAGCATCGCAGTTATCGTTAACATGGAGAAAAAGGCGATCATTAATCCTGCTTTCAAAATCGTCGCACGCTGACTTGCACGTTGAATCGTAAATACCCCGCTAAAACAAATAACTAAGCTAACTAAACCAAACCGAAAATCGAACAACGAATCGTGCTCTGTATTGAAAATGATACTGGCAATGATAGAGAATAAAACCGATGAAATAAAAGCAAGCGGTGCATCCAGTAAAATTGCGATCAAGATACTGCCGAGTGCTGTCGGAGCCAAATAGCCGATAAAGGGATAATCAAAATTCTGCAACAGTGAAATGATCTTCATTCCAGCTATATTCATCACAAAGATGAGAACTAACATGACTAGCTGAGAATTATTGTATTTGACCTGTAAATTACTCTGCCTAACAAATATAAATATCACAAATGATAAGAGTGCACAAAGGATGCCAAGCCCAAGCTGAGGCAAATGATTGGCTTTATCTTTCAATAGCTTCAGCTTTTCCAACCGCGTGTATATTTCTTCCGTAATCACATCTCCAGCTTTAACCAGGACATCATTCTTATTAATATATACGGTCTTCATATTAGCCCTTGCTTGTCCTTTGGCATCGTCGGTACCCTTTTGATCAAAAAACTTATTCGGGGTAATCAACGCTCTGGCAATCTCGGTTACCATCTCTCGGGATGTGTTCTTCGCTAATGTAGAAGTATTCACAACTTCGGCGACCTTCGCCCGCGCTGTCTGCGCATCCAAGATCTGCTCGTTCAACATTAGCTTGGTAAGAATATCTCTAGTCACAGGACGCATCTCCGCAAGATCTTCCTTGGTCAACCTTGGCAGTTTAAAATATACTTCTTCGGGAAGTGGATATTTCTGGTCTGCAAGCCCGAGCTGAATTTGTTCCAATAACAAGTCATTGTACTGTCCACTATTACGGAATGCTTTAATTGTATCGTTCGTGAGATCGCTTATGATTTGAGGGATCACGCGACGGTAAATACTCACTTTATCATCAAACTTCACTTCTTCATCGGCATTAATCTGAGATAATTTATCAAAAATAGCATCACTAATAACTTCGTTCTTGAGATTAACGTTCCGATAAACAGGCTGAACGCGCTTCGCAGCGTCTTCTTTGGCTTGCTCTGTTGCGACAGCGTTCTCAATCTGCTCAGGTGCATAAATCGTCTTTTCACTCTTCATCCCTAAGGTAATATCGAATACTTGTGGAACGAGCTTAGCATACAACGTGGCGTAGAAGATCAATCCCAAGATGAGAAATAAGATTATTCTTAAGCCTGTATTGTATTTCCATCCGCTCAGCCGATAATGAAATTTGCCTTTCATTTGAACTTCATTTTTCATTACGGAGGTCATTCCTCTCTATCTATCCAACCTAGCATGATTATTTATTCATTTCAGCATTATAGGCAACAATAATCTTCTGAACAAGTGAATGACGTACAACGTCACCCTCATCAAAGTGAATAAAGCCTAGTTCTTCAATACCGCTAAGAATACGAGATGCTTCGACCAACCCAGAAGATTTTCCTCTAGGTAAATCAATCTGTGTCACATCGCCTGTAATAACCATCTTGGAACCAAAGCCAAGCCTCGTTAGAAACATTTTCATTTGCTCTGGCGTCGTATTCTGTGCCTCATCTAGAATGATGAAAGAATCATCTAGTGTACGCCCTCTCATATAGGCCAAAGGAGCGATCTCGATGAGTCCGCGCTCTAGTGACTTTGCAACTTGCTCAGGCCCGAGGACATCATTAAGAGCATCATACAATGGGCGTAAATAAGGGTCAACTTTTTCCTGTAAGTCCCCAGGCAGAAACCCTAAGCTTTCCCCTGCTTCGACTGCTGGACGTGTGAGGACAATGCGTTTCACTGCGCCTTCTTTCAATCGAGTCACAGCAAGAACGACAGCTAAATACGTTTTACCTGTACCAGCCGGACCTATCCCAAATACAATATCCTTCTTCTTGATAGTATCTACGTACTTCTTTTGTCCAATCGTTTTGACACGAATTGGCTTGCCTTTGTGAGTTGATGTAATTTCGCCCTTGAATAAGTCCAACAATTGTTCAGCTTTCATTTGTTTCGCTAGCTCAACAGCATACAGCACATCTCGTTCCGTTACCGTGTAATTATTACGGATTAACTGCAGTAGAACTTCAAAAAGCTGCTGAAGTGAGTTCACTTCCGCAGCCCTGCCCTGAATGGTTATTTCGGCTTCGCGCGTAAAGATCTGAGCTTCAATTTCCCGCTCGATGATATGCAAAAATTTATCCTGCGGACCAAACAAAGCTAATCCTTCATTTGGGTTTTTCAATGTAATTTGGATGGATTGCGCATTTTCTATCAACAGGGCCTCATTCTCCTTGTGTCACAATTGGTTGTTCTTCAGCAATATTTTCTTCGACCTCGAAATGAACGTCTATATAAATTTTACCATTCTCTGTTTTTTCATGCAAAATTTTTTCTCCGACGATCCTCGAGTCCTCACCTGCAGACGCCAATAATTTGATTCTTGCTTGTTCGATACCCACTTTTTTCGCGTTCGCCGCTTCCACCGGCTCATCTACGACATGGACCTCCATTATTTTCTCATGCAGCCAACCTATAGGAATTGAAAATGACCGCCAGGCTAATGTTTTGCGATCTGGCAAAGTTTCAAAATGTTCATAGGCCGTCTTCCCATAACCTGTAAGCTGCAACGCTCTTGATCCGACTACAAGGTAACTCCGGTGTTCGGTTTCTCCTGTGAAGACTTTATATTGTTTCGTAAGGGGAACTTCGATTCGGGAGGTATACCAGACCACTCCTCTTATCTTACCATCTGCGACCACAATTTGACTATTTTGCTCATCACCAATCGTACCCGAGATCAATACAGCCCCTTTGCGAACATATGTATTCGGTTTCACCATCGGCTTACCTTTGACCGATTGTATTTCCGTTACGAGGGCACTCTTGGAAGCCACAATGTTTCTCGGATTTTTCAACGGATCTTTCCCGGGAATAGTTGCCTCAACAACCTTTATCGTGATATGTGTCCCGCGAATTTCGACGCCAACCCATGCCGCACTCGGTAGTTGCTGTTGAATAGCACGAGAAAGCTCCTCGGTCTTGTCCAACTTAAATTTCCACTGAAACTTATGTATTCCTTGCTTGGATGCGGCCTGCAATATGTCAGTCGAGGCAATGCGGTCATTGCCGTCCACAGAGACTTGCCACACCAATGAGGTGAGTACATAAAGACTAATAATGAACGCAGCTATACCGCCGAAAAGCACTTTTCTCCGTCCAATTCTATCCATAAAAAATGGCAGACCAAACCGCCCTACCACATGGACTCTGCAGCCTGTCCGTTTCAAAAGCGGCCGAAGTCGAAAGAAGTCCTTGATAAGGATGTAAATCTCTAGTTTCCCATCCTTGCCAGCTTGAATATCCCATATGGAGTAACCCCCCTCCATCATGGGACGAATCAACCTTTCGCAGTCCTTGCCTCTAATTTGAATGCGTACATAGCCACGCAAACGGGCAATGAATAGGGATTGTTTCATGACTCAGCCTCCAATTCTCATTCGCACTACCACAATATTAAGGCATATATTTCACATGATCGATAATGCCTTCAATGAATACCTCTTCCGAAAGAATCGCTCTAATGACCAACTGTTGGCCGCATACTTCCAGCGTTCCTTTCGCTAACTCCAGCTTCAGAATCTCACTGGAAAAATGCAGTACGCCCCGGTGGTTCTCAACATAAAGCTGTACGTTGCCGATCATCGTGATTCGCGGCAAATCCTGTACAACATCTTGGGGAAGATCAAGGATCTTGGCCGTGAACTGGTTCCATTTGCGGGTCAAGCGACGCATAGCTGGGCAGTACCCCCTCTAACTAGAAGATCGAGAATGCAGAAAAGGCGCATAGACTTTCTACCAAATTATGCGGCAGAGGCCCTTTTTATGCTGATTAAAAGACTGGTACCGTCCTCTTTGGACGTATGTAGCTTTCCAGTCATATTCATTTAAATGGACAAAAAAACACCCTTTTGCAATTGCAAAAGGGCGTTACTTACATCCTATCATCTACCGTAAGGCTTTTTGGCACGAGGCGGGCCTAGTATCTCTGCCCAAACAACGCCTTGAAGAACTTGATCCCGATTCGGTTGATTTGGAAATTGGCTTGCCGTTGAGATCTCATCTGCATATATAGGCGAACTCACTGCCGTTGCACTTTTGACCACTTGTGGCGTAAAGGGTGAAGCCTTCTGTTTCTGTGTTGCTGCCATTGTTGTGCCAAGCCCAGACTGTTTAAACTCATCTCGTGAACGTTCCTGATGACTCGATGAACCTAGATGACCTGGTTGCGTGTTCTTCGCTTCTACAGGCCTTCTGGCGTCGTTTGGGCCGTTGCCAAAGGTTGGCATACCTTTCCTTTGCGCACTCTGCTCAGTACGCTTCCGCCTGCTCTGTAGCTGATAGAAGAAGGTTAACGCTATAATGACCAAATACCAGTTCTTAAATAAGAATGCGATAAGCTGTTCCATTTGATCACCTCACACACCTTACTCTTTTTCATTTTTTCCATCGTTAATTTTACCTAGAGAGGAACGCATTTGCGTATCGGATTCAATATTTTTGAGATTCATATAATCCATGACACCTAATTGCCCTTTTTGCAAAGCTTCAGCCATAGCAAGAGGCACTTGTGACTCTGACTCAACAACCTTAGCACGCATTTCAACTACCCGTGCCTTCATCTCTTGTTCAGCTGCCACAGCCATTGCGCGGCGTTCCTCAGCTTTGGCTTGGGCAATCCGTTTATCTGCCTCTGCCTGCTCTGTTTGTAAATGTGCTCCGATATTTTTACCAACATCGACATCCGCAATATCAATAGACAGGATTTCGAAAGCTGTACCCGCATCCAAACCTTTGCCTAAAACAGTGCGAGAAATCATGTCTGGATTTTCTAATACATCCTTATGTGATTCACTAGAACCTACGGTCGTTACGATCCCCTCGCCTACACGGGCAATAATCGTTTCCTCACCTGCACCACCTACGAGTCTATCAATGTTTGCACGAACCGTAACCCTTGCAATAACCTTCACCTCAATACCATTCTTCGCTACTGCAGAGACGTTCGGCGTTTCGATGACACGTGGGTTTACGCTCATTTGAACAGCCAACAATACATCACGACCTGCCAAATCAATGGCAGCCGCGCGTTCAAATTCCAAATGAATTTTGGCACGATGCGCAGCAATTAAAGCGTTCACAACTCGATCAACATTACCGCCTGCCAGATAGTGACTTTCCAGTTGGTTCACGCTAAGATCAATGCCCGCTTTCGTAGCTTTAATCATTGGGTTTACAATACGGCTTGGTGTTACCCGACGCAGTCTCATTGCAATTAAAGTAATAATGCTAATTCTTACGCCGGAAGCCAGCGCAGATATCCATAACATCACTGGAACCACGCTGAGTAAAATAGACAAAACGATAATAATAACCGCTGCTAGCAACACCAAATATAAACCTGGTTCAATCGTCATTTGTTTGTATCCTCCTATTGATTAGGTTGGTCATCCACAGCTTTCACTACAACTCGAACGCCTTCAACTTCCACAACAACAATGGCTTTATTTACCGAAATAAAACTACCATGCGTGACAACATCAACGCGTTCTCCTTGAATCAATGCTGTTCCAGCAGGTCGCAATGGCGTTATTGCTTCACCTATCAAACCAACTAAATTAGATCGATCAGGGCTCGATGTAAATCCCTTGCTCGTCGTTAGCTGCTCCTTCAGAATGAAACGGTTCCAAACGCCGCGATGTTTAAACGTTCTAATTGCTGCAATGATGACCACGATTGCGACTAATAAAGCAATAATTAGCATATACGCTGCTTCCTTGGGATCTGAAGATGCCATGAGCACACCGCCGAATAGGCAAATCGCTCCTAATACACTTAGAATACCGAAGCTAGGGACAACTAATTCTAAAATCAAGAGAACCAAGCCAAGTCCCAAAACAGCTAAGTCGCCAAAACTCGCAAAGCCAGCTAAGTAAAAACCCAGGAAATATAAACCAAAGCCAGCAACTCCCGCCAAGGCAAGCAAGCCACTACTGAAAAAAAGCAACTCGAGTGCAATCCCAATAATTCCGACCATTAATAAGACAGTACCAGTGACAGGGTGAGTCAGAAACGCGGATAGATTATCAAGAAACATCGTCGTTCACTCCTTCCCTTCTTACTTACGACTCACTAGATATGTACGCAACAACTTATGAACTGTTTCAGAATTTCGCAGAAATTGTAGCGGATTCATCTGTAAAGAAAAAAGACCGAGCAGAAATGTCCACTCGATCTTCACAAAACATATTTGGTATTAACCTAATAATTGTTGAACTAACTGATTGATAAGTTTACCATCAGCACGTCCTTTAACCTGAGGCATCAATGCCGTCATCACTTTGCCCATATCCGCTTTGGAAGAAGCACCAATTTGCTGGATGGTCTGCTGTACAATGGCTTTCACTTCTTCCTCAGAAAGCTGTTGCGGCATGTACTCAGCTAGAATAACAAGTTCTGCACTCAGGTTGTCGGCTAGATCATCACGACCTGCCTTGGTAAATTCTTGGAGGGAATCCTTACGCTGTTTGATCTCACGAGTTAGAACATCAAGCACTTCATTGTCGTCTAAGGGTCTTTTCAGATCAATCTCAGAATTCTTAATCGTAGAACGTACCATTCGAATTACAGAGAGCTTAAACTTGTCCTGACTCTTCATCGCTTGTTTCATATCTTCGTTCAATCGATCGCTTAAGCTCATGTTGCCTCCTAGAACTTTCTTTTACGAGCAGCCTCAGATTTAAGCTTACGCTTAACGCTTGGCTTGTCATAATGCTTACGTTTCTTAACTTCTGCAAGTACGCCATCCTTAGCGATGGAACGCTTAAAGCGACGAAGTGCAGCATCTATAGTTTCGTTCTTACGAACTCGAGTTTCTGACAACAGTTTTCCCTCCCTCCGAACAGACCATCTAAGACAAAACGGTTCATCAAATCTCATTATAGGTGATAGTAATTAGGGTGTCAATCGCAAAACTAATCTTTCCTACTAGAAAGATTAGTTATGGACCCCAAGCGGTGCCAACCTAGCTCCTGCCATCAAATGATAATGCAAATGGTGAACGATTTGACCCGCGTTTGCTCCAACGTTCGTAATCACACGATAACCGGATTCTTCTACATCTAGTTCTCTAGCAATTTGCGCGGCCACACGTTGCATTTGTCCTACGATCGCCCAATCTTCCGGCTGACCCGCTGCTAAAGAAGCAAAGTGTTTCTTCGGAATGATCAGGACATGAATCGGTGCCGCTGGCTCAATATCATGAAAAGCTAGAATTTGATCATCTTCATAGACTTTCTTAGAGGGAAGATCCCCTGCAATGATTTTACAAAAAATACAATCACTCATTGATCTATTCGTCCTCCCGACAGTGTTATCCTACTTACCTATAAGTTTATCGGAAAGCACACAAAAAATCCAATCCAAATCTTATCGAATTTAGCGGTGAGGTTGAGTTTTGAGGGATTGATGAATCTTCTTCCATTTTGCTTTCTCAGCTGCTTGAAGTCCTTTGTCCTCTTTGCGAGCCAAATAAGCAAGTTCCTTCTGTAATTTCACATAATTCTGAAAACGCTCCGCGGACAATGTTCCTGAATCTAGTGCTGATTTCACCGCGCACTTCGGTTCATTCTCATGCTTACAGTCTTGAAAGAAGCATTGCTCGGCGAATTCCTCAATATCCTGGAAAGATGTACTCAAGCCTTCAGAAGCGCTCCATAGCTGCAGCTCCCTCATCCCTGGTGTATCAATTAGGATACCGCCATCCGGCAGTAGAATCAGCTCACGGTGCGTTGTTGTATGCTTCCCTTTGTCATCTCCTGATCGAATATCCCCTGTGTTCAATATATCTCTGCCGTAAATCCGGTTAACCAAGGTTGACTTCCCGACCCCTGATGATCCTAACAGAGCCACTGTCTGACCACGGGTCATGTAAGAAGCAAGCTCATCTAAGCCACGATTTTCAGCAGAGCTAATAATATGAATCGGTACGCCAATAGCTACGGCAGCCACTTCAGCTGCCAACTCATCTGGGTTAGCGCAAAGATCAGACTTGCTTAACACGATGACAGGATTCGCACCACTTTCCCATGCTAGGACCAGATAGCGTTCTATACGTCGAACGTTAAAATCTTGATTCAATGCATTCACCAAAAATACCGTATCTACATTGGTTGCAACAATTTGCTCTTCCGTGACTTGACCAGCCACTTTACGGGAAAACTTACTTCGACGAGGAAGTACAGCATGGATGACAGCACGCTGCTCCCCTTCTCGTAGTGATATCACTACCCAATCGCCTACCGCTGGGTAATCTTCACGACGCAGAGCTTGGTGACGCATTTTGCCAGAAACTTCGGCTAACACTTCGCCAACTTCCGTCTGAACGCGATACATATGTTTATGTTCTAAGGAGACGCGGCCTGCGACAAATCCTTCTTCATTTAGAAAAGGCTCAAATGCTTTATCGAAACTTACATGCCAACCTAAATCTGTCTTGTTCAAGTCTTTAATTCATCCTCTCACGTAGTTCTAAAGTGAAGTATATACCGAACGGAGAAGCCTCACACGGGAAAGAATGATTTAGATTATTTAATCCGCGCTTCCAATTTGACGCCGGTCAATTCATTTGTAGACTGCAAGTCTATTTTTGCATATAATAGGTGTAAACGGATTGTTTGAATGGAGTGAGCGGATGAGTCAATTCATGAGAGCCTCAACCCGCAAAAAACGTGATGTCATGATGGAAGTTGCCCTAGCGATGTTCATGGAGAAAGGGTACGAAAACGTATCTGTTGATGATATTATCGCGGCTACCAGCACTTCCAAAGGAACCTTTTATCATTATTTCAAAAGTAAAGATGCCATTATTTCAGCTTTATACAGTAAACAAATACAACTGATTCAAGAGTGGGTAAAACAACCACCTTCAAAGGTACAGTCGCTAGAAGGCCATATTAATCGTCTATTTCTAGACTTAGCGTCGAATATTCAAATGTCACCCCGACTCATTCGCAGTTTGCAGGCACTTTCTTTACAGAATGATACAGTAAAAACGGAAGAGCTCCAGCAATTGAAAGTCTTGTCTCAAAGCCTACAGCATTGGCTCCCAGAGCCAAAAAAGATCGAACTGCTCGTATGCATGTATACCGGAACGATTCTCACTTGGTGCAATCAAGATGATGCCGATCTGCTCTCCATGATGAAAAACAACTTAGCCTGGCTATGGATAGGTCTTCGTTCTGAAGAACCTTACGCATCGCTGCAGGTAGAACCCATCCCCAAGGAGGATAAGCGAATGAAAGTAGCCATTATTGGCGGAGGATTAGCTGGGTTAACAGCTGCCGCGTATTTATCAGAAAACCCGCATGTAGAAGGTATTCTATTTGAGCGTAGTCCACAGCTTGGAGGCCGAGCTTTTACGTATGAGAAAGCAGGTTTCACGCTAAATTACGGCGCGCATGCCATCTACGGTATTGATCGTCATACTTTAACTACAATGGAACGCGAGCTCGGGCTTTCCTTCTCCTCTAAACAAGTCGATAAACGCAAAGTCGTCTATGCTAAACATAACCAACTTACAACCGCACCATTAGATGCGATTAACCTCCTCAAAACGGATTTGCTTAGCACGATTCAAAAAGTTCGTTTTGTTGGTGAAATCGCGGCCATTATTGCGAATATCCACAATATTAAGAACTTCGCTACATTGGCCGACTATCTTGCCGAATCCAATGCGGATGAAGATGTCAAAGAGCTATGGGAGCATTTGGTTTGTTCCAACTTCTTCATTACTCCGGAGGATGCACGCAACGTATCCGGCGCCGTGATTAGCGAGTATTACCATAACTTGTTCTTGTCTAGCAAACCTGTCAACTATGTCTTAGGCAGCTGGGCTGTTATTACAAATCAACTGAAGCAGAAATTGACCACTTCTGGCAATTGGGAAATCGCCTTACAGGAAGGTGTCGACGGACTTCGTTATGAGGATCGTAAGTTTGTACTGAAAACGAAAACGCGTGAAATGGCATTTGATAAAGTCATCTTCGCAATGCCTGTTCAACAAGTAGTCAAATTACTCAAAGGTTCGGCTTGGGAACCCTTCTTAGCTCCTTACGAATCCAATACGGCGACCGAAGTTATGGTATATGACATAGGTTTAAGCCGCGTCGTTGCTAGACCATTCAGTTACATTAGCGACATGGATAATAAACTATTCATCAGTGATGTTTCCGCAACAGACCATACATTAGTTCCTGAAGGTGGACAATTGCTTCAAGGCATTGCTTACCTTAGTGATAAATTTGATAACGACGAGGAACGCAAAGCGTATTTGGACAATAAAACTTCGCAAATGGAAGCCCTATTCGATAGACATTACCCAGGCTGGCGTGATGTTACTGCGGTTAAGCGGGTTTCGAAGAAAGCAATGGTATCCAGTGTGAAAAACATTGCAACCAACCGACTTCTGCCAACTCGTGTTGAAAATATTCCCTTCTACTTCTGTGGAGACGGCTGCACAGGTAAAGGCGAGCTTGCTGAACGTGCATTCTCCAGTGCGCGCAGCGCAGCATTAGCCATCGTACAGGAAGTGGAACAAGCTTTACAGAACGTATAAATTGCTGAAAATGAGTTAGCAAACAAAAAGCTGTTCAAGATTTGACTTTGTCGTCAGAAATTGAAACAGCTTTTTTCGCTTTATTTGCTGGTAATGGACACCGTTCTCGTTGCTCCATCCCAATTGACGTTACCACCAAAGGTTTCACCTACGAATCTAGCAGGTGCGAGGGTGTAACCATTCACTAATCGGGCTGGTTCTTCCAACTCCAACGACTTGCCATTGACATAAACTGTTCTTTGATCAAGCGTCAACTTCACTGTTGTACTTCCTTTGGTTGCTGTGACAGATCGTGTTGACGCATCATAATCCACCTTGGCTCCCATCGCTTCAAATATCGCACGAAGCGGCGTAAATGTTGAACCATTCACAATAACAGGAGCTTGTTCAAATTGTTGAACAGCACCATTGATATTCACGGAAACTTGTGAGGATATGCCAAACGTACGGAGGGCTACTTGTTGCCCAGATGTATTCATGATTCGAAGCTGCAGAACGGAACCTTCTGGCACCTCACCAGCTTTGAAATCGATTCCGTATGGCAAACTCGTTTGGGAAGCAATAACTCGCCCATTTAGGAGATACTCCACTTTTCCAATATAGACTTGGGGTATTTTGATAAAAGGAATGATTCTCGTTTGCTTCGTAAATGATTGATGTTTAGCATCAATCGGTACATATCCTACGTGATCTGCTGGTTTTGCTCCATCCTTCACCTCAGAAAGAAGATAAGGATTAGCAATCAACTTGCTGTAATAGCCTTGAATATCAGAGGAAGTCGATAATGAGTAATCATTCTTGGCATTATTCATTTGCTGATCCACATTAAAATACGTAATTGCTTTCAATCTGGGATATTTGTAAGGCATAATTTCATACAAACGTTGCAGGTTTAACTTCGCCCATTCCGTGTAATCCTCACCAGCCGAATGTGAATAATGCGGAACACCTGTTTCACTCAGCATTAATGGCTTCCGATCCGCATAGGTGTTGTACAACCTTGTAAGTCTTTCTACGTTGCTTGTCGCAAGCATGGACGGAAGTGATGAATCTCCGTTTTCGTAAGGTTCAATGTATAAACTGACACCAACCCAGTCGACATACGCATCACCCGGATAGTAGGGATCGATATCGTTGGCCGGCACATCGCCTGGACTCCAGACCATAGCCACATTAGGCGCATCTGCCGCAAATACATCATGCAGCATTCTAAACTTCGCAATATACTGTGCAGGATTCCCATGCCATTTCACCCAAGCGCCATTCATTTCCCCTGCAAATCGCAGAAAAATTGGAATTCCAGCGGCTTTCGCCTCTTTGGCCCAACTCCGCAAATAAGCTCCGTCTGTAACAGGATCTAGGCCATTATCTGGTTCCCAAGCGATTTGCAAAGCACCTCCAGCGTCTTTGGCCCGCTTCGCATAAGTAGACGGAAAACCTTGTCCCCAATGCGCATAGGCTAGGTAAATTGCATGCTTTTTGCCGTAGACCGATTGCATCTTGGTAAATGTATTCCCGACTTTAGGGTCTTGTTCTGAATACATGCCCAAATACGTCCCGTATGCAGGTTCAAACTTAGCCAAACGTGTGCCGTCTGGGGAAGTACGTTCTTGGACGATGGTCTCGCTATTCTCTTCCCGATACAATTCAACTGTTGTCCGAATTTGATCCGCACGCTGCAATTTGACAGCGCCCCAATCCTTGCCAGCATTGACCCAATATTGATTTTCCTGCTCATAATACCGAATCGCTTGATCATAGTCACCGATATCATCAAAATACTTGTCCAACTTGCCACTGAAGAGGGCTGCATTCTCCCAGTCCCCCGCACTTGCATAGTAATCAGCCAAATATATCCAATGGGGAACCGCTGCTTTCGAATTTCCAGACGCTTGCAACGAGTCCGCTTGTTTCCAATGATCCCAAACAACATCCGCACGCGCTGGTCCGGGCGCCCCCACCATACCTGCTGCAAGAATACCTACTGCCAGTGATAAAATTCCTATTCGCCTATTCATTTTCAAGAAATATAGACTCCCTTTCATGTTGTTCTATGTTATTCGCATCTACTTGATACGTTATGAGCAACGAAAAAGTAGCATAAAAATCAAAAAAATTACAAAAGCCCTCTGCCTATCACGCAAAATTAATCTGAATTTAATGTTATCACTACAACGGTTCGATCCCTTTTGCAATTAACCATTGTTAGAATATAGTGAAATCGCGTGTGAAGGGGTTACCAACCCATGACAAGTAAAAGGGTAATAATCTTGATGGCAGTTTGTTTAAGTACGTTATTGGTTAGTTGTGAAGCCTCCATTGATCCATTGCCCATTGGAATGAAATCAGTTCCAATTGACTCCAACTCATCTGAAATTACAGAGGACTTAAGCAGTCCATTCGTGTTGCCTCCCTCATCATCTGTCATCTTGCCAGAACCAACCGAAAATGGCAGCCACACACCTCCATCTGATTCAAGCACAAGTGGCAGCGAGACTCCTCCCCCTGTCGTATATGTACAACCAACACCAAAAAAACCAGATATATCGGAATCGTTGCATATCCTCTATGCCGGTGATGCGATGTTCGATTGGTCTGTCAAAGACGCTATTAATCAATATGGGCCTGATTATCCCTTCCTGCATATTCAATCCGAGATCGCTCAAGCTGATTTCTCTTTCGTCAATCTGGAAACGGCGGTTACATTAGAGAAAGAGAAGGATACGAATCAGATCTATAATTTCAAATCCAATCCTGAATCCCTTACAGGCCTGAAAAATGCTGGTTTCGACATGGTATCCGTAGCCAATAATCATTCTATGGATTTCTTGCAAAAGGGATTTCTCGACACACTAACTCATCTCAATAAGGCTAACCTACTCTATGTGGGAGGGGGTCTCAATGCACAAGAAGCGTATCGAGCAAAGAGCGTGAATTTGAAGGGAAAATCAGTGAAATTCCTCGCCTTTTCTCGGTTCATCCCAACCGGAGATTGGTTCGCAGGTACGAACAAACCTGGTATTGCGCAAGCTTATGATAGAAAGCCTGTGCTCGAGGCAATTACTCGGGAACGCGAAGGCGCCGATTATGTACTCGTCTATCTGCATTGGGGCGTGGAGATGAACAATCGACCTGAGGCATGGCAGCGTGAATTCGCCAAACAAATGATAGACGCTGGTGCTGATGCCATCATCGGGAGTCACGTGCACGTACTGCAAGGTTTCGAGTATTACAAAGGCAAGCCAATTGCGTATTCCATTGGCAATTTTCTGTTCCCAGACTATGTATCGGGTCCCAAAGCGGACACGGGACTGCTTCATTTGAAGTTTGATCAAGGGCAAATCGAGCTTTCGTTTCAACCTTTTTACATTGAGAAAAATCAAATCGTTTCGAAGGGCACAGCTTATGAAGAAAAGCAATTAGCTTATTTGAAATCTATTTCATATGGTGTGGAACTTGAAGGGCAGACGATTCGGCCAGAAATTGGATACGCCAGTAAGTGAGTATCACACATACACAATCTGGAAATATGTAGAAGGAAATTACCGATGGCGTCAACTCATCGTAATTCCTTTTGCTTATTCAGCTAACCAATGCTAGATTTCTGAGCTATACGTTCAGGCTTTTATTTGTGTGATTTCACCAAAATTGCTCTAGTACGCTTCCGTTGCTGCTCCGTCAAAGGCTGCACATAGGAAGCATCCCCACGAGGTGCAGTTCCTTTCACTTTACCGGCCGTATATGTGCCACCCGCTGCTGGAATTGCCGTACGTACACCATAAGAAGCCATAACCACACCAATCGGATTACTAATGGAACGAGAACCATCTGCTGGACCGGCGAAATTAAGTGCTACCGCATAACGATCGCTGGAACGCAGCCAGACTGAGCCTGAGTCACCTGGAAGTGATACCGGACCCGAAGTTCCTACAATGACCGTCTGATTGCGAAACAGCAGCGTACCTAAGCTGCCGCCATAAGAAACACGTACATCCACATTATTAGACTCTACGGTTCCTCTAACAGCACCTGTTGTACGACCTGATTTAAACACTTGAAGTCCGACTGGATAACTCAGAAGATGGCCTGGCACTGTAATTAAATCACCTGATGCATTCCGTAAATACCTTGGGTTTAGTAGACTATTTGAAGTTGGAAGGGCAATCGATGAATCTTGAAAATTAACTTCACCAGGACGTAACGGCACAAATTGATACGCTCTTCCCACACGGTCTGTCCCTGAACTACCGCCATCTGCTGGGCCAGGTTGAACCGTTTCAGAGAATGCGGAAGAATTATCTCTGATTAACACATGGTTGTTACTTAAGATGTAAAGTTGATTATTTTTAATTACGATTAATCCCGCAGTTCCAGTCGAGGAAGGATTTGTTTTGCCAATACTCACGCCGCCAGGCACTGGACGATTCCTACTTTGAAACGTAGTTACCTTGTACATTTTGGGTTTAGGGGCCTTTACCACATGTGCTTTGAATGAATCCGCAGAGAGAAAGCGCACAGGAACTGATGAACCTAATTTCGAAGCAACACTTTTAAGATTGTTTAAACCCGATGGTACGATTTTCTGGTGGGTGTAAACAATGACGCTTGCACCCGCGGTTGGCTTTTTGGGATTTGCGTATCCAACGCCTACTCCCATAACTTCTGCCCTCTTCAATAAGACAGGCGAGAGGCGATTCTTATGTTTCAGTGCTTCATGAAATGTTGCCATGCACATTCCCCTTTTTCGTCAAGTTGGTGCAGTGTATGCCAACTTGTACGTTTCGGCATGATGCCTTTACCTAAGGGGCAGGTAGGAAATCAAAAAAAGGCTAATGACCGATCATCCATCATTAGCCTTAATTGGATTAAAAGAAATGTTGAGCTCAGCAGTGTGAATGCTACGCTCCATTGACTATTTCGCGTTCAATAGTGGCTTTTGCAAGCAACCCTTTATAGTTCTTCGAGCGAAATGCGACTCCCACGACCGGACGGTTCTGCAGGTTGAACAATTAATTTGCGGACAAGCCTCGCACGAAGCTCAGGTACGTGAGAAATGACACCTACTGCTAATCGATCTGTATGAAGTTTCTCTAGTGCACCAATAACCATGTCTAACAACTCTTGGTCCAGCGTACCGAAACCTTCGTCTAAGAAGAAAAATTCTAAGGGATATTCGCCTTTTAGTTGAATCTGGGCAGACAAAGCTAAGGCTAAGGCTAACGAGGTAAGGAACGTTTCCCCACCAGATAGCGTGCCCACGGGTCGCTTTACACCGCCATTCGCATCATCGCGAATAACGAAACCACCACCAGAGTCGACTTCAATCCCGTAACGTCGACGTGTCAACTCACCCAGTCGCTCGGATGCCGCACGACTTACTTGCATTAACTGCTCTTCGGCAAGGTACTCGACGAAGGCATTGGCCTTGAGCACGGCTTGCAGCTTGCCGAGCCGCTCTAGCAGCGTCGCTTGCTCAACGCGCTGCGCTTCGAGTTCGCACCAGCGCAAGTGCCGCGCAGCGAGCTCGCTGGCCCCCTGCGCCGCCTTGGCTCGCGCCTCCAGCGCAGCTTCGGCGCCGGTCTTCGCGTCGCTCAGCTGCGCCTGCGACTGCGCCCACTCGGCCGCGCTCAGCACGCGGCCCTGCAGCTTCGCTGCCAGCTGCGCCAGCTGGGCGCGCAGCGCCTGCTCGCGCTCGCGATGCTCCGCCGCGAGCAGCGCCCACTGGCGGCGCTGCTCAGGCGCCAGCGCCGCTGCCTCTGCGGCTTCGCGCGAAGCGAAGCCGCCTCTCTCGAGCGCGCTGGCCAGCGCGCGCTCGGTTTGCGCGAGCTGCCGCGCCGCAGCGGCAGCGGCTTCGGCGGCGGCGCTGTGGCGCTGCGCCGCCAGGGACTGCTCGCGCTGCGCAGCAGCGTGCGCGAGCTTGGTCTGCTGCGCGAGCTGCCGCAGCTGCGCTAGCGCGGAGGTCGCCTCCGCGATGAGCTGCGGCACCGCCGCGCCAGGCGCGCGCAGAGCGAGCTGCCGCGACTTGTCGGCGGCGAGCTGCGCGAGCCCTTGCAGCCGCTCATGGAGCTGCAAGGCTGTTCGATCGTGCTCTTGCGCAGCAAGCTGAAGCTTCTCAATGTTGACGAGAAGTTCTTCGAGGAAAGGAACACTCTTCTCAATACGACCGCGCAGCTCATCGGCTATTCGTTCATTTTCTAAGAGCTGTTGTAGTTGTGCTTCAACAGTATCCCAACTCAGCTCTGCGAATCCCTCTTGCCACTGACGAACCTGATCTTGAATTCCATCCTTTAAACTCCTTAGTCTAGCTTCAGCTTCCACAACCAAACTAGCCGCCGCTTCCACTTGCGCACCCAAGACTAGATCCTGTTGTGTTAATTGTACGTGATCTTTGAGCAATTGTTCATAAGCCTTCTCAGACTCTTCCACTTGAGTAACTACGACTTGTGAATCTGAATTCACATTGTGCCAAGCCTTCTGCCAATCTGCCAAGCTCATGCCGATACAATCGTTAAATGAACTTACTTGAGTTGCTACTTCTTGAGCAGCCGCAGCTTCTTGAAGCCCTAGATTATTTTCAATCTTATCAACCTGTTGCCTACTTATGACTTCTTCAGGGAAACTTAATTGCGCTGCTTGCTTTCGCTGATCGCTCATTCTTCGAATGAGTTGCACCCCTAGATACTGTCGTTCTTTTGCTCCCTGCAAGAAAGGTTCGATACGTTGCAATTCACTTTCGGAAACTTCCCCTGTATCCACATTCGCTGCGTTCTCACCATTCTTAGTAATAGCTGGATGCTCTAGGGAACCGCAAACGGGGCACGATTCCCCCATCTCTAAATCAGCAGCCAACAATGCAGCCAAGGCATGACGTTCTTGATGCTTCAATTGCTTTCTTTGCTCCTCCAACCACCCCTGCAGCCCCGTCGAAAAAGCTGTAAATAGATCTTGTTGATTCTGCAATTGCCCTTCACTCGAAGCATTAACTTCAATCCAACTTAAAACCTGGGCATACAACACCCTCTGTTTATCCCTAATCAGTTCTCTCGAGTGCTCCACAGATTTACATTTCTTTATTTTATCCTCTTTATTTCTTTGTGCTTCTAGCTCTTGGGCTTGAAGAAGAAGTATGGCTTTTTTCTCCTGCACAGCCCTTTGCAGCTGGTGCCTCTTCGCAGTATCCGTTTCAACCTGTTTTAATTGGGCTTTCAGTTCTGTTTGTTTGGCTACTGCTTTCTGTTTCGTTTCGTTCGCTTTAAACAGATCTCCTTGCAAAGTCAATAATGCTGATTTCACTTCAGCTTCTTGTGTTTGTGCCTTTTGAATTTGCGACTGTACTTGTTCAAGCTCTTGCCCAATCACAAGCGCTTGTTCCAATTGATCCAATCGCAGCAACAACGGCCCTTCTTGCTCTAGAAGATCCTGCCCTGCTTTATCAAAAGCAAGCGATGCTCGCTTATAATCTGTTTCTGCAAGTGCTAAGGAAGACGTTGCGTTTACTAGAAGTGTTTCGGTTGCCGTCACATCCGTAGCAGCTAGTTGATGTTGATCCAAGTAAGGAATAACCCGCTCCGCTTGTTCCGCAAGTTTCAGAACCTGTTCTTTCTCCGTAATAAACCCTTCTTGTTCATGATGCTTCCCCTGCTCATGTTCAAGACTTTCTGATTCTTTTATCCATTGGTAGACTTGTTTGTTTTCTTCATAGGCCTTCTCCTGCGCCTCCAAATGAAGTCGGCTTCGAACAGCTTCTTGTTCCGCTTCAAGAAGTCTTCTGTTCGCCTCTTCCAAAGCTACTGCGGTCGCATCACCCAAGCCTTGCTGCTCAGCAGCGAGCTGTTTAATGACACTGTCCGTTTCCTTTACTTTAGAACTTACTTTTGCACTTAATTGATCCCCATAGGCTTCAAGATGAAACAGCCTCTGTAGCATTTGCCTACGATCTTTACCTGTCAAAGTTAGGAACTCAGCAAACTTTCCTTGCGGAAGCACGACCGCTCTTGTAAAATCCTGCATCGACAGACCCAAAATGTTCTGAATCTGGAGATTGACTTCGCCAGCCTTATCCGCAAGCACAATGGTTTCTTGATCTCGAATATGTAAGAGACGTGAAATCGTTCCGTTAATTGACATTTCAGATCCGCGCTTGAATTGCCTCTCTACTCGGTAGCGAGCTGTGCTTGAGGCGTTCGTCAGTTCAAATGTAAAAGAAACGAACAGCGTTTGCTCCGCATGATTCATAATCGCTTGCGTGCCGCCGCTTGCTCTTTCCACTTTGCCATAGAGGGATAACGTTATCGCATCTAAGATGGATGATTTCCCGCTGCCCGTTGGTCCAAAGATACCAAACACGCCTGCATCCACGAGTTGGCTAAAATCAATCGTTTGCAGTTCTCGATAGCTTTGCAAACCAGACATTTGTAACTGAATTGGACGCATTCTAATGTACTCCTTTCATTCACTGCAAAGTTATCCACAAGTATTCGCTGGGGAAAATACTTTGCCTGCCACCCTCTCACGTATGTTCATGCATCCCAGCCCAATTACTCGCCGCCAGTTGTATCTCCAAGATCTTTCTCTTGCAGCAGCTCCAAAAATAATTGAATTAGTGCAGGCTCTGGCTGGGCTCCTCCTGTTTGGCGCGCATAGAAGCGCGTGAAATGCTCTTCCATCGAAATTGCTGCTCTGGGCATCGTCGAGCGGACAACTTCCATTTCCGGATAAATTGGGCGAATGTGAATGAAACCTTCATACGACTTGCGCAACGATTGTATTTGTTCAATCGACATGGCCGAGGTCATTGTAATCTCCAAATCAATCCATGCCGTGCTATCCCTTTGCTCATCTAACCATTGATGGACTTGACCAATGCCTTCCTTCGCTTTCCAACTCACTAACGGGCGTCCAGATGTCAAGAAAATCTCCTCGGGCTCAGCTGCTTGTCCTGGGGCAAGATCAAGTATCGTAACCGATTTGGCTTGACCTGCTTCTGAGAAGCTATAAGCTAGTGGGGATCCACTATAACGAATGGGTGATGCCCCTTTCACATTTTGTGGACGATGCAAATGACCAAGTGCCACGTATTGCGCACCTGCTGCCAAAGCCGTTGTATCGACTGTATAAGCACCCCCAACCTGAATAGGTCGTTCAGATTCCGTTTCTTGACCTCCAAGGACATATAAGTGACTCATAATTAAATTCACCGTGCTCGATTCAAATAAAGCAGCCTGTTTCCGAATAAGTGCCCCAACCCGTTCCGAATATTTGCTGCGCAGCACTTCTTCCTCAGCGACTTCCGACAACAACTCTTTCAAACGTGATTCCGAGGGATAAGGCAATGCGATTAGACGCGCAAGCTCACCTGTACGAGCTATGCCAATCGACTGAATCTCTTGAATTGGTAAACCTATCAATGTAATTCCTTGGGTTGCTGCTAGAGGACCTGAAGCTGCTAGCCGATCAGGATGATCATGATTGCCAGAAATTATCGCCACATACCTTTTCCCGCCATCAGCTAATCTCGCAATGCCCTCATAAAACAACTGTTCCGCTGCAGCAGGAGGATTCACACTATCGTAAATATCTCCTGCAATCAACACCAGATCAATCGCTTGATCTTCCACGATACGTACGAGTTCATCCATAAAAGCGACCTGTTCTTCCATCCGGCTTCGACCTTCCAAAGCTCGTCCAAAATGCCAATCCGCTGTGTGCAAAATTCGCATGTCCCATCTCCTTCCTGTTCTGGCCTCACTTGCCTATGATTTAACTACATCTCTACTAACTTGGCTCCATCAAAGAAATAGAGGTACTTCCCGTGTATCTGACGTTTCCAAATGTGTTCCACAGCTCGTGCATACAAACCTATTTGTTTCTCATACCGAAGTTGAAGTTCGGAATCCGAGCTGCCACGAACCGCATCCGTTTTATAATCCACGAGAACGAGACCTAGCTCATCTTCAAATAAACAATCAATTACACCCTGAATGAGTACGGTCTCACCAAGCGTAGATGAGTCCGTCTCCGAGTATACCTCAACTGCAGGGAGCCCATAGCTAAATGGAACCTCGCGCTGAACATGGTGTGACTGAATTAATCTTTTGCCAACGGATGTCTCAAAAAACTTCAAAATAACCGGAATATCTACGACATCACGCTGCTCTTGCGTCATGGTCTGTTTGTCTATCATTTCTTGAAGAGTGCCTTGAATACTTGCCTCAGTAGGCAACTCTGCTAGAGACATATTTTGCATAACGGCATGAACAACTGTCCCTTTCTCTGCCGCCGTTAGCTTCTTCTCTTCCATAAATCTTGGTCGACGCCAAATTAAAGGAGCCGGTTGCTGAGTTACTGCTGCTTCCCCCAGAGTTGGCACAGTTTCCATAGCGTAAGGTAACTCTAACTCATCCGCGATGCGATTGACCTCAGATAAACGTTTCATCTCAGAAACTGTCGTCTTGGCAAAATATTTAGGTGCATCTTGGAACTTGTATTGCCAAGATAAGCGCTCACTTAAAACATCTTTCCATTTCCCCGATGTAGTAATAACCTCACGTTGCTGAATCGCCATAAATCGATCTTGATCCGGCACGAAAGTGGAATCCTCTAGTACCTCCAATTGCTGCAAGTTTTCTGGCGTAATGACAGACAGCTTCCATTGCGAGGCATCCCTCAGTAAACGTATATCAGAAGATATCTCGCTTATGCCAATTTTTTCTCGCCATAATACAGCATCAGGATGACGAAGTAACGCCGGTCCTACCCAATCCAGATAGCTCTTCGCTTTAGCCAACTCAAAATCGGGTAAATACCAAGCCTCCCTTGATAAATGACGCCCCCATCCACGCAGGAGCTTGTCGAGAGATTTCACAGTACCTAACAAATATAGTTTCTCGCGTGCTCTTGTAAGTGCTACATAGAGGACACGCATTTCTTCTGCTAAAAGTTCTAATTTCAGTCTCTTTTTTATGGCAAGAGAAGGTAGTGTCGGATAACTGACACGCAGCGTCGTATCTACAAATCTCGGTCCAAAGCCAAGCTCTTTATGCAACAAAAAAGCTTCATTCAAATCCCGTTGATTAAACATTTTGGCCATACCTGCAACGAATACGACTGGAAATTCCAGTCCTTTACTCTTATGAATAGACATAATTCGTACAACGTCTTCCTGTTCACCCAACGCACGAGCGGTTCCAAGATCTCCTCCACTCTCTTTCATCCGCTCAATAAATCGTAAAAAACGGAATAAGCCACGTAAGGAAGTACTTTCGTATTGTCTAGCTCTATCATATAGCGCTCTTAAATTGGCTTGTCTTTGCATACCACCAGGCAAACCCCCAGCAAAATCGTAATAACCGGTTTGTCTAAAGATACGCCAGATCAAGTCTGCGAGAGAGCCTTGCCTCGCATCATTTCGCCATTGTTCCAAATGTTCGAGAAAAGCAGCCAATTTCAAGGACAACTGCTCGTTCTCATTAGGGATATTTGGCCCAGCGGTTCGCAGTACAGACTCATAGAAAGCGACAGCTTTATCCGCAACTCGAATTTGTGCCAATTCTTCAGCAGATAGCGCCACTATTGGCGATCTCAGTACAGCAGCCAAAGGTACGTCCTGATACGGATTGTCAATAACTTTCAATAAAGAAAGCATCGTCTCGACTTCAGTTGCCGAGAAGTACCCCGTGCTGAGCTCAGCGTAAGCCGGAATTCCCTGTTTCTTGAGTTCATCGATTATGATCGGAGACCATGCTTGAGTTGCTCTCAGTAGGATCACAATATCTCGATACGTTGCTGGCCGATTGCCTCCCGTTCTTTTATCAAATACTTGGAAAGCTTCTTGATTATCAGCACCTAACAAGCCCTTGATTTGACGCGCAATGGTACGTGCTTCTAGCTGTGCAGTTTCCAGTTCTTCTGCTTCGATAGCGGGATCAGTCCCGCTTCCGGTGACATCAGGGTTCGATTCGTCCCCGTTTTCATCAGAATCATCCATAAACGCTTCAGTTTTATCGGCTCCGTCTTTCGCACGGTCTATGATTAGCATTTCAACCGAACAATCTGATTCCGAAGGCGGATACCCAGCCCCGTACACCAGTTCTGCCCGCTCATCGTAAGCAATTTCACCAACTGTCTCATTCATCATTTGTTTGAAAATAAAGTTAACTGCATGGACGACTTGAAGTCGACTGCGGAAATTTCGAGCTAAGTCAATTCTTCCACCGTTCATTTCTCCATCAGACGCTGATTCTTTATTAGAACGATACGCTTTGTATTTCTCTAGAAATAACCCTGGCTCTGCCAGTCGAAACCGATAAATACTTTGCTTTACATCGCCGACCATGAATCGATTCCCAGGTTTGGCTGTCGAAATCAACTCAACTATAGCTTCTTGGACACGATTCGTATCCTGATATTCGTCCAGGAGGACTTCAGCAAATTGCTTCCTATACGCTTGCGCTGCTTCCGAAGGATATAATTCGCCTGGCATAGAACCAGGTGCACTAAGAATTTGTAAACAGTAATGCTCCAAATCAGCAAAGTCAATCAGACCCTTTGCCGCTTTAGCCGCTTGGTATCTTTGACCAAAATCAACGATGAGATCAACAAGAACATGCAACAAAGGCGCCATTTGGGCAACTTCCAGATGAAATTGCTCTGGTGTCCGGCCAAACAATTCTTCTTTTAATTTATTTATTTGGTCTTTGGCCTTGTTCCGTAGCTCTTTTACTTCTTCCTGCAGTCCTTTATCAAAATCATCGCCTTTGCAAGCTTTGAGCTTGCCGAATTCGACTGTTTGAAAACCAAGATACAAGACAGACCATGGATATGTCGTTGTTTCCAGCAGGTTCTGAACGAGCAATAAATCTTCCCGTAAATTATCGAGATAAGGAGCAGGGCCTCCCGGTGATTCAGCAATATGCAGGGCTTGCCTTAGCAAGTCCGCGGCTCCCTCAAGTTCGAGGGAAAGATCTCGAATAAGACTTTGTTCCCACAGTGAATAGTCCACAGGTGCAGATGTCGCAGCAACATAAGGCAATGCTTCTTCCACCACCTCGGTTGATTCACCCATACTCACATGATTAGTTTCTTGTACGCGTGACCCGAACATAGATGCCGTGCCTCTTAACCAGTGCTCTGGCCAAGGATGACTGCGCGATACATCGTATAACTTCTGGATGAGCTGCATAATCGCACTATCATTGCGTTCACCACTGAATGAGTCCACTAACTGCCAAAAAGCACTGTTCTCAGTACTCGCCGCATAATATTCCTCAAGCATCTCTCCAAGCAGATCTTGACGCAGCAAATCAGCTTCAGTTTCATTCGCAATCCGAAAACCAGGATCTAATTGGATTAGACTAAAATATCGTTGTACAACTTCTAAACAAAAGGAATGCAGTGTCGTGATAGATGCTTTCCCCATAAGTGCTAGCTGTTTACGCAGATGTTGCGAATGAGGTTGTTTCATAAGTTCTTTCTCAAGCGCTTCTCGAATCCGATGCTTCATTTCGGAAGCTGCAGCCTTCGTAAAGGTAGCAACGAGTAGTCGATCAACATCGATGGGCTCCCACTCATTGGAAATCCGTCGAATGATACGTTCGACGAGTACCGCTGTCTTACCAGAGCCCGCAGCAGCGGCAACTAGCATGTTCTGACCCTTGAGGGTTATCGCGTCCCATTGATCATCCGTCCATGTACTTCCAATAGGCTTAGGTTCTTGCTGTTGTGTCACCTTGTACGCTCCTTTCTACCTTCAAGACTGGCTAACCTGCTCAGCCAAATCCGTCCAAATTTGATCCTTCGCACGCGGTCGAAAGACTTGGATGTCATTCCCTTCAAATAAGGGATCTATTTGACAAATCGATGAATACGAGCAGTGCTGACAGGCTGATTTTTTCCCCAACCGATAAGGAGCGATATCCACATGCCCATCTGTAATGTTCGTACCAATTTGTTTTACTTGTTTGCGTACATAAGTGCGCAGCGTGTCCCACTGCTCGTCCGTCGCTACAGATGAAGTCGAGTAAAAACTCCCATCTTTCTTTAGAGCAACTGGGATAAGTTGTGAATGGCCTGAACTATGGATGAGCTCATCATCCATCAATCCAGCTACTTCAGCATCAGCGGTAATTAACCCCTTCATTTTGAAACGTTTACGTAGCTCCTTCTCGATGGAAGCCGGATCAAGCGCATTTTTTTGCTGTAACATTGGATTATGCACATGGAAATAGAGCACACCTGCAGGCTTCGCTTGGACACCAAGCCATGTCTCTGCATGTGTAAGAATAACGTCCAAGTAAGTCAGCATTTGCAGGGATAATCCATAGTACACTTCCGAAAGCTGCAGAGCTGTTTGAGAGGATTTATAATCAATTACTCGTAAAAGCACGCCATTCTCGCCATCCGCTCGATCCACACGGTCGATTCGGCCGATAATCTCCATGGTACAACCGTTTTCCAATTCAAATGTAAGTGACGGTAAATCCTTGCCTGGCCCAAAATCTATCTCCAAACCGAGTGGTTGAAATTGACCATGTTTCGCATGTTCTCCTAAAATGACTGCTGCTCTGCCGACCACTTGTTTTAGTTTTCTAGCTATATAAGCATAGCGGCTCGAACTCAGTAGAATTTCTCCTTGTAATCTGGGTGCAAGCTCGTCTACAACTTGTGCAGATCTCTCCATACATTGCTCAGCAGAAAGTGAACCCCAATCTAACTGATCCTGCTGCAGCTTCTGGACGAATTGATTCAACGCTGCGTGGAATAACTGTCCAATATCCGGAGCATCTAAGCGATAGACGCGACGTTCTTGCAGCCTTAGACCATGAGAAATGAAATGCGAGAACGGACAAGCCACATACTTCTCCATTCGTGAAACACTGGCACGTAAGTGTTGCCCATATAGCATCTGGCTAGTAGGGATGGACAGCCCCTTCTCTTTGTTCGTATACTGCAATGCCTGCACAACCGATTGCAGTTTCAACTGCCAGTCCGGTCGTTCCGCGTACCAATTGTAAGCATCCCACCATAATTCCGACATGCGCCCCCCTAGCATCCAATGCTTCATACGCACAGCCAAATAAGAGATCGCCTGTGTTGGATGCGCCAGATAAGCAGCTTGCTCACTCTCAGAGGCTTCCGCAGAAGGTTCTGCTAGAAGCAGCGACTGATCCGTACTTGGAAAAAGCTGTCGCATCTGTCTAATCAACTCCGAAGGCAATAACGATTTCCCTTCTTCATCTGCTAACGAATAACTCATCCAAAGCCGCTTGCCTGGAACAGTTAATGATGTATACACAATAAATTGCTCATCTAACAGCTTTCGACGGCTTCCATCCGCCATTGGCAGTCCAGAGTCCATGAGAACACTGCGTTCTGCTTCTGTGAGCACACCTTTTTCAGCCATTTGGGCAGGAATAACCCCGTCATTTACTCCCAAAATATACGCATACCGAATCCCGCTTGAGCGTGTTCGGTCCATACTACCAATCAGTAATTGATCCATGGATGGTGGAACTAACCTCAGTTTCATGCTTTCCATCCCTGTTTCAATTAGACCGTTAAACAACTCCAAAGATAGTTCATCATCGCCCATGGTTTCCACTAATTGATCCAGCATATCCATCACACTGTTCCACATTTGACCGTGTTCGCGAGCCTTTTCTGGCTTTCCATCCCTAGTTGCTTGCTGTGTCCATGCTTCTAACTTCTCTGGTGCCTGTACAGTCACCAATAATTCATAAATCGCTTCGACCTGAGCTTTGACCGTACGCGCTTGAGCAAGGCGATTGGATAACGCCAATAATGGACCAACGACCCACGATTTACTCGTATTCAGCGCTTGAAGCTCAGTGGATTGTTCATTTACCTCAACATCTGCTTGCTCCAAATTGGCACGAAATTTATACGTCCATGGCTTGCCATCCGTCCATCTATAGCCTTGAATTCCAAATGCAAGTACATAATTCTCTAATTTATCTAGTTCAGTCCGTAGCGTTGTCGCTCCAGCAGGCAAAAGTAAATCCGTTTTAATACACCGGAACACCGCATCGTAATGCCAATTATGCTGAATAACCTCGAGTGCAGACCTAATGAATTCCACGAGTGGATGATGAAGCACCGAACGCTTCTGATCAAAAAAGTGCGGTATCTCATAATCCGTAAGTACCATGTTTAACAAGTCTTGGTACCCTTCCATGTTCCGCACCATGATGGCCATTTCACGCCAACGCACGCCATGCTCTCGAACTAGCTGAAGCATATCACGCACTGCGCCTTCAACTTCTGCACGACGATGAACCGCTTCCCTAATAACGAGCTGATCTTCGATCTTTTCTCCAGGCAAAGTCTTGTACTTAGGTGCCCCACCACCGATTCGACGGTCAAAATTCTGCTCTAAATAAGCTAGTGCAGGGCTATCTTCATATCGAGGCGAACGCTCGGGGGAGAGATGAATCACTTCAGCCGCACCAAGTCCAAGCTGCCATATCATATCTTGCAGACGTACCATCGTCGTAGCTGTAGGATGAAACAAATCCAATTCATCCGGACTATCCCCTGCTTGCAGTTCGCGATCCAAGCACAACGTAATCGTCACTTGTTTGCAAGCAGCAAACAATGCACCAAGTACATTGAATTCTTGTGGTGTAAAGCCATGAAATCCATCAATCCAGAGGGATGCTGAACGCAAATAAACCGAGTTCTTAACTTGCTCTGCGAGCAGTGTTAAGTAATCTTCGCCGTCCAAATACTGTCTCGCAAGCTCCTCCTCAAATTGACGATACACCAGTTGAATATCATGCATTTTATCCCTAAGCAAACCATGTTCACCAAGGAGAGTTACTCGTTTATTTTCATGCGTTTCCAACTGTTCTGCCGTCACGCAATAACGTTTCATTTCTGTAAAGAGCTGGTTCAGTCGATCCACAAAACCCATTTGCTCAGCAGAGTGGCCAAATAATCGGAGTTTATCCTTATATTTATGTAAAATGCTCGTTAACAGCAGCTTCTTGCCTGTATCATCAATCGGCAGACGCGCTGTCCCGCCTTCTTCTTGCATAACACGCCATGCTAAACGATGAAAACTTAAGACTTGCGCGCGAATCATTCCCCGAATACTTGGATCCGATACAAGTGCGTGCTCAGCTTGAAAAGTAGCCTGTTCAGGAACAAGCAAAATCAACGGATCACCTTCTGGCGCCATTGCCAGCTGTTGTTTCATTTCAGTCAGACAACGTTCACTCTTGCCGCTTCCGGCTCTACCAATCACGAATCGAATGGTCATTCATGGCCTCCTAACACTTTCCGTCGGAAAGCTTGCTTCGTAAGCAATTCTCTTTTTCTATCTCTCTATTCTATCATATTTCTAGTAATGAGTCGGCGTGGTAGATGATGGAGGAGGATCGGAGGCGTTTAATTGGAGTTTGATATACGAACGTATATTCTATTATTATAGCATGGATAGCAAAAAACAAAAAGGAGTAAGCGTTGAAAACTATTCAGGCTAGGGGTTTCATAGCTTAATATTTTTATAAGGTTGTAATAGTTGTATGCACACTACAATTTCTGCTGATACTCGAATGATACGACTAACGGAGCTGAAGCCATGCTGATTCTTTACTGTAACTCGATTTATTAGACTTACGGAGATGAAGACACACTGATTCTCTCCCGTAACTCGATTTTTTCGACTTACGGAGATGTAAACACACTAATTCTCTACTGTAACTCTATTTATTGGACTTACAGAACAGGTACTCGTCCTCCTAATACAAGTTAGTAATTTAGTTACATTGCCCCGTAACCTCTTCCAATCAACACCAGCAAACACAACAAAAAAACAAAGCCAAATTAACCAGCTTTGCTTTCTGTACTCAATTTATTTGCTGCGAACTTCAAAAATCGCAAATTTTAAATAATGTCCTTCATCTACACCTAGTATACGCGGGTGATCCATACCTGCTCCGCGGAACTCAATTAGGCGTAACAGTTTACCTGCATCGGTTGCTGCTGCATGAATCGTTTCAAGGAATAGTTCAGGGTGCATGTGGTATGAACAGCTTGCTGTGACGAGATAACCACCTTCATTCACTAACTTCATGCCATGTAAATTGATGTCTTTGTAGCCGCGGCAAGCTCCTTCCACCGCACTTTTGGTCTTGGCGAAGGCAGGTGGATCGAGGATGACGACGTCCCATGTACGTCCGCCCGTGCCTACAGGCTTCGAGGTGTCGATCTTGGCTTGTCCTGCTGCACCAGCCACAGCGCGAAGCTTGCGCTCATCCAATCCCTTCACTTGCGTACGCAAGTACTCGAAGGCATCTGCGACGACGAATTCAACGCGATCCTCGAAGCCATTCAATGCAACGTTCATGCGTGCACTTTCAATCGCATGCTCGGAGATATCGAGACACGTTACTTTTTTCGCGCCAAATTGGCAAGCATTTAGTGTAAAACTCCCCGTATGTGAGAAGCATTCCAGCACGGAAGCACCATCCCACAGAGGAAATGTTACTACTTTGCCATTCGCGTTCACAGGGAGGATTTGCGTTACGCCATTCTCTTCGATTTCCGTCAAGTTGATGCCGCTGCGGTGACCCCAGCCAGTCATCAACGGAGCGATCGCCGCGCGATTCTCCCGTTGGTCGAAGAAGTACCCCGTCTTCTGACCTTCTTCAATATCAACGCGGATGCGAAGGCCATTTTCCAAAATATCAACATGCTTCGCACAATCGCCATACAGAAGTCCCTTCGTCTGCTTCAGACCTTCCAGTTCACGAATAGAAACATCACTTCGTTCATAAATCCCTACCGGCTTCATCACATGTACCAGGGCTTCTACGATATTGTCTCGGCAGAGGTCCATCCCCAAGGTCAATAGCTGAACTACCAACGTGTTCTCGAATTTATCAACAATAAGTCCAGGCAAGAAGTCAGCTTCTCCATAAACCAGACGATACGACTGCGCACCTTTCACAAAACGCTGACGATGTAGGAAGCAACGTGTAAATCGTTCAATGAAAAACTCCGTCGTCATCGCCTCAATGGGGCTATACGATACAATGCGCACCGTAAGCTGCGATGCTTCGTTGTAATAGCCAGTTGCTAGATATTTGCCTAGGTGATTTTGAACAGATACAAGCTGTCCAGGTTCAATGTCTCCGTCCGTGCGCTCAATTTCACTCTTATACACCCATGGATGTCCTTGCTCCAAGCGTGGTTTGCGTTTCTTATGTAGTACTACTGCTGCCATTATTTTAGCCGTCCTTTGCGTGAAACCGTTCACCTATACCATCTGGCTTGTCATGCTTGTCTTTACGGTCACATATATTGGTTGAAAACGTCGTGCACTCACGAAAAGGAGATCTTCTCATGATTCATGCTATTATACTGCCTGTTGCTACAGGCTTTATCTTATTTCTGCTTGGGATGAAGCTTATGGAAAATTCCCTTCAGACCTGGGCGGGCCCCCGCCTCCAGCTGTGGCTGGAGCGGTTCACCCGAACACCGGTGCGCGGCCTTATCACCGGCACCGTGCTCACCGCGGCGCTGCAGAGCAGCACCGCCATCACAGTCATCGCCATCGGCCTCGTCGGCGCTGGCGTCTTGTCCTTCCCGAGAACACTTGGCGTAATTCTCGGAACGAACATTGGCACGTGCCTCACCACTGAGCTGATCGGGCTCAGCTTGGGTGGCATCGGCGTGCCGATTCTGATCGCCAGCGCCAGCGTCTGGCTGGCGAGCTGGCTAGCCGGGCCGCTGCCGCAGGCTGGCGGCCCCCACAACACAGCCGCGCGCTGGGCCGCCGCGGCACAACCTCAGACCGCCGCACAGCACGGCGGTCGCCAATGGCTGCGCAGCGTCCGCTACGGATCGCTCGCGGTGGCTGGTTTCTCTCTCGTGCTGCTCGGCATCGAGATCATGCAAACCATCGGGCCTGCGCTGCAGTCCCGCGGCCTGTTCGCCTGGTTCGTGCACCAAGCGCAAACGAGCCTGCTCTGGGGCATCCTCGCAGGCGCTGCAGTTGCTGCGCTCGTGCATAGCAGCGCAGCCGTCATTGCGATGGCGATGAGCCTCGCCGCCACGGGCGCCATCCCCGTCGAACTCGGGGTTGCGATCACAATCGGTGCCAATGTCGGCACCTGTGTCACCGCCCTGATTGCCGGCATGAGCAGTTCTCGCGCAGGGCGATACGTCGCTTGGTCACATGTGCTGCTGAATGTCGGAGGAGCGATCCTCTTTTACCCGATTATCCATGCGCTCGTAAGTCTTTCAGCACTACTCGCTGATGACGCAGCTTCACAAATTGCTCGTTCCCAAACCATTTTCAATATCGTAGGATCCCTTGTCGCTCTGCCGCTCTGCTATCTTAGTATGTGGAAGCGCCTTGAGTTCCGTTCACAATAGCTACACCAGAGCTTGTCCCTAGTCTCGTTGCTCCCGCTTCAATCATCGCAATTGCCGTTGCTGCGTCGCGAACCCCGCCAGAAGCTTTCACACCAATCGCACTTGATACATTTTGACGCATTAGGCGAACATCTTCTACCGTAGCTCCACCAGGACCAAAGCCCGTCGATGTTTTCACGAAATGAGCACCCGCTTCTTCGGAAAGACGACAAGCTGTTGCTTTCTGCTCATCATTTAGGAACCCTGTTTCCATGATTACTTTGACGATAGCTTTCCCTTGGACCGCGTCTACGACTTGCTTAATATCTGAACGAACCGCATCCAGTTGTCCTTCAAGCAGTAAACCAATCGGCAAAACGGTATCGATTTCAGCGGCACCGTTTTCAACAGCTTTAGCCGCTTCAAAGGCTTTAACTTCACTCAAGCTCGCGCCAAGTGGAAAACCAACGACTGCTGCAACTTTAACACCTGTTCCTTCCAATGCTTTGGCAGCTGTTGCTACAAACTGCGAATTCACGCACACACTGAAAAATTGATGCTGCGCAGCTTCCTCACACAATTTGTGAATCGCCGCTGTGCTCGCATCTGCTTTCAATAACGTATGGTCAATATAACTAGCAATTTCTTTCGCGTTCAATGTCATTATGAAGCACCTCATCAGATTAAATTATTTCACTCATAGTTCTAAGCTCCGTGTAATGGAGAAAACCTCTATCGCGGTCATTCTAAGGAACGACCACGCGTAGAGGTAGGTAGATGCCTTACTCCTTCACTTACAAATTCACTACGCCTTCAAGAATGCGTACAAGTTGACCTTTACTTTCATTTACACCGGCTTCCGTAACCTTCACACGGCATACTTGACCGATCATTTCTTCCGAGCCTTCAAAAACTAACTGCACATAGTTATCCGAATAACCACTATACAACCCGCTGTCTGGAGCGCCTTTGTACGTTCGTTCTGGAATGACTTCCAGCACTTGCCCAACAAATTTCTGCGCATACGCCAATTGCATTTTCTCGGATAGGTCAATGAGTTCGTGAACACGTGCGTTTTTGATTTCTTCATCTACTTGATCTTCCATCCGCGCAGCAGGTGTACCTGTCCGCTTGGAATAAGGGAATACGTGCATTTCGGAGAATTTCATTTGCTCCATGAACTTATATCCGTCACGGAACATCTCTTCTGTTTCACCTGGGAAACCAACGATCACATCTGTTGTGATGGCGACATCGGGCATAATTTCGTGCAGACGCTCAATTTTACGAGCGAACTCAGCAGTCGTATATTTCCGACGCATCCGCGCAAGTACTTGGTCATCGCCCGCTTGCAACGGGATATGCAAATGACGGCACATTTTGTCCGAAGATTTCAGAACATCAATCACTTCATCTGTAATTTGGCTCGCTTCAATGGAAGAAATACGAATACGCTTCAAGCCTTCCACTTTATCCAAATCTTTGAGAAGCTTCGCTAAGCTGTAGTCTTCAATATCTTCGCCATAGCCCCCAGTATGAATACCTGTAAGCACGATTTCTTGATAGCCTGCTGCTACCAGCTGCTCTGCTTGTGCAATTACGCTTTGCGGTTCCCGACTACGCATAAGTCCACGAGACCAAGGAATAATGCAGAACGTACAGAAGTTGTTGCAGCCCTCTTGAATTTTCAGAAAAGCTCTAGTACGATCAGCAAAATCTGGCACGTCCAATTCTTCAAAAGTACGGGTTTTCATAATGTTACGAACTGCGTTAATCGGTTGACGATCCGACTCAAATTGCTTCACAATCGGAATGATTTTGTCACGATCCTGCGTCCCGATTACCATATCTACACCTGGAATAGCCATAATTTCAGCTGGTGATGTTTGTGCGTAACAACCGGTTACTGCGACGATCGCTTCTGGATTACGACGAATCGCACGACGAATCATTTGGCGACTTTTCTTATCTCCGGTATTCGTAACCGTACATGTGTTGATTACATAGACATCCGCTGTATGTTCGAAATCAACTTGCTCATAGCCCTCATTTTTGAAAAGCTGCCAAATTGCTTCTGTATCATAAAAGTTTACTTTACATCCTAGTGTATGAAACGCTACCGTTGCCATTATCGCTTATCCTCCCATTTCTCCGGTTTCATAGAACAGACACGTAAGACCTACCATAGCTGCCGTCTCCGTTCGTAGAATACGATTCCCCAGCGAAACCGAGCGAAAGCCAGCTTCTTCAGCTTGCTTAATTTCTTGCTCCGTGAATCCGCCCTCGGGGCCAACCGCAATCAACACTTGCTTGCCTGGTTCGATCTGCCCAGCTGCAATCGCCGACTGAATCGCAGGTTTCAGTTGTTGACCATCTTCTTTCTCATAACAAATCCAAGCCACGTCCGCTTCCTTCGCCCGCTGCAGAAGTTGCTTCCACGAGTAGACGGATTCAATCTGCGGAACACGATTTCGATGGGCTTGTTCTGCTGCTTCTTTCGCGATTTTCTGCCAACGCTCTGTGCGCTTAGCTTCCTTCTTCGCATCGTATTGTACAATAGTTCGTTCCGATAAAAAAGGAAGAAACCGGGCTGCCCCGATCTCGGTACCTTTTTGAATGATAAGCTCCATCTTATCGCCTTTGGGCAAGCTCTGTGCAATCCACACGTCAACAGCTGCTTCCGCATCCATCGCAAGTTCCTCCACGATTTCCGCTGTAACAGCTCCTTTATCCAAGTGAGTGATGCGAACGAGAACCTCGCGATCCACGCCATTGCTGCAAATCACCTGATCCCCGACTTCTGCTCGCATGACACGACCAAGATGATGAGCATCGTCACCCTCAATGGTGACTGATTGTGTAGCAGCATGGAACTGCTGGGGCGGTAAAAAATAACGTTGCATAGTCAAGCCTCTCTATCTTCGCTCATGTGAACTTCATTTAAACAGCGTTGCAAGTAGAACTTCCACACACCATCATACCTCGTTTGAACCTGAAAATCTATATGGTACTATCTGGACAGTGCTACATGCCCAAAATCCAAAATATAGGTTTCGCAAGAGCGTCGGCAATATCGTAAATTAGCCTTAAATACGGATCTAATGTAACTCTTCTAATTGGAGAAATGAAAACTACTAAAAGGAAAATTACTGAAGACCATTGTTCAAATTTTACAAGCTTATCTGTATATCTTAAATTAACTACATCTTGAATAATTCTGTACCCATCTAAAGGTGGAATTGGAATTAAGTTAAACAAGAATAATCTAAGATTAATCGTGACCATCAGTTGAAAAAAAATGTTAATTGCGTCACTACTGCCTTTACTCATCCCATCCAGCCAACCATACTTCTGGAAAAGCGCAAAAATAAATAATGTAATAAAGGCCATAACCAAGTTACTAATCGGCCCCGCCGCGGTCACAATAATCCCAAACAAGCGAGGACGCTTGAAATTGCCACGGTTAACAGGCACGGGCTTCGCCCAACCAAAACCAGCGATCAACAGCATAATCGTCCCGAATAGGTCCAGATGGACCATTGGATTTAAAGAGACACGCCCAAATTTATATGCCGTATCATCTCCTAATTTATAGGCACTATACGCGTGAGCCCACTCATGTATCGTAAATGAAAGCACGAGTACGAGGATAACAAACGGCAACGTATTCCAATCGTAAAATAATAAGCCTCCCATGAGCTACACCTACAGCTTTCTAGCTACGATCACAACCCAATTCGAATCATAGTTTTTCTCTACGATCGTGAATTGGGCTGCAACCAGCGCTTTTTCTACATCCGCTTCCTTGTTCGTTATGATTCCTGAAGTTATGTAATAACCGCCGGGCTGCAACACCTCGTATACATCATCAACGAACATAACAATAACCTCAGCCAAAATATTCGCAACTACAAGCTGAACAGGAATGGAAACACCTAATCCCGCATCCCCTTCGGACTCGCTTTCTTTAAGTACGCCAAGAAGATCGCTAAGTTTCACTGTAATTTGATCTTCAAGTTGGTTCTGCTTCGTATTATCCAACGCACTTGTAACCGCTACGGGATCCAGATCCACAGCAAGTACATGCTTCGCGCCAAGCTTAGCTGCTGCAATGGACAAAATACCTGAGCCGGTCCCTACATCGATGACATCGTCGCCAGGTTGAAGTACCTTCTCTAACGTTTTCAAGCAAAGTGAAGTGGTTGCATGCGTACCTGTTCCGAACGCCATACCTGGGTCGAGTTCCAAAATCAACTCACCTGGTGAAGCCGTGTATTCTTCCCAAGTAGGTTTAATCGTCAAGCGGTCCGATACACGAATTGGTTTAAAATATGTTTTCCAAGCATGCGCCCAGTCTTCATCATCGACTTCAACGACTTCAAAAGTCGGGTTCCCCGTATCAATATCGAAGTCTGTCAATTGTTCCACGGAAGCCTTCAAATTCGCCAGCACAGGCTCCATGTCGGTGCCATGATAGAAGTATCCCTTAATCACAGCTCTTCCTTCCGGGATATCGTTAAATGGCGTTTCGTATAATTGACCAAATGAAGTATCTCGCTCTTTATTTAAAGTTCCTGATTCTTCAATGGAAACACCTCCGGCTCCCAATTCATGAACAAAGTTGGTTATCATTTCAATTGCTTCTTCTGTCGTATGTACAGTTAATTCTTGCCAAAGCATCGGTATTGCTCCTCCTGTCGGTTATTCCCTATGTAAAATGACCCTTATAGGTCTATTTTCACAAAGAGTATTGTACTACACTTCGCTTCTGGGGTAAAATGGAGCCATAAATGTAAGCGCTTTTTTATTTTCTTAACACAGTCCTAACACTTGCATGCTACATTGAATTGGTCATCATCATTATGTATCGTAAGAACGGAGACATCTTATGCGCAAAATACTTATGGTTCTTCCTATTTTCCTAGCGATGGCACTTATCGCACCTCTGACGACCCAAACTATGATGGCTGATAATTACAGTCAGGTTACCGCACATCGCGGAAGTTCTGGGAGTACACCTGAGAATACACTTGCTGCGTTTCAACAAGCTATACTTGATCATGCTGGTTACGCCGAGTTAGATATTCAAGAATCCGCTGATGGAGTCGTCATGGTTATGCATGATGACAATGCCAATAGAACAACAGGCATCTCCAAGAATATGTGGGAAGTCACCTCTACGGAACTCCAACAAGCAAGTGCTGGAAGTTGGTATCATAAGGATTTTCAAAAAGAGCGCGTCCCTACGCTAGATGAAGTGATTACACTCGCCAAAGGTCATATGAAGCTGAATATCGAGTTGAAAAATAACGGCCACACTGTGGACCTTGCCAAAAAAACAGTAGATATCATTCAATCGCATAATTTTGTAAAGGAATGCACGGTGACCTCTTTCGATGCAGATCTATTGCATAAAGTGAAAACACTCAACAATTCCATCAAAACTGGCCTCATTGTTGGTCAAAAAACTGAAGATCTCGAACAACTTATGAAAAGTTCTGATTATGACGTCATTTCTGCAGCTTACCCTCTAGTAAATGACGCTTTCATGCGGCTTGCTGAGTCCCACCGTAAAGAAGTCTATGTTTGGACTGTTAACGATACGAGAATGATGAGACGCATGTTAGCTCTAGGTGTGACCAGTATTATTACAAACTATCCAGATAAGCTCGTCAAATTGATGAGCGTTGAATAAATAGGTTCTTGTGCACAATGGTAAAAAGCACCTGCCCCGTCGGACCCCACTATTGGAGTTCGATGGAATAGGTGCTTCTTATTTAAACTGAACCGCCTGCTGTTTCGATCACGCGGATAGCCTGCTCATAACATTGCTCGTCAATGACTGCGGCTAATACTATATCAAGTCCCACTGTATCAACCTCAAGATCTTTACTTATCATGCTATCCGCCATGGACATTTCAATCCCAGTACCGATATCATTCGTGAAACGTTCCACCTGCACATCCAAGGCACGCAAAGCTCTCAGTTTGGAAGCAACGCCTTCCGCTTGTTCGGGGGAATGAAAATAGGCAAGAATCCCTCGTTCAGCCATTACTGATCTTCCTGACGATCATCCGCCGCTTTCGCGCGCTCAGCAGCCTCGAAATCATCTCTATCTGCTACTTCCGCTGAAAATTCTACATCCTCTTGCTTTGCAACAGGTAAATTATTTCTTCCTTGGCTGTTGTTCTTCTGATTCATGTTGTCATGCCTCCAGATATTCCTAATTTCTTTCATGATAGCCCCATTTATCATTTGCGAAAGATCATCGTTCTATGCAAGAGACAGATCTCGTCTATTCCTTTATTTTCTCAAAAGAAGCATCATATAAACGGAACATCGTCTTGTAACCCGATTCATCCAGTTTTATGCCAACATCTAGCCGCCCCGTTAGTTGCAACGGGCCAGACGTATACCTGAGTTTAATGGTATCAGGCACATAAACAATCATAATTTTATTCCAGTACGTTTCATCTCCATTATCAAAGGGACACTCGGCACCAGGTTTAGGAATTAGGAGAAACCAGTGTTTATCGAAAGAAAGTACTTCCCCCATAAAGCCCTTGATGTGGACCGTTTTCCCATTTAAATCCCAAAACTTATTAGAGGGTGTATCTTGTTTATCCGAATCGAAAAACTCATCCCATGTGAGTTCATTCGACTGTTGTGGTTGTTTCGTAGGAGACGCCACTACACTCTCTGCAGGCTTCGTAATGTTCACTACAGGTGTTGTCTTACTACTCTCGATCTGCGTCTGCGGAGCTGGCGTTGGAGTTAGGGATGACGTAGCTGTAGATGTCTCTTTTTGAACAACAGCGCTTGAGCTTGGGGTCACAATTGGTGTTGGAATGGGTGTTGCTATGGGTGTTACAGGTGTTACATCAGGTGTCTGGGAAGCTGTCTCAGTAGGTCTTGCTTCCGCTGTCTCCTTGGAGGAGATAGTAGCCTTCGGTATCGCGGGTGTGACAGTCGCTACATTCGAGGCGATGCTACCGAATGCTTGCCCTTGGAGCATGGCCTCCTTTTGACCACAGCTCGATAGGATAATGACGAAGGCTAACAAGCCCAGCCCAGTCATTGTATATGTACTTTTCATCTTCATCTCACCTCAAGAACGGAATAATTGCAAGGAATCCACACGATATGCTTGAATGGCGGGGCCAACGGATGCGATAATCGCGATCAACAAAGTAAAGATAATTAGTAAGGATTCACCGGGAACGAAAGCCCCCGCCTGTATTTGTAGCCCTGTATTCGCAAACACCACATCTCGGCTCACATAGCCTCCAAGATGTCCAGCGACAAGACCCAACATTAAACCAATACAGGTCAAAATAACACCTTCACCAATAAGCGAAAGCCAGATGAAATACTTGGATTTCCCTATGAGTCTTAACAGTGCGACGTCTCTCTTGCGTTCATGTACCGCAGCTGTCAAAGATAGTAGAATGGATCCTGCAGCAAGCAGAATACAGATCATCGTCACGAACTTCACAGCCTGTGTCCCTTGATCAACCACATTAACCACATCGGCAATCGCCTTGCTTGTATAAACAGCCTGCACATTGTTGTATTGTGCGAATACTGTTTTGACTGACTGGGCACCTAGTAGTGATTTCGGTTTTACGACGATCGACGTAATTTCTTTCGCCTTGTCAGGCTGACTTTCGTGGATAGCCCACGCATAGTCCAACGTTGTGAATACAGCCCGATCATCTGATGTGTGGAGGGGTGGCAATATACCCACTACCGTATAGGTGAAGGCATGATGATGTTCCTCTTCTTCTCCGTCTTCCTCTTCTTCCAAACCTTGAATAAGCCCATGTGCACCAGCAAAAGTGTCTCCTACACGAAGACCCTTTGAGCTTGCCACATAGGAACCAACAATGGCTTCCCCTAGCTTACTATAGAGCTTCCCTTGTGCCATTTGTTTGGCAGCACCATAACGTGTTAAGAAATAACCGGGTTCCATCCCAACAATCGGAAACCCATTATAATTATCGCCGGTCGTCATCGCATAGGCCGAATCGACGAATTCATTTTTGCTAACATCTTCCAGAACAGTAATCGGAATATTGCCCGTCGGCGCACCAATATGGTAGTAGGTATTCAGCGCAAGTTGTGACGCGCTTCCTTTTGCGCCAATCGTGACTTCGAAAGGGCCGTAGCCTTTCTCAGCTCCTTGCTCCACGCCTTGACTGCATAACAGAAGAAAGACAACAAGTGCTGCTGTAATTGCTACAGAGCTAATGGTTAAGAGTGACAGCGTTTTGCGATGCCAGATGTGACTCCACAGCAAGGAAATTACTTTCATACGGAAACACTCCTAAGAAGTTCATTCAATTCTTGCATATACACACGTTTAGGGAACATCTCAGCGATATGTCGATCATGCGTTACTGTCAGCAATGTCAATTTTTCTTCTCTACAAATATCAAGCAGCAACGTCATCATTTCGCTCGCCGTCTCCCAATCCAAACTTCCCGTAGGTTCATCCGCCAAAAGCAGAGGAGGCTTGGTAATTAACGCTCGAACGATGGCCGCTCTTTGCTGTTGACCTCGAGATAGCTGAGAAGGTAGATGATTTCCACGATTCTGTAAGCCTACACGCTCCAACCAATCGTCAAGCAACCTCTTACTCTCCTGCTTCGTACCGGTGTTAGGCATAACTAGTTCAATATTTTGCCTAACAGTCAGTGAAGCAATGAGATGGAAATCTTGAAAAATATAACCGATGTTCTCCGCTCGAAAGCGATCACGTTTACTTTCATTGAGGAGATGAACGGGGCGTCCAGCGACCCAAATCTCTCCTTGATCAGCCGTTATGACACCACTAAGCAGATGTAAAAGTGTGCTTTTTCCACAGCCGCTCGCACCCATCAGAGCAATTCTTTCCCCTTTTTGAATTTGCCACTGGGCTACCTGCAAGATAGGTAAGTGTTGACCATGCAGATGAAAAGATTTCGATATTCCTTGTAGAGTTATCATCCATATGCCCCTCGCTTCCATTCGACTCCAAAAGAAAAGAGGACACAGGGAAGGAGCTCCCCATGTCCGTCTGCTCCACTGATTAATTTTTCACGATACGCTCATTAAAGGAATCCCATGTGTACGTTTTACCTGTTAGTTGGTTAAAGGCTTCTAGTGGCAAATACAACTTACCATTATCCACATTGCCAACCCATGCACTTGCTGTACCATTCACAGTGATTGCTCCTGATGATACTAGCACGGACACCTTCTGACTATCCTTCGTAAAAGTTACTGAACCTGTCGCTTCATCCCATGCTACTTGAATGTCGAGGGATTCTGCTAATGATCTTGCCGTAAACAACGTTTTGGAATCACGCGTTACTTTGAACATAGGATACAGATATTTATCTTGAAGCTCTTTCGTTGCCGCCGTTAAATCGGCGCCGATCACTTTCGCACCACTTTTAGCAATATCGGTATTGTCTATATCACCTTTGACAAGCCCAGCGATCGGACCGTACGCCCAAACACCAACATCAACCCCTGTATGACCATGCCCTGTCCAGCCTACTGCTAGACGCTTCGACACGACTGCATTATAACCGCCGCCACGACCATAAGATGAACCATCGCCGTTCAGAATCAATTGTACTTCCTCATCAGATAGATCTGTGAAGCCAATGTTGTCTGCTACGATTTTGCGAATATCATCTGCCGTTTGAGCTTTTTTCAAGATACCATCAATGTACTCGTATGAATGCTTCTGTTTGTTAAACAAATCAATATTCAATTCATAAACATTATCTCTTGCGAGGGACAAGCCGCCTGTTTCATGATCAGCCGAAACAACAACGGATGTATTACCATCTTTTTTGGCCCAATCCACTAGCGTTTTGAAAGTGGCATCCAACTCTAGCATTTCTTGAATATTCGCAGGAAGATCGTTCGCATGACCCGCGTGATCAATACGACCTTGCTCAACTAGCAAGACGAAGCCATTTTTATTTTGGGATAAAATATCGAGTGCTTTTTGGGATAATTGTGGTAATGACGGTACCGTATCCGCACGGTCAAGTACATAAGGAATTTCGGCATCTGCGAAAAGACCAAGTGCTTTGCCTGCTGTTACAGGGATCGCATCTAAACCTTTTTTATCAAAAGCTGTTTGGTAGCCCTTTGCTTGAAAATCGGGAATGATATTCTTGTCAGTACGTTTACCTTTATCCTCTTTGGTTGTAAAGTTTACTTTCCCTCCACCGAAGATAACATCTACACCACTGTTTAAATATTGGGAAGCAATTGCGTTTTGGTTGCTGCGTTGGCGAACATGTGACGCCCATACGGCCGGAGTTGCACCCGTAATATTATCCGTTGATACTAAACCCGTTGCTTTACCTTGCTTCATCGCGGCTTCGATAACGGATGCATATGGCTTAGCTACATCCCCATTGGATACACTGATCGCATTGTTATACGTTTTATTTCCAGTAGAAAAAGCAGTAGCCGCTGCGGCTGAATCCGTAACCGCACCTGACTCTGTTGTGTAAGGACTCGCTTGCGAGTATGTAGTTGCTTTACCGACATAATAACCGCCATCCAATTCAAGGCGATCTTTATTAAGGAACTTCTTGGCGTAGTAACGAGCAGCTGTTACTTCAGCCGGCCCCATCCCATCACCGATGAGAACAATCAAATTTTTAGATGCAGGGGTCGCTGAAACGGTTGCTGGTGTTGTTGAATCTGCAGCGGATACTGTTCCCGCTAAACTTAGTGTTAATAAGGAAACGGCCATTCCTGAACCCATTATTTGCTTCAACGCTTTTTTCAAATGTTTTCCCTCCAAAAATAGTATTTCACTTTATTAGCATAAAGCTCATAGATTTGGAGAACGTCAAAGTTATATGGAGGTTTTGTAAAAATGGCGGGATTTATTAAGAGATGATAAACAGAGGCGGCATCACTACCTCATCTGCCAGATATGCCACTTGGCTGCTGTCAAAGAGGCAACAAATGAATTGCCCAATGGAGTACGGTTGCAACTTTCCCAATAATATTCCAGTTATGTCCGCTCCAACTGTCAAAAATGCAAATGAGCACTTCTCGCATGGGTTTCACTCGCAATTAGTGGAAATTGATGCAAATAGGCATCTTTTGGGAATGATCTCAGGAGATTATGTTGAAATACGTTAAAATAGTTGCCTTTTTGCACTTATTTACCTTTATCAGCTATAAAACGGTAGAAAAGGTTGTATTTCTGCATTTCTAAAAGGCGCAACTGAGAGAAATCAACCCAATGCCTCCCTCACCCCACGCCAACAGTATTCCGCTTAATATCTCAACTGCTGGAATGCCATGCATTTACCTAACCTCATCTAAGCTGATTTGAACTGGAGACTTTGGTTTCATGTTCGGGGATAGGCTTAATTCAATTTATTGAAAGAAAAAGCACCTCATACGCATGAATGGATAGATTGCATCTATCCTTCACACACACAAGGTGCCATAGAGAGCTAGTCGCCTAAGAAGGCTCTTTTCATACGTTCAAAAATAGACTGACTTTGCTCATGCGTATGCTCGCCACTTTGCTTGCCGAACTGACGCAGCAAATCCTTCTGATCTTCTGACAAGTTCGTTGGTGTCATCACGATGACTTTCACGTGTTGATCCCCTTGACCGAAGCCGCGAAGATGCGGAACGCCTTTGCCTTTGAGACGGAAGTACGTATCTGTCTGCGTACCTGCTGGAATCTTGAGCTTCACCTTCTCAGTCAGCGTCGGGATTTCGATTTCATCTCCCAGAGCCGCTTGCATGAACGTTAATGGTACTTCACAGTACACATCATTACCTTCACGTTGGAAGAATTCATGGTTTTTCACGCGAATCACTACGTAAAGGTCGCCAGAAGGGCCTCCACGTGTTCCGCCTTCACCTTCGCCAGATACGCGAAGTTGAGCGCCATCATCTACACCAGCTGGAATCTTGATGTGAATCGTGCGCGTCTTTTTCACTTTACCAGCGCCATGACAAGTTCCGCATTTTTCTTTGATGATTTTACCAGAACCATTACATGACGTACACACGCGGCGATTCACAATACGGCCAAATGCTGTATTCTGAACGACTTCTTGCTGCCCGCTGCCATGACATCCGCCACATGTTTCCGGTTTAGTTCCTGCTTTGGCACCTGAACCATTACAAGTATCGCAATTTTCAGTTCGTGGAATGTTGATATCCATTTCTTTACCGAAAATGGCTTCTTTAAATTCCACTGTCATTGTGTATTGCAAATCGTTACCACGTTGCGGGGCATTCGGATTACGACGATTACCACCGCCGCCGCCACCGAAGAACATATCAAAGATATCTCCGAAGCCGCCACCGAAGTCTTGACCACCGCCAAATCCTTGATTCGGATCAACGTGACCAAACTGATCATACTGAGCTTTTTTCTGATCATCACTCAGAACATCGTACGCATCCTTCGCTTCTTTGAACTTATCTTCAGCGTCTGCGGCTTTATTCACGTCAGGGTGATATTGTCGTGCCATTTTACGGTAAGCTTTCTTGATCTCATCCTGTGAAGCATCTTTACCGAGACCTAATACCTCGTAATAATCACGTTTACTCACTTGTTCCACTCCCATGTTCAAGACTACAAACGGAAAGTCAAAGCCACGGAGATTTCCCCTTGGCTTTGACTCTTACGTTCCATACATACTAAACAAACAGCGTTTAAATAAACTTCTTTAAACTTCTATTTAGTTAGAATATGTTTATTTTTTAGGTTCGTCAACCACTTCGTAGTCAGCATCGACAACATTTTCTCTGCCTTTAGGAGCTTCACCTGCGCCAGCATCAGGACCTTGGCCTTGATCTTGCGAAGCTTGCTCATATAATTTAACAGAAAGTTGTTGAATCACTTCTGTCAATTCTGCAGTTGCAGCTTTAATCGTTTCCAAATCGTTTCCAGCAAGAGCTGCTGTTACTTTCTCTTTCGCTGCATTCGCTTTGTCGATCTCGCCTTGATCTACTTTATCACCAAGATCTTTGATCGTTTTGTCAACGGAGTATACCAATTGATCCGCTTCGTTACGAGCTTCTACAAGCTCTTTACGTGCACGGTCTTCTTCCGCGTGTGCTTCCGCGTCTTTCACCATTTGTTCAACTTCCGCGTCGCTTAAACCGCTGGAGGAAGTGATGGTGATTTTTTGGCTTTTGCCTGTTCCTTTATCCAAAGCAGACACGTTAACGATACCATTCGCATCGATATCGAAGCTAACTTCGATTTGTGGAACGCCGCGTGGAGCTGGAGGAATGTCACCTAGCATGAAACGGCCAAGTGTTTTGTTGCCGCTAGCCATGGAGCGCTCACCTTGAAGTACGTGAATCTCAACGCTAGTTTGGTTATCTGCATAAGTGGAGTACACTTGTGATTTTGTAGTTGGAATTGTTGTGTTGCGGTCGATCATTTTGGTGAATACGCCGCCTGCTGTTTCGATACCAAGGGAAAGTGGTGTTACGTCTAGAAGAACAACGTCTTTCACTTCACCAGTCAAGACACCAGCTTGAACAGCTGCGCCAAGCGCAACAACTTCATCCGGGTTAACGCCTTTGTGTGGCTCTTTACCGATCAATTTTTTGATCGCTTCAACAACCGCTGGAATACGTGTGGATCCACCAACAAGAACAACTTTGTCAATTTGGCTTGTGGACAAACCGGAATCTTGAAGTGCTTGACGAGTTGGTCCTAGTGTTCTTTCAACAAGGCTAGCTGACAATTCTTCGAACTTCGCACGAGTCAAGTTCAACTCCAAATGTTGAGGAACGCCGTCTGCTACCGTGATAAACGGAAGGGAAACTGTTGTAGTCAAAACACCGGAAAGTTCCTTTTTCGCTTTTTCTGCAGCATCTTTCAAACGTTGAACAGCTGCTTTATCTTTGGAAAGGTCAATGCCTTGTTCTTTTTTGAACTCAGCAACGAGGTAATCCATTACAACTTGGTCAAAGTCATCTCCGCCCAGTTTGTTGTCGCCGCTTGTTGCTTTAACTTCGAAGAAACCATCGCCAAGCTCAAGGATGGATACGTCAAATGTACCGCCACCAAGGTCATAAACGAGAATCGTTTGGTCTTCTGTTTTTTCCAAACCGTAAGCAAGTGCTGCTGCAGTTGGCTCATTGACGATACGAAGAACTTCAAGACCAGCGATTTTACCAGCATCCTTCGTCGCTTGACGTTGGCTGTCATTGAAGTAAGCAGGAACCGTAATTACCGCTTGTGTAACCGTTTGACCAAGGTAAGCTTCCGCATCCGCTTTTAGCTTTTGCAGGATGATTGCCGAGATTTCTTGTGGCGTGTAGTCTTTGCCGTCGATGTTCTCTTTGTGGTTCGTACCAATGTGACGCTTGATTGAGGAGATTGTTTTGTCTGGGTTTGTGATCGCTTGACGCTTTGCTGTTTCACCAACAACACGCTCGCCATCTTTTTTGAAACCTACAACGGATGGCGTTGTGCGGTTACCTTCTGGATTTGGAATTACAACAGCTTCTCCGCCTTCCATAACGGCAACGCATGAATTCGTAGTACCTAAGTCAATACCAATTACTTTACTCATTGTAAAGATGCCTCCTTATGTCCCACAGGGACTTCATTGTTTTTTTAGAAGAAATTAGACTTATACGCTAACTTTAACCATTGCTGGTCGGATGACCTTGTCTTTGAGAATATAGCCTTTTTGCAATTCTTCTACGACAATACCTTCTTCATGCTCCTCAGATTCCACTTGCATCACGGCTTGATGGAATTCAGGATTGAACGGTTGACCTACTGCCTCGATTGGCTTAAGCCCTTCAGCAGATAACACTTGATCCAACCCGCGGTATGTCATATCCAAGCCCTTCACCAATGCATCGAAATCCTTTGTCTCTTTGCTAGAAGACAGCGCGCGATCAAAGTTATCCACAATCGGTAATAGCTGTTCAATTAATTTAACCGAAGCATATTTCGCAAAATCTTCCTTCTCCGCTCTTGCACGGCGACGGAAGTTGTCGAAGTCCGCTTGAACGCGTAATAAACGCTGATAGTTTTCTTCTGCTTGCACACGCGCCTGTTCCAATTCGCTTGTTACTGTAGCATCCTCAGAAACTTCTGCACCAGCTTCTTCAGTTGTTGCTTCGTTGTCGGCTGCGTATGTAGTGTCAATGTCTTGTTCGACTGTTTTGTTATCTCCAGTACTCAATTGTCCTTCACCTCCTAAACATAATACACATGTATTAAACCATCATACGACCAATCTACTCAAATGCGCTTAGTTTACCCATCTTTAGTTCTCTTCAAAAGGCTGTTTCATCTTAATCACTGTATGGATACGCAGCACCGCGGCAGCTACTTCACCAGCCGCTTGCAGAGCGTGAATTTTCACATCTGTCGGATCCATGATTCCCGCTTCCACAAAATCCGTGATCATCCCTGTATCACAATCGATACCTAGGCTGTCCGTATCCTGCGCAAGCTGGGCCGCTTTCAGTTCTTCAACCTTCTCGAGCGGATTGTAGCCTGCATTCACAACGATTTGGGACAACGGCTTGCGCAGTGCGCCTGCGACAGCAGCCACACCAAAGCCCTCCATGCCCTTCATCGTCTCGCGCACACGTTCCAGATCATGCGCAACGGCCATCTCCGCTGCGCCGCCGCCAGGCAAGTACCCGCCGCGCACCGCGGCTTGGACGGCTGACGCAGCGTCCTTCGCGATGCGCGAGCGCTCATGCGCCGCTTCTCGCGTCGCGGCGCCGACGATCACGGTCACGTGGCCTTCGCCGTGACCCTGCGCCACGCGCACGCGCTCCAGCCGCTCGTCATACCCGGCATAGCCCGCGTGACCGAGCGCAGCGCTGAGCTCCGGCGCGCTCTTGCGCAGCGCCGTGCGCCTCACCGGCCTAGCGCCGGTATGCTCGCTGAGCAGCTGCAAGTCCCTGCGGGACAGCCGCTGCAGCACGAGGATGCCATGGTCGGAGCAGAACTGCTCCGCCTCAGGGTCAACCCCGCGGTCTGAAGCAATCAGACCGACGCCGAGATCCAGCAGCGAGCCGAGGGAGCCGCGGAAGATCTCACGGAGCTGCATGTAGCGCTGGAAGCCTGCCTCGGTGACCAGCGACTCCTCGCTGACCACTTCAGGCTCCAAGGCATCATGCAGCACAAGAATACGGGCATTGTGGCGCTCCTGCACCGGATGCAAGTTCATCGGCTTCCCATTCAGCAGAATACCGGTCCAAACTTCGCTGCTCGCTTCTTCATGTGCGAGCACGCTGTCCGCGAAGCGATAGCCCTCTTCGCGCAATTTCCCTTCACCCACCGCTTCAGCCGCTTGAATGATGAGCTTAGCAATATCGGTTTGCTCGCGCCCAGCCGTATAAGCTATTCGCTGTAGCGCGCGATCTGTAAGGCCAGCGATCTTACGACTTCGTCCCTCTAGACTTGCTACAGCCAATTCAATGCCCTGCAGCATGCCAGTGACTACCTTGGCAACAGGAACGCCGCGTGTAACTTGCGCGACACCCTCTTGCACCATCGCTCCGGCAAGTACTGTCGCTGTCGTCGTCCCATCGCCAATCTGGCGTTGTTGACTACGAGCGACCTGAATCATTAGCCTTGCAGCCGGATGGGTAACATCCATCTTTTCCAAAATGGTCACTCCATCATTAGTTATAATAACATCACCTTGGCCACCAACTAACATGGTATCTAGACCTTTAGGTCCTAAGGTTCCTTCGACAGCCGAACAAATCGCTCTGACGGCTGCTGCATTATTAACTAACGTTGAGTACCGTTCTTCGCTTTCACTGTGCATGGGTTTGACTCCTGTCATTTGCCATACCATCGCCCTAGGACCAATTCCATATGCTTCGATAGATGCTCCATTAAGCCTATGACTCTGCCATATTCCATGCGAGTAGGTCCCAAAATACCAATCGTTCCAAGCGGTGTACCGCCAATGGAATAGGAAGCTGTAATTAAACTGCAATTCGATATCGCTTCAATGCTATTCTCAGCACCAATTTTAATCTCAATGCCTTCATTTGACGGGGTAAATAACTTGATAAGGGTTGGTGCTTCTTCTAACAGGTCAAAAATGCTCTTCACTTTCTCCACATCCTTGAATTCAGGTTGTGTGAGCATATTCGTCATCCCACTAAGGAAAACACGGTCCTTCTCATCACTTTGAAGCACGCTCTCCACCAAACCGAGAAGCTCTTGATAGCCAGTGACATATTTGCTTAACTCATTAGAAATCTCATTGTAAAGCTTCGATTTAAACTGAACCAGTGGCACATTCTTAAGCCTAGTGTTCAGTATGTTAACGACCTTCTCGATTTCCGACATCGGCATTCCTTCGGGTATCGTTACTGTCTTATTTTCAACATGACCCGTATTCATCACTAGAATCGCAACAGCTGTTGTATCCGAGATCGGAATGATTTGGATATGCTTCAATGTCGTACTAAAAACCTCAGGACCGAGCACGATAGAGGTGTAATTCGTAAGGCTGGAAAGCATGCCAGCAACGTGCTGAATAACACCTTCCATCTCTTGAATACGTTCTGCGAATGCCCCTTTCATCGAGTCCAAATCATGACTATGCAAGGAACCGTGCTGGAGCAAATGATCGACATAATAGCGATAACCTTTGTGTGAAGGAATACGACCTGCGGACGTATGGGGCTGCTCTAGATAACCCATTTCTTCGAGATCAGACATTTCGTTCCGTATGGTTGCTGGGCTAAACCCAACATTCCCACGCTTCGAAATACTTCGCGAACCAATTGGCTCCGCTGAACGAACGTAATCATCAATGATTGCACTTAAAATCATGCGTTGGCGCTCTGTCAACATGAGTACCCCTCCTCCTCACTTCTCACTATTTGCCACCTTCGTTAGCACTCGTATTTAGTGAGTGCTAAATCCTAATACAAAAATAACAGACCCTAAGGTCTGTTGTCAAGTCAATCCAAACGTTTAAGTACGGCGATTTCGTCGCAACAATACTGTTTTTTGCAATGCATGCAGTCTCTCCAAACCTTCTCTGGGAAAATCTCCTTCGGAACGAGTGTAAACCCGTTTTTTTGGAAGAAAGCCACTTCATAAGTAAGTGCCATAACTTTAATGATTCCTTGGCTTCTAGCCTCTTCAACTAAGAAATTAACCAGCTTGCCACCAATCCCTTGACCCTTGTAACCAGGCGTCATTCCAAGTGAGCGAATCTCAACAAGATCTGGCCCCAGCCTTGTCAATGAACCGCAGCCTATTAACAAGCCATCCAATTCGGCGACAACAAACGTATCAATCTGATCTTGGAGCATTTCCCTGCTCCGCGGCAGCATGATGCCTTGCTTGGCATACCCTTGTATAATTTCATAAAGCTTATCGATATCACCCACCGAAGCTTTTCTTACAGACACCGTAGTTGATGTATTCATGCTTCTCTCACCCACCAATCACACAAAAATGCATAAAAGCCACGCTAGCGCCCTGCGGCTTTCCGCTGTTTCGCTTGTGGATTCATGAATAAATATACAACGAAACGTATAAATGCACAAGCGTTTTTTGTGTTCATTCAGTTTAGCTTAAGAACGAGGCAAAGACTTCATTTCCTAATAAAATCCCGTGTTTGGATAAACGGTAACCTTCTGGTGTTTGTTCGATCAGCTTCTTATTGATCCAGCCTTGTAACGTCTCTCCAAAGTGGGATTCAATGGTCTCTCCAAACTGGTCGATGAAATCTTGTTTTCGCACACCTTCTAGTAGTCGTAATCCGACCATCATGAAGTCTTCCATTGCTTCCTGAGGCGTTACTTCAAATTGTTCCATGATTGGCAGACCGTTTTTGGTTGCATCGATGTAAGGTTGAATGCCCTTTACGTTGACATGTCTCTGCCCATTCATATACCCATGAGCACCAGCTCCTAAACCGTAATAGGAACGATTACGCCAATACATCGTGTTGTGCCTGCTTTCTCGTCCAGGTTTAGCGAAGTTACTGATCTCATATTGCTTGTAACCTGCACCCTCCAACCTTTTCATGATGAGCTCATACATATCGACTTCTTCATCTTCACTGGGAAGCGGCAATTGATTTTTATTAAATAAGGTATGGAATAACGTGTTTTCTTCTACTTTCAAGCTATAAATGGAGTAATGCTGCAAGTCGAGTGACAGTGCCTCATCTAATGTTGCCTGCATAATATCCACCGTTTGCTTGGGTAACCCGAACATAAGGTCAATGGATAAGTTATCAAAGCCGAGCTTCTTGGCATTCGCGATGCTTCGATGCACATCATCTGTATTATGAATACGGCCGATTGCCGCAAGGATATCATTGTTAAAGGATTGCACACCGAAGCTAATGCGGTTCACACCGCCTGCTTTCATCACAGCTAGCTTATCCTCATCCGTTGTTCCAGGATTTGCTTCCATGGAGAATTCCACTTCCTTACTGTCCGCTGGGAAATACGTCCGCACGATGCGTAAGAAGCGTTCCATTTGATCAGGAAGAAGCACCGTAGGTGTTCCCCCACCAACGAAGATCGTCTCCACCTTCTGTGGTGGATGGCTCCGCACGGTAAGCTCCATTTCACGCTCAAGTGCGTCTAAATATTCCATCACAGGTTGGCCCTTTAGCACATAAGAGTTGAAGTCACAATAATGACATTTATTCGTACAAAAAGGGATATGGATGTACACCGCTGTAGGCGTTGCATAGTTAACTAACATAAGGGTATTCCTTTCTACTTGCTTGCGAATTGGAAAAAGCCAAGGGACAGCGTACGCTGCCACCCCAGCTTTGAGTTCTAACATCTATTCGTCGATTTTCAAAACCGCCATGAACGCTTCTTGCGGCACTTCTACACTACCGACTTGCTTCATGCGTTTTTTACCTTCTTTTTGCTTGTCTAACAATTTACGCTTACGCGAAATGTCACCACCGTAACACTTCGCAAGTACGTTCTTACGCATCGCCTTAACCGTCTCACGCGCCACAATCTTCTGTCCGATTGCCGCTTGAATCGGCACTTCAAACATTTGCCGCGGGATAAGTTCCTTGAGCTTGTCACAAATGATTTTACCACGGTGATACGCCGTATCCCGATGAACGATAAAGGAAAGCGCATCGACTTGTTCCGAATTAAGCAAGATATCCATCTTAACAAGATTGGATTTCTTGTAGCCGCTCACTTCATAGTCAAAGGAAGCGTAGCCCTTCGTTCGTGATTTCAGCATATCGAAGAAATCATAAACGATCTCCGAAAGCGGAATCTCATACGTCAATGTCACACGGTTCGTGTCCAAGTACTCCATGTTCAAATATTCGCCGCGCTTGCCTTGGCATAGCTCCATAATTGTACCTACATAATCATTCGGTACGATAACGGAAGCTTTTACATAAGGCTCTTCCACGAAGTCAATACGTTGCGGATCCGGATAGTTCGATGGGTTGTCAATCTCCATGACATCACCATTCGTTAACGTAATCCGGTAGATAACACTCGGTGCCGTTGTAATCAACGGAATGTTAAACTCACGTTCAATACGTTCTTGAATGATTTCCATATGTAGGAGTCCTAAGAATCCACAACGGAATCCAAACCCTAGCGCTGTGGAGGTTTCAGGCTCAAAACGCAAGGACGCGTCGTTCAATTCCAGCTTTTGCAGCGCTTCGCGCAAATCGTTGTAATCGGTCGTTTCGATTGGATACAATCCACAGAAGACCATTGGATTAATGCGACGGTAACCTGGCAACGCCTCTGGTGAAGGGCGATCTGCTTCCGTTACTGTGTCACCGACACGTGTGTCTCCAACATTTTTAATACCAGCAACGATAAAACCAACATCTCCGACCTCTAGAGAAGGAACTGATGACATTCTTGGCTTGAACGCACCAACTTCAATTACTTCGAAAACCTTATTCGTCGCCATCATTTTAATTTTGGAACCAGCCTTAATTGAACCATCGACGACACGCACGTACACGATAACACCTTTGTAGCTATCGTAATGTGAATCGAAAATCAAAGCTTTCAGTGGTGCGTCAGGATTACCTTGTGGAGCTGGTACCTTCAAACAAATTTGCTCAATAATTTCTTTAATTCCGATCCCTGCTTTAGCTGAAGCATGTACAGCATCGCTTGCGTCAAGCCCAATCACGTCTTCGATCTCTTGCTTTACTTTATCAGGGTCCGCACTTGGTAAATCAATTTTATTGATAACAGGTAAAATTTCTAAGTTATTTTCCAATGCAAGATATACGTTTGCTAGTGTTTGAGCTTCAATTCCTTGAGCCGCATCCACAACTAACAATGCACCTTCACAAGCCGCTAGGCTTCGTGAAACCTCATACGTAAAGTCTACGTGTCCTGGTGTATCAATCAAGTTAAGGATATAATCCACACCATCGTCAGCGCGGTAACCTAATCGCACCGCTTGAAGTTTAATCGTAATTCCCCGTTCACGCTCAAGATCCATCTGGTCGAGAACTTGCTCTTGCATCTCACGTGAAGACAATGCACCTGTATATTCCAGAATACGATCAGCTAGTGTTGATTTACCGTGATCGATATGAGCGATAATTGAAAAGTTGCGAATTCTTTGTTGTCTTTCTCGAATGTCCGTCATGCTAAAGACTAACCCCCACTACATGCAAATAATTTTCATTATAGCAGTTGTGGGAAGTCGGAGCAATGCACACCTAACCTTTGCCTAAAACCGCATCAAACAAAGAAATAAACAATTTAATGCCGTGGTGCGCGGTTATTTGTAAAAGATCACCTAATTTATTCCCTACACGGTTTAACGAATGGTCTTGAATGGCAACTGGATCTGTATGCTGCTCAGGGGGTTGTTTAGCTTTAGCTGCCGTGTCTTTAACTGAAGGAGTCGGTGTTGCTTTTGCCAAATTAGACGCAGTCCCTGTCGTTGTTGTAGATGTTACTTTGCCAGGTGCTTTGGTTGGCGCCGCTTGTACTGTTGCTTTGGAGGAAGGCTGAGGACCTTCTATTCGTTCCATACCGCTGGATGCCAGACTGACGCCGAACAAGATACAGAACAACAGCAAGAGTCCGAACAAACCAACCTTGATATAAAAGTGCCTCAGCCTCATTTCATTCCCCTCCTTAATTTCAACTCACTTACGAACTTTTAGGTGTGGTTATCGGTGCATCTACTTTTTTCGCATTCAAAATCACTTCGGAAATCGCTTCTGCCAGCCAATCTGTCGTTCGGTAGCATTCCTCGAGGGTATTGTAAGGCCCTCCCACCTCGATCAAAATACTATTTGGCGATATGTTCTGGTTATACAAACCATTGCCTTCGCTAGCTTCTTTCGCATGGATCCCTTTCGAGACCCCAGGGTGCTTCTCTTCCAACACTTGATGAATTTTTCTTGCAAATTCCTCATTCTTCTTCCAGTTTGGGTTTTTTCCACCGATTATAAAATACACCTGTGCAACATCCTTGCCTTCGATTGTGGCTGTTGTTTTGCTACGGGCTGCTGAATCGCGATGAATATCGAAGAAATACTGCAAATCCTTATGGGAGGCCATTGCTTCCTGAAGCGTTTTGGCCGAATATTTGTAGGAGTATGGATATTCAAAACCTTTAACTGTGCTTGGATACACCGTTGAATTATGCACTGCACCGATGCCATCTCTCTCGAGGTTCTGAGCTAAACGTTGCCCGACGGAGATGATGTTCACTTTATCACTGTAGGCTTTATCTGGATCTGTTACACCTTTAAGCTCTGGTAGGAAGGATTCATTACTGTGCGTTTGATAAATAAAAGCAATATTATCGCCAGCTGTCTTGGGTGGTTGTGCAACGGCATTCGGCGATGGGGAAGGCGAGTTAATTGGCGTTGGCTCCAAGGTCGCTGCCGCAGTTGGCTGTGGATTCTTAGCTTCTGCTTCCAAATCTTTGGATATTGGATTGAGATCGTAGGGGGCACTCGGATTCGTTTCGCTCCCTCTTACCAATACCGTCGACTTATTTAACTCCATACCAGGCACTTCACTTGCGACTAAGCTCTTTGGATCACTGGGATTAATATCCGTCATCATTTGAAAAGCGAAATGAAACACATTGTGTTGGGAGAAAGTGAACTTTTTCTGATCCTTATTTAAATGAGGGACTTCCATACCCAACATATCGATAAAAAATTGATTCGTGACAGATGCGGCGAGACCTTTCATGGATGAAACAGGCGATGAAGACATTAATCGGCTTTGTAGGACGCCACCCAGACCAATGAGTACGAATAGAGCTAAGGTCGAGGTGCTGAGAACAATAAACGTTTTCCCGACGGAACTGGCGCTCTGAAAGGTTTTGCGAACTTGGCTGAAATTCCATGTGGCTGATGTCCATTTCATAGTTACCCATCCTCCTAAACTATCTTAATTCAATCTATGAAACGAGCCCGAACGATAGAACTAGTTTTCGCTAGATTTTTTTAATAGAAAAGGAGAGGAAACCGAGCTGCCCGATGTGGGAAGATGCGAACGCCAAAAAGAACTGCCCCACATTAGTAGGCTCAGTTCTTTCGTTTCATTAATGGGTATAGGCAGCCACGTTATCTACATCTACCGCGTCATGTAAGGCCGCATTTAAGCCACTGGCGATGATATTGGCAATATCCTCAATAAACTGGTCAATTTCCTTCGGTGTAACGAGCAGATCATGTCCTACGGGGTTTAGTACTTCTTTCACTAGTTGAAGCCGCTCATCTTCGTTGATATTATCCAGAAGTCCAAAGATCTGCCCCGTATTGCTCGTCTGACCGCTGAAATGCTTCTGCATAAGATCAAAGGCATTATTCACAATAGTCGAGGCATATACGACGGTAGGAACACCAATTGCAATAACGGGAATGCCTAGCTGCTCCTTCGTCAAGCCTTTGCGCTTATTGCCGATGCCTGAACCTGGATGGATACCGGTATCCGCGATCTGTATCGTCGTGTTGACACGATCCAAGGATCTAGAGGCAAGCGCATCTATGGCGATGATGAAATCAGGTTTAGATTTATCCACAATCCCTTGTACAATATCGCTGCTTTCTATCCCTGTCGTACCAAGAACACCAGGCGCAACAGCACTCACGGCTCGATAGCCTGGACTCACATCTTCAGGTACCAGTTCAAAGTAATGACGAGTCACCATGACATTCTCAACGACGAGAGGTCCCAACGCATCGGGTGTCACATTCCCATTGCCCAGCCCGATGATCAGAGCTTTCGCATTTTTCGGAATTCCAACTTGCCTTAGAAACTGCTCAAACTCCTGAGCTAGCTTCGTGGCAACACGATCTTGAAGCTGACTGTCCTTCTCCCGCAATGCAGGTACTTCAATTGTTATATAATGACCCAGCAGCTTACCAAGCGCTTTGGAGCCTTCTTCATTCAAGACATTTATTTTGGTTACGCGAATCCCGTTTTCCCGTGTGAACTCCTGTTCAATACCAGGAATCGGCTGCCCCTGATTGGCTGCATGGGCCATATCCCTTGCATCAAGTGCAAGATCGGTCTGTGTGTTAAACATGCCTAAATCCATTGGAGGTCCCCTTTCATACTTGCGCTGTATTGCATATTGTGTGACAGATCCCTCGGCGTTATTCAGAGATGGGAACCCTTGAAAAGGAGTAGATTTGTCTACATCGCGCACAACTTCCACAGGGTGCTGGGTGCCAAGTGGTAGCTGTCTACCAGCGTGATAGCATGCCGAATCTATGTGATAGCGGTCAAACCTATGAGATAGATGTAAAACTTGTGTGAAACCGTTCTAACTTGTGAGATTGCTGTCAACCCGTGAATACAAGGAAATTGTTAATGATTGTTAAAATGGCATGGAAATGTTATGCTCGTTGCAACTGAAAATACTAGATATTCTCACGCAAAGCATGCGCCGTTTCTACTTCTCACTAGAGTTGTGGAAGCGGCGCTATTTTTATTTCGAAGGAGAGTGTTGGAATGACCTTGAATCAATTTGACTGCGAACACCAACTTTGGCTGAATGCCCATATGGCCAAGAGGAAAGGCGAAGCGCTAAGGAAATTACAAACCGGACATGCTTTTGCTGAAAAAGAGTTTCTACGTTCACTATGGTGGATCGCATTTGGGCATTTTCATTATTTACATCCGGAATATGAGATTGTTGACTTCGCGGATGGCAAAAGATATCTCGATTTCGCATATATTCGTGCGGGTATCCGCATTGCCCTTGAGATCGATCCCTATGGCACTCACTATGATAAATTGGATCGAAGACAATACTCGAATCAATGGGTACGTCATATGCACCTTGTGAATGACGGTTGGATCATCATCCGAATCAGTTTAGATGACATAAGAGAGCGTCCTCGTCTATGGCAAGCGTTGCTCCAGCAGCTAATTGGTCGATTGTTCGGGGAACACGAATCTACTGCAAGTCACTTAAGTGGCCAAGAAAGAGATATTCTGCGGTTAGCGCTCCGAATGGATCGTCCGATTAAGCTCGCCGATGTGAAAGACGTGTTGTGTTGCGGTTATGATACTGCCAGAAAGTATATTAAACGCTTAGAAGAAAAGAAATGGCTTCTTCCCGAAGTCAAAGGCGCCGCTAGGATACATACTTGGATAGTCGATACGACTCGCAGGCCGCCATTGTTGTGACGGTGTGGGGAACTTTTTCGGCGCTCCCTGAGGCTTAATCATTATATTCCCGCTCATGACCCCACATCACCCTCTGCACTTGCTCCTGCTTCTGCATTCGCTCCTCCCGCTGCACTCACTACTTCTTCTGCACCTACTCCCCCACTGCACTCACTACTTCTTCTGTACTTACTCCCCCACTGCACACACTACTCCTGCACATGCACATGCTACCCTTACTGCACTCACTCCTACTTCTGCACATGTTCCACTTACTGCAATTGCTCCATTTAGTCCGAATTTGCCCACTTAAATCACCTTTCTAGCTCATCAAATTACAATTAGTCAGAAAAAACACAACTAAATCAGCTCAAACTACCTCCACGCGTGAAAAATGGCATTTTAGTTCGGCAAAACCTGACAATTCATCATTTTGAGGGAAGAATCCTTGAATTAGTTCGGGAAAATCGGACTATTGGAGATTCTGGGGAGAGCATAAGCCTGAAAGTGAAAGAGGGATGAGCTTAATGTGACAGCGAGGCCCTGAGCAGCGACTGATGACCACTGAAAACCTATTGACAGCTCTTGCAATTTGAAATATTGCGTGGTAGAATACTTAAAGTTGTCAGCAAACATACAAATGTAACGTTGAACGTGTTTTGTAAGTAGGAGGTGAATTTCATGCCAAACATTAAATCCGCTATTAAACGAGTAAAAGTTAGCGAAAAGCGTCGTCTTCGTAACGCTTCCCACAAGTCCGCTTTGCGTACTGCTGTGAAAGCTTTCGAAACAGCTTTGACCCCTGAAGCTTTAGTTTCTGCTTCTAAGAAATTAGACAAAGCTGCTTCTAAAGGTTTAATTCATAAAAATGCCGCTAACCGCAAGAAGTCCCGTCTAGCTAAAAAGCTAAACGCTCTTTCGGCTCAAGCGTAATTAACGGACATAAAGCAGAAGACTAATCCTCGTACGAGAATTAGTCTTTTTTCCATTTGACCTATACTTTTCGGCGTAACGGTACATGAAACAATGTCTTCCTAGGCAGCGAGCCTAAGAAGAAATAATTCCAATCCTAACACTTTATCGATTTTCCCCGTTTTCATCTGCAAATCAAGATCAGCCAGCTCGCCCATAATCCGACTCAGCTTCTCCCCATCGTACTTTCGCGCCTGTCCTTCGGCAACTTTGACTGCAAAAGGATGCAAACCAATCTGTGAAGCCATCTGTTGCTGTGAATAGCCTTGTTTTCCAAGCTCCTTCACCTGCAACATGATCCGAAATTGCCTAGCGATAAGTGAAGCGATTTTGATCGGCTCCTCACGCTGCTTCAGAAGCTCCTCTAAGATCACAAAAGCCCGCTCCAACCTCACATTCACGATATCTTCAATAAGGATGAATACGTTCTGCTCCGTGCTCCGAGCGACCAACTGATCAATAACGTCAGGCGACGCTACGCCTTCGGCACCGATGAATAATGAAATTTTCTCGAGTTCAGCAGATAACGATTGCAAATTCCCGCCGGTGTACAAGATCAACTGATCAGCCGCGCCGCCTGAGAAGGCAAAGCCTAGCGCACTCGCTTGTTTAGCAACCCAATGTGTCAATTCCTCTGGGCTCAAAGAAAGGAATGGCACCGCGGCTTCCATGTCTTTTAACGCTTTTACAATTTTCTTGCGCTCGTCCAACTTATCGGCATCTACCGTAAACACCACAATCGTATGTTCTGCAGGTGATTTTAAGTAGGCAGTCAAACGATCCATATTGTGCTCTATCTTCGTATTTTCCTTAGCGCCTGTGAAAAACAAGGCATTTTTAGCAATAACCAATTTCTTCGGCACCATAAAAGGTAACGTTTCGGCATCATCTAACGCAGAGGAAAGTGACATTTCACTCAAATCGAATTTACTCACTGCAAATTCCCGATCCTCTGGCCCCATGAGTGAATCCGTTAATATCTGAATAAATTCGCGCATTTTATATTTCTCAGGTCCGTAGCACAGATAGACAGGTGCTGGGCGACCTGCTTGTATATCTTTCAATGCTCTTTTGGCATCCATGACTTGCATTCACCCCTCCTGTTTATTTTAACAACAACAAAGGGATTACGTCAAAGCCCGAAGACTTTGAAGCAATCCCTTCGCCAGTCTATTTAAACACCGACTTAAGGCCCTAGAAACCTTAACTCGTGTGGATGAATGAACTGTTCCATGTTCCCTAAGATAGTTTACGCAAGTCAGCCAAATTGGTGCATAGTATTTTCACTTATTTATTGGCTTCGGTTTTCTCTTTGAGATCAATTAGAATCGTTTGAAGCAATCCCTTGCTAGTTACCTCATAAAATAGCTTGTCATCCTTCGACCATTCCAACAACTTGATTTGATCCTCTGCCTGCCAAACATGCTTGGAAGCATATACAAGCTCAAGTGTTTGGGTATGTCGAATGACCACATGCGCATCTTCAATTGTTGCCTCATAAATACCCGTCGGTGACTTCAATTTAACATCCCCTTGAGGCACTGTAAATGAAAGTATACCTTGACTTGCACTTATTCGATCTGAATTGGATGGGTCAACGGAAGGTACCGGACTTAGTTTCTTGGTAGATGACTCTGTCGGCTTCGGTTCTAACGACGATTTCGGAACGTTTAAGCTCGCAGGAGGACTTGTGCCTTCTGAAGTTGAGTCAACCTTATCTGACTTTGGAACCGAAACTTCGGGATCTTTCAATCGCTCGGGAGCCGATGTAGATGGTAAAATCTTGTTAGTCTTTACCTCACCACCACTAGCTGGTGAACTATAAGCACCTGGTTTTTCTAATTGCGCATTGGAAGTAGCTTGCGCCGAATTACCACCATTATCCCTAGGCGTGTTAGCTGTGTCTGTTCCTTTTACAAACACATCCGTTGTTGGGGCAACAGATGATCCTACACTAGAACCAGCGTTTTCCTGGTTTTTAGCGATATGATTGTTCTCTATACTTTGATTCTCTTGTGAAGTTGCCGTTGCACGCTTCTCAGGTGCGGCTTTACTATCAGAGCTTGAACGCGACATAATTCCGTCCGCATTGTCGATAACAGGATTCCCCATGTTAAATGCGAAGAATCCGATAATCAATCCCGCGGCAACGACGCCGCTTGCGAATTTCCAAGAGAACTGTTCTTTAAATCGGCTCAAGCCTGTAAGCTTAGGCATGTCTTCTTCTACTTCTGTCCTAGCAACCATCGATGGGAAGACAACGACATTGTCTGCCACTTTCGTCTCATTTTGCTTATCCAATTGGAGCAGTTGTGGCATAATAGCATCAACCAAACTAAAAGGCGGCATAACCTTAGGAAGCTGGGACAATTCGTTCGACAATGCACTTAGACGCTCAAACATCTGTGCACAGTCCGAACAATGCAGTAGGTGAGCATGCAGCTCATTTTCTTCTTCTGGAGCTAAATCTCCATCTAGCTGTCTTTGCATGTACATCATCACCTCTTGACATTTCATCCCCGAACACCTCCTTTCTGATAATCTTGGAGTAACGACTGTAAGGTGTGTCTAGCTCGGAATAAGTAAGACTTCACCGTATTGAGTGGTAAGTTAAGCGATTCTGCAATTTCATGATACGAAAAGTCTTGCAAATAACGTAGAACAACTACAGTGCGATGGTGTTCGGGAAGCTTTTCAATGGCCTCTCTAATATCCTGAGCTAGGTAGCCTGTTAATATTTCTTGTTCTACATCATTATCAGCTGTAAAAGTCATCTCATGCTCATCCATTGAAACCGTCGGCTTCGCTCTGCGAAATTTATCGATGCAGATGTTCGTAACTATCCGCTGAACCCACGTTTTGAACAAAGCTTTTTCTTCATAGGAATTAATTTTGGTATAAATTCGAAGAAGAGCTTCCTGAGAAGCATCAAGCGCATCCTGTTCATTATTCAAAATATAAAAAGCCGTTCGATAAACGTGAGACTCAATTTCTCGCAATAGGGTAATGAGCGCATCACGGTCACCGGCTTGTGCTGATCTTACCAGTTCGGGTGCTATCACTGGGATCCCTCCCCCTTGCATTCTTACAGACGTGAGCGCGTCTCATAAGGTTGCATTTTTTTAGAATAAATATATTAATAACTTGCATCTATCAGAATAACAAATAATAAGCGATATAACATCTTTTAGACGTAAAAAATGAAAATTAGTTTCAAAATCGTCGATTTTCACAAAAGAAAATGCCCTAGAAGCCATTTCCTTCAGGAAATAATGCTGCTAAGGCCTGCTCCAAAACCATCTTCAAACAACTAACCAGTGTCTATCTATGAAATACGTCATTACTAGTTCCATAATTTCAATCGTGTGAAAATCCCCGAATTCCGTACCTCCATCTGCACTTCCCCCATTCGATCAGTGCGAAAAATGGCAACGTCCGCATTTAACAAGCGGTCCATAATTTCTGGTGAAGGATGTCCGTAAGTATTCATTGCACCTACCGAGATAACTGCTGCGGAAGGTTTCCAATATGTCAGCCACTCCGAAGTTGTTGAAGTTTTACTGCCGTGGTGGGCAACTTTAAGAACATCGATCTTGTTGTTCGAGGCTGTGACTTAACCTATAAGATTGCTTAAATGTAAGGTTATGCTTCCAATTTATTCTGGCAAGCTTATGCTTCTTAAAACAATAAATATCCATAATGTGTGAGCACATAAATACTCCTAAGAATATTAGACGCCACTAATAAACTTGTTTGTTTGGAAGATCGTCGATTTTTATTTGTGAATTCTAATAAAAAATAAAAAATCCGTAAAAACCATCTCACAGGCTTAATACGGATTTTTATATTCAGTAAAACCATATATAAAGATTACTCTTGAAAACTTTTTCAGTAGCCTCGAGTCTTAAATAATCTTTATAAAAATTAATCTTCGATTATTATCGCTTCTGGATGTCTCATCCTAATGACCTTTATTCCGTTCTCACAATTGAAGAATTTCGTAATTTTTTGTTCAACGCTATTGTAGTAATTTCTTTTCATTTTTATTGATCCAGAAATATTCCATCCTACCCCTTCGACTTCACCAGGAACAAATAGAGGTTGCAACATATAATGTGCCCATTCTATTTGCCAAGTGTAATTAATAATTGCCCCATGAATGTAATAATTCGTCCAACTATGTATTTTTTTTACTATTGACTTTTTTATTGGAAACACTAAATCAGAAGAGTTTTCATCAACTAAAGCTAAAAAATTCTCTCCAGTAATTTTCATTAATTTCCCATTTTCATCTATTATCGATACTATCCCAAAAGCATTTTTTAGTCTTATTTCTATTGCCTGCCTTATAAAGAAAACAGCACTTGGGAATGTAATGATATCACTTAGATAAGCTTCTTTTCTAAGAAGACTTTTCGATGCATTAAATATCTCATAGCTCATGATATTTCTTCTTCTATGGGTTCCATTCCCTGTGCTGATTCCTGTAATACATTCATAACCTAAATTCAAAAACTCGATTGAGTCTATAATCATCTCTCCTAATAGTAAAATTTCACCTTCTCTTACTGGTTGGTTATTTTTCAAGCAATAAATTACTTTTTCTTGAACTCTCTTTACTGATTTTATAAGAGAAATCAGGTTCATATTGACCCAAGTTGGAGTCTCAAGATCTGACTGAAATAGACACTCCGAGATATGAATATCTGAATAAGACTTCGAACTAGGGAACCATTCCTTATAGATCATATATAAAAATTTAGTGTATTTTTTTGATTTACTAGAGAATGATTCTAGGTCCAAAACTAATTTCTCTTCTGAGACATGTCTTAATAGCCCTTGTAACTCATAAATTTCAGGTGGTGTATATTCAAAGTAGTTTTTCATACCGATCCCTCCAAAAATGTTTTACATAATGCTCAAGTCATTTATAAATGAGCCGTCACTGGATCATCTACTACTTTTCAAGGAAATTACTTCCTTCTTAATAAGAACAACCTGGGAAAAATCGAAAGAACTGACAAGGAAAATATAATTCTTCTTTTATCAGTCTTACCACAATTAACCCAACTGCATCTTTTCAAGAAGATTAAATAATTCTTCTGAGTTTAAATTATTCGATTGCAATAATTGTTCTAAAGAGTGATTTGCATTATTGAAGTGTTTTTTCGATATGTACATTGCTAGTTCACCTGTGGTTCTATACACTTTTTTGTCTTTTTTCATTCGACTGTTCTCTTCACATAATGCTAAACAAGCAATTTTAGCATCGATATCGCAATATAAAAAATGTTTCTCCGTCTTCATTTTTCCATTCTTATTTTTTATTGGCTCTCCATTTATATCCAATGATAGTGTACTATATCTAATATAATTATCACTTTCTGATTGTTTCTGATTAATGTTTTGATAGATATCTTTCATTCTTGCCAATTTTAATTGAGATTTTAATACCCAATCATCCTCAGCCCTGGCATCATCAATCTTTAATTCAAAAACACCAAGAATAACGTTAGATTCCCGCTCTACTACGATAATATCAGGGCGGAAATATTGAATATTACCGTCTAAACATGTCGTTAAATTCATATCTACGAGGTACTTGTAATCAGACCTTTTAAATAAATCACACAAAAAATCAGTAAACATATCTTCAAAAATATACGAAAAAGTCGGGTTATTTCCACGAATTTTATTCCCTTCGTAAACACTATTTATTTTTCTTTTGAAAGAAGTTTCTCTCTCCGCTTTCAAATCAGTTACAAAAGAGATAAGAAGTTCTTGATATTTTGCCTTATCCAAACAATACCACCCCAACACACCTTTAATTAAGTGAATTAACAATAAATACTCTATAAATTAGCCATAATAGATCTTAAAATTGTTTTAAACCAAAAGAAAACCACCAGAACCCATTATAACATACATTTTATTCCACTTAACTGCCAGTTAGTAAAAATAAAAATAAAGTGCCGATAAAGTCATAAAGACTTTATTGGCACTTTGAATCCCTTGATAACTTACGTTTTTCAAATTCTAAGTTTACAAGGTTTCTACAATTTTGCCCTCATAAATCCACAATTTCATCTAACTTTTAAAAATTCTAATCCCATCTTGAAAAACTCATATGTCACCATATTCAGAAATATATATTGAAGTCTGTAAAAAGATGCATTTATATTCGGATTAGTTCTTGCTTCGTAAGCAGATATACTATGTTTGCTCTTTTCTGAAAATTGTATCATTTCACTAAATCTTTTTTTCCTCTTTTTGTAAATAAATTGTTTTATTTAGAAGTCCAACCTGAAGTTATTATTAATAGTATTCCTTCAAACTATGGTATCATAATATAAAATGATCGTAAAAATGGAGTGTAAAATAATGAACGAGGATGAATTATATACAAACGATGAATTAGATGAACTACTGTTCGAACATAGCGAAGAAGTATGTGGATTTCACGGAGGTAATCAATATGAACAGCCAACAAGAATATACGATTGGCGAATGGAAAAATTGATTCGGGAGTATAAAGCACTTAAACAGTTTTATTTAGAACAGAAGTTGAAATAAAAGAGTGGCAAAATGCCACTCTTTTATCTATTCTAAGACATGCCAATTCGGTTGACAGTTTCGATAGAATTCCAGCCTTATCCGTGAGCTTAATTTTATCGCATCCCTGATTCAATTAAGGTCTTAAGGAATACCTCGATCCATTAGCGTCTTCGAGGTGGAAATTAATAGTATTTTTATTTCCATACCAATAAATACCTGATATAATTTATTAGCTTATTTAATGCAACAGCTAATGGGGGACCTACAATGAAGGATTTGTTTAGTTGGATCAAAACAGTAAGAAAAGAACTAAAACTTATTTTATACTTTACCGTAATTTCTATTTTTCTTTTAGACTTTTGGTTATTCGATGTACCAGAATGGTTCCCATATGCAAATAAATTAGCCAACTTATGGTATAAGGTATGTCTTGCATACATTACTTCGTTTATATTCTTCTACATAAACGTACATATTCACTCGGAAAGACTTAAAAGCAAGGTTATGATATACGTTAACAACAAAATTGTTCCGATTTATAGTAATAACTTAAACCTGTTAACAGAACTTTCAATCACACTTCCAAATAAATTCACCGTGGATAACTTTAAAAACGCACTACAACAAATCAATCCACACAATACTGCCGAACTATACTACCACGGTAAACGTGTAATTTTCGAAAACTGGTTTGAAGCACTCGAACATTTCTACTTAATTAACAAAGAATTGATTCATGACACATTATTATTCAAGGAAAGCATAAACTCTGATGTTCTAGGTCTACTCTCCAGGATCGAAAACAATTTAATGAACCACGTCAATGTTTTCAAAGGCCAAATATCAGGGAATCCTGATTTAGAAATAATTAGTAGCGGCCTCTACAATCACACCATATTGTGTAACAAATTATTACTTACATTTAGAGAAAAACATGCAGAACATATAAAGGCTCAAACCGCAATATATAAAAGTGAAAAGAATAGTGAAGTGATCTAAAACTGGAGGCGTAAAATGGGAAATAAATATGAGGAACATTTCAGAAGTAGGAGGACTTTTAAATGTCCTTGTGGGGAATCATCTTACCATGAAGACCATGTTACTTACATGAATGATTACTTCAATAAAAATTGTGAAACCTTCTGCACTATGGATTGTGAAAAGTGTGCGATAATCTACTCCCTATGGTTTCATGAATGGGTTAAAAAAGATAAATTAGGTGCATATAATAAATCGAACGAAGAGTTTAAGGTTTGGGCTGAAAACGCAACGCATCAATTATACAGTAGGTATATTGATAAAATTGTTCAGTTCTTATCAAGTGTAGCTAAAACAACATGGCACAGCAAATGGATTTCTTTTGGAAATTCTGTAAACAGCATAGGTACATTTAGAAAAGACATAAATAGAGTTGGAGTTGACAATTATGTGAAATCAGAACTGAAGAGATCACTTAATATTGGAATTCTTATCGGGACAGTTCAGTGGATTAATACCTTCTTAACAGAAGATGATATCCAATTAATTTCGGAACATGACCAGTTTAAAGCAAAATTAAAACATCTACATGATCAGATGAGAAATAGTAAATTCGTTGGAAGGTTAATTAATTCAGAAGATATCTGAGGAGGAAAACGGTAAAAACCCCACTAAATATAGTCATTTTTTCCAACGTCAGATGATTTTTCCTTTGAAAATTCACATTTGATTAATTGATTTTCAATGAATTACACAAAGAGCAAGTCGCTTTAAATGCGACTTGTTCTTTAATTGTTACCCGAATTACTATTATTCGGCTCTTTATAAGTTACATATAGGAAAAGTGTTTTCATGTTCCTAATCGAAAGAAGTACCGAATGAATTGTTATCGTAAGCCAAGAACCTGCCAATACCCATGCCCACCATGAAATTTGCCACTCTTTAAGATTCTGAGGAATGAATGAGCCGATGTAAAAAAGGATAATACTTAAAAAAACTACAATAAGTTGTATAATAACCGCCCACGTAAAAAAGCAGATTAAAATATCATATAGATTCATTGCTCCATCACTGGTTCGTATACTCCTTAGTACACCTGTAGGACCTCCAATAATCGTAGAGAGTATTGTTATACTCGCAATATTGAAACCAGCAAGTATCGAGATTGAGGCGATAACTTGCCCACTGACCTGTTGAAACTTTTCAATCAAGGTCGATAGCTTATCAACTGAGAATGATGTAAACCATAATAACAATATTGATATCAACATCGGCAAGAAAAAATCGATTATTAGTTCCGAAATGGAAGAATATCTCCAATACTTACCGAATGTAACAATTGGAAAGTTGTTTGCTTTATAAAAAGCTTTAAGCTTCTGCATCCTATTCTCCCCTTAGTAGATCCCTTCTTTGTGCAATCTCAAAAAGAACGGTCTCCGCAGACCGTAAAGTAGGTTGCCCAGTTCCATCTACTTCAACACTTCGCTTGTATTTTTCCTGTGACTCATCCATCCTTATAACCTTCTCTGCTCCTGCAAGCTTACCTTTTACAACAATTTTCGATACTCCTGGCTTATCTTTGTACCTCCTTAAAAAAGGTACTGCACCCACAAGTCCACTTCTTCTAAATTTAGCAGAAAAGTCCAGTTTAACACTTGTTGCATCAGTAAGTCCCGCCTCATCCTGTAAAGCTCTTACAGCGACATTTTCATCGGCCGCTGGGTGAGCAGTAGTTACCTCAATCGAAATTTTATTAACTGAATTTAGAGCTTCTATATTTTCAAAAAAAGAATTATCTAACAAAGTGCATATCTGTATATATGTGAGTTGGTTTTGCCTAATGACAGGATCACCAAGTTGCTCCAAATATTCCTCAATACGAGGACGATTTAATTTTATGTGAGACTGAAGAAGAAGTAAACCATCACTTTTTCTAATCAAGAAATATGTGTATATGGTTTCTCCCTCTCTCAGATTCTTCGGATTTGGTCGTCTTGTAAGATTATCCGCATGTATTAATTCTCCTGTTGTACCGTATTCGGCATAAGCAAAACGTCCAAACAAATAATTTGTCTCAATTGAAAAGTGATCTAAATATATTAACCATGAATCGTGGAATCTCCTTGTCTTTGCAGTATCTGTTAATTGTGAAATATAATCAAAAAGGTCACTTATGATCGTATGATCCCATTTAATCGTGTCCACCTGTCTTTGCCCATCTAAGTAATGCAAATCAATCTGGTATGCATAGAAGTTTTTACTCTTTGTTGCCAATTTCCCCATCTCCTTTTGGCGTATTAATTCGACAAATTCGAGGAAAATCCTTCCTATTTATACCCTGACATTCTGAAAAGAGAGCTAACAGTGGCAGGAAAATAGAGTTTTCCGAAGAATTACATATTTTTATGTATGAATTTTTTTTTTTGGGAAAAATGAAATGGATATTGGATTAAGTTTTCTTATGATGTTAATACACACGATCATACACTAATTGATAAATATGTAGGGGACATAATTTATCGGTAGAAAACTTCATTCACCCACTGTATTGGACGGATAAGGAAGAGACTCTGGTTTACTTGTAAGGGGGATATAAATGTGGTTATTGCAAGGTTGAGTGAAGAGTCCTTTACCATGGAACTAGAAAAGTTAGCTTTATCGGTGAGAGTCAACTTTTATTTGATAGGTAAGGATTTACAGGAGGGTAAATCAAAACAAGAGGTAAAGGAAAAATACGACACTTATTGGAAGGTCGTTGATAAAATTGAGGAGAAGCTGGAGAATGGCATACCAGTTGAAGATTCGATACCACCTCTTCCGACTATCCAAGAAAAATATGATACACCTCAAGGGAGGCTAAGAGTAGCGTCCTACCTTCTTGAAGGAGGGATGGATGAGGACGAGGTTGTTGCATATATGGGAATACCGCTTCGTGAAGTGAAAACTGAACAGTCAGTCATACGAGCCGAATTCAAAAATATTGCTGACATGGGTTCTCATTGGGATTATGTTTTGAAGAAAAGAGTGGAGAACATAGGCGAAAAACATAGATCCGCAGTTATTGTCCGTGCGATCCATGACATGTTAGTGGACGAGGTTCCTTATAATCTAATCGTAAGAATTGTTAATCAGCCGATTGATATGGTGCTGATAGTCGAACGGGAAATTCGGGATGCAGAACGTAAAGCACTTGAAATAATCGAGCGAGGTGTTGATTCGATTCCTAAACATATTACAGAATATAATGGCGAATAAGTCGGTTTGGAAGCGGTTGTTCGGGGGTTAAGGAGAAATTTATGATATTTAAAGATAGTTGGGATGTCATTAATACTTTGCTTGATATAGGAGTAGAACGTCGTCAAATTCCGATCTATGAGAATGCGGTCATGTACGAAGATGGAGATTTTATTAAAAGGTATTATGGGAATGAATCAAACCTAATAAACTCCATACTCCATCTCGCAGGATTCCCACCGATCGGGGATGAATACTACTTATTATTGCCTAACTTTATTAATGAGGATGGCGATATCAAGAGTGATAATTTTTCGAAATATATGAATTACATGGAGAATTTTCTCAATTGATATGAGAATATTTTATCAATCCTGAAGAAAAATCAAGGGAAATGTTACTTCATACGCTCAAGTATTGGCATTTATATATACTTGATAATGAGACGTAAAAAAAGAGAAAAAGAAGGAGAATCCTCAAAACAAGCAAGTGAAAAGGTTCACTCAGCATATGGACAATTGTTGTTATCAATGGAACAACCCTCATTAACAAACATAAATCGTCGTTATTCTATTGCAGTACCTCATACGAATGAATTTGTAAGTCAATAAAAAAAACCTCAACATCTTCATATATATCTAAATCTTCATTTCTTATTAATTGATGATTCTAATCATACAATTAAAATTGAAGAAAAATCGCCTTTATGCAAAAATTTGAAATACTTGAGATATTTAAATAGTTGGCATAATAAAAATAACCGCGGCCGCGGTTATTTTTATTACTTGAGATGAGTATGTAGTAATAGAATACTTACCTATAGGTCCCGAACAATCTCATCATCCAATAATGTTTTTCGTTTTTCCCAATCTGGCATTAGCGAATACAGCATATTATAAAAGCTATCACTATGATCATTGTACTTAAAGTGTATTAGTTCATGCAAAATCACATATTCGATGCAGTGCTTTGGGGCCTTAATAAGTTCGGAATTAAGGAGAATTGTTTGGGAGTCAATAAGAGCTGACCCCCACCTTGCCTTCATCACTCGAAAATCAATAGATGGTCGTACTATCCCATATTTCTGAACCAAAGAATATATTTTATCCAACGATTTTTCGAATACAATTCGTACCTTCTCCTGATACCATTCCTCAATAAGTTCTGCTTTTCGAGCGAAATTATTTGGTTCTCTTACCATTAAGACTATAAATCCACGATAATATTTCACTTTCTCTTCTTCAATTGTATCCTGAACACGTAACCTATATTGTTTACCTAGATATTTAATGGACTCTCCACTTACATATTCTCGTTCACTTTGTTTATAAGGCTGAACGTTCTCAAACATCTTTACATTTTTAGTGATCCATGCACCCTTGCTTTTGACGAAATCATAAATAAAACTTAATGGGACTTTCTCCGAAGCCGATACCATAATCGTCATATCTGGCTTAATGTTAAGATTCACATTCTTAACACTCTTTCGTTCAATTACAAACTCAATTGTTCGATCGGCGTATACGATCTGATGTTTATCCATGTTACCACTACCTTAATAGCGACGTAAAGCTACTGTCTTTATTTGCTCAATAATCATATCCACTTGATCAAAACCCAGCTTCACGTTATGCTCTTTTGTAAAATCAAATATAAGGTCATCTAACTCTTGAGCAATCCGATTGTGGACTTCAATGTTTTCATGCCAATCCACCTTAGTGTAAGCACGAATAATATCCTCCATTTTCAATGCTAGTTTGGCTAATAATTCGTCGCCCATCTTATGCTCTTTCATGATGTCATTCGTCACACCATAGAAAGCCTGAGCATTTGCATTTTTCTTGATACTATCGTGATAATCTTCAACAGGTTCACCTTTCTGATATTCCTTTTTGAGATCATTCATTCTCTGCAAATATTCAGCTTCGGAAATGCGTTGTTGCTTATAAGCATCAATTGCTTCCTTGATCCGTTCGGAAAACTTCTTATAATAGGCAGGATTCTCATCCCATTTAGTATTTACACTTTTTGTGAGGCGAGTACGAATGGCATCCGCTTTAGCACGTTTAGATTCTAACCGCTCCAATTCATCTTCAAATGCTTTTTCGTTGAGAATATCAACAGGGTTTGTTATTCGAATAACTTCTTCTGCAGAGATGTAATGATCCATTAGAGTTTGCATCTTTGCTTCATATTCTTTATGGTCGATGGTATCCGAATACCTAAGCTTTACTGCTTTGCGAAGTTCCTGAAAAAACTTCAAATCTTTTTTATAATTTTTCAATTCATCAAATGGCAAGGCGTTATAGATTTTCTCAGATTCTAAAGCAATGCCAAGATTTTTTCCGAATTTAGATAGAACTCCGTAAAATTCTTGCCTACGCTCTTCATCCTCTAACCACACTTCATATTCTTCCGTATCCTGTTTGTTCCTGATTGGAGAAAAAATTTGTAGTAAATCAGAATGATATTGTCTTAACGAACCAATAATGCTAATCACATCATAAATGGCCCCTTGTAAGTCTTTTGGATCAAAGTTTTCAAGGCCCGCACCAGAATACATTTCTAATGCCTGATCTAGTCTATCAAGCAATCCTCTGTAGTCAATAATTAATCCATAATCCTTACCGTCATACAATCGATTTACCCTTGCAATCGCCTGTAACAATGTATGCTCTTTCATGGGCTTATCAATATATAGAACAGTAGCTCTCGGTGCATCAAAACCTGTAAGTAGCTTATCAACAACGATTAACAGCTCGATCTCATCACCATCGATGAAATCCTCTTTTATTGCATCTTCATAGGACTGATCATCACCGTAGCGATTCATCATGCGATTCCAAAAATTAAGCACCTTGTCTCTGGAAACCTCATCAACAGCCTCATGCCCTTCTCTTTGATCAGGCGGAGATATTACAACTGCACAGGTAAAATCACCAAGCTCTTCGAAAGCCTCCAGATAACGAATTGCTTCGTTCTTGCTGTTGGTTGCAAGCATTGCTTTAAACTGACTTCCTTGCGTTTTATAATTATTAAGAAAATGCTGATTAATATCGAAGGCAATCATGCTAATCCGTTGATTGGATGATGCAATTCGTTCGAACTGACTCCACTTTTTCATGACCTCATCTTTTTGCTTTTCATTCAAGTTACGAGTGATCATCTCCAGGCGGGTATCAATCGCCTTTTGATTGACGGTCTGATCAACCATCTTCCCTTCATATAAAAGAGGAACAATCGCTTTGTCTCTAACACCATCAGCAATCGTGTAAGTATGAATCAATTTACCGAACTTAATCATAGTGCTTTTTTCTTTCTTCATAAGAGGTGTGCCTGTAAACCCCAGATAACAGGCATTAGGGAAAACCTTTTTCATTTTAATATGAAGTTCACCATATTGTGAGCGATGTGACTCATCAACTAAGATAAAGATATCTCTGGATTCTATAGGCTTTTGCTTTGTTGAAGCGGACTCGAACTTGTGAACCAGTGTCGTTACAATATCCGCATTATTGTCATTAATGAGATCCACTAAGTGTGAGCCTGATGTTGCTCTGCTCGCCTTTAACCTAGTATGTTTAAACGTCTTTTGTATTTGTTTATCCAGCTCAACTCGATCCGTTACAATAACAACTTTTGGATTATGCTCATTCATCTCAGAGAGGATATATTTCGCCAGCATCACCATCGTTAGGCTCTTACCCGAACCCTGTGTATGCCAAATGACACCAGATTGACGATTTCCGTTTTCATCACGATCCTGGATGGTCTTGATGATTTCCTTGATAGCAAAGTATTGCTGGTAACGAGTGACCTTTTTCACGTCTTTATCGAATAAAGTAAAGAAGTGCGTCAACTCCAGGAACCTCTCTGGATGAAACAGAGAAATGATATTCTTGTCCTGCATCGTTGGCAAGCGGCCATCAACTGTTTCATTCAAAATAGCCTGCAACCATTCTTCTTTTTCTTCCTTCCACACCGACCAGAACTTCTTTGGTGTATTGCATGTTGCATATTTCGTCTCATTTTTGTTCGTTGACAAGACGATTTGCACATACTTAAAAAGTTGTGGGGCATAGTTTTTCCCTTGATTACGAATCATTTGCTCAATACCCTGTTCGATTGAGATTGATGCTTTCTTGCATTCAATAATCGCAAACGGGATACCATTCACGAACAATACAACATCGGGACGTATTGTACCTCGTCCATCCATTCGTTCTACAGCAAATTCTTCAACCACGTGAAAAACGTTATTCTCGAATTTATCCCAATCGATATACTGAATTGTAAATGACTTCTTTGAGCCATCAGGTAAAAATTCAGTGTAGCTTCGCTTTAACATCAGCGTCTCGAAGATCTTCTCATTCGTCTTCACAAGTCCATCTGTTAAAGGCTCATCCAAATCACGAATCGCTTGCTCAATATTCTTCTGACTGAACTTATACGTAACGCCCTTGTATTCGTATGAGTTGAACTCTTTCAATTTCTCTTCCAATACCGTTTTCAACAAAACGTCATAGAAATTTCCACGCATTGATTCAGCCTGCTCAGGACTAAGAAGCTTATATTTCAAACCCTGTAACAACTCAAGTGCTGGCTGTTGGCTAATAAGTCGCTCATCATAACTATTCTGTCGTTCCACATTCACACCTCCAAGATAAGGATTAGAAGAAAAGGGCAAAGGTTAGACCTTTACCCGCACTTTCCCTGTTAGTAAGAGTTGCATAAGACCTTTTTTTTGCTGTTTAATATATTCAAGTTCAATTCCCATGAGTTCTATCTGGTTATCCAGAGAGAGTAATACTCCTGCAATCGCCTTTTGCTCACTAACATCTTGTGGCACTAACACTTTGATTACCTTAAATTTTTCATATTTTAGATTCAAAGTATCGTCAACTAAACCCTGTGAATACCTTCTAAATAGGTTGACTGTATGGGGAAGTTTGAATAAAAAACTCATGAAAATTGAATCTACTCGTTTAGTAGGCTTCAAAATAGTATATGCAGGACTTACTATTCCCTCATACTTGGAAACACCTGATACACCTTGCCACATTCGCATAGTGTTATAACCAATGTCCAATGGCATTATGCGTTTATACTTTGATTTATCTTCACTCGAATTATCTTTAATTTCGACTTCAGTACGTCGTACTATCCCTTTCTGAGAAGTAATAGCCAACAACTCAAGTTCATTAAAAGCAACTTCTTTTCTTTCTTTGAATAAATCCCCTAACCTTGATTCTACCCATTCCCCATTAAATCCTGGAATTCTGACCTTCCCCGTTAGCAACTTCTGCATTAGACCTTTTTTCTGCTCTTTCTTCTGCTCGATCAGCTTTACTTTTAACTCGATTGCTTTATCCCAGGAGTTGATTGTCTCAATAATTTTCCCTTGCTCTTTAATACCTGGTAACTGAATATGCATTTCTTTCATAATCTGCGTTGTTAAATTATTAAATACGCCTCCTGTAGTAGCAGAAGACTGCATCTTGTCATGCAAGAGTTCAAAAAAATAGTATAGGTACTCAGGTAATAAATCTTTGTAATTATCAAAACCAAAGAATCCATCGTGTATACATGCAGGTACGCCGAGTATTCCTGGTATTGCAACCCTTGTTCCAGAGCAACTTAATACTACAGTACCTTCAGGTACATACCTACTTTTTTTCGCTCCCTCTTCAGTTAAACTATCAACGGATGGAATTACGTATTTACCATCCCTGCTTACATCTTCTATTAATAACCTTGGTATACTTCCTCCGTAATATTTTGGATCTCCTTTTGGTCTCGGACTTGCTCCCCGAAAAACTCGAACTACTTCTGAAATCTGGACATTTCTCCAATCTTCAGGAAAAAGCCCATAGCCAGTTTCTATATATCCTTGAGGTGGTATACCTGTATTTAGCAATTGTAATCTTTCCTTAGTAATCTCGTTCATATTTTACTCACCTACAATCCAAGCTCTTTAAGGTATTGTTCCATTCGTGCTTCTACTTCTATAATTTCCTGTTTAATACTCATGATCTTCTCTTTCGCTTGCTCCATATCAACTTGCTCTTCTTCCACAAAGGTATCCACATATCGTGGAATATTTAAGTTGAAGTCATTCTCCGTAATCTCTTCTATTGTAGCTACATATGAATACTTATCTACTACTTCATATTTCTCATATGTTTCCATAATTCGTTGCAAGTCTTCTTCCAGCAACTTGTTCTGGTTCTTAGCTTTTTCATAGTTTCCTTTACCCGAAGCATCAATAAACAATAAGTCTTTACGCTTGCGATTCTTCTTGAAGACCATAATACACGCTGGAATACTTGTGCCAAAGAATAGCCCTTCTGGTAGCCCTATAACAGCATCCAAAAAATTCATTTCGATAATTTGCTGACGAATTTTCTCTTCACTTGCCCCTCGGAATAAAACCCCATGAGGAAGAATTGTCGCCATGCGACCATTTTCGGCTAATGAATACAGCATATGTTGAACAAATGCGTAGTCACCTTTAGATGTAGGTGGTACTCCCCATTCGAACCTTCTATGCTGATCAAGGCTCGCATCCATTTTAAACTTCTCATCTGTGTTCCCTTCACCCGCAAACCCTATCGCCCATTTGTCCAAAGAAAAGGGGGGATTTGCTACAATTACCGAAAACTTCATTAACTTACCATCTTCTAAATTAAGTGGATTCGATAACGTGTCGCCCCACTCAATCTTCGCATCATCAATACCATGCAAATACATGTTCATAAGTGCCAACGAATGCGTTTGTCCATTCCGTTCTTGACCATAGATCGCAACTTTCTTGCTTGACACTTGGTTCGCCACTTTAATAAGCAATGAACCAGATCCACATGTCGGGTCATAAATGCGATCATTTTCTATTGGCTTAACCAATCGAGCCAGCAGTTCCGACACCATCGAAGGAGTAAAAAATTCCCCACCTTTTTTACCAGCATCCGAAGCAAACCGTTCGATCATAAACTGATAGGCATCACCAATGACATCTTCACTACCTACAACCGAAGGTTTCAGAGTGAGCTTATTGAAGTCTTCCAGCAATGCACGGAGCATCGCATTTCTTTCTTTTGCCTTACCCAGTGTAGCTTCACTGTTAAAGTCGATATTTCGGAAAACGCCTCGCAGTTTCCCTGTGTTCTCGTTCTCCAATCGCTCCAATACTTTATTGATGATTTCACCAATTTCAGAATCAGTCCGTTTGCTATATAAATAATCAAATGTAGAAAGCTCATCTAATACAAAACGCTCCCTGGATAACGCACGTTCAATTCGTTGCTGATCTCCATCGTATCGTATTGTATATTCCTCTACATGCTCTTTATATGCATCACTCAAATACTTGATAAACAACATTGTGAGGATGTAATCCTTATATGTACTGGAATCGATTTTCCCTCTGAATGTATCAGCGGCCTGCCATAAAACAGCATTTATTTGTTGTGATGTAACATTTTCATTCATTATTGTTCCTCCTGGATAGTCTCATAAGTTTTCTATGTCGTATTAATTAATCTAATCAGTATACAGCACAATTTAAGTTTTGAAAAAGAGAATAAAATAACAAATAATTCATTTTAGACATAAACAATTTTGGAAGGGGGTACTTTTCTGCAAGAAGATACCTCGAAAGAATTATTAAAGGAGGATACTGAGAAGGGGGACTTGATTTTTATTCCAAAAATAGGGATGATAGTTGAGTGAAATGACAAAATGAATGGGGGATATTCGATGGCTACGTTCGGATATGGCGAAAAAGAAGAAGAAATGTACCTGAAAGCATTAGAATTAGCAGAACAAGGAAATGCGACATTATTATTTCACTTTGAAAAAAACAAAACGGTTTTGTACAAAATCCTAACATCGCACAAGCTTAAAATTAACATGAATGATGTAACCGTGGAGAAACTTGAAGAATTCAAAAATCATGTAGAGGAAAACGGTGAGGTTTCACTATATTGTATTGATGAAGTAAATCTATCCTTTGAAGAGATCAAAGCAGTAATTGAGCGGAATAAAAAGCAAAGGGAAATTACGGATGTTGTATTTGATCGGTTAGATAAGGAAAAGAAAAGTTCTGTAAAAGGGCTTTGTACAAGGCTAGGCATAAAGTTACACTATTTTGGAGACATTTGGGATTAATATTCACTGTTCAAACAAGAAAATTGATTTCATCAAAAAATAAAATTTATACTAAATACTAAAGACATGGTGTGAAGTAAACAAGCCCCATGTCTTTTTGTTATAACAACAATAACCACTGGAACAATCTAACCCTTATTCCTCTCCCTTTATTTCCAAAAAAAATCACTTCGAACTTGCAATTGGTTATCGAAAAGATTGATCAAGCAAAACGCCCTGTGATTTTATCAAGTGGTAACATTCGTTCCGCCCAAATAAGGCGATTAATCGAAATAACATTTTCGTGCAATAATAAATAAAATCTAGTCTTGATACTAGAGGACACCAAGTACCCATCCTTCAAGTGCAATTTGTTTTTTTTCAGTTGCATCTAAGGTTTTTAACAATAGGTACTGAGCGAGTGTATTATTGTTATCTCTTTCTTGTAACCAACACGCAATAACCAAAGCATCTCTAGCATGTTCGGTCAAATTAACGGTTAAAGACTCGAATCTTTTGTGAAAAATTGCAGGATAAACTTCTGCAATTACAACATTTTTTTCTTCACTAATTTCATATCCATCAAATGGCCAAAAGTGTATTTTCGAATCGCAATTTTTTCGTAGTTCTGCAATCCAGGGAATTCCTGCGTGAGTCGAATATGAAACATTACCTTGTCCTACTCTTTTTTCAGAAATATCTAAAACATGTTTTGCAGATGAATTGTATTTCTCGATCAATCTAAATTTATTTTCAATTAAATTATCATAGTCTGGATTAATTTTGTTTTTACATGTATCAACTGAATTAAATCTTGTGTTCCAAAGATTTTCAAAGTGAGTCAGAAACTGACCCCAAGTAGTTAAGTTGTTTTTGGGGGATTCAAAGTACTCCTTCGGAAACGAAAAACCGTGATCAATTCCTATGATAGTTTTTACATTTTCTTTCGTAATATTTTCTACATAATGGTATACATCTTCCCTAGACCACATAATTCTTTTCCCATCACTTTGTTTGCGAATGGGTTGATTTGATCCCACTGCCTCATACACTTGAATCCCAGATAGCTTTTTATTTGGCAAATCTGCCCCAGAATAATCTATTCCGACATATCTTTGAGAAATCATTTTATTCCTCCATTGAACATGATTTTCTCCCTCTGCTAGCACATGTAAGTTCGATAGTTATTAAATCATTTTCAATCATTTTGTTTTTCCAAACAATTACACTAGAGTACTCGATAGTTGATGAAATTAACAATAAAATTTAACAGAGCAAAAATTAAGTAAGGGAATCGAGACAAAAAAAAGATCTATGGAATGCTTTTCCACAGATCTTTTTCACCGATGCTTTCGGATTTGTCTCTATCATATCATTGGTATTATTTTTTGTAAATAGTTGGCATTTATTATTTTCGAGCAAAGAAAGTTAGAACGTATATATCCCAAAAATTCAAAATAAATTGAAGAGCGTTCTCACAAATTAAAATTTAATATCTTGCTTCGTCTTTTAGAAAGATATTCAAAAATTTTATTCTCTCTGCTTTTTTCAATAAGAGTAAACCTAACAAAAATATCTTGAATTTTTCGAAAGTTATCAATCTCTCTTTTATTAATTAGTCCTTTTGCTAAAAATCTATCCAATTCTGAAATTTCAACTTTGCAACACTTAATTAATAAATCATGTAAATCACTTTTGAATATTCTTAGCGTATCGTATTCCAACTTCGATTGTAAGCAAAACACTCCTAGCTCCCAATGAATTTTGGTTTCCACACTAAATGATTGCGATATGGCCGCAATGCTTTTTAATTTCTTCCACTCAGCCAAAAGAATATGATATTTCCCATTAAGTTTTTTCCACCATAACAAGAAAAATTCCAAACTACAATCTTTAGAATCCTGAACTACAGTAGTTAAAACCACATCTACTGATTTACTCTGATTGTTAGGGAAGTAGCGAATTGTTTTGCGATCATTTAATACAAATGGGGTTAGTAATATTTTTTGATCTGGAGTTAACAGTTTCTCATCAATTTTACTAACATGCGGTAGAATACCCAGATCATAAAGCAATTCCTGTAGTTCCTCTTTATTCCACTCATATTTGTACACCCTCGTGTATTTTGCTACGATTCCCAAACTTTTCCACTCATATCGACTAAACTCTAATTCCTTATCATCTAAAGATTTTTTAATAAAATCTTTTACTAAAGTCAACTCCTTTTCAATTGTTTTCATTTCAAGATACTTTCCGTCTATTATGAATGTTTTCATTAATTCAATACTCAATTTGAACACCCTCCGAGTCGATATACCTTCATTCATTTCCATATAACACAAAATGTATTCATAAATTAACACAATTTGTGTTATATTATTAACACTATGAATACCTCTATACTGTAGTATAGAGGTGATATTATTGAGTAACGACGACTTTATCATTACTCCTAAAGAAGATAAATCAGTCACAATTTCAATTCGGATTGAAAAAACGATGCAAGGGCAATTTGATCAATTGGCCAAGAAAAGTAACCGTTCACGGAATGAACTTATTAATCTTGCTCTTGAATATGCACTAAAGAATGCTAAATTTATAAAATCAGCTAATGACAAAAACATTAAATAGCATTGCTGAGAAAAATGATAAAAATGCGTAGACCTCTCTAATTAAAGATGAGGTCTACGCATTTTTGTGATCATTTATGAACACAAAGCGATATCATTATGTATTCATTTTATGTTTTTTGGAAATGCTTCCATTTAGATAAACACCGAATACATGGAGGGAGATCAATGTCTGGAAAAAATCAAAAAGAGCAACTATTCTCTGAGATCGTTCTAGTAACAAATCAAGGAATACCTCTAAACGGAACTTATTATTCCTGTGGATATGCAATACAAAAGGAATGGTTCATCAAAGGAAAATTTAAACTTTTGGTATATTATTCTCCAGCAAACCTTAAAGAGATCTATATCCCAATAAATGAAGAATATTTAATTAATGCATACGCTTTAAATCCTCCACCAATTTTAGATCAAGCAGAATTAATCAAATATCAACAACGCTTGCAACAATTCAAAGAATTATTGAAAAGAAAAAAGAGGCACCGCATAAATTTTTCTACTTATTAGGAAGGGATAAACATGGAGAATCAACAAGAACTATCTCCTATCAAAAGTAATGTTAGCGTACTTTACCGACTTGAACCTATAGGAATAAACACTGGACAGTGCGAAGGACTGACTGGGTATTTAACTCGCTTGGCTCAAGAACATCAGGTATTACCGCATACTCTGATTAAACATGTTGTAGCACCGTTATTGGGCAAAAAATACCTTTTACAAGATCTGAACCGAGGGGGAAGCAGATTTTTTGAACGTTCAATATCAATTAATGGTGTAGGAGAATTCAGTCAGGAGATTGTTGAAGCACTTCATGATTTAACAACATTTGCTTCACTCGAACAACTAACATTATTACCATGGAAAAAGGTTATCGTGAACAAGTATCTACTTAACCAATCAAAAGCTTGGTGTTCATTTTGTTTTGAATATTGGAAAACCTCTAATAAACCGTTATATGAACCGCTTATTTGGTCTTTTAGAGATATGGCGGTTTGTCCGATACATAACATACTTTTAGACAATAAATGTCCTAATCCGCAATGCGGGAATAGAGTACCGTTCTTAAAACGGAATTCAATAATTGGATATTGCCCTTTTTGTTTAACCTGGTTAGGCATTCACGGAACAAATCAGAAGATCAATGTGTGCTGGGAAAAACTACTGTGGGTTTCAAATTCACTATACAAATTGGTTGAAACAAACCACTATATAACACATAAACAATTATCTGAACAAAATTTGCAAAAGAGCTTTCTTAGATTACTTAGCACAACTGGTTACAACATGAACCAACTTGCTAAAGAGCTTACTTTACATAAGTCAAATGTGTGGCAATATTGTAATGGTACTTTTATTCCTCCACTTCACACGATATTAATGATCTGTTTTCATTTCAACATATCATTAGTCGATTTTTTAACAGATACAGAGTTCTCCCCCACTTTTCGTGACGTTCCAGTCATTCATTATGCCAATAAATTAAGAAATCAAAAAATCAAAATTGAAGAAATAAAAACTAAAATAAAATTACTACAAAAAGTTTCCCCTCCACTTTCATTACAGGAATTATCCCGAAGGTTAGGATATACAACCAAAACATTGAAAAAAAACTTCCCAGATTTAACTTCCCAAATAAAGCATCAGCACAGTTCTTTCAAAAGTATTTATGCAAAACAAAAAACCGAGAATACATGCCAAGACTTAAGAAACACAATACAAGATTTACTCAATCAAGGCATTTATCCAAGTAGAAAACGAGTTGAAGATCACTTAAAACGCCCTGGTATCTTACAGAAGCCAATCTACAAAAGCATCTGGAGAGAATTGAGAAAATGATAAAATATATCAAAATTCAAATGTTATGTAGGTATAATTTCCCATACATTAGGGCAATCATATCCTAAATGAAAACGTGAGGTGATAGATTCGTGTTGTCAAAACAACATTTTGATGGTTGGTGTATTGAAAACCAAATTACTGAACAAACAAAAAAAGTAATAGAACAAATAAGAACCTCACCACCTGTTCGCAGGGTCCAAAGTGGAAGTAACAATGTTAGCGGAAAATATCCTAGTAAAAAGATGGGCCAGTCTATTCAATTCGAAAGCCACACAGTAGAACTACCTTTTATTTACCAATTAGAATTTGATTCCGATGTCCTTGAATTTTATTGTCAGCCAAGTCAGATTAGGATCGATTATATTGGTATTTCGGATGGTAAACAGAAAAGAAAAACTTTCAATTACACCCCAGACTATTTTGTTATTAGAAAAGATCGTGCGGGTTGGGTAGAGTGTAAAAGCGAAAAAGACCTGATAAAACTTTTCAATAAAGATCCAAATCGATATTACCTAGATGGTCATGGCATTTGGCGTTGCCCACCTGGGGAAGTGTATGCTAAACAACATAATCTTGAATTTTCAGTATTTTGTAGTTCTGAAATCAACTGGGTACTACTAAGAAACACAAAATTCTTAGAGCACTATTACAATAATGAGTTTGAAATCGATGTTTTTTTCAAAGAAAAGATTCTCTCAATAGTAACGAAAGAACCAGGCATATTATTACAAGACCTTTTGAATAACGCTAAGGAAATACAAATTAAATCAGACTATATATACAAATTAATCTCTACAGGAGAGATCTATGTTGATCTTAATCTGTACAACTTGAGCGAAACTCAATACACTCATGTATTCGCAAATATTGAAAAAGCCAGAGCTTACGTTCATCTTGAATCCACGAGTAAGGATTGGTCTTCTAACAATATCGTTGGGCTTGAGCTTATTATTGGAAAAAGTGTGAGTTGGGATGGAACGCTTTGGGAGATTATCAACTTAGGGGAATCTGCAGTTTCCTTACTATCCAATGCAAATATCATCAACCTTACTTATGAACAAATCAACTCACTCGTCAAAGTAGGAAAAATTAGTGGTATAGACTTTTCCAGCCAAAAACACCCATATGTACTTGAGGCATTCAAAAAAGCCAACAATATACAGTCTCGAATTGCAAGAGAACGTTACGAAATTATTGAGCCAATTCTAAAGAGTAATAAATCAGTAAACGAATCAGCTCAGTCAGTTTCCGCTCGAACTATTAGATTGTGGATGCAGAATTTTCTTAGAGCAGAAAAGATATATGGCAATGGATTTATAGGTCTCTTTCCAAAGGATCATGAAAAGGGAAATCGAACAAAGAAACTAAATCCTGAAACCGAAAAATTAGTCGAAACATGGATTTCAAATAATTATGAGACGTTCAAACAAAAAAAGATACTTCACGTCTATGGAGACTTTCTTCTCGAATGTAAGAATCAGACCATTCAAGAATGTAGCTATAAAACATTTGTTGAAAGAATACACGCACGTCCAAGGTATGAAAAGGTAAAGAAACGACAAGGTGAAAAAGCGGCCTACCCATTTGAATCTTTTTACCTTGAATATCAATTGACATCAACTCGACATGGGGAGCGCCCCTTTGAAATTGCCCATATAGACCATACCCTATTGGATATAGAATTAATTGATTCATCTAATAGAAAAAATTTGGGCAAACCCTGGCTCACTTTCATGACTGATGGCTGTACAAGAAGAATACTTGCTTTATACGTGACATTTGATCCTCCATCTTATCGTTCCTGTATGATGGTTTTAAGAGAATGTGTGAAAAAATGGTCTCGATTACCTGAATGTATAGTAGTTGATGGAGGAAAAGAATTTTCGAGCGTTTACTTTGAAACTGTGTTATCAGCTTTTAAATCAATAAAAAAACAACGACCCGCAAGTAAACCGAGATTCGGTTCTGTCTTAGAGAGACTTTTTGGAACAACAAATACTCGTTTTGTTAACAACCTACTTGGGAATACTCAAATAACTAAAAATGTACGACAAATCACGCAGAAGAATAACCCTAAAAATTTAGCTATATGGACATATGAAATGTTTGTTGATCGTTTAAGCCAATATGCTTATCAGATTTATGATCAAATAAAACATCCAGCTTTAGATGGGAATTCCCCATTGGATGCATTTACCATTGCTATGCAAAACACTGGCGAACGAAATTTCACAATGATTCCATACGATGAAACCTTTTATATTTTAACTTTACCTACTTCCAACAAGGGAGAATCAAAGGTCGAACCAGGAAAGGGATTTAAAATCAATTATTTGTATTATTGGAACGATGAATTTAGACACCCCGAAATTGAAAACACGAAGATTCCAGTAAGATATGATCCGTATAACATAGGAATAGGCTACGCATATGTGAATAAAAGATGGATCAAATGTAGATCTAACTTTCTATTCGATGGTAAAACCGAAAAACAAATTAAAATTGCTTCAGTAGAAATAAAGAAAAAATTCCAAAACCATACACATAACTTCAAATTGGATCAAACAAAACTCTCCGAATTCTTAAGAAAATGTGAATCGGATGAAGTTATATTACAAGAGGCAAAGGATCGTGAAGTTCAAAATGCTTCTAAAGTAAACCGTGGAAAAAAAACCAATAACACAACCTCCTACTCAAATTCGATAGAACAACAAGTTCCCATCGCTGAAATTGATCATGATGATGAGATTCCAACAGATAGTGGAGTACGATATGGAGAGTTTTTTTAAGAAAGTATAGATAATGGATAACTGAAATCTATATTTCTATCATGTAAATACATTAAAGGGAGCAAAAATTGCCATGACTCAAGATGGAAAAACCTACATATTCACTAATGAATTGCTTTATGCATCTAGTGATGAACGAAAGACTTACTTCAAAAATTTGTTTATTCAGCATCCAAAATTAAATAACGCACTAAATGAAGTAACTAAAAAAATCCTTACCAATCGGACTCCAATAGTATTATTATTCGGACCAAGTGGTGTAGGAAAATCGACCTTACTTAAGAAATTACTAGAAAACATAACAACAATGAATCAGCAAGAGATGGAAATAAATAAAGGATTCATCCCAGCAATCTACGTGGAAGCTAAAGCTACAGACAAATTTAATTGGGGAGATTATTTTAGAAGTGCTCTTATTGCCTTATATGAGCCACTAATAGAACATAAAATCGTCCCCTCCCAACTAGGAGCATTTGAAATAACTTCATCGTCTCGGAAAACACATTCTGCACTTCGTTGGTCTTACGAATTAGCGTTACAACATAGAAAAACGTTGGCTGTAATCGTAGATGAAGCTCAACATTTTGCAAGGGTTGCAAGAGGCAGTAAGTTACAAGACCAGATGGATGTTATAAAATCTTTAGCCAATATCACGAGAACACCACATATTTTAGCTGGGACATATGAAAACTTGGTATTTAGAAATCTAAGTGCCCAACTTAGTAATAGAAGCGAAGACGTGCACCTTTCACGATATAGATATGAGGTCGTAAAAGAAAGAGAAGCTTTTGCCCATGTGTTTAGAACATTTATAGACCACCTTCCAGTTCAAAAAAAAGATGACTTAATACACCAGTGGAAATTCATATATGAAAGAAGTCTCGGCCTTGTTGGTGTGTTAAAAAAATGGTTCGAAATGGCACTAAACGAATGCATCGATGAGCCGAATAATTTGGGAACAGAAATTACAGGAAAGCATTTTGAGAACACAGCTTACTCAGTTAAACAGTGTGAGATTATGATGGACGAGATCGAACGAGGCGAAGGACTCTTATATGATGCACTTGATGACAGAGTTAAATTACTGAAAAGATTGAATCTTGAAAAGTCAAACACCGAACAGAGTACCACAAAAGAAGCCCTCAAGAGTACTGGAAGAAAACCATATCAACGGAAGAAAAAAAGAGATAAAGTAGGTATTTGAATTTGCATAAATCGTACGATTATGAATGTAACTTTTGAAGGTGAGCTGATTTGCAATAAACTCCTACACAGAAACTGATACGTTAATATGCGAAAGAACTAAAATTTATCCACTCGCTCCTTTCGGAACTGGCTCTCTCTTTGTGGAGAGCTTACCAAACTACTTAGAGAGACTAACTAATGCACACTGCTTGTCATGGCCAACTTTTGCATCAAAGCTTCTATACCCTGAACTAAGAAAAGTTAGTTCAAAACAGCGCCTGATAAATCTTAACGTTACAAGCCATGATTTTGTATCTGGACTATGTGCCACTTTAAGCCAAATCTCTCGTCGTGAAGATATTGAACAAATGACAATGATTTATTGGTGTAATATCATTAGTGCAAAAAAACTTTTTCGAGAGTTTAGAGCCTGGTGTCCTTTATGTATACATGACCAGCTCACTAAGTACCCTCTCCCCTATGAACCGTTACTGTGGACGTTAGAAGGTGTACGAGTTTGTACTATTCATAATGTTAAATTAGAGGATCATTGTCCCATCTGTAAAAAACAAACTCCATATTTCCATTGCAAAAGCCCATATGCTTTTTGTGTTAACTGCAATGCGTTCGTTGGCGATAGTAGAAATCTAATTGCAGTTCAAAATAATAACGATCTTGATCTTTCGAATTGTATCGGTAGATTAATAACATATGAAAAAAAAGGAGCACAACCTAACAGCACAACTTTCATCGAAAAAGTAGGTCGATATATAAAGAAAAATTACAAGAGTAACCTATCAGAATTTTCAAAAGCGATACGAGTTCCAGAAAGAGAAGTAATCAATATTTTTTGTGAGGGTCAAACCCCACGGTTAGAAACGATCGCTAAAATTTGTACCCACATGAAGAAGTCATTGCATCAAATAGCGAAATAACTTTTAATACGTTGATATAAAAAATAAGGATGGACTATCCATCCTTATTTTTTTGTTCCAATTTGTTTTCTTTTTTGATGATATCGAAGTACTTATGCTTCCATTTTTATACTTTGGCAATTATATGGTTCAAAGGCTAATGGTCATGCTAATCGAAATCGCCGTTTTAGTTACAATTTTGGCAAGCTTATGGTATAAATGATGGCAATTTTATCGGTTAAGTGACAGAGGCTGTGCTAGGGGAATTGCGCGGATCACGCAGATATTCCAGTACTGCCGCTTCGGATTCTTTCTCCATGTCTCCTGTAAAAAGCCAACGAGTTCCTTGCATTTCGAGCAAGAAGACAACGGATCTCGCATTCTGCTCTTTGACAATTTCAACCGTCGTTGAATTTGTTTCAAGCGGGTAAATCACCTGCAATTTCGTAACGGGATCAATGGGAATCCAATCTTCTACTTGCGCAGGTAATAAGGGGACTTTCTTTTGAACCAATGTGGAAAAAAAGGTCGTCATGGCGCTACTCTCTTTAAATGTGCCATTAAATAGAAACTGCTTCACGGGAATCTGTTCAATAACAGCCTGTAAACCACCACTGTGGTCCGCATCCTCATGCGTAAGTACGAGAAGAACAAGACTTTGAATGCCTCTTTTTTTGAGCAGAGGAACTAGCAGTTTTTGCCCGACTTCAAATGGATCCTTACGAATTTTCCACTCATCCCCCGCCTTACGGAATGTAAGTGTCCCTCCTCCATCAATTAAAATATGACGACCGTACGGCGTTCGAATCAGAATCGCATCCCCTTGCCCAACATCAATAAATTGGACTAGACCTGTTCGCTGAAACCGATTTGGTGAATATCCCATCCATAACAGGATAAGAAAGCCAGCTATTGCAAGAAAGAGACTCAGTTTAATCGGCATTCGCTGTGCACTTCCCTTCAGATCAACCTCCAATTGGATTGGTATCTCATCCTTCGAGCTTAGGTAACTGCGATGCCAGAGTAGATAGATAATAACGAGAAATCCATAGTAAAAACAGATCCATGCCATACTTGGCGATGGCCAAATCATAGTGAGATGAGGAATCTGCTGAAGTTGATCCGTAATCCAGAATATCGCTTGATTCAGCCATGTGATGAGTTGACCAATTCTTTGACCTAACGGAATGTAAACTAACCCAAGTGCTAATGCGACTAACCCTGCTGGAAACACAATCATACTGATGACAGGGACTAACACGGCATTCGCCAGCCAAGATAACAATGAAAATTGATTGAAATAGTAAATCGAAACTGGAAAAGAAACAGATTGGGAGACGAGTGTGATGGCGAGGGTGTTTTTGAGTGTGGATGAAGTCATCCATGGGGATATTAAGATCGTTACTCTCTGTACCCCAAGGATAAGTCCGAGTGTGACTAGGAAGGAAAGCTGGAAGCTGACGTCAAGTAAGAAGTACGGGTCCCATACAAGCATCGACCAAGCGGCCAGTGCTAAGATGTGCAGCACTTCTTTCATTCCTCCTCGGCGCGCAGCATATAACGCAATCATCGACATGAGACCTGCCCTAACGATGGACGGTGATGCCCCAGTGACGAGAACGTAGAACGGGAGCAGGCACATGCATATGAGCAAATAGGTTTCCTTCGTCACTTGAAATCGCCGCAAAACCCAGATGCATACACCTAAGAAAACAGCGATATTTAATCCTGAGATTGCTAAAATATGCGTTAGTCCCAGCTCCGAAAATTGCTGGAAACGGTCAGGATCCAGATCGTCCGTGAGGCCGATCAACATGCTTTTCATGAATCCCGCTTGCGACGCGGGAAAGATCACGTCCATTCGCCTGCTGAGCGCAGCGCGCAGCTCGTCGTTCCAGCGCAGCAGCTGGACGACGCTGAAGTGCGCCGCCGCAGGCTGCACCTGCGCCTGATCCACCCCTTTGGCTGAAAGCAGCCAATGGGTGTGGTGAAGGCGCAGGTATCGGCGGTAGTCGAAGCCGCCGAAGTTGCGTGCCGGGGACGGGCTGCGCAGCGTCCCCGTTAGCGTCAGGGCGTCGCCGCGGCGCCAGCCCGACGCCACGGTCTGCTGCGCCTGCTCCATCAGGCGCAGCGACACCTGCACGCTTTCCCCGCGAAGCGGGAAAGCGGTGCCCTCTGGGAAGCGGACGGACTCCGCTTCCAGGGTGAAGCTAGCCCTGTCACCGTCAATGGTGACAGGGCTAGCAAACCGACCGAGCAGCGTGACCTCGCTGCCCGCCTCGCCCACCTGCCCCTGCTGCGCCAGCGGCAGGGCAGTGATATTGCGCTGGTCGTTCCCTTGATAATAGCCGTAGGCTATTAAGACCAGCAGCAGAGCGCCCAGCGGCTGGCGGCCAGGCAGCCGCAGCGCGTAAATAACTAAAAGCGCGGCTAGCAGCAGCGCGCTGGTCATCCATGTCAGCCACGCGATCTCAGTATAGATCGCGAGCACATAGCCACTTATCCACAGACAGCAACCTTGAACAACCGGTCTTTTCACTCTTTAATCTCTCCTTCTTTTTTCATTTTCATTTTCATGTTCTTACAATCCATACAAAGAACCTCTCCCTCGCGCACCATAATAGCTGCACAAGAAAGAGGTTCTTCCTCCTACCTACAATCATTTAGTTAAAAGTGCTGGATCCTTCAAATTTCCTCATTCTCTTCCCTGATCACGAATCTTGTTTAATAAATTCAATTGACAGGTAAATGAACTTGCTTTATATTCGTTGTACATACAAAATACAATCGGAGGAATCATATGACTGACAAACCTCAAGTAACAGAAACCAATGACAATGAAGCTTTCTTGCATCAATGCCTCTACTTCACGACGAATCGGCTTAGTCGGGCAATTAGCCGTATGGCTGACGATGCCTTTGCAACAACAGGACTTGCGCCTGCTTACGGTTATTTACTCAGACTGGTTGTCGCCAAACCTGGCATTCCTCAGAAAGAACTTTCAGAAAAGCTCTATATCACACCGTCCACGCTCACCAGATTTATCGATAAGCTTGAAAACAAACGGCTCGTAGAGCGCCAAGTGAAGGGCAAAACTGTGCTCGTCTTTCCTACGGAAAAAGCGCTAGAACTCGAGCCATCCCTTCGCGCAGCTTCGAAGGAACTTCTTCGTTCATATAAAGCTATTCTTGGAGATGAAGTCGCGACGATATTGACGCAATCTTTGGAATCAGCCAGTGAGAAATTAGAAATATAAGTTGAGGTGTAGATGATGAATCAAACAAAAAGCAAGATACATTACGGCTGGATCATTGTATTGCTGACGTTTGTCACATTACTTGTGTCAGCAGGCATCCGTTCCATGCCCAGCGTCTTAATGATCCCTTTCCAAGAAGAATTCGGTTGGAGCCGCGGGGCGATATCCAGTGTTGCTTCTATCGGAATTTTGTTATATGGACTTGTAGGTCCGTTTTCTGCAGCACTGTTATTACGTTTTGGAATCCGCAAGGTTGTTTTGCTCGCATTATCCGTCTTAGGTGCCAGCCTTGCCGTCACACCGCTAATTACTTCCTTATGGCAATTCGATTTGCTATGGGGAGTCGTTTCAGGTCTTGCAAGTGGAATGATGGCCAATGTACTTGGAATTACGGTCAGCAATCTATGGTTCGTCAAACGCAAGGGACTCGTAGTTGGCATACTAACAGCAAGCGCAGCAACGGGGCAGCTGTTATTCCTCCCTTTAATAGCAAAGGTGACTTCTGATTACGGCTGGCGGTATGCGATGTATGCAGCAGTAGTCGCTATCCTAGTAGTGTTTATTCTTGTAGCACTATGGATGAAGAACAATCCTTCCGATGTTGGTGCAGCGCCATACGGTACAACGGAAGTTGTAAAACCAGAACCTTTCAGGGGCAATGTATTTCTGACCCCTATCCAGAGCCTTGTTACCGCATCTAAAAATAAAACGTTTTGGCTGCTCGCAGGCACCTTCTTCATTTGTGGATTCTCGACGAATGGATTGATCGGCACTCACCTCATTGCCGCTTGCGGAGATTTCGGAATGATGGAAGTTGCCGCTGCCGGACTTCTTGCCATGATGGGGGCGTTTGATTTATTCGGGACAACGATTTCTGGTTGGTTAACTGACCGATTTGACAGCCGTTGGCTGCTTTTCTGGTACTACGGTCTACGCGGATTATCGCTCATATTCCTACCTTATGCATTGGCGACTACACCTTACATGCTCGTCATATTCTCGGTATTTTACGGACTCGATTGGATCGCAACTGTACCGCCAACTGCTAAACTTGCAGGGGAAACTTTCGGTAAAGAAAAATCGGGCATGATATTCGGCTGGATTGTGGTGGCTCATCAAATCGGGGCATCTTTTGCGGCATACGGAGCAGGTCTTATGCGTGACTGGCTTGGCAGCTACTCACAAGCCTTCTTCATTGCTGGTCTTGCTTGTTTCATTGCTGCTCTATTCGCAATTCGTATACAGCGTCAACTTAAAAAGCAAACAGTACTTATGTAAATTTTAATCAATTATTTCGCTCAAATATAGACATTGTCATACAAACAGCATTGGGAGTTGTTAATATATATTAGCCAACTCCCTTGCTGTCAAATACGAACCAAACACTCCTATTAACGAGAACGTGTCTTAATGGGCTTCGTCAATTCTGGTGCCACCGATTAGTTCACAACTTCAGATACCGTACCAGCTGGGGGCTCATATGCGGTCAACTGACGGAATGAAATGCCTCTGGCTCCCATTAACTCACTCACCTTCTCATGATCCTTCGGATACCCCCGATGAAACACGATCTCGGTTACCCCGCTATTAGCCAACATATTCGCACAAGTCCAGCAAGGTTGGTCCGTCACATAGACGGTAGAACCTTCGCGATCTTCCCGATCGGTGAACAGTAACAAGTTCTGTTCAGCATGTATGGTGCGAATACAACGGTGCTTCCTTACGACTTCTTCTACATCAGCAACGACCTTCAGTTCGATTTCTTCCACGAGCATGCATCCCGCTTCCGTGCAATCTGCTACGCCCATCGGTGCGCCATTATAGGCCGTTCCGAGCAACTTTTTCCCTTGAACAAGTACCGCCCCAACATGTCTGCGGTTACACCGCGAGCGCGTGGAGGCCATGTAGGCAATATCGAGGAAATAGGTATCCCAATCTTTCCGGATGCTCATGATGATTGACTCCCTCCTGATGACATTTCTTTACTCATTTTCGATGTCCAAACTATTTCTAGTATTTTCTCATATTTTGCTAGAAATGAAAAGACGAGCTAGCGTGGCACCACAAATACTTGGCCCTTTATCTTCGCAAACATTTTCTCTCCGATTCCTTTCACGTCCATAAGTTCCTCGACTCGCTTGAAACGCCCTTTCTTCATACGGTACTCGAGAATGGCTCTCGCTTTACTTTCACCGATCCCAGGAAGTTTATCTAACTGCTCCAAAGTAGCGGTATTTAAATCTAGAAGCCCCTTCTGAGATTCATTCCATGTAGGGACAGGTGTTGGCGAAGGTACAGGACTGGCAGACAAGATGGGTTGAGGTTCTGAGGGCGAAGGTGTGTCCTGCGCATCTGTTCCTACGGAGTTTGATTCTTCAGATCGTGAACCTATGGAAGTGGATACAACTTCAGACTTAGGTATGGCAGTTGCACTCGCTTTTGGTGTGACTTTTGGTTTATCAGTGCCGACAGGTACTGCTTTCCCTTCAGCGGCTTTTTTCTCATTCTCTCCTTGCAAAAGCAATTCTTCCATCTGCGTATTCATTGGCGAGAATGCTGTTCGAATCGTGGGCTGCCCTCCGCGAAGAAATGGCCACACAACCCAAACAAATAGCGCGACACCGCCAAGAATCAGCCCAATTCTCTTTACTCTATTTCCAAATAAATCCACATACTACCTTCTTTCTTAGCATAATTGTGTTTAGGCAACCATATACATGAAAAAGCATCCCAATGACTACACGACTAGTCACACAATGTATGAGAGTGCGTACACCTCTAGGCTTGGCTTTCATGGCTGAGTAACCGCGATTATAGGTTGATTTTCGTATAAAGACTGATTTTATCGGGAGGGATTACTTGATGAAAGCTGGATTCATCGGTACTGGGAGTATGGGAAGTATACTGATTGAAGCATTCATTCATTCCGGGGCATTCAATCCCGAGCAAATTATTGCTAGCAATCGAACATTGCGTAAAGTTGAACTACTTGCGGAGAACTATCCTGGTCTTCAGGTGGCCGAATCGAATCGTGAAGTCGTACGTGGAAGTGATTTGATTTTTCTTTGTGTGAAACCATCCGAGTTCAAAAAGGTTATTGATGAAATCAAAGAGGACGTGCTTTCCTCTCAATTTATAATATCCATCACGAGTCCGATACTGATTAAGCATTTGGAAGGTCTGTTACCAGCCAAAATAAGTAAAATCATACCGAGCATTACGAATTACGTTTTAAGTGGTGCTACGTTATGTATTCATGGGAATCGCATGCAGCCTGAAGATAAAGAATGGCTTGAAAATATTTTCACGCATATCTCTACACCAATTCGAGTATCCGAGAGTTATACGAGAATTTCATCCGATTTATCTAGTTGTGGTCCTGCTTTTCTAGCTAGCTTTATTCAAGCATTCATTGACGCGGCTGTGGAGGAAACAGGTATTTCTGCTGAAGAGGCTACTTTACTGGCAAGTGAAATGACATTAGGTACAGGAAAGTTACTTACTACCGGAGGCTTCAATCCGATCAGTTTACAAAAGCGGGTATCCGTTCCTGGAGGCATTACGGCAGAAGGCTTGCGTATCTTGGAAAAGGAACTTTGCGGGGTGTTCTCTCAAGTAATTACTGCTACACATGCTAAATATGAAGAAGACATTGAGAAGGCTGAGCAGCTCCTTACCATAAAACAAAAGCAGTAGCCTTCCCAATGCATGAATCTTTCCGTTCTTAACCTACGACGATATTGACTAATTTACCTTTAACAACAATCAACTTGCGAACGGCCTTTCCGGCGGTCGCTTCTTTGACTTTGTCGAGCTCCCAAGCCATTTTCTCCATTGCAGCTTCATCTGTATCTTTGGAGATCATAACGCGGTCAACGATTTTGCCATTGATTTGCACAACGATTTCAACTTCATTATCTACCGTCCATGCTTCATCATAAGCTGGCCATGGTTCGTACGTGATGGATTCCACCCCACCCAATTTCTCCCAAAGCTCTTCAGCTAAATGAGGAGCAAGTGGTGAAAGCACCTGTACAAAGTTTTTCATCGCCTCTAGCGGCAAACGTTCTGTTTTGTAAGCTTCATTGACAAAAATCATCATTTGGCTAATCGCTGTATTGAAACGAAGCGCCTCGAAATCTTCCGTAATTTTCTTGATTGAACGGTGCCATGTACGCTTAAATGCATCACTGCCTAGCGTCTCATCCCCGCTAATTTTGGAATGAAGCTGACCGTTGTCATCAACGAACAGACGCCATACACGATTCAAGAAACGGTTAATGCCGTCTACACCTGTTGTGTTCCACGGTTTAGTAGCTTCTAGTGGCCCCATGAACATTTCATAAATACGAAGCGTATCCGCACCTTGATCATTCACGATATCATCTGGATTCACAACATTGCCGCGTGATTTACTCATCTTCTCCATGTTTTCGCCAAGAATCATCCCTTGGTTAACAAGTTTATGGAACGGCTCTTTGGTATGCACAAAACCTAGATCATACAGCACTTTATGCCAGAAACGTGCGTAAAGCAAGTGAAGAACTGCGTGCTCCGCTCCACCAATGTATAGATCAACCGGCAACCATTGTTTTTGTAACTCATCCGAGCAGAATGCTTGATCATTCTTCGGATCGATGAAACGCAGGTAATACCAGCAGCTTCCTGCCCATTGAGGCATCGTATTCGTCTCACGACGAGCTTTCATACCTGTCTCTGGATCAATCGTATTTACCCATTCAGAAACGTTAGCAAGCGGTGATTCACCTGTACCTGACGGTTTGATTTCATCAACTTGCGGAAGCAATAGCGGTAGTTGATCCACTGGAACTGGCTTCATTGTGCCATCTTCAAGGTGTAGAATTGGAATCGGCTCGCCCCAGTAACGTTGACGGCTGAACAGCCAGTCTCTCAAACGATACGTTACTTTGCCGCGGCCCTTGCCATGCTCTTCCAACCAAGCGATCATATGGCTGATGCCTTGCTCAATGTTCAATCCATCAATTGGACCGGAATTCACGTGCTTACCATCACCTGCATAAGCTTCCTTCTCCACATCTCCGCCTTGAACAACTTCGATAATTGGCAATTCAAATTGCTTCGCAAACTCCCAGTCGCGCTGATCGTGACCTGGAACCGCCATAATGGCTCCTGTGCCGTAACCGCCAAGAACATAATCCGCGATCCAAATTGGCACTTTCGTGTCATTAACGGGATTGATTGCATAAGCCCCTGTGAACACACCTGATTTGTCTTTCGCCAAATCTGTACGCTCCAAGTCGCTTTTGCGTGAAGCTTTCTCTTGATATTCTTTAATCGCAGAGGCTTGCGCTTCTGTTGTAATCTGAGCTACAAGCTCATGCTCAGGTGCCAACACGCAGTACGTCGCTCCGAAAAGCGTATCTGGGCGTGTGGTGAACACGGTTAAGCTTTTGTCCGAATGACCTTCGATCGCAAATTGAACTTCAGCTCCTGTGGATTTCCCAATCCAGTTGCGCTGCATATCCTTAATACTTTCGGACCAATCAAGCTCCTCCAGATCCTCAAGCAAACGCTCTGCATATTCCGTAATTTTCAAAATCCACTGACGCATCGGTTTTCGAATAACCGGATGGTTGCCACGTTCGCTTAATCCGTCAATGACTTCCTCATTCGCAAGTACCGTTCCAAGAGCTGGACACCAGTTAACAGGCACTTCATCAACGTAAGCAAGCCCTTTATTGTACAATTGGATGAAAATCCATTGTGTCCATTTGTAGTACTCGGGATCCGTTGTACTGATTTCACGATCCCAGTCGTAAGAGAAACCAAGTGATTTGATTTGACGACGGAACGTATCGATGTTTTTCTTCGTAAATTCACGAGGGTCATTCCCTGTGTCAAGGGCGTATTGCTCTGCAGGAAGACCGAACGCATCCCACCCCATTGGGTGCAGGACGTTAAAGCCTCTCATCCGTTTGAAACGGGAAACGATATCTGTCGCTGTGTAACCTTCTGGATGTCCTACATGCAAGCCTGCACCTGACGGGTATGGAAACATATCCAGCGCATAGAATTTCGGCTTATCCGAATTTTCCAACACCTTAAATGTTTTCTTCTCATCCCAGTACGCTTGCCATTTCGGTTCAATCGCTTGCGGATTATAGCCCTGTTGTTCTTTCGTTTCTTTCAATTCCTGTGTCATAGCTTATATGCCTCCTTAAATTACTCTCTGCTCATGTATGCCTATACGCACAAAAAAACCTCACATCGCTAGCGGATATCGCTAGGGACGAGAGGTATAATTCCCGTGGTACCACCCTAGTTAACACAAGGCGTTCTTCACCTGTGTTCACTCTGCCCCTTAACGCGGGTGAGACGATCCAGCTAGCGCATCTGATCCGGGATCAGGCGGTTCACCTTCTAGCTCCGAGGCGAGTTCTCAAGACGTACATCTGTCGGCTCACACCCTAGCTCCGACTCTCTGAAAGATGCTGTACAAGGTACTATTCCTCATCCAAGCTTTCCTTATAACTGATTAGCTTTGATTATATGTAAAATAATGCCGCACTGTCAAGCCGATGACGTACCCGTCGGTATTATTTTTTTGCAATAAAGAAAGCTCGTTCGGTCTTCGCAGTTGGTTGCTCCCACGTAAAGTCTGCTGCTTGATGTACTTCACGGAATCCTACATCGATCAGCATCTGTTCCAGCCACTGCAAGCCATATGCTCTTTGTTCATGCTGCTCATCAATGCGACGGAAAGTTTCGCTTGTTCCACTGTCTTTGACAAAGATGGTTAAGTCATGTTCAATCTGAACGCGTTCCTCATCTAACTCACTTGTCCAAATGTAAGCGACATCGTCTTCATTGAGAAAAAAAGGCTGCGACTCTGCATAGGCGAACAATTGCTGAGGCGGATGTACATCAAATAGGAATAATCCACCGGGCTTAAGTCCCGCCCATGTTTGACGGAAAGCGTCCACGATGTCCTCTTCCTCCAGCAAATAATTAAGGCTGTCACAGAAAGAGATCGCAACATCAACTTCCTCGCCGAGCTCCCACTCGCGTATATCCTGCTGAATCCAACGAATTCCGCCGCCGCGAAGCTGGCTAGGTTGTTCGCTGTACTTCTGCTCAGCGACAGCCAACATGTCTTCTGACAGATCAATACCAGTCACCTGAATGCCTTCAGCAGCCAATGGAATTGACAAATTGCCAGTCCCACAGCCTAAATCAACAAGCGTTGCTGGCTTAACGCCAAACCGTTCGAAACTTTCCTTCACGAATCGAAGCCAGTCTTCATACGGCATGCTGTTCATCAAGCGATCGTACGTGTAGGCGAATTTTTCGTAACTCATCTCAGCCTTGCGTCTCCTCTTGCTTCAGATAGGTCCAGTCCGCTTCTTGATAGACAAGCCCATCTTTCATAAGTTTGCCTAGTGCACGTTTAAAGGCGGCCTTACTTAGCCCGAATTTATCTTTAATAATATCAGCTTGTGTTTTATCCGAAAATGGCATCGCATTTCCTGGTCGTTCACGCAGCACTTCTAGAATGCGATCTGCATCTTCGTCGCGACCTTTTTCCTTGGGAAGTCTCATGGATAGGTTAACTCGTCCATCTTCTTCACGAACGAATGCAATCCTCACATCCACCTGCTCACCTACGCGAAGTAAGCGTGTCCGCTCTTGTGGGATAATGAGCCCGATGATGCCATACCCAAGTACGCCAGCATCACAAATGACGAAAGTCCCCATCTGCAGTGGACGATACACGCGTGCTTTCACCCATTTGTTGGTCCAACTGGATGGAGCTCGAACACATAGAGGAGCCAAGTCTTCTTCAAGCGCTAGCTTCGCGATTAATCGGCCCTGGCGATCATGCGCGAGCGTTGCGAATACTTTGTCCCCGACTTGAGGTCGTAGCTCGTCTAATTCAGGTACATGTCGGTACGGTAATAATAAATGGCGCCCTAGCCCCATCTCTAGGAAATAACCGAACCGCGGATGAATATCAACGACTTCTAGAAGCCCCACGTGACCCATGGTCAACAGAGGTTTCCTCATCGTCGCCATCATGCGATCCAATGTATCATGGAATAAGAACACTTCCACTTGGTCTCCAGGACTAATGCGATTCCCTACGATTTCCGCATATGGCAGTAGAAAATCTTGCGTACCATCGCTTAGGAAAAAGCCGTTTGGTGGAACTTCCCTTGCTACCTCAAGGGTAACAAGGGATCCTGCTTCCATTCTCATACGCGCTCCACAACTTTAGCATCAGACCAAAGTCTTTCGATGTTATAGTATTCACGGTCATCACGATGGAAAACGTGGAGAACTACATCTCCTAAATCAAGCAGCACCCATCTTGCCGTATCGATACCTTCATAGCCTCTAATATGAACGCCATGTTCATGTGCTTTTTTACGAGCCTCGCCCGCAATCGCTTGAACTTGTGTTTCCGAATTTCCGTGACAAATCACGAAATAATCAGCGATTAAAGATACGCCTTTCAAATTCAGGGTAACAATATCTGCTGCTTTCTTGTCTTCCGCTGCCTGGGCAACGAATGCTAGTATTTCTTCTGGGTTTTTACTCATGCAATCATCCTCCATGTCATTAAGTTGTCTGTTGTATCTGTTCTAATAAATCATTCCGAGTCCCAATTGTTAGTGGATAAATGCGCTTTCCTTTGGAAATCAAGAAGTTGATCGTGGAGTCAAAACCGGCAACTAATGCCCGTTCAAGACTCGTCTTCGCTAGTTCTCGAATATGTTCGACTCCTGGGAAATCACGTCCTGGCTCCATATAATCCGCTAAACAAACAATTTTGTCGAGTAAGGTCATCCCTTCCCGACCTGACGTATGATACCGAATCGCATCTAATATTTCTTCATCATCGATTCCGAATTGCGACTTTGCAATGAAAGCACCTGCGTGCGAATGCCATAGCTCTTTATCAAAAGCTAACAAATCTTGTGGCAAATCGTTCTCACGTATAATCTTAGCTTGCTCATGGATTGGCCAATACTTGCAGTAGTCGTGCAAAATCGCTGCCATATCCGCTTTGACCGCATCCCCGCCAAATCGCTCTGCCAACATAACGCTCGTTGCCATCACACCAAGGGTATGCTGCCAACGCCGCTCAGGCATTTGCTCCTTCACAGCTGCCATCAGGTCCTCACGATTCATATAAGCTATTCACCTCCATGAAATGCCCAACCTTGTCTGGTACCAGATATCTGACAGGGTCCCTCTTCTGTCTTAGCGCCCGAATAGCTGTCGATGAAATTTCAACGAGGGGCATCGGAACAAGCTTCACTCGGTTTCGTATATGTTCGGGAAGTTGCCCCAGGTCCAGTTCATAACCAGGTCTAGCTAATCCAATAAAATGAATATGCCGCACGATGTCATCAATACGATGCCACTGCGGCAAATACTGAACCATATCCGCGCCAATAATATAAGAGAACGCGATGTCCGGATATTGCGACTTTAACAGCTCGATCGTATCGATACTATAGGATACGCCGCCTTTGTTAATTTCGATATCGACAGGACGAAAAAAAGGATTGCCTTCTGCAGCAAGGCAAACCATCTCCCAACGCTGCTGGCTCGTTCCCTTCGGGGCATTAGGTTTATGCGGCGGGACATTGGCTGGCATAAGCCATACCTCGTCCAAGCCCCCTTCCACCCTCGCACGTTCAGCTGCAATCAAATGACCGGTATGAATGGGATCGAACGTGCCTCCCATAATTCCGACAAGCATACGTCCACCTCATTAGCGCGGCAGTTCAATCTTCTTATTGTCACGCGATTCTTTGTACAGCACTACGATTTTCCCAATTACCTGAACAAGCTCTGCGCCAGACTTCTCGGATAATTCAGCTCCGACCTCTTGACGATCTTCTCCACTGTTGTTGAGTACCGTAATTTTGATCAATTCACGTACTTCAATGGCTTCATTGATGTGACGAATCAAATGCTCATTCACGCCACCTTTTCCTACTTGAAAAATTGGATCTACATGGTGCGCCAAAGAGCGCAAATGTCTTTTCTGTTTGCCTGTTAACATGGATGTCCCTCTATTCATTCTTATTCAGTTAATGACTGTTCTACCACCTGTCTCATCGCCGCAACCGGCGCAGGGGTTCCCGTCCAATACTCGAAGGCATACGCGCCTTGATAAATAAACATGCCAAGCCCGCCATGAATACGCGCGCCAATTGCTTCCGCTTCACGAAGAAATCTCGTGATCCGCGGGTTATATATAAGATCACTAACAAGATGATGCGGTCGAAGCAGATGTAGTGGTAAAGGGAGTTCATCTACGTTTGGATGCATGCCTGCCGACGTCGTATTCAACACGAATTCAACATTGTCCGCAACGTTCTCCAACTCGTCCATCCCTAAACCAACGGTTTCGGTGAAAGCGCTAATTGTTGCTGCCAATTCGACTGCACGCTCTTTGGTACGATTGGCGATATAAATGCAGCTCGCACCTTCTTTCGCAAGTGCATAAGCTACACCTCTCGCCGCGCCACCTGCCCCAAGAACTAGAACTCGCTTACCTTTGAGCTCGATGCCTGTCTCTTCTTTCAAAGAACGAACATATCCGATCCCATCCGTATTAAAGCCTTTGAGCTTACCATTCTCGTTCACAATGGTATTGACAGCGCCAACGATCATAGCTCCTTCATCAATCTCATCAAGGTAGTTCATGACATCAACTTTATGTGGAATGGTCACATTCACTCCGCGATAACCTAGTGCTCTGATTCCCCGAACTGCTTCACCAAGCGCTTCTGGCTTCACGTGAAATGCTGCGTACACCCCGTTGATGCCCGCTTCCTGAAAAGCACGATTCAACATAATCGGTGAACGAGAATGCCTAATCGGATCCCCGAAAACCCCATATAAAACTGTATGACTATCAATCGGCGTCACTAGTTTCTCCATGATCTCCCCGTTTGCCTCCTAAATCAACGACTCCCGTGTAATGACTTTAATACCTTTCGGTGCATGAACAGCAAGACTCGCGCCAGCTAGACTATTCACTTTAATCCAGCCTAACCCTGAAATCAGCACATCCATCTGTTTCCCCTTCGGAATGTGCAACGGATGTTTGACCAACTTCGGCAGTTCTTCAAGATCCGCTTGCGCCGGAGGCGTCAACATGACACCCTTATGATCTTCATATAACTGATCCGCTTTCTCGAGTTTCGTACGATGAATCTGAATCGCATTCGACGTGTATATCGTGAAGGATTGGTGCTCACCTTGAATAAAATCAAAACGAACTAGCGCACCGAAAAATAACGTTTGTGCCTCATTCAATTGAAATACCATCGGTTTAAGCGGTTTATCCGGCATTAGCGGTGATAAATCACGCTTCTTCACGATTTCCGTCAGACGATGCTTGTACACAATCCCAGGTGTATCGATAATGAACTTCCCGTCATCCAGTGGGATTTTAACTAAATCGAGTGTAGTTCCCGGATATTGCGATGTTGTCAATTCGGCTTCCAGATCACTATAATCACTGATCAGACGATTGATAAGGGTCGATTTCCCTACGTTCGTTGCACCAACCACATATACGTCCATGTTGCCACGATATTCTTGTACAGCCGAAATAACACGATCAAAACCGATGTTTTTCTTCGCGCTGCACAGCACGATATCCACAACTTTGAGATTCTCTTCCTTCACGCGACGCTGTACCCAGTTAATGATTTTGTTCGCATTCGTCACCTTCGGCAACAAATCGATCTTGTTCACAACGAGTAAGACAGGATTGTTTCCGATAAATCGGGCAAGCGAGCTAATCATACTGCCTTCAAAATCAAAAATATCCACGATTTTCACGACTAACGCCTTCGTTTGTCCAACATGTCCTAATAATTTCAGGAAGTCGTCTTGCTCCAAGGTAATACTTGAAGACTCATTATAATGCTTAATTCGGTAACAACGCTGGCAAATCAAAGGCTCCTTCTGCAAGGCAGCCTCTGGAATATAGCCCAGTTTTGTTTTATCTTCTGTTTGCAGCCCAATGCCGCAACCCGCACAATTTCCTATTGTTTCTGTACGCATGAAACCTCCCTATTTCTTCATCCTTGCTAGAGCCCATTTCTCAATTTGGCGGTTCACTTTCGTGAAGAAGCCTTCATCTTTTCTTGAGATGGGTTGAACGAGGATCGTATATAGCCCCATTCGATTGCCGCCAAGTACATCGGTCAGCATTTGATCACCGATAACGGTCGTCTGTCGCGCATTCGTTCCAAGCAACTTCATCGCTTTATGGAAGGAAGCATTCGTCGGTTTTTTGGCACGGTGAATAAACGGAATGCCCAGTGGCTTTGCAAAGGTCGAAACCCTGTTATGGTGGTTGTTCGACACAATAACAACTTTGAATCCGATCTGTTGCAGATGATTCAGCCATACTATTAACTCAGGTGTCGCATGTGGATCACGTGCACCGACAAGTGTATTATCAAGATCCGTTATAATTCCGCGAATACCGAATCCCCACAGGTGATTGGCATCAATATCATAAATTGTATGAACAGACTGTCTGGGTACAAGCTTTTTCAGCAAACAACTTCCCTCCAACTGCTTCCTTGACATATACGTGAAACTATATCACAGAGCCTCGTTTGTTGCAAAAAGAAAAGAACATATTTTCTCTCTATTCTCTTGTAGGCAATGGCAACCAGTTTAATACACGCTGAATTTTGTGATCCCAATATCCCCATTCATGTGTGGCCGACTCTTCTTCATAGGTAGTCTCCAACCCTTGAGCAAGGCAATGGTCCCGGAATCGAAGGTTATCTTCATACAGAAAATCCTCAGTGCCACAGCACTGATAGAGCTTAGGTCGTTCTTGTTCACTAGCAACAAGTTGATTGGCGAGATAGAACAAATCGTTAGGGCTATTGCGGATCGTCGTCACATCGCCATAAATCAATTTAAAATCGTTCGGAAATGCTGCTGCACGTTCAACGATATCTACAGCACCGGATAAGCTCGCTCCCGCTGCATACCGATTAGGATGTGAAAGCGCCAACTTCATCGCACCATATCCACCCATGGAGAGACCTGCTACGTAATTCAGCTCACGCTCATCGGCTAAGGGAAAAAAGTATCTTGCTAACACAGGTAATTCTTCGCTAATGAACTCCCAATATTTCGGGCCTGCCGCCATATCGGCATAAAAGCTGCGGTTCACAGCTGGCATAACCACCGCAATACCATGCTGGGAAGCATAGCGTTCAATGGATGTTCTACGCATCCAAATGGTATGGTCATCCGATAAACCATGCAGTAAAAGTAAAGTAGGATGTTTCATACCATAAGCATGTGAAGCGAGTCCGATTTGACTTTTGGCAACTTGAGGTAAGATAACATGCATGGATGCTGCAACACCAAGGGATTCTGAATGAAAATGACAATCAATAAAGGCCATGTAATAAATCTCCTCTCATATGGAAGCCACCCTCATTAATAAGAGAGTGGCTTCGGTTCATCATTTAATTTGTTCTCTGACACGAACAATCAACTGGTTCGCCTGTTGATATTCGACTTCAGACAGGGCAAGTTGACTGTATTTGGCACGTTCAAACAGTTCAATTAATGCATCCAATTCTTTCTTCATCCATTTACTCTGTGTTGACCATCTTGTTGTTGCTTCACGTACTGTTTCAAACTCATATCGGGTGTACCCTCTACGACGACAAGCACGGAGCATTTTTTCAAATTCAACGATAATTTTCTGATTAAAATTCACAACTTGCAGCTGCTTCCTGCGTGCACGCCAATTATGCCATGCTTCGCTTCTAAGGATGAAGAATACAGCGACACTAAGAAGTGCTGCAACAACAACGCCACTTAGTGTAAGCCAGAGCCAAGTAAAACTTGCGGCTTCCGTCGTTTCTTCAGGCACAGTGGTCGTTTCTGTATCTGTCGGTACATCTTCGACAACAGGTGCTGCTTCAGGGAAGACATTCGGCAATGCAAACCCTGAGGTTGGCTCAAAAGAAATCCAGCCAAAACCTTCAAAATAAACTTCTACCCAAGAATGTGCATCTGAGTTGCGGACCGTGTAAGTACCAGCACCATCAAGATCAATCGTTGCTCCTAATTGACTTAATATCCCCTGATCGCGGATGTCATCAGCGATAGAAGAAGCGCCTGAAGAATAGCCTTTCACCCATCGCGTAGGTAAGCCAAGCGACCTAGTGAGTACGGCCATTGCTGTCGAGTAATAGTCACAATATCCTTGCTTCACTTCGAATAAGAAACGATCCACGAAATCTTTGCTCTTCCCTTTCGTTTCATCCGGCGTATTCGTATAAGGATAATGTTCGGATAAATACTTCTCGATCAGCTTAGCTTTATCATACGGATTGGTCGCAGATTTCGTAATATCCAGTGCTAATTGCTTCACTCGCTCTGGTAAATCCACGGGTACTTGTAAATATTCAGCCCATTCCGGCTTATTTGTGAAATCTTGCTGCGTTTGGCGTAATAAATCTTCCTCTAGAATCGGCTCTTGGACAACGATCGAATAGTCCTTGGGATAATTCGTTCGTCCCGTAAATCGAAGTTCCGACTGTCGCGGTGTCCATATGATACGTTGGAATGGATTCTCACCTTGATTAATTTCTACGATCTTCTGAATCGCATAACCCCCGAATAAAACCGGGAATGTCTCATCTCGATCCATCACGACACTTTGTGTAACTTCTTGCGTCTTCAATTGCGACACATCAAATCGTGGATCTAACGGCAAGGGATTTAAATTCACGCGGTATGCAGGCAGCCTCTTCTCCGTTGGGCCAAGCTCCCACCCTTTACCGTTATACATGGATCGGGTTTCCCCTCGAAAGTAGGTCCGTTTGGTGGATTCAACAGTCATCACCGGGGTGTAATCAAACCGGAACCCGCCACCGAGGCGGCTGTCATCTCGACTATAGCCGGATGAGGCATCTGCGGTTGATGTGGCAATGCTAACACCTTTGCCGAGCAAAGGCACGGATTCTCCACGACTCACTTTCCAAGCTGTATAAGGATCTGTCAGTATAGGATTGACGGTCGGAGCGAATATGCCTGCTAAAGTAATCACACCGATTAGAATAAGAATAGGAACGGTGAATGATGACGGATAATCGGAAATCGTTTCCCAAACGTCTGGCGCTTTCTTCTTAAGTTGGGAGAAATGCCTCACAATTAAGAGCAAGAATCCACAAAGCATTATCATCGCTACTTGTGGCCATAGAAAAATCATACTGAAGGAATCACGAACTGCAAAAAACAAAATGCTAACAAAGATAAGGACCACAATGCGAAATCTCGATTGAATGGACCACATGGCGAATAAATAAATGATCCATGCTCCCAAGCTAAACCAAATATAAGGTTCAAGCTGCCCCGCATTCTGTCCGATGAAACGAAGTGCTTCTTTCCATGTTGTAATCTGTACAGCTACCCAGTGATAACCCATACTCAAGCCATGGAACCAAATAATAAGAACGAATTGGAGAAACGCTCGCCATCCGTCTTTTATTTTGGGAATACAGTAAGTCGCTGTTGTAAGGACGATGGTCCAAGTAACGAAAGAAACCGTTTCTGGAAGCCACAAGCCATCTTCTTTCATTATCCAAATCAGAAATTGGTAAAGGAATATCCCCACGAATATCGCAGAAACACGCATCGCCCAATCCTTGAGTAGAATTCTGCTCCACCATGTATTAGGCATACCGTTTCGCCCCTCCCAAAAGGTTGGGCAAGTCCGTTAATTGACAGACTTCATACCCCATATAGCCTTGCGAGCGAATCGCCTTGATATAATCCTCATGAGCGGAAATACGATCCACACCTTGGGGACGGAAAGCTTGATCTTCTTGCGTATGAACCCAAATATGACATGGCTTCATTTGAAGAAGCGCCATTTGCTGGAACATCTGCAGCATTGCACTCCCTTTTTGCGGTGAAATGAGTACAATTAAACTTCCTGCGGGCCAATCCTTTGAGCGTTCCTTCATTATCTGGCCAAGGGTCTGATGCCCATCCGCATCAACACCAACGAGATGTTTAACAATTTCCTTGTAATGATGCTGACTGTGCTTCGGTTCAAAATAAGTAAATTCCTTGCCGATCGACAATAAACCAAGTGCCATTTCACGTCCAGTTCCGTATCGGAATAAGGAAGCCGCAACTGAAACAGCTAATTCAAATTCTGCAGCATCGCGGTATGCTCGAGCAGTTCGATCCAACAAAATGATGGTTTTCGGCAGCGATTCTCGCTCGAACTCTTTCGATTTCCAAGTTCCTGTCTTCGCAGTCGCATTCCAGTGAATACGCGAAAGTCGATCGCCATAAATATATTCACGAACGCCATTAATTTGCGTCGTTTCCCGATGTGCGCTCGTCGCCGTTGAGTGATGCTGCATGCCTTTGAGCATTTGATGAAATTGCGCCCATTCACGAATTGCAACCGTTTGTGGATACACAGTTATCGGTTGTTGCAGATCTAATCGACCCTTGTGCTGAAAGAAGCCAAATATGTCTTCGGTCAAGCATTCCGTTTCTCCGAAACGATAGTACCCTCTCCGCAGTGGCGGCGTGCTATACGTGAATTCACCCCGACGTTTCCAGTCTGGCACGATCGAGCCTTCGAAAATAGATTCGTCCCCGTTCTGACGGATTAGCTGGTCTTTAATCATGACATAGGGAACTGGCCAATAGCCTGGTAATTGAACACCGAGACCAATCTGCAAAGATTGCCCTGCCTCCAACTTAGCTTCAACGCTGGTATTGGTAAACTTCCGAGTCCCTTGCACACGTCTAATGCCGCTCCAATTCCCAGAAAGCAAATAGATCGCCAAAAAAGTCATTGTAATGAACAACATGGAAGCTAGCTTGCCACCTTGAAATAACATGAATAACAAGCTAGCCACCAAGCAGGTCATAAGTAGCCAAAATGGTGCCGGAAGCCGAGGAAATTCCCCGAATCGTTTGAATACCGGTCGTTTCATAGGCTCACTTCTCCAATCTTACCGGAACCCGTACTCCTTCAAAAATCGTCGCGAGCACAGAGGCAATACTGACACCATCCATACGCGCTTCCATTTGAAGGATCATACGATGACCCAGTACAAAGGGAGCTAAATATTTAATATCATCTGGGATGACATAATCACGACCATGTAGAAAGGCATACGCTTTGGACGCTAATACCAACGATAGTGTAGCCCGTGGACTCGCACCGAGGAAAACCGCGTGATGTTCCCGTGTTTTTCTCGAAATGGTAACTAAATAATCCGCTACTGCTTCATCCAGATGTATTTGGCGAACCTGCTCTTGAATGTCAAGAACTTGCTTCGTATCCATAATAGCATGAAGCGCTTCCATCGGATGTACTTTACTTTGGGAAGCTATCATCATTTTCTCGGCGGCTTCACTTGGGTAACCTAAGCTCAACTTAATCATAAAACGATCTAATTGTGCCTCTGGCAATGTATACGTTCCCTCAAAATCAATCGGATTCTGCGTTGCCAGCATGAGGAACGGGGATGGAAGTTCATGCAAATCACCATCAACCGTAATATGTCGTTCTTCCATCGCTTCAAGAAGAGCAGATTGTGTCTTGGTTGTGGCACGGTTAATCTCATCTACGAGTAAAATATTGGTCATGATCGGTCCCGATCGGAAAAGAAATTTCTCTTCTTTGGGGTGATATATAGATACGCCAGTTATATCCGTTGGCAATAAGTCCGGGTTACACTGGATACGGCGAAATTGCCCGTTGATCGATTTCGCCAGCGCTTTAATGAGTACGGTTTTACCTGTCCCTGGGACATCCTCAAGCAAAACATGACCACCTGCCAACATCGCAGTAAGCAACAATTCAATTTCGGCACTTTTGCCAAGAATACATGATTCCAAATTTGATTTCAGCCTAGCTAGTACTTCTACATGACGCTGAGTGGCAGTTTCCATGTGTTGATCCTCCTTAGAGTTTTGCTTGCAAAACTTGTTTCGTAAGCAATACAGAATTTCCGCTGATAACTTGTATCGTAAACTATGCTTATTTGTACGAACCTGATTCATCTTCTGTTTCGCTCAGAAAACAAACAAAATGTACGTAAATCTAGTTTACAGGAAAGTTTTTCTTCCGTATACTTGTAAATCCTCTAAAGTTATTTGTTAAAATTAACCACGTAAATGTGCCTTAGACAACTACTCCTCTATGCAAAAGAAAAAGACGCCTCGCGGCGCCTGTGTTCACCAAATATTTAGCCTTCCGTACCCTTCATTTCAACCCTTAGGTTTCACAAACAAGGCAGCTAAAAAGGAGAAAATGATCGCGGCGGATATACCCGCACTGGTCACTTTGAAAATGCCTGTAATAATGCCTATATAGCCATCTTTATGCAACTCTTCCAGCGCCCCATGAACAAGCGCATTTCCGAAGCTCGTGATCGGTACCGTCGCACCAGCACCAGCAAAGGCTATCAGTGGTTCATATAAATTGCAGCCATCGGCGATGGCCCCTAGCACAACCAACGTACTCATCGTATGGGCGGGTGTTAATTTACCAACGTCCATCATTAATTGCCCCAGTACACAGATGGCTCCTCCAACAACAAATGCCCAAAAAAAGCTCATAGGTATAATCCTCCAGACTCTATGGAAACAGCATGTGCGATACAAGGAATACTCTCACCTTGTTGAAAAGAAATCGGTGAAAGCAAGGCCCCAGTAGCAACAACGAGAATTCGTTTCAGTTCTCCCTTTGCCATGCGTTTTAATAAATGTCCATAGGTAACTGTAGCAGAGCATCCGCAACCACTTCCTCCTGCTTGTACCGTTTGCGTTTCTCGATCAAAGATCATTAATCCACAATCACTATAGGTGGTCTGTTCGATTGGGAATTGATGCTTATGGAAGAGTTCGCGCGCAATGCTCGTTCCAACTGCAGCAAGATCGCCTGTCACGATGAGATCGTAATAGGAGGGTTCGCGATTCAATTCACGGCAATGTGTTTGGATCGTGTCGACAGCGGCAGGCGCCATCGCAGCGCCCATATTAAAGGGGTCCGTGATCCCCATATCCACGATACGTCCGATCGTGGCCGCGGTGACGACCGGACCGTCTCCGCTCTTCCCGAGTACGGCGACACCAGCTCCGGTGACTGTATACTGCGCCGTCGGCGGCTTCTGCGACCCATATTCCGTGGGATAACGGAACTGCTTCTCCGCCGTGCAGTTATGGCTGCACGTGCCAGCCATGACATGATTGGCTGCGCCAGAGTCGATGAGTTGAGCGGCTAGCGCCAGCCCTTCCATCGACGTGGAGCATGCACCGAATATCCCTAGGTAAGGGATATTCAATGTCCGCGCAGCGAACGTGTTGGAGATGATCTGATTCATCAGATCCCCGCCAACATAGAATTGGATTTGGCCGTCGGTAAGACCGGCCTTCTTCAGTGCAAGCTGAGCCGCTTCTTCTAGAAGCGCTTTTTCAGCCTTCTCCCACGTTTTTTGACCAAGTGTTAAATCACCGTGGACAATATCGAAATCTTCATTAAGCGGTCCCTTCGCTTCATCAGGTCCCACAACAGTGCCTGTCGAAAGAATGACAGGCCGATTCTCAAATAACCAGCTTTGGTGCCCCTTCAGCATCTCGTCAGCCCCCCGTGAAGATCAGATGTGCGATCCCTACAAAAAAGGCCGCCACAGTTCCGAATACGATAACAGAACCCGCTAATTTAAACATGTTACCGCCAACCCCTAACACAAGACCTTCCGCACGGTGTTCAATCGCCGCAGAACATAGTGAATTCGCAAAACCTGTTACAGGGACGGAAGTTCCGCCGCCTGCCCACTGTGCAATTTTGTCGTAGATGCCAAAGCTTGTTAAAATAACCGAGATAATGATCATGACAGCCACAGTCGGATTGCCGGCAGTCTTCTCTGTAAATCCGAACCAATTTATGAACATATGCATAAAGCATTCACCGATTAAGCAGATGGTCCCACCTACCAGAAAGGCTCTGACGCAATTTTTGAGTACAGGTCGTTTAGGTTCCTGTTCCTTAGCTAGTTTCTGGTACTCCTGTTGGGTCATCGTTAAGTTTTTCTTCTTGTTGTTAGGCATGACTATCTCCTATTCCCTCAAAACCTAAGCTCTGAGAATCGTATGTACTTGCTGAATAACTTGTGTTAACTGAATGGAACATGTTTCATACAACTGCTTAGCCTTAGCATTTTGCGTCGTTAAGGAGTATAACTCGAGATCTGCCTCACATTTCTTCAAACATGCTAGTACGGCAGGTCGTTCAGTAGATGCAGGTATAACTAATTTGTCATCAAAAAGATCAACAGTTAATTGACCATCTGTATCTACTTGTCCAAGAAAAACATTTTCTTTCGCTACTCCCAATTTTTCAAGCTCCATTTGCAGCCAACCTCGGCCTTTTCCTGCCGCAGCTAAGGGCTCATTTTGAATTACTCCGTCCATAATAACCGCTTGCGTGGGTTTCTCAATTACCTTCTTTAGGCCTATATGCTTAGGGGTTAACGGTTGATTCTCTGTCTTCAGCAGAATACTCAAATCACCACTGGACTCCAGCATCGCGAATTCCACATCCGCCACCCGAAATACCCCTTTCGTACGCAACTGTTCGAGTAATTCATCACCTGTGTAGCGTTCTTTTTTTAAATTACCTTCTAGGATCTTCCCATCCTTAATGAGAACTCGTCCATTGCCTTCAAACCATAAGCGTAGCGTCTTGCTCTTTAAGGTGAAGATTTCCAACACGAAAGGAACAAGCACCCATACCAATATTGCAATTACACCATGTACATAATTAGCTTCGACATCGGTTGAGATGTTCCCAGCTAGATCTCCAAGCGTTATGCCAATGACATATTCAAAGAAAGTGAGCTGAGAAATTTGTTTTTTACCTAGAATCCGTGTTAATACGAACAGAAACATTAAGGTACTTAAGGCTCGTATCGCAATAAGTATCCAGTCCGGCACACCATTCCTCCCCCTTCTTCAACTTTCAATATCTACATTATGTGCCATTTGGACCCTAACTATTATTGCGCTAAATTGGATTTATTTGTTAACATGAGTCTCTTCAATCACGGGTATATTAACAATCGCAAACCAAAGCAGGTGCAAGACATCTGCCCTAAATCCATGATTAAGAAAGAGGAGTGTTTACGATATGACAGTAGCATCAGACGTAAAAACAACCTTAGCATCTTTAAAAAGTGCCCAAGCCAGTCTTGAAACTTTCGCCCTAAGCACACAAAATCAAGAGGCTAAGCAATTGTATGAGGCCGCCGCCCAATCCACGCAGCAAATCGTTGATCAAGTTGCGGGTCGGGTTCAGCAACTAGAGAATGAAGAGCCACAATACAAAGGTTTTTGAACGCCAAACAGCCGCTGCGAAGCCTACGCAGCGGCTGTTTACTCTTTGTCATATGAATAAACTAAGAAATAGGATAAGCAATACGAATAATATGAGAATAAGCAATCTCAGTCGGTCTTTTGGCATGAGTGCCGTCCCTCGCTTCATTAATTTTGCACCGTTTATACTCATTGCGGCGGTTGTCCTGATGCTTTTCTCACTTCATTCGCTAGTCGATTAAATTCCTTCTGTGCTTCCGGATCTGAGGTCGCGAAATAGGCAGCAGACAAGAAAGCTATTATCTTGTTCGCATCTTCCACAGTCATCATTGCAAAAGGCCTCCTCTAATCAAACATATTTATTTGCCAGTCCAGTAATCAAAAGTCAGTGATTTATTTCTGAAAAAAGAATAAGGAATGTAGCAATAACCTGCATCTCCCCACGCCGTTCCCCATGAGTTACGAGCTATAATGACACCTTTTCCTTTGTCCTTACCATCCCTATACCCAACAGCAAGCAGCGCATGACCGCCAAGAAGTCTTTCTTTCTTCCGATTGGGGTAAGGAATCTTACCCGTTGTTGATGCTGTCTTATTCTCGAATGAGGCGTAGAGCCATATACCAAATACCACAGGCGATCCATCCGCGAGCGAAGCCTTTATTCCGGCTAAATCATGGATGCGATGATAACCGTCAATACGATAATATCTAGCAAGTGTCTCCGCTTCATAATTCGGTGTATTACGAAAATTTGCAATCTCATAAGGCCATACTTCCTCTGGGCATACACCTGTTTTATGAAGTACTTTGAGCCCATCACGGATTGTAGCCCCTGCGTCCTGGTCAATCGTGTTCTCAAGCTCACGTTCATGCCAGTAATGGAATAGACGTGATAAACGTGTTGGGTTCTCTTCCTCCGCGCGCAGCCAGAACTCTCGCAGTCCACTTACAATAGCATTGGAAGTACATGAACCCAGAGATCCTTGATTGACGATCGGAGAGAGTTTGCTTCGCAAATCGATTCTCTTTGGCAATTGCGATTCCCGAATATAATTGACACTCCTGTATGTGAAATCACGAAAATCGCGAGGATCCTGTTTGACTGTGTATTTCCGCATACCTGTACCTCCTAAGAAGCCTAATCGCCGAGTACTCCAGTGTATTCACCCATAGGCAGGAGCGTGCAAAAAAGAGCCCGACTTCATTAATGAAGTTCGGACTCTTCAGTATTCATCCTCTTATTCCGTTACTGTAACCGTTACAGGCGACCACTCACCGATAATTGTCTGCCCATGTAAGGAAACACTGCCTTGCGGTGTTAAATCCTTCTCGGTCATCATGCCTAAGGCAACTGTAAAACGATTGAATTTGATCGGTACATTCTTTTCACGCCGCACTTCCACACCATTCACATAGAAAATGACTTCGTCATTCCCGCGCTGATACGTAATTTTGTACGTATTGAACTCACGTGGTTGGAAATCTGTTTCCTCTTTGAAAATACAGAAGAATCGCGTTTTGTCCGTCTCTGGCACTTGTACACCAGGGAACGGAAGCACCGCATATACACTCGCATATTTATCATTGCCCGCAAAGAAATCCAGCGCTGCACCTGTTGTAAAATCAAGCAAATTCAAGGAAACGAAGCCATCATACAAATCATTGGGCTCTGTGTTCTGCGTGCGTGCACGGATCTGTAGCTCGAAGGAAATTTCTCCTTCTTCGGGCACTTCCACCTCTTGAGCAGAATAATACATATGCTTCGCGTTATCTAGAAACTGAACATAGTCATTTTTGCGGCTAAGCGTCGCACGTGCATACAGAATGCCGTTACGAACAATAATCGTCGCATTCGGTTCTCTGAATTCCCAGAAGGAGCCATCCGGCATCGGGAATCCACCTATTTTCCAAACTTCACCTTCCGATAAGATCGTGTGAAAATCACCAATTGTCCATTGTTTGCTCATCTCGTATGACCTCACTTTGTTGTGATTAGTTTATTGAATAATAGCTTGTACGACCAATGCCAACATCATGATTAAGCCGCCCCTAGTTGTTGCTTGGAGCGATGCACCCATTAAAGGCAGATAGGCAGGAGAAGGATTCTCTGACTTCAAACTACGATATACCCTGTAAAATGGCACGGCTGTCACTAGTGCTAGAAGGGTATAGTAAGGGAACACATCCATCCCTACGCACAAAATCAAACTCAGATATGACAATGCAAATAAAAATTTGGAGAATACGAGTGCTCGCTTCTCGCCCCAGACAACGACTAACGTTCGCTTGCCCGCACTTTGATCTGCTTTCCAGTGAAGGAAATGATGATTAAATAAAATTAAGGTAGTCAATAAGCCGATTGGCAAAGAAAGCATAATGGGCCGATAATCTACTTGCATGGTCTGCACGTAATAACTGCCTAGTGTTGGTAGAACACCAAATGAAAGCAAGATCGCAATCTCGCTATATCCCTTGCCGCGATAACCAAATTTGATAGGCGGAGCCACGTAGAAATAGGCAATCAAAGCACCTAAACCACCGAATACAAGAACGAGCCAACCGCTGCTAATACTTAAGATCAGACCACAAATAAGTGCTATAGCAAAAAATGACCATGTTAAAAAACTAAACGTTCGCTCAGGTATCGTGCCATTGGCCAGGAAACCTGAATTCGTCGAAATCGTTGAGGCTGTTTCTATAGCTGCCGTATCAATACCATTGCGAAAATCCCATAAGTCATTGATCATATTCGAGAATAAGTGCGCAGCGATAGATCCAATGAAGGTTAGAATAAAAAGAAAAGGATGAAATGTATCATTCCACACGATAGATCCTAATCCGCCCAAAACAACGGGAATAACCATGACTGGAATAACCCGAAATCGTGATGCTTTCAATAATAACGTTAAGTTGAGGTTATTCATTTCTCACGTCCCTTTCAACGAAAATTGCTCTGCTATTCATACTATCCCAATCCTAGTAGCACTTCAAGTAACTTTCTATTCCCCCAAAACCACCGTATTCCAGCTCTGGTAAATAGTCGGAAAATGAAACAAGGATGCTAGAGTCATCTCTAGACATCCTTGCTCAAATTATCATTTTATTTGAGATAGAAAACTTCACGCATCGGCGTAATCGGTACGGCTTCACGGAAATCGAAGGAACCTACAACCATTTTGGACGTTATGGCATTCCAGCGATTACATGCATCACTCTCTGCAAGATAAGCGAACGCAGCTTCTACATCATCACACAGGAATACATAGAAAAATTGCGCGCCATTCTGAAAGATGGAGTAATCTCGGAATCCCGCTTTACTATGTTCTTCCATAATTTCTGGCCAAGGAGCTAAGTGCATCTTCACATATTCCTCAAGATCTTCTTCGCGAATCGTCCATGTCCAAGCAAATTTACCGCTATTTTGCATATCGTTCAGCCCTCTCTGCAAATGGTTATCTTTTTACCAAATCTTCTCGAATCGGTGTAAATACATCTAGAAGTGCGGAGTCCTCCAATGCGGTAACCCCATGCTTCGCCCCACTTGGTATATAAATCGTTTGACCTTGCTCAATAACCGTAACAACGCCATCGATTGTGAATTCAATTTTACCTTTTAAGCAATATGACATTTGTTCATGAACATGGCTATGCTGATATCCAATGGCCCCAGGTTCAAAGTGAACCTCCATCATCATTAAACCTACCTCTGCTTTCAAAATGCAGCGAGTCACGCCTGGTTCTGCAGCTTCCCATACGCCAATATTAGACATCTGACTTTCCCCTTTCGTTATACAACGCTTCCATCCAAAATAAAAAAAGAAGGACCGCAAGCAGCCCTTCACTTACCTAGCAATTATACTCGAAAAGCACCCAAATGAACATACTTGAAAACAAACGAACATTAGGCTGTTGTCGACGCACGATCCTTTCCTTTGTCTGCTTCACCTGCGTTCTTATTCGCTGCTTCACGATCTTGTTGCATATCAGCGACCGTTTTCACCTTCACACGAGCAGCTCCTTCATACTCACGCGTCGGAATGAGGTTGCCCGCTGCAAGACGTTGTTTGGCTTCAGCTATCGCGGCACTATATTGCGGCAACCATGCCTCTTGTGCTACTAACATCTCGTCAACCATTTGCCAAATTTCCTTTGGATTGCAGACAGCTCCTACGAGCGGATCCATCATAAAAGCTTGACGCAACAGCTTATCATCTCCATGAACTGCTGCCTCTACGGCTAAGCGCTGAACAGAAATGGAGACATTACACACCGCCGCTGGTCCTAGTGGCAGTTCACCAACATGCGGCATGGAAATGCCGTTGCGATCGACATAGCCTGGTGCTTCAATAATCGCATCATCGGGTAAATTCGAAATCACGCCCCTATTGACCAAGTTAAAATGACCACGGTAGACGCGTCCTGTTTCTAGGCCCTCGATAATGTAGGAACCGTGTTCTTCACTTCGCTTCTCGCTCGCATAAACGAATGCCGGATCCTTCATCCAATTCGGGAAATCCGTTTCGAACCAACGTCGACCCTCTGTGCACACTCGCAAGTATCCACCTGTTTCACCGTTAATCCAAGACCCCATATCAATCCAATCTCCAATTTCGCTTGCCCTTTTCCGATACCAAGGAACATATTCGCTCAGATGGCCATTGGACTCCGTACTGTAGTAGCCAAAGCGGCGCAGCATATCAATGCGAACCTTCTCTGTTCGTGCATACTCGGCATGATTTTCAAATGCTTCTAACAGGCCTGCCGTCAAATCCTTCCCTTCATGGGAAGCTTGGATATACCAGGTTTGATGGTTAATGCCTGCACAGATAATGTCCACGTCTTTCTTATCCAAGCCATACACGTTTGCAATTTGATGATGGCCATGCTGGACGCCGTGGCAAAGACCAATTGTACGAACACCGCCATATTTGTTACAGGCCCATGTTAGCATGGCCATTGGGTTGGCGTAATTTAACAACGTAACATCTGGCGCAGCGACTTCGCGAATATCTTGGCAAATGCGAAGCATTTCAGAAATGCCGCGTTGACCGTACATGATGCCACCTGCACATAATGTGTCCCCTACGCATTGATCGACACCATATTTCAAGGGAATATCCACATCTGTTGCAAAAGCCTCTAGACCACCTACTCGTATTGTACAAAGCACATATTTGGCCCCTTCTAGTGCTTCCCTGCGATCCGTTGTGGCTTGGATCTCAATCGATAAGCCATTCTCATGGATATCACGTTGACACAGCTCTGTTACCATCTCTAAATTGTGCGAATTAATGTCTGTAAAAGCCACTTGAATATTATGAAATTCGGGTACAGCTAATAAATCTCGAAGTAGTCCACGTGTAAATCCAATACTCCCTGCGCCAATAAACGCTACCTTAAATGCCATATTTATCGCCCTCTCTATCACTTCGTCTACGCTCACATTGTATCAAGCAATAGAGAGAAACCGTTATCAAATTCCTAACTTGATTGTTCTCCAAATGTCAAAAATTCTAACTTCCTTCGGGATACATATGTTTGTGTGTGTTTATTGACTTACGATACTCCGTAGGCGTTAAGTTCGTATGCGCTTTGAACAGCATATGAAAATACTGCCGGCTGCCCACGCCAATATAATCCGAAATATCTGCGATCGGAATGTCTGTTTCGAGCAACAACATTTGTGCTTTTTCCATTCTGATTTCCGTTAAGTATGTCATTAGGGTTTGTCCTGTTACCGTTTTGAATACCCGTTGTAAGTAGCCTGGATGTAAGTTCACAGCCCCCGCTATTTCTTTCACTTGAATCTCACGATCATAATTCTGGTGCATATAATCCATGCTTTTCTTCACATACCATTCGCTTTGTACCACACTGCTATTGGCAGATTCACGACTTAATCGCGCGATTCGGATCAACAGTTGCGCAATTAAGAGTTGAATCATGCTCTCGCTCTTGTCAGCCTGTTTATCTAGCTCGAGCACCAAACTTTTCATCACATGATAAACTTCATCAGGATCCCGCAGCACCAAATAAGGGCTCTGAACCTCCAATAAAGAGTTCAGCTGCTTCTCGTCCGCGGCAAGTAGTTGCAAGGAGGGCATCACGCCTTGATGCGGCGTTAAGCGAAATTCCACATTGAGCATGCGACACGGCTCCTCATCTTCAACAATAAGACGATGCGAAACATTTGCATTGAGGAGTATGAACTCCCCTTTTTTTAACCTAACCCGCTCAGTTCGTGTTGAGGAAAGCTGTATCTCTACTTCACAGAACCCTTGAATCGTATACATAATTTCTGTCGCATCATGACGATGAAAGGGCATATGAAAACCTTGCCATTGTTTAAAATAATAAGCGACCACCTGTGGATGACAGGGATGCTCCGGCAACAAAGCGGGAAATAATCGTGTCGATTGTGGCATCGGTAACTCCTTTGTATCCGTTCTTACTGTCATTGTACTCCCCTGTACACGAAAATAAAATCCCTTCGCGAGGAAGGGATTTATCTTCAATCAGATGGAATTGAATTCTCACTCTATTCCTTCGTTGTCGTCATCGTTCGAGAATGAATGTCGCAAATTATCCACGATTTCTGCCACAGCTTCACTAATCATATCCGTTGGAGTCGTATCTTCCTCATCAGGCTGAGTTGGAATTGTATCATTGCATACACGATCGAAATAGTGACTTTTATCCATTGGAACACACCTTCTTTCCCAAATGTCCACTCGTTTGATTGTTTTGTGCAATTCGTTTAGTCTTTATTCACCACATTGGCTTTTTTTGAAACTCTTCGTAAGTTCATCTTGCTTTCATTTCCCTTATGGAGTAAATTAAACCTATATGAACGTATATCAACATAAATAAACCAACTCTAAGGAGAGATTAACCCATGGATATTCGCTATGCATCCCACCCGAATGAAGTTAAGCAATTTGATACTGAACGCCTGCAAGCAGAATTTCAAATTCAATCTCTATTTACTGAAAACCAAGTGACATTAGTATACTCCCACGTTGATCGTTTCATCATTGGCGGCGTTCTGCCAACAACACAAACGCTTCAATTAGAAGCTGACACCAAAGAAATGGCTGCTGACTATTTCTTAGAGCGCCGCGAGATTGGTATTATCAATGTTGGTGCTAGAGGGACAATTACTGTCGATGGTACAGCATATACAATGGATTCCAAAGATTGTATTTACATCGGTCTAGGTTCCAAAGAAATTTCTTTCGCAAGCGATGATGCAGCCAATCCAGCCAAATTCTACTTCAACTCCACACCAGCTCACACGACGTACCCAACTGTTAAAGTTGCAATCAGCGAAGCGACACCTGCTCACCTGGGCAGCATCAATACGTCTAATGAGCGTACAATTTATAAATACATCCACTTGGACGGCGTTCAAAGCTGTCAACTCGTTATGGGTATGACACTATTAAAACCAGGTAACATGTGGAATACAATGCCATCGCATACACACAACCGTCGTTCTGAGGTTTACTTCTACTTTGATATGCCAGAAGATGCGGTTGTCTTCCACATGATGGGCGAGCCGCAACAAACACGTCACGTTGTTATGCGCAATGAGCAAGCGGTTATCTCACCAAGTTGGTCCATTCACAGCGGTGTAGGTACGAACAACTACACATTTATCTGGGGTATGGCTGGCGAGAATCAAATGTTCAACGATATGGATGCAGTTGCTATGCAAGATTTGAAATAATCGGTAATCTCATTAGAAGAACGGATGAAACTAAGGTGAATCCTTTACGCAGATATGAAACGATCATGGAAGTTCTGCTCGCTCAGAAAGAAGTTACTGTGAATGAGTTGAGTGAACGTCTTGAAGTAACAGGAAAAACCATTCGCGAGGATTTGGCCAAGCTGGAAGAAAAGGGGCTGCTTATCCGCATTCATGGCGGTGCTATGCTAGCTCAAAGTGATCAGTTAGGCATTCTCTCTGCGAAAGAACCGAATATCAAGCATGCTGACAAAAAATCGGAGATTGCCTCTCTCGCACTCCGATACATCCAACCTCGCGATATCATCGCATTGGATGGCGGCTCAACAACACTTGAAATTGCTAGGCGGCTGGATAATCAGCCGCTTACTGTTGTCACTAACGATTTATATATCATCTCCGAACTTGTCCATAAAGATGAGATTCGGCTTGTCGTGCCCGGCGGATATCGTCTGCGCAACATGCTTGCCGGACCTGAAGCTGTGGACTATGTGCGTGGTCTTAACATTCAGAAATCGTTTATTTCTGCCACTGGTGTGCATCTGCTCCATGGCTTTACGATCTATACGAATGATCTTGTTGAGTATAAACGTGCCTTGATCAGCTCCAGTGCAACCGTATATGGGGTTATCGATCATTTCAAATTCGGACAGTGTGCATTACGAACATTCGCATCCCTTTCGGAGGTATCCATGATTCTAACCGATAGCGGGTTGAGTGAGGAAACGGCACAGCAGTTCCGCGACACGGGCATTGGGATTGAAACACTTTAAGTGCAAATTGCAAGATGAAACCTACACATTTCTTTTTTGGGAAAAGGAGTATGTCATGACACTTTTTAATCTATCGGGTAAAACAGCATTCGTTACAGGTGCATCAGGGGGCCTTGGCCAAGCCATGGCGATCGGACTTGCAGAAGCTGGCGCGAACGTAATCGCGGTTTCCTCTTCTGAGAGCGTCCAAACGGTTGAAGCGATTCGCGCTTTAGGCGGCAAAGCTGAGCTTATCGCAGCTGATTTAAGCAATGAAGATATCCTTGAAGATGTTGTTGCTAGAGCGATTGGGATTTACGGCAGCATCGATATCCTAGTGAATAATGCGGGCATAATCCGCCGTACACCAGCCGTTGACCATGCGCGTCAAGATTGGCATGATGTGATTGACCTGAACTTGAACTCCGCATTCTTCCTGTGCCAACTGATCGGACGCCATATGATCGAGCGCGGCAGCGGCAAAATTGTGAATATTGCTTCCATGTTGACCTATCAAGGTGGCATCAATGTACCAGGGTATACAGCAAGTAAACATGCGATTGCTGGGGTGACGAAAGCATTGGCGAACGAGTGGGCTGGGAAAGGCATTCAAATCAATGCCATTGCCCCAGGTTACATGACGACGAATAACACAGCGCCTATTCTCAAAGATGAGAAGCGTACAGCTTCAATTACTGAGCGTATTCCGGCGGGTCGTTGGGGTTCACCAGAAGATTTGAAAGGTCCCGTTGTGTTCTTGTCTTCAAGCGCATCCGATTATATGAACGGACACGTGCTTTGCGTGGACGGCGGCTGGATGGCTCGATAGATGGGCATCGGGACACTCGCTCATACCGTCGGCCATCTGCCCTTGAAGGAATTGACCGCGAAGTTAAGCGGACGAGGCATCGACTTTGTTCAATTAGCGCTCAGTAAAGCGATTAGCGATTATGATTTAAGTCTCGGGAAATTAAGTCCAGCTCTCGCCAACCATATTGGCGAGCAATTTCATCGCGCAGATGTGCGGATTGGCGTGCTTGGTTGTTATATCAATCCCATACATCCCGACCCGCATCAGCGCCGTTATGAAATCGATAGATTTAAGGAACACTTGCGGTACGCTCGTGATTTCGGAACATCCATTGTAGCAACTGAAACAGGCGATTTAACGACATATCTTGCGGATGATGCTAACGGGTATGAGGCCAAAGGATGGTCCATCCTGAAGCAAACCGTTGAGGAATTAGCCGAAGAAGCGGAGCGTTGGGGTGTTCATATCGGATTAGAGCCGGTTTTCACACACACGTTGTCTAGCACTGAGAAAATGGCTCGCATTCTGGAAGAAGTACCATCAAGCACGATAGGTGTCGTTTTCGATCCGGTCAATTTAATTCCGCCGACTGTTGTTGAACCACGGGATCAAGAAGCTTTCTTGGATCATGCCTTCGCAACATTTGGCAACCGAATTGTGTTGACTCATTTGAAAGATTACGAAGTGAACAATGGTCAGAAGAATGAAATCCCATCCGGTAATGGAATATTCGAGACAGCAGCTTTCTTAAAAAAGTTACACTCGTATAAGCCTGGTGTGGACATTTCATTAGAACGTCTTGAAGATCACACGATTGAAGAAGCCTTCACTTATGTTAGAAACCTTTTATAGAAATAGCTACTAAGAAATAACCCCGATTTCTCTCTAATGAGAGGCGTCGGGGTTATCTTTATAAGGCAGTTGAGACGTATCCTAGCGAGCGGATGCTGCCCTTCTTACTTTTTGATATCCGCATCGGTAAGTACTTCGAATCCTTCGCCTAAATGCCGCTGCAGCGCCTTCAAGGTCGCGACGCCAACAGCGATATCCTCTTCACCAGCTCCTCCGCTTACACCAACCCCGCCAATGACTTGACCGTTAACCACGATGGGAAAACCACCTACGAAAATCGCAAATTTCCCCGGCATCATCGCATGAATGCCAAAGGCCTCTCCATGGATTGTCGCTGGCCCTCCAGGCTGATTAAACAGGTGCGTCGAACGCCTATGCCCACTTGCCGTAAAAGCTTTCGCCATGGCTAGCTCAGGGCTCGTGTTGCGCGCCCCGTTCATTCGCTCTAAAGCAACTAAATAACCGCCATCGTCGACGATACAAATCGTTTCTGCCGCTCGAGCTTCCTCAGCAGCTTCAATACCAGCAGCAATCATCACCTTCGCTTCCTCGATTTCTAGCTTCAAGACGGATCGCATGATGCATGGCCTCCTTTGTCGAACCTTATCCGCTTGGTACATCACAACTTCACCTTCGGCACATTTTTCATTTATATGGCGTTTAAGGCGGAAAAAGTCGCTTTATTGACTAGCTAAAGAGAATTATGACATTAAAAAAAGCCTTCATAATCTCCCAGCAGGAGGTTCTTAGGCTCGTTATGACTACTTATTCGGCTGTTGCGCGCGAGCAGGTCGAGTTGGGCGCTCTACCCAGTTCTCACGGCTCATGCGTTTCACTTGATTAATCGGATTGGATAGATCAATCACTTCTGCTTGGAAAGGTTGCTCTGCTGCAAGCTTCTCTTTGTACCCCGTACCAGGCGCTGGCCCGCCTCCACCATTCCGTTTTCCCTTGTTCCATACGCGATTCTTGCTCATGCCACCACTCCACCGTTTTTTGTTTAAGTGTAATGGCAGTTAGTCAAAAACGCAAATGCGGTTTTCGGAATGTCGCTGGTTAGTTGTGCGTGAGACCTTCCTCCTGCCACTCACTCTGCAAACTAACTGGAAAATATGTAGCTAATTTCATGCAAAATCGCTGGTTTATGAAAATAACTGGAAAACCTACATCTAATCTTCATCGATTGGTTGAAATGGTAGCAAATCAAAGAAATTAGCAACATAAAATCCAGTTAATTCATATTTCCGAGCAATTTGGGTAAAAATAGCTGTACTTTTTCCAGTTATTGTCGCCCATCGTGGCGAGGAGTTTGGCAATTGCGGGGCGCGACCTTGCAGCGATGGACTATTTGACAACTGCGGGCGTCCCAGCAGGGATGGCCTGTTTACAACGTAAGCTCACCGATTGGCTGCAGGCGCTCCCTCCTCTTATAGATCGAACGCCTTCGCCAGCAAGCGATATGAATGCAATCGCGCTTCGATGTTATGAATCGGCGAAACAACCATGATTTCATCTGCTTGGTACGCTTCATTTAACTTCAAGATTTGTTCCTTCACTTGCTTCGGCGTGCCAACGATTCGTCTGTGGCGACCATTACGAATCATGGCATAGTCATTCTCAGTATAGGGATAATTGAGTGCCGTATTCACTGAAGGGAATGATGGAAGCAGCATCCCGCGACCTAAAGACAAGAAAAACAAATCTGTGCTAAGTGCAAGTTGATTCGCTTCTTCTTCCGTATCTGCACAAATGACCAACACCGCTGCTAAGGAGTGCGGTTTCTCATTCAAGATCGACGGTGTGAAATGCTCACGATAAATACGCAGCGCCTGCTCACAATCCGCATTCCCAAAAAATTGTGCGAAGCCGAAAGCAGCCCCCTGATCAGCAGCAATTCTTGCGCTGTCATAGGAAGAGCCGAGCAACCAAATTTCCGGTGCCGTCGGAATGATTGGCGAGGCATGAAGCGACGCGAACCTATGCCCCGCTGGAAGTGAATCATATAAATAACCCGTCAAATCAGCGATTTGCTCAGGATATGAGTCTACGCTTGTATATTTACCCTCTTGCAGTGCTCGCGTGGATATCGGCATGCCCCCTGGTGCACGACCTAACCCAACATCAATGCGCCCAGGATGAAGCGCTTCGAGTAATCGGAAGTTCTCAGCAACTTTATACGCACTGTAATGCGGCATCATGATACCACCAGAGCCAAGACGGATGCGCTCTGTTTTGGCTGCCAAATGGGCAATCAGCACCTCTGGACTTGAATGCGCCAAGGCTTGTGAAGCATGATGCTCCGACACCCAGAAGCGACTGTAGCCAATGCGATCTGCTTCTTGAGCAAGTTCAGTCGTCTCAGCCAACGTCTGCGCGGCATTACGACCTTCTCCAATTTGTGATTGATCCAAAATACTTAATTTTAACACTTGAAATCACCTCCATATAACTGTAACATAAAAAAGAACAGAATAGCAAAACCATCTTTGCTAGCTTATTATCTTCTCAAAAACAGTTTATTAATATGAAATTCATTGAAAAATTCATAAACTGACAGAATCTCTTATTTTACACCTCTACCAAACTTATCCATAAGATGGTATTTTATTATATACATCCTAGCGAAGGAGCGAAGAACATGAAAACTATTTACGAGAATTATAGAGGATTTAAAATCAATAAAGATAACAGTACCTATAACGCTATTCATGCGGATCACATTGTATTTACTCAATCACCGCTTAGTCAGATTCTAGATTCCATTGATCATTATATTGAAGTCATGGAAGGTTCAGATTCACAAGGTGATTTGTCTTCCTTTCCGCAAAATTAAACTTATAGATCATTTCCACAGATGTGGATTGACTAAACCATATCAACGCATCTATGACACAAATAACGCTAACACTAACTAGCGACAGGTTTGTAATGAGAAGATAAGCCGCGGTAGAGCTACGGCGTCAAGAACGTTGATGCAAAAAAACGCAACTGTCCCCAGGAGACGGTTGCGTTTTTATCATATAACGCCATACTTTCCATTTTCCCCGCACGAATACTTAATTGGCATAAACGCCTACTTCAAATCCGTCTCATCCAACACCGCAGGAATCTCAATCCAAGCCCTTACCCCCTGTTCCTCCCGCAACGCATACTGCAAACCGAAACCTTCCCCGAAATGCAGTTGGATTCGCTTTTGCACATTAATAATACCAAATCCCTTATTGCTCTCTTTGCCTTGCAAAATCGCATTCAGCATCCCGATATCCGGTAGGCGATAGCCGTTATCTTCTACGCTAATAATCAGCTTACCTTCGGTATGCTTCACTTTGATCCAGAGCTCCCCCTCATGACTCATATTCTTGATGCCATGGAGGATCGCATTCTCAATAATGGGCTGCAGGAGCACCTTCGGCATTAGATAGCGTTTGGCCTCCTCCTCGATTTCCCAATATGCCTGAAATGCATACTCATAGCGGAACAGTTGGAGCCTGACGTAAGCCTCTGCATGATTGATTTCTTCCATGACTGGAATGAGCAGTTTCCCCTTGCTAAGTCCAATTCGCATTATCAGCGACAAATCCTTAATCATTTCCGCCGATTCAGCTGCCCCTTCCATTAACGTGTGCCAATAAACGGACTCCAGCGTGTTATAGAGAAGATGTGGATTGATTTGTGTATGCAATATCGACAATTCAACTTCCTTATGTTTGAGTTCAAGCTCATATTGATCATATATGGTCTGATTTAATCGGTTAGTCATACGAATGAAATGATTGCTCAGCAGCACAATCTCATTTTTACTCTCTGCATGCATGGTTATGGCCAAAGGTTTACCTGGGTGATACGAATTCGTGATGCGAGCTAGTCGAGAAATAGGCTTTAGAATCGATTGAATGAAATACATACTTGCCAAAATTAGAATGAAGAAATATATCAACATAATCCAATCTACTAATCGTTGAACACTGATATGATCGATAATGATTGACTGGACTGGAACACGCATGAGCAGCTTTGTCCCCGTTATTTCACTCGTATGAATGACTGACATGATCTCATTGCCGTTCTCAATTTGCTTATAGACTCCTTCTTCCTTGCCTGCGGGCACACCAATCTTCGAGCCAATACCGAAAGCTTCGCTATTCGTCGCCAGAACTGTATTATCGGGATCTAACAACAGAATTTGCGCGTCTTTATACTTGTCAAAAGGAACGAAATCCATCTGCAACGGCGTCTCAATGCCTGATACAACCAAGTAGCCAATAACCGTTTCACCGTTATAAATACTGTTTAACTGCCTTAAGTAAGCTACTGTTTGCGTGTTATTTGGATTGTATCCGAATTTATCAATGACCCGAATAATCCCTCTGCCTTTCGCATTGCCCACCGCTTTATACCACGAAAGATCCGTCATATCCGTCGAATAGAATACCCCGTTATTCAACAGGTCTGAATTCGGGACGAAAGAATACAATTTATCCTTATCCGAGAAAAAGAGTGAGTACCGTACAGCATTCGTTGAATAGTTGTTTAAATATTTATCTAGCGCTTTGAAAATCTCAAATCGCTCATATTCCGATGATGAAGGGACGCTTACTAATTGTTGGATTTCTTGCGAAATCATGATTTTCTCCGTTTTTTCCTCAAAATCGCTGCTCTCCCGGTCTAGTGTCAAATGACTCCCCCGAACTAATTGAAGCAGTGCAGTTCCTACTTGCTCCTCCGTAATGGACTCAAGTTTCTTGGCAACAACCAAATCCAACACCAGTGTCGGAATCACGACGAAGACGATAAGCAGCAGGATCAACTTTTTCATCAGCTTCATATTTTGCAGCATTTTGCGCATCCCTCTTACCATCCTTTCAAAAACCTTTCCATCCAGGGGCCATATGCAGCACCGCGGTTAGCTGAGCTATCAGTACGTTCGCTATACCCGAAAGAAACTCCTTCAAACGCAAAGAAAACGCCTCCAGAATTCACATTCTGAAGGACGCTTCTCCCTACCCTTTCACACTGGATACTGATAAGCCACGAATCATAAACTTCTGGAAGATCAAGAAGAAAAGTACCGGAGGCAGCATCGCCATGGTCAATACCGCAAAACGTACACTCCAAGGGATAACTGAGTTGGAATACACCACATATCGATAAATACCTGTAGCCAGCGGGTACATGCTCTTGTCTGTCATCACGATGTTCGGCCAGTAGAAATCGTTCCAAGTGGTCGAGAACGACAGCATCAGTAAGGTTCCAATAATCGGCGTAGACAGCGGAACTGCAATCCGAATGAAAGATCTGAATTCACTTGCCCCGTCGATGCGCGCAGCTTCCAGGACTTCCTTGTGAATGCCATCGAAAAAATTCTTAAGCAGCAACATGAAATACGCATTCGCCGCAGCTGGCAGCCAGAACGCCCAGTAGGTGTTGATCATCCCCAAGCTTTTCAAATTCAAAAAGTTAGGTACGATGTAAGTTGCGGGTGGAATCAACAGTGTAGAAAAGAAAAAAAAAGTTACCCATCGCTTGAAGGGGACTTTCAAATGAGATAAGGCATAGGCAGCAAGCCCAATAAACAACAAAGAACACACAACATTACCGATATAAATGACAATGGTATTTTTCAAAAACGTCAATAACGGAAGATCGAAGCTATTGAATGCATCATCATAGTTTTTCCAAATCCAATGCTTCGGAAAAAAAGTAGGCGGAAAGGTAAAAAACTCCTCGCGTGTTTTCAACGATCCGAAAAAAGTATTCAGAAACGGATAGATCGTCGTTACCGCAATCGACACAACCAGTAACACCATGAGGGTGTACCCGATTTTGACAGAACCTTTCTTGAAATCATGCCTGGAAATTAATCCTCGTTCGTCTTGCTTCATGCCTTCTCACTCCTACGCTGCATGACATTGTAAAGGATAGTCATTCCAATGAGTACGAAGAACATCAAACTGCCCATTGCACTGGCTTTGCCGAACTCGAGATCACGGAACGCCGTGTGGTTAAGCCACAATAAGTACGTCAATGTTGCATTATTCGGACCTCCGTCCGTCATTGATAATTGCGCTTGGAAGCCTTGTGACGTTGTGATCAATTGGAGCACTAACAATAATCCCATTAATGTTTTGATGCTAGGCAAAATAATATAACGCACACGCTGCCACACACTGGCACCATCAATTTCGGCCGCTTCGTATAAATCCTTCGGAATCCCCACGATAGCCGCAATATAGATCAACGTTGCCCCTCCAAAGCTTTGCCACGTCTCCAAGATAACAATCGATGCCATCGCTAATTTCGGACTGAAGAACGATACTTGCTCTATGCCAAACTTTTGTAACAGGCTATTAATTGGACCAACCGCATCAAAGAACCACATCCACATGCCATATAATACAATGGCAGGCACAGCACTAGGTAAATAGCTAATGATACGGGCTGCTCCTTGAAACCGACGAAGCTCAGAGACTGCGATCGCCACAAGCGGCGGAATCCAGAAACCAAGAACGATTCCCAAAAGCATATAAATCAATGTATTCTTAATTGAAATCCAAAGCAGATCATCCTTCAGAATACTCACATAATTTGCTAAGCCAGTGAAATGATTGCCATCTACGAAGTCAACGTTGTAGAAGCTATAGAAAATCCCTTTGAAAATGGGCACCCAGAGAAAGATAATAAATAATATGATTTCCGGTAAAACAAACAGCGTTCCCCATAAATACCAGTTCATTTTCTTCTTCGTTACTTTGCTTATTACGATTGGTTGTGAACTTAGCTCTGCATCCATCCTAAACACTCCTTATAGTGAGAAAACCTCTACCCACAGCCACTCTAGATGAAGCGGCCGCGGGTAAAAGTAAGTTCGGCTTACCTATTCGACCTTCACTTTGTCAAACGTTTCCGTTTGTACTTTGGTCGCGGCTTCGGAGAGAGCTTTTTTCAAATCCACATCTTTCGTCGTAAATACTTTCTGAATGACATTCGCCATTTCGGTGTAGTATTTTTGTGCTTCGTATTGCGCTTCTGGCTTGCCATCCCATAGAGCTAGCAATTGCGGATCGTATTTAAATACGTTATCGTACTTCGTTAATAGATCTGTATACTTTTTGCCGAAATCAGAAGAATCTTTCCAGTAGTTGATAGGTTGCGGAATGTACACACGGTTCTTACCTTTACGATCTTCAATTTCTTTCTTCGTGGAGTTCAAGAAATCATCAGTAAAGTACTCATCTGTAATCCATTTAAACGCCATTTCTTGTTGGTCTTTATCGCTTTTCGGATTGATGACACGATAGTTCCCACCCAATACGCCCGTATGTTTACCACCTTTGGTGAATGAAGGCATTGGATATACGACGAGATCATCCTTGCTAATGCCACCTTCGTTGATCGCTGTATCCGCTGCATTACCGCTTCCACACATAACCATCGCACCGCGCCCTTGAGCAAAAGCATTCAGAGCATCCCCATAGCCAAGCGCCCAGTTCTGTGGAATTAGATTCTCATCTTTCAGTTTCTTGTAGAATTCAAGCGCTTGCAAACCAGCATCTGAATTGAACACGCCTACCACTTTACCATTATCAAGTTTCTGTACATCGCCACCCGCAGCATAGAGGAAATTCGTCCAGTTCCACCCCGCTTCCGGCCCTTTCCCCATAGGAATGAAGCCTGCGATCCCTTTGGCTGGATCATTGATTTTACGTGCTGCGGCAAGCAGATCGTCCCATGTCCAATCCATTGGCGGGAGGTCTACGCCTTTATCTTTGAACAACTTTTTATTCAACGTGATCGTCATGACGTAACCATCAATCGGCACACCGTATGTTTTCCCATTCACAACAAAAGGCTTGGAAAGCAGGTCATTCATATCCTTGGCATGGGACCATGAACTCATGGAATCAGTAATATCCGCTACCCACTTCTTATCTACAAGCACTTTCCCTTCTGTTGCATACGTCGTATACTCCGTTGGCGCACTGTTCGAAGCCATTTTGATCCCGATTTCAAGTGGATTGTACTGCCAGTCATCCTTTTTAAAATCTACCGTAGGGAATTTCGTTTTGAAACGAGCAATACGTTGATCCAGTTGATCATTTTTTTCCTTTTGATCGGCTTTAAAACTTTGAGCTGTAATCGTTACTTTCTTAGGAGCAGGTGTTGCTGTCGCAGCCGCTGGTGTCGATTCTTTTACCGCTGGAGCAGGGCTTGTTGTGCTTGATGTTCCATTACCGGAACTGCACCCTGCTATCAATACCGTTAACGCAATCGCACTCATTGTAGACGCTTTCTTTGCTCTCATGTTTGCTTCCCCTTTCGAATCGCAATTCACTTATCGTTGCTACATTTTTGATTATAAGGGGAGTTCCATGCTAGGGCGATGTGTCGTATTACGCTTAGTGTGTCGTATGTTACGCACCTGTTTGCTTCACTTCTGAGATATTAATGCCGAAATGTTTTTTGAAAATTTTGCTAAAATGTTCCGGAGATTCATAACCAATTTCTTCAGAAATCTCATAGCGTCGCTTGTCCGTCGTTAGGATCAGACGCTTCCCTTCTTCCATCCGCAGCTTCGTGACGTAGTCCCAGATGTTCGTTCCCATCACTTTTTTGAACAAATAACTCAAATAATTCGGGCTCAAATGTACCGCATCCGCTATGTCTTGCAGCTTCAACCCTTTATCGCAAAAATGCCCTTCGATATACACTTTCGCCTCATATACGATACGGTTATTCGCCTCATCTCCACCTGCATTGGTCACGTCGGGATTGGCATTCATGCTATCTTTATCTTCGATATAGAACATGTAGTGATCTTTGTTCGTTTCGCAGCAAGTTAAGCTTTCAAGAGCTTCCTTGAACATCACCGGCCACTGCATAATCCCCTCATGGATCCGACTAATACCGATTTGACTCTTCACATTTAAATATTTCAGTAGATTGGTATGAATCATTTGCGCTACCATCAACAGCTGATTCACGCGCATCGAGCCACGGCTTTCTTCTTCCGTAATTTGCAGCAGTAAAGTGAAAGTAGAATTATGATTATTAAAAATAAGATGACTCCACTGGCTTGCCGTTTCCTCCATGATGTTCAAGGCTGCGTATTTCAACAAACTGCGATCTTTCAACGTCGAAATAGCCTGATCATGAATGCCGCCACGTTCTAAAGATAATTTAATCGTCAGCATGCTGAAATACGTGCCATTCATGCTATTATTCAATGTCTCTTTTATTGTAGAGACCTCGGACTCATGGATCGTTCCTGTCACCAATTCATTCAAATAATAATTCGTCTCATGCGTCATGTGGCCAGGCAGGGACCGCGAACCTTCCCAATTTGCGAAGCGCTGACCCTTCTCTTCTTTTTCCTTCAACAACTTGGTCACGACCGAAATGAGATGCGGCGGCGTAATCGGTTTAACCAAATACTCTTTTGCTCCAAAACGGATCGCTTTCTGGGCATACTCAAATTCACCATGCGCCGACAAAATGACAATCGGAATCGAAGGGTCCTCCAAGAAAATGTTCTCAATCAATTCAATGCCATTCATTTTCTCCATCTGAATATCAGTAAACACCAGATCAATTTTCTCCAAATGTATAAAATCCAGCGCCTCAAACCCGTTATACGCGATGAAAACCTCGTTGATGTCCAACTTGGACTGTTTCAAAATCGTCGCAACACCTTTGCAAATCATCGGCTCATCATCTACAACCAAAATATTAACCATGCTGCTGCCACCTCGTTCATTTACTTGCCATAACTTCATTTTATTGTACAACAATCGATGTGAATATGTGTTTTATTACGTTTATTGTGTGGGATGTGTGGATCGATGGGGAGGAAACATATAGAGGCTAAAGCAGCTTCTAGTGACTCTGGCGTGTAAGTCGATTTTATCGACTTGCAGTGCTCAAACTGCGGCTGGTGGCTCGTGGAAGTCGATTTTATCGACTTGCAGAGCTCAAACTGCAGCCGGCGGCTCGTGGAAGTCGATTTTATCGACTTGCGGAGCTGCAACTGCTGCCGGCGGCTCGTGGAAGTCGATTTTATCGACTTGCAGAGCTGCAACTGCTGCCGACGGCTCGTGCAAGTCGATTTTATCGACTTGCAGAGCTCAAACTGTGGCCGGCGGCTCGTGTAAGTCGATTTTATCGACTTGCAGAGCTGCAACTGCTGCCGACGGCTCGTGTAAGTCGATTTTATCGACTTACAGAGCTGCAACTGCTGCAGGCAGCTCGTGGAAGTCGATTTTATCGACTTACAGAGCTCAAACTGCGGCCGGCAGCTTGTGTAAGTCGATTTTATCGACTTACAGAGCTGCAACTGCTGCCGACGGCTCGTGGAAGTCGATTATCGACTTGTCTCAATTGGTACGATGCAAAAGTAAGATAGCTTTCTCAGTGATCATAAATTTATGACTCCTTACACTTCCGCTACCAATTGAATACACCAAACCTTTTGCTTCCAATTCTCGCAATACTTTTCTGCAAGTCTCTCTTTTTAACTGCAGCCACAGGCACACATCCGTCAATCGAAAGGACTTATTAGCTAGCAAAGAGCACCTCAATACTTCGCGTTCATATACTGGCAGCTGGAGTAAACCGACACCTTCGAGGTTACCCATACGACCGATTAATTCATAAAGGTTTCTTTGGCAAAAACTTGGCTTTTTCTCAAGTTCATCTCGGCTATAAGGGAAGTAGGTGTAACCGAGTATCCCAACTGACCTAGCTCGTGCTCTCTCGAATGAGAACCGGTCTCTCGTAATTTTCTCCGCATGCGTAACGAAACTATCTTCCTCGAAAACAGTCCGTAACTTATCGTGAAACACATCACCATATATCTTCATGCCTGACAAGCTCGTCATTTCATATTCAAGCACCAAACCCTCAAATGTCCCTAAAACAGGCAATATTGCCCCTTCCAAAAGTTTCTTCGTTCCCGTCAGGTCTCTTTGCAGCATCTCGAGCCTCTGACCGCTCGCACTCCGAACTTGCTCTTCCCAAAAGATTTTATATTCCTTCTCAAACACATTGTCCACCTCCAAAAAATAAAACGCCGCCAGCTCGGATAAAGAGCTAGCGGCGTATACTTTACGCTTAAATTGATCTTATCTTCAACATACCAAATTACTTAATACTTAGCAAAGTAAATCTGCCTCTTATCTCTTATCTCTTATCTCTTATCTTATCTCTTAATTAATTTAAAATCATCATAATGGAAGCCTGGTGCAACTACACAGGAAACCAGGACAGGCTCATCGCCAAGCGGTCGAGCCATCTGCCATACATGAGACGGGACAAGAGCCTGTGGATGCTGACCGCTCAGCACGTCAGGACCTAGTATAATTTTCTGTGTCACTTTAGGCTGCTCGCTTGTTCCTCCTAATGTAAGCTCGATCGGACTGCCGGAGTGCCATAACCATAGCTCATCAGATAACACAGTATGCCATTCTGAGAATTCATCTGGATGCAGCAGGAAATAGATGGATGAAGCTGCGTAACGTGAGCCAGTGTATGCTGCATGAAGTACTTCTTTTGGAATCTCGAACGAAGCTTTCCATAGTTCTTTGTACCAACCACCCTCAGGGTGCGGTTTTAAATCCAGTGTTTGAACAAGTGGTGAAAGTTGTTTGGTGATCATATGATTTCTCCTATCTATCTCTCTCTATCGTACAAAGAAAGAATTATATCATAGTGAAGTTTCATCGTGTATATAAAGAAATTTCCGAAACCCCCGACCGATACGACACGTAATGAAAAAGCATACCACTAACAAATGCTGGGAACGAGGGATGAAGATGCCAGATAATCTAAACCTTCAGTTGAGGGTAGCGAAAGAACGAATGTTTCGTCTGCACAAAGCAGAACGTAAAAGAGAACATCTTCTGTCTAGAGTATATGAGCAGGAACGTCTCATAAGACAGCTGGAGTTGCAGCTGGAATCCGAGCAGGCCGATGTAGAGCAATTGACGCGTTTATCACTGATTAATCTATTTCATACAATTCTTCGCAGCAAAACGGAGCAACTTGAATTGGAACGACAACAAGTCCTCACTGCTACACTTCAATTAGAAACTGCCAAACAGACGCTACTGGATGCGCAAAATGATCTGATACAAGTAGGTGATGACCTCGCTAACTATCAACGTGCTGCGGAAGACTATAAGAAACTAATGGCTGTGAAAGAATCCGCACTTCTAAACGCTCCACTCTTATCAAGAGAACTTGAACGAATAGACGATAGCATTGAGGAACAGAAGCTTAGGGTCAAAGAGCTGCAAGAAGCGCTCACGGCTGGCAAGCTTGTAGTCGATTCGCTGACAGATACATCCAATAGCTTGGAAAAAGCTGAAAATTGGGGGAAATGGGACTTGTGGGGCGGCGGAGGCTTGATTAGCACCCATGCAAAGCATTCGCATGTAGATGATGCCAAACGGTTTATTCATGAGGCGAATCACCATATCCAGAATTTCAGGGATGAACTCAACGACTTGAATGGTAGTTTTCAGATTGAGATTGATATCAGCGGCACTTTAAAGATGGCGGACTATTGGTTTGACGGCCTCATTTCAGACTGGATTGTTCAAGGAAGAATTACTAATTCTCAGAGCCAAACACTATCAGCCATAAATAAAATTCGTCCTGTCGTTTCGCAGTTGCATAATGAATTATCAGCTGCAGAGACGAAACTTGCTGACCTAATTACGAAGCGAATCCATTGGATCGAGGAGTCTAGCTTGGACAGTTGAACAAACCAAAAACTGCAAACCCATCTACGCTAGAACCCAAAGTTTAAACACTTTGATAAGTGTTTAAACTTTGGGTTCTTTGTTAAGCCTTTATAGGGATATCATTTACTCCATTTATTCAATGACTACGCCTTTTTTCAAAATAATATTGGCATATAGCGCTTTTTCACTCGTTGCCACAATCGCATAAGCTTTCTTCGCGCGCTCATAAAAAGCGAACCGTTCTACATACGCAATTGCTGGTGTCGCGTGTTCACGAATGATCTCCTCATATTCGCCCCAGATCGGAGTAGCAACCGGATCACCAGGAACGACGGCCATAAGGGCAACAGGCTGATCACTGTAAGTGTCCAATGGGTACAACGATAATATCGCTTTCAGTAATTCTGGTACACCATGACCATCACAGCGTAATAATCTGTTCGCATGACTGGCTGCGGGAAAATTCCCATCTGCCAAAATAATTTCATCCCCATGCCCCATCTCCATCAAAACTTTGAGAAGTTCAGGCGAGAGGATTGAAGGTATCCCTTTTAACATTATCAACATCTCCTATCAAATTCTAATCCATCAATAATTCAAAACTATCAATATTATGTCTTGCTGTCAATTGGTTGCTAGAGATAGTGGACTATTGCTCTCCCCATTTATGCACAATAGCCGCTACGATCTCTTCCTTCGTCTCTTCCGTTAATCCATTCCGAAGTTCCGTAATAAATTCAATAAACAGCAGGGACAAGAGCTCATTCATCTCCATATTAAGCGGTTGATGATGTTTCCAATTCATATCGTCGAAAAATACACGCATCCGATTGGCCTCCGCAGGGTGCAGTCTGACATTGAGCGTTAAATAAGCCGGACTATCCGTATGCCCTTCCTGAAAGGAAAGTCCCCATTGAAAGCCTGGCAGGGATCCCCCGTTCGGTCTCTCATTTGTGTTTGCACTGGCAACGATAGCTCCAAATTTGCTTCTAAGCTGTAATATGTATGCATACAGATCTTTGCCCTTGCGCACATGATCCATAAAATTATCAAATAATAGTTTGACTAGGAAAGTTTTGTTGATTCCGCTTAACTCCTCTTGAGATGAATAGACGATATCCTCCAAGAAAGCATCTGCTCGGTTAAAATAATCGCGAGGCGCCCTCACTTTAACCGTGTGGTAAATATCCGTATTCGCCGCTCCTCGTTGAAATAAGCCCGTCCAAGATTTTAGCGTGAGCATGCATACTCCCCCCTTCTTCTCCCTCCTAAACTAGTATTCCGAATCTAGCAGAAACATGACTACAAATATATGGAACTGTTAATTAGACTATGTGAATGCAAATATAGTCAACGGCCCTCACATTGTTTATGATGAAACTATGCATGATAGTGGTGATCTAATGAAGTTGGAGGATACACATGGACGCATTACCGACACGGAAAGCGATAGTCGTAGGAGCGGGGATCGGTGGATTGTGCACAGCATTGGCACTTCACCAGCAAGGATGGATAGTATCGGTATACGACAAAGCATCGTCACTGCGGGAAGCTGGGGCTGGCATCGTTCTCGCAGCTAACGCCATGAAAGCACTCGATGTTCTTGGCGTTGGCGGAGCAGTCCGGAAAGCAGGAGCTCCTGTTGTTCAGGCTGACATTCGCTCTTGGGATGGCAAATTGATTACAAGTCTCCCAGCTGCCAAACAAGCGGAGTTATACGGAACGCAAAGCTATGTTATTCATAGAGCTGACTTGCAAGCAATTCTCGCACAAGCCGTAGCAGCGACAACGCCTATTCATACGAATCAACAATGGATCGATGGGCAACAGAATCATGGCGTCGTAAATGCGATTTTCAAAGATGGTACACAAGTGGACGCTGATCTTATTATCGGTGCCGATGGTTTGCACTCAGCTGTACGAGAACGACTTTTCGGGCATAGCCCCGTCCGTTATTCGGGATATATCGCTTTAAGGGGCGTATGCACACAAGAGGAGTTGCGCAACGCAACTACAGGCGGAGGCTTCGAGGCACTGGGACCAGGAAGACGATTCGGCCTCTCAAGTCTCGGCAACGGGCGTGTATTCTGGTTTGCCGCCATTAATGCACCGCAAGGAAGCCTACCTTCGGCAGAAGAGAGACAATCCGAGTTGTTGCGTCAATTTCAGGGTTGGTATAATCCTGTCGTGTCTGCTATTGAAGCAACGGACCCATCAACGATTCTGGCACATGACATCGTAGATCGCCCCCCATTGCCACGTTGGAGTTCAGGCAGAATGACACTCCTTGGCGATGCTGCACATCCGATGCTGCCCAATTTGGGGCAGGGTGGTGCGCAGGCGATTGAAGATGCCATCGTACTGGCAAGATGCCTCCGAAATACCGATATTCCTACTGGACTTTCAGCCTATGAGAAAGAGCGAATGACTCGGGTAAACCGAATTGTGCGGATGTCTCGATCAATGGGGCGGATGGTACAACTCGAGAACCCTCTACTGATCTATTTACGCAATAAACTACTCGCCTCGGTGTCAGATCAACGCTATATAAGCCGCTTCGATCCTATCATTGGGTGTGAGGTTTAATCTTCCGAATTCCTTCCACTCTAAAATACTGCACATTGACTGCCTTCCAACATAAATTGGTTTAAGTGCATATATGTCAAAGCTAGAAAGTCGATATGCTTTGAAATAAAAAAGGGTGAGCCATAGATGGAAAATTCGAAGTTAGATGATCTTAGAAATCGAATTGATGAAGTGAATGAGAATCTACGGGAGCTGCTCTCCGAGCGAGCACGTATTACCCAAGAGATCGGCCAAGAGAAGGAAAAGCAAGGCGTACCGAAATTCGACCCACTTCGTGAAAAACAAATGCTGGACGCCTTGGTTGCTAGGAATACAGGCCCGTTCGATGACGATACCATTCGTCATCTGTTCAAACAAATATTCCAAGCATCGCTGACCTTGCAACAAACCGTTCACAACAAACAACTGCTTGTTAGTCGTAAACGACAACAGGATGATACGCTCATTCATCTTGGTCCTGCTACGATTGGCGGGGGCAAACCGATCCTGATTGCAGGACCTTGCTCTGTAGAAAGTGTTGAACAAGTGCGCACCGTGGCTGCTGCATTACAAAGTAGAGGCGTAACAGTCATGCGCGGGGGTGCCTTCAAGCCTCGAACATCACCTTATGATTTCCAAGGCTTAGGCCTAGAAGGACTGCGAATTCTCAAAGAAGTTGGTGACGAGTTCGGACTTCAGACGATCAGTGAAATCGTCGATCCCGCTCATATCGAAATCGCGGGTCAGTATATCGACGTGATTCAAATTGGGGCAAGAAACATGCACAACTTCGAATTACTGAAGGCCGCTGGCGAAGTGCGTATTCCGATACTGTTGAAACGCGGTTTATCTGCCACGATTGATGAGTTCCTTCACGCTGCCGAGTATATCCTTTCGCGTGGCAATACGCAGGTAATGTTGATTGAACGCGGCATTCGAACCTATGAGCGGGCGACAAGGAATACACTCGACATCTCAGCAGTTCCGATATTGAAGCAGGAAAGCCACTTGCCGGTCCTCGTCGATGTGACTCATTCCACAGGACGCAAGGACATCTTCGCACCATGTGCCAAAGCGGCATTGGCTGCAGGAGCAGATGGGATCATGGTTGAAGTCCATCCCAATCCAGCCATAGCCCTGTCTGATGCACAACAACAACTGACAATCGAGGAATTCAATCAATTCTATACGGTAATTCAACAGTCCGGATTGTTCTAACGGATATTCTATCTTCACATCATAAAAAAGCCTCCAACCCATACAAAGTGGAATTGGAGGCTTTTTACCTATACAGTTTTATCTACATATGAAATTTTATTGTTTTCAGCAAACTTCTTCAATTTAGCTGCCATCGCCGCGATATCAAAACGGTTCAACGTTTTGTTATATACCCAACGGGGGGACTTCCCCGTAAGCTCAATGATAATTTGACCAGGTGCGTGGACAATCTCTTTAATATTTTCCGCACCAAGCACTAATTCTCGGGCCAGACCTCGCTTCGAGAGATTCGTCTTGGTTACTCGCAAATACGGTCTGCGCACGAAATAAATGAGCACTCCGACCACCAGATAGCTAAGCGTTGTATACCAGTACATTTTGTCCCCTTCGGTTTTCGTCAAGGTAAACAACAAAAAGAGCGAGACAACAATGAAAAACGCGGCCAACATAATACTTCTCCCTTTAAAGACGACCGGACGATCTGGATCCGTTGAAATTGGCGCTTTCCCTTGCTTGGTACGGCTCAAGTTTGCCTTTTTCGTATTTTTACTTACCATTCTTTCCCACTTGCGCGACATGCCTTTCACTCCCTGTGTAATAGTTACCGAACTCTTCTCCTCATAATCCCATACTTACGACAGAATGTCGATATTTTGCTTGACTCCTACGGCAAAAAGGAGCCCTGAAGGGCTCCTCTACTACCTTATTCGTACACATTCACATGTTATACGTTAACCTTCTCTACGCGCTTTTCCGGTGCTTCGAGATGTTCTGGCGCTTCTTTCCCTTCACCAACGAGCTCTCTAGCCGAATTCTTAAATTCGTGCAGGGTACGACCTACGGCTCGACCAAGTTCAGGCAACTTAGACGGTCCAAACAAGACCAATACAACGACTAAAATTAACATGAGTCCAGGTAATCCAATATTTTGCAGCATAGGCACATCATCTCCGTTTCATTAGTCTTGGTTATGGTGCTTTGGATACACAGCTACGGCTTCAATTTCAATCAACCAATCGGAGCTTACAAGGCTTGCAATGCCAACCGTAGAACGAGCAGGCTTCACAGGATTAGCTTCTGTTCCAAAAAATTGCGCATAAGCATCAAACCAGCCTTGATAATCAAATTTGCCTTCTTTGGCTGCATCTGCCGTCACATAGACACGAAGATAGGCAACATCTGCAAGTGTGAGTCCTTTATCTTTTAATTGCGTTTCAATGGCTTTTAGAATGCCAATCCCCTGTGTTTTCGTATCCCCATAACGTTCATAGACCGTCTTGCCCTCTTTATTAATAACAGGTGGTACCGTACCGCTTGTGAACAAATATGCGGATCCCGCAGGGACCGATACGCCAGCAGCAATAGAAGAGGCCGGATTGCCATAAAATTCAACCTCATTAATCGGTTCAGCATTATATTTATTTGATTTTTCTGTCCCCGCCGCATAAGCACTTACACAAATCAGACATGAACCAACGGTAGCAGCTACGATCGTCTTCCACTTTTTCGTTATTGTCATCATGATTCACTCCTTCTCTTCTATTCTTTCATGACACGCTCATGTATTTCGGTAACCACTTTCCGAGCAGACTCAATAGCCCCTGCCTGCCAAGCGGTAATGTAACTGATGTGCTCGCCAGCCAAATAAATACGGCCATCAGGTTTACATAGTGTTGGATAGTAGTTTTTACGATCGTCTGCCGTATAGGAAGCCCAGCCGCCTTGATTATACTTAACCTTTTTCCAATCCACGGAGAACGAGGTTTCGAACTCTTTGTGATACTGGGGATGTATCTTCGCACCTTGACTCAGCGCATATTCTTCTCGAGCAGCAAGCGACATATTACCAAGTTTATCCGCATTTCCCCCAAACGAATAATAACCTAATAGAATTCCTTTTTTCGAAAAATAATCATTCGGCGGGTAATAGATGTTCGCAATATCCATATTTGTCAATGAGCTTCCACCATAAATCATCTCGTCTTCTTCCCAGAAACGACGCTTGAATTGGAGACCAATTTTACCGGCAGCCGCATAGCTAATCTTTGCAATAGCTGTTGACATCTCAGCAGAGAAGTCGGCTTTAATGTTCTTGAGGACTGGAAGTGGGATCGTACAGATGCAGAAATCTCCAGATACTTCTTTATTGGCACCGCTTAGTAAATCCTTATACAAAATTTTCACGCCATCGGAAGATTGCTTAATTTCATGAACTTCCGAATTGAATTGAATTTTGTCGCCTACTCGTTTCTCGAATGCCTTCGCAATCATATCCATCCCACCTACAGGATGGAACATCATCATCTGCTGATCATAGCCGTACTCACTGCTGAGAAATTGACCAAAACCAGAATTAATAATCGCTTTCAAGCTAAATGGATCCTTGCGAACACCTGCATCAAATTTGCCGCCCGGCTCTTCCACATACCCAGCTCTGCTTGAACCTTTATAGAACAGATCCGCATTCAAATCCCCTTCGCTTTTCAAATACGCAACAAGCTTCGTTTTTTCTTCTGTTGTCAAAGGGAGATCTAACGCTTTCTGATTAACAGCTTTAGCTAGCATTTCTGCGACATAACCGCGCACATCGGCTTTTGCTTGCCGCTTAGGAATTTTCACTCCTGACAACTCGCCTACATTTTCATTATAGTAGTACCCGCTCTCATTCACATTGTTAAAGGGTTCTATAGCAACTCCGAATTTCCGGGCATAATCCAGCGTCACATGAAATTGGGGAATTCGCATTGGTCCTGCATTGAAATACATGCCATTGTCGAATCGTGCCACTTGTTTCGTGCCACCAATTTCTGTAACGGTCGTCCCTCTACGCACTGTCCATGCACGTCCGCCTGAACGTGCTCTGGCTTCTAGTATTGTGCACTGATAGCCTGCCATTCCCAGCTCATACGCCGCCGTCATCCCAGCAATCCCACCACCAAGGATGATTACTTTTTTACCATTGCGATTCGTCGAGGTAAGATCCCTTCCTGATGGCGGTGTATAATCTGCGGCTTTCATCGTTTCCGGGGAGAGTAGTCCTAAAGTACCCATCACACTGAATATCGCGGCTGACCCTCCTAATTTGCCGACTGTTGTTAGAAATTGTCTACGTGTAATTTGTTCTTCTTGGATCGGTGTCTTCTCCATGCTTCCATCTCCTCGTGAATAAGTTTGGCTATCCGCTACTTAAACTTAACAGGGAGAAAATGAATAGTCTTTAGTTTACGTAAGATAACATGACATAAATTATAATTATACTAAGATAACCAATACATATTTGATGGATTTTCCAGATAATGATAGAGTTTCATTAATTAATGTCACTTACAAGTTAGTTAACCTTACATTAAACTGGAGGGACAAGCTGATGATGACTAAGAAAAAAGTAATTCAAATTGGTGTAGTAAGTGAACTGACAGGATTAACCGAGAGGCAGATTCGATATTACGAGGACCGCAAACTTATTTTCCCAGACAGAAGCAAGGGGGGCGTTCGTAAATATTCTTTCGAAGATATTCAAGCCATTATTGATATTCACACAAAATTATCCGACGGGTTTCATACGGTAGAATTACGACGAATGTTGGCAGGCTCTTAGCACCTTTTCACTACTAGACTGGAGGGTTCTTATGCAAATCAAAGAAATGATGTCACTTGTCGAACATCTAACCGAACTGCGCACACGCATTATTCGCGTCCTTATTGCCGTCATTCTAACCTTACTAATTGGATTTGTCTTCGCTCAGCAGATTTTACGATACCTAAAGCAAAGCTCGTCTGCATCTGATATCACATGGCATGTTTTCTCACCGATGGATAGCATTCGCATCTATATGTTGATTGCTTTCGCAGTTTCACTCACATTAACACTTCCGTTCATCCTCTTCCAAATTTGGGCTTTCGTCAAAAAAGGACTAACCAAAGAAGAGCAAGTCGCCACCCTGCGGTACATCCCGTATACATTCTTCTGCTTCTTACTTGGTTTATCTTTCGGTTACTTCGTTGTATTCCCGATGTGCATCAAATTTACATTAGGTGTTACCGAAAGCCTTGGATTAACTCAGACCTACGGTGTTGCTCAATACTTTAGCTTTATGCTCAACATTATTCTCCCGTTATCTATAGCCTTCGAACTCCCGATTATCGTCATGTTTCTAACCAAGTTAAAGCTGTTACATCCTCAATTACTAAACAAAGTTCGCAGATATGCTTATCTGATTCTGATTATTACAGCCAGTTTAATTTCTCCACCTGATTTAATCTCACATCTCATGGTAGCCATTCCTTTATTTGCCCTATATGAAATTAGCATTTTACTGTCACGTTTCGTTTATAACGGGCAACAACGGGAACAGAGTCTCAGTCCAATCGAATATGGCGTCTCCTAAAATAGTACTACTCACATATTGTCCATCTCTATCGATTCCGATATAGTTACCTCATAACTGGCATACAGAAAAGGTGAACTATGCGAATTGAACAACTCATATATATTATTGAGATTAATCAAACAGGATCCATTTCACTAGCAGCCGAAAAGCTTCACGTATCCCAGCCGAACATCTCTCAAGCGATTGTCAGCTTAGAGGAAGAGCTTGGCGTGAAGCTTTTCAAGCGTTCACGCATTGGAGCCGTACCTACAGAAGACGGCAAATTAATTATTAGCAAAGCTATTGAAATCATGAACAAAGTGGAGGAACTTAGAGAAACGGCAAGTTTGCAATTCAATCAATTGTCAGGATCACTTGCCATTGCCTCCGTACCGAGCCTTTGTTTAAGCATTCTACCTCCAACATTGGCTAACTTCAAAGCTAAACATGCTGATGTAGAGCTCGTTATGATGGAGATGAATTATCCACAGATTGTCCAAGAGGTCCTCGGTGGACAAGTGGATTTGGGACTCATCGCGGTCGCTAGAAATTTCCAAAGTCCCCATACACAGCTGATCTCGGAACATTTGCTGGATTGCCGAATTATGGCCTACGTGGGTAAAAAATCCCCTCTAGCGCAGCGGACTCAAATTTCCATTGAAGAACTCCTTCTTGAACCTCTATTGATTTCTTCTGATTACCTGAATAACATATTCAAAAAGCACGGCGAACCAACAATCTTATTTAAGCTCGGGAATTCTGAAGCAGCAAAACGGATTATTGCCGAAGGCATCGCGATTGGTTTCTATACGGTAACGGGCATGCGCAATGATCCTTATTTGGAGACAGGAAGCATCGTAGCACTCGAAGTTACTGGCGTGGATTTCGGAGTTTCTTTCCGAACCTTACGCTTGAAAAGCCGCCATCTGTCACTACCTTGTAAAGAATTTACGAAAGAAATTAAAACTATTATTGCGGCAATGTGACATCAACATCCCTTGCCATTCCGCTTTCATTTCTGCGAAAAATCATAGATCCCCAAATCAAGCCCGAAATAATAATGCCCTATTTGTCGAAATTCGACTAACATTATTTAGGGCTTTTCCCTCATTGTCCCATTCCCTACTTTGAGCTATAGTTACCTCATAACCAAGTTCTAGGCATATTTAATCCGCACATCTCATATCATGTATAGTTGCTTATTTCTGAAAACCAAAATGTAATTTTGCAGAAAACTAAGTTGAAACTTGAAGGGATGTTGATTTCGTATTCTTACTCTAGAGAAAATCCAATTCATCGAGACACAATGTATCAATCCGCAAGATGCTATTATTATTCGTCTGCTTATCGAGGGCATCGCTCCTCACGAGATCGTCTATTTGAAAAGCAACTCTTTGGATGAGAAAAAACAAATACTTACCGTATCAGATGCCATGGGGGGCAAAAGGTACATATCGGTTTCCAGAACCTGTGTCGAAAGGTACCAATCCGCTTTGAAACAAACCAAATATCTGACTAACTTAGGTGACCCGCTTCAATCTAAGAAACTTACGGATTTAAGGAATAGTCCCTTTCTCATCAAAATGACGATGACCGACTATATTGCCAATCGAGCGATGATCACCGAGTTAGATTCCGTTATACTACGAACCATTTACATGCGATTACGCCGATTGGCTGAGCATTTCTCATTCCCTGAACTTACTCACTTAACAACAGTTAAGCTTGAAATGAAGCAGCTTGCCATTGTATAGCTTTCAAGTTAAAGGCCTCTTGGCCTTTTTTTAACGTAAAAAAGTGGATCCCGAGTTTACTCAGGGATCCACTTTTATCATTCGGTTTGAAGACGACGAGCTCGTTGTCTTCGTTTTAATAACTCAGGTAGGGCTATGCCTAACATGGTGACGAGTACGCCTAACCATTGTAGGCCACTCACCGATTCGTGGAGAACGATGAAGGACATAATAACCGCAGTTGGCAGTTCTGCTGCGCTCATGATCGTAGCCATTCCGCCGCCAATACGCGGAACACCAATAGCAAAGAACAACGGGGGAATTACGACTCCGAACAAGGCTAACAGCAATGCCCACGGTAATAGGGATTCATGCAATGACCCATTCCACAAGAAATGAGGAGGGAAAATCAGCATGACAATGATGAAGGAGCCTGTTTGCATCACAGCACCTCGCGTAATAGGGGCAATTTGCTTCGCGACTTTACCACTCATGGCAATGAATAGCGCATATGTCAATGCGGATAGCAATCCTAACCCTATGCCAAGCCACGATGGCGCTTCTCCCATGCCATTTAGATAACCGCTTGCCATTATAATGCCGATAAATAAGAAAATAAGTGCGATAAGTTTATCTCGGCTAGGGCGTTTACGATCCATAATGGCTTCTATCACGATACCAATCCATGTAAATTGAAATAATAATAGAATGGCAAATGATGCTGAAACATATTGCAGGGCAGCATAATAAAATATACCGGTTAGTCCTGAGCTAGTTCCTACTAACATCAGTAAGAGGGCATTACGAGGGGATACACGGAATGATTGAGCTTCTGTTGATCCTTGTTTAGCAGATTTAGCTGTAACGAAAGCCATGATCCACATCATAATAAGGCCAAAGAAGATTTGCGATCCCACCACCTCACCTACATGGAAACCAGACTCGTAGGCCTTCTTCACAAAAGTTGATAACAATCCGAAGCTGCACGCTCCAGCTAATACATATACGTAATACTTCATGCCAAAGACCTCATTAAGATATCTCGAACGGTGTCTCTTGTCATAACTTTATATTGACCAATGGTTGATTTCATGAAAGACTTGTGCACTAATTCCTCGATGCGCTGATCATCAATACCATAATAGCCAAGCTTGTTTGGCGCGCCAAGTGAATCCCAGAATTGACGTAAAGCTTGAATGCCTTCAATCGCCACTTCGTGATCCGTTTTTCCTGTGTCATCGATTCCGAAAACGGTCATGGCCAACTTCTTCATCCGTGATGGATCATCTTCCGCACAATGGCTCATCCAGTTCGGGAATACTATGGCAAGTCCGCCTCCGTGAGGGATGTCGTAAACAGCAGATAGACCGTGCTCAATCTGATGCGTGGCCCAATCTCCCCCGTCTGTCCCACAAGAAAGCAAGCCATTGAATGCTGTCGTTCCCGCATACATGATCGTCGCACGATGCTCGACATCTTGCATATTCGAGAGCAGCTTGGGAGCAGCTTCCATAACGGTCAGGAGAACACCTTCCATGAAACGATCCATCATCGGGGCATGCTCGGTTCGATGGAAATATTGTTCAAGTACGTGGGACATCATATCCACGATGCCATAGACCGTCTGATCCAAGGGAACCGATGTGGTATAGGCTGGGTCCAGAATAGAAAAAGCCGGATAGGCCAATGGGCTGCTCCAGCCTCGCTTCTCATTGCGATCCCAATTCGTAATAACCGAGATATTGTTCATCTCCGAGCCCGTCGCGGCAAGTGTTAGTATCGTTCCTAGTTGTAGAGCTTTCTTCGATTCCGCTTTTCTCGTAATGATATCCCAAACATCGCCTTCGTAATAAACACCGACAGAAATCGCTTTAGCACAATCTATGACACTTCCCCCACCAACAGCCAGGATGAGATCAATTTGATTCGAACGGCATATCTCAATCCCTTTATGCACAGTAGTCAATCTAGGATTAGGTTCAACACCGGACATCTCGACAACAACGGCTTGACTATTTAGAAGCTGTCCCATCACAGCATCGTAAACACCATTCTTTCGGATGCTACCCCCACCATAAACTAGCAGTACACGCTTCCCAGCAGTACTTAATTCTTGTTGCAATTGCTTAATTTGACCTTCGCCAAACCATAATCGCGTTGGATTCCATTGAATAAATGATTGCATATGTGTGTAAACTCCTTCGATGACTAATATCTACAGAAGTATATCACATGTCGAAATCAATAGCATTGGAAACACCTTCGTTATAGACAGTTGCAACTATGAAAAAAACGCACACCTCTTAGTAAGATGTACGGTTTGGCTTACTTATATGCGATGTATGGGGAGTGAAAATGAAATGCTACAGCCCTGACCTAAGCGGCTTTCCGCCCAAATTTGCCCTCCATGATATTGCACAATTTCCTTGGCTATTGCAAGCCCTAGTCCACTTCCGCCTGAGTTGCTTCGCGATTTGGACACCTTATAGAACCGTTCGAAAATATGAGGCAGATCCTCTTCGCTGATACCGACGCCTGTGTCAGTTACCCGAATAACGAGTTCATTTGGCTGATCCCTGATCTGGGCTTGAACCGTGATAGAACAACCCCTTGTTGAAAATTTAATAGCATTATAAAAGATATTGGCATACACCTGTTCGATTCGATCCATATCAACTGTCAGCATATCTTGCCTATCTATTTGTGCCATGTTTAGCATATAGTCAATCCCGGCATTTTGCGCATCTAGCTCGTATTTCCCAAAAAGCTGATGAATCATCGTCACACACGACGTTGGCGCGAGTTGGAAATGGAACTGCTTCGTTTCAAGCCGGCTTAGCTGATACAAATCGGTAATTAAGCGTTGAATACCCACGATGCGCATATGGACCACTCTCAAATATTTCTTCTGCTCCTCTGGTTCTTGAATGACATCATCAAGAATCGCTTCTACATATCCCTGGATGGATGTCAGCGGAGTTCCTAGATCGTGAGAAATATTCGACAAGAGGTCGCGCCGCGAAGTCTCCATCAAGATTAACTCATTCGTACGCTCTTTGACCTTAGACTCCAAATCGTTATATAATCGGGCATTTTCAATGGATATCGCCGCTTGAGCTGATAATAATTTAATCACATCCAACCGATCGGACGTAAAAGCATTGCGAATTAAATTATTTTCCATATAAAAAACGCCAATTAGATTTCCTTTGTGCAGAATCGGTTCGCAAAAGATCGATTTACTTTCCGCTTGTTGAATATAAGGATCGTTAGAGAATAGTGTCGATTTCTCAGCATCATCTAGCACAATCCCCTCTTTCGTGCGCGCCACATACTGAATGACAGATTGGGGTACATTATCACGGGTTTCGAGCAATACAGAGTTAACCATACATGAGTCCTTCCCTGCACTTGCAAGCATCTCGGCTTCAACGTATAAGCGATCCTTATCCCTCAGAACGAGGATACTTCTCTCCGCTCCAGAAGAGTACGTAACAATCTCCATCAAGCGTTTGATTAGCTGTTCTAGATTCACTTCGCTTGAGAGGGACCGCGATGTATTCATAATCGTTTTGAAATCAATGGCTTGCAGTGAATAATCACTGATTTTGGTTGTTGCCCAATCTGGAGACTCGGCACGACTTGTAAAATAAGCTGGGTATCTGAGTCTTAGATCATCCGCCTTCGCTTTTGCCCCCCAGTTAACGTAACCAAAGTAAGCATCAACGAAATACGTTTTAGCGAATTTCTCGCGGCCCCTTTGCTTATAATACTTTCCTGCAATCTCACAAGCCATAGCTTCATGTTGAATAAATCCTTGCTCACGCGCTTGGCGTATAGCAGCTTCATAACCTTGCTCGGCTTCTTGGCCAAAACCTCTCACACGATTCCATTCTGCATGCATGAGCAGTGTTAGATGTGAATAATTCTCAGGACAATGAGCCTTCCACTTATCCATCTTTCTGAGCATTTTCTTCACACGCTTAGCAAGCCATTTCTGTTCATCACTAGTGACTTCCGGATATACAGCGGCAATCGAAAGGACGTAATAAAAATAATTTTCAGGAATATGAAATAAACCAAAAGATGCAGCTTGATAGAGCTCAGTTGACTTACCTGTCTTTACTGCATCTTCAAAGTAACCGAATAAGTAGTACAGCATCATTTTTTTAACCGAGTACACATGGATAATAACCTGATTGGGGTGAAACTTAAGTTTGTTAACGAATTGCTCTTCCTCTTCTAGATGATTGCCGAATAGAATCGGATTTACCGACATTCCTTCCAAGTTTAAGGTCAGCATACGCAGCATCTCGAGCATAAGCAAAGTATCGTGATGGTTGGTCTGTTCCAGAATGCGATAGTTCTTGGCCAGATCTTCTTTCACTTCGGCAAGTACAGCACCCTGAAAGTCCTTCATCAACATTTGATAGGTTAGCGCATACCCCGCAAAGACGAGATCTCCATCTTCAATACCGCACCGAAACGACTCTTTCAATTGCTCCAAGCAGACTCGGAACGATTTCACCCATGGGCTTATAAACAATCCTAACGAGAAATAACTTTTACTGCGATATTGGTGAGACTGAAACCTTGCGTTCATACGCTCGCCAAGCTGACCATATTGGTAACCCCGTTGGTAATCTCCAAAGCCTGAACCGAGAATCAAACCATATGCTCCATACACATACGCCATGGAAGGCGTATTCCCATATTTCAGGGCAAGTTTTGTCATGATTAACATAAAAGGTACGAATAGATTGGTATTAACGAAATAAGCAGAAACGGCGACACTCATCATTAAATCTATTAATTTCATCCGAAACTTGTCTTCCATAATCGGTAAATCATATAGCTGGAGCGTGCTTCTTCGCCCAATCAACCTGCGCACATTTAAATAAGTCATGACGATATACATGTTGGACGGAGCAACAGACAATCGAATGCCATGCTCGGCTAAAGCTTTCAGGCCCACCTTGATACTTTGGTGGTGCTTGCCAATATTCGTGTGCAGGACAACTTGTAAGTTATAGACTTCGAGCTTCTGCTCGTTCGTTAATGGTCCTTGCAGCAATTGCTCGTATAACGTTTCTGCTTCATCTGCATGACCGCTCAAATAAAGGCATTCCGACTTCTCTAAACGAATTGCAAAACCTAGTTCCTGCTGCTCGAATCCTACAATCTGATCCATGAGTTCGAGTGCTTTATTCAAATATTGGATTGCTGAACGATAGGCATTCGATGATTTCGCTTTGCGCCCCGCATTATAATTAAATTCAAGCAATTGAATTAATTCATCTTCCCTACCGAGCAGAGCTGAACCTAAATTCAGATGGTTAACAATTTCGAGCAGCCGCTTCTCAATCTCATCATTCGCTAGTTCCTTGAGCAGCATTCGAGCGATACTTAGATGCATCCCAGGCAGCTTCGCTTCTTCAATGGAGCCATACACAGCTTCTTGAATGGAATCATGGACAAACATAAAGCGGATATCTCTCGCAGCTGCTTTCCCCTGTGCATCATTATAGAATTTGTAATCAGTTCCTACTGGGATAATCAATCCATTCTGTATGGTCAATTCCAGTTCTAGCAAAGCGTCAACGAAAGAAGTTCCCATAATAATGCCCAAGGCTTCCAAGTCAAAAGAAACGCCTAAACAAGCAGCTAAGCGAAGTACATTTTGCGTATTAGGAGGCATCCGATCCAATTTTTCCGCAAGAAGAAACATCAGATTGTCGGTAATACGCAGTTTTTGAATCTCGTTCATATCCCAGATCCAACGATTCTCTCTATAATTAAACGAAAGCAACTCCTGCTCATGCAAGGCCGTCAAAAACTGTTTGACGAAAAAAGGATTGCCTCCGGTCTTCTGCAAAATAAGCAATGCCAACTCCGTAACTTGCTCCTCTTCTAAAATCAAGGATTCGGCTACCAAGGTTCGAACATCCTCCAGCTTCAACGCTTTTAATACGATTCGATCCAAAACAAGGTGCTGCGGCAGCTTATCAAGCAGTTGAACATGCATAGAAGACAACCAATTCGTGTCATACTCACCGCGGTATGATCCAATAAACAAGAAATATTTCATTTGTGTATTATTCAAAAGTAGATCCAAGAATTGCAGGGAAGCCGTATCTGCCCACTGCAAATCATCTAAGAATAGAACGATCGGTCGATCCTTCCCCGAGAAGATCAACAAAAATTGCTGCAGTAAATAATGCAGCCGGTTCTGCGTTTCTTTTTGCGGAAGCTGCTTCGCGTTGGGCTGCTCCCCAATCAATAAAGCTAACTCAGGGACAAGATCGATAATGACTTTACCGCTGGTTCCTAGAACTTGGAGCAGACGATCACGGTATTCTTCGAGTTGCCGGTTCTTGCCTGTTAGCAGTTGCCTCACAAGTTCTCTCATCGCTTGGGAAAGCGCATGATAAGAAACGTGCTGTTTATTCGGTTCGAATCGCCCTGAGAGGAACCACCCACGGTCTTTCATAATCATTTTCATCGTTTCTGCAATTAGGAAGGTCTTGCCAAAACCAGATTCCCCTGTAACCCACACCGCTTCTAAGGAACCATGGACAGCTTGCTCATAGACATGCAGAAGTTTATCAATTTCTTTATCTCGCCCATATAAACCTTGAGGAATTTGAAATCGATCTGTCATGTCATACATCCCAACCACAAACTCGTGAATATCTTCTCCAGCGCCTATGCGACTCAAACAATATTCAAGATCTTGCAGGATGCCATACGCGCTTTGATAGCGGTCCTCAGCATTTTTGGAAAGCAGCTTCATCACCATATCAGAAATTGGTTTAGGAATATCGTTCAACAATTCATCTGGTGGAGGCGGGGTCACAGCTAAATGACTGTGAATCAACTCAACCGGATCCTCTGTTTGAAATGGCAAACTCCCCGTTAGCATGCGATAGAATGTAACACCTAAGGAATAGTAATCCGTCCGATAATCAATAATCCGATTCATGCGTCCAGTTTGTTCAGGGGACATATATTGCAGCGTTCCCTCTAGCATCAGAGGATCTAGCATCTCTTGCCGTTCTCTTGTAAAAGAAGAAATGCTAAAGTCGCCAAGCTTCATGATTTTCTTTTCCCAATTCACATAAATATTGCTAGGATTGATATCTTTATGAATGACATATCTTTTATGAACATCTCCGACTATATTGACGATTTGAATGGCTGCTACTAAGAAATCCTGAATGGACTCTCTGAACATTGGCAGTAAATCAGCTAAAGGTTCGCCATCAAAGTCTTCTAGAATCAATGCAAAATTATTCTGGAATTTTGGAAGGGATAACGGCTTAAGCACACAAGGAATATCCAGCATCTTCCCAATTTCATATTCGCGCTTAAGTCTGGCAATATCCGAGGAAATCGGAAAATCAGAACGAAGTGTCTTAATTATTACTTTCTCCATAGACTGTTTAAGAACCGCACGATATAAAACAGTTCGTTCATCCTGATGAATCGGTCTGATGAACTCAAAATCCGGAAAAATCAACCTTATACCCCCTCTCAAAATGGCCTGTTAATCCTTGGTGTTTAAAATTTTGCCATTCCAAGGAAGCCCTCTGTCGTAGCGTTTCTTGTCCTGCTGGCGAAAAGCCTTCAACACATCGATATTACCCATCTCGAACTTATACATATCCCATATTTCGCAAGGCGTCTCCTTGGATTCATCTTGCTTCAACAGGGCGTTAACTGCGCGTCTTGCCGCTTCGTTAGCCCCTTCCATCGTGGCAAGATTCGTGTTGGTACGCACATAATCTGATGCTAAGAAAAGATTCGGAATACGCGTGTACGCTTCTGGACGATCTTCCCATGTGCCAACTCGATTAATAAACAGCAGCGCTTCGTTCGTGCAAGCTTGTGCCCCTTCATCATATTGAATGTCACTATCCAAGAACCAAGAATGAAGCGTCTCATCCCTCAATATAATAGCACCATTCACATTCAAACTCTGTTTCAATTGCGCCCATACTTCTTCCTTAATTTCTTCGGGTGTACAATGGGTTGCTGATTTACCATATAGAATCCCAGGCGCGTCCCAATCCGATATATCAATGGATAGCACCCCTTTGACACTGCCATCACCATACTCGCTTAAATTGACATCTGGCCAGAATTGTTTCTGGGAAACAGAAGTCAATGACCATGGTGCATCCAAGTAAATGACGTGTCCATGCGTAACCGGGACATCTTCTCTCAAGTAATATTGAATGCCATTCATCCAGGCAACGGAATCCACAAGTCTCTGTACACCCTGAAGTGATGGATCCGCTTCGAGCATTGACTCTGTAATCAATGGACCCATCACCTCAACTGGGAAGGCAGCGATATAGTAATCCGCTTCGATGTGACTCGTTTCCCCATTCTCAGTAACTTCTGCGCTGGTGATGACACCATCAACACAATGAATACGCTCCACTTTCGCATTTAAATGATAGTCGACGCCACGCTCCTGAAGATATGTCAACCAAGGGTATATCCACTTGTCATTCGTCGGTCCATTCAAGAGCCGCACGAAGCTCTTCCCTGGTAAAGATAGATTAAGCGTCATCTGAGCTGCTACAGGCCCTACAGTTTGTGTACTTGCAACTTTGGACTGACAGGCAACCAGCGTTTTGGTGAAACCTGCAAATATGCTCTGGAATGCCGGAGATTGCTTCTCCGCTTCAATGAAATCCCACCAATCGATCGTTTCATACTCCTCGCGAATACGTTCTTCGCAGCTCGTCATGACTTGCCAAAGCTTTCGACCGTATTGCTCTAAATCTTCTTTCGTAAGTCCCAATTTATGATTGATGAGTTCTTTCGCTAATACGATATTATCTTTATTGACGACAATTTTAGCCGGAAGAGGTTGAAGTGGTGCTGTATGAGTAGCGATATCTAATCGTGTTACTTCCATTAAGTTATCGTAAACGGTTTTATTTTCGTAAGGAATACGTTTCAACGTATCAATGACATGCCGGTAGAATCGCGGGAATAAACGAAAGCCATGTTCCCCTGGCAAATCCCGTCTACCGCCTTTACCACTGCCTACATAGGGCATACTTCTTGCTTTCCCGCCTGGAATCCCTTTGAACTCGTAAACAGATACATGATATCCTCGTACGATCAGCTCATGAGCAGCACTCAATCCAGCGACACCGCCACCCAAAATTGCGACCTTTTTCAACATACTTCCTCCTCTTTTTGGTTTATTTTGTCAAAATTCGTGATTACTCTATCATAACATTTAGGTCCTCTTACGCATAGAATAATCCTATTAAAAAAATGAGAGCTTATAAGTGATAAATTTCGTTCAATTTTCTCAAGAATGTTCCAAAATGAAGGAAAAAGTTGTACAGTTAAGGTATTCCGCAATTAACTTTTAATAAAAACTCCTCCTAAATTCCTATCTGCCTTCGAATCCTTTATAATAAATAGTAACTCTATCATATACGCCAGAGAGGATGGTTAATCCATGCCCGATCGAATAGGTACACGATACGTGCCAAGCACACAAATCGTCTCTTTCCCTCATGGAACTCTCCATTATGGTGATGATGTATTTCTGACTCGCAAAGTATTACTGTATCGTAAAGCGCTTCGTCACAATCAACTCGGTGTCGATTACATAAGCTCACTTCAGGATAAAGCCGCGTTTATTCACGATGGATTCCATCATATGTTGGATACATCTATCGCTCAGGATGCCGTCACCATTATTTTACAAGCGAAAAGTGGTTCGCTGTTTGCCCATACGATGTTCAAACGCAAATGGTCCTATGCAGCTGTTGTCGCGATCATTAGCGACTTAGGTGTTTCTCTGTTGGATGCCATGGAAGACAAGATTACAGGCTTTTCCGTACGACCAGATAATTTATGGTTAACTGATCAGAATAAACTATCTGTCATTAACTATTGGGAAGAAGATGAGCCCGAAGAACAAGGAGCCGTTGGTCTGTGCCGCTTAATGATTCAGTTACTTACAGGGAGCGAGATCATTTCGGATACATTCGAGGTTATGCACACGAGTCTAGAGCGCGCTTCAATTCCAAGCGCGACGACAGAGCAAAAGTTAGCTTTGATTCGCCTCATCAAATTTATTTGTCATGGGCAGTCCTCGCTCTCTTCGCTCGTCTTCGGACTTCGGAGCTTACCTCCTTCTGCCTCAAGTAATTCGAGTATCAAACAAGAAGAGCCGATCCCTGAGGAATCCACTGAAATACTTCCTACTGTTCAATATGAGAGCCATATCCGTTCTAATCGTTCAGCTAAACTAATTGCGCTAGGCTCCGTCTCAGCTCTCGTGATAGGGATAATCTCTGTGTGGTATCTGTGGCCAGAGCCAAAGGTTGTGCAAACCGTCGTGATCATCTCGCCTACGCCAACTAGTACGCCAATAGCAACAACTGGTCCAAGTGCTACTCCAAACGTTAAGTTAACAAGCATGAACGAAGCTACCGAGGAAACCATCGTGCCTAATCTGGTAGGCCAAACGCAGGCGGATGCGGAGGAAATGGCGCTAGCTGCCGGACTCCACTACAACTTTCTCATTGAAACAAGCACACAGGCGAAAGGCATCGTAACGAAACAAGAGCCAAAAGCAGGAACAAAGGGCTTGGTTGGGGATAATGTAACGTTCTGGGTGAGCAAGGGGGCACAATGAGGGGTTAAGCGAGCGGGGTTTGCTGCTGACTGTAAGGAGCACAGTATGGAGCTATAGCGAGTGAGTTTGTGGCTGACTGTAAGGGGCACAGCATGGAGCTATAGCGAGCGAGTTTGCGACTGCCTGCAAGGGGAACAGCACCTTATGAAGTACCGCTTTTTGAGCTGCCCACCGCGCGCCAGGCATAACTTTAACTGGAAAAACTACAGCTAAATTCAGTTAAAATAGCTGGAATTTACTTTTAGATGGAAAAACTACAGTTAAAATTCAGATTTCTGCCCGTTTGGCAGGAAATCCCCTGAAATAGCTGTAGTTTTTCCAGTTATTCATCTTTTTCGCTAGAAATCTAATGAAATAGATGGATTTTTTCCATCAATTTCACACGCTTGTTGGGATAGACTCGTTGCTCGCTCCAATTGATCACTTCATCGCTCCTAATCGCGTCAATTGCCAATTTGCCCCCCTCCGAGCGCCAGTTTCACATTAACTGGAAAACATACAGCTAATTCCAGCTAAAATAGCCGGATTTAACAATTAGATGGAAAAACTACAGCTAATTCCAGCTAAAATAGCCGAATTTAACAATTAGATGGAAAAACTACAGTTAAAATTGAGATTTTTGCCCGTTTGGCAGGAAATCCACTGAAATAGCTGTAGTTTTTCGAGTTATTCATCTTTTTCGCTAGAAATCTAATGAAATAGATGGATTTTTTCCATCTATTTCACACGCTTGTTGGGATAGTCTTGATGCTTGCTCCATTGAGGTAATCTTGATTACAGTTGATATTTCCGCCAACTCCCCACGAACCCATTAGCTACTCCACAACACTCGCACCACATAATGCGCCTTCCACACAAACTTAGCATCAACGTGTTACCAAGAAGACTAGCTCCCCCTCAACCAGTTACCAAGAAAACTGACTACTCGTCACAAGAAGCTAACTCGTATCACACCGATAAGAGTCGTAACTCCGAACGTATATTCGGTAGGTATCGCACTACAATGCGCCGATTTCCAACTCGCACAAAGAAAAAGCAGTTCAAGCCACTAACGACTTAAACTGCTTTTCTATACTATGCGTGGAAATCTTGACCCGAACGAACTTCTTTCACATAGCCAGCGCGGATAACGAAGTCTCCGAAATGTTCGTCAGTTTGACGCTCTTTGGCGTAATGAGGAATGATCGTTTGCAAGGAATCCAGAATCTCGGATTCACCGATGTTTTCTTTGTACAATTTATTCAAGCGGTTTCCTGCAAATCCGCCACCAAGGTACATGTTGTACTTGCCTGCTGCTTTACCGATAAATGCAAGTTCAGCTAGCATAGGACGTGCGCAACCATTCGGGCAGCCTGTCATCCGAATCGTAATTTCTTGTTCACGAAGGCCTACACCTTCAAGAATGGACTCGACTTTCGTAATCAATGAAGGCAGGTAACGTTCCGATTCCGCCATCGCGAGTCCGCAAGTTGGGAACGCAACGCAAGCCATCGAATTTCTACGTAATGCGGAGTAATGCAACCCATCTGTAATACCGTGATCTTTGATCAAATCTTCGATCTTCTTCTTTTTCTGTGCGCTCACGTTGCCGATCATCAAATTCTGATTCGACGTAAGTCGGAAGTCGCCAGTATGGATCTTCGCAATTTCGCGAAGCCCCGACATCAAACGGTAGTCGCCATCGTCCATCACGCGGCCATTTTGAATGAACATCGTGAAATTCCATTTCCCGTTGTTATTCTTTACCCAACCATAACGATCTCCATTGGATTCGAAATGGAATGAACGAGTTGGCTCAAGATTCCAACCTAGACGCGTTTGTAGTTCATTCACGAACCACTCAATACCACGATCATCAATTGTATATTTGAAACGAGCATGTTTACGAACGGAACGATCACCATAATCACGTTGAATCATAACAGTTTTCTCAGCCAGATCAACAGCCTGCTCCGGCTTAATGAAGCCGATCACTTGACCAACCTGCGGATATGTCTTCACATCTCCGTGAGACATCCCCATACCGCCGCCAACGGATACGTTAAAGCCGACTAAGCGGCCCTCTTCAATGATCGCAATGTAACCAAGATCCTGCGAGTAGACGTCTACATCGTTGGATGGTGGCACTGCGATTCCGATTTTGAACTTACGCGGCAGGTATACGGGACCATAGATCGGTTCTTGTTCTTCCCCATCGCGGCTATCGATCAACTTCTCACCATCAAGCCAAATCTCATGATACGCTTTCGTACGCGGGTCCAAGTGGTTGGAAATGCGATTCGCCCACTCATAAACCTCGCCGTGCACATCGGATTGATAAGGATTGGGGTTACACATCACGTTACGATTCACGTCACCACATGCAGCAAGTGTGCTTAGCATGGACGCGTTCACTTCTTGAATCGTTTTCTTCATATTCCATTTGATTACGCCATGCAATTGGAATGATTGACGCGTTGTTAAACGAATCGTGCCATTTGCATACTTCTGAGCAACACGGTCCATCATCAACCATTGGTCAGAAGTTACGATACCACCTGCAGCACGCACACGCAGCATGAACTGGTAGGCAGGCTCTAGCTTCTGCTTGGCACGTTCGTTACGCAAGTCACGATCGTCCTGCATGTAGCTGCCATGGAATTTCATCAAACGGTTGTCATCCTCGGGGATGGAACCTGTGATGCGATCTTCAAGCGTTTCTTCTAAACTTCCGCGCAAATAATTACTGCGGATTTTAATTTGTTCAACATCACTATGCGGCGCACTATTCTTCGATAGCAAATTATTTTCGGACATCTTGAACTTTCTCCTCTCGCGATCGCGGGGACCCCGTATTAATAAACATCCCGTTGATAACGTTTTTGCTGTTGCATGTTAGCCAAGTATTGCACGGCTTCTTCATTATTTAATCCGCCCTCTTGCTCAAGAATCGTGAGCAGCGCAGCATTCACATCGTGTGCCATTTTCTTCTCGTCACCGCAAATATAGACAACAGCGCCTTCTTGCAGCCATTGATATAGTTCACGGCTCTTCTCGAGCATACGGTTCTGAACGTATACTTTTTGATCTGTATCACGGGAGAAAGCTACGTCTAACTTCGTTAGAACGCCATCTTTCAACCAACGCTGCCATTCCACTTGGTACAAGAAGTCTGTAGCAAAGTGTTGATCTCCGTAGAATAACCACGTTTTGCCATCTGCACCCGTCTCTTCTCTCTCTGCGAGGAATGAACGGAACGGAGCTACACCCGTACCAGGTCCAATCATAATAATTGGTGTTTCAGGGTTCTCAGGCAACTTGAAATTCGGGTTGTTCTGAATGTATACCGGTAATGCCGCGCCAGATAGTGCACGCTCAGCAAGGTGAACGGAACATACCCCATAACGGTTACGTCCATTCGCTTCATAGCGAACCGAACGCACAGTGATGTGTACTTCATCCGGTGAAGCTTTGGATGAACTCGCAATCGAGTATAAGCGAGCTGGCAATTTGCGAAGAACAGCAACGAATTGAGTAGCAGGCACACCTTGTAAAGAGAAGTCTTGCACCAAATCCAAGAGATCGCGACCTGCAATGTAGGATTTCAACTCCGCTTCATTACCAGGGGTAACAAGTGCTTGAAGCTTATCGTTTGCCGTCAGCTTTGCCACTTGCTCAAGCAGAGGCTTCGTCAAGACAGTAATTTCAAATTTACGAAGCAGCGCTTCTTGCAAAGGACGCTCTTCACCATTTTTGTTTACAGCAACTGGCGTACTTGCATTCCAGTTCATCGCCTGAATCAGTTCATCGACAAGCCGTGGGTGATTCTCTGGGAATACACCTAAGCTATCGCCTGGTTCGTATTGAAGATTGGAACCTTCTAATGAGATTTCCACATGGCGCGTTTCACGATCGGAACCACGGCCATTCAAGTTTAAGTTCTCGAGCACTTCCGCTTGGAACGGATTCGTTCTGGAGTATTCCGATTCCGCAGAAACCACAGCACTCGCAGCAGCAGTTGAACCGCCGCCAACAGCATTTGCTGATGAAGCGTTCAACGCTCCAAGTACACTAGTAATCCAAGCCGCCGCTGGCTCGTCAAAATCAACATCACAATCAACACGTTCAGTTAAGGATTTGGCACCAAGCTCTTGCAAACGCTTGTCAAAATCTTTGCCCGTTTGGCAGAAGAACTCATACGATGTATCACCTAACGAAAGAACGGAATAACGAAGTTCTTCTAATTGCGGCGCTCTTTTACTGTGAAGGAATTCGTAGAATGAGATCGCATTATCAGGCGCATCACCTTCGCCATGTGTACTCACGATGATGAGCAGGTTTTGAACCTTTTTCAGATTATTCGGTTTAAAGTCACTCATGGAGGAGAGCGTTACTTGGAACGATTGCTCTTCCAGTTTTTTGGCAAACTTTTTGGCCAATCCATGGGAATTCCCTGTTTGTGATCCGAAAAGTAAAGTAACTTCTTTGGAAATCACAGGTTGACTAGCTGCAGCCGTAGGTACGGAAGCAACAGGAGCTGTCGCAGAAGTTGTCGAACCTTGTTGAGCAGTTAAATATCCACTCAACCAAATTCGTTGTGTATCTGTTAACGTTGGTAGAACGCGGTTGAGCAATTCAACTTGCTCTTGGTTAAAAGGACTGTTTAAGACTTGAAGTTCCAACAAAATCCACCTCATCAGCATGTATTGATAAGCTTTGCTATTTTTCGCACTATTTTTACTCTCCATTGAAAATTATCACAGTGCGCACCGTAGGTCAATTAGAATCATCTTATGAGATATATAAGGGGAATTGATATATGGCTTAATTGACACTATTCATGCAAAAAATGACCCCAAAATGGGATCATTTTAACATTAATATCCAATATTAACCTTTTACTGCCGACCCTACGGTCATGGCTTTCTCAACTTGCTCACTGAATAAAATATAAACAAGTACGGTTGGCAAACTAGCAATCGTCATCGCCGCCCCCATCGCGCCCCAGTTCGTTGTAAACTGGCCTTGGAAAAATAGTAACCCGAGAGGTAAAGTTTTCAGCGATTCTTTGGTAATTAGAATGAGTGCCATCGTGAATTCATTCCAAGAAGATAAGAAGACGAATATGACCATTGTTGCCATTGCCGGTTTAATAATGGGCAAAATAATCGTATAAAAGGTCCGATAAATACTAGCCCCATCCATACAGGCGGATTCTTCAAGCTCAACAGGGATGGATCGGAAGAACCCGTAAAACACCATGCTGGAGAACGAAATATTAAAGGCAATATAAGGAACGATCAGTGCGCCATACGTATTAGCTAAGTGGAAATCACGCACCAGAATAGCTAAAGGAATCATGATCACTTGCACAGGAATGAACATCCCGATGACAACATAGATTCTTGCCACTTCCTTGAAGCGCCAATGCATGCGTGCTACCGCATAGGAAAACGTTACAGCGAGCACAATCGTCCCAACAACGGTGCAGGCTGCCACGAGCAAGCTATTACTAAAATACTGCGGTACATTAAATTTGGACCAAGCATCGATATAATTTTCAAATCGAAAATGTGTGGGAATCCCGAAAGGATTCGTGACGAAAATCTCATTATTATTTTTGAGTGAATAGAAAATCATCCACAATAACGGATACACCGACAACCCCGCATACACCCATAATAGGATGCCTAGGAGCGGATTCTTCTTGCGCAATTTAAGTAAGCCGTTCATCCGTCACATCCTCCTTAAAGTTTTCGTAAGAAAACTGGCTTCGTAAGCATTAACTTAAAAGGTAATACGTTCACGTGCAATAAGTTTATTAATCGCTAACGTTACAATCAAACATTCGATAACAAGGAACGCTGCTGCCGCGCTGCCATAACCGAATTCACCAACACGGAACGCAGAACGGTACATCAAGTACGTCAAAGTGTAGGTTGAATTACCTGGTCCGCCGCCCGTCATGATAAACATATTGGCAAATGCGTTCAAACCACCTGTAATCGCGAGGACTAGGCAAAATTTATACGTCTCAGCCAACATTGGAATTGTAATCTTCATATGTGCTTTGAATTTGGAAGCGCCGTCGATACGGGCAGCCTCTAAGTACTGTTCAGGTACAGATTTCACAGCTGCAAGAAGCAGAGCGAACTGGTAACCCATGTACTGCCATGCATTGACGAACGCAATCGCGAAGATGGCCGTTTTGCTATTCGTGAGCCAGTCTTGACGGTAAGAGATGCCAAGCGCTTCAAATACCTTGTTAATTAGGCCATACTCACTGTTATACATCGCCAGCCACAGTTGACAGACGACAGTTATTGAAAGCACGACCGGAATGAAATAAGAAATGCGTAGAATCTTACTCCCTTTGAAACCTTCTGCTACGGCAAAAGCGAGCACAGACCCGATCCCAATTTGCACAATGGCTAGAATGCCTGCGAACACGAGTCCATTATAGAGAGACGTGTAAAATATACGATCTTGAAACAATTGCTTATAGTTATCTAGAAAGATAAACGTGCCGTCACTTAAGCCATCCCATTCGAACGTACTGCGATAAAAGGTTTGTAGAATCGGATAAAACACGATTACTGTATACAAAAGGAGAGCCGGCAGCGTGAACAGCATAATCGCCGCTTTATTTCCCAAGAATTTGCGCATGTCATCACTTCCCTTGTAGAGTAGAAGACTCACGCTGGGGTGTAGCATTCCAGGGTGAGTCTCCTTGTCAAAAGAATCCCATTTATTTCGCTGTTACAGCTGCTTTCTCTAAATCTTTGATAAACATATCCGACGTATAATTACCCGTCATAAGGTTTTGTGTAGCATCTTCAAGTGCTGCTTTGAACTTCGGATTGGATAAGCCCCATGAGAAAGCGGTTGTGCTTGTAATTTTCGGAATATCTTTGGAAAGCTGATCCATCATTGGCGGGAACTGCTTCACAATTGGCTTATCAACTTTCGTTGCCACAATCGGGTTGCTGCGGTTCGTGAACTTGTACTCTGCGTATTTCAAGGAAATGAACGAAGCTACTTTGGCAGCAAGTTCTTTATCCTTCGTGTTTGCAGATACGGCATATCCACCAGGACCGCCACTTCCGCTGAATGCTGTTTTACCTTTGTCGTAGGCAGCTGCATCCGCTGCTGGCAAGTACATGTAGCCAGCTTTGTCGCCTAGCGCCTTCGTTGCTGCTTCAATTTCCCATTGACCGTTGATGAACATAGCTGCTTTACCTTCATGGTAAAGTGCTGCAGCTTGATCATAGTTCAAGTTCGTTGCACCTTTTGGCAGCATGCCCGCTTTGACAAGCTCGACAATTTTATCTGCTGCCGTTTTGTACGCCGCATCGGATGCTTTCGCAGTACCTTTATCCAATTTGTTGATGCCACCTGGTTCTGCACGTGTAACGAACATGTCATAGAGCGCTACGCACGGCCATTTCTCTTTAGCGAAAATGGAAAGCGGTGTAATTCCTTTTGCGTTGAACGTTTTAACAGCTGTCATCATTTCATCATAGGTTGTTGGCACTTTCACACCATTTTGTTGGAACAAATCTTTGTTGTAGTACAGGAGTGCTACTTCATTACCTGCATACGGGAATGCGTAAGTGTGTCCATCATCCGTCACGAGTGTGTTCATTGCGCTTGGCTGCATTTTGTCCTTGAAGCCAAACTTCGTTACATACTCATCCAACACCAGGATGTTATTGGATTTTTTGAACGTGTCGATAATGTCTAGACCTGCTTGGAAAATATCTGGAAGATTCCCTGTCGCTGCATACGTCTTCAACTTCTGTCCATCATCTTGTGCCTGGATATCTAGCTCTAGCTCGACATTCGGCATTTCCTTTTTCAATTCTGCTACCGCATAGTCATAAGGTGTTTTCGTATCTTCATCTGCATATTGCGCATAAATTCTTAGTTTGACTGGTTTGGCATCCGTCTTTGCCGGTGCTGTTGTTGCTGCAGCTGTTGCCGCTGGTGCTGCGCTCGTTGTTTCTTTCGGTGTTTCTGTGGAACCGCAAGCTGCTAGGCTAGTCGCCGCGAGTAAGCTTACGAGAGTTACTGCCATCTTTTTCATGTGTAGACCTCCCAATAATTCTTGTGCGTTTCTCCTCTTTACATCCTCAGTATAGAGGCAAAAACCCACAGTGATAATGGAATAACTGAGGGCTTCTGGTAAAATCCGCACATTCTTGTGCAGTCGTTATATGCGATTATTTTCATACTCGCTTGGCGAGTATCCGAAGAATTTCTTGAAGCTTTTGCTAAAGTAACTAGGGTCATTGACCCCAATCTGCTCAGCTATATCTGCGAGGCGAATATTACCTTTACCTAGTAATTCCTTCGCCTTGTGCATGCGAACATGGGTCACATAATCCGTGACGGTCATGCCGATTTCCTTCTTAAATATAGCCCGCAAATAGCTTGGGTTAATAAACACCTGCTGGGCAATCCCATCCAATTGCAGCTCAGAATTCATATATTGCCCCTCGATGTACTCTTTGGCTGATTGAGCAATCTTCGAAGATCTTGTCTTCCTGTGCTTATTCGTATATTGAATGGCTTTAGCGAAGAGTTCCTTAATCCATGTCGATGTACTCTCGATGGAACCCAACCGCTTAATTTCACTATAGGGATAAAAAGCTTCGCCGAAACAGTCTTCAATGGGATGCCCCATCTCTGTAATATAAGACAGGCAAACCGAGATTAACCCCATCGAAATCACATAGGTATACTCCAGTGACAGCCTTTGCTCACGTATGGATTGAAAAACTTCTTCCAGCTTATCTTCTACCTTCTCCGTATTATGCATGCGTAAGAGCACAAGCAGCTCCTCGTTAACCTCTGTCGGGTACAGCGCTTGCTTGCCAGAATCAAGTGCACTCGAGCCATATGCGATGACGCGATCATTTCCTAATACGAATTTGTTCTGTAAAGCCTCTAGTGCCTCTAGGTAGGAAGTTCGAATACCACCGTAACCAGACTGACTCCGACCAACACCAATGGTGATCGTGAATTTCAAATACTTTTTGATCAGAAAGATAAGCTTCTCATACCCCTCTAATGCGGGAACCTCAAGTTCTTTCCCCCCATGGTGCTCGACCAAACAAATAATACGTCCTTCTGGCCCGTTAAAAATGAGGTGATGCCCCGTTTCCTCCAGGGCTTCGTTCAGAATGTTCGTCACGGCATACTTCCACAGTAAACGTTCGCTTACTTGATTCCACTTGACATCCAGCTGGTCGATCTCAATGCAAGCAACGATGAACAAAGAGGAGGCAAATGATTCCCCGAGTTGTTGAAGTTTCTGCGTCGTTTCCTCTGGCGAATGATGATAGTCGCTGCTCAGCAAATGATTCAAATAGCTTTCCTTCATCAATTGCTGATTTTCTTTGAGGGTGGATCGCTCTTCTCGTGCTCTTTCGTGTTCTTTCTGCAGCTTTACTAGTGTTAAAATGAGTTCGTCTTTGGAAAATGGCTTGAGGATATAGTCCTCAACGCCAAGCTTCAACGCCTTGCGCGCATAATCAAATTCGTTATGTCCTGTGATGAGGACAACGCTCGTAGCCGGGTAATGCTCCTTTAACTGCTCAGCAAGCGTTAAACCATCCATGAACGGCATGGTTATATCTACAAGCGCGATATCTGGACGATGCAATTGCACTTGTTCGAGCGCTTCGATCCCGTTCTTCGCTTCCGCACAAAGTTCAAACCCATAGGCCTCCCAGTCTAACGCCGAACGCAAATATTCTCGAAAAATCGATTCATCATCGACGATTACTATTTTCTGCATGCTTATCTACTCCTCATCACGCTGAACGGGCAGCCAGAGCGTAACTTCTGTGCCTTGTCCTTGTTCACTTGTAATTTGTAAGCCGTATTCATCTCCATAATACAATTGGATACGGTCGCTCACATTCCTGAAGCCATACCCCACGGCCTCTTGCGGAGAATCGGTCTTTTTCACGATCGCCTCGAGCCGCTCTGCATTCATACCTACACCATCATCGGCGACAATGATTTTTATTTTGGCATCAACAATTTCGCCTGTTACCTTGAGAAGCCCAAGACTTCCTTTCGTTTTGAGTCCGTGATAAATGGCGTTTTCGATCAATGGCTGTATGGTCAGCTTCGGAATTTGTCCGTGGAGCACATCGTTATGAATATCAAATTCATAAGTAAACACATCGGAATAACGAATACGTTGTATGGCTAAATAGTCTTTCACGTTGCGAATTTCTTCTTCAATTGTGATGGTTTCGCGGCCTTTACTAAGCGCAGCGCGGTAGAAATCGGCTAAGGCTTTCGTGGTCCGCTGCACATCGCGGGTTCGACCCATTTCGGACAGTGTATAGATGACATCCAACGTATTATAGAGAAAATGCGGCTTAATCTGTGCTTGAATGAGCGCAAGTTCGTATTCTCGCTTCTTCTTTTGCTCCCAATTTATATTGGTCAATAGCTCTTGAATCCGCCGAATCATCGCATTAAAACCAGAGGATAACATCCCAATCTCGTCCTCGGAATTCACTTGGAATTCGATGTCTAAGCTACCTTCCTTGACTCGCTTCATGTATTTCGTGAGCCCCATAATGGGCTTGGCGATCAATTGGGAGAGCATTCCTGCGCCAAGCAGGGCAAAAAAGAGGCATACAATACCTATCAGCACGATAAGTAGTGTAATTTTGTGCGTATCTGCCGTCAAGGATGCAAGGGGCGCCATCGAAATTAATTTCCAGCCAAAGCTAGGTACATCTGAACTGACAACGAGCGTTTTCTCATATTCGAAGGAAATCGGCTCAGACACATGCTTGCTGGAAGTGATCCAACGCTTCATCTCGGGGATCGCTACTTCTTGGAGAACATCCTCTGGATGCTGAGATGAGGTAACGACGCCTTCATCATCCACAATAAAGTAGCTGCTATCTTGAATGGAACCGATTTTCTGATAAATCGCGGATAAGGAACTTTCCTTAATATTGAGGACAAGCAGCCCAAGTTTCTGCCCGGTATAAATATTGACAATCCGCTTACCCAGCGTCATTACCGTTTCTTGTGAGCCATTGGTTAAATAATCCCTGCGCTGCATGGGGAACCAAATGTTATTCCCACTGGATGCATCAATTTGCTTCAACATTGGGCTTGCGGTCAGCCACTCCCGATTCCGCTCCATGAGCGCATTCGAGCCATAGACGCGATTATTCGTATCAATGAACGCTGCCGACTGTACATCAGGAAAAACGAGCAAGGCAAAGCTCAGTTGGTTCGTGATCTGCGTGTACATCTGCAGGCTGGTTTCTGGTGCAGCCAAGGATTGCGGGTCCTCGACAATGACCTTGTTCAGATTGATCGTTAGCATATTTGCGCAGCTCTCGACGTTCGTTAACATGCCGGTGATACGAGTTATGATCAGGGAGGAGTTGTCCGATACGTTTTTAATCGTTTTTTTGACAATAGCGTTCGTGTACACTTGATTTGACACGAAACCCAGAACAAACAAAGGTACGAAGATGAGCGGAAAATAAATGAGAATGATTTTATATCGAATGCGTTGGTTGCGGAACCAATGTGTTATTGGAATCAGCTTCTGACGTATATGCATGTGTGCCCTCCCTTTAGCGAAAACAAAAAATCCCCTACCGTGCAACGTCAGGAATACCCTGTCCGTTACATTGTAAAGGATTCATACCTTTTTTTAAACTCACTCATTGGAGCTATCATTATGTTGTGCTTTCTAAACTATTGTCTCGGAATAAACTAATCTGCCTAGCTTGAATTTCTAGAAGTAACAACATAAGAAATTCTTTACTCAGCTTCATTCGGCTTGCATTTATATAGGCATCAACAAGCGTGTCATTGGGGATGGCTTTCAAATTATCGCGATCATTCATTGTGCAACAACCAATTCGGGCTTTCTTCTAGCATCGACATCATCTTCTTCATCGATTGTTGAATTTGTTCATCGGAGGGCAAGCAAATATTGCCATAAGATTGTTGTACAACATCCGTTAACACCGAATCAAAAATGCCATTAAACTGCTCTGATTTCACAGGAACCCCTCCTAATTTTCATTTATTTGGAAATTCTTACTTCTATCTTAGCTTGAAGTGCATTAAAAAACAGCGCATTTTTTTTTGCATCTCTTACATCTTTTTTTTCAATATTATGTAATATCGTTTGCATTCAGGGCGTCGCGGTAAATGGTCTGTGGCGCGGGTTTGCGCAGGATAGTTCAGAAGAACTACGTCGAAATCGGGTAGTACACATCAAAATCCCAGTCGCGCATGTATTCTAATCTTATCTGCCGATTCTTCCTCTAGCTTAGGTCCGATTGCGCCCCCAGCACAGAATAGTCCGAATTTGCACAACTAATCTCCCCGTCGGCCACATTAAAGCTTAATTAGTCCTAAAAAACCCAACTAATCCGACTAAAACTCCCCTCACACAAGGAAAATGGAAGAATAGTTCGGCAAAATCGTTACTACTTAGGTAGGCTAGGATGATGCAAATTGGAAATTGCCATGCAGAATTTGTACTAAGGAGGAAAGTAGGGGGTAC
>NZ_LYPB01000093.1 GCF_001653565.1 Paenibacillus oryzisoli
CCCATCAAAGTATGTCTTATATACTTCAACAGAGGTATCTGGAAATCCTTGTTAGTCGATTGGTCAGTCGTAGAAAAAAAAAAAACGACATCCCTAGGATGCCGAAAGTAGATTTGCGTATTTACATCAGATAAACAATTAAAACAACGACTAGGTTCACAACATACAGGGCATTCAAAACCCGACGGCAAAAGTGGCTAGAATGGAGATTACAGACTCTACCTTTCTGTATTTACAAAAAAGTAAGCTGGGCCTTTTAACCGGTCTATAATAATGGCACGCACTTCATTTGAAGGAACAACTTCCTCAAGTGCACTTTGCATGCACGCAAGCCAAGCATCTGCATGATCCCTGGTAATGGGGAAAGGCGCATGCCGCGCTCGCATCATTGGATTACCATGTTGGTCTGTATATAGAGAAGGCCCGCCAAAAAATTGGGTTAAGAACTGAAACTGCTTATCTATCACAGGTTCTATGTCCTCTGGAAATATTGGGGCAAGCAAAGGATGGGCCAGAACTTTGGGATAAAAAGCATTCACAATCTTTCTTATTGTCGTTTCTCCACCGATATAATCATACAGTTCCATACCTGTATTAGCCTCCCTTATCACTGGTTTCACTCCAGTAGTCGGCCTTCTATGAACCGAACTCGACTTTATACACCAATTGAGCCGCTATATCAAATGATCTGAGGACGGTGCCATGCTCTGTACAAGTTAAACTCGTATGCTCTCCCTTGAGGGGGATAGCCAGAAACTGATGTTCATTCATATACATTAGCATGTATTCCCTATCTTCGGAAATGCGTATCTTCTCAAGCTTTATTTTCTTCGGAGGTGCTATAGGATCGAGTCCTACCTGATCCTCGATGTGCACTTCAATGTGAGAACCAAGCCATTTTGACAAGGTTTCTTCCCATTTCATACTGATGCCTCCTTCTTCAAGCGGCAGCAGCCCGCATCTGCTTTGGGCATGACTTTCACTTGATACCCTTGGAGATGAATCCAGCAGTCCAGTTCAGCAGGCAACCCACTCCCCGCGTACTCTTCGATATAGCTCAGAACGTCATCTTCGCTTTCCCAAGTTGACAGCCCTTTGACTTCAGCAACCGCGATGTCGAGTCCCTCTTGTTCCCGATGATCCACATACCAAGTCCCTTTGCCTGCGAAAAGCTCACTCATCTGCTGCTCGATAATCATATAGAAGGGAGACTGCGCATGTTCACGGATGAAGCATAAATCTAAAGCAAACTCACTCGGCATGTCACATCCCCCTCTCTATTTCGCAGATCTTAGTTTGGTGATATCGCTAAACATGCCCGAATAATAGACGACATCTCCCGCATCATTCTTGACTGCGCTGATCGTGAGCCATTCGAGATATACATCGCCGTTCTTCTTACGATTCCAAATCTCACCCTGCCAGAAACCGCGACCGCGAATGTCATCCCACATCCCATCGTAGAAAGCGCGATCCTGTTTCCCGGATTTCAAAATGTTAGGCGTCATCCCCATGACTTCCTTGGCTTCGTATCCTGTCAGCTCCGTGAAGGCAGCATTCACAGAATGAATCTTCCCCGTCGTATCCGTCACCATGATACCTTCGACTGTATTCTCAATAATTCGCGAAGATAACCCTAATTTCTCATTATAAAACATCCAAACAATGAGAATTAAGCTGGCCAACGCCACCTGGGATAAGGCCATGAATCCGATGGCATAATGACCCGTCAGTTTGAAGAGAAAGGTAAGCAGCAGCGGCGGGAAAAATCCACCCAAACCACCCATTGCCGAGATGATACCATTCGCAATACCAGCTTGCTTGATGAAATACATCGGAACCAATTTGAAAATGGTACCATTCCCCGTTCCTGCACATAGGGCAATGGTTAAACAACCGACCGTGTACCACGTCATCGACGGAGCAAATGAAAGTAAAATGCCCGAAACCGTTAAGCCAGCGAAAACAAACATAAGGATTTTGAATGGGTTAAACTTATCCCCGAGGTAGCCCCCGATCGGTCTCATGGCTGTTGCCAGCACGATAAATCCGCCCGTGCGCATCCCGGCATCTACTTTCGACAGATGAAAGCTGCTAACCATGAAATTCGGTAAATACACGGTGAAAGCAACAAAAGAACCGAATGTGAGGAAGTAAAACAAACACAGTAACCATAGCTTGGAATTGCCGGCAACGCCTTTGATTTGCTCAACAAGGGAGGTCTGTACCGGAGGCTCTTTGCGATCCCCGATAACGAAGTTCAATCCTGCCATGACGATCAGTAGAATGCTGTAGAGCATGACCGTTTTGGACCAACCTACTTGATTCGCTATGACAGGTGCGCCAAAGGTGGAGAGCGCTGTTCCGAGATTACCGATCCCGTAAATGCCGTTCACGAAGCCATGCCGTTCTTTCGGATAATATTTAGGCAAGGAAGTCACACCAACTGAGAATACAGCCCCGCCAATGCCCAGGAAGAACCCCCCAATGATTAGATCCCCGAAGGAATTCGCTTGGCTGACCCAGTACACAGGTGCAAGTAATAGAATGAAGGAGATTGCAAACAACTTTCTAGCCCCGTAACGATTCGTCCAATATCCCACAGGTACCCGCATGACGGAACCGAACAAGATCGGAATAGCGGTTACCCAAGTGAGCTGCGAAGGGGTCAGCTTGATCGACTCTTTAATAAATGGCATCAACGAAGAAAGGATGACCCATACCATAAAGCCTAGAACCAGAGAGATCGTTTGAAGCGGCAATTGTACTTTTTTGATAGTCATTCGACATCACGCTCCCGACGATAGATCATAATAGCCGCAGGGAATAACAACATATTCAATACAGCATAGATAATAACGGAGCGATAATGGTCGAAATAGTAGGCATTCACGGCCTTTTGCGTAAACATAATACAGAGGAATAACATGATGCATAATAAAATAACGCCGAAATAACTACGCTTCATATCGTTTCACTCCTGTCGCATATATCGCGCCATTCTCCTGCTTTAGAAGAACTTCTGGCAGAGGTCGCTTGGGTGGACCCGCTGTTGGTGCCCCCGTTCTGGCATCGAAAATGCCGTGATGGCACGGACAGACCATTTCATCCTTCTCTTTGCTCCAAAACACGGGACATTTGAGGTGCGTACAGGCATTTTGATAAGCTCTATATTCGTTCTCGCCAAGACGAATTAATAAGGCAGAGTCATGCTCACCCGGATAAGCGAACTGCGCGGCATCTCCAATTTTCAATGAGCTGATGTCTGTAATCTTGAGTTGTGGATAAGACTTCTTGGATAGTCCCGTCAGTTCCTTAGCTGCAAGTGCTCCCCATGGCAGCGTGGATACGGCGAACACCCCAGCCGCACCAACCAGTGTCTTCATAAAGCCGCGCCGATCCAACCTTCTCTCTTCATTTTTCCTTATATTGTGCGTATAGTTATCTTCTTTAAAGGGACTATGATTATTGTCCTGTTTCATTAAGTCCACCCCATCACAAGCAGATTAGAACAACTTTTGTTGACCTTGTAGAATACCTGGAAGCGAGATCTTCACATTCGTTTCTCCTTCTAATGGATCCCAAGGTTGCTGACTCGCTGTCCATTTTCCCAGCTTATGCTGGGCTTTCTTCTGAGCTAACTCATCCTCTGTCAACCACTGCAGCGTATTCGTCGGGCAAACGGATGCACACATGGGAGGGATACCTTCTCGGGTCCGGTCATAGCAAAGATCACACTTGTACATCAGATTCTGCTCGGTATCAAATTTAGGAATGCCATACGGGCAGGCGATGGTACAATTCTGACAGCCAATACATTTCTCGACCAATGCCGAAAGTACCGCACCCTCTTCAGTGATCTGAATGGCCTGAGCCGGACAGCTTCTGGCACAAGCCGGATTCACGCAGTGCAGGCACATCAACGGAATCGTTTGGCGGTTAACCAGCGGATTCACGTCATAGACATAATTGCGATTTCTCTCATCGTGCCCCCCACATTGCGTACAGGCAGCCAAACAGCTTCGACAGCCGATACAATTATCCATTTCAATATATAAATGTTGTTTCATCCGTTCGTCATCCTCTCTGGATGCTTTGCGATCTGAGCCGCGCAAGCTTTGAATTCCGGCATGCGCGACATCGGATCAAGCGCCGCTATGGTCAGCAAATTAATCGAGAGCTCATGACCGAAATGATAGGGAACGAACACGGTATCCGTACGAATCGCTTCGATTATTTTCACTTTGTAGAAGGCTTCCCCGCGGCGTGTATACAACCTGATGACTTCATCATGTGCGATATGGTAGCGCTCCGCTGTTTCTGGATGCACTTCAACGTAAGGCTCCGGACACATATCCCGAAGGAAGGGAATTCTTCTGGTTTGATTCCCGGACAAGTAATGATAAACAACCCGGCCTGTGGTAAGTCGAAGCGGATATTGCTCACAAGGTTCCTCAGCCGGTGGTCTGTAAGGCAGCGCGCATAGCTCTGCTCTGCCGTCCGCGTGATAGAACTTGTGATCCAGGAACATATACGGTGTTCCTGGGTCTTCTTCGTTGCGGCAAGGCCAGAACACACCGTCCTGCTTATCAATCTTCTCCCACGTAGCCCCGTAATAATCGGCATATCCGCCTTTGGAAGCCAGACGAAATTCATCCGCTACATCTCTGGCTGACTTCAGATGGCCGAAATACTGTCCTCTGCCCAGTCGCTCCGCAAGCTCTATCTCAATTAACCAGTCCGGTTTCGACTCCCCAATAGGCTCTTGTGCTTTATTAATCTTAATGATCCGTCCTTCCAGATTCGTCACGGTGCCTTCATCTTCTGACCAAGTGACGGATGGCAGTACAACATCGGCAAACTCGGCCGATTCGGATAAATACATATCTGAGCAGACCATGAAGTCCAGATTTTTTAAAGCAGCGCGGACGAAATTCAGGTTTGGCGCAGAAACGGCTGGATTTGAACAAAGCAAGTATAAGCCCCGAATCGTTCGGTCTTGCATAAGCTCGAACATTTCATAAGCGGATACACCTGGCTGCGGCATCTCCTCAGGCTTAATCCCCCACACCTTGCACACCTCTTCGACGTGCTTCGGATTCGTAATTTTGCGGTAGCCTGGAAGCGCGTCGGCTTTCTGTCCATGCTCTCTTCCACCTTGGCCATTGCCTTGTCCCGTGAAGGTGGCAACGCCCGACTTGGGCCGGCCGATCTTCCCCGTCACCAAGCACATATTCGTGTAGGCGGATACGTTATCAGACCCTTTAATTTGTTGTTCAATGCCGCGAGCGAACATGACGACAGCGTTCGGCGCTTTGCCATAAATCTCAGCGGCGCGAATCAATTTCTCTGGAGCAACGCCAGTGATTTCACTCGTGTACGCAGGTGTGAATTCTTTCACAACCTCTTTCATTTCCTCGAAGCCGTTGGTATGGTTGGCGACAAATTCTTCATCTATATGACCATGTTCAATCAGTAAATGAACCATGCAATTGGCCAGCGCCAAGTCCGTTCCCGGACGTAAATCAAGATGAACGTCCGCCCGCCTGGCGATAGGTGTTTCCCGGGGATCTGCTACGATCAAATATCCGCCACGATTCTGAACTTCCCAGACTCTGAACATCGAGGTAGGGTGGCATTCGGCTGTATTGCTGCCGGCAATAAACAAGCAATCCGTCTCATGCAGATCGGTCCAAGGTAAGGTAGATCCCCGATCTACGCCAAAGCTGCGAAGGAAACCTGCGGCCGCGCTCGACATACAGAATCGGCCATTGTAGTCAATGTAACGTGTTTGCAACGCGACCCTGGCAAATTTCCCCGTTAGATAGCACTTCTCATTCGTCATCGATACCCCGCTGAAGACAGAAAGCGTATCCTTGCCGAATTCCCCTTGCAGCTCTTGGAATCGTTTCACGATCAACGTATACGCCTCTTCCCAGCTAGCCTCGCGGAAGCCTTCCTTCGTTCCTTTGAGTGATGCATCATCACGGATTAACGGACGCAACAGGCGATCTTCATGGTTGGTTTGTTGATAGGCCGTCACACCCTTAGGACACATCTTGCCTAACGTCACTGGCCAATCGTATCGCGGCTCGACACCGATAATGGTATTGGAAGTCGTATCCACTCGCAAATTCATTCCGCACTGCATTCCGCAGTAGGAACAATGGGTTTTAACTAACTGTTCATTGGGATGTGTTTTATTCGCGATCACTTTAAAGAATTTATCCTTGGGCATTCTGGTTGGCCTCCTTCACGCGAATCTGATGAGTCGGTATCCCTGTAAATCGGGACATTCTATATTTGCGGCGGCATGGCAGGCACAGCTCTGCCAGGTGGAAGCCTTCTTCTGTTTTGAATTCGATTTCGTTTACTTTAAGCACAGCGATGACGTCATTGGACTGCTCGACAGACACAAAGCCTGTTCCACAGACCCTACAGCTCTTGGTCGCTTGCTCTGCGTAATGTTCTCTATAATTTCGAGCCAACACGCTCATTGGACGGAATGGAATGTGAGCAAGCTTGCCGAAAGGGATATAAATCAGGGTCACGATAACGGACCATTGGTGGACTAACGTAACAACTGGATGTCCATAGCCATGAAGGACTAGATTGCAGAAGGTGAGCAGCAGCCCAGTCAAACTTACGAATAGGAGCATATACAGCGGGAGAAAATCATAGACAAATGTCTGTTCTGCACGTGCCTGCATGTTCTTAATCCTGCGATACAAAGCCATGCATACACCGCCAATTACCATAAAAGCTGTAATATTCAGCGCATTATAGAATAGGAATCCGAGAACGCCATCCGCTTGAATCTTCATAAGGTCGATACCGAAGCCAACAACCGTATATTTTCCGTTCTCGGCCATCGTGAAGTACATCCATCCGAATACCAGAGGGAAGGTTACGAAGGCGGATAAGATGCAACCCCAACCAAGGAGAACATGCTGCGTCCAGCGATACCACCCGCGATTCCAGATAAAGCGATATGTGAGGAGATGGTCTGTCGTTGTCTGAGGCGTACTTTTTCGGAATAACAGCTTTAACCCTTTTTTCAAAATAATTTTCGTAGGCGGCCGCTCTCCCCACGCAATAAAGCGATAAAAGAATCCGCAAATGAAAACCACCGTTCCTACCATGTAGCCGTATAAAGCCAAGTCAATATGTGTAAAAAACCTTGAACCGACTCCCATAAGAATAATTAATCCGCAAAGAACCAGAAAGACACATTTGGCGAATTTGGACGCGAACGCTCGATCCATGATTATCATTGCTCCTTCACTCAATCAGATCTGTCATACATACCGCTCCAGCATTTGATTCGCAATCGGGAAAACCATCTCCTCTTCGGATCGCAGATGCTCGGATATGACGGAACAAGCCACACTAAGCAGCGTGATCGCCTTCTTCAGCTTGATACTGTCGGTACCATTGCATTGGTCCACATAGTCAAGAAATGAGCGAACAAACCTTTCCGCTTCTTTATGATCCTCTTCCAAGACCCACGTTGAGGTGAGGAAGGTGGGCTCCATCCCTTGATTCGCATACTCCGTAAGGAGAGGAAGTACTTCCACTTCCTCCCAGTGTTCGTGCGCTTCGAGCTGCTGCATGAAGTTTTCCATTACTTTTCGAATTTCTTGAAGCAACAGCTTGGACTCTTCCGAGCCAAGCACACCAACCAAATGAGTTGTCATTTCCTGGACATGATCAAGCTCTTTTTTTAACGCGCCATGTTCGTCCTTTAACCGCCCTAGAACCTGTTGAACACTAGCAGCTTGATCGTCGTCTAACGGCATTCCAAGATCATTCACCATACCTGATTCCTCCTTATATTGCTATAATCCCATTGTAAGCCTTTATCTCCGCATTCTCTGTGAGGAGAATCACAGCTATTGTTGCTATTTCGTGACTATAACGTTGGTGGATCCCCTTTTCGCCGAGATTGAAAAACAAATAGACCGCAGTCACCGTGTGGGCTGCAGTCCTATTTATAAAGCCTTCTTCGACTCATTTCCTATGAGAAAAGGACTCCTACTCTGTCTTCATCACGAGAGATGCTCCGGAAAGTGTCTGGCCAATGTAAATAAACTACACTTTGAACTGCCTCAACATATCCTGCAAATCAACCGCATCTTGCCTCTGCTGTCGTTACCGCAAGTTCATGACGAATCCAAGCTGCTTTATCCCTCTCACTCAAATGTTCAGCAAAGCGCTTAATCCGGTCGTTCAAGGCTTGATCCCCTGTATAGACGGTTATATTTTTCCCAATAAAGTCGTTCACATCAATGGATGTTTCCCATTCATCAGCAGCTGCGTAGCTTCTACAGAGGGATTCTTCACCCATTGAATGCAATGCTCAAGCGCCCCAGCCTTCACTGCCTCGTCAAGTAAAGTCACTGATGCTGCGGCACTTGATTGCTGCGCAGAAGGATGGAAGGCGAAGACTTGTTGTTCTACCCTTAGATTAAGCTTAAACAGCAACCCAAACTATGGTAAAAATCACACGGTACAGGGTTAAAGCGATTTCTTCCTAGACTAGTCTGTGAATATTTTCACATTATATTCCATCACTTGTAAGTAGAAATATCACACTCACATAACGAATGCACATCTATTCTTACTCTCAGACTAACTGGCCAATCATCCTGCTGTCTTCCTCTGCTGGATTTTCCCTACAATAAGCAGCAGTAAAGGCAACCCGATCATGTTGATAGGAAGTACAAATGGAACCCAATAATGGTTCAAATAACTGCCAGTTGCCTCAGAAACATTTTGGGGGATGAAAGCAAACGCCGTAACCACTGGGGCAATAAACCATATCATGTTCTTCCAATTGTTCACATGTAATAACTGGGCCGTTCCGTAACTGGCAACAAACATATATATAGACAATTTAATGAAAACGCTGGCAATCCAGATGACAACGGCAAGGGCATCCAAATTTTCAATAAAACCGAAGATAGCGATCTTTTTTGTCATTTCGAAAAATGGATACCACATGTTAGAGGAGAGATTGACTCCTAACGTTAAAATGACCATGATCATCGATAACAGCACACCAAAACTTGCAGCAATAACCCCCCAAATCACATAGGGGGATCCCTTGCGGGGCGTAAATAGAAACGGTGAAATCATGACGAATTCAACGGCATGTCCCAAGTAGGACGCGGAGGGTAAAGCACCCTTGAAGATCGCCGCGGTACCGCTGTCCACATAAAAGGGCAGCAGACGATTCCAGTGAATGTTGCCTAGATTTGAGATCAGAACCACTAATATCATCATAAAAATTAAGGGTCCCAATATTTCGCTGACCCGTCCAATCCCATCTATCCCGCCAGAATAGGTCACATAGATAACGATCAGAACCATAGGTACTATAATAAATATACCTGGCGTTGTATTCAGAAGCAGAACGCGAAGCAGATCACTGAATTGGCGCAGAACAATAGGAATGATGGTATACCATTGGACAAGATAAATAACGATGACGATCTTGCCGAGCCATCTCCCCATAATGGTTTGAGTGAATTGGATGAAGGTCTGCTCAGGATGAAGAAGCACAAGCTTTGTTGTCACCACAGCGATCAGCACGGCTATGCCCCCCGCAACAAGCATGGAAATCCATGCATCCTGCTTAGCAGCCTGCAATCCGGACGTGAACGTCATCAGCAAGGTCATGCCTATATCCATAATCGTGATCATCCAGAACACTTGAATTCCGCTCACTTTCATTGTTATCATCCTTTTGGGTTTGATTAGCTTTTTTTCAGATGGGCAGGCGACTGAGTTCGGCCGATACGTTGAATTTGGATATCAATTTTCACAGTAAGCGGAATCCCAGGATAGATGTCATTCCATCGCTCCTTGTTTTGTTTCCAATAAGAGGCGTGATGAATATGAATGTCATCCCCGAAAGCGAAAATGTCTGCCTTTAACTCCTTTTGTGCGCGATGGAGCGTACTTTGTATGAGTTTTTCCATTTCTCCCGTTAGCTTGCCCTCCACTTTTTTCATATTTTCCGCTTTGCTCATATCCAATCTTGTATCGTTATCCAACACTCTCACCTTGGCATGAAAGAACACCGTCATTTCGGGCATGCCATTATTCATCTTCGAGCTCAAGTTCGTTTTAGCTTGCAAAATATCAACGCCAACGGTTCCCTTAAAGCCTTTCTCTTGTGGTTCAACCTGAGCTGTTACCTTGCTACCCTTAAGTTCCCCTCTGTGCCAGAGCAATATCTTTTTTTCTTCTGACGATAAAAATCCGACCAGCTTATTTTCTTGATAAACGGCCGCTTCATCCAAATTGAATTCCCCCTCTCCACTCTTGTTGGTGAATGCCTTTAGGGCTCCCGTTACAGCGGATCTTCCGAAAGAGGATTGCGCATCCAAAAATTCATCCATTTTGACGGATAAACCGAGACCGGTTAATTGCATTTTTTTAAGAGCAATAGCCGGTATAGCTTCCAGTTTGTACTGCGTTTGCAACGCTTCTTTGGCGGTTGTTCCATTTGCAGTCAGGAAATAACTGTTATACCGGCTACCGGGAAAACGCATCAGTTGATCTAAGATCTGATCTATACCATGTCTGGCGTATTTTTCCCCAATGATGACCACCCCTCTGTGCCCAAAAAAGATTTGTCGGGACAGTCGCTTCTGCAATTTATGTAAAATATCTGCACCGTCCCTTCCTCTTTCCGAAATGACCAAGACTGTTTTTTTACCGCCCGTTCTCCCGCCTTGCATGCCACTGGGCATTTCTGTAGGAAGTGCGATTTGCAGTGTTACCTCTGCTTCTCCATTCTCCGTAAGATCGAGACCGCTGGCGAGCACAAACGCAAGATCGTTAACCTCGCTCCGATCCCAACAGCCCGTCATTACACTGAAACAAAGGATGATTGCTATCGCTTTATACCCTTTCATCCAGCTCATTGTTTTCTCAACTCCTATTTCGGACGAACACGACTTTGACGCTTGCGCATGACCCACCACGGTGCTCTTACGAATACATCCAATAGTCCCGATAACTGAAACGGAGCGAGTGGCGACATGTAATAAACACCGAAGGAACGCAGGTTAACGAGATGAATCAGCAGCGCAATCATAACAAAGCTAAAACCGTACAAGCCGAAAATCCCTGCAGATATCATAAGCGGAAATCGCAAAATACGAATCGCCTGACTCATATTGTTACTCGGAATCAAGAAGGAAGCGATCCCCGTCAAAGATACGACAATAACAATTGGCGCTGATACGATGCCTGCCTGAACAGCAGCTTGTCCGATCACTAGCACACCTACGATACTAATCGTCTGGCCAACTTGTTTGGGAAGGCGGATTCCCGCCTCGCGAATCGCTTCAAAAGCAATTTCCATCATCATAATTTCCACCAATGTCGGAAAAGGAACCGGTTCCCTTGCCGACGCAAGAGACAAAATTAAACTTGTAGGTATCATTTCCGGATGAAACGTGTCCACGGCAATAAACAAGGAGGGCAATGTTAGGGCTATGAAGGTAAACAAGAATCGAAGCCATCGTAAAAATGTCGCAATAATAAAGTTCGTATAATAATCCTCTGCCGTTTGGAATGCGTGCCAAAACGTAATGGGAGCGATGAGCACCATTGGAGTTCCATCCACCAGAATGGCAACTTTCCCTTCAAGCAGTGAAGCGGACACAACATCAGGCCGTTCGGTCATTTGGAGCACGGGAAAAGGTGAATACGGCGCATCACGGATCATTTCTTCCATGTAACCCGATTCCAGCATGCTATCCATATCCAGTTGCGATATGCGATTTCTCACTTCATCAATCACCGTAGGGGATGCCACGTTTTCTATATAGGCGACAACGACCTCCGTTTGTGAAATCGCCCCAACCAGCTTCTGTTCCATCTTCAACTGCGGTGTTCGAATTTGTTGACGAATTAAACCCATATTGATCCCGAGATTTTCAATAAACCCAACTTTCGGCCCGCGAATCACCGCCTCCATATCAGGTTCCTGCAGATCACGATGCAGTTTCCCTTTCATACTTATGGACAGAACCTGGCTTGAAGACTCCACAAACAGAACCACTTGTCCCTTGGTAATTTGCTTAATCGTATCTGTCTTATTACTAACGATTACTGTCTGTGCTATAGGAAGCAGTTCACTTTTCATCTGTTCAATGAGATCGGTGAATGTATCGGATACTATTGTTTGATGATTCAAAAGCGGTTTGAATAATTCATCATCCAATTGTTGGGTATTGACCAATTCCCTGAAAAAGACCACCATGCAAGGAATTGAATTAAATAGATGTACCTTTCTCACTACTAGATCGGAACAATTTGAAAAGGTCTGGTTTAGCCAAGTTTCGTTATCCTCAAGCCTAGTAGATAGTTCTCCTTCAATTTCACCTGCAGTTGAAACCTCAAGCTTCTCCGGCTTCATTTTCCTTGGCCAAGGTAGCACTCCTTTGTATGGCATAAGTCTTCACACCCTTTGCGTTTATCCGTAAGAAGAGGTTACTGAGGGTAGGTAGTATCATTCTCAATTCTTCTTAAAGTTTCTCCCTAAAAAGGGATAAATATCATTGGTATATTTGCCCTAAGTCCAAGAAATCTTAATGGATAACATATAGCGGTTTTGAAATAGGAAGGATGTACAATAACATGAGCAAAGGTTTAGTTGGGAAGATCATCGGTTTTTCATGTATTGTTGTTTTATCAGGTCTGGTGCTTTATTATGCAGCTTCCTATGGCTAACAAAATAGCCCCACAACGGATCGTGAGGCACAGAAGCTTTTTTTGGTGAGGGCCCGAAAATGAAAAAACAGGCAAGCAGGATGGTTCACTCCTGACTGCCCGTTTCATTTAACTAAAATAGGTTTTGGCTAACTTCTCAGCCATTCGTGTCGCCAGCGCCTGTGTCGTTAACGTCGGATTAGGTCCTCCAATGCCGTTATAATGAACACTATTATCGGCAATATATAGCCGCTTGACTTGAAAAGCTTCGCAGTTCGTATCCACCACATATCCCATGCGCATCGTGCTTTCGATATGGAGCAACCAGCCAGCCGGGGTATCCGATCTGATGATGGTTTTGGCACCGGCTCCCTTTAGGATTTCAGCCGAATGTTTGGCTAATTGGTCGCGCCGTTGCAGCGTTTTTTTGCTGGGGGCGTAATGAACGACCGGAAGCGGTCCGTGTTCGTCCTTCAACAGCGGATCGACCGTCACCCTGTTGTGATAAAGCGTTTCATCATCCGCAAGAATGAGCATGCTCATCGTTCGGCGATAATTCATCATCAGTTCTTTGAGCTCGGGACCGACGACCCGCCCGCGGATATTCCATGGTGCCCCCGGCTCTGGGGGGTTCAAGGCATTGTAGCCCGCATCGCTGAAGCCATAGGTCACAAATGCGTGTAAGCCTGGACTCAGACCAGAAACCTGCGTGGAGCCAAGCCCTGGGATATCGACTCTGCCCCCGGAGGTGTGGCCGACGAAGGGATCTACAGTCGGAATGCCCATAATATCGATCAGGTCCTTTTCGTCGAATACGCCCGATACCCAGTCGAAATAATGAATCGTTAGCCCTCTGCCCACCCATTCGTTGTAAGGCAGCCCCGAATTCATCCACAGGCGCGGCGATTCAATGCAACCAGCTGCCATTACAACAGCCTTGGCCTTAAGCTCGCCGATTTCTCCTGTCCATGTATCACGAAATTGCACGCCAGTTGCACGAAGCCCTTCTTTCGGATCGTGCCCCGTCAAAACCTTGATCACAAAAGTATTGGGACGAATCGATACGTTTCCTGTTTTGAGGGCAAGGGGGATATAGCTAACAAGCGTACCCCGTTTGGCGATTTTGTCAACGGTGGGACCAGCCGTACAACCATTAACGCAATTGCCCTTCATCGTGCATCCTTCCATCTCATGCAATTGATCCATCGAATATTTCGGATCCATGAGATGCTCGTTTGGGGGCAGAATCGCATTGGGATGCGGGCGATATCCCGGGGTTACGACATCGAGCGTCGGAATAAGTGACCAACCTGCCTTCTTGGCCCCGTAGAAAAACAGTTCTTCTTTCGGAGCCATAGGCGCAAACTGAACAGGCAGCGTGGCCTCAGCCTTCTCATAATAGGGAACCAGCTCCCGATAACTGATCGGCCAAATATTGTCGACCGCTGAAGGAAAAGCTCGCGGTGATTGCGCCCAGTAATGCTGCGTCGTTCCGCCGACTCCCGAGAGCTGCCAAATATCGCCCCTCTGCCGCATAACTCGGTGCCAAGGTGTGCGCCGACGGTCGGCTGGTCCGAAGCGAAATGCGCCGGATATTCCATCATTCATATTATTTTCATAGGCATTGTAGATTTTCTTATAGAGTCCCACATCCAGATCAGCGTGACTGGAACTCCACTCTGCACCTCGCGCTCGATTGGGGTCCGGCCACTTGCTGTTCCCATACCATGGGCCCGCTTCCAAAACCAAAACTTTAAGACCCAGTTCACCAAGTTCCTTAGCCGCAACGGCTCCGCCACCGCCAGACCCGATTACAATGACATCAGCATCAAGCATCTGAGGCCTCCTTTCCATTGCGTTCAATCGTCAGCAAGTAACCGCGAACTGCACGATAGCCCTTCGACACTCCAGGATAACCGACTTGACGCCAGCTAACGGGGAAGTATTCCAAAATCCGGCATGTAGGTGTGTTCAATCGCGTGGAACCGTATGCGGACCATTCCGAATAGAAACCAAACATTGTCCCTCTGTTCAAATAATCAACTATAAATGTAACGAGGCCACCATCATTTTTGTACGGGGGCGGCAAGCATCCAAGATCGACATCAAGATGCTCCAGCATCGCTAGGACCCTTATCCGATCGCGGCACGAAAGACTGGCGAATGGGCCACCTCCCCAAACTACATGCAGCCTGGGATCCTGGGCTTTGCCCGATGCGATCAACTGAGCCGCACCGGCATTGAGAAGCATTGCCGTTGAGGACGCCATAGGAATATTGGCAAGATAGTACCCCACAAAAAGCGAAAGATTGTGATCCAATTCCCAGATCAAATAATCGTGAATACCCAGTTCTACGGCACCTGCGGCTTGCTCTGCCCCATATACGGCTACATCAGGCATATTCGGGACTATCGCTTCAACCAACGCAATAAAAGTTGTCCGGATGTGCTCATTTGCCATTGCATCGTAGGCATGCATGGGGGACATCATCCTTTCTTCATAACCCTAATCCTTATATATATATAAAATGGAATCAATTATGTTGATGGCCCACCTTATTTATAGATTAGTTAAATCACTTCTCCTTTTCAAATTCATCCATAGGTTTACTTTGATAAAATCGCATCACCTGTATGTGCAAAATGTCATACTCCCGTAATACACGATGTGATACATATCACATAAAAAACACCTATTCTTTACCCTCCCAATCCGGAGTAGAAAGTATAGGTGTTAGCAACTATTTAGCATTGAATTATTTCCTCAACCTATCTTAATTTGGGTTTCATGTGGAAGCGTTCTAAGATCTTATCCAACCATTTGTGCAAGTACGGAAGAATCAGATGGTCCACACCAAATTTACCTGCATTTGCGCCAGCCGCTATGATGAAGAATCCCAGGAGAATTAACCATGGATTCGCGCTGACCGTTCCAGCAAACATATACATAAAATTCATCAGTAAGCCGAAGAAAATGGCTGTTGTCGTCAGAGCACCTATGAGCAGGCCCAAACCAACCAAGAGCTCACCCCAAGGGACCATGACATTAAACCACCCGACATGCGGAAGAGCGAAGTTTTTCAGAAAAGCAACATAATTTGCATAAACCAAATCTGTCGTTCCGCTTTCAAGAACAGGTTTAGCAATTGCTCCTTTTAGATATCCTGTAGCGTCGAAAGCTTTATCACCTGTGATCTTGTGCCATCCAGCTACCATCCATTCCCAACCTACATACAACCGGATAATCGTCAACAGCATGGCAGCGTAATTATTTCCCCTTAACCACTTCATCATATGAACCATCTCCTTCGTTCTTTATGATTTTATTATAGATCGAAGAAAACGGCGTGTATGTGAAAAAAATCACAGCTTCCTGCAATTATCTTATTTATAATAATTTTACCATTGATCTTATATGAGAATAGGGAGATGACTCTTGCTATGAAACGAGAATTCACCGTTCATTTCAAAGTAATTCACCAGGATAGAAGTTCCCTTTTAAGGGGCATTATTTACTTAGAGGAGAATCAAAAGCCCACTTTAAATGATTATGCACAATGTCTTAAGGATTGTGGCCATGATGTCATTCTACAAGATAAAGAAAACATCATTTTCAGAGCTTTTAAACCAGATGAAGACCCCTACCTTATTCACATTTTGGAGGAAGACAACGACCATATTAGGGATATCGTCATTGAAAATCTAGTTAGAAATCTAATGAAATAAGCCAAAACAAACAAGGAGCGAACCTAAAATCAGTTCGCTCCTTACATGTAGCCCCAACCTCGTTATTTCTTCATCGCTTTATAAGCATCGGTAATCTCTTTGTCGTAATCTTTGCCTCCAGCTCTTTCCCAAGCGCTTAGCATCTCTGCATAGATCTTCTCGAAATCTGTAGAAATAATTACTTTGGAGACTCCTTCATACAGGCTCTTCTCGATGGCTGCAACCGTCTTCTGAGCTACAGGCCGTGGGGAGTCGATGATCGTGTTCGGTTTACCGAATTTCTTGAAAATATCATAATAAGTAACGAATGAATTAGCGTATTCTTCTCGCTGCTTCGCGTCCGGAAGCGAGAGAGCTACTGACTTCAGCAGTTGTTCTTTGTTTAATGCAGGTCCCCCTTGCTGAACAATGGCAAGATCCCCTGCAGAGGATACCCATGTGGTTTTCTTATTCAGTTCAGGGTCAATCTGGACTTTAACGCCTCCGTCATCCTTCCAGTTGACTCCCTCAATTCCGCTCTGAACGGTCGCAAGATTCTTCGGTTGAACCATCCAGTTCAAATATTTCATGACAGCATCTGGATTCTTGCTGGATTTCGGAACAGCGACAAGCATAGAGAAGTCGGATACCTTGTTCATCACTTGAGTTCCATCTGGACGTTTGAATGGCTCGACAGATACCCAAGTTGCTGTTGGAACTGATTTACGTGTAGCCACATTCATATTCCAAGGTGTGTCGTTGGAATCTACGAAGCCGGCAACCCCACTGTTCACCTGTTGTGTAAATTGCTGTGAGCTCACATCCGTAACGAACTCCTTGGAGATTAGCCCCTCTTTGTACACTTTGTTCATCCATTGGTAATAGGCTTTTCCTTCCGGTGTAGCAACTGCGGAGGTGAAGACACCGTTCTTATAGTTGCCATCTGGCGCATAGAACTGATTACTCGGACCATCCATATTGACGCCGAAGCCAAACATTGGGCCATAATAGAAGGCTTTCATGGATTGATTGATCGCAGGGAGCGCCCATGGAATCACTTTGTCTTTCCCTACATTACCTGGGTCTTTCTCTTTAAAGGCTTTCAATACCTGATACAATTCTTCGTTCGTAGTTGGATTCTTCATCCCTAGCGCATCCAACCAGTCTTTACGGATCTTCATGTTAGGACCAGAATACGTATTAGCCTTCAGAGCAGGAATCGCATATCGCTTACCTTTGTACATGCCCACTTGGTCCAGCGCTGCCTTGTTATTCTTAATCAAGTCTGGATACTTAGCTAGATAGGAATCCAGCTCCCATAATCCACCTTGTTCCGCGTATTTGAAAATTGTATCCATCGAATAGGTTAGAATAATGTCAGGTGCTTCACCGGAAGCCATCCACACGTTCAGTTTCTCCGATTCCTGCGCTCTAGGCAGGGAGACGAATTCTACGTCAAGACCAACCTTCTTCGTTTCATCAATGACATATTTAATAATTGGATTATTGCCGAGGTTCTGCCCCTCAGGCGCATTGGCACGGTCCCACAAAGTAACGCGGATCTTGGCTGGTTTCTCAGGCTCTTTACTTGGTGCTGCTGTGTTACTGCCACTAGGTGAAGTTGTTGCTGTGCTTGATCCCCCATCCTTGCTGGAACAAGCTACCAAGAAACCCGAAAGCATGAGCATCACAGTCATACTTCCTATTACCCCTTTTTTAAATACCTTTACCATACTGCTTCCTCCCTAGTTTAAATTTGCAGACCTACGCGTTGAACTGGGATGTACCCCTATCTTGTTGAAATCACCTATAAATAAAGCGCTTGCATTGTAAATATAGGCCCTTTAGGCCTGTGATTCTATTCGGTAATTTTGACATTTTAGTAGTTTTTTTGTTATTAACACATCCGCTTTATCCCTTCACTGATCCAAGGAAGGACCCCTTAACAAAATACTTTTGCAAGAAAGGATATACGATCAGAATCGGAACTGTTGCGAAGACGATGGTAGCTCCTTTCAGAGACTCTTCAATCACGTTGAGATTATCCAATGACTGCATGGTTTCTAACGAAGTATCCATCTGCGCAAGCAGCAAAATATTCCTCAGTTTCACCTGTAACGTATAGAGCGCCGAATCGTCGATGTACAAGACAGCTGCAAAATAGGAGTTCCAATGACCGACTGCATAAAACAAACTTATCGTCGCTAACACGGCACCGGATAGGGGAAGTACGACCTGTGCTAAGTAGCGCAAGTTCCCACAGCCATCCATGACTGCCGCCTCGCGTAGTTCCTCAGGAAGATCTTGAAAAAAGGTTTTCATGATAATGACGTTAAAAGCGCTGATTAAACCTGGAAGCATTAACGCCCATAAGCTATTCAATAGCCCAAGTGACTTGATCAACAAGTAGCTGGGAATCATACCGCCGCTGAAAACCATGGTCACAATCATGAAATTCATGAAATACTTGCGTCCCTTCAAGTCTTTCCGCGAAAGGGGATACGCCGTTGTAATCGAGAACAGCATGTTAAGTGCAGTACCGACTACGGTAATATAGATGGTTACCCCTAGCGATCTAATGATATTGGAATCTGTGACGACCGATTTCATCGCATCCAACTGAAACTCCACAGGCCACAGCACGACTTTCCCTGTCTGTATGGCATGGCTGGAGCTGAAAGCATTCGCTACCGTATTAATGAAAGGAAATATACATATGAAAGTGAATAGAATTAGCAAGGTATAGTTAACGATGTTAAAACTTACATCCCATCCCGAGTACTTACCGAATAAGCTGCGTCTATTTCCATGTTTGTGTGCAGTAGCCGCCATATCTCTACTCTCCTACTCCTTCGAATTTTACCAAAGTCCTTCCTTACCCAGACGCTTAGCGAAATAATTCGCACCAAGCACAAGAATAAGATTAATGATGGATTGCGACATCCCAATGGCTGTTGTTATTCCGAATTGTCCCTGTTTAATCCCAGAAGAGTACACGTATGTGCTAATAACCTCTGAAATACTTGTAACAACAGGATTCTGTAAGGCAAAAGGATGCTCAAAACCGATGGATACCATGTGACCGATATTGAGAATCAACAGGATAATAACCGTTGGCATAATTCCTGGCAATGTAATATGTACGATTTTCTTCCATCGGCCTGCGCCATCCATGACTGCTGCTTCGTACAAAGAAGGATCGATCATCGTCATCGCCGCAAGATAAATAATCGTTCCCCAGCCCGCTCCTGCCCATACACTGGACAATGTGTAGATGATGACCCACCAGGTCTCCTCGATCATGAAATAGATCTCTTCCATCCCAATGAACCTCATCACACTATTAACGATTCCGTATTTCGGGGAAAGCAGATTATAAATAATCCCGCCCATGATAACCCATGACATAAAGTGTGGCAAATACAGGAGCGATTGCGATATTTTCTTGAAATATTTCGCTCTGATTTCATTCAACATTAAGGCCAAAATAATCGGTGCTGGGAATCCCACAATAAGACCTAGAACATTAAGTAGCAGGGTATTGCGGACGATGCGATAGAAATCCTGAATCTGCAGCATTTCCTTGAAATGATGGAGCCCTACCCAATCTGAATCTAGGATCCCTTTGAAGATGTTATAATCTTTAAAAGCTACAACAAGCCCTAGCATCGGAACATAACAAAATACAAAGAAAAAGATAATGCCTGGGACAAGCAGTAAGTACAAATCGTAATTTTTGAACAGTTCTTTGGTAAAGGCGCTTCTTCGTTTACTGCCCGTCTGTGCAATTATCTGGTGTTTCTGAGATTGTACTTCCATACCATTGCTCCTTTCTTCACTTACTAACCCCTTAACTGAAAGCGTTTTCTACACTGCTAAAATTTCACTTCCCACCCTATTCTTCTAGGTATGTTGCAAGTGTACTTCCTTGTGAAAACGATTGACATGCTAGAAATTTTACTTTTTATTAGTTTTCTTTACTTCCATCTTGATCTATCTAGCTTTCAGTCATCAATTCATCCACCAATAACTCATACATGCCCTGTAAGCAGATTTCGGCATGCTTCATCATATCGTCAATGTAGACGAACTCATCTGCTTGATGAACATGGGTATCAACGCCACCAGGCAGCCCCGCGCCAAATGCGACACCGTTGTTCCGCAATTTGCGGGCATAAGTACCAGCGCCCATACGCAGCAGTACGGCTTCGTCTCCCGTCATTTTCTTGTACGCACGGCTTAACCGGACAATAACGGGGTGGGTCTCTGGCACATATACCGGAAGCAGGTGCCGCGTCAGTTCGATGTGGATGCCATGCTTGCCGGCAAGGCCGTCAACTGTAGCTAATATACCAGCACCGTCATGGCTGACTGGATACCGAATATTGCTTAGTGATTCCGCTCGATGGAGATCACAGGAAATGGTGCGTAAATATACGATTAACGCGCCTGATTCGCTATCACTACAAGCAATACCGAGCGATTGTCCACTTCTCTCCGCGCCAATTTTCTCATTAAGGAAATGTAAGAACGGATCCCAATTGGTCGTTAGTTCTTGCGCACAGAGGAAAGCAACCATATTCGCGATAGCATTGCGCGATCCTGTCGGACTGTCTGCCAGAAACTCACTTCCCGCTGTTAACAGCAAATTGCCGTCTTCGTCGTATGTGAACGACAGATTTTCCTGAAGATTAACCGCATCATGAAAGTATGCCACCTGACTATCGGTGAGAAGGGCCAGCGAAAGCGAAGCCGTGCAGATCTGTGGAATCAGCGTGAGCATGTTGCCACCCTTCAGAGACAAGATCGTCAACTGCGGTTTCGGTCTCGTGGAAGAAGCCTCTTGTTCACTCGAGAGCACTACGTTCATGCTGCCCATTTCCACATTAAAAATAGGATAACCAGCATCAGGCGCAAATGCCATAACTGGGAGCTGCTCTCGCTCGAAATAGTAGTCGAGGTCCCTCATGCCACTTTCCTCGTTCGTCCCAAAGATCACTCGGAGACGGCGATTGCCGGTAATTCCTATATCCATCAATGTTTTTAGTGCATACAAAGCTACTACAGCTGGTCCTTTGTTATCGGACGCACCTCTTCCGATAATCTTGCCGTTCTCGATAAGCCCAGCGAACGGCGAGACAGTCCATCCTTCTCCTTCTTCTACGGTATCCAGATGAACAAGCACTGCAGCAATTTCTTCCCCTTGGCCGTATTCGGCATGGCCCGCATACCCGTCGACATTGGTCACTTCGAACCCTAACGACTCAGCTAGACGGAGCATATGTTGCAGAGCACGATCGACGCCAGCTCCGAACGGCTTTCCTGGTTCCGGGTCAGCCATGATACTTCTTATTTGTACGAGCTCAGAGATACCAGTCGTGATCTCATCCCGATATTTGTGGATTTCATTCCCAATTATCATAGATACATCTCCCACCTTTCCACACTCACTTCCAACTGTGTTAGTCGACATGATGAAGACTTTCTACCAACATCAGCAGCGTCATGGACTGCCCGTAAGGCATTGGGCATAGGGGGATGTCTCGATAGAACTGCAGCGTACGCCCCATGCGCGTTCCGTAAGATACGCCGTGAACGGCTCCTTGCCCATCAACCTTATTCATGACGGCTTGCAGTGCTTTCAGCCCGACTTCTTTGTAGACTTCGCTGATATAGCCTTTGCGAACCGCTTTCAGAATTCCGTACGCAAAGCCCGCAGTTGCTGAGGTTTCCTCGTAAGATGTCGGATCATTCAGCAATGTCGTCCACATCCCGCTCGGTCTTTGCAGCTCAGTCAGTTTATGAATCTGACGCTCTAGCGAAGAAAGCAGGAATACTTCTACACCTAGCGGTATCTTGACGATGTCTAAGTAATCGACCAGTCCTGCCGTGTACCATGCATTACCGCGCCCCCAGAGCGCTTCCGCGAAATTGTGCCCCTCCATGAAACTCCAACCATGAAAGAATAACCCTGTTTTCTTATCCGTCAAATACTTGAGATGGACGAGGAACTGACGGATACTTTCTTGTACGTAGTGATCTTTGGCCAGTACAATACCCATCCTGCCCATGAACAGCGCCGTCATGTAGAGCGTGTCGTCCCACAACTCACCCTCGTTCGCATTATCGATCGTCTCGTGCGTGATCCCGAACTCAAGCGTTCGAGGCATTTCATCTGCCGCATAACTTGCCCACTCTTCGCATATCCGCAAATATTCCGAATTATGTGTTTCCTCGTACAAGTAGCTTAGTGTAAGCAGCGGACACATCGTATTGACGTTCTTCGGTGGCAGCCCCTCGCGAATCCGGCTGTCGAACCAATCGGTTAAATATGTAAACACATCCCGACTCTGGGTTTCCTTGTAATATAAATAGAGGGAGAACAAGCCCACGCCTTGAGACCAGTCCCATTTATCCATCGTAATGATGCTGACAGGCGTATCTTCCTGGATCGTTGCCTCCAGATTTTTCATACCACTAATGACTTTATGAATCATGATCTCTATCTCTTGCCGCTGTAACTGCGTGATCATCACGGTAAGCACCTCCAGATACGCACTATAAAGTGCTTATACCCCTAATGTAACGCACATGCCCAGCAGTTTACATACGAGAATCTTACCCTTTTATTAGATTTCTTTACCTCTGTTCTTATATTCTTTAGGCGATTGACCTTCAAGCCTCTTGAAAACCTGATAGAAATAGGCGTATTCCTTATACCCTACCATTTCGCCTACTTCATTCACCTTATTCTTGGGATCCATGAGCAGACGCTTCGCGGTCTCTATGCGAGCCTTCGATACCAAATCCACGAAATTAATACCCGTTTCTGTTCGCAACAACCTGCTAAGATAACTCGAGCTCAAACCGAAATGCTCCGCGGTTGACGTCAAATTGATGGTGTCAGCAATATGGGTGTTAATGTAATCGATGACCTTCTTTACGACAAGGCTGTAGACTTTCTCCCCGCCTTCAAGCTTCTTTTTGATCGTCCCAATAAACGTTGTCAGGTAGGTAGACGCTTCCTTCATACTCGTCAGGCGATATACATCCTCTAGAATTTGGTCGACACTCTTGCCAAGGCCAAACTCATCGCCAGTTATACGGAAATAGTAGCGTGCCACTGCAAGACATACTTCGGAGAGCAAACCTTTCACGACAAGGATATTCCCTTCGCTATAGGCGGTAATTTGTTTCAGAAAACGCTCCAAATAAGCTATCACATCTTCGCTGGATTTGTCCTCCAACATTTGATTGAATTGCTCCAAATCTTGAATAATCGAGAATTTTCCCAGTTCCTTTTCTTGCTGGCCCTGATCGGGGAATAACACACTTTCCTCCATCCGGAAAAAGCTTGAATCCATAATCTGAGAAGCTTCCCGGAAAGCATCCGGCAGCTCAAGCAGTGATTTATACACGGAACTGACCGCAATATGACAGGAGACTTCCTCCTTCATTTTCGCCACATCTATGAACGCATTGCAGAAGCTCTGCAGCTTCATTCTGAACTCTCTCTGCGAGAGTACCTTAGGAAATAGACAGACAAATATAAGATCATGATTCCGCAGCGACTCAATCACATAAAAATCACGTTTGGCAGTTAGACCATGTGCATGTTCAGTTAGGCGGAGCTGCATCTGCTGCTTAAGCTTGACTGTGTTCGCTGCACCAGACTGGCCCCCTAGATCTGCGGTACGAACAATTTGCACAACGAATCGGCTATACAGAATTTCAAGCTTCTTCACTTGTTCTTGCCTATCGCCTGTTCCTGTCATTAAATCACCGATCAGCTTGCTTCTGAGCGACGGGATGGAATCGCTATGTTGCTTCTCCAACTCGACGTAAGCTGACGTAATCTTGACCGTCTGCTCATTCTCCCTGCGCTTGGAATCAATTTCAGATACAGCACTCCCGATCACCTGGCTTAACTCTTCGTAATTGATGGGTTTGACGATAAAATCGAATACCCCGAGGCGAACAGCTCTTTTCGCATATTCAAAATCTTGGTAGCCGGTAATTAGAATCGTCTTCGCCATTGGATAATTCGCACTCATTTCTTCAGCAAGATCGAGCCCGCTTAAGCCAGGCATTTTGATATCCGTTACCAGAATATCTGGCTGCAGCTCCATGACTAAACGCTTGCCTTCAATTCCGTCCTCCGCTTGACCGACTACGGTGCAATTCAGCTTATCCCAGGCGATCGTTTGCACAATAGCTTGCCGGATCAGCGGCTTATCGTCTATGACCACTACTTTGTATGTCATTTGGGACTCTCCTCCGTTAGGATTGGCAGACGTATCCGAATCGTTGTCCCCTGATCCCTTTCACTCATAATAGTTAAACCGTATTCGTCTCCAAACAAGATTTGAATCCGCTTGTGCACACTGATGATCCCGACGTTTGTATGCTTATCCTTCTGTTTCAGCTTTGAATGCTCTGGTGGATTGAGCAAGTGCTCCTTCGTTTCCTCATCGATGCCTACACCATTATCGGACACTTCGAGATATAGAACGTCTTCCTTGATCCATGAGCCGATACTCACAATCCCTTTGCCTACTTTCTCTTCAATGCCATGCTTAATCGAGTTTTCTACGAGCGGCTGCAGAATGAATTTAGGAACCCTAAAGGCCATCAAGCTGCTGTCAAAATAGTAATTAACCTCTATTCGATTGCCATAAATAATTTGATGAATCGATAAATAACTTCGAATAAAGTCCACTTCTTCCTGCAGGTAAATAATATCCCCCTTCTTGCTGATGCTCTCTCTGAGCAATTTACCGAGAAGGTAGATCATTTCACTAACTTGTTCATCACCACGCAGCTTGGCTAAACTATGGATCGACTCCAGAGTATTGTATAGAAAATGCGGATCAATCTGGGCTTGCAGCGCTTTGTATTCGAATTGCAGCGTGCGATACTCCGCTTTCTGCTTCAGTAGTTTCTCCTCGTAGACAGTGTGAATTAACTCGCTGATCTTCGTAGCCATTGAATTGAATTTCTCCGCAAGCAGCCCTACCTCATCTCTGCTTCTAGGAACGATGACCTTATGGGTGAAATCTACCGAGAAGTGCGTCATACTTTGGAGTAGGAGTCGGACGTTTCCTGTAATGTTGCTAGAAATGATGACCGCTAAAATGAATGCTAGGCATAGTGAGACAAGAATGGTGCTTAATGTCCACAATTTGATGACTTCTGTGCCGCGTGTTAATTCGTTAACAGCGATGACTTGGATAATCATCCACTTATCATAAGGTGTTGAAATTATAGTAGAAATGTACGTTTGCCCTTCAAATTGAAAACCATGATTGAGACTAGGCTTGCCAGCGTACATCTTATTTTCAATGAAATAGCGGGTCGGCTCCGAAACAAGCCTATCGTACAACAGCGGCTCGAGTTCCTCGTTCAAGATGACGATGTTTCCCTTCGTCAGTTCGTCCACATTGGTGTAGATACTGCCGATTAGATTAATGTCGACACCGACGATAATGATACCCACGTAACGGCTAGATGTAACGTCATATACGGCCTTCTCCATGAAGATAACGTTGCTCTTTCCTGGAACCCAGGAAGTGCGGCCACGCTGATCTTTAATTCTCTCCACATCCAGATCCACCAATTGTTTATTATAATTTTGGGTTGCACTGCGTTCGAATCCGAATGGGTTGCCCCCCGTATCGATAACCATGACCGACAAGTAGTCCTCTTTGGAGAACACTAAATCTTTCATGAATTCACTAATTACCTTATTTTTCATATACAAATCTAATTCACTTGCATCCTCCGAAATACCCAGCGTCGTATTAAGCGTGGAATTACGGAACTGTTGAAAGACATGCTCCTCAATATCCTTAGTCCGTTTCTCGAGGTTAATCCCGATTTGTTCAATTAAATATTGAGAGAAAACGGACGTATTCTGTTTAATTACACGGACAGATACATAGTAATTAACGATGCTAATCATCAGCACGGTTAATAAGATGATCACTGTAAAGGACAGCAGAAACTTCGTACGCAGCTTCAAACTCAGAAATTTGGAAATGACATTAGACAAATCCTTCACCTGCATTCGGATGGAATGGCAAGTGCGTGAGCCGCCAGCTCACGCACTGATTGTTAGCATTATAAACCTTTCCACAGTAATCGGCTATGGATTAGGTTCATTAGTACTTATCGTAATTAAGTTCCATCGTTGCAAATCCGCAAAACTCTGGAAAACTGTGCAGCACTTTATTAATCTCTTCCTGGCTGTAGCCCATTTTGCGCAGATGCATCTGTTTAACGGTTTCAGCGGCATTCTGGGCAGATATGAAATCATCCATATGCTCGAATAGCTTTGCGCCCCATTTCTGCCCAAACCCTACATGGAGGCGCTCATCCGCAATATCATATTCGGATTGGATGGAAGATAAGGGATCACCGTGCTTCATGAAAGCAGTTATCGACTTCCGCTTCTTGATAAAGGAACAGGGCTCCATGACCATGGTCAGACTGGAATAGAACTCTGGAAACACTTGCTTCATTGTTTCCGGTGTCGGCGCTGTGGACGGATGCCAAGAGAAATCCTCCGTGCGATAGCCCATCTGATTCAATCGGCGAACGCCCATCTGACTGTGGCGAACCTCATCCCAGGTATGCCGTGCAACATCAAAGTAGAAATCTACTGGCATTTTCTGTACGCCATAGTACAGATAGGTTAGGCTTTCTACAGCCGACATTTCACTGGCATTGATGAAGATCATATGTTTCAAGCTATCGTATGTGGGCGATTTCGGGTCGAACATCGCGCTTTTATATTTAGTTAGATCGACATGCGGATATTTCGGATCGTTAGCAGGCTTCAGTGGGATCGGGCCCGCCGGCTCCAGAACTGGATGGTCAGGCCAATCAATTCCTTTTCCCGACGATGACTTCTCAAGCACCTTCCATACGTGATCAATATAAACCAGCCAAGTCTGATACGCATCACGCTTCTGCGCATCTTCCACATAAGCAAATTTCACATAAGGAATGCCCCAGGAAATCATCTGCTCCTTATCCAGCTCGATATATCGCAGTTTATCAAATGTCGGTCCGTCAAGAATTGGATCCAGCGTTTCATGAAATGCGGTATACTGCTCATAAAGCTTCTGGACGATGAACTTATAGCCCGCAGCAAATTCAATCAGCCCTGCCGCTTGCGTAATACGCTGGCAAGCTTCTTGAAGACTGCTCGGCGTCCATGCTTTATCATTGATATCCGCTCCAGGCAACTCGCTAATCCGTTCACGCAAATGGATCATATGCTGCGTGTGCAGGTACGACATTCGCACAAGTTCCCCTTTTAGTTCCCAATCAGGCACAGAAGAGACCCACCCCATCGTCATGCGAGACAGCTCGAACTCTAACCAGAAGCACATCTTCAGTAGCTTTGCGGTATCTATCGGCCGCAGCAGTGAGCCTTTATAGGAGGATGCAGCTTCAAGGAAGCTGTAATCCGTTACGTCCACTTCAATTCTCTTCGCCATTGATGATTCCCCTCCATAAGAAGAAATGACTTTCGTTTACTCTATCGTATAAAGGGCTCGGTATACGGCACCACGCCCACGCCTTCTCACCAAAACCCCAGCTCGCTTCTTAGCCGTTGTATCTTCGTAGCCCTCGAATACATAAATCTCAGTACCTACGCATCCTTCCATTCGAAGCGTTAACGTGCGTTCTGCCATAACCCAGCGTATCGACCAGCTATCATCTGTCGAGCCTACACGTAGATTCATCAAGTGCTGGTAGCCGAACTCACTCCCAATGGGTGCACATGGCTGCGTTTCGAACGCTGTCTCCATCTCTCCCTGACAGTGAAACAGCCAGTCTGTCTGATGTTCGTCTGCGCTAATGACCTCAAACGTATCCGAGAGGCATCCTTCTTGCAGCTGAATATCGCGCATATAATCGACACCCGGATATACGTCCTTGGCTTGGGCACGAATCCGGTTTCTCTCCGGTTCGAATTGTTCCACAACTCCCCGTTCCACATAGACCTGGTCGACACCATCGACGATGACCGTATTATGAGCAATTGTCTTCCGCTGCCACTCTAGGAATAAGAAAGAGCCATAGCCGTTGGAAGAAATATCGTGGGACCATAGGCAATCCGCATCGAATAGTTCAATATTCATGACGTCCGGGTGCGCATGGCTCCGCGTATTCAGTCCATATTTCATAAATAAGGCCGTTTTCCCCGCGCGTAACGAGCAGATTTGAGAAGTCGGATAATTCTTGGTTATGCGGATCATCTCTTCCCCCGCATACTTCCCTTTGCCGAAGAGGAGACGCTGAACCCACCCTTGGGGTGAATTCTCGATCATCCCTCCATAAGCCATAGTTGGCCGGTAATAGGTCTCGTAAGATCTGGAAAGCGCGTACTCGAAGGCTTCATCAGGAAACAATTGATTCGCATACTCATACTGACCTGCATAGTGAGTCAGAGCGATATTCGGCCAGCCGTCATTCGGATTGGGGAAAACACCGTTATCAAACGCAAGCTCAGCCGGGAACACATACATCCGTTTAACGATTTCTTCCATCCCATTGCATGCTACATTATAAATACGAGCGAACAGTAGGAAGTAAGTGAACGGTTCTACGCAATAGAAATGATAGTGGAATGAACCTTCGTACCAGAATCCTTCCGCTGTTACGCCTTGCTGCAATTGCTCCAGCAAGCCGAATGGCCCCTCCAAGGCTCTCTCCACGTAACTGTTGTCACCGAAGAACATCCCCGTCATGCCCACGGCCGCCTTCATCCAACACGTAATGTTGTGAATATTCGTACAGAGTTTTTCCAGCAGCTCTACTTGGGGATCGAATAAACGACTTTTGTAGCGCCACAATTCATCTGTGCTTAACGTCTCCTTGATTAGCTCCATTCCCTGCAGCAGCCAAATCATACCAACTGCATCGCAGAGATTAATACCCGCTATTTTACCAACATAACCGGCGGGAACATCTACTTGGAGCTCCTCATAATGATCGCAATAAAATGACAGTACCCTACGGATGTAGGCCGGATACCTTACGTCGCCTGTGAGCCGATACAACACGCCTGCGTAAAAAACATGCTTATGCGCTTCATCCCGGTACAAATAATTCCATGCTTGATCAAAGCGCGCTCCCTTATTGGCATGGCCACAGCTTTGACAGATATTCGCATGAGGGGCTTCCCGCTCGAAATCAATCCTGCTTCCGCAAGCTTCGCAGAAATAGTTGTGCCCCCATCCCGTAATTCTCCCTGGATCATCGGCGTAATGATTAACCCACCACTCCGTGGTCTCAAGAAGGTTGTCATACACCGTCTTCGCCCAAGCTTCCCTCCGAATTTTCTCTTGAACAGCCTGCCAATCCAGAACATAACTCACGTTAACTCGCGTCCCCTCTATTCTTCGTACAATTAACCATCGACGGTTCTAGCCGACCCTATCGTGTCATTCCGATTAGTGCGCGATCCAAATCTTCAATAATTGAATCTACATGCTCCAGCCCAACCGAAATGCGCATCAAACCGATCGGAATTCCTGATAGGAGAGATGTCTCCTCGTTGACCCACAACCCTGGTGAATTAATGAGACTCTCAAAACCACCCCAGCTTGGGCCTTCTTCGAAATAGCGCAAGCCCTTCATCATCTTCATAATCTGCCCTTTGTCACCCTTAGGCACGAAACTCATTAATCCAGAGTAACCGGACATCTGCTTGCACCCAAGCTCGTATTGCGGATGGCTGGGCAAGCCTGGATAGTACACAGCGGATACGTGAGAATGACCTTCAAGGAAAGCGGCAACCTTCTTGCCATTCTCCTCATGCTGCCTCATCCGCACCGCGAGAGTCCGCAGGCTTCGGATGAGCAACCAGGATTGGTGGGGATCCATAACAGCCCCATACAAACTTCTTTCGTTATTCGTAATGGATTCCAGAATTTGCTTGCTGCCAACGATGACTCCACCCAAAATATCGCTGTGTCCACCCAAATACTTCGATGCGGAATGAACGACGAGATCAATACCATAGGCAAGGGGGTTCTGATATAACGGCGTTGCCCATGTATTATCAATAATCGTCGCAATCCCGTAAGATTTCGCCAACGCAGCGATGGCCTGCAGATCCTGGAGCGAGAAAATGTTCGATAGCGGGCTCTCCAAATAAATCACTTTCGTATTCGGTCGAATCGCTTGCTCAAATTCCTCGATGCTTTCCCCAGACACGAGCGTAACCTCACAGCCGAACTTCTTCATGTATGTTTCTAGGAAGGCTTTCGCAGGTACATAGGCCGCACGAGGGCATATGACATGGCTATCTTTCTCGAGATAATAGGACAAGGCAGCACTGATAGCCGCCATTCCTGAAGAGAAACATCGTGCTTCCTCCCCACCTTCGAGCGCTGCAATTTTCATTTCAGCAATCTCCGTCGTCGGATTGGCAACGCGCGTATACGTATAACCGTGATTAACCGTCTTCCTTGTGAAGAGTGAATTTTGGAAAATAGGGGGCACAATGGCTCCCAAATAGCGGTCATAATCGTCACCGAGATGAGCAAGCAGATCTTCCTTACTCGTGATATCATCCTTATCCATAGCTGACTTCCTCCTTATGCTCTAGAGGCCAATAGAGGGAACATCCGACCTGCCAGCGGTTGGTTTTCCTGCACATTCAAATCCATCGTGATCGCATGCTTCTTCCCGCTGAATGTCGTTCCGTCCGGCATATAAATGATCGCTAGCGCACGCCTCGGTTTATCCGTTACATTCGAGTGAGCATAGTGAAAAGTAAGTCCATTATGGAATGTACAGCTACCTGCTTTTAACGGTACCTTCACAGGTTTCGCATTCTCATAATCGGTCCCCTTCACGAACTCGAATAAATCCTGAGGGTTAGCCAAATCAATATGGTTCAGCTTACCGGCATTTTGTGATTTCGGCACGAACATCATGCAGCCATTCGACTCATCCACGTCATCAAGTGCGATCCATATCGACATGGCTCCCTGCTCTGTCATCGGCCAATACGGGTAATCTTGGTGCCACGGGGTCGGCTTCGAATCGCCTGGCATTTTCCAGAGGGCATGATCGTGAAAGAGGCGAATGCCGCTAGCTCCTGTAAGCTCAAGTGCCATTTGCGCAAAGCGCGGGTTGAAGGAATACTTATGCATGCCGCCATGATCCCGCCAAACGTTAACACGCTGGTTGAGCACGCGGTAATAGCTGCCGCCTTTTTTATCCGTTTGCAATGAAAGCGCTCCCGAGTCCTCGATCATCACTTCTTCCATGTATTGGCGAAGCTCAATTAATTCTTGCTCGTTCAGAACATTATCCACTTGTACGAATCCGTTTTCTTGATAAAATGCGCATTGCTCTGCGGTTAAAAGCGATTGTATCGCGTTGGTCATGGCAGCCAGCTCCTTTTGTACTATCTGTTCTTTAATCTCACTTTATCATGCGTACGAGGGGGCATACTTGGTGAATCCGTCAGAGTTTCAAGGTGATTTGCCAACTTCCCTTCTTTCCGAATATCCTCTATGATAAAAAGAAATGAAGCACTTATCTTCCTTACCGGAGGTCTTGTCCGATGACCCGATTTGACAATGAAAGTTACTTGGAAGCCTACGAATTTCCTTTTCATCTCGAACAGTACACGTTCAGAAAAAAAGAATCCGTCAAGCCACATTCACACGAATTCGTCGAGTTTGTGTATGTGGTAGAAGGATCAGGTCGCCATAGCTATGCAGGATCGGAATATCTGATTCAAGAAGGGGATGTCTTCGTCATCGAACCTGATGTCGAGCATGCTTACTTCGTGGATGAACATCTCATCGTGTACAATATTCTGTTTGCCCCATCCATCTTGAGTCACGAGCTGCAAACGTTATCCAACGTCACATCGTTCGTCGACTTTTTTTATGTGGAGCCGTTTCTGCGGCAGTCCGTCCATTTCCAGTCCCATCTCAGGCTGAATCCACACCAACGAATTGAGATGAAGCAGCTGCTTGACCGCATCCTCAGCGAGTACACTGAGAAGATGCTCGGTTATCGCCTGCTCGTGAAGACCAGGCTCATCGAGATGTTCGTATTCCTCAGCCGCTGCTACGATCAAATGCTGCATAAACCAATGACAGCGCTTGCTTCTGAGCATAAAATCATTGAACGTGTAGCCGAATTTATCGAGCTGCATCATGCCAATCCGCTGTCGCTTGCCCAAGTAAGTCAGATGTGCGGAATGAGCCAGTCTGCTTTCACATCTCGATTTAAGCTCTACATGGGCAAGACTTTCATTGAATTCCGCAATGAAATTCGCATTCGGATCGCGAAAGAGCTGATGCTTTCTACGAATAGCAACATTTTGCAGATTGCCCAAGAAGTCGGTTTCGACGACTTGAGCTTCTTCAATAAACTTTTTAAACAAATGCATGGCATCTCACCTGGGAAATTCCGTAAGAGTCAGAAGGCGGATTAATCGCAGCAATACTAGCAACTACTGCACCTGCCTGAGCAGAGTCCTTCGAGTCTATCCGATCCTATGTATCTGAATATCCCAATCGGCGAACTGATCTTGGACCGCCTCTATTTGAATTTCTAGCGGAACAGCTGCGTGCATCACGTGTTTTCCCGCTTCCTTCGACCACGATACATCGATGCGCCCATAAGCCGTCGGAACGCTCCCTTCTGCCCAGAGCAGTTCAGTTACTGGCGGGACGATTCGAATTTTCCGATAGCCATCTTCTACTTTCGCAATGCCTAAGAGCTGATTCCCAAGGACATAAGCCGGAGCAGCCGACCAGGCATGCGCATGACTCCTTGGGAATACTTGAAAGCTTTCCCACGTGGTTGTAGCCCCATAACGAATCATTTGACCCCAATCCGTCTTGATCTGCGCCAGAGTGCGGTCCAGTTCACCGAAACGTTTCCACACTTCAAACAAATAGAACGAGAAGAAGGGCGTACCGATTTGAACCCATTCCTTCGGTGGATTCAGCAGTTGAGGTTCGATAATGGCCGCCTGCCGCTCTCCTATGCAATCCGCCAGATACAGTAACACATGCGTTTGGAGACTTGTCGTCGTCGAAGGCTTACCGTTACGGTGGATACCGTCCAGGTAGACCTGAGCCTCTTCGTTCCATAGATGCTCATCAATGGCTCGCTTCAGTTGCTCTGCACGCTGTAGCAGATCCTCCGCTTCGCCTTGTAATCCCAGCGATTCCGCCATCTCCGCTGCGATTCGGTGGCATTGCGCCAATTGCGCCTGCTGCGCAGTAACGACGCCAACAGAGGGAATATCGATTGGCGCCCAATCGAGCATATTCCAAGAGCTCGTATCAAACAGTCCATCCCCGTTGAGAAATCCCCTGTACGCTTCCAGTGTTAACCGGATTTCCGGATAGATGGCCTCGAAGAAGGAACGATCGTCGCTGTAGTCGACATACTCCTTACACGCGATAATCCAACTGAAGGTCCACATCGGAATCGCCGCCTGCCAATCCGTAGGGAACAAGGCAAGCAGAAGCGGACTTTGACTCCGCGATCGCGGCACCATTTCCAAGCAATGCCTGACAAGCTCATAGGAGCCGAACAACTGATAGTTCACCAGTGCGCTCACTCGGCAGTCCCCTACCCAGAAGACCTGCTCATAGGTGGGACAATCGACGAACATATCCTCCATGCACATGTGCGACGTATGCCTGGATATTTCCCAAATGTCATTCAACAGGGGATCTGAGCAGCGGAATAACGCTTTATCCGTAGCCGGATAGCTAGATTGGTGCAGTTGAATTTGGTGGATCCGAATCTGCGTATCCGCTTGGCGCACCGCCACAATCACATACCGGAAGCCCATCCGGGTGAAGCTCTTGAACACCTGCCTACCTTCACGGCAAATATACCGGAATGCATTATTACAGCCCGATGTATAGGCATTGACGCCATTGACACGGTTTTCGAAGCCGTAGACATCGATCACTGTCCCTTGAGGTGCATCAACTTCAAGTTCAATGGTGCCTACGTAAATTTTTCCGAAGTCCAATACGATTTCGAGATCCCCGCCTTCTACGGTATGAGGAAGTTCAGTCGGAAGCAGGTGGTCATGGAGCATTCGCTCCAGACGGTTCGTAATGGGATAATGCTTGACCACTCGTTTACGCATCATCAATGAATAGATCATTTGGTTAACGAGTACATGTCTCGGATGAACATCCTTCCACATCTCATGGTACGCCTCGAATGCTTCCAAGGTGGAGCAAGCTCCGATTTCCAGCAGCAGCGGATGCTCATGATTCAGACCCGTACTCTTCTCAACGCCGCCGTACACAGGCTGAAAGCCGTCCGCATATGACTCGATTGTTTCAAACGGCCCCATGGTTACGAAGGCGGCATCTTGCTCGACATCCTTAGGATGAGCGAACCGCAGTTCCCTATCGAAATCGAATTCCATATGGCAGAACAAATCATTATGCACGCCGCAAATCTCCATCAAGAACAGGTGATCACCAGCAGCCAGCTGTATCGCGTCCTGATGAGCATACCAGCGGTCATCGATCTTGAATCGTCCCTGAACACCGTTCCACTTGGAATGTGCAAATGTTATTCGACCGTGTGTTTCTGCCTCAACCACCAGCCTAACGGCCAAAAACCCACTGAATATCTTAGCATTGGCATCCCGTGAGTCTGGATACAGATTATCCCGCATTTGAACGGATATCACTTGGCGGATGGGTATAATTTCACTCAGTGCGAGGATCTGCTTCGGCCTAACCATCTGTCTTGATAACGGCTCAATAACTCGGGGATGCAGTTCTCCCCAAGGCGCGCCTCCGTAAGGAGCAACGACTTCACTCTGTACCCAGCTCCTATCATTGTAGACAGGAAGGACCCATTGTTCGCTCAGCGCATTGGCATCGTATATTTCCATCCAACCCAAATTCACATTACGCTTAACGACATCGACTTCATGTCCTTCATGCCTGCAACAAAGCCATGTTTCATCTGTGCCGATCACTTGGGTACCGTTGGAGCCGTACAAGGATAATTCAGCAATAAGTCCCGCTTCATTCTCAATGTATTGATAATTAGAATGCCCGTAGTGCCAGACTTGCGCGGCAATCACATTCGTTCCAGTCAGAAGTAAGTGAGTCATCTCAAACTCATCGTAATACCAGTGATCCGCGGTCGAACGAATAGGTCCTTCTCCCAGCTCCGTTCCATTTACCCATAACCTAAACTTGGTGTCCGCAGAGATAGACAGTATCGCTTGATTGCATACCACTTCCTCATATGTAAACGTTTTCCGAAAAAGGATGTGCGCATTAATCGGTCTCCGTTCTCCCGACTTCCATATCCAATTCGCCTGTTCGAACATGCGGCTCTCCCACTTTCTGTTGAAGTTATTCGTGTCCTTCAAATATCCGAGCTTCGATCCGTTCAGCCATCTGGGCATGTAGTTCGCGATCGGGGTGATTGATGCCATTGGCTAATCTAGCATGAGGTGCTTGCCCTTCCAGCAACCTTGCCTCGAATAGCGCATATATGTCCACATAAGCTAGCTTTTCTTGCTGCAAATATGCCCTCAAAGCATGGGTATACAGCTGTAAATACCCCTTCTCTGATGTATCTGAGAAACGAGGTAAGACAACTCGATCATTCGCATGAATGGTATCGTTGTCGTGCATCATCATCATGTTTGGCGTAAGCACTAGGAGATCTGCTTCTGTATCTCGCTTCACAGTTCGCACGAATGCATCCATTTTCTCCAAATATGGCTCAAGCCCCGCCTCCCCCGCATGACAATCATTCACGCCGAAGCCAATCGTAACGAGATCCGGTTGATACGCAATCACATCCGGCTGCCACCTCGGCTCCGACTTAACAGCCGTATCTCCCGATACGCCAGCATTGATGACATTTAGAATTGTCGTCGGATACCTTTGCACAATTCGCTTCTTAAGCAGATTGTGGTAGACTTGCTCGTGCTCGATAGCAGCGTATTCCATGCATCCTTGGGTCACGCTATCACCGAAAGCCACGTAAGTGACGGGGCGAGCTCGGACATCGTCTGCTTTCTCCTTCAAGCGCTTATGGAATCTGGCAAAAGCACTCATAACGGATCCACCACCGTATCTGGATTATGATAATTGCGTGGCCAATTGAACGGTTTCAATTGCTCCAATAGCTCCTTCGGCAAGACATTGCCGTCAGAAACCTTGAGATTAAGTTCCACTTCCTGAACACTGCGCATTCCCGGAATGACACAGCTTACAGCTTCATCTGACAGACAGAAACGAAGCGCAACTTCAGCAAGCGTCATCGTCGCATCGTACTCACGAATCATTCGTTTAATCGCATCCACCTTCTCCAGTGTCCGCAAGAAACGCTCCCCCTTGAAATACGTCAGCCTTACATCGCCTGGCGCGAAGGTAGCGTAGGTTTCTGGTACCCAGTTGCCGATGAGCGAACCTTCATCAAAGGGAACTCTAGCAAGAACAGCCACGCCATTCTTCTTACAGGCAGGTAACAGTGCCTCCGCAGGTCTCTGCTCAAAAATATTATAAACAACCTGCTGGGCCTGAATCAGCCCCGCCTCAGCAAGTGCAATACCGTCCTGCGGACGATAATCACGAATGGATACGCCGAATTCACGGATTTTGCCTTCCTTCTGAAGCTCCGTCAACGCCTCATGCCATTCGCGATCTTCCATTCCCTGAGGGAACCAGCCATGCAGCTGATACAGATCAATGGTATCCACACCTAGCCTAGTTAAGCTGTCTTCACACTGTTTGCGGATGTGCGCTTTGGGATAACGCCCTGTCATCGTAGGATCTATCTCATTGGGATGCGGCCACTGAACGGGCTGCACCTTGGAAGCTATATAGATATGATTGTGATGCCATTGCTTGAGTGCCATGCCGATGACTTCCTCGGAGTGACCTTTCCCATACATTTGAGCTGTATCTACGAGATTAATTCCCCGATCCCATGCTGCAAGCAAGGTTTTAACTGAATCACGGTCATCTACTTGCCCGAAGGCTCCACCACCGCCGATCTGCCAACCCCCGAAACCGATCTCCGAGATATCCCACTGGGTATTGCCAAATTTCCGATACTTCATAAGAAGCATCCTCCTCTCTCGAATCACCTTTCAGTATAAGGGGGTTACGAAGAGGCTTTCTTGGTCGATCTGCCAGAAAAAACACGCCAAATTCGCGCTTCACAGCTCCTAAAGGATGCGGTAAAATGTAGGAAATTCTGGACATTTCCACATATCCGCGTCCGAGTGCATACAGAGACGAAACGTATAAGAAGGAGAAATGAATGGCTATGCGAGGAGAAAATCATTCGAGTTTTACCGAAGATGGGGCGTGGTGTTTCTTCGCTGACCCACGGGCCGTCCGCTTTGTCGGTGAGCAGGATCGTACGTATGTCGGTTGGTTAACGCGGCAGGGTCATGTCATGATCGGTACCTACGATCATCGTGACGGGTCCGTCCATTCCATCCTGATCAAGCCAAGTCTACAGCAGGATGACCATGCGAATCCCTCGCTGTATATCCCTGCCAATGGGCGTGCCATTATCTATTACTCTGCTCATAATGGGAAGACGATGTATTACCGTCAAATGGAAACGGCAGAGGATATCACATCCTTTGGCACTGAGCAAGAACTGCCAGAGAATACAAGCGGTATGCATGGCTATACCTATCCCAATCCGATATATCTTCGTCAGGAACAGCAGCAGTATTTGTTCTGGCGTGGCGGTAATTTCAAACCTAATTTCAGTTCCTTACCTGATACAGAGGGGATATGGTCGGAACCCCAAACCTTAATCATGGGAGAAGGCGCCCGTCCCTACGTCAAATACGCCAGCAATGGGGAGGATGCCATCTGGTTTGCTTTTACGGACGGACACCCCAATATAGAACCGCACAACAGTATCTACTGCGCTTGCATCCAAGGTGGCTCTCTCCAGCATGCGGATGGTTCAACCATTAAACCACTAGCCAACTTGCCTATGCTTCCTCGTGAAGCCGATGTGGTGTTCGATGGAACCCAGCACGATGCGAAGGCTTGGATCTGGGATATTGCGGTAGACGCTGACGGTCGTTCGGTCATTGTGTATGTCGTCTTTCACGCCAATACGGACCACCGCTATTGGTATAGCTATTGGAACGGCGACGCATGGACGAATCATGAAATAACAGCCGGCGGCTCCTGGTTCCCACAAACCGAGCAAGGCGCTGTAGAGCGGGAGCCTTTCTACTCCGGCGGTATTATCCTCGACCATGCCAACCCGACCCATGTGTATCTGTCTCGCTCGGTCAATGGGATATTCGAAATCGAGCATTGGGTTACGGCCGATCATGGATCAACGTGGGTGTCCACTGCCGTCACCAGCGGCTCTTCGTGCAATAACGTGAGACCCGTCCTCGCTCGGAGCAACGCCCAAGATGAAGCTCTTCTTCTGTGGATGCAGGGGGATTACGTGCATTTTACGAACTATGCGACGGCTTTGAAGATGAAATTGATTAAACGGACACAATCAAAATAAACGGCTACGCCGTCCTTTGAAGGACAGGAGCGTTTATCTAGAAATTCAGCATAATTAGTAAGTAAAACTTATAAATTCTGATATTTGAACAAAAAGAGGCTGTCTCAATAGTCATGTAGACTGATTGAAACGCCTCTTTTTCGTATTGACTCATAAATAATAAAACGACTTCCCATAGTTTAATTGTATTTTCTCCATCTATTTGAAGCGGATGGAGCGAATTCGGAAGATTAACTGTATTTCCTGAAGTTAAATTCTTCTAATTGTATCAACTTATCAAATTTCATAGAATTTACCTGTATCTTTTCCATCTACTCACGAAAATACCTCAAATTCGAGCACATTAGCTGTAGTTTTTACATCTAAATGTGATAAGGCAGTGGGACATCCCCTTATTCATGCGCTAATAAGGACTCATTTCACCTCAACGACGAAAGGCACTGTAAACACTTCTCCGTTATGCTGGAACTGTCCCCACAGCTTGTAGATGCCCGCTTCTGGAAATGAAGTAGCGAACTTCGCGACAGGACCCGTCGCCTTCTCCTCAAGGGGATGGACATGAATGTACTTCTCGGCATCAGCCGACAGAATCACAACATGACCTACAGCGCCTAAGTAGGGCTGCAGATTCGTGATCTCCTTGTTCGTCACAGCATCTCGAATTGTAAAGCTGAGCGTTACCTCTTCCTTGGCCTTCGTACTGCTCAAGGAAAGTTCGACGGCTTTACCGCTAACCTCTTGATGCAGCTTGGCATCGGCTTGGAGCACGGTATGTTCGGCCTCTTTACCAGAGACTTTCACCCATTGACTAAGCGTAGTGCTCGTTCCGCCACTAGGAATGAAGTCGGCGATGAGCTTATAGTCACCGCCACCGTCGAAACTCGTACTAATCGTAAACTTACCATCCCCTTGGTAAGCAGGATGGACATGTTGAAAAGACGAGAGACTGTGATTCACTATAATCAAGTGCAGCAATTTCTCATGATTCACTTGAAAATCAGAGACGGGTTTTCCGGTATCATCCGTAATTTGGATCGTTAATTCCGACGTCTCCTTCGCTTTCAGACTCACCGAGCCGAAGGTGAATGATGCTTTCAGATTCGTGGATGCCTTCGGCATTTCGCCCCCATGTCCGCTATGTTCATCGGCACTTGCTGGGCTGGAGGCTGCCTCGTGACTGCCATGCTGACTCTTGCTCGATGAGGCCTCCCTCACACTGCCGCATGCGCTCAGAAACAGTACGGCGAGCATGGCTGTGATCAGCCCTATTTTCTGAATATACACACGCTATTCTCTCCTATATCTAGGTCAATTCGTTACGAATCTTGGCACGTTGAAGACGAAGTGCATTAAGAACAACGGAAACCGAGCTTAATGCCATGGCTAAGCCAGCAACCCAAGGCGCCAATAAGCCAAGCGCAGCAATAGGTATCCCTAACGTATTGTAACCGAGTGCCCAGACCAAATTTTGTTTGATATTGCGCATCGTTAAGCGGCTCATATAGATCGCATCCGGTATGCTGGATAACTCCCCGCGCATCAGCGTCACGTCAGCAGCTTCCATCGCTACATCCGTGCCCGTTCCGATTGCCATCCCAATGTCAGCCGTCGCGAGCGCCGGTGCATCGTTAATACCATCTCCAACCATCGCTACTTTCTTTCCTTGCGCTTGAAGTTTTTTCACTTCTTCCGCTTTGCCTTCGGGTAGAACCTCCGCGAAAACATGCTCTATACCCACTTGTGCTGCGATCGCTTTGGCCGTCCGTTCGTTATCGCCGGTAATCATGATGACCTCAATGCCCATAGCTTTCAATCGGCTAACCGCGGCATGCGACGTTTCTTTGACGGTATCCGCAACAGCTACTATACCCCCGTACCCTTTATTAATGGCAACAAGCATAGCTGTTTTACCTGACTCCTCTAGCTTCGACATCGTGTCGCCATCAGTAGCTTTGACATCTACACCGAATTGCTCCATGAGTCGTCGTGTTCCGATGAGCAGCTCTTTTCCTTCCACAAGGGCTTTAATACCATACCCAGGGATGGCTTCGAAAGATTCTGTCGCTGGGAGTTCAATGCCCTTCTCTCTAACGCCTGCTGCTATCGCTTCTGCGAGGGGATGCTCCGAGTTTCTCTCTGCGGCGCCTACAAGACGTAGGAATTCCGCTTCGTCACCCTCAGCGTACACATCGGTAAGCGCTGGCTTTCCTTGGGTGACTGTTCCTGTTTTATCCAAAATGATTACATCGATGAGATGCGTCTTCTCCAGATGCTCGCCGCCTTTGAACAAAATGCCCAGTTCGGCCGAGCGCCCTGATCCCGCCATAATCGAAGTCGGTGTCGCTAAGCCTAGCGCACAAGGACAGGCGATGACTAAGATCGCTATGGCTTTCTCTAACGCCCCTGCAAAATCGCCCGGTGTCACCAAGAAATACCAGACTAGGAAAGCGATGACGGAGATCCCCACTACAATAGGGACGAAAATCCCCGAAATGACATCGGCCACCCGCTGAATCGGTGCTTTGGAGCCTTGAGCCTCCTCGACGACTTTTATAATTTGTGCCAGCGCTGTTTCTTTGCCGACCTTCGTTGCTTGGATGCGGAGCATGCCATTCTTATTGATCGTTGCCCCAATGACAGCATCACCGGGCTTCTTGCCAACCGGCAGACTTTCTCCTGTGAGCATCGATTCATCCACCGAGGAAGAGCCTTCAAGCACTTCGCCGTCTACCGGTATTTTATCTCCCGGACGAACGAGCACGATATCCCCGGTCATAACTTCGTCGATTGGTATATGAATCTCTTGACCTTCACGAACGACCATCGCTGTCTTCGCCTGCAGCCCCATCAAAGACTTAATCGCTTCCGATGTCCGTCCCTTGGCTAGCGCTTCAAACAATTTCCCCATGATGACTAACGTAATCAACACAGCACTCGTTTCATAATACAGAGAAGGTCCGTGATGTATGCCGGCGCCACCGATAACCCAGTCGATCGTCAAATACAGACTATAGAAGTAAGCGGCTGACGTTCCTAGTGCAACCAGTACATCCATGTTGGCAGAGCCATTCCTCACCGCTTTATAAGCACCTTCATAGAATTGTCTTCCGATATAGAATTGAACCGGCGTTGCCATGAGCAATTGAAACCATGGGTTCATGAACAATTCGGGTATCCAAATCCAAGTAGTGAACGAGAAGTGGCTAACCATCGACCACAGCAATGGCAGTGATAAGAGCGCAGATAGCAGCAGCTTCCGCTTCTGCTTACTAATCTCTTGCTGCCTATATTCAGCCGGGTCGCTCTGCTCTTGCTTAGGGACAGCTTTGTAGCCGATCTTCTCCACGCGCTTCTGCATATCCGATACCGTAAGTTCGGACGGATTGTACACGACATGGGCCGTTTCCATCGCCAAATTAACCGTAGCCGCGCTCACGCCAGGCAACTTATTTAAAGTCTTCTCAATCCGCTGCGCGCAGGCCGCACAAGTCATGCCTTCAAGCTGGAAATCAACGGCTTCCTTCACGGTATCGTAACCTAACTTCTGAATGCTTTGTTCCATCTTGGCCGCATCGATGCGACTAGGGTCATAAGTTACCGTTGCTCGCTCCATCGCGAAGTTGACATTAGCTTCCGTGACCCCGTCCAGTCTGTTCAAACCTTTTTCAATTCGATTCGCACAAGCGGCGCATGTCATGCCTGTGATCTGCAGGGATGTTTGCTTTGTATTTGTTGCAGCATCCGCCGTTTCCATGATCTACACCCCGTTTAGTTGACGTCGTATCCTTGCTCTTCAATCGCTTCTTTAATCGCAGCTTGCGTCAGCTTATTTTCATCAAATTCCACATTCACCGTTCCGCTCGCTAAGTCCACTTTCCCTGAAGCACCTATTGTTTTCAAAGCTCCCTCAACAGAATTCACACAGTGGTTACAGGACATGCCTGCTACTTTCAACGTTACATTTTGCATGGTTCATTCTCCTTTATATGTTAGATTTACTTCATCTTTGCGAGAAAACCTATATCGAGGCCATTCAATGATGAGCGACCGCGTTTATATGTAGGTTTTATCGCCAATAAGAAAGCTGTCTTCGGGAGCCGAAAACTTATACTTTCTTATGTGGTAAAAGGTTACCGACTACTTCAGTAGTGCTAACTGGAATTGTTCAACAACCTGATCTTAATTTTAGTATACCCCCCTACCCTATATTAGTCAAGATGCAAACTAATTTTCTGGGGTTTCTTCCTAGCCGTATGATTTATGGCCCAACTCGCTGTTAATTCGGACTTAAGAGGATGAATTCCTACCCTTGCGCATATCTTATCCATAAAGTACCTTCGGAAATCTTACCTAACTCGTTTAATACGCATTAGATCCGTGTAATTAAACACAGGAGGTGTTGTACGATGAAGATCATGATCACAGCTGCGGAGGCTATGGAAAAAGGGGTATGGCTAGAGCTCCTTCGCCTCTTCGGCAGAGATGCAGATGAGGATATCTGGCCTCAGCAGGAATTTATTCTTACGGAACAGCAGGCCCTTCATTTGAAACTTATTAAGAAATAGACATATACGATTAACTCACATAGGGACCTCATCTATATGGTGAAGTCCTTTTCACATGGATTGTTAGGAAATTTCAGCCCTATTTCATAAGTTTATTAATCGTTGTTAATAATTCCGTTATCACTTCTTCATCGCCTTCTTGAATGCGATCAATGACACAACTTTTCATATGATGCTCAAGTAATTGCTTACTTACTCCATTCAGCGCGGATTGGATCGATGAAATCTGATTAAGCACATCATCACAATACGTATCCTTTTCAATCAGCCCTTTAACTCCACGAATTTGCCCTTCGATCCGGTTCAATCGCGTGATCAAATTACTCTTGGCTTTATCGGAATGGTGACTCTTTCGTTCACTTGAAGTTGCACACATATCGTGTGAGTGGCTCTCCTCCGTCATCACAATCACCCCTTATTGATTGCATTTTATCATAGCCCCCCACCCTATGCAAACAAGAAGAGCCGAGAGCAACAACTCTAAGTAAAAGTTTCTATCCACAATCCATGCCCCCGCCAATACGAACGTGCCCACGATACGCAAAATATCCCCTTGAATTTCACTCCCACCTCTTATTTCACAAGGGCTTTGGAGTGGTTATTCAAGGGGATACTATGAATTTAGACGCCTGATCTTACTCGCATTAAACTCGATTTTTAAAGCTATCTCTATTTATTCTCAAAAAAGATCATCCAATCGGTTTAGGCGAACGAGATGCTGGCACCATGGCTATACGATTTTTCACCGAAAGGTATAAGGTAACGAGCGCTAGGAAGGCCACAACAATGGCTAGAATCCAAATCGCATTGCTAAAGCCATAAGCCGTCGATATCACCCCTCCGCCATAAGCGCTGAGGCCTTGGAATAAATACGCGATAACCAGTACCGCAGAGATAAATTGTACGCGATATTGAGCTGATGCGTTGATGACGACAATCCCAATTCCACCGGCTGCTGAGAAACCATAGCCAAGTCCTCCAAGGATCGACGAGACGAAAAATAGCGCAAAGGAATGCAACTCCGAAGCCGTTACCAGCATAATCACAGTCAGAAAGGCGGAAACCATCCCAACCCGGATCGACGTTCTAGGACTCATACGCCCAGCTATCGTTGCGCTAACAGCACCAAGCAGATACGATATCGACAATACGGCTCCAATAATAAGAATATCATTCGTTCCAATGACATCACGTGCAATCTGGGCGCCTAGCGACAGAAAGACTGCGCCATTCGCGAAACCCGTTCCTACTGCTAACGCAGCTAATGCATACAGTCCCCATTGTCCTGGCGGAATTTGAATGCCTTGCGGCTTCCAACCCGTTTTACGGACGGAGTTATTCTGAGGAATGAAGAAGCATAGGATCATGCTGATGACCACAATCGCGGTCAAAACCCAGTAACTGAAATGCAGCGGTGATGGGGCATATTTAATGAGAACTGCACCGATAATCGTTGCAAAAAATAATCCGCCAGCTTGTGTAATGGTATTAATGGATCCAGGGAATTTCTGATTCGACTTCGGATTAAATTCGACAAGTGCCGCGGCTCCCGATCCTGCCGTTAAACCAACTCCGATGCCTTGCAGTATGCGGCCACCAAATAGCCAAAACACATTCGGAGCTGTAGCAAAAGCTAATGCACTTATGAGTAGAAAACTAAGTCCAATAAGTAACGTGTTACGACGGCCGATGTAATCCGAAATATTTCCTAATAGAATAAGGACCAGAATAAGTACAATCGGATACGTTGCAAAAATCCCCGTCGTTACCGCCTTAGATAAATGCCATTCCGAAGCATAAATGGGAAAAACAATTGAAGGAGCTGTACTTGCCCACAAGCTTACGGTTAAGATCCAGGCTACTGCCCAGAATGCCGCTTTCGTTGACAATGTTTTCATTCACGTTTCCTCCTTCAATCCTATTTTTGTTTCACCCTATCGCAATAAATGATTACTCCTTAACGTTGAACAGTTGAGGATACAAGCTTACGACTCCACCTGCTAGGCCTTTCTGCACGTTACGACTCGTTTCGTCAGCTACGATTTCCAAGCTATCGGCCTCAATGCCATCAATCGCAATTTTTGCGATATCCGTAGGATTAACTTTTGGCGCATTAATATTCGCAGTCATATCCGTATCCATGAACCCAACATGTAAACCAGCAACTTTGATATTTCGTGGTGCCAAATTCAATCTCAGTACGTTAGTCAATCCCCACTCTGCTGATTTAGCAGCTGTATATGCTCCAGCGTCTCCGATACTGAACCAGGACAGGGCTGAGAGTATGTTCAGAATGCTTCCTCCCCCATTCTTCTCAATAATCGGTGCAAAGCTACGGACCATAGCCAGTGTACCGAATACATGCGTGTCGAATTCAAGCTGAATGGTTTCCCAATCCCCTTCGAGCAGCGATGCACCAGTTGATGAGCCTGCATTATTGATCAATACCGTTACATCTTTGGCAACTTCAGCCGCCGCGGCCACTGATTTCGGATCCGTAATATCTAATTGAAGCGGAATTGCTCCAGGAATATCTACAGTTTCAGGATTTCTAGCACCTGCATACACTTTAACCCCTCTAGCAATCAATTCAAGTGTCAAATGACGGCCAAGACCTCTGTTCGCTCCAGTAACTAACGCAATTTGATTTGTCATATTCATCGTAATTTCTCCTCTGCCTATTTATTTTAGTTTAAGAATGAACGTTCTTTAACTATCCAAAAAAAATGCTGCATACCATTGCCATCCTTGTAATTCTTCTGCTGCACGTTATTTTAGCCTTCGCCATTAACAAGCGTGCTTCATCTCCTCTACGTCTAACAGCATACATCATTTAAGAATGATCAGTCAATAACTTTTTTAACCATTTCCTTTTAACATATAGAGATTTCCTTTTAAATATCCTTTCATACTTTATAAAAATAAGAATTTTACAAGAATAACCGTTCTTTAAAATGTAAATAATTACGGCGACTATGTCCGCATTTACACTAAGATTGACATAGCCACCGCTGCTGCATCCTCTAACATTTTACGATCTGTTGCTGTTTTGGCCATAACATGAAGACCATGCCTTGTGTTTACGAGAAACCGCGCAAGCTCTCGAATCCCAAACTTGCTCTTGAGCGCCCCTTTTTGTTGTGCACGTATAAGGAAATCATAGAATTTCATCTCCAAATCGAGTGAATGAGCCTCCACACGCAGTGATATAATAGGATCCTTGCTAGCAATGTCCATGGCCGTGTTGGCTATGAAACAACCGCGGCGCTGATTCTCATCGCTTAGTGAAACGTCGATCAGCTTCGTAAAGAAGCGCTGCAAAACCTCTTTCGGTTCGCCTTCCTCTTCCAGAATGTAATACACATGTTCCTTCGCAATCATTCGGAAACGATCCAAGCAGGTTAAGAATAATTTATGCTTATCCCCGAATGTATCATATAAGCTTCCACGATGAACACCTGTATGCTCCACCAAATCTTGAATCGATGTTCGTTCATATCCTTTCTCCCAGAACACCTCCAAAGCTTTATCTAACGCAGCCTCCTGATCGAACTCCCTAGGTCTCGCCATCCCTCTCACCTGCCTTCTTAGCTTATCTTACACGTTTAAGAATGACCAGTCAAGAATGGTTATTTCCATTTCGACCGGTCTCTGCCTGTTAAATTCGTCAATGTACTAAGCTTTCCAATTCCGGCTGCAATTTGTTTCGCAGAACATATAGCATAATGGCACCAACCAGGAATGTGACGGCATCCGCTATGACTATCGACCAGACTACACCGTGAAAGCCGTTCATGCGATTGGCGAAATAGAGCACAGGAATCAGAGTAATTCCTTGAATAACCGACATAACGAATGCCGCGGTTCCTTGCGCCGTTGCTTGAAAGATCCCCGTAAACAATGTGGTCATTCCTGTAATGAATAGGGATAAGAATGTAACATGCAGAATATAGCTACCCATTTCGATTAATTGCGGGTCATTCGTAAATAATCCGATTAAGTGGTCGGAGATTAGATAGACAATGAGTCCGAATACAGTGGCCAACGCCACGATGACTTTGATCGTAAATCCAATCGTATGCTTCATGCGCAATTTATTCGCCGTATAAGAAAAAGCAATGAGCGGTACAACGCCCTCGCACAATCCCATTAGAATAAATTCAGGAAACTGCAATAGACGTGATGAAATTCCGTAAGCTGCTACAGCTGGATCGCCATATTCAACAAGAAAATGGTTAAAGATAAGCGACATCGCACCCAGAAAAATGCTCATAATAAAGACGGGAACACCAATTTTAAATACATTGCTCATAATTTCTTTGGTAGCCTTAAACCATTTTAGGGAGATCGTTAAGAATTGGCTCTTACTTCTCATGTGGAAAGCGTAGAAGACAATCGCAACCAAGTTAGAAATGATCGTAGCAGAAGCAACGCCCTTTACGTCCCAATGGAACACGAAAATAACGAGCACATCGAGAATAATATTCACGACCACGCTGAGAATCATCCCAGTCATCGACGTGATTGCCGCCCCTTCCGCTCGAACGATATTTTCCAGCGTGAAGAATAAAACGACGATTGGCGAACCAATAAGCATAATGGTGACATAGTCCTTGGTGAATGCGAAGGATTCAAGTGTGGCTCCCAAGCCATGGACGATTGAATCGATCATTGGAAGGCTAACGGCCATTACGATAAGACCGAGAACTAAACTGCTGTAAAAGGCGAATGACGACACATGTTTGACATCCTCGTATTTTTTTTCACCTAGCAAACGGGAGATGAATGTACCGCTGCCCATTCCAATCAAGTTACCCAACGCCATAATGACCGCGAATAACGGCAAGGTTAGTGCGAGTGCAGTTAACATAGCCGTATTGTGGAGCGTGCCGAGGAAATAGGCATTCAAGATGGAATAGATAACACTCATTGACGTGCCTAACATCATAGGAACTGCGAAATGAGCAACGGCTTTGGCGATTGGAGCTTTCTCAAAGTAATGGAGATTTTCTGTATCCATACTATCACTACTTTCATCGTGTATTTGGCCTCTATCTAACACCGTAAGGTTGTGCCTTACAGTGTTAGATGATATCATGATTCTATAGACCTGTAAAGTGAAACCTTACACTGTTAGATGGAAAGGTGAGTAACGATGAAAAAGCAGCAGCCTCAGATCTCTGAGGAAAAGATTTTGGATACATCGTGGGAGCTTCTGAGGGAGGATGGTATCGAGAAATTCAGTATGAGACGCTTGGCTGACAAACTAGGAATCCAAGCTCCCTCTCTGTATTGGTACTTCAAGAGTAAGCAAGACCTCTATCAACGACTGGCCAACCAGGTATCCAAAATAACCTTAGAGGAATTCGACTCCAAGGGAGATTGGAAGGTTCAGCTAACCGGATTTGCGATAACAACACGGAACGTGCTGCGCAGATACCCTTGTTCCACACAGCTAATGATGCTTACGCTCCCCCACGAGCCGGATATTATCCGCTTCACCAACCGTATGCTGCTCTGCATGGAATCGACCCCACTTGAGCAAGAGCATCAATTACAAGCGATCCTTACGGTCATGAATTATGTCTTCTACTTCGTTCTTGATGATTACGAGCATCAGCGGAATGTCGCGGCTATCCTCAAAGAGCAGGGAGAGTTTCCGAAAAGGGAGATGGATCACCTCCTGGACGCCATGAGTGAGGGTGATGCAGGACTATTCCGTAGGATGTTCAAGAGCGGGCAGTTCGAGTTGATGGGGACCGACCGATCATTTGACTTCGGCTTGAAGCTGATCCTGTTAGGAATTGAGCAAGTGATAAAGGAACAGGAAAAGTAGCATGATAACCAGAAAAGAGGCTGTCTCAAAGTCTATGTAGACTTATTGAAACGCCTCTTTTTTCTATGGACCCATAAATATAAACTGACTTCGCAATTTAACTGGATTTTCTTCATCTATTTGTTACGGGATTATCGAATTAGGGGTTATTAACTGTATTTCATGTAGTTAAATTCCTTCAATTGCCTTGTTTTTTCAAATTCCATAGAATTTATCTGTAGTTTTTACATCTAAATACGATTCGGCAGCGGAACAGGCCCTTTTTCCACATATGACCAAAGTTTAGTTTGACATAAACTGACTACTCGCATATCATATGAACATATAATCATATGTTAACGAAAGAAGGGTTCACTATGAGTGAATATCGCGTGAAAGGCCTCTCTTGCGGTAATTGTGCCATGGGACTGGAACAGCAGATTAGAACGTTGGCATACGGTGAGTCCGCTACACTTAGTTATAATTCCGGTAAGTTAAAACTTGATCCCCGCGTCTCTTTAACAGATGTAGAACGAATTCTTAAATCAGATCGTGCTTTTATTGATCGCAGTCAAGAGAATCATAGCCATCAAGGACATGATCACAGGGATCATGATCATGAGCATAACCCTAACCCCCCTCACGATCATCAAGGTCATGACCATGGGGATGGACATTCACATAGTCACGATCACGGCAGTGCAAAACAATTAATGAAGCTGCTCATTGTTTCCTTTCTTATTTATGCCGCGGCATTTGTTTTTGACAATCAATTAAGCGATACACTGCAAATTGGCATGTATGTTATTGCTATCATATTAAGTGGATACGCCACGTTTATCAAAGGGCTTAAAAACCTATTGGTTCTACGTTTTAATATTGATACGCTAATGACGATTGCTCTTATTGGAGCTGTTTCCATAGGTGAATGGAAGGAAGCCACACTGGTCGCGATTCTATTAGGACTGAACGAATTGCTTGAAGGGCTTGGGATGGATAAAGCTCGCCGCTCTATGGAGACGCTGCTTAAAATAGCACCCAAAGAAGCCACCATTTTGGATCATGGCATCGAGTCCGTTGTTCCTATTTCATCTTTAAAAGTTGGAGATCTGGTACTTGTAAAGCCGGGCGAGAAAATTCCTTCCGACGGTACGGTAAGTGAAGGAAAAAGCTCGGTCAATGAAGCCGCTATAACTGGAGAATCTTTGCCCGTTGATAAGTCTAATGGAGAACCTGTCTTCGGCGGTAGTATTAATAACGAAGGTATTCTTCATATCCTGATTGAGAAAGCATATAAGGATTCTTCATTGGCCAAAATATTGCACCTTGTTGAAGAAGCACAAGAGACCAAAACACCTACCGAATTATTTATTAATAAGTTTGCCAAATACTATACTCCTATTATTATGGCGATTTCAGCCCTTGTTATTTTGATTCCCCCACTGCTACTTGGTGGCGACTGGAGTACATGGGTTTATCAAGGTCTAGCTGTCCTAATTGTAGGTTGTCCTTGTGCACTTATTCTATCTTCTCCCATCGCCATCGTCTCTGGCATTACCCGGAATGCGCGCAACGGTATTTTGATTAAAGGCGGCGTGTTTTTGGAGCAGCTTGGGAAAATTGATACACTCGCTTTTGATAAAACGGGGACATTAACGAAGGGTGAACCACACGTCGAAACGGCCATCGTGTTCGATGAAGAGCGATTCTTTATGGTCGCAGGGTCCATAGAAAAATCATCCTCCCACCCTCTAGCTAAAGCAATCATGAAGAAAATTAACGAAAGTGAAATGGATGTACCATCACCGGATGAAATTCAAACCGTTTCTGGCCGCGGCATCGTGGCTCTCATACAAGGAAAGCAATACTGGCTCGGCAATGAAAAAAGTATAGAGCATATTGACATTCCTAAGGATATACAACAACAAATTAACGATTTGAAAGAACAAGGGTTAACACTTGTATTAGTTGCTGATCATCAACAAGTTCTCGGCATGTTCGGCATCAGTGATGAGATCCGAGAAGAAAGCAAATCTGTTATTGAAGCCTTACATCGTGCTGGTATCCAACGTACCGTCATGCTGACGGGTGATCATCAAAAGACAGCTGAAAAAGTCGCCAGTCTGGTTGGTGTGACTTCCTACTTCGGCGGCCTTCTCCCTGAAGATAAAGTTAATAAAATCAAAGAGTTAGCTACTATCGGTCGTGTCGCAATGATTGGCGATGGTATTAACGATGCCCCAGCCCTAGCGTCCGCTCAACTAGGCATAGCGATGGGGAAAGGAACCGATAGCGCGATTGAAACGGCAGATATCGTGCTCATGCAGGATCATTTAGGAAAACTTCCTGAAGCCGTCTCTATATCCAAAAGAGTTAATTCCGTCATCCGGTTTAATATCATAGTAGCACTTGGATTAAAACTTATTGCCTTATTACTCACGATCCCTGGATTGCTTACCTTATGGATTGCTATCTTGTCTGATATGGGCGCTACGATCTTTGTTACGCTTGTCAGTTTAACCGTATTGATACAGAAGAAATCATAAAAAAGTGGAGATTGTTTATACAATCTCCACTTTTTTATCTTATTGAAAACATCAGCGCCAATTTTCCGCAAATTACGAAAAACACGCCTGCTGCAATCTACTCTGCTTACCATATTGCCGTGTTAGTTGAATAATGCGTTGATAGATCAGGCTTTTTGTTAATCTAAGCTAGTCAAGAATAATTTTCAAAGGAGATTCTCATCGTTTTCTAATATAGTGGGCTCGTCCCCTCCAAACCCACGGTTTTCTTCGCTTCTAGCAAATTATAGGAGACTCCTCGTCTGCTATACTAGGCTTAGCTAAGAAAACAGCACTCAAAAACAGAGGAGGACAACAACTATGAAATTACAACATAAATGGAGCAAACGCTTGGCAATTATGACAATTGGAGCAACCGTGGCGATCTCAGGAGGAGTAATCAGTAGTCCAAAGCCTACTCAAGCTGCTACTGCAACAATAACCTCGACGACGAAAGCTGATAGTATTATTTCTTTAGGGAAAAGATATCTAGGCACACCGTATAAATTCGGTGCGAAAGTTGGACAAACGCGCAATTTCGACTGCTCGACATTAACGAAATACATTTTCGGGAAATACGGGATAAGCCTGCCGCGGACAGCTGCTCAGCAATCGAAAGTCGGTAGTTATGTTTCGAAAAAAAATTGGAAGAAAGGCGACCTGCTATTCTTCTCCGTCCCTGGCAGACCAGGAGTTGGTCATGTAGGCGTTTACCTTGGAAATAACAAAATGTTAAACACGTATGGTGCTGGCGGTGTGAAAATCACTACGATTAATTCCTACTGGAATTCTCACTACATGACAGCTCGACGCGTGATTAAATAGTCAAAATAATAAATATTATCACAAACAGTTGACGAACTATTGATCTCTTTGAGATTAGTAGTTCGTTTGTTTACAGATATAATAACAGCCTTTTATCATGCGATAGCCCACTTTTTCATCTAAGAATTCCCCTTAATCATGTTTGATGTGTTGCAGCATCTGCAAGAAAATTTGCTCGATATGTTCATCATCTAATGTGTAATAGACGGTTTTTCCTACTTTACGACGTTTAACAATTCGAAAATTGCGTAAATATCTCAACTGATGTGAAATCGCAGACTGACCCATTTCTAGGACCTGAACAATGTCGTGAACACACAGTTCTTTATTTAACAAGGTATGAATGATCTTCAATCTTGTAGGATCTCCAAGAGCCTTGAATACCTCGGCAACCCCTGTAACCGTTTGCTCCGATATCAGTTGTTCTTTTAATAGATCGATATTTGAAGTCCCATTACAAGTATCCTCACAAAGATCCTGCACAGGTTTTGGCATCATTTCTTCCATAATCGCGCTCGCTTTCTGATCATAAAACTTACGATTTACTCCTATTATAACAGAAAATGAGCGGATTACTCTGTAAATCCTATCACAATTAAGATCTACTTTTGACCGGCTCATAATGGACATGCACATCAATCACTTCGGAAGATTTCTTTAATTCATTCTCTACATTCGTTGCAATCTCATGTGCTTCATGAAATTCCAGTTCTCCTTTAATCGATAAAACAACATCCACAACTGTATTACTGCCATAGTTTCTAGCACGCAGTTCTTTTACAACCTCAACCCCATCAACCATTTGAACCGTATCTTTATAAACTTGCAAGGCTTTCTCATCATACCCATCAGACAAGTGGTGAGAAGCTTCACGGAAGATGTCCCAGGCCGTCTTGCAAATCATCAATCCAACAATTATAGCGGTCACAGGATCCAGCCATGGCAATTGAAACTGTGAACCTATGATGCCAACCACCGTTCCTAAACCCACTAAAACATCAGAGAAATTATCCTTAGCCGCCGCCATTACGGCTTGGCTATTTATCTTCTTGGCAAGATTCCTATTGTACCGATATACAAGAAACATAATCACTGCGCAGAATAGCCCTGTCCAAACAGAAATAAGGTCTGGTGATTGCTCATTCGTTCTGAAGATCGACATGATAGCCGTAAATAAAACTTCTAATCCAACAGCCATCATGATAAAAGAGGCAATTAATGAGGCTATCGTCTCTGATTTCCAGTGGCCATAAGGATGATCCTCATCAGCGGGTCTTTGAGCTAACCTTAATCCTATTAGCACAGCAATTGAAGCCACGATATCTGTTGCATTATTTAGACCATCAGCACTTAAAGCTTCCGATCCTGATAACTTCCCTACTATTAGTTTAAGAAGAGAAAGACATATATAAGCAATAATGCTGATAATTGCTCCACGCTCACCCATTTTTAAATTTTCGTATCGCTGATGCTGCTCCATCGTTCCTGTACTCCCTTCAATTTCGAGTGCACATTTATCGTAACAGCCGAGGTGGAAGTGGGTCTAGAGAAACGTTTTTTCATGCGGATTACAAATTGGTACGAGCCAAACATGTTTGCGCTAGGTCAACAAGATTGCCAAATACCACAAATAAGGTTAAATGCAAAAGAAGCCCCGATGAGTGATTACACTCAACGGGACTTCTTTTGCATTTCTCGCCTACTCCACCGTCACACTCTTCGCCAAATTTCTCGGCTTATCCACGTCATTCCCACGCGCCAACGACGCGTAGTAAGACAGCAACTGCAAAGGAATTACGGACAACGCAGGCGTCAACACATCCAACGTTTTAGGAATAATGAACGTGCTGTCAACCGACTTCTGCAGCTCCGTCTCGCCTTCCACGGCAATACCTAACACATTCGCGCCGCGCGCCTTCACTTCTTTGATGTTGCTCACGGTTTTCTCAAGCAGCTCATGCTGTGTCGCTAATGCGATTACCGGGATATCATCCTCAATCAACGCAAGCGTACCATGCTTCAACTCACCCGCTGCATACGCCTCGGAGTGAATGTAAGAGATCTCTTTCAGCTTCAATGAGCCTTCCAAAGCGACCGCATAATCTAATCCTCTCCCGATAAAGAACAGATTATCATGCTTCGCCATCTCTTCCGCAACAACTTTCAGCGCTTCTGCTTGCTCTAAGATCTCGCTAACCTGCTCAGGAAGCTCCTTCATAGCTGCAATCACTTCCGCGATTTCTTCAGGGGTTTGCGTGCCTAGCGTTTGCGCCAAGTGTAGACCCAACAGATAAAATCCGATCAATTGCGATGTGTAAGCTTTCGTCGAAGCTACCGCAATTTCAGGCCCTGCCCATGTTGTAATAATATCGTTCGCTTCACGCGCAACAGAACTTCCTACAACATTCGTAATCGCCAATACGTGTGCTCCGCATCGCTTCGCTTCACGCAGTGCTGCCAATGTATCCGCCGTTTCACCAGATTGGCTCACAACAATCACGAGCGTATCCTTTGTGATAATCGGGGAACGATAACGATATTCAGACGCAACATCCGTTTCCACGGGAATACGCGCCATTTTCTCAATCACATACTTCCCAACCATACCCGCATGGAACGCAGTTCCACATGCGACGATATGCACACGGCTTATGTTACGAATCGCCTCAGGGGTAATCGTAAGCTCATTCAACGTCACACTCTTACCATCAGGGGAAATGCGACTTCCCATTGTATCGCGGTATGCTTTCGGTTGGTCATAGATTTCTTTCAACATGAAATGATCAAATCCTGCTTTTTCCGCCGTAACAATGTCCCAATCGACATGGAACATTTCCCTGGAAATAAAATTCCCCTCTAACGTCATTAATTCGACAGCATCCCGCGTCAATAGCGCCATTTCGCCATCATTTAGAATGAACACATTACGTGTGTACTCTAAGATCGCTGGAATATCTGAACCAATGAAATTCTCGCCTTCGCCAATTCCGATAATAAGCGGGCTAGCTTGACGCACAGCAACAAGGCGGTCCGGTTCGAACTCTGTAAGGACACCAAGCGCAAACGCACCTGTCATGTGCTTCACGGCCTTCTGAACAGCTTTGAGGATGTCTCCCTCGTACAAGCTCGCGATCAAATGCGAAATAACCTCTGTATCCGTCTCCGATACGAATACATGGCCCTTCGCAATCAATTCTTCTTTCAGCGTAATATAATTCTCAATAATCCCGTTATGCACAACGGAGAATTTCAAAGAATTATCAGTGTGAGGATGGGAGTTCACGTCAGAAGGCTTACCATGTGTCGCCCAACGTGTATGCCCGATGCCAACGCTTCCGTTCAATGGCGTTTCACCAAGCTTCGACTCCAAGTTCGCAATACGGCCTTTAGCTTTCTTAATTTGCAAACCATCCGCTGTATACACCGCTACCCCAGCAGAATCATAGCCTCGATACTCTAGCTTTTTGAGGCCATCCAATAAAATCTCCTGAGAATTACGCTTTCCAATATAACCAACAATACCGCACATAGTTACAACCTCCAAATTTGTATAAGCCTCTTTTATAAGGGCTGTTTGTCAAGGATCTGATTTTCAATCAGTCATAAATCATAATGAAATAAACCATCTATAAGGGCGTTCTTTACGTGTAAGATTCAATACATCATTAATAGATGTTGGATACTTGTCTGTCCGGTCGCCCGAACGATTTTGCTCTCCAACTTAACGGCACTCCTCGTGCCGGAAGGTCCCCGCCGAATGTTTCGAACACCTTCACCTCGTCAACTCACCACGTAGTAGCAGCCGTCTGGCTACATTTCCGTCCCGCTTGCGAGTTCTGGCGCTATTTGTTGCGTATAACCTCTGCCCTGCCTTTCCTTCTTGAGTAACTTCATCATATGCATTTTCACCCAGTAATGCAACTTGTTTTGGCATAACTGATCCCTCATCTCGCCATCTTCTAGCATAGATGAGGGAGTAGTTGCCTATGATTATACCAATTGCTCTTGAATAACCTTCGCAATATCATGTACGTATGCTTCTACTTGCTCTTTGTCTGGTCCTTCTGCCATAACACGAATCAAGGACTCCGTACCTGAAGGACGAACTAATACGCGGCCGTTATCGCCGAGCTCATCTTCCACCTTACGGATCGCTTCTTCAATTACAGCGTTGTCCTTCAGCTTGCTTTTATCGGCTACACGGATGTTAACAAGCAATTGTGGGAATTTACGCATAATCCCTTTCAATTCACTCAGCTTACGCCCCGATTCAACGAGGGTATTCACCAATTGTAGCGCAGTTAGAATGCCATCACCAGTGGAGATGTAATCCAAGAAAATGACATGACCCGATTGCTCCCCGCCTAAGTTGTAGCCGCCTTTACGCATTTCTTCCATCACGTAGCGATCGCCTACAGCTGTTTGCAGAGCCTTCAAGCCCGCTTTTTCAATCCCTTTGAAAAAGCCAATATTCGCCATCACCGTCGTCACAATGGTGCCGTGGTTCAGCTTCCCTTGGCGATTCAGCGCATCGCCCAGAATGCTCAAGATGAAGTCGCCGTCGACTTCATCGCCCTTCTCATCGATCGCGATCAGACGATCCGCGTCCCCGTCAAAAGCCAGCCCGATGGCTGCGCCATGCTTAACCACCTCGGCGCGTAGCGTCTCAGGGTGGGTGGAGCCGCAATCATCGTTGATGTTGCGCCCATTCGGCTCCGCGCCGATGGTGATCACTTCCGCTCCGAGCTCGCGGAAAATCAAAGGCGCCAGCTCATAGGCTGAGCCATTCGCACAATCAAGAACAACCTTCACGCCGTCGAACGATTTCGACACCGTTTCCTTCAAGAACGCCAGATATAGGTGCTTCGCATCTGGCTGATCCGAAACCGTACCGATCTCGCCGCCTACCGGGCGAGGCAGTTCATCCACAGCTGCATCCAGCAACTGTTCAATCTCAAGCTCCGTCTCATCCAATAGCTTGAAGCCGTCGCCCCCGAAGAACTTAATCCCGTTGTCCTCAACTGGATTGTGGGAAGCAGAGATCATAACGCCTGCGTCTGCGCCTAGCTTTTTCGTCAAATAAGCAACCGCTGGCGTGCTCACTACACCTATGCGAATCACTTCAACACCGATTGATAATAAGCCAGCTACTAGGGATGCTTCCAGCATTGGCCCCGAAATGCGTGTATCTCTCCCGATCACGACTTTCGGATGCTTCGCCTGTCTGGTTAATACATACCCGCCGCAGCGTCCTACTTTATAAGCCAATTCTGGTGTGAGTTCGCCATTCGCGACTCCGCGCACACCATCCGTACCGAAATATTTCCCCATTTTTGTATTCTCCTCTTTCTCTATTCCCCATTATGGATTGGCTGCTTTTACATTTTTCTCGCTGATTTCAACGATCGCCTTCACATCTTGTGGAAGCCCCAGCTTCACGAAAGAAGGCATATTCAAAGTTACTTTCAATTCATGCTTACCAGGCGGTAAATTACTAACATCTAGTATCGCTTGAATATCCCCAACTTTCAATTGATCAATAATGGCAGGAGCACCTTCTACCGTAATATTAAGGGCAGCTGCTGCTGGCTGCGTCACTTTGGTGACATAATTCTCATTCTGGCCAATAATCGTAATCGGTACGTTCTCCATAGCTTTCGTAATCGATGGTACAACCTCGACATGCACAATCACCTTCGCAGGATCTAATTGTGTTACTTTATTCCTGAGAGGAATGTCCAGTGCGAAATCTTTCGTTTCTTTCACATCCTGCAGACTAAGCTGCGGCCCTTGATAGAATTCTAGGCGATCTACAACGTCTTGCGCTCCGTATACCGTTACTTTATCTGGAGTTTGCGTGATCATCGCAATAGCATAACCTGCTGGCGGTTCACCGCTTACTTTGAGCTGCAACGGAATGGTTTGGAACGGGCTTGTGATTGGCACCTCAACATCGACAACCGAAGGATTAATGATAAGGGTCACTTCTTTACCTTCCTTATCAAAAGCCTGCAATCTAACCTGCTTCGTCACCGCTGATTGTGCTTTATCGACAGACACCTCGCCGCGGACATTCTCAATCTGATCAAGTTTACTCGTTTGTGCCGTAATGTACACCTTGCCAGGCTTCACAATAGGTTGTCCCGCTTTGAGGCCCGCTGCCGGTGTTCCTTTGACATTAATAACAACAGGTACTTCTTTCATCTGCAGTTCTTCAATCATGACGTGAACCACTCTAGGAACGATCTCCACGTCAACATCTGATGGAATCCCTACCGGCGAAAGTGTGACCTGATGGTCCCCTTTACCGACCTGCGTCAAATCCAGTTGAATCTGATACGAATTGCTAGCCGTTACTTTCTTAAGGGCAGATTCCTTTCCTTTCAGAATCACCTGTACATTCGCAGGATTCATCGAAGAGATGAAGTAATGGGTTTCATCATATTTGGTTGTGATGGAGACGTTATTAATCGTTTCCACTCGCTCTCGCAGCGCTGTGTTTCCGGATATATTCGTTTCTTCCATATGGACGACTACCCATAACATAATGCCGATGACAAGAGCAACAATCCGTACCACATTGGTATTACGCAGCCATTTATCCATTCGAACGCCCTCCCCACCATTTCATGAAAGGGTTCTTCTCATTTGTTTTCGCTTTGGGTTTCAACTCTTCAAATAGCTTTGATATCAACGATTCCTCTTTAATATCCCGTACGATATGACCATTCATCGTTAGCGAAATTTGACCCGTTTCCTCCGAAACAATCACACACATCGCATCCGAAACTTCACTCATACCGATCGCTGCACGATGCCGAGTCCCCAGTTCCTTCGAAATAAAAGGATTTTCAGACAGAGGCAAATAACAACCAGCGGCCATTAACTGCCCTTGCCGAATGATCACTGCGCCATCATGAAGAGGGGTATTTGGGATGAAAATATTAATTAACAGCTCTCCGCTGATCTTGCTCTCTATCGCAATGCCGGACTCCACATAGTCGGTAAGTCCCGTATCCTTCTCAAAAACAATCAAGGCCCCAATCTTACGCTTGGCCAAATAATTCGCAGCCCGAATCACTTCGCTGATTCTTTTGTTCACATCTTGATCTTCTTCTGATGAAGATCTACTTCCGAATAGCTTACCTCGACCTAGTTGCTCCAAGGCACGCCTTAGTTCTGGTTGGAAAATAATAATAACCCCAAGTACCCCGAACGTAAAGGCCTGATTCACCATCCATTGCAGTGTACTTAACTGGAACCAAATACTAATGACCCAGGTAATGACGACCACGAGGATACCCTTCATCAGTTGGATAGCCCTTGTCCCACGCACCACTAGGATCAATTTATAAATCACATAGCTAACGATGAGTATATCGACAATATCCTTAGCCGAGATGCTCGTGAGCAAATCCATTGTATTCTCCCCCAGGCGACTAAACAAAGTTCTCTCTATATAGGAATCATAACATAAAGCTAAGTATACTTCTATTTATCTAGACTCATCGCGCGAGAATTGGTTCATTTTTCCTATGTATGAAAAGAAGAAAGCCCCCTATAGTCTCAGCTATAGGGGGACAATTCGTTATGGTGTTATTTTACCTACGAATTCACCTAATTTGTACCAAACCCAGCTCAGTGCTTCATCGACTTGTTTGACTTCTCCAGCAATGTGCGCCGTTGAGGCTAGGTTAACTGAACCATCGATCACGACGACATTCCCCGTTACGTCGCCTTCAACCTTCAGTTCCCCGCGTTTGACCACAAGATCACCATTAACGGTATGCCCTTGCGGCACAATCACGGTATCACCTTGAATAACGACATCCTGAAGGTTACTTCCCTGTACCATAAGATTCTGATCGTCATCCCACATGGATATGAAACTTCCGAACATGACCGTGCCGAATACCACAGCAACCGATACTGCAGGGTGTCTGCGGATCCAATCCGTCCATGTATTCTTCTTTTTCATCGGTGGTAAGCCGCTCATAATCTGTGCAGTTAACGTATCAGGTACTGAAATGGAGGGCAGCATTCTAACCAAAGCATCCGTTTTCTCCAGCTGTTTGAAAGTGTTATGACACGCCTGACAGGCTATCAGATGTTCTTTCAAAGGTAGAGCTTCCGACTTTGGTAAATCACCGTCGAGATATTCATGTATGAGCGGGAGGGCTTCTTTACAATTCACGTTTAGCCACCCCTTTCTTGATATAGTAGAGCAAGTTGTGATATACCATACGTTTCGATTTCAAATATGTTTCAGATTCGAACAGGATTTGTGCTAACAACTTGTTCCTCCTGCTCCAATCTTTTTCGTAAGTACTCCCGCCCCCTGTGGACACGTGTTTTGATCGTGGTAACGGGCATTTCGAGCACATCACTAATTTCTTGTAGTGACATATCGTGTAGATACCTAAGAATAACAACCGATTTATATTTCTCGGGCAGCGTCTCAATTGCTCGGTGAATTTGTGCCTGCGTTTCTGAAACAATCAGCTGTTTCTCTGGCGTATCTTCATCACTAGGAAGCATCGCATAATAATCATTGCCCTCGCCGTCTGTCATTTCTGCATCCAGTGAGTACGTCATTTTCCTGCGTCGCAGTTTATCAATACATAAGTTTGTTCCAATCCGAAAAATCCACGTCGAAAACTTCTGATTCTCATCATAACGATGTAAATTCGTATACACGCGCAAGAACGTCTCTTGCACGGCATCTTCGGCTTCTTGCTTGTTATTCAGCATGCGGTAAGCCAAATGAAAGATCTTGTCTTTATAGAGCTCCACGAGCTCTGCAAAAGCATTGCGATCCCCATTACTGGCCAGCTTAGCCAGTCGTGCTTCAACAAAGTTCAATTTGGTTTTCCTCCGGCTTCTCGACAATTCAACAACCATTTATAAATAATCAAATTCCCTCTTCTACTATATACGTCACAAATCACGATTTGTATTCAGAAATTATAATTCCACCCAGAATTAAGGCCATGCCTCCCCATTGTAACCCGCTGATCGGTTCCCCGATGAGAAGATACGCTGCAAGAATTGCCACTGGAAGCTCTACAGATCCCAGCATGGCAGCGAGTGCGCTTCCGATCTTCGGTATTCCGATATTAAAGGAAACAGTCGGTACAACTTGTCCTAGGAACCCTAGCAGCAATCCCCATAGCAACAGCTGTCCACCATTATCATGAACAAAAACCGTCGGAGGATACAAGATAAATATAATCGGCAGCGCAGCCGTCAGCATGATCGCAGAATTCATCAGTGGCGGCAGCGTACTTACGACTTGTCCTGTAAAAAACAGAAAAATACTATACGCTAACGCAGATAGAAGTCCATATAGTATACCCAGAATACTGAGCTCTCCCCAGTTGGTATCGAACACATTCACCGCAAGGATCGTTCCTGCCAGAATTAGCGCAATCGCAATCCCTTCCATCCGCTTAGGCCATCTCCGTTTCACGATACAATCCATGGCAATCGTCATCCACGTAAACTGAAAGAGAAGAATAATGCATAGGGATGCATCTAATTCTTGCAGCGCAATATTATACACGACCGTCGTTAGCGACAGTCCGAAAATCCCAATCAAACCAAGCTTAATCCAAGGCCCTTTAAAGGGATTCACCCACGACTTCTTGTGAAAAAGAATCAATACCCATACGAATAAGGTTCCCATCGTCATCTGGGCTGGCGTAATTTGTCCATCCGTGAAGCCTTGATCATAGGCCATTTTAATCCATGAAGAGAGCAAACCATAGCTTGAAGCCCCAATAAGGACAAGGACTATTGCCAACCATCGTCCCATGCTGCTGTGTACCTCCTGATATCGGTAATTCCCGTAATTACAGGAAAAGCCGAGCTGCCTGCATTGCTGCAAGCCCCCGACTTTATCATCCTGTGTTGTTCTTATGTTGTCGTAAGAATCAGCCCGTGTTCCGAAGTCCCGCGGCAATCCCATTAATGGTAAGTAGTACTTCACGAAGAAGAATCGCATCATCTTCATTGTTGTCTCTTAACGCACGCAGTTCTTTAAGCAGCTCAACTTGCATGTAGCTAAGCGGATCTACGTAAGGATTACGCAATTTAATGGATTCTTGAATCACAGGAACATTATCCAGAATCTCTTGCTGACCTGTAATTTGCAAAATAATCGAGGACGTCAACTCATACTCGTCTTTGATCAGATTGAAAATGCGCTCTGCAATCGCACATTCCTTCACCAAGCTGCCGTATTCTTTCGCGATGAGAAGATCTGCCTTAGCCAAAGCCATTTGCAGATTATCAATCATCGTACGGAAGAATGACCATTCCTCATACATCTCTTTGAGGACTGCTACATTGCTTTCATTGCCTTGAGCGAAGCTTTGCAAGCCTGTACCTGCCGCATACCATGCTGGCAGCAGGTATCTGGTTTGCGTCCAGGAGAATACCCAAGGAATCGCACGCAAATCTTCGAATTTATCACTATTTTTACGCTTGGAAGGACGTGAACCGATATTCAGCTCACCAATCTCTGGAAGCGGTGTGGATTCTTTGAAGAACGTCAAGAAATCTTCGTCTCTGAAAATAAGATCTTGATACTTCGTCTGAGCTTGCTCCGAAATACCGCGCATAATGTTCTCCCACTTGTCCTCTTGTGGAAGTCTTTGCGGAGAACGAGACAATTTGGATGCTGTAATCAGCGCAAATGTCGCCTGCTCCAAACTACGATAAGCAATTCCTTGCAGGGAATAGCGGGAAGAAAGAACTTCACCTTGCTCCGTAATTTTGATGCCGCCACCAAGCGTTTCAACTGGTTGTGCTAGAATGCTTCGGTTTAGTGGCATACCGCCACGCCCCAATGCGCCACCACGACCATGGAAGAACTTCAACTTCACGCCAAATTTCTTAGCTGCTTCCGTAATATCTTGAAGCGCCATACGCAGTTCCCAGTTTGCTGTAATTACACCGCCGTCTTTATTGCTGTCGGAGTAGCCCAACATAATTTCGTGCAGTGGGTTTTCAGCATCTAGGCTATCTCGGTAAGCAGGGATCGCTAGCAACGTGCTCATGATACCAGGAGCCGCATGCAAGTCGTCAATCGTTTCAAAAAGCGGAACAGACTGAACCGTACTTGTTACCGTACCGTCGCTCTCTCTGCGGTATAGGCCCGCCTCTTTGGCAAACACAACAACCTCAAGCATGTCACTTGCACCTTGTGTCATCGAAATCAAGTAACTATTAATACAGTTACGTCCGAATTCCTTCTGTGCTTTACCTACTGTGCGATACACGTCTAAACATTCTTTCGTACCCTCCGTATAATCCAGATACGTAGACGTCAGAGGACGTGGATCATTCAAAACATTCGTAAGCAATGAAATTTTCTCATCTTCCGATAGCTTGCTGTAATCGGACGTAATGCCCATTTTCGCCAAAACTTCCGTCATCGCATTCTCATGCTCTTTACTATGCTGTCTGATATCCAGAGCAGCCAAGTGGAAACCAAACAACTCAACTTGACGTATTAACTTCTTAATATATTTATCAGCCACATAGTCTGCAAAGTGCGAACGCAAACTAGCTTCCATAACTTGCAAATCTTGAATAAACTCTTCAGGGTTATTGTACTTCTGTGTAGTAGATACCTTCGCGTTGCCCGTATTATGAATTTTCTCGATCATATATGTTGTCTTAATACGGTAAGGTTCTTTCTCATTACGCCAAACATCCTGAACATTCCCCATCGCTTCACGATCACATTGGATCGATTCGATTAGAGCGTCACTCACATTCACAATGTTCTTGCTAAAGCTCATATGTGCTAAGGACTCTCTCAGGATTTCCTCATACTTCTGCAAAGCCAATTGACGGTGTAGACCAAGCGTCTCCCATGTCACATTCGCTTTAACTGAAGGATTTCCGTCGCGGTCTCCACCGATCCAGGATCCAAATTTCAAGAAGGATGGCACATGCCATTTATCTTCTGGATAATACTTATTCAAGCAGCGTTCAAGCTCATGATAAACTTCTGGCAGCACATCGAATAACGTCTCATCAAAATAGTAAAGACCATTACGCACTTCGTCGATTACCGTCGGTTTACGGTCACGCAGCTCATCGGTTTGCCATAGATTAAGCACTTCACCTAGCAGCTTCTCACGCAATTGTTCACGCTCACGGTATGTTAGATTAGGGTTGTCCAGTTTCATCATATCATCAGAGATGCGAAGATTAATATCAAGCACGGCACGACGCATAGCCTCAGTCGGATGAGCCGTCATAACGAGCTCCAGAGATATCGATTGAAGGATTTCTTGTACTTCAGCATAAGGAATATTCGTATTCTTCAGCTCTTGTACGATGCTCTCAATCGAACCAGGTTGTACTGACTCTCCTGATGAGCGCTCATAGTCACGTTTGCGGCGAATGCGATGGTTCTGCTCAGCAATATTAACTAGTTGGAAATATATAGCGAAAGCACGTATCACTTGATGACGAATTTCCGGATCCAGTGAAGATATCGTTTTCTTAAACTCATCATAGATCTCAACGACATAGTGTGCTCTTAACGACTTGCTCATTTCGCGAATTCGTTCAACGACATCCAGCAGATCATTTCCACCTTGATGTACAAGAACTTCACCTAGTATGTGTCCAAGAAACCGAATATCTCTGCGCAGCAAGTTATTCGTACTTTGTTTTTGTTGGACGATTTCACTCTCTACCATGACTCTCCACCTCATCTATTCACTATGATGCATTAATGCTTCTCTCTGCAAAAGCTAGTCGCTGTAAAAACTCATTTCAGAATATTTTACCACAATCTGATCGCTACACATAGTATTAAAATAAAAAAACCGTACGTTTTTCGGTGGTAATTAATGTATTGATAAGATTCTACAATGTTTTGAGTGTATTATTTTCAAATTGTAAAGAGTTACACAATAAATGATAACACTCATTCGATGTAGGTAAAATCATTGGTCTTCGCAGGAGGCGCCATTCGAACCTGTTTATAGATATAAGAAAAAGCCACCCGAAGGTGGCTCTCTCTTTGTAAGCGGGCGGCGGGAATCGAACCCGCGCGATCAGCTTGGAAGGCTGAAGTTCTACCATTAAACTACGCCCGCGTAGTTTAGAAAAATGATCGGGACGACACGATTTGAACATGCGACCCCCTGCTCCCAAAGCAGGTGCTCTACCAAGCTGAGCTACGTCCCGATACGTTTATAACTTATAATGAAGAATGGCGCGCCCTGAGAGATTCGAACTCCCGACCTTTTGATTCGTAGTCAAATACTCTATCCAGCTGAGCTAAGGGCGCATAAAACTTTGGAGCGGAAGACGGGGATCGAACCCGCGACCCTCGCCTTGGCAAGGCGATGCTCTACCGCTGAGCCACTTCCGCAGGGTACCTCAATTGCATAAATACAAGTGAGGATTTAATGCGCGTAGAGGGACTTGAACCCCCACGGTCACCCGCTAGATCCTAAGTCTAGTGCGTCTGCCAATTCCGCCATACGCGCATATTTGTAAAATACATCTGAGTGACTTTAGTCTTCGCCTAAAGATCCCTAAAAATGTAGATGGTGAGTCATGTAGGATTCGAACCTACGACACCCTGATTAAAAGTCAGGTGCTCTACCAACTGAGCTAATGACTCTTAAAAAATGGCTGGGGATCAAGGATTTGAACCTTGGCATGACGGAGTCAAAGTCCGTTGCCTTACCGCTTGGCTAATCCCCAATATAAAACATGCCGTCGAGAGGACTTGAACCCCCAACCTACTGATTACAAGTCAGTTGCTCTACCAGTTGAGCTACAACGGCGTATTGATGGTGGAGGCTGACGGGATCGAACCGCCGACCCTCTGCTTGTAAGGCAGATGCTCTCCCAGCTGAGCTAAGCCTCCATGGGATGTAATAATGGTGACCCGTAGGGGACTCGAACCCCTGTTACCTCCGTGAAAGGGAGGTGTCTTAACCACTTGACCAACGGGCCTTACTTAATAAATACTGGAGCTTCCAACCGGAATCGAACCGGTGACCTCATCCTTACCATGGATGCACTCTACCGACTGAGCTATGGAAGCAATGGCTCCCCGAACAGGACTCGAACCTGTGACAACTCGATTAACAGTCGAGTGCTCTACCAACTGAGCTATCAGGGAATGTAGAGAGACTTTTGACTTCGTCAAAAGATCCCTAAATTAGGTAACNTAATAAATACTGGAGCTTCCAACCGGAATCGAACCGGTGACCTCATCCTTACCATGGATGCACTCTACCGACTGAGCTATGGAAGCAATGGCTCCCCGAACAGGACTCGAACCTGTGACAACTCGATTAACAGTCGAGTGCTCTACCAACTGAGCTATCAGGGAATGTAGAGAGACTTTTGACTTCGTCAAAAGATCCCTAAATTAGGTAACTGCTTGGCAACGTTCTACTCTCCCAGAACCCTGCGGT
>NZ_LYPB01000094.1 GCF_001653565.1 Paenibacillus oryzisoli
TCGTCCTGAGCCAGGATCAAACTCTCCATAGTAGAAAGATGACTTGCTCATTTGAAGCTAGCGAGATTTTGCAATCTCTTTATAGTCGATTGCTCGACTGTGCTTACTCACTCGTTGTTCAGTTTTCAAAGATCAATTTCTTTCGTCCGCTACCGTGTTACCGAAGCAGCGAGAAGTAATATACCATGTTTATTTTTATTGTGCAACTACTTTTTTTCGAGTTACTTTCAGTTGCTCTCGCCTGCCCTCTTGCGGCCGGATTGATAATATAGCATGGTTTCGACAAAGAATGCAATGTTTTATTTTTCCAAATTAAAAACTAATTATTTAGCGTTGTTATTGCATCCAATTGTAGAAACCATACTTTATCCTGCAGATCACAAAGGTGAATCCTTGTTATTACTTTACTGAATCAAAATGTACTGGTCTTCCATCTGAACGATTCAGGTGGAAGAAAACAATAAATAGATCTGTCATCGCATCACCAGTTTGCATTTTCTTTAACATTTTTTGAGTTTTCTTTATGATGTAATCTTTATGGTCTGCTAACAAGATAAATCCAAGCCCTGATGTCATGCTGAACTCCCCAAGTTTAACCAACCGTGTAAATAGTAAAGCATTCTTCTTTAAACTTTTACTCAAACTAAGGTCTACAAGTTTAATAGGATTGCTTACTTCACTAAGTATATCGGTAATGAGGAGAGTTCCTTCCTCCTTGTTAATCTCCACAACTTCATAAAGAGAAATATGAGATTCTAGCATTGCGCTTAACAATTCTTCTTCATCGGTAATTTTGGGCGAATAACTGTCGCTGAATTCTGATAACGCACTTCTTCCATTTCGAATCTTTGCATAAACATTAAAATCATAGACCGAGTCCATTTCCATCTCCGAACTGAGTCCCACTCGACCATTGTTAAGTATGCCTAAAATATTTGCCGCCTCTTTGTATTTTACTAAATCAACATGCCTATCCAATACTTCTGTGTGAAATCCGACTTGTGTTTGTCTGTACCTCTTATATTTTTCTATGAATTCCATGTATGTGCCTCCTATTGTTGTATTTCATATTTCTTAATTAGGTTTAACTTTCTTCCGTTTAGCTCCTCTCGCTCAACGACTGATTCAACTTCGCCTTCATATCCTCATAACGATCCAATAGAGGCAGCAACTGCTTGCGAGTTAGCGAAAGTAGCGTGCATTCCGTTAGCGCTGTAATGTTCGCATTACGAGGCGCATCCTTCAGCAGCGCAATTTCTCCGAAATGATCTCCATCTTGTAGAACAGCAACCCTGATATTCTCACCTTGGGCGTTATTTTTCGATACTTCAACTTTGCCCCGTACAATAATGTACAATTTATGCCCAGCTTCACCTTGGCGAAACACATCTTGTCCGCTCGTAATTTTCTCCGTCATCAATAAATCCTTGATCTCGTGAAGTAGATCTTCATTCATATAAGAAAAGAACGGCATCTGTCTTAATCGCTCGACTTCAACAACAACTTCCCCAGTTTGGGATAGTTGGAAGCCTTGCTGCTTTTGCCACAGTTGGTGGTAGGCACCTTGTCGCTCTAACAATTCCTGGTGCGTTCCGTGTTCGATTACTTGCCCCTTTTGTATAAAATAGATTAGATCCGCATGTGAAACGGTCTTCAAGCGATGCGATACGGCAACAACCGTACGCCCCTGATTGGCACGCGTAATAGTCTCATTTAATGCTATTTCTGACTCCGGATCTAATGATGCCGCAACTTCGTCCATGAATGTGAGCTCATTCGACCGTAATAATGCACGAGCGATTGATATCCGATGCCGTTGACTGACGGACAGATTGGCACCATCATTCTCAATCCAGGTATCGTAGCCATTGGACATTTGCATAATTGCCTCGTGAACGCCGACTGCAAGCGTCGCTTCAATAAGCTCTTCCTCGGTCGCATCGGGATGACCCATCAGTAAATTTTCGCGTATTGTCGTATTGAATAAATAAGGTTCCTGAAAAATAACACCAGCTTGCTTAAGCAGTGCAGACAATTGAATTTTACGGAGATCAAGGTCATCCACTTGAATGGAGCCCTTTTGCGGATCATAGAAACGCATGAGCAGTTGGAGCAACGTGCTTTTGCCTGAACCACTAGGACCCACCAAAGCCACGTAGCTGCCTACCGGAATAGCTAAGTTGAGATCTTGAATAATAGGTTGCGCCTCCGTATAGCCGAAGGTCACATTGTCGAACTTAATCTCGTTGGTTAAAGAGGGATTCTGAACGGCTTGCTCGTCCTCATCCAAATCTGGTTTAATCTCCAGCACTTCGTTAATACGTCGTATGCCAACCTCACCTTCAATTAGGTCAGGTACAACCTCCATGAATTGAATCACAGACACTCCTACTGTGTCAAAAACTGAATAAAAAGCAATTAAATCCCCGATCGTCATCGTACCTTGGAACGTAAAATACCCACCTAATCCAAGAATAATCACGTTAATAACGGATAAGACCATGATCGGAAGTCTCTCTAAATTAGAGTTAATGAAGCTCCGCTTCACCCCTAACCGAAACCACACTTGCAGTTGCTTCGTGAACCTATTTTTCATGGATTCTTGCAATTGAAAACCCCGAATAACCTTAAAAGCTTTCATTTCCTCATCCATATTATTTGAAAATGATTCTACGATACCAACGTACTCCTCGTTGTAGCGCTGCGCACGTTTATTCAGTAGTTTTTGTGGGACGAACATGAACACAATGCCGACGAACGCAACAAGTGCCAGTTTCCACTCTAGTACAAACAAAATGACTGTGCCCACTACCATGCTAAGACTGGCCAAAATGAGCGTAGAAAACGTCTGCATCATCGCATGCTCTACCGCTGGAATATCCATCGTAAATCGCGCAACAATATCCCCGATTCGATAGCGTGAGAAGAAATGAGCAGAAAGCTTCTGCGTCTGTTCGTAGAGATCTTTGCGCAGTCCGATAAGAATCGTCTCGTTTAATTTGGACATCGCATAATCGCCGCCGACACCAATCAATAAATTCAAAACACCGCCAATAAGCAGCGCTAAGAGCAGACCAAAGAAAATGGTCATATTCCGAGGGGTAATGGCATCGTCAATTAAATATTTAATACTTAATGACGTAAAGTACTCGAAACTGAGTTCAAATAAGAGTGCAATGATGAATACGGTAAATATTTTTTTGCTATTCGCTAAGTATCTTAGAACGGATCGGTATAAGTAAAGCATCGATGGTTTCAGCGCCTTTTCATAGATTCAGTCGATAGGATGTGAGGATATAGTTCATTTTACCTATAGTTTACCACATCTGATTTGTGCCCGGTAACGATTTAATTAACCTTAATAATTGAAAAAAAGCCTCGTCCGTGGGACGAAGCAATTATCTCTACTACTCTGCAAACCGGATTACTGCGCGGTACTCCAATTCCATTCCACTGTATCCCATGGCCCGATAACCAGCTATTCTTTTCTTGTACATACTCATGAGAATAGAGACTTGGATATCGATATAATCGTAGATCTGGACGTCTTTTTTGTTAGCATGGGATCGGTGTAATCTTCCTGCGTATTGTTGTAAGCTCCCTTTCCATGAAATGGGGTGTACAAGAAATAAGGTATCTAACCTAGCATCGTCAAATCCCTCACCAATCAATTTACCTGTGGCAATAAATACCCGTTCTTCTGTATCAGGGATACTAGCAATCTTTTGTCTTATCGCTTCCCTCTGTTTCTTCCCCATACCGCCGCGTAATACAATGACATTCTTGGCAAACTTCTCAAGTCTCTTTTCAAAATATTCAACATGAGCAGTTCTCTCTGCAAGAAGAATCGGTGATCTGCCCTGATTCAAGCATTTTAATAGATCATCAAAAATGAGCTCGTTCCTATTCTCATCATCTACTAAATGTTGATAAATAGTTTGAATTGATGGATTAATTGTCTGTGGCGGCATTTGAAAAGAAGTATATCTAGGCACAACTTTATGTTCAAAGCCTCTTGTTAGTACTTGTGATTTGGCATCAATTCGAGTTCGTATCGGACCGCATTGCATCAGTACGATCGGTTGGTGTCCGTCCTGTCTCGTGGGGGTAGCTGTAAGCCCAATGACATATTTGGCCTTCGCCTTTTTTAACACCTGCTCAAAGCTAAAAGCCGAAATATGGTGACACTCATCAACGATAATTTGCCCGTATTCCGATAGATATTCCTTAATATGCCCCTTATTATTCAAGCTTTGAATGACGGCAATATCTATTTTCCCTGTTCGTTTCTCCTTACCACCACCAATAACACCGATTTCTTTGATATTCACATTTAAAAAAGTGCTCAATCTTTCCTTCCACTGATCCATTAATTCCCGACGATGCACAAGAACTAGCGTATTCACTTTTCTAGAAGCGATAATAGAAGAGGCAACTACCGTTTTACCAAAAGCTGTGGTAGCTGAAAGAATTCCCGTATCATGGGCTAGAATGGATCGAGCAGCTGCATCCTGTAGCACTGAAAGTTGCCCTTTAAATTGAACATCTATATCGATACCTACATTTCTCTCATCGGTAATCGAATACGTTACATTATTCTTCTCAAATAATTTGATTAAAGCATGAAAACAACCTCTCGGCAGAGCGATATGCCTGGCGAAATCCTCCGCACAGCCTATCACTCGAGATTTTCCATACGTAGATAATCGCATCGCTTGTGTTTTATAGAAATCAGGATTAGGAAAGGAAGCAAGTTGTTTAATCCGATTAATTGCATTGTTTGATAATTCATTCTTTTCAATATAAATCATGTTCGAAAGAACCAGCTGTACTTGGGACGGCAAATCTATCCCTACTTCTTCATCGTTAAATTGGACTTGCTGAATTTCCCAAGGTCTATCCTCGCTTACATCCTCCCAGTTTCCTACATTCAGAATACTCGAGTACCTTGTTACTTCTTGTAGAAGAGTTTCGACTTGAGCTAAACTAAGTTTTCTTAACCCCGCTAAGAAACTCCATTGATCCTCGTACGGTTTAAAATTTGCGTCTATAAAAACGCTATTCCCTTCTTTCCTAGGACCTCCTTGCAAAGGCAATGCAATTAGATTTCCAAATCCTCCTCGGGGGAGTGTATCTTGATTAGGAAATAATCGATCGTATGAGTCTAGTCCAAGCTCATGTCTATTCTCCATCGTCCTAGTTATTAATGCACATCCTAACGACCTAGCAACACTGGCTTCAATTGGTTGTTCAAAAAATATCCATATATGCCCACCGTTACCTGAACGAGAGCGTTCAAGCGCAGCAGGAATTTGAAGATCCTCACAAGTAGTAAGTACAGCAACTGCATCCTGATTCCAATCTTGTTTGTCAAAATCCATAGCTAGAAACCAACAAGTCTCATTTTGCAGCATCGGATACACACCTATTGTCTGGTCAATCTTTGCATCTAAATGGCGGGATATTGTCTCATCCGTTATAGGAAGGAAAGCTCTGTGAGAACAATCCGAACATTTAATCTGAGGCTTCTTACAGATCAGAGACCACTCGTTCCCACATGCTGGAGAGTACCCTGATTTTCCTACTTTACTTTGCCATCGATTAGGATATACATCCTCACGTCCACGAAACAGCGAACGAAATAGCGCAATTTTTTCACTGGGCGTTGAATAATTATGCACGGAGCCTGGACTAGGTGGTAAATATTTAGGAATAAGTTCCTCGCTAATTTGGCTCGGTGTAGGCTTGTAAGTAGAAACCTCAGATGGTGATAACTCCTCGAGCATCTGTTTCAATAATTGATTCTCTCTTAATAAACGTTCGATCTCTTTCAGGGCAATTTCTAGTTGCTTGGCTAGATCACTCATAATTCCTCCAGCGGAAATATCTTTGTAAAGCTAGTTTAGCATAGGAATAAACGAATAAATAACAAGAAACCGTCCAATCACATGGACTGTGATAATAGACGGCCGATTAAGTGCATGCTTCAAATCATATGTGACCCTTCATTTCTTCCAATTAGGCATTTTCTCGCTTAAGCTTAATTCCATCTATCCAAACAACTGAGTTATCTTCATCTACTTCAAATACAAGAATGACTTGATAAAGGCCTAGCCTGGCCCAATAACCTTTCAATTTACCAAACGATATTTGTTTTGCCGTGGACCAGAATACATTATAATTTTTCTCCATGCTCAGCTTCCCCCACCTTTTCACGGAGGTAATCGAGCCCTGCTTGCTGATCATAAACTCGCCCAGAATTACGATCCTCGCGGCTCCGCTGAACTTGTCGAATGAAATCTTCATCTATAGATAGTGCTTCAATATCCAAATGCTGTGCAGCTTCGCGTTCTCGTTTCATATTCAAGTAACCAATAAAGTCAAGCACTTCAATCGCATCTTGTTCAGGAATATGTTCGATTAACCTTTTTAATTCTTCACGATTCACACTCATGGATAACCCCACCTTTCGATTACTATTACCATTATAACATAACAACAATAACATCAAATCGCTCACTGCTCTTGCATTTACACAGTACTTGGATTAATTGATAAAGAGCTAGGTTCATGAACCTAGCTTCTCCTGTCCTACCTATTGTTTAGACGCCTGCTCACCGATCCGTTCCCAATCCGCAGCCGTATAATTCCCCATAAACCATAATGAAACACCTTGCAAATCATAGAATTTGGCAAGCCAAATCTTCTTGGCTATGCTCTGCGAGTCTTCGTAGTACAACACATGGCTCCCCCGATGGTCGGCGAATGTGGCTTTCGTCAAGAAATATGGCATTGTCCATGAGCTATCGACACCTGGCATCGCCAACCTTTTCTCAACATCGGCAACAGCTGGTTTAAGGGCAGTTCCAGTTGCGCCAGATTGGGTAATCCACTGGTTAGCCTGTTTGGATATGCCGAGTACCAGCTTTTCTTTCGGTATCGATTGAAGCGCTGTAACGACAGTATCGTTCACTAATGGTAACGGTGCCGATGGCAACATGTTATCATCATGTGTGAAGTCATACGCCATCAGGATAACTGTATCGGCTAGCTTGCCGATCTCTTTTAGATCATAACCCTTATAGTAGTAAATTGGAGGAACGGCTACGGACAACGAAAGCGATCCTAATTGGCTTTTCAACTCCTGAAGAAATTGGGTGTAATCTGCCGCACTTGCCGCGTCTTTCAATCCTTCAAAATCAATGCTTACCCCAGTAAACGAGTAGGCTGGATCTTTCAACGTACTGAGCAATGAGGCGGTAAAGGTCTTCTTGGCAGGAGCATCTTTAAGGAAGTCTTTTAAATTGGCGCCATCATAGAAAACCATCAGTTCTTTCGTGATTTGGGCAGCATCCGCAGTGGCAATGACTTCTTCATAACCTTCCGGCACACGATTTACTGTTGAGCTAATGTTCAATGAAGCTGTTCCAGCTGCGCTGTATGACAAGTTAGACCAACCCATAATGACACGGGAAAGCTTGTTCATCTGCTGAATTGCAGGGTAAGATACCAGGGCATAGTAGCCTGTGAAATCGATCTTCTGCTCGGCAATTCGCTTATCAATTAAGCGATAGATTACGGCTGCGGCCTGTTTGCGAATCAGAGACTCTTTCGGGGTAAATCCTGTCAGATCCCCCTCCATGATGCCACGACGCGCTGTGTAGTAGACATAAGGTTTCATATCTTCATGTATACTCGAATCATCTTTAAAGCCTCTACTACTTTGTTCCTTCTTCCATTCGGTAGTTAGCCATTGTTGACGGGCAGCTTCACTTTCAGACTCCAACAGAGATTTTCCTACGAGCATAGCAACTTCTTCTCTCGTAATTGTCTGCGTAGGATGAAGGAAACCTTCCTTATCTAGTAAACTATCAAGCCATTTCCGTTCGAAGACAGCAGCAATATAAGGCGCCGACCAGCGGTCCTTCGTTACGTCTGCGGGGATGCTCCCCACGGTGGCTTTACTCTCTATTTTACCTGCCATAACGAGCAACTTAATGAAAGCCTCTCTAGACAGATCATCATTAGGACGATACGTTTGGTCATCGTAACCATTAATAATACCTAATGCGGATAATGTGTAAATCGGATCCTTGGCATAGTCTTGTTCCTCATCCTTGAAAGGCTGAAGTTGTACATCGTAAGCAAACGCGGTATTCGCAAACAAAAGAACAAACAACGCGCCGAATAAGATTGTCTTTTTCCACATAAACGTCTTCTTTCCTCTCCTCTATATCTGCGATTGCTAGAATGAATACTCATAGCAACATAGTAATAGACGCTTTGGGTTGGTGTTTAGTTACGTTAATAGGAAAAAACCGTCCTATCACATATAGTGTGATTGTGGACGGCTGGGTTATGGTATGTTCCTTAGAACTCAATCTTCATCATCAAATCCGCCGACGTACGTGTAATAAGCGTCAGCTAGTCCCTCTTGAAATCCCCAACCTACATTCCCGGCTCTTTGCATAATGAATATCAATTTCTCGCGGAACATACGATGCAGCGCACCGCTATCATCTGTCGCAATTTTTTGAACAGCCGATTGATACATGGACACCATACTATTATAAAAAGACTCGTACATATCCCCGTAATCATTGGTCATCTGTACACCTAACTCGACGTAGTAAATCATTAACTCAATCGTTCTAACTTGATTATTGGTGAGCTTACTGAATTCAGAAATTGCCTTTCTGGCATCTGCAAATTTCAGTTTGGGCTCACCGCGGTCAGGATAAAATTGAATTAATATCTTCTTTTCTGCCGCTTCAAATAGTTGATTTTCTGTATGTTCAGGATCTAGCATCATGTGAATATATTTTTTGACATCTTCACTAGATTTGTAGCAATCTACAATAATAGATACTAGCTCTTCCGGTTTGTACGTTTTGAGTTGTTTCTTAAGCTCTGGCAGTGAAATCTTGGACATGTTGATCTCTTTCCTTCCTTCTAAAGATCTTTGTCCACTATTATATCAAAAAGTGATTTCAAATGAGCTACTTTTTCTCCGCTAACGTGTTAGCTTCCTGCAAGTAAATCACATGATTAAATAACAGCGAAAGTAACTTCCGCATGGATTTGATACCAGCTTTGTTCATTATATTAGCAAGATGAATCTTGACCGTTTTCTCGCTGATTCTGCAGCGTTCGGCAATTTCGTGATTGGAAAAGCCATAGATTGCGACCATCAGGAAAATTTCCGACTCTCGTTTCGTGATTTGATACCTATTGGAAAATACGTCGATGGAATTACCCGTTTCCTGAATGAGAAACTCATTCATACGATCATAATCCGTAGTGCCTAATGCATGCGTGTCCCCATTTTTTCGATGAAGCAAGTCTTCATTCAAGTCCTACTCCCTCCTACTCAGGGTTACGTTCCAACAGTGATTTCAGGGGCAAATATAAACTTAAAATTAGAAGAATGCCGCCTAGTAAGTTCCATAAAACCATTAACATGTGGACATACCTCCCTTGGAATCTCTAAATCCCTCTATCTATATTATAGATGATACTAAAGACCTATCCTAGATGAAGAAATTCACTAGATATGCAACTTTTTCGACGCCTTCTGCGTTCAAGGTATGACTTAAGTCATGTTTATGCTAAAATGAATGGTAAATAATGCTTTATTTGAGGGTAACGATATGGATGTACATCTAAATAAAAATATGACGCTCACTTTGAATATCATCGTGATAGGCGCAACACTCTCCCTATTGTTTCATACGAGTAAGTTTTCGGTAGGGCTGCTGCTGCTAGCATGTACGTATATTGCTGGTGTCCTTACGCGGGATTACATCCTGAAGATCGCTCTGCATAGTAAGAGAGGTTTCCAGTTTTTATACGCTCAACTAGCCTTGGCGCTTGTTATCTGTGTTTGGTCAGAAAGTTATTTTTCACAAATTTACCTCTTGATTCTCATTGGCGAATTTACCTTTCATCATGGTAGAAAGCATGCGATTATCTTTACAATCGTTACTTATGTTTGTGTTTTACTAGGCGTCATGATCTATCGTCAGTTCCCACCCTTTGAGGACATCTATTTAATAATTCCTAGAGTGATTGATTTCTTCGCTATTTACGGCATGAGTTTACTGGCTCGGATCGCATTTCAACAAAAGAATCAGTTGGCTATCGACAATGAACATCTGCGAATTGCCTCTATTGCGCTGGAGCAGAAGGCCAAATTACAAGAACGCACGCGAATTTCCCGTGACATTCATGATTCCGTTGGACATACGCTGACATCCGCGTTAACTGGGTTACAGACTGCCTCACATGCGTTAGAGAAAGGTCAATATTCCATCGCTCAAGAGATGGTAGATAGAACGAAAGAAAGTATTCTCAGAGGGTTACATGATGTACGAAGCTCTGTCCATGTGTTGCGAGAAAGCTCTACCGATCACTGCTTCACACCTGATCTTATTCGGCTGATCGAAGATACCAAAAAGCAAACTAACGTGGAAATTGCCTATACGATCGACAGCATGACGCCTGATTTGACACCCATTATTGAGATCACCATTTACCGTGCACTACAAGAAGGTTTAACTAATGGCATTCGCCATGGCCTAAGTACCTATTTCCACTTATCGCTAACGTATCACGAGGAAGTCCTTCGCTTCGTTCTATCCAATAATGGACATTCACCGACCCAGATTGTTTATGGCTACGGACTTAGTGCGATGAAAGAGCGAGTGGAAGATGTGGGGGGAACGTTAACCATACGTAACAAAGGTGCATCTGGCGGAGTAACGCTAGATATAGCCATACCCTTCAGTCGAAAATGATCGGAAGGAGTGATCGATTTGTCGCAGACAACCATTCTTATTGCAGACGACCAACCCCTCATCCGCGACGGATTAGCAGCTATTCTAAGCATGGAAGAAGGATATTCTGTCGTAGCTACAACAGGGGATGGCATAGCCACAATTGAACAAGTACAACTGCATCGGCCACAGCTCGTTATGATGGACATCCATATGCCTAAGCTTGATGGGCTAGAAGCTACGAAACGAATCAAAGCCGAATTCCCCGAGATCAAAGTACTTATTCTGACCTCATTCGAGGATGAAGCCTACATCTGGGAAGCGATACGTCACGGTGCCAGCGGATATTTAGTGAAAGGCGTCGAGACGAAAAAAATACTCTCAACCATTCAGGTATGCCTAGATGGCGGCATTACATACCCCTTAAGTATTCAGCCGCGACTTGTCCAAGCAATGCGTTCCTCAGAAGAGCATGAAGAACGGGTACTAGAGGAAAACATACAGCCAATTAAAACGGAACTCTATGATGACAAGCTGTCTGGGTTATCAGCTCAGGAACGGAACATTCTGCGGAATTTGAAGCAAGGGAAGTCGAATCAAGCCATCGCTTCTGATATGTTTCTGACTACGGGGACTGTGAAGAATTACTTAAGTGTCATTTATAAAAAGCTGAATGTCTCTGGACGGTCGGAGACGATTGCTTACTTACATGAGAATGATCTGTAGGGATCATTGAAAGGGATAGAATAAAAGGAGTAAGAGTCCAGTTAATCGAATCTTACTCCTTTTATTTGTCTCACATTATAGCGTCATCGCCTGTCCGTACCGAGCTAGGAAAGCTTCCTTCTCTTTATAATTCGGCATGATACCGCCAACACGTCGCCAGAAGGAGCGATCATGATTCATATGTAGAAGATGGCATAGTTCATGAACAATAACATAATCAATGACCTCAACCGGCGCCATGGCTAGGCGATAATTGAACGTTAACTTTTTATCCGAACTGCAACTCCCCCACTTCGTTCTCGACTCATCGATCTCGATCGTCTTGGGTTTAACCTTTAGTTGAGCTTGATACGTTTTAATTCGCTCCCCTATGACTTTCTTACAGCTGCCAAAATAAAACTTCTTCAAGTTGATTCTCAACTCGTCTTCCGTGAGACCATTCGTTTCGATGAGCTCGTGCAGGAAATAATATTTCCCAAGATGTAAGAACTTCCCTTCGTCTTCGTATTCCTTGACTTTGGGGATGGGTTGCCGAGCTTTGGTAATGGCCTCTAGCTTGTCTAGGATAGGCTTGCTGTGTTGTTGCACAGCATGAATGATTTGCTCCTGACTAGTGCCATTGGGCGCTTTGACCGTGATGAAACCTGTGTCATCGATGTAGATGTGAAGTTTACTGCGGATCGCATATTGGACATTGACGTCTATGGTTGTGTTGTTGAGTTCGATTTTCACGATGATGTATCCTTGCTCTGAATGAATTTCATGATTTGCTCAACCGTTACCTGCTGCTGTTGTTCACTTGAGATCGTCGCTGTGCCATCGCCTTTTTGAGCGCCGTAATTTCCAAATTGCCCATGATTGCCACCCTCAATAACGAACACATTCTCTGTGTAGCTAATCTTCGATTTGTCTAAAACACTATCAAGCGAGCCGTAGACAGTTAGCGCATTGCTCGGCGGAATGTCACCGTAAATATAAGCACCAAGCAGTACTAGTCCCTTGATCTTATCCGGATGCTTTGATGCGTAATTGCTTGCCATGGCTCCGCCTAGCGAATGTCCACCAATGTACCAGTTATGGATTGCAGGAAGCTTGCCAAACACCTTATCCGCGGCACTGCTGTTAAAGAACGCAAGGTTAAATGGCATATCAACCAGCACACAGGTTATCCCGTTCTGACGTAACTTCTCCAGCATGGGTAGATAAGCCGTATGCTCAACTTTACCGCCAGGGTAGAAAATGAACCCCGTCTCGCTAGGTGTTGAAGGCGTAAGAATGGTAAGTTTGCCATCTGTTGTGATTGTCTTTTCATTGGCCAAGACGTCTTTGTCCACGCCAACGGCATGATAATAATTAGAGACATAAATTAGAAATGCTGCTGCGAGAATAACGATAAGCGAAAGAAGTGAAAGAAGCGTTATCTTAATCCATTTTTTCATGTGCTGGCCTCCATAGGTGTATGTATGTAAATCCTATTGCGTATTGATGCTATCTTACATGGTTGTGTGCCATTCTACAAATGAACTTAAATCCCATTTCTACACAATAAAGCCCCAGCGTATTGTCTCTGAGGCCTATCTGTGTTACTTATTTGCTTATTAGCGCATTCCTTTACCGCCACCAGCACCGCCTCGACCTCCACCACCTCGTGATGGGGTGATTTGGGTAATTTTTTCTCCATTGACGGTAACGTTACCTCCATTTAATTGAGCTATTCCATCCGCATCAAAAGCGGAAACCGCTTCTACATTGATCGTTCCTCCATTGATATAGAGATTACCATTTGAATCAAATGCATCCGTATCACCGCTAGCCATTTTCACATTGATGGTACCGCCATTGACTTCAATCACCACATCAGCGTTGACTTTGGCTGAGGCATTGATGCCGTCGTCATTCGCATACAAAGTAATCTGACCATCATTAATCCTAATAGCATTGGCCTCGATGCCTTCTTCACTGGTCTCAATGTTAATGATGCCGCCATCAATCTGAACAAAACTGTTGCCACGAATGGCATCGTCCGCAGCCTTAATCGTCAATGTACCACCCTCAATATAGACATACCCGCGGGAAGCATCTTCATCGTTCTCGCTATGCAACGCATCCTTACCAGAATCTATGGTAATCGTTCCGTCATTGATAAGAATTGCATCATTAGCCTCTATCGCATCGGCCGATGACTGAATGGTATACACGCCGCCCGTAATTTTGAGATCATCCTTGGAAGAAATACCGTTACCCGCCTTCGATACAATGTCTAAGCTACCAGTCCCATTCAGCGTCAGATCTGCCCTCGAGAAAATAACTGCATCCAAATTCGTATCTCCATCTGCTACATAACTTCCGGAAACCTCCATATGGTTCTTACTACTCGTGGATGTAACGAATACTTTATCCGCTGCTTTTACATAAATGGCTGGTGAATCTTCATTATTTATGCTGACGCCATCAAGGACGATTTGAACTTTGGCATCCTCGGGAGCATCAACCACTACTGTCACATTGTCTACCTCTCCGCTTAGCACATAAATGCCTTCCTTACTCAAAGTCACATCTTGATTACTTACCAATTTCATGGATGTGGCCGCTGCAAGATCCGCCGATTGTGCTAAATCTCGATCGCTGAATAGATCCGATTTATTGGGAACGGATGATGTCGCTGTAGATTTTGGCGTCGTGCTTGACGAGCTGGTCGAAGTTGCTGCTGTTGCTGTTTGTGTGGTTGTCGTCGCACTTGCATTCACATTGTCACTTGGCGCGTTAGAGCAACCCACAGCAGCTACGCTAAGTAATGCGGCCAATGTGATAACACCTAGACTGTTCAGTTTCTTTTTTTTCATAAATAAACACTCCTCGTATATGAAATAGTCATGGGCTGATTATGATTCAAGAGCATGATCGCTTCCTGATATGTCTACATCATAAGGCAGTTAACTTAAATCAAACTTAAATGACAAAAAAATCCCTACATCATGGTGATGTAGGGATTGGTTTTAATTAGAAGTTCAGGAATTGTCCGCGACTACTCTCGTTGATTAAATATTTGATAATTCGTTTCACAACATAATTAGCAGCTTCATTGATTGAGTTCTTGCTTAGATCAATTTCGATCTCGGAATTGCCAGCTGCATTGTTGGCGCTCGCGCTGCCTGCAAATGATGCTTTTACGGATACTTCGATAAATTCGTTGCCAATGATGTCACGCGCGATCGCTTGGTCACTACCACTTGAGGAATCATTCGATACCAAGGCAATAAGTCCAGCGTCGTTCATCAATTTCGCAACTTCCGCTACGCGCTGCAGTGATTCTCCTTGGCCATTACCAAGTAACATGGTATGGTGACCTGTCGATACCAGGCGCTTCTCAACTTCCTTCGCAAGCGTCGCGTGATCCGAACCCGCACCTGTGAACCACAGGGTCAACGGATTTTGACCTTTTTGCTGAGCACGAACATCTCTGGTAATTTCCGAATCTAATTGGGCAGCAGTATCTGAGCTTTGAAGAATTTGCTCAATGACGCCACAAGCAGAAGTCATATTCGTGACGCGATCAATCAGAATAAATCCGCCAATGCTTTTGTTTTCATCAAAAGAATCAATCACGATGTTGTCTGATAACGAAAACTCACAAGTGGCCAACTCATTTTTGACAATATGATCGGTCGGCACCGTTTTTCCTGTATTAATTTCGATTTTATGCGTAATAGACGTTACAGTACCAGGTAGGATTTTCGTTCCTACTTTGACCAGATAGTTCTTGCCTGGCGTTAGCACGGAATCGTCCATCCATAGGATGGTAGCGCTGAAATTGCTCGCTTCCTGAAGTTGAGCATCCTTCGTGAACACACAACCCCGCGAAACGTCGACTTCCCGATCCAATTGAATCGTGACAGGCTGTCCCGCATAAGCATAATCGCGATCTTGGTCTCCCACGAGGATCCGTTTGACTTTCGCCTTCTCATGACTAGGCAACGTCGTCAGCTCTTCGCCAACCGCGATACGCCCAGCCTCAACTTGGCCTTGGAATCCGCGGAATGTATGATCTGGACGGCATACACGCTGAATCGGCATCATAAATTGCTTCGCATTGTCGTTCTGGTGAACGTCCACATTTTCCAAATAGGGGAGCAAAGCCAGACCTTCGTACCAAGGGGTATTCGGCGATTTCTTCGTGATGTTATCCCCTTCTGTGGCGGAAACAGGAATGACCTGAATGCTTTCAAAGTGGAACTCAGCCGTCAACTGCAAAAACTCTTGCTTGATCGCATCGAAAACTTTCGGATCAAACCCGACTAAATCCATTTTATTCACAGCTAAAACAAGATGTTTAATACCCATAAGTGCACAAATCCGAGTATGGCGCTTGGTTTGGGTAATTACCCCTTTCTTCGCATCCACAAGAATGATAGCCAGATCCGCAAACGATGCGCCAACGGCCATGTTACGGGTGTATTCTTCGTGTCCAGGCGTGTCCGCTACGATGAACGAACGGTGGTCTGTCGTGAAATACCGATATGCCACATCAATCGTAATCCCTTGCTCACGCTCTGCCAGCAAACCGTCAAGGAGCAGGGAATAGTCAATTTTGCCGCCGCGGCTGCCAAGTCTGCTGTCTAGTTCTAGCGCTCTTTCCTGGTCGGCGAACAAAAGTTTGGCCTCATAAAGCATATGTCCAATCAAGGTGGATTTTCCATCGTCCACACTTCCGCAAGTGATAAATTTAAGCAGACTCTTCATTTTAGAAATAACCCTCCCGTTTACGTCTTTCCATACTTCCAGCCGCTTCTTGGTCGATTACCCGCGTTGTCCGTTCGGATGAGACCGCACCTAGAGTTTCTTCAATAATGGCATCAAGTGTATCTGCCTCAGACTCCGCGCCGCCAGTAAGCGGATAGCAGCCTAATGTACGGAAACGCATCTTCTTCATTTCGATTTTCTCATGAGGCTCCAGCTTCATGCGATCATCGTCCACCAAGATCAGATGTCCATCGCGTTCGATAACAGGTCTCTCTTGGGCAAAATAAAGAGGTACAATATCAATATTCTCTCTGTGAATGTATTGCCAAATGTCCTTCTCCGTCCAGTTCGAAATCGGGAATACGCGGATGCTCTCGCCTTTGTTAATTCTTGTGTTGAAAAGCTTCCACATTTCCGGACGTTGGTTCTTCGGATCCCAGGCATGATTCTTATTACGGAAAGAGAAAATCCGCTCCTTCGCACGCGACTTCTCCTCATCACGTCTTCCACCGCCGAAAGCAGCCGTAAATCCGTATTTGTCCAAACCTTGCTTCAAGGCTTGGGTTTTCATAATATCCGTATACGCGGAACCATGATCGAAAGGGTTGATCCCTTGTTCAATCCCTTCTTGATTGGAGTGAACGATCATGTTAATTCCGAATTCTTTGGCTTTGCGATCGCGAAAATCAATCATTTCTTTGAACTTCCACGTCGTATCAATATGCATGAACGAAAATGGCGGCTTTTCCGGATAGAAAGCTTTCAGCGCCAAATGCAGCATGACAGAACTATCCTTCCCGATCGAATACAGCATTACGGGATTCTCACATTCCGCCGCTACTTCTCGAATAATATAAATCGCTTCAGCCTCGAGTTGATCTAGATGCGTCATTTCATCTATAGAATCAAGCATCATTTTTTCCATGGAAAGGTGCCTCCTTTTAATTCTTACTAAATCTATCGCCTTTCTTTATATCCTAACAGATAATGGCTTTCGTGCAAAGTGGAAGAAAGTAAAAAACTTTAATTTTTCTGAGGGTTTGGTCGAAAATTGTCGTGTATTGCAGGTGAGCATGCAGCACTTATTTATATATGCATATAATGGGCTTATCGTTACTGAAGCATGCAGTGCTTCTTACCTCTAAAACGAAATAAAAAAGCACCTGATCATCAGGTGCTTCTAACTATATAAGAAACTTATTTCCAAAACAATCTCAAGCTGGGGACTTGGGTTTCGTTAATTCCGTCTTATCTGACTTATAGAATCTCTCTCTTGAATAAGTTAACTATCCTTTCTTCATTAAACTTATCCAAAATCGCAAAAACAATCCGATCAAATAACATCCCATATCCTTCATTGATTAGCACTTGCTTAAACATCCTTGCAACATCACCAGGATTATTCCTAAAAACGCCGCATCCATACGCACCCAGAATGATGGCTTTCTCCCCATTAATTGCCGCTACCGAAAGAATATATCGTATTCTCTCCAGCATTACCGGTTCAATCTTATCCACTTGCTGCGGTTCCCGCTCCCGGACAACCCCAGCATTAACGGCTGGTGCTGTAAGAACTGATACTAGATACGGACTCTCTAGCAGAGTGCAATCATCGCTTCGGAAGACGGGAACTCTAGGGGAGTACACCATATAATGTGAATAGAGACAAGTTTTAAGGGTACGGTTATAGACATACATCTCATCCATTTGCGAAATACAGGGGTATAAAGCTGAGGACCGAGCCAAACTTTCTTCCTGAGCCTGGCTTCCACCAAGGAACCCCCCACCCGGATTTTTGGCAGAAGCAAAGTTAAGACACAGTGTGTTCTGCAATCCTTCCTTTACCACAAGTCTTCGCGCGGCTGCCAACGTGGATTCATTCGTTACTTCAATATTTGAAGGGACTAACAACGCATCACTTATCCGAGATACCGCCTCTTCCTTAATTACTGGCAATCCGTTTGGTGAAAAAAGCTTGGATTCACGAATTGCCGTCTCTATCTCTTCCTGTACTGAAATTTTGTTCCCCTTTGGGTTAAGGTAGAAGCCTGTTTCAAGAATCTCCAGCGTTTCCTTTGCAATCTGTGATCTTATTTCTCTATTATTGTTTGGTGTATGCAATCCACTCACTCCATTACCTAAACTTAAATGTAACGCTATCATCTACGCTAACTTATATAGGGTCACGTTCACTTCCGTGAAAATATCATTCATCATACCTAAGATAACATGCCAATCTCCGCCGCCGCGGTCGCAGCCAATTTTGTAAGGAAGTGCGATGGAACACTGGTTAGCCTTGGCAAACTCGTTCAACTGACAAAGCGCGTTCCTTAAAGCTTCATCATTGGTATATTTCTTGCCATCCCTGCCGAAGGTTTGTTGGCCAAATAAATTGGCAACATACTTATTCATACGGTGGTCAACTTCAACAATTTGACAAGAACCAAGCAGGTCCCCTTTATTTTCGTTACAAAATCGTACATATTCTCTAAATACCTTTGGGTAACGTTGTTTCATTTGTTTGGCTACACCGTGAACCCATTACAGCCTGGCAATTGACTTGATGACCAACAATGGATTCAGATGCTTGAAATAAGTCTCCAGTAATGAAGTTAACCATGACACTCACTTCACTTTCTGTTTTCATTTATTCATCTCAGTGAACAGATCCTCCCTTAACTCCGTAAGCACTTCACCAAGCCAGTTAGTCCCTCTCCATGTTTCTCGCTTCAAAATTCGTGGATCATCTTCAGACAAACCTACACCCCATATGCGATCCGTCGGACTTGCTTCCACCAGTGTGGTTCCTTGTGTGACAAGCAGACTCTCGAGAAGCTGTTGGTTCTGAGTAAATTTTGCGTAATTGCCCTCGTACACGAATTGTTTGCAGTTCGTTTCCCATTGCTCACGATGAAAGTTACGTACCGCTCGTCCAAGCTCTTTCTGTTCACGCGGAGTTTGAGCGGATAATATTTGAGCAGCGATTTCCGCATCATTAAATAGCATTGCTTTTTGATACATCATGTATTGTTCAGCGCAATTAAAGTAGACTCCATCTATTTCAAATAAAGCAGGATGCCATTGTGAAAATGGCGATTCTGTCCGGTAGAAAAAAGTGAACTTTTCCATATGAAATCCGTCCTCACCTTATTAAGTGTTTTCCCAGCTGGGATTAAAGCGATATAGCTTGGAAGGGCGATGCCCAGCGTCTTTTGTATATTGATTGGTCTCTATAACCATGGGTGCAATCTTTCTTCGAAATGCCGCGGCAAGTAGCTCTTTTCCGAGAATGACTTCGTAAACCTGTTGAAGCTCTGACAGTGTGAATAATTGAGGCATGAGATGGAACGCAATGTGTGTGTACTCGATTTTATTACGCAGCCTTTCAACAGCGTATTCAATAATCTTAGCGTGATCGAACGCGATCCCCTGTGACCCTATAATCTCACGGCTGATTCTTCTCGTTCGCCCGGTAATCATCGTTGCTATTTTCACCGTTGTAGTTAAAACTTCCGCTTTATGCTTCAACGTTATTTTTATGAGACGCTCAAACTCGTATCCTTCCGCCAACATTGTTTTTTTCTCTTGGAAGACTTGGTAACTAACTTCAAACCAGCGTGCATCCTCTGCATCGTCACCTGCCCTAACATCAAGAGATGTCCGATCTACAAGCGCCATATAAGAGGAACTAATTACCCGTGTTCTTGGGTCACGTCCTACGTCGCCCCATGTGAATAACTGCTCCATATAGAGATTCTCAATATTGGTTTCGCTTTTCAATTCTCTTTGAGCCGCTTCTTCTATACTCTCATGTACAGATACGAATCCTCCTGGTAATGCCCATTCTCCTAAGTAAGGATGCTCCCCCCTCTTAATGAGCAGCAACTGCATAGATTTCTCCGGCAGCTTCCTGTAATTATCTTGTTCTTTATCAAATACCGTAAATATAAGCATATCTACAGTAACCGAAGGACGTTCATACATACTGACATCATATCTTTGCATAAATTCCTGCTCCGTCAGCCCGTTGCGGTCTCGCTTAAATATTTCCGTCACACTAATCACCTGATATCTATATTTTGTTAATAACATTTTGTTAATATCTAAGTGTTATTATATATGTTATCGCACTATTGTCAATACATGGAAATAAAGAAGTTTAATTCTCGAGCTTTGGAGCAGACGAATAGATGTTTTTTTTATTTACTGGAAAATGTACAGTTATATATGAGAATTTTCTTCAAAAACTCAATTTAACTGGAAAATATGTTGTTAAATTCACCCTTTTTCATTCCTGTTGGCTATCTGTATAAAATTAACTGTAGCTTTTCCATCTATTGAGCATCTGCCACGAAAATCCGCAATTATAACTACATAGAATCCATCTATTTCCTTTGCCTCCGGCTCCGTGTAAACCTATACATCCGAACGCCAAAAAACCGCAGAAAAGGAACCTCCCTTCTCTGCGGTCTTTCTATAAACTAACCAACGCTAGCCAAACTCACCACCGGCTGCACATACGGGCGGCTCTCATAAAGCGGAATTCTAACTTCAAAGGCGCTTCCGATCCCAAGCTCGCTTCGCACGCGTATGCTTCCATTGTGAAGCTCGACAAGCTCTCGCACAATGGCGAGCCCCAGCCCGGATGAGCCTTTATGCTTCACGGGTCTGCCTCTCTCCACTTTGAAGAAACGCTCCCAGATGAGTCCCTGGTCCTCGGGTGATATACCGATTCCCGTATCGGTGACCGTGATGAGGACACATTCCTCCGATGGAATCGCCATCGCCTTCAATTCGATCGTCCCGTTCTCGGTAAATTTAACAGCATTTTTGATCAAATTGTTTAAAATTTGTTCTAGCCGATCCGGATCAGCATGAGCCTGTGGTGAGTTATCATCCTCATAGCAGTGAATGAACGTTCCACGGAGTTCCGCTTCCGGTTGGAATTTAAAGGCTAACTTGGACAGCATCGCCTGAACATCGACGGCCACCCACATCAGATCGATCTCCTTATTTTCCAACTTCATGAGATCCGTAATATCATCGACCAACCGGTTCATATGTAAGGTTTCGTTATACAGAATTTCGTAATATCTATCCCGCGCTCCCTCTTCAATCAAACCATCCTGAAGCGCCTCTAGAAAACCCCGCATCGCCGTAAGCGGCGTGCGCAACTCATGAGAAACATTAGCCAAAAAGTCGTGGCGCATCTGATTCAGCTGTCTCTTCTCCAGATCCACGCGCGCAATCTGCTCCACCATGTGGTTAATGGTCGTCGCCAGTTCGCCGATCTCGTCTTTGGAATCGATCTGGATGCGTTCACTGTAATCTCCGATGGCAATCTTGGCTGCCGCCTTATCGATCTGTTGAATAGGCCGGGTAATGGACCAAGAAAAATAGGAGGATACGCCAAATGAAAAGAATATACCAAGGAGGGTTACCCAAAGGATGGTTTCTCGGAGCTGAGCGATCGTCTCATTCATCCCTTTAAGCGGCGAATGCAGAACAATTCCACCATATACATCGTTGTCTTTGCCCCAAGGGACGGCAACCGAAAGCATGCCTTCCTTAAATCCCTCAGACTGATTCCATACCGCGGGTTCACCACTCAAGACACCGTTTATCACATCCGCGCTAATGACCTTACCAACATTTACCTCATCCTTAGAAGAAGTCGTTACAATGTTTCCCTTTAAGTCAAATATCCAAATACGCGAATCGAAGGCTTGATCGAAAAAGCGCAGCTGTTCCTTAAATCTGTCACTCGGATCCGTTTGATCTTGAATAGCAAGATTCACCTGCTTGGCTTGGCGGATCATCTCATTACTTTTGGAATTGACGATATAATCCTTGGCAAATAGCGAAATAACGAGCCCCACCGCGCATAGCCCGAGAAGGACCGTAACCATGGAGCTTGTCAGCATTTTGCGGAGGATGCTCTTATTTGGATTTAAGTACATGCGGCTACCTCAAATTTATAACCCACTCCCCAAACTGTATGAATGCACACATGATGACACGGGCTTAATCTTTCACGAAGTTTTTTAATATGGACGTCCACTGTTCGCATATCACCTAAAAAATCATATCCCCACACCTGCTCCAACAGTTGCTCTCTCGTAAACACATCGCCTGGCGATTTCGCAAAAAATGCGAGTAATTCAAACTCTTTGGGACGCATGTCAATCTTCGTACTCCCCGCCAGCACCTCTCGGCGAGCCACATGGATGACTAAATCTTCAAACTCATATTGGACGGGTGCATCTACCTCAATAATCGGCTGCCCCTTCTGCATTCTGCGAAAAATCGCTTTAATGCGCGCCACGAGCTCCCTCGGACTGAAGGGCTTGGTCATATAATCGTCGGCACCCAGCTCAAGGCCAAGCACCCGATCGAATTCATCGTTCTTCGCTGTCAGCATAATGACTGGCACATCTTCATAGCGCTTCGTAATCTCCCGGCACGTTTCATACCCGTCGAGTCCGGGCATCATCACATCTAATATCACAATATCAGGCTTAACTTCTGCTAAAATGGTCAGGGCCGAGACGCCGTCAGGGGCTTCGATTAATTCGATGAGCTGCTGACGGAAATAGAGCCGGATGATTTCTCTCACATTCGGATCATCATCCGCAATCAACACTTTCCAAGGCACAAGCGGTCACACCTTTCTATGATCCTCCCATAGTTTTCTACAATCTTTTCCATTTTAAGGGGGTACCCTTGTTTGTATTCTTTATATGACACTTTAGGAACTAGATGACATCGCTTACAAAATATTGAAAAACCTCGCAAAATTTTTCTCACTATACACTCTCTATCCCACGCCCTACACGGCATTCCCCCGCGTATCACCCAAAAAAGCCCTCTATGGAATAGAGGACTTTAAGAAATTATTGTTACCACGAAGATAATGCCGTTCTCTTCCAGGTATTAGGTGCCACACAAACATAGACATACCCGTCATCCCAAGCCATCTCCCCTACTTCTCCGGGAGCAGTAGACGAGGCTGGTGTCATAGATTTCCTGATGCGAATGCTGTCATCACTGACATCTAACTTGGTCTTGGCGTCTGAGTTGCCAATACCGATATTACCGCTGCTGCGGTTAATCGATAATGGATTGTCTAGGGCTTTACCATCATCCGAATAACGGATGATCTGCAGATTCGAGCCGGCATTACCTCCCGATTCCTCGGAGTTATCTGCACGCATGGCCCAGCGGGGCGTCGTCACATTCTCATCGTCTGCCCTGGCCCAAGTCAGATCACGATTGACGCCAACGGTTCCAGCAACCCTGAGAACCCCATCCATCACATTAAAATTAGAGGAATGCGTGCGAATTTCAGCCACATCCTGATCGAACGGAATTTCCAGACGCGTGAACAGTTCATTCGGGTTTTTGCCGTCAGGTGACATCGTCGTTTCGAATGACATATGATTATGGTCGTGCTGCTCTGGGTTATTCGCTTTGGCATGGGCGACGATAGCCGCCTTATCCTTCCCTTTCTCATCTAGCCAAGAGATAGCAGGCTTCGCTCGATCTTTCGTCCACTGCAGCCGGATGAGATCCGACAAGTGGCCTTCTGAGGAGATCCACTGCTTATCGGTAGAGAGATGAATCCGATCATTATGAGGGACTTCAAGGCCTCCCCCAGGTAAGGACGATTCCTGAAAGGCGCCGACCGTGCCGGCCGCCTCATTGCCGCCTGCAAAGGCCATTCCTGAGACACCCAGCGCCGCACCAGCCAATAGAGAGATCACTAAACCCATTTTTTTCATCTTGCATCCTCCTCCTTCTTGTTCATCGAACCCGTTTAACGATTAGCGTTCAATAGTTCGATCCATCTCACGTAATCATGGACAGCGATGCCGATATAGCTCGGATAAAGGGAGAGGCTTGCCTTGACCTGTTTCAATTCCGACTCCATAAGCGAAGAATTCGACGTATAGAAGGTCGTGTAATCGGCTTCCTTGCTAGGCAACGTATCCACGGCAATGACCGCCTGTTTCTTCAGCGTTGCTGCCTCTAAAATGATGGATTTGGCTCTGGCAATGATACCATTGCTGCCGAGTGCCTTATTCCGATAAGCCATAATGACGACGCTATCCGCTTTCTCAAGCAGCCACGCGCTAAAGGAGTAATTAGATCCGGGAACCTTACTGCTGTTGATCCAAAAGGGAATATCGAAAGCCATCGTCATGTTGCGATCCGAGCTCTTCACTTGGGATTCAATGAGTCTGATCGTATTCATCCACTGTTCGAGCACCAAGGTCTGATTGGTCTTCCACATCTCCAAGGTGTAGGGTTCAATATCGAAATGAAAACCCTGGAAGCGCTCTAGAGCGCCTACCGAAGCGTTATATTGCGTAACCGCTGCGATCCACTGCCGGATATAGATATGGTTATACTCATAGATCCAATCCGATTGGCCTGCCAGCGCCTCCACCTTGATGCCCAGCTCATTCGCCCTGCGGATGAAATTTCGGTAAACATCCTGACTCGGATACGTTTTTTCGTAGCGGAGATAAAGCGACGTCAGCTTCTGGTTCACCGCAAACTGGAGAACGCGCTCGCCATCCGTCTCAATCAGCTTGCTATCCCAGATCCAAGTAGACCTTTGCGCTTTGTCCGCCGAAGTAATCAGTACCAAATTTTGTTCTCCCACCCAATCAACATCTGCTCCGAGGCTTTCACTGACCGCTCTCAGCGGAACCATGGTTCGGTCATTTCTTAAGACAGCCGGAGCGTCTATTTCCACCTGCTTGCCGTCCACAATTGCAACTTTTTGTCCGATGGTCAATAATGATGTGGCGTGTTTACTGCGAAAGGTTACCTGCTCCAAGGAACGATTCCATCCCACTTCAGCACCCAACTTCTCAGCAATCTCCCTTACCGGCACCATCGTACTGCCTGTCGTCTCATCAATGTAGGGCTGCGTATCTGCAAAGACGATCTTCTCCCCATTGACCTCCACGCCAAGCCCAGTGTCCAGCGAGTACACCGGGAAAAACAAAGGAACACTTACTACCAATTGAATAAAAATCAAGCAGACAATCGTCTTTCTCATAGGAACTAATAGATTAAACCACGCTATATTCAAGCTCTTCCTTGACCACCTCTACAATACCTTCCACATAACCGGACAATTCCCGTTCATCCGGTCCTTCTGCCATCACCCGCACCAGTGATTCCGTGCCTGAGGGCCGCACGAGCACACGACCGCGGCCGGCCATCTCACTCTCCACCTGGCGGATGACGGCATCAATACGACGATTGCCTTCCAGCTTGTATTTATTCATTACGCGTACATTAACAACCAACTGAGGGAATTTGACGACTGGCGATACGAGCTCAGACAAAGGCTTGCCTTCTTGAATCATCACCTGCAACAGCTGAAGGGCGGATAACATACCATCCCCTGTCGTGGAATTATCCAGAAGAATGATATGCCCAGATGACTCACCGCCCAAGTTGTACCCGCCACTGCGCATCGTTTCCATGACATGCCGGTCTCCGACCTTGCTCTTCAACGAATCAAGACCGATGGTATGCAGCGCTTGATGAAAACCAAGGTTGCTCATGACAGTAGAAACGACAGTGTTCTGATGCAGCCGTCCCTGCTTGGCCAGATGAGCTGCAAGGATATAGAGGATGTGATCCCCATCCAGTATTTCACCCCGCTCATCAACTGCAATCAGCCGGTCAGCATCACCGTCGAACGAAAGTCCCCCATGTGCCTGATGGTCCAGCACAGCCTTGCGCAGTTGCTCTGGATGCGTCGATCCGCAATCCAGATTAATATTTAAACCATCTGGCTGATGATGCATGAGAATGGTCTCCGCACCCAACTCGGCGAACAACTGCGGAGCTAACACGGAAGCAGCCCCGTTGGCACAATCGAGCACGATTCTACAGCCTAACAGCGGCATCGCAGCTGTCGACTTCAAATAGCTCAGATAGTCTTGTGCGCCTTGCGGATCATCACGCAGCGTGCCAATCCCCGCTCCCGTAGGGCGGGAACTCCGATGCTCGTCACCCTGCAAGCGGCTCTCGACTTCCGCTTCCCAGGCATCCGGCATTTTGAAACCGTCCCTTGCAAAAAATTTGATCCCGTTATCCTCCACCGGATTATGAGAGGCAGAGATCATTACCCCTGCGTCCAGGCCTGACTGCCGTGTGACATAAGCCACACCTGGCGTCGGTAGGACGCCTAGTCTTACAACATCAGCCCCGGCGGATAATAACCCAGCAGACAGAGCTGCTTCTAGCATGTGCCCCGAGATGCGGGTATCCCGCCCTATGGCGACGGTCGGCCGATTCCCCTCACAGCTGCGCATTAGCATATAGCCAACAATTAGCCCTAGTTCATAAGCCAGCTCTGGCGTTAACTCACGGTTGGCCACACCTCTAACGCCATCCGTACCGAAAATAGCTCCCATATCAACACTCCTCCCTATGGCTTGTTAGGCGAATATCCCCATGTGTTCATAAAAGGCCCGATTGGCTTCCTCCAATTGTTCCGGGGTATTAATCCCCATCACCTCTGCCTCATCCTCAAGGATTATCGCCTCGAATCGCTTCTCGCCACTGGAAATACCACGCTGCCGCATCACCTTCACGATATCGGTCAAGTAGTACTCCCCCTGCGCATTGTGATTCGTAATGCCAGGGAGGGCTTGGAACAAGCTTTCATTATCAAAACAGAAAATCCCTGTGTTAATTTCGTTAATCGCTCTCTGCTCAGGCGTCGCATCTTTCTCTTCAATGATATCGACCACTTCACCGCTTGCAGCATCTCGAATAATTCGGCCATAGCCGGTTGGATCCTTCACAATCGCGGTCAACACCACACCCGCGCTTGCTTGTGCTCGCTGAGCCGCCAGCAGCCGCTCGATGGTCGATTGCCGGATGAGCGGCGTATCGCCAGTCAGCACCAAGGTCGAGCCGCTGCGATTATATAGCAGCCGCTCCGCCTGAAGAACGGCGTGTGCCGTTCCCAGTTGATTCTCCTGATGAGCATAGGTAACCCGCGTTCCCAAGCAACTCTTCACCAGATCTCCCCGATGGCCGATCACGGCCACAATTCGGGTAATCGGCATCGCTTCCAGCTTGTCCACCAAACGGCCGATCATCGGTATGCCGCCGACAGGATGAAGCACTTTGGGGAGTTCCGACTTCATCCGTGTGCCTTTTCCTGCTCCTAACAGAATAGCGAATGCTTCCATGTAAGTGATTCAGCTCCCTTCGGGTTGGTTATTCTGGTTATTCTACCGTCACGCTTTTGGCTAAGTTGCGCGGTTTATCAATATCGTTCTCTAACGCCAAGGAGGCGTAATAGGAAATTAACTGCAGCGGTACCACGGCCAATATCGGTGCCAAGAGCCCATGGGACGGCGGGATAAAGCAGATTTCATCGACCGCGTTGAGCAGCCCTACATTGCCTTCTACTGTGATCCCCATGACGTGTGCTCCGCGTGCCTTGACTTCTTTAATATTGCTCACTGTTTTCTCGTACAGATCCATCTGTGTAGCCAGCGCAATCACTGGCGTATCCTTCTCGATCAGCGCCAATGTGCCATGCTTGAGCTCTCCGGCTGCATAAGCCTCCGAGTGGATGTAAGAGATTTCTTTCAGTTTGAGAGACCCTTCAAGCGCAACGGCGTAATCCAAGCCTCTTCCGATAAAGAATAGACTCTCGGCATCCTTAATCGATTCTGCATACAACTTCACTTGGTTCGCATTCTCCAGCAGCTTCTCTACCTGCACAGGAAGTGATTTCAAGCCTTTGATCAACTCCGCGTGAAGCTCGGCAGACAGCGTCTGTCTTTCCTGTGCCAAGTAAATGCCGAACAAATAGAAAGCAAGCAACTGAGCAGTATACGCTTTGGTCGACGCTACCGCAATTTCCGGACCAGCCTTCGTCGCGATGACATAGTCCGCATCTCGCGCAACTGAGCTGGTGGGTACATTCGTAATAGCCAATACTTTGGCGCCTTGCCTTCTGCTCTCCTGCAGCGCAGCAAGCGTATCCGCCGTCTCCCCAGATTGGCTCACGACGATGACGAGCGTTCGGTCCGTGACGATCGGGTCCCGATATCGGAATTCCGATGCGATATCGCACTGCACCGGGATTCGCGTCAGCTTCTCAAGAACCGTGCCCCCGACAAGGCCAGCATGATAGGCGGTGCCGCAAGCCACGATAAAGATTTTATCCACCTGTTGAAAGGCTCCTGCTGCATGTGCCAATTCCGGGAAACTCACTTGGTTGCCATCATTGATGCGCCCAAGCATGGTACCCCGCAGCGTTAACGGCTGTTCGTGAATTTCCTTCAGCATGAAATGCTCGAACGGTCCCTTCTCCACCTGATCGGCACTCCAATCGATATGCATCAGCTTACATGTCGCCGGCAGCCCAGTCTCGATCTTCGTAATGGAGATACCGCCATGTGTAAGGATGGCCAAATCGCCATCCTCCAGAATATAGACCTCACGCGTATGCTCAATAAGCGCAGAGATGTCTGAAGCCATGAAGTATTCACCCTGACCCACGCCAATAACTAACGGACTCGCTTGTCTGACTGCAACAAGTTTATCCGGCTCATATTCCGTCATGACACCAAGGGAATAGGCCCCTTGCAGTCTCTGAATAACCGCAAGCATAGCGGTGTAAATATCGCCTTCGTAATGCTCAGCAAGCAAGTGAGCAATCACCTCAGTGTCGGTCTCTGAAGTAAAGGTGACACCTTTGTCCTCCAATTCTTGCTTGAGTTCCATATAGTTTTCCACGATGCCGTTATGCACGACCGTGAACTTACCCGACATATCCGTATGGGGATGGGAGTTGACATCCGACGGTCGGCCATGCGTCGCCCAGCGCGTATGCCCAATACCAATTGATCCTTTCAACGGCTGCTTATCCAACTGACCCGATAAATTAGCCAGACGTCCTTCCGCCTTACTAACCTTGAGCTGATCTTGCACCAAGACCGCGATCCCTGCAGAATCATACCCTCTATACTCCAGCTTGCTTAATCCGTTCAGTAGAATCGGCTGCACATCTCGCTTTCCAATATATCCCACAATGCCACACATCGTTAGTTACTCCTCTCTCTTCTAAACTAAGTCTATACGCCAACTGCGAGCCTTACTTCTTGCTGACGAATACCCGTTCCCAATTTATAAATATTGTCCCTTTGAATATCTACAAACGCGTTGCGCGTATCAATAATCGGCACATCAAGCTCCGCTAGCTCACGGTTATTGAAGATGCGGTGATTCGTGATCAACACCATGCAATCATAGTCGGCAAAAGTGGACAGATCGTAATTCACAGAGTGCACCGTATCCCCTTCTTTATCGAGAAATGAAACGGCATGGGGATCGTAATAGTCCACTTGCGCTCCGCTCTCCCGAAGAAGCTCATACAGCTCTAGTCCTGGTGATTCACGAAGATCATCCACATCCGGCTTATACGCCATGCCTAGAATAAGAATCTTCGAATTCCGAATGGATTTGGCATACATATTGAGAACCTGCGAAGCTTTATACCGAACATATTCCGGCATATTATCATTAATGGATTGCGCCAATTCGATAAACTTACTATAAAAACGGAATTCCTTGGCCTTCCACGATAAATACATCGGATCCAGCGGAATGCAGTGACCACCGATACCAGGTCCTGGATGGAACGGCATGAAGCCAAACGGCTTCGTCGACGCCGCCTTAATAACCTCCCAGACATCAATGTCCATTTTGTCGCACATCATAGCCATTTCGTTAATGAACGCAATGTTAATACTGCGGAACGTATTCTCCAGCAGCTTGGACATCTCCGCTACTTTCGGTGAGGAAACGGGTACGACGTCTTTCACGACATGGCCGTATAACGTAACACCGAGATCGATACACGATTCCGTCGTACCGCCGATTACCTTAGGCGTATTATAAGTGTTGAATTTGGGATTACCTGGATCAACCCGCTCCGGCGAGAAGCAGAGGAAGAAATCCTTCCCTACCTTAAGTCCCTGCGCTTCCAGCTCGTACTGGATAAGCTCTTCCGTCGTTCCGGGATACGTGGTGCTCTCTAAGATGATCAAAGCTCCGCGCTTGAGATTTTTCTTAATTTCCCGGACAACACTCTGAATATAAGAGGTATCGGGATCCTGGTTTTCACTAAGTGGCGTCGGTACGCAGATGGAGATTGCATCTAGCCTCTGAACCGTATGGTAGTCATCGGTCGGAATAAACCGTCCAGACTCGATCGCTTTCGCCACCTCTTCGTTCGGAACGTCTTGAATATACGATTGACCGTTTTGAAGGGACTCTACCTTCCGGAAATCGAGGTCGATACCGTATACGGTAAACCCGCCCTTCGCCATCTCCATGCAGAGAGGTAGTCCTACATAGCCGAGGCCGATGACCCCGATTTCTGCTGTTTTTGCCTGAAATTTATATTTTAATTGGTTATATGTGTTCATGATGAATCTCCCTCCTATGTTTCCTGATTTATTAGCCGAGACGGGGAACTAGCTTCTTGATTCGCCACTCCAACTCCGAAATGGAGAAAGGCTTCGTCACATAATCGGATGCGCCTAATTCGAAGGCACGATCCATGCTTTTGGGCAGCTGCTTATCTGTTAGAACGATAACTTGTCCTTCGCCGCCATGCTCCCGCTGAATCTTGTCAATCAACTGGTAGCCGTCAAGAATGGGGAGGTTCAGCTCCGTGATCACCAAGTCTGGCATTGATTTCTCAAATTTCTCAAGTGCTTCACTGCCATCCTTAGCCTCTTCTACCTTGTAACCGCCTATCTCCAACCGCAGCTTGACGAACTCTCTGCTCACTTCGTCCGGATCGGCAATAAGAATGGAAGTAATGCCTTGCTGAGCCCCATGATTCATGAAAAGGTGGATATCTCTGCTCTCCCCTTTTCCTTGGAGTGTTGTATGAAGCATCTGTGACATCGATTGTTCCGTCAACTCTCCGCTCTCAGGGAAACTAGCGACGACCATCTGACCTTCAAGCACACCTTGTTGTTCAAGGAACTCTTTGAGCACGAGCGATGCATAGTGGGTGTTAATCAGTTTTTGCCCAGAAAGAACGATCCCAAGAAGGCCGCTCCCATCCAAGTAGAAGCATTGAAGAGGTACATTGGGCTCAAAGCCACTCACATAGGATTGCATCTGATCCAGTACCCTCTGGCCCACCACTGCGCATGGCGCAAGGATCATCCCGTACGGAGCACCCCTTTCATAGGAAGCCTGAACTTTTTCTGCGACTTGCAAAATTGCTTCTTGAATCGGATCATGCGCTAATACAGCCATCTTCTCCACTCCTCTTGTCTTTGTTTCGTATTTTATTTATTAAAGTTGGTGCGGACCATCGTTCCCCACGAGTTGTTATTTCGCAGGAATTGGACATGCCCGTTTAACCTCCACCAAACACCGATTTGCCGATACCCCGCAAACATCAAGAGCGAAAACAAGATCATTTTGCTCAAATCACTAAGCTTGGGATATCGGCTGAAGGCCGTCTCTTCAATAAACAGGGCCCCCAGACTTAAGGCAAAGCAGGAAAATAAATTAACTAATGAAAAGATCACAACGGTGTGCCAATCTGTCATATTTAGCATCCAGTAGCCCAATATCGCCAACAGACCACTGAGACGGAAATACGGATTCAAGGTTTCGAAAATAATGTTATAGGGAAGTGTCAGCATGCCGAAAATTTTGTATTTCGGGCGCAGCACCATGTGAATCCCTTCCTCAATCATGTTCTTCAGATTCCCCCGCCCCCAGCGCTTGCGCTGGCTGCTTAAGATTCGGTACGAATCAGGGGCTTGCGTCCAACAGACCGCATCGGGGCAGAAGGCTACCCGGTACGGGATTTTGTTCTCCAAACAGTGACGGTGAAGCTTAATGACAATGTTCATGTCCTCACCGGGGTAGCCCCCACGGTAACCGCCAACGGCGATGACCATCTTCTTTTGAAACACGCCGAAGGCTCCTGAGATAATAATGAGGCCATTGACAGCGCTCCAGCCAATCCTGCCGCCTAGGAAAGCTTTCGTATATTCAACGTGTTGCAGTGCCGGCAGCAGCTTGCGAGGAAACTGAACATCCTTCACAATACCGTCTTCCACCTTGCAACTGTTCACGATACGAACATTACCCCCAACGGCGATCGTCTCCTCAGGGTTCTCCATGTACACCCGGGCAATCCGTGTTAAGGCATCCTTTTCAAGCAAAGAGTCTGCATCAATCGTTGAGATTAACGCATAATGGGAGAGGTTAATGCCTGCGTTTAGCGAATCGGCCTTCCCGCCATTTACTTTATCTATAAAATATAGATTGGGATACTCGGGATTATGGTACACGCCTCTGACTTTTCCGGTTTTAATGGAGCTGGAAAGCACCGGATGAATGAGTTCCATCTTGAATTCTTCAAGCATGCATGTCAAAGTCCCATCCTGTGAACCGTCGTTGACGACAATCACCTCATATTCGGCATAATTGAGCGCGAGCAGCGACCTGACGTTCTCAATGATCGTTAACTCCTCGTTATAGGCCGGCACCAAGAGGGAAACCGGCGGGAGCTGACTGGAACTGGATAGCTTATTGATCCGATTGTATTGAATTCCCCGCTTGATCGAGAATATATGCCGAATCGAAAAGCCGAAGATAAAATAATAGAGCAATGTGACGAGAACAACGTAAAAGAGCGCGGCGTAGCTGTAATAGAGCAGAAAATCCCTTAATCCATTCAGGAATGAATCCCAAATTACTTGATATCCGAAAACCCACATGTTTACGCAACCCTCCTATACGACACGATAAATACGTTTGGATTTGTGAAATATTTTGTCATAGGTATACATCAGTGTGTTATATTGCATGAGCTTATTCCAATTGTGCAGCCCCATAGACAGATGCTTGATCTCATCCTCAATCAGCTGCAGCATAAACTGACCGCGTTCGGTGACTTGGATAGCTGCCGCACTTTCACAAAGCGCCACCATACCCTCTTCGCCCATACGAAGCAGCCCCTTGCCTGACGCATACACAATGCGTTGATCGGGGTCGTTCAGACTGAAGGTCATCAGCTCGACGTAAGCTGTGTTCTTCATATCAGCCAAAGCCTCTATCGTTAATTGGCGAATGCTCAGATTGGAATGATTCAGCAGCTTGCTAACGATATTTCTAGGCAGCAGACGGGAGCTTTTCAGGTACAAATCCACCGCTTTAAGCTGAATGTCCTCTTGCTCGGCATCCATGAGACGGTAGACCGCAGAGGCCGCTGCTGGATCGGTGTAGACATTCAGTCCAATGAGCCCAATTCGAATGTAAGCCGGATTCTTATGACTTACATAGCCCGTGTACAACGAACCGGCATCCACGTCCGAATCGGCGATTATATTCACAATCAGCTCATAGTACTTCTTGTTGTGCCCAAGTAGAATCTCAACCATGGCTTGGAGCTCTTGCTGGCTGCAGGCACACTTAGCGACCGCTCGGGCGACGACAAACAGCGACGAATCGAGCGGATGCTTCTGCAACATGTCTAGTAATCCCGGAACTGCCTCCTTCACCCGCATGCATCCCAAATGATAGGCAGCATCCAGCTTTACCCGATAAGATCGGCCCTTAAATCGCTCCTGATGGTACTTCACAAGCCCTAGATCTAGACATAATTGCACCAGCTTATGTCGCTGTTCGCCGGAGAAAATTTCCATCATATCATTCAGCTTCTCCTGCATGGCCTCTCTTTCCACCGCGTTCATCGTCCAGGGAGGAACCCTTAACGGCTCCACCCCATCCAGATTAGCTTGCACATACGTCAGATAATCCTTGAACTTCGTCTGGAATCGATCGTTCATCCTTCTCCTTCTAATACTTCGCACCTTAATGGCATAAATGATAACCACACAGATGAGATTAAAAGCCAAAATAATATATAACGCTTGTATGGCTGCATTCAGATTGGTGTACACGCCTGCACTCTCCTCATTTTCAGCTCCCCGGTTAATCGTTAGTCGTTATGGGGCCATTGATCTTATGCAACGCCTCTTTCAACATGTAGTAACTTTGTTTCGGCCGTTCCACGTAGTTCACCTTATCCTCCCAGCCCTGCCAGGTGTATAGCGGCATAGCGGACACTGCTACTTGCTTCGCCGTAGCCGAGTTTTCCTGACCGACGATTTGGTTTTGCTTTACAATCCAAGGAACTAGGCGAACGCCTTTCACGTGCGTCATTTCAAATTTATTTTTGTTTGGCTGAGTGTAGTTGATAACGCTCAAAGAGCTTGGATCGCTGAATCCCAGCAGCATCCACGGGATGCGGATTTCGAGCACCTGCCCTTGAACCTGCCACATCGTCTTCGAATTGTAATCGGGACGCGCTGGATCGCTGTAGCCTCTTTCTAAAATGCCAACCTCCACATCCCCGAAAGGGTGGTTCACCCGGGAGTCGGGATATTCCAGCAGATAATTGACTGCTAGCTTCCAAGGTTTGAAAATCCCCGAATCATCCAACTTCTCCTTCGGATCGACCGCCGGCAGTCCGGCACGCTCATAAAGCCGCGCATGAATATCGTAATTGGAAGCAATCGTCATGCGGCTTCGAGTGTCATCTGACAGCTGAATTAATGTTTCCAACCCTTCATCAAGCACCATGCCGTGAAGCTCTGGTCCATGTCGATTGCCGCCAGGCAGCGTATCTACCCCGAAATTGATGCTTTCCGTCGATGGGTCGAACGGCTCAGAAAGCTTCGCTTCCAAGTAAAGGTAACCCTCGTCATGCGTGGCCCAGATCTCCTCAAAGCCGGAAGCTTGTATATCGAGCTTCGTCTTATCCTTCAATTTGTCCCAATCCGCAGCGTCCCCATCAATGTGAATCGCTTCGTCTTTGCCCGGGAACATGCCGAGCACCCCGAAGAAAGACTCATTCGTCAGCGTGTTATACCAGTACGCCCGGCGATCCGCTTCATCGTAGCGTTGTGTGTTCCACGTCTTCTTGAACCATTCATCCTGCCATGTGAACAAAATTGCACCTGCATAGCCAGAATCGTGAATCTGCCCGAGTAATTCTACATCGATCTCTCCCTGCCCCTTCTCGCTATGACCACCTTGATTGCGGCCAAGCGTGCCTAAGTGGGCTACACCTAAGGAAGCCGGTACGCCGTATTCAGTGACCATCACCGGCATATTCGAGTGCGCTGCCTTTAACTTATTCAGGTAGGTATAGTAACTATCCGGCTCCCCCTTGCTATTGGTCATTTCCTGGAACGACTTATCAAAGGCGAAGAAATCTGGATAGTATGGATACACATGATACGAGGCAAAATAGCCCGCTTCCCAATTCACCGCCTCAATATGCGTTGGATCGACACTGACCATATCCTCTTCAACGAGCGGTTCGCCCGGATGCGCAATCGGATCTGTCGTTACCCAATTGGCGAAGGCCATAGGATGCTGCCAACCATACTGAATCTCCGTTTGCGCCGCCGTGTCGACCATCAAGGCCAGCCACTTCTCAAAAGCGTTCGCTCCCGGTGTACTGCTGAAGTATTTCCCCGCGTAGTCCGGGGTGTCCGCATGCAATTCATTGGTCCCCTTCACCATCTTGGGATCCCATTCCGTCCCAACAATCCAGCCCATGAGATATGGACCTGCATTATATTTATAGGCACCGCCCGCTTTGCCCGAGTGAGGCTCGGGTGTGAGCGTGGTTTTGCCATAAACCGCCGCAACCGCGTCTTTAATCTCTTGCTCGAATTTCTCCTTGATCTTGGGATCGAAGGCATCCTGCCCTTCAATCAGTTGTTCCTCGGGGCTCCATACGCCCTGAAGGAAGAACAGCGGATCCTTCTGATGTTTCATGTTGTACTTGGAGAGCGCCTCGTAAAACTCGGGCATCATAATCGTATACACCCGAATCACATTCGCTCCCATGTCCTGAATCATGCCAAACCATCTCTCATACTCATCTTCGGAAATGGCCAGTTCACCTGGATAATGTCCGGGGATCGTCGCCCCCATATTAATTCCCTTGGCGAAATATGGCTGCCAGGCATCATTCGTGTATTCTTCAACATTCATTCCTTGTGTCTTAAACTTCACATGTATGCCGTCAGCCAGCGTCGTACTTTCAATTCTGACCAGAAGCGGACGCAGCCAATAATAAAACGCACCAGCTACAATCACGAGCACAAGACCTAATCTCACCAACAATTTGAGCCACTTGCCCATCCTATTCACCTTCAATAATTTGCTGAGTTCTTCTGTCTATTGCCATGGTACGACAGGAAAGTGCAATTGTCTGTTTTCAAAGTGTTAAACATTGTGATCAAATTTAGAGGGTTGTGTTCGTGATTTGAATTGTGTTATCAGAGGTTTAAAAAATTGTGATCGAAATGTTAAAAGGGGATAAGATTGTGTAAATGGGGAGATATGGGAGAAGTGAGGGGGATTTTGGCGGATGTTGGGGGAGTGTATTTAAAAGGATCATTTTTCGGCAAAATAAAACTCTACTATGTGAAGCGAACTCTATAAGTCTTAACAGACGAAGACCCATGCGTCTTCGTCGCATGGGTCTTCGTCTAAATTCGAGTCGATAGCAGCTCACAACTTTCTTAACTCAACCAGAATATCCTCTGGCTCCAAACGCTTCATAAAATCTGGGTTGACGTACGCGGAACGGATAATGCCAGACTCGTCGATCATGAATGTGGAAGGAATAGGGAGTATCCACCTCTCAGTTGCGTTATATTCTGCAAGATTCAGCTTGAACAGGTTCGTCATGGTCTCCTGAATGTAAGACGGTACGTCGTACAGAATATTGTAAAAGGCGGCCACTAGACCGTTCGTATCGCTCAGTACTTGGAACTGCAGTTCTTCCTTCTCCTGATGGGAAAGCGTGTTATCTGGGCTTTGTGGGCTAACGGCGATGAGCCTGGCACCTAGCGCTTCAATCTCCGGCAGCACTCTCTGATATGCCCGGAGCTGCGAGTTGCAGTACGGGCACCAGCCGCCACGGTAGAAGGTGAGAACGACAGGACCTTTGGCCAATTCATCGTACAAGTGAATGGGGACGCCCATCGAGTTTTTCAGCGTAAAGTCCTTCGCCTTCTGCCCTTCCTGCAGGCCGTATTGTACTCCCGACTCCTGTTGCTCTCGGATCGAACGAAACATCGCAGCCTGAACTTCTGCTGGCGAATGGGCGATAAACTGTTGTTTCATTTCTTCTAGCGTTTGATTTAATGACATGAATAATTCTCCTCCTATTATATATAACAATAAATTCTTCAGTGTTCTCACTCATTCTTAGTTTTCCAATGTGGACACCTGTCTTGTTCCAAGTGTATCAGCACACGAAGCAGTTTTCCAAGGCAATTATTTAATAAACCCAATAATCAAAAAAACAATACCAATTACGATTGAGAGGTAGCCCGCAATTTTTTTTACAGGACCGCCCCATTTTGCCAATTTGCGTAGAATAGTAATGGAAAAGACTGCAACAGCTGCGAGTACCACGCCCTTCCCTAACGTATAAGTAGTCATGAGCAACGCTCCGTGAAGCGGACTTCCCTGAAGTGCAATATAGCTAATTAGAGCAAAAAAGATGGGAATTGCACAGGGCGAAATGACAAGTCCATAAGGAATCCCTAGTCTGAAAGCGGCCACGGTGCCTTGTGGGCCTTCTGGGCGGCTCAAGGGCTTTTGGAAAGTTGGCATTGCGAATGAAATGACACCCAGCAACTGCAGCCCAGCCAATATGTCAAAGAGGGGCGGAACCCAGTTTAGTAAACGATATTTCTCAACAAAGGGCAGGAACTGTTGGCCGAGCAAAGCGAATATCAAACCAGTTATCAGTGAAGTGACAACCATACCCAAGATAAAGTTGATGGATATCCGAATGGCCTTTCTTTTATCACCGGCTGCTCCTCTCTGGACATAACCCGCAAACATGGCAAGCACAGGCAAATAGCATGCCAAAACCGCGCTCACGATTCCAACGACGAACACAAGGATATAGGTAGGGCCGGAAATTCCGCCTGTAATCGTAAAATGATATAAATCTTCCATTAGTTTCTCCTTTGATCTAGTAGATTTTCTTCCTAATTGAGCAATTCGAATACACGATCACGAAGCTTAGGCAATGAAGGTAAAGAGCCAAATTCAGCTTTCCCATTGATGAGAATCGCTCCAGCGCTGAAAATGTTCAATTCCTGGAGACGTTCAAACTGTTCGACCACATGTAACTCGCGAATCTCAATTTGCGGAAATTCCACCGCTACTTGCTTAACTAGCTTTAACGCTTTTTGACAAATCGAACACCCCGGTCCAGCTGATACAACCTCAATTAACAAAGGAACTCCTCCTTCTTTTCATTCTGTTAAACACCCTCCATGCAAAAGGAAGATATGCTTTGATTATAAGGGTCGAGCTGTTAAATCCTTGTTAAGTAAGCTCCGAAAGAAGCGATTATTATCCTCGCATCTCGCATCGCAAAAATGGGAGTGGTATGCTATTGTCATAAAAGGAAGGGAGTGGTATTATGCGAATCCTCATTGTTGAAGATGAGGAGGACCTTTCACGTGCATTAGCCAAGGGCTTAAAGCGGGAAGGTTATGCAGTGGACAGCGCTGTTGATGGGCTTACAGGATGGGAGTTGGCAGATACCAATGAATATGATGTGATTCTCCTCGACATCAACCTTCCGGAGCTGGATGGCATTTCACTTTGTCAACGAATTCGCCAGTCATCACACCATAACGATGTTTTTATCCTCATGTTGACAGCGCGCAGCCATCCGGACGAGGTGGAAGAAGGGCTCGATTCAGGTGCAGACGACTACCTCCGCAAACCCTTTGTGTTCAATGAATTGCTTGCCCGCATACGGGCGCTCCTTCGCCGGAGTTCTTCCGTGAAAAGCCCTGTCTTGCAGTTCGAGCAGCTTACCCTTGATTCGAAAACGAAGGAAGTCTGGTTCGAGAATGTGCTTATTTCATTGACGAAAAAAGAATTCGGTTTGCTCGAATATCTGATGCTGCATCCCGGCGAGGTCATTTCATCTGAAAGGCTTCTTGAGCACGTTTGGGATATCCATGCGGACCCACTTACCTCAACGGTCCGGGTTCACATCAATTCCTTGCGCAGAAAGCTCTCGCACCATGATCCAGAGGCAGGAGAAAGGTATATTCAAACCGTTCAAGGTTATGGATATAAATGGGCTCTGCGCACAGCTGAAAAGAAAGAGGAAACGAAATGAGACGATGGAACCGTCTTTCACTGCGTTCAAGATTGACGCTGTTTGCTATTCTTTTTTTGGCGATAATGATTATTCTATATGCAGCTATAGAGTCTTTTTTCTCCGCTTACAGGATTGTATCAGAGATACAGGGGCGAATCATAAGCTTGCTTGTAGCTTTAGCAGGCATGGTTCTCAGCGCGCAATGGCTCGCAGTGATTATCCTGAAGCCTGTGAAACGGATGAGCGAAACCGCTGCAGGTATAACGGCAACCACCCTGCACAATCGATTAGAGATTGACCAACTACATGATGAATTGAAGAAGCTCGGGACCGCATTTAATACGATGCTAGATGGTTTGGAACACTCTTTTAAACAGCAGGCTCGGTTTGTTTCCGCCGCCGCGCATGAATTAAGAACACCACTTTCCATCCTGCGCACGAATCTTGAAGTGGCCGGAGACAGCACTGGTATTGATCCAAGTGAATGGAGAGATTACAGGGAGACAACGGAGCGGACGCTTTCGCGACTAGAGTCATTAACGGAGGATTTGCTACTGCTGGCTGACGGAACGTACGATCGGACGCATGATGAGCACAATGTTGTAGAGCTTGCCACCATTCTTGCAGATGCAACTTCATTTATGGAACCGATGGCAGTCAAATACGGAGTGACGCTTCATCTGACGGAGCCCTTCTCTGGTTCGGTTAAGGGGGAAGAAAGCTTCTTATTCCTGGTCTTTCGAAACCTGCTGGACAACGCTATCCGGTATAATCGGCCAAATGGGAGCGTTACGCTGCAGGTTTTGCATGAAGATGAACGGGTTGTGGTTCGGGTTTCGGATACGGGGAAGGGAATATCTCCTACATCCAGGGAACTGGTTTTTGAGCGGTTTTATCGAATCGACTCATCTCGGGCGCGTAGGCATGGCGGGGCTGGTCTTGGTCTGTCGATAGTCCGCCATTTACTTGCATTATTCCAGGGGACCGTTGAACTGGAGACAAGTTCCGAGTCAGGAAGTGTGTTTAAGGTCACATTGATCCGGGGTTAAGAATACATAATTAGGGCTTGTTGTACAAGTCCCTTTTTCTGTTAGGGATCGTCTAGCAAATAGCGATTCAAAGGTATTGCTTCAATCATTCTAGAACAATTCCATCAACATCAACACAATTTCATTAAAATTTTCACTAATAAAAAAGGGCTGCCCGTCTATCGCCAGATGACGATAAATGGACAACCCAGACTACAACTGCTTCATCTCATTCAGTTAATCAACCCTGACATTTGCAGCAGGCGCTGCACAAGCGTTGATATCTCCGCGCGGGACACTGCCTCTTTCGGCGCCAGATTGCTGCCGTCGCGGCCAGTCACGAGTCCGGCTTTCAGCATATCCGTGACACTACTCGCCGCCCAGTCCGCCAGCATGGCGCTGTCTGTGAAGTCGCTCACCGATGGCGTCCAAGCGGTTACTGGTTTCAGCTTCGTAATCTTCATCGCCTGGGCGATCACGACCATGGCCTGCTCGCGTGTAATGCTCTCTTGCGGACGGAACGTACCGTCCTCGAATCCGCTAATCAAGCCATATGAATGTGCCGTCTGCACAGCTCCGCTAAACCAATCACTGCTCTTCACATCTTTGAACGGCGATGTAGCGCTGTTTTCCAACTTCAATCCGAGCGCCCTTACCATGGCCGCTGCAAATTCCACACGAGTCATGCTTTGATTCGGGTTAAACAAGCCGTTGCCCACTCCATTCACGATCATCCGCGAACCCAGATTATTGACAGCTTCCTGCGCCCAGTGCGTCTCTACATCTTTAAATGTAATCGGATGATAGATCAGCGTATAAAGGCTGTTCGTCAAGCTGTTGACTATGGCGTAATATTTGCCATCAATCTTCACGACCTGCGTTGGCACATGGCGCGTTACGCCTTGCGGGTCTACGACAATCGCTGTCGTAATCTTCGATGCGTCTACATCGTCTGGGATCGCGATCGTACGCTCCACATACGAGTCGAACTTGGAAATCTCAAACGAATTGCCGTTGTAGATACCGCGAACCGTAAACTTCAACGGTGGCAGCACGATGCTGAATTCTTCCGCTTTCGCTGCGTTCGGTACGATTGATTCTTCCAACGTCGAAGGTTTGGCGATTTCGATCTGGATCTTGATATCTGACAGCTTCACGTCTTGTCCATACTGTGCCAAGATCGCATCGATATCGATCTGCTCAGCTGGAATCATGTACGTAGCACCGTCGGTTTTGATCTCGAGTATCGCTTGCTTCTTCTCCAAATTGCTGATCATTTGCCCGTTCAGCTCACCTACCACTACATCCGATGTTGTCGTGATAGGGATCGTAATGATTGCTTTTGGTCCGGCTGTGTTCAACCGCTCTTCCAGCTTAACTGGGTCGATGGCGACCGTAGTGACCTTCTGCCCATCCACCGTCGTCATCGACGCCGTGCCGATTTGCTCGGCTTTGCCGTTCACGAGTACGATTACGCCGGTATCCGGCGTACTGCCGCCAGTACCTGTCGAATTATCGACAGGGCTAAACGGCCGAGCGTTCAGTTCATTCGATGCCAAGCTTTCACCCGAGCTGTTCGTCGCTTTCACGATGTAGTAATATGTGGTTTCGTTCGTCAATCCACTGAACGTATAGCTATACACCTCGCCTGATACGGTAATCGGCGTGGCGCTTTCGTACGTACCCGATGCTGCTGCTTGGTACAAGTTGTATCCTGTCGCTCCGCTTACTGGGCTCCATCCCAAAGTCACTTGCCGGTCAGCCGGTACTGCCGACTGCAGCACTGGAGCGTCCGGAGCTGGAATAACGGTCGAATCAACCACCGTGATCGTATAGGTCTGCGGCGCACCAGCGCTGAAATTGAACGTCAGCGTCTTCGTGCCGTGCGGCAAGCTCGCCAAGTACGTGCTGTTCAGCGTGACTGTGTTGCTATTGACGCTGTACTGTTCTCCCGAGACTAGAGCGGTCGATCCATCGGAGATGTTGTCCAGTGTATTTCCATAGGTAGCCATCGTTATGCTTAACGGCGACTGCAGCGTAATGTTTTTATCAAATGTGCCGGATTCCGGCGTAATCTTGCTGTTTTGCGGGCCGGACGTATCGATAATCGATAGCGTCAGCGTCCGAGGCGTACTGATGCCAAAATTGAACGTCAGCGTCTTAGTTCCAAGCGGCAGCTGGTTCAAGTACGAGCTATTAATCGTCACTGTTTTCCCATTTACCGTATAATCCGTTCCCGATACAAGAGGTGTAGTATCATCCGTGATACTTGTCAATCCTAATCCGTTCGCCGACAACGTCACCGCAACAGGCTCTGGCAGATTTTTATCAAATTCCGCCGTAGTCGGGCTAATGGTTCGCAGTTCTGACGAGTAGAATTGCACTTTGAGTGATTGACTTCTATATGCGAAATACATGTCATTATTATGGATGGCCATATCAAATTGAGCGTTAGAGATCGGCAATACGTCGCTTTCTGCTACCCATTCGGAACCGTCGTACCGCTTTAAGAGGATACCGTTATTCCCTTTCAAATAAGATGCATATAACGTTCCATTTGAAGCGGTCATGACCGGATATCCTTCGCTTGGACCGTCACTCAGACCATTATCCGCAGCTGCCCAGGAGGAACCATTGTATTTTTGAGACTTAATTCGCCCAGAGTCCGCCCAGATCGCAAAAAGCCCGCTATCCGTCGCCCGTATGCTTGGATTCGCCAAGAGGCTTGCGCTAAGACCGCCATTGTCGACAAACTGCCAGCCGCTGCTCTCCAAACTTTTGACTCGAACATGCGTAAAATCTTGCAGCCAACCTACATATAACTTGTTATTATAAACATCAGCAGAAATCGAGGCGTGCAAATAGCCCAGTGTGCTGCCCAGCGATGCGCCGCCGTCGGCAGATACCCAGGTACCACCCACTAATTTTTTGGCGCGAATTTGGGAACTGCCAGACTTCGTTTCAGCCCAAAATGCGTGGAGAACGCCGTTAAAGCTTATCATAAATGCACCATCTGCGTATTCATCGGGGTTGTAGTTCAATCGGTCTCCGCCGTCCGCCCATGACCAACTGTTATTTTCGTACTTTTTCACCCGTAGTTTGGATTCAAATTCATATTCTGACCAGTAGGCATATAAAGCGCCGTCGTGTACAACCAGTTTAGGGTGAGAATTAATGACGACATTAACGTATTCTGAAGGTGATTGAAGACCTGAGCCAGAGATATCGACCCATGTCGAGCCGTTATACTTGTAGACCTTTACTACATCCCCTTCCTGTCCTATAGACTTCACTGTTAAATATAAATCGTTGTTGTATTCCGTTATATCGGGTACAAACACCCCATTTAACTGCTCTACGGCACCTTCGAGCGGTGCGAATATGAACGAAGCCGACGCTCGCTGTCCCCCAAACGGAATGAGCACCCCGAAGGCTAAAATAACGCATACTAGCAGTGAAACCCATCTTCCTCCAAATCGAGTAACTTTCCCCTTTAATCCCATTGCTGACAACCATCCTCTGACGTTATTTTTCAGTTTTTATTCATGTACCCCCCCTCCTTAGGACTACATTTTAACCTAATATTATCCATCTTTCGTTTTTATTCGACATAATTTGCGGGATTCCCTTCTAAAAAGTTACTAAAACTAAATGTTCTACCTTCGAGATATCTAATTCTAAGGTGAGTTTGGATTCACTTCTCGGTAGGGCAATGTAAAGGGGCACAGTTGAAGATGGAGCATACAAAATAAAAGCAGCCAAGGAAGGGTTTGTGAACCTTCGTTGGCTGTTAAACTTTTATCGTGCTATCCATAGTTTCCCAAATGAGGATGAGAGTAGAATACTCCTAATCTCTCCGAACAAGTTATGTTTGAAGTGAATTAAACTTTCTTTCCAATAAACTCTTTTCTAACCTGATATGCAGTAATTCAGTATTTAGGTCCTGACCTATCTGATGAATCGCGGTTACAATATCTTCTGCCGTTAGAATATGAATAGGATCTACCTTATCAGATACATACTTTAAAATAACTTCAATACAGTCGTTACATACTCCGATTCTTTGAATGAGTGTATCTTCTTCTACAGCAAATCCATCGTATTTACTCTCTATATCTTGAATAACAATCCTCTCCTCATTGTTACTTATATGCGTACCAGCAATAGAAATATTATATGGTACGTTATTGCGTATAGTCAACATTAATTATGCTTCCTCAAAGGTGGCTCTACAAAACATGGCAAAAAAAATAGTGGTTAAGATTGCGAACCTAACCAAACAACATAAGATATCCTTACGTGAATTATCTAGGTTATCTGATGTAAGACATGCAGCATTAAGTGAGTTATCCAATGGGAAAAGGGAAAATGTAAATTTTTCTCATATTGTTAGGATTGCTGAAGCTTTGAATATTGAGGATATACGGGAGATTATTGATCTTGTCGAGGATGAGCAAGAAGATGGGTAGTTCCGCGTACAAAATATAAGCCTACTTGAGTCTGACTAAACTCGAGTAGGCTTTATTAGTTTTATATCATTAAACAGATCTCGTCTGCCTACACTTAGGAAATGTGGAACAACCTAAGAACGGTTTCCCCTCTCTCCCTTTCCTCGTAACCATAGGAGAGCCACAGGTACATATTGCTTCTTTGGTAGCTGAGACTTGCGCTTGAGATCTTTGCACTTCGTTTTGAACTGTATCCTTCACTGCTTGTGCCTTTTTCTTCTTATTTGTTGGCTGCCATTTTTCCCATGATTTCAATTTCTGCTCGACAAGTGCCCCATGCCAATAATCAACTTTGAATTGCTCAGCTTCTTTCTTCGCTGGTTCCGTTAAATCCGAAGTAGTAACTAGTAGCGATAAAATACAATCATGATTCCTTTTAGCTCCGACCAGTTCCCGCACAGTTTGTACACCAACAGTGTTATGGTTTGCATAGCATTTGGCTTGAACGGCTGTCTTCTCACCACGTTGGTCAATAATGACAAGATCCACGCCACCATCCTTACCGCCTATACCAACTTCCTTAACCTCATAGCCTTTATCTCGAAAATACAACGCAAGCAATCGTTCGAACTCCGCTCCCGATAAGCTATCCAGTGAGCTACTTAAAATTTCTTGATCCGATCTATTTTGTGTAGAAGAGTGTGGTCGTTGCACCTTGGTGCTGCTAGATTTCACTTTCGTTTTTCTGACTCTCCCCTTTTTCTTGCTAGGAAGTAGGGCAACTACAACACCCAGTGCGACAGCTGAGATTATCATTCCTATAATCATTCCTGTAACAGTCCAGTCTTTAACGAATACCTTTATTTCATCAAATTTCTCGGAGCTTGTAAATAGAATAAATACAGCTCCAATGAACCAGACTAGTGTCGCAAGCTTCTCATGTAACCACTTACTTAAGAATCGATAATAAAGTAATGCTCCTATAAATGTAAATAGTGCAATACACATGGCAATGAAATAAAATGGGGCAACAAAACTTTGAATTGCCAATTGAGACAGTTCGTTATTCATAAGTAATTCCTTTCCAATCTTAAGTAGGTTAGCAGTCTTCTAAATGGATAAATTCTACAATAAGTTACATAAATCCTTCCAATTTGTAATATAGAAAAAACACCCTGAAATTGGGTGCTCCTGAGCTCCTCGGAAATAATCTCTTCCAAGAATTTATCCAATATAGGCCACTTAGCCAAAAACACTTATTATACGCAAAAAGCGTTGGCACTTCCCTGGCCAACGCTTCTTACTTATTTTCTCTTATAGGATTTCTCCCAATTTCTAAGAATTCTTTCTTTCGAAAATTTTGACTGAAGTCTTGCATTCGTTTCCCACTCGAGAATGGCCTTTTCTTTTGACTGATAAAACCTATAATCACAAATATTCCAGGAACAAAATAACTTTCTGTAAGATCTGCCATTTTCGACATTCCCTGCATGTCGTCTTACAGCTTTGGCAGCTTGACGCTTAGCCCACCTGGTTCCTGGAGAAGTGTGATCGGTACATACTGGTGATTTTTTATAACTTCTGCTCATTGGTCTAACCTCCTTGGGGGAAGTTAGAGGCCGTCCAGCTTCTTCATCTGCTCACCTCTTTCATTTTCTTGTTTTAACTATATATACTGAGCTACTGTGAATTATGTTTCTGTACAGATTCCAATAACTTGGAAAAAAAACTTCCCCACTTGTGGGTTCTCATACAGACTGTTTATGGGATAATGACTGTTTATGCCATAACTCCTAAATGGAGGTTATTACCTATTTAAGATCAGATTAATCCGACTTTTAAATAAAGAAAGAACAGCCCTATCTATATGAGCTGTTCTTTCTGAGGTTCAATACTTTGTATAATACATTCAATCCATGAAGGAATAGAATCAGACCGATACGTTATTAACCCATTGTCGGCGCCCAAAATAATTCTTCCCTCGGCTAGACTGTTATCAATTATGATTAAATGATCAATTAAATCAAGATGAGATAGTAAATTTTGAATCGATGTTTGATGCCGCCTTATAATATCTTCAGATGGAATATGATGTCCACCATTTTTGACCCGCACTGCCACTCTCTCAAGATTCAAATGATAATCGCCAAGACCGACATAAAACATTGTCACTTCGAACCCATTGGCCTTAGCATCACGCATCAGTCGAATGGCATTCCCTCCAGCCAGTGTAGTTTCAACTGAAAAATCCCGTCTGTTTCGAATACAATCCTTGGCCAATTTAATGGCTTCTTTCCCTGCAGATATCTTGCGACTTTCAGGATGCATCGAGTCGATTCCCCTCGCTAGAGCATCTGGATCAATATTCACACTTATTCCGAGCCGATCAACAATAAGGTTCCGAATTGTACTTTTCCCACTGCCGTTGTTCCCAGCAAAAATGTAAAAAATCGGTGATAATTCATGCATGTGGGGGATCCTGCGCAGTAACCGGGATAACATGACCATCATTGTATTCCTTTACAATCTTACCCTCTACATTTTTATAAACAATGTATGTCTCGTTAGCCTTAGCATCCAGTTTTGCTCGATCACCTGTGAGTTTGATAAATTTTTGAAGATCTTTAATGTGATTCATGTTTTCACCCTTCCTACAACTAAGAATCAACTAAACATTTCATTTATTATAGCATATATGAACTTATCGTTTCTCAAGCGTCAATAATAACCTTATAAACCCTAATTGTTCAAAATAATTCTAATAACGAAAATAAAATAATCTGACCCCTGATGAGCACAGGAATCAGCTTTTAGCCAATCCAGCAGCGCCGAGTTGCAGCCCTTGCGCGGCGGATAGACCACGATCACGTCAGGTCGGATGACCTCGGCAGGTCCTGCGGCCAAGCATCATAAGTCTGTATTGTCCATAATTGACTGATATCCCATACTCTCCTCAGCAGCTAGCAACAACCCCCCCGTATAAGGCATGTACACTAACTCTTGTTTCTTCTTCATCCTCTGTGATAAATAGGCATTCAGCTCCGGGTCCACACAGTAAACGTAGCATCCCTTTTGCCCTCTAGTCATTAAAGTACGATATGTATTCTTAATGATCTGATCAGCTATTCCTATCGCACGATCCTTGTCTTCCTTATACATTTTCTTAAATCCCGAAAGTGACTTATCCGTCTTTGCACGCTTAAACGGATCTGTTATTAATACGCCATTCACATAGCGTAAGTCTTCTCCGATAATGACACCAACATAATTAAATTCAAGCCCTTGTGAAGTATGAATGCAGCCAGCTTGTTCCACCGATTCTGGATCAATAGCCCACGTTGTCGTATTATCCAAGTTCCAACTTATATTAAAATCATGCTCTGCAATAGCTATGTCGTGAATATCACTATTACTTTTCCCGTTGGATTTCCAATCCCAACAGTAACCTGCAACAATTCTTGCTTTATTATCAATTTGATTCTTCTCAATTATTTGTCTTCTGAGTTCGTTAGGGTCATCGAAGATTTGAAAATCATATTCAAAATCAAACCCATCAAAATTGGCTGTTTTACGAATGCCTAATACATCATCCAACCAAGCTAAATAACCATCTGAACCATTGCAGCGAAATTGCGATTCTAATTCCATCTCAATTATTTCTGCATCATACTCTTCGGCAAACCATTTTATATGTTCCTTGTTGCCTATATCATGGATTGAAATCTTTTGATACTCATCGATAAAAAAGACAGAAAACTTAGAGGCATGAATGATTTCTTTCATTTGGTTTTCGCCTTTATTCTTGAAAAGCCCTGACTTTTCATTCAGCCTATGTGCTTCATCCACAATTAATACATCAAGTTCATTATGTAATGATTCATAATACACGCCAGATCCCTTAAACATATTATTGATATATGATTTCTTATGGTTTCCTTGGAGTTTCTTGGTGTACACTTCTCTAGGTGCGCTGTTTTTAGTCACATATTGACATAAGAGTCCGCGAGAAGTGAGCTCAACTAGAAGGTTAATTCCAAGAACAGATTTGCCAGTTCCCGGTCCTCCCTCAACGATAAGCACTTGCTTCTTATTGCTAGTTTGAGCTTCAACAGCCATTTGAATAGCTGTTTCATAGACGACTTTTTGCTCGTCGATCATCGTAAACTCATCATTGCCATCTAACATTCCCACTAAGGCGTCTTGCAGTGATTTTGATGGTTTGATTTTCCCATGTTCAATAAGATACAACAGTTTCTTGCGATCAGTTTTCTTAATATAAAGAGAAATAAAGCCCCTTAGCTTTAAGGCATCTCCTTTAGTAAAAATGGGGGCTTCACTAACATATTTTTCGTACTGCTCATTAGTTAGCGGATCATTGATTGGCTTCACATAGTTATGCAAATAAGCACAAGGGTAAATAGAGATTTGCTCGTTCCTTACCGACTCATTATATTCTGTGATTAACTTGGCATAGGACCAGGCCTGATAGGATGGATGTGTTGTTTCCCTTAAACGACGACCAAGATACGTTTGCACAATGCCATCCTTTTTATCAACACTACTTAAATTCTGCCATTGTTTTAACTCAATGATGACGACTGAACTCTGATTATCTGCATCTAATCCAGTGAGTATGAAGTCTATTCTTCTAGAGTTAGCAGGAACTTTATACTCAATTGCAATTGTAATATCATCTGGAATATCTGTCGTATTAAGTACTTTATACATATAATTCATTGAATTATTCCAAGAGTTAATCTCACTAGCAGAAGTTCCACCAATCTTTTCTACTAATACATCATGAATTTTTACCGCGATACTATCCTCAGTCACATGATGCATAAACTCTTCCTTGGTAGCCTCATAAATAATCATAGAATAACTCCCTCTATTCTCATTCCTCAGTATACTTCTTAGATGTACCTTTGAATTTCTCAATGGGATACTTCTCGGCATTTTTCTTCAATTTATGTGATATGGCTTGTTCGACGTCAATCTCTAGTTCATGAGCTATCATAAGGGCATAAATGAGTACATCAGCCAGTTCATCTTGTATCTGCTCTTTATTTCTATCTACAGCTTCGCCGCTTTCTTTCCATTGGAAATTCTCAAGTAGTTCACTTGCCTCCAAGGTTAGCGAAATAGCTAAATCCTTAGCGTTATGGAATTGCTTCCAATCTCTCTCATCGCGAAATTCAATTATTTTCTTTATAATAGCATCCATATCGTTATCCTCCATCCTACTCCACTTCAATCCCCACAACCGAACTCCCCTGATCCACATGCTCCCTATCCAGCGTCACACGAACCTTACCCACACGCCGTTTCTCTCGCCAATCCCGCAGCTCCTCTTCCGTTTCCAAACGTAGCTCAGAAACTTCCTTAGCCCTGTTAAGCATATAATCCGTTGTATATAAAATCCGATAAATCCCATGCCCCGCGGGAACAATGGCCGTCTCTCTTTGAATCCACTTGTCCACTTCAAACACAACATAAAGCTCATCCGTCGCACCTCTGCTAGAAGGAATTTCAGTTATGGCAGATCGTGGAACAACCTTCCAGTCTATCACTCTCCCATACCAGGAAATGCCCGCTTCCTCTGTGCCAAACAAACGGATCGACTGATACAATGCCACGTACTCTATATGAGTCAACACCTTATGATCCGTTATATTCCGCAAAGGTGTATGATAAAATCCATGCTCCAATGCAGCCTCCAGTTGAGTCTTCTTACTCAATGCGCCAACCAAGACATTCTTACCAGACATCTTATCCTTGTAATACTCCTTCGTACCTCTCGGCCTAGTCGTCCGTTCGTAAGCCTTCTCGGGACTATCCATAATGATCTCGTCCAAGAACTTCTCCATTAAGCTCGTTGAATTCGGCAAAAAAGGAAAAGCCCCAATGTTAATGAGCTCCACACTTTTATAAAACTTATGCTGCTGGAAACGCTCCTCATCATGATAGGGAAACAACACATAAGCCCCGAACATGCTCCGCTCGTACTCTCGGCCTTGCCCCTCCGAATACACAATTGCATCGCGATAACGATGCATCGTGTTAATATCATCTTCTTCTGGCCCCGGCATCCGGTATCGCTCATAATATGGCGTCCCCTCATAAGCCGGATTAATCCGATATTTTGCATCGAAAATATATTTATACTCTGCCGCGGCATCGTTTTTCTTCAAAGTAAGGACATTATCTGGCCGCTGAGAAAGCGTCGGACTCTTATCTCCCTTAGGCAGCGCGTTATAAAATAGCGTGAAAATCTCACCATTCACAGGATTCCTATATACCATCTTAGCCTGCTGCGACTTATCCAGTGTGACGAATAGCCCACTCCGATTAAGTTTAATAATATCTTGTTTCATTAGTTCATATTTGTTGCTTAAAAGGTGGTGAATCTTCAAGAAGCACCAATATTCATAGAGTTGAGCCAAATCTTTCATCGATAGTCGGAATAGATCATTCTGGATCGACAAACCTTTTAATAGCATTAAATAATACCGATACACCTCTCGGTACCCTGACGCCATCTGTAAGACTAAGGAGATCGACAGTTGCCTCATCTCACCTACATTCAGAAAATCATTCTGCAACAACCTTTGTACATGACTCTGCATTAAATTCAGTTTCCTTGTAAGTTCAGGATCTTCCACGCGACTTTTCTGCGCCAAACGTGTTTTAATGTCCTTAAGCTTTTGCCCAATACGTAAAAGTACCCATTTCACAAAACGGTTCTCAGCCGTATCATAATTTACATGACGCCTGCTCTCTAGCAAGTGAGTAGGGGTATATCGCTCTCCATTTACTGAAATAACCCCGTTCGTCGAATCTTTCATTAATAGATGAGGACGTTTTGCTAGAAAGCTGATGTTCTCTTTACCAGCTCTTTTGACACGTGCAGCGTCTACCAGGCGATTCTCGCTCTGCAGCTTGGAATGAGGTGAGAGCTTAATGCGTTCAACAGCCTGAATAAGCTGCGTAAATATATGCTGAAGGATCGTAAAATACTCCGTCAAACTCTGATGATTCGTCTCTTTCAGACCAGTCATGTTAAATGTTTTGCGCAAAAAATCGAAAGATAAATTATAAATCTGTGCATTAACATCATTAAGAATCATTTGATAATCGTTCTTATAATCGATTTTTGCCGGGAAAATCTCCAGCTGAAGACGAAAAATAGCCTCCCCATTCAAACGAAGCTCAAGTTCGGATTGACCGACCTCATTTTGAAAATTAAGAATCCCCGACAAAATCAACTTCCCTAGCGGCTTAACCGCCTGCCTTAAATGAACATTATCATGGAAAAAAGATAAAGAAATATCCGCTTTCTTTTCAATCACCAGCTCATAAGACTGCGTCTCATAAAAAGTTGGCGCACACACATCCCCCGCGCTCCAACTCCTAACAACCCCGTGTTCATGGGAGAAAACAGCAATCGACTCAATAATCAGCGTATCCGCAAGCGGAGCAGCATGAAAATGCGCATCCACCCACTCCTGATCCACATTGCGATGCAGATTTAAAGTCTCAACAGTGGGATGGAACGGCTTGCCCTGAATATAGAGATTAAACAGATTCGTCTCAATCCGCAGCAATTCCCTACTCTGATTAAGAGATCCAGTAAGAGGTAAATCCATCTTCTTCTAACCTCCGTAGCATGAAGGCAATTTTCCGTGCGCTATGTGGATATTTGGACGCTGCCAATGTCTCCATCGAAAGATATAGCTTAGAAGCATCTTCTCTGTATTCCGAAAGAGGTAGGGTGCGATCCTGAGCCACTTGCATTAATTGTAGCAAAGCATTTTTAACGGAAGCATTACTACCTTGTATTCTAGGCAAAATCTTCTGAAGCAACTGCATATCGAACGCAGCTTCCTTACTTAGCAATCCAAATCGTTCGTTATAAATCATATAGAAACATACCGCATCCCGAATCCGAAATCCTACATGTGAATGAATCTGCTCCAAAATCCCATTGATTTTAACCAATAACTCCGTCGTATCTTCCGTTAGCTGCTTATAGTCCCTATACACATCTACAAGCTGTAAATACTCGCTCCGTAATAATGAATTAGGAGGCACGGGAGCATCCGTATGATCTGTGAGATCCTCCAACGACGGATATTGACCAAGCTCAATGTAATTGAACTCGATTGTGTTCGCACGGTCTAATACCTTTTTGCTAAAAGGATGCGTCGTCTCATCCATATTTACCGTTCCTACGATGTACACATTGTCTGGCAAATAGAGATTGCCGTACATCTGTTTATCTGACTCATTTTGTAAGGAGTCTATATGTATAAGCGGCGTTGTCACAATCCTTTGGTTATGCCACTCCTGTGTCTCAAGCACGCTCAATAGATCACTAAAATAATGCTCAACCCTAGCCAAATTCATCTCATCCAAGCAGATAAAATAAGGCTTATGTTGGTTACCCGGCTTTGAAGCCTCAACCAATATTTCTGCTAACTTCCCAGGGCGAAATGTCCCTGATAAATCCTTGTACCCCAATAGGTCCGAGGGATCGCTCCAATCTGGTCTGACAGGAACTAGTGAGAATTGGCCATTGCTCGCTGTTGCTCCTACAGCCTCAGCAAACAGCTTGACTAGCTTGGTTTTCCCTGTGCCAGATACCCCCGCAAGGATGACAAAAGGCTTTGTTTTTAGAGATAGGAAGAAGTTCTCGATCCAATGGTCAGGATACATGAAGCCTTTGTTTGCAATGAAATTCTTGATTGTGGCTACTCGTTCAATTACCGTTAGTGAATCCACCAGAGGTGTCTCCTCCCACTCCGTATACGTGTACTGCTGACTTGATTTAGAAACAAACTTCAATATCTCTAACCAGTTAAGCATGAAAATAGAGCGTTGTTTCTGTGTGACTTCTCCCCATGTCTCCAGTGTGCCAAGTGCTTCGTTAAATTTGGGTGAGAATTGATCTATGGTGAAGGTATTCAGTTCCTTGCAGATTTGGATAGCTCTGTTAATGCTTTTAACAAGAGGGGTTTGGTGTTCAGTGTTAGTTAAGTACTCTCGAATTAGTTTTACTTGCGCTTCACTGAGAGTCCATTTATTTTCGTTAAAATGGTTTGCGTATTCCTGACCTAGATCAGTTAATGAGAATTGGTTCTCCTTTATTATGATTAGACCTAGATCTCGCAAAGCTCGTCCCAGATGCTTGATTCTTTCTTTGGGGTGCTTCACGTCATCTCCAGGGAGAAGAACTGTAGCTTGGTTTGCTACTAAAGTGTCTAATGAAATCGCGGTTGGTCCGTGGTCTTGAAGGTATTTTATAATGCCTTGTCCAGCATACAAATGACTGATCGTATAGTTAAAGCTGATTGACGGTTCAGGTTCCTCCGTTGGATTGATGACTCTACGAACGTATTCGTTGTAGTTGGTGACAGCATTGTTTAAGTCTGCCATTAGCTGCTCATCATCTGGCAACTGATCCAATTCGTAGCGATAGTAAGCTATTGTAGAAACTTGATAGTCTTGGCCTAGACCGCCTGATGTTAGATAAATGGCATCGTCCTTGATCATGCCTTCCAAGGGAAGCATGTTTCTGATTTCATTTACTTTTTGTTTAAAATATTGATACGCTGCTGGCTTACCTTTCTCAGCAACTGGGATCGTAACACCTTGCATGAACGTAAGGTAAACAGATTTCATATCTTCCGCGAAAAGGAACACAAGATACTCGCCTTGGCGGGTAGTCTCTGTAATACGCTTATCCATAATCGAGATCCATGGAATCGTTGCCCAGTTGCCTTGTCCAACAGATCCTTGGATCTTTAATTCAGAGTGAATGAGTGGGAGCTTCCTTAGCGCTGAGGGGATTTCTTGGCGTACAAGGTTGCCAAGTCTGTGTCCTGCAAAGGTTTCTCGCTTTGCGGTTAAATAGGTGGAAAGAATATCTGAAAGAGCTTCTTTTAGGGAGAAACTATTGTTATTTTGCTGATTGTAGTAGTCCGCTAGTTCTGATTTGGCATACTCATAAAGTTCACTTTGTACTTCATCTGACCACGATTCGAATAATCCTTCCTTGAAGCCAATTGAATCGTCTTTTTGGTCCAGAATAGCGGAAAGGGCTGCAATTGGGGTGGAAATAACCGACTGAATGTTGTTTATAGTCATGCTGTTCCAGGTAGTTCCAGCCTTCTCAGGTGGGGGGTCGACAACTAGACCGTTCGACTCTCTTTCTTGGAGTAACATGAGGAACCTTTGTTTTAAATTTAATAAAGTAACAACTCTTGATCCGGTTGCATGCATTTCTAATAAGAGTGCTAGGATGAGCACCATTTTGTAGGATTTTTGCTTGTTAGAGAATATATTATGAAGCTCTATCGGTAATGACAAATTTATCACCTGTTTCGTAAAAGAGTATCTTAGAGAAGTACGCAAAATATAAATATTTGTCTTATATATTCGACGAATAACAGGCCCTACCTTCTTCTGTAAATGGATATAAACGTGAAAAAGGAGCGAAGCCTATTATGCTCGCTCTTTTATTATTGTCTAAATTATTTGATGTAATTAGCATTATACTAGGAGCATTGAATGAACTAACTGTTTACTGTTATTAATATACCTTCCTAAGGTTGTTCGGTTTATTCTGCAGTCAACAGACATTACCGTTTTATATTTTCACGGAATTCTTCTTTATTAATAGTAATGGTATTTTTGTCGTCCATATGAATTTCATTGACAATATTGAAATATTCATGATTATTTAATGCCCCTAAGTTAAAATTAATAACCACAAAATTTTTACCTTGTTTTAAATACTCTATCGTGTCTAATTTATAATTGTATTCATATTTACTTTTATTAGACATAAAAGCTTTACTCGACCCTTTGTATATTTGAGCATCAATATTTTTAAAAAAGGTAGCACTCCCATTGCTTTCTTGCTTTTCCATAACTTCTATAAAAGAGCGACGGAACTGTGAGCGAGTGAGTTCTAATTCTTTTGTTAATACTTCATTGTCATTAATGTCTACCGAGTAAAAATATAAGATTATTTTTTCTGGAATTGAATTCTCAAAATGAAAGTTAATTGGCGCTTTCGCATCAGTTGTGAATTTTGCAATAAAGAATGCTTTTTGGGAGCCCGCCATAATAACTATTAACAAAAATAATAATGTAGTAGTAACTCCAAACCAAAGTATAATTTGTTTCCATTTTTTTGAAAAAAAATCACCAAATAATTGAAAAACACTACGAAGATTTGTACGAGCTCTTTTAAAAATAAGCAGTATTATAAATAAAAATATGAAAAATGAAGTCAATGAAATTGTAATGTAGTTCTTAGCAATAGTACCAATGACGATTATGAATAGTAGATTAAAACTGAAAGTGAGGGCAGTGTATAACTGAAGAAGCTTAAATAATAAATCGTATCTTTCATCAGCTGTATTTACTCTTGAAGAACTCGTTTCATGGTTATGTAAATGATTCAGAGCGAAAAACTCAGAATAACAATAGGACACAAGGCTTAAAAGAATAAGCAAGCCAGAAGAAAGCATGCATGAAATAATAACATGTTCGTAACTAATAAGAAATGGCAAATATATTTTATACGAAAGTGCTTTAAAGAAGAATCCTAGTGCTTTTTGATATACTATTGCAAGCGCCCCTATTACGGTCAAAACAAGAACCAATCGAGCTGTTCTTTCTGTAAAAGAAAGATTGATGTTAGAAGCGCTAGGTGCTGGATTTTCGATAGTTGGATCACTCATGAAATTAAACCTCCATATATTTCTACGTTTTCCCAAATATATACGCAAGAACAAGTGTTTGGTTTCAATGTTTTCAATTGTGTACTAGTTTGAGGAGTTTGGATTATTTGTAAGGGTATTGCCGGACATTACAACCTCAACACAAACAAAAGGCATAAGCATATTACTGCTTGTGCCTTTAATAAAACTATCCGACACTGATAATCGTCGCTCAGTGGGAAACTTTGTGAGATATTTTGTTTTCTACATTCCATGTCCCTATTCAATTAATACTGCTGTGGATAGACTTAATCGTTTATTACCAACCCATAATGCGGGTTGGTACGGTTCTGTGTTTTGACATTTCGCCTGCCAACATTACAAGTTTTACCGTACTAGGCAATTGAGAAAACCCTTCACTGTAACAGTATTCAATTGAAATATTCTATCTCTGCAAGCGATGAGGTCAGGGGTTCTTTCCTCCTATGCTCCATTTATGTTCCCCGTTATTTTACCTATTTAAGACCAGATTAATCCAACTTTTAAAAGAAAAAAGAACAGCCCTGTCTATATGAGCTGTTCTTTCTGAGGTTCAATATTTTGTATAATACATTCAATCCATGAAGGAACAGCGTCAGACCGATACGTTATCACCCCATTGTCTGCGCCCAGAATAATCCTTCCCTCGGCTAGACTGTTATCAATTACGATTAAATGATCAATTAAATCAAGATGAGATAGTAAATTTTGAATTGATGTTTGATGCCGCCTAATAATATCTTCAGACGGGATATGATGTCCACCATTTTTGACCCGCACTGCCACTCTCTCAAGATTCAATTGATAATCGCCAAGACCGACATAAAACATTGTAACTTCGAACCCATTGGCCTTAGCATCACGCATCAGCCGAATGGCATTTCCTCCAGCAAGTGTAGTTTCAACTGAAAAGTCACGTCTGTTTCGAATACAGTCCTTGGCCAATTTAATGGCTTCTTTCCCTGCAGATATCTTGCGACTTTCAGGATGCATCCGGTCGATTCCCCTAGCTAGAGCATCTGGATCAATATTCACACTTATTCCGAGACGATCAACAATGAGATTCCGGATTGTACTTTTCCCACTTCCATTGTTCCCAGCAAAAATGTAAATAATCGGTGATAATTCATGCATGTGGAGGATCCTGCGCAGTAACCGGAATAACATGACCATCATTGTATTCCTTTACAATCTTACCCTCTACGTTTTTATAAACAATATAAGTCTCGTTAGCCTTAGCATCCAGCTTTGCTCGACCACCTGTGAGTTTGATAAGTTTTTCAAGATCTTTAATTTGATTCATGTTTTCACCTTCCTACATCTAAGAATCAACTAAACACTTATTTATTATAGCATAAACGAACTTATCCTTTCACACACACCAAACCAACTATTAATAATGACCTTATAAATCCTAAATTGTTTGAAATGAACCCACCATGGAAATAAGAAAACCCCTGTCGAGGCCATTCAAAGATGAGCAACCGAGTTTACATGTAGAGATAACCCTTAACTTCTTACTATAAGAGTTATGATATAATGATTTTATGAGTAACCATACCATTTGTGGGGTGTTTAATTATGCAATGGCAAGAAGTTCGTACCATTTATCCTGATCAATACGTCCTGCTTGAAATTCTTGATTCTCATACCAAAAATAACGTTCAGTTCGTTGATGATGTTGCTTTGGTTCGAGCGATTCAAAGCGCTGATGAAGCAACCCAAGAATTATTAAAGTGCAAAAACAACAACATTGTATATCATACTGGACAAGAAAAAATAACGATTGAACTTCGAAAAAATCCTTTCTACAGGAGCCGTTAAATGAGGATCAATTCAATTGATGGTTTACTTCAAACATCTATGACAATTTGTTACAGAGGACGTTCTTTAACAATCGATAACTTAGTGATTGATACTGGCGCGGCACATTCACTGTTATCCTCAGACGTTGTATCCGAAATAGGTATTAGATTTGAAAATGGAGACAGGCTCTTGCGAAGCTTCGGAATCGGTGGGGATGAGTACTCTTTTCAAAAACGTGTAGATCAAATTTAACTAGGCAATTTCATCATGATAGACTTACCTATCGATTTTGGTCTTCTTCATGAAGATATTAATTACATTAACGGACTCATCGGTCTTGATATTCTTAAAAGCGGTGATATGATCATTGACCTTCATCGTATGGAAATGAATTCGGCAAAACCCAATCGTGATTAAAATGAAAAAAGCCAAGCGAACATCAGGCAAATACCTGAGAATCCCTTGGCTTTTTTAGGTAACAGAGAACCAATTTCACAATTAACAATCACTTCTTACAAGTAAGGCGACATTTTCTACGTGTGTCGTCCAAGGAAACATATCCACCGGCGTCACCTCCGCGACGCCGTAACCGCCATCGACCAGCACGCGCAGGTCGCGCGCGAGTGTCGACGCGGAGCACGACACGTACACCACGCGCCGCGGCTGCAGCTCGAGGATGGTCGCCAGCAACGCCGGGTCGCAACCTTTACGCGGCGGGTCGACCACAATCACGTCAGGCCGAACGCCCTGACGTGTCCACTCCGGCAGGACGACCTCGGCGGGTCCTGCCTCGAAGTGCACGTTCGTCATGCCGTTTAACTCGGCATTCTTACGTGCATCGGAGATCGCCTCTTCGACGATCTCGACGCCGTACACCTGTCCCGCGCGCTGCGCTAGGAACAGAGAAATCGTGCCGATGCCGCAGTAGGCATCGACCACAACCTCATCGCCGGTCAACGCGGCGTACTCCAAAGCTTTCCCGTACAAGACTTCCGTCTGGACGGGGTTCACTTGAAAGAAGGATCGCGCGGAAATGGCAAATTTCACTTCGCCGATATAGTCATAGATGACCTCGCTGCCCCACAGGACGCGCGTCTCATCCCCAAAAATAACATTGGTCTGTCTCACATTAATGTTATGGCAAATGCTCTTCACCGCAGGCAGAGCCTCGCGAATGCCAGCAATCCACTCGTCCGCACGCGGAATCTCCGACCCATTGGTTACCAACACAACCATGACCTCACCCGTGCGGAAGCCGACTTTGACGACGACATGGCGCAGCAGCCCAGACCCCGTCTCTTCACTATAGGCGCGAATGCCTAAGCGCGAGCCGATCTCTTTCACACGCGCAACGACTTCATCGTTAGCCGCATGCTGAATCAGGCACTCTTCCATGTCGATGATGCGATGACTGCCCTGCGCATAGAATCCTCCGATGAGGCCGCCCTGCTCTTCCCCAAAAGGAACCTGAGCCTTGTTCCGATATCTCCACGGATCGCTCATCCCAAGCGTAGGATGAACAACAATCCCTTGACCTTGCTCTTCATCTTCGCTTTCACCGGTTCGGCCGATTGTCGGCTCACCCGCCACAGCCAACTTCCCAATCCGCACCAAATTATCAATAACCTGCTGACGCTTCACGCGCAACTGCGCCTCATAACTCAAATGCTGCAACTGACAGCCACCGCACTCATCATAAATCACACAGTCGGGAGCCACACGATCCGAACTCACCGATAGCAGTTCCACCAAAGAAGCATACCCATACTGCTTTTTCAGATGCCCTACCTTAACCAATGCACGCTCACCCGGCAGCGCCCCCGCGACAAAAAGGGTAAAGCCGTTCACACGGCCCACCCCTTCGCCATCATGACTGATCCCAATAATCTCAGCCTCGTATTGCTTTCCGATCTGCACAGGCAAGCCTGCCATCCAAGCTGGCATTTCTTTTTTCCCTTTGCTGTTACCATTCCCTCTGTTCCCTGCCGAACTCCCTGCTCTTCCAGTAGATCCCGACCTGCCACTACCTCTATGTTTACCTGGCGCCGAGCCAGATGTACCTTTTGCTCTCATAATTCCCTCACTTAATTCTAGCTAAAATTAATCATTCATCTCTTCGTCGAAGCTTCCCGGCAAAAAAGGTGGGAGAAAGTTTCCCCCTACTCCTCATCATGCCCATTCCCATGCCCCTTCAAATGAAACGGCGTGGTCAAAGCCTCAAGAAATTTCTTTTTATAAATCGACTGACCCGACTCATCCACGATCACCTGCAAATGGCTCTGCAAATTCGTCATCACACATGGCAATGTCCCGCCGAACTCTCCATCGAGATTCAACTGAACATAATCCGGGGAGTTAATCTCAATATGATTGGTCTGAAAATAAATCAGATTCGGATCACTCAAATGCTCGCCGCGCAGCGCCAGTGAGACGATACGGATGAATTCTGCCAGATTGCATTTCTTCAAAATAATCACGTCGAACATGCCATCATTAATGTTGGCTTCCGGAGCCAACTTCTCGAAGCCGCCAACGGAGTTGGTGTTGCCCACGAGGAAGAGCATGACTTCTTCATGCATCTCGCGATCGCCGGCTTTGATATAGAGCTCGATGGGCTTCAGCCTAGGCAGCTTCTCGAGTCCCTTCATATAATAGGCCAACTGGCCGATCATGGTTTTGAGCTTGCTCGGGACTTCATACGTCAGCTCGGTCATCGAGCCGCCCCCAGCGATGTTGATGAAGTAGCGGTTGTTGATTTTGCCTACATCGATCGAGGTTGAATACTGCTGAATGATGAGGTCGCAGGCATACTCCAAGTTCTTAGGGATACCAAGCGCACGCGCAAAATCATTCGTCGTCCCTAGCGGCAAAATACCCAGCGGCGGTCTGCCTTCTCTCTCGGCCATGCCGTTGACGACTTCGCAGATCGTGCCATCGCCGCCAGCTGCGATGATGAGATCGAACCCTCGTCGCACAGCTTCGGTCGCTGCAAGTGTGGCATCTCCTTCACCGATGGTCGCGTGAGCGGACGTCTCGAACCCGCCGCGCTCCAAGCGCTGGAGAATTTCGGGCAATCTTTTTTTCATTTCTTCCCGGCCTGAAGTCGGATTATAGATCAATCGTGCTCGTTTGACCACTCTATGTCATCCCCTGTTCATCGTATGGGAATACGGAGGCAATCTGCCCCTCCATCCATTTGGAAATTTGCGGACTCGGCAACAAAGCCCGTCCATGATACTTATAGGTTAACCCTTCCAAACGGGAAGGAATCACTTTCTGTGTAAAATACCCTTCACTTAGAAAAAGCGGTGCAATAATCACCTTATACGTCGGCTTCTCTCGGGCCCACCAAGCCATCTTCTCGGCTAGCTGATCCGGCAAAAGCATCGCAATATCCGCCTCGGCGAAGCCGCCTAACACCTTCACCCGCTCCGCGAGTTGCGTAAGTCCTTGGCGCCACTTCTGGTGGAAGCCCTCTTCCTTACTCCCATGCCCCACCAACAGCAGAATCTCTTCCTGGGGCGACACGGACAGCTCTGCAATTTTGCCATAAAGAATGGCTGCAATATCGGGATGATCATCAATCGGCGACGTGAAGTGAATGCGCGCACGTATATCTAAGAGCTCCATGTCGGTTTCGAGCACCGGCTCGGGAATAACCCCTAACGCGTAGCTGATCTCATCAATATGTGTACTCCCAGAGGACACGAACAGCGGAACGACGATGATATCAGTCACGCCTTGTGCCTCTAAACTGTAAATGCCATCTTGTATCAATCTACCTTCGACAAGTTCCAAATAGGACGCATAAATGGGCATAGCATCCGGCATCCGAACCGCATTCACGGCATCCTCCACCAGCTGCACCCAACCCTCATCACGGGATCCATGGCTAATAACTAGCACACCATATTTACTCATTCCAAATTCCCCCACCCGTACGAACTAAGCCTATCTTCCTATGCTAACGAAAGTGGTCATCTATGTCAATTTGAGGTCTGCTTAAACAGAGAAAAACCCCGCATTACACGAGGTAATACAGGATTCTGCAAAGTCATTATTTAACGATTCAAACGATCCAACGTCAACACATAACCATCGTTCCCGTAATTCAGGCACCTTTTGACCCGCGAAATGGTTGCTGTTGAAGCTCCCGTTTCCGCTTCGATCTGGTTATACGTGCATCCTTTGCGCAGCATGCGAGCTACTTCAAGGCGCTGCGAAAGCGACTGAATTTCGTTAACGGTACACAAGTCGTCAAAAAAGACGTAACACTCTTCAATATCCTTCAACGTTAGTACAGCTTCGAAAAGCTGGTCTATGGCTTTATCATTTAATTTTTTTAATTGCATCTGCTGTCAACTCCCGGTCAAAAAGCATGTTGGCTTCGTGGTTCTCTAAGCTCCTGTGTATCATTCGACACGTCCTGGGTAATTCCTTCCTTTAGGATTGCAGAACGTTAAAATTTCTATGCGTTAATTGACTAAATAGCAACAAATCCCCATGACCCGTGACATTCGTCCATACCAAAGGTAGGCAAGTGACATATCCTGTAGGAGACAAATCTGATAAAAAAGGATCGTGAATCCTAGTGACCAACCCAAGACAACAAATTATTGGTAATGGCGCAAATCGTCCTGAAGTAGAAACAAGGAGCTTAACCCTTCCAGGTGAAGGCTTCGGTCAGTACCCCGGCTTAGGCGGTGGCAATCCCTTCGGTGGTGGCGGCTTTGAAGGCGGCGGTGGCTTCTTCGGCGGCCCTCCTGCAGGCGGCAATGCCGGTGGCGGCTTCTTTGGCGGCGGCGGTGGTGGCGGTAATGCAGGCGGTGGTTTATTTGGCGGTGGCGGTGGTAGTACCGGTGGTGGTGGCGGCGGTAACTTCCTAAGCAATCTCCTTGGCGGCGGCGGTGGTAGCGCTGGCGGTTCTTCGAACCCGCTTAGCGGCTTAAATATTAAGCAAATCTCCGGCTTCGTTGAGCGGATGGGTGGTATTGACGGCATCATCGGCACGATGGGCAAAGTTCAGAAGTTCATGTCGACATTCCAGCAAATGGCACCGATGGTGAAGACACTCCTTGGCTCCGTCGGCAAAGGAAAGGTTGCTTCTGGCGACGTAGAGGAAGTCTTCCGTCCGAAACGCAAACGCCGTAAGAAATCCGGCACGGGTAAAAGGCGCAAAGGCCGCTCCACCTCTGGCACGGCTAAACGCAAGCGCAGATAGCGCTTCCCACACATTCATAAAAGGCTCCCCGTCTTCATAGACGGAGGAGCCTCTTTACATGTTGCTATTTTTTCAATGATCTTAAAATAATTGCTGAAGCCTCCGCACGCGTTGATACCCCTTGCGGTTTCAAGGTGCCGTCTTGGTAACCATTCAATAACCCTTTCGAAGTCAAGACAGCTACTGCTCCCTGTGCCCACTCCGATATCGCTGAGTTATCGGTGAATCCCGTGCCCTCTGTGCCTTTATCATTCATATGTGCTGCACGTACAATTATGACAGCCATTTGCTCGCGGGTAATCGTATCATCCGGACCAAATGTCGTATCGGTGTAGCCTGAGATGATGCCACTAGCTGCCGCTGTGGCAATGGCATTCTTCGCCCAATGGTTCGTCGTATCGCTGAACGCCGCTTTACCGCTCTGATCGCCGAGCTTTAAGAATTTGACAACGATAGAGACGAATTCGGCTCTTGTAATACGGCCTTCCGGTTTAAATGTGCCATCTGGATAGCCATTGATTGCTCCCTGCCCAATCAACTCGCGGATGTTGGCCTCTGCCCAATGTCCCTTAATATCCGTCAGATTCGATTCATCTAATCCAGGCTTACCATCTTCTTTGGAAGTAGCCATGACCGCATATTTTGTGAAGTGATTAACGTCTACAGTAATATGATTGCCATTGACTTTACCACCCTTGACTTCCACCCATTTCTGATTGACTTCATCGAAGTAGAAGACAGATGCTCGTTGATCGGCTTTCACACTTGTAGGATCGAAAGCAAACGTCAACGTAACCGGTTTACTGAAGTTCTCTGTAAAGTTTTTGAGAATCTCATAGATTGGACTTGCTAGAACCTCATGATTCGTTAATAGGTTATCTGTTCCTGACAATTTTTCAATGGTTAACTTCAATTCTTTCGTTGAAGCATTCGCCGGAATCGAGATAGAAACCTCGTTCTTATAACTCACTTCGCCCGTTTTTCCAATTGGAAGTGTTAAAGTTCCGTCTGTCGAGGTCACTTTATCGTCAATCGGTGTCGTTGGTGGTGTTGGATAATAGGGTTCCGACGAAGAATCTTCAGCACGGTAAACCGTCAGGTTATACGGCTTCTTCGTACCATCTTGCGCTTCGACCATTATTTCAATTGGGTTAGCCCCGACCTTAAGATTAGCCGCTTTGTAGGTATATACATTGTCTGTAACAGCTGTATACTCGGCACCTGTTACCGTAAGCTTTTGATAGCTTTCCTCTTTGGTTATAGATAGATTCACCTCAGAGACGGCGTTAGATATGCCTACCGCATAATCACGTTGGGCCGAAGAGAATGCCGGATTCAAGCTGCCTTGATTAACCGCGATGTTGGAAAGCAAGACATTGTTACTCATCCTTGTAACATGAATCGTATACGTTCTAGTCGAGCTGTCCGCTGCTGTATGGACAATCGTAATCGTATTGTCTCCTAGGCTTAACGGGATCTCTTCACTCGCTTGACCATTTCGTACCGTCTTTCCGTTCACCGTTACGCTTGCAATTTCGTTGGTAAGCGTTGGTGTGACTTTCAAGCGATCTACACTGTTAACCACACTCTGCGTATAGCTTGTTCTTGAGAAGTAGAAGGGCTCGTTCAGATCTCCGCTGCTAAGACTTAGACCGGTCATATATTCAGTCGATGTTGTCCCCGTAGTAAACCTCCAAATATCTGATTTCTTTACCCCACCATACATATCGATGGCCGCCGCATACCATTGGTAACTGGTCAGTGGCGCTAGATCTTTCCAGATGACCCCGGCAACTTCACCGCTCTTCACATGATTCATGCTGCCGATCACATGATCCGTATACACGTTTACTCCGAAATAGTCCGTAGCAACACGTTTCGTAACAGGCTGCAAATTCAAATCAATGGAAAACTCATCTTTGCCAGGATACTCGGCTGGATCATAGTAATTGTAATCATCCAAATGCGGTGAATAAGTTTTCATGTTGATTTTGCCATGTGCCATGTCAAACTGCATCAGTCTGATATAACCAAGCCCACCTTCTGGTGCCCCTTGGTAGTCAGCAAGCATTTGATACACGTTACGATCGGCTACTCCGTCGTTGTTATCATCAATCGCGTCGACTTTCAACTCTGCATCGTGATAATGGCCCGAAAGCGCCGCAATAACGTTCTTATTCGGTTTGATCACGCGTTCGAATACTTTTTCCGCCATTGGCGCGCGATTATTGGAAACTAGCATGAACTCATGGAAGTTCAGAATCGCCTTCCGATTCGGGTACTTTTTCAAAACCTCGTTAATCCAGTCAATTTCCTTGTCACCATAACCCCAACCCATGTAAACGACGATAAAATCATTACCGTTGGAGGATACAAGGTCATAATGTCCCTTGTTGTTTTCGTAGGATTCGCCGTACGTGGGCTGATCCTTGAAGCGATCTTCCCCGAACCATTTGGAATAATAACTGTAATCATTATTTTGATGGCCCACGTCATGGTTACCCGCCAGTACCCCATAAGGAATGTTGGCCTTTTCCAAAACCTTCATATCTTTATCTGCTTCTATCCATTGATATTCTTGGTCTGCGATATCGACGATATCACCGGTATGAATGACATATTTAATTTTATTATCTACTTTGTGATCCGCAATCCATTTCACGATCTCCTGATAGATATACGGATAGGTCTTCGAGTAATACTGCGTATCCGACATCCATACAAATGAGAAATCATAATCCGCTGCCGCATCCGCATTCGCTTGAACTGTGGTTGCTGCAATTTCATCCTGAACCATCACTTGAATCTTCTTGTTGTTGGCATACGTACCTGCAGCTACCGTAGCTTGCAGCTCAAAATCAGCTGTGCCCGCTATAACCGTTTGTAGTGCGTTCCATTTCTGACCGCTAGGACTCCATGCATATAATGTAACTTTCCGGCCTTCCAGCGACTTGCCCTTCCAGTTAATTTCCACTTGATCCGTACTCTTGATCGCATCGTCCAATGAGATTTCAAAGCGCTGATACGGGAATTTCTCGTCGGAATCATCCACCAGATACCGCCCATCCAATGCACTAATTTTAGTGTAATCCTCTTGTGTAAAGGCAGTCTCACCATCCGGCTTTGCCTGTCTAGGCGGCTCGGTGTCTACGGCGTTGCGGAACCCGGCGAATTGCCCCTGCACGCTGGCATCGTATTTATAACCTTGATTAAAGCTTACGTCCATTTCATCATTCATGGGATCCGATACTTTAACGCTCAACGGAGCATTACGATCTACGTCCACAGCGCCTTGCCCTGGTGTCAATTGTTCAGGCAGATTCGGGTTTTCATTCGGCACTTCGAAATTAATCGTCACATTTTGCACGTTACCTACTTTATCGACAGCCTTGATGCTGAATACATGCATCCCACCTGGAAGCTTCGCAGATGATGTGGCATATGGCAACGTGATTGGCAGGGTGTCGAGGGTAGTCTCTACCTTGTCCACGCCAGCAAATGCATCAGTTATCACTGCATCCAGGCTGAAGTCTCCACGATACATAACGCCTTCTTCAACGGAAGGTTGAATCACTGGCGCTGTATTATCGACTGTCACTGTTGATGTAGCTTTGTCATTACCATGGCTCACCGTAATCTGATGTTGACCATCATTTGTAGCTGCAGTATCCCAAACATAAGCTTTAGATGCCAACTTATCCCCAGGAATGTTGAAATCGAAATCGACTACTGGAGGTTTCCCTGAAGAATCTCCCATTTTGATAACCTTGGCCGGATCATTGTTCTTCGCATCATAAATCACCGTACCATCAGCCAGTACTAAACGTACGTTCTTCACGTCAAAATTATCTTTATTCTCCGCTGGTCGGTCATCGAAAGGCGAAGCCTTCGAACCCGCTCGGATAGAAAATACGTTGCTGCCTTCCTTCAATCTGTCCGCTTGAATCTTCGTAGACAGTGTTGTATAGCTATTCACAGTATCTTGGAATGTAAAGAGAATGTCCTTATCTTGGGTGATCGCATTTTTAAAATAATAATTTACACCCGTCACTTCGAATGCAATATACGCGTCATGTTCAACCGCATGATAGGTTGATTGCGTTAGTGCTTTGCCATCAATGGCAAGCTGCAGATCATCTGCACTTAACCCTTCGCCTGTTCCTCTAATCACTTTGGGTTTGGCAATCACATCGCCGTCTTTCACATTCAAACGCAGGGCTGAGTGATCTGAGCCACCTGTAATGGCAACGCGCTTGGTGCTTGACGTACTCTCATTCTGACCATCCGAAGTAACAAAGTAATAGTCTAAGTACGTATTACCAATGAGCTCCGGCGAGAACACCGTATAGTGATATAACGTATCCGCAAAGCTTTCTTTCAAATACTTCTTCGTATAATCCGACTGTTTTTCGGTTTTATAATAGAGCGCTACGGTCTTTATCGATGTTTCATCTTTGGCATCGCCGATCATCTCAAGATCCTTGGATTGATCTATACTGGTCTCTTTGGTTAAATCGGTTAGCGTCGGTTTGATCGTATCTGCTTTCACAATCACGCTTTGGAGTGGTGTTTGGATTTGTTCAACCGTTCCTGGCGTTGCCGCAACTAATCCTCCCGAGCTATATTTCGTCATCGTTGTACTACCATTAACCGGGTATTTATACAATATCCCCATATCCGCCTTGGCATCGCCTGATACGTAGTACGCGGATGAGACTTCAATACCTGTATTTGTAGCAATGACGATACCTCGATTTCCGCTATTCGACATACCATCGGAATGTACGCGAACAAGATTGGTACCCTCAACCAAATTAGAATGGTAGTTCCCATTGAAGGCATCCACAGGAGTACCCTCATTTTGAGCGTTGATTACCCAGAAGACAAGTGTACCTTTCGAAGGAATGATCATGTCTTCTTTGTCTGCTGGCCAAATGACATCTGCATCAGGTCCCGTATCTGGGTAACGGTAAATCAATTGATAATCTTTGAAATTCATAGCTTTATCCGTATTATTGTATACTTCAATAAACTCATAACCATCCGCGGTGCCCACATTCTTAGAATCGGGTACAATTTCCGTTACGAGAAGCGGTGGGATCTTGGTGAAATCCGTTTTATCGATAGCCACGGTCGCACTATACACGTTGGATCGTATCGTACTATAACCGTCATCCGCCTGAACGTAATATTTCAAAGGCGTATCCAACAGCTTTTCCTTAGGTATCGTTGCTTGATACTGGGTGGAGCCTAGTACCGTCATAGGTACCGAATCATAGGCAGCCTGAGAACCTGTTTTAAAATAAACGGCCGCGGTTACGGATTCACTCTGCTCAGGATTGGAGATTTGCGCTTGCAGCGTTACATCCAACTTTTGGTCCGCTTGCGTAACCGGCATGTGGGTAATAACCGGAGGCTCTGAATACGTCCGTGGAATTGGTGGTACTTGAGTGGGATCGATAATGCCTGGCGTTGCATTTGCTGGCGTTGTATCTTCACCTGAACCGTACATCACCATATTTTTCGAACCATTTACGGGATATTTATAGAAAATACCTTTATTCACTTTCGTTTGATTATCATTTTGGTAACTCGCAATGGAAATATCGCTGCCGGTTTTCTCTTGAATAACCAAATCTCGAGGACCTGCGTTACTCATACCGCCCCCACCTTCCACACGGAAGAGGTTCACGCCTTCTTGCAGGTTGGAAGTAAAGGTACTATTAAACTTAGCTGGTGTTTCTTCCACATTATCTGCATTCGTTACCCAAAATACGATAGAGGATTGCGCTGGAATCGGCATACTCCCGTAAGGTACTTGTTTATACGAAGCTGGCCAAATTGTATCTGCACCTGAATTACGGTACACCAAGTTGTAATCTTTGAAGTCCACCGTTCTGTCTGAATTGTTGTACACCTCAATAAACTCATAAGCATCTGAAGAAACCCCAGTTACATTTGTCGTATCTGGCACCAGTTCAGTAATCAGAAGTTTCGGCACCTTCGAATAGTCCACAGCGCTAACTTGAACGCCGTTGTCCGCTGCAACTGCCATAGGCGCCAGCATGCTGAACATCATTCCGAATACAGTCATCCCGGAAACCCATCGTTTGAAATCTTTTTTATACACGTAGTAACGCCCTCTCATTATCAAATGATTGTTAATCTATTCCTATCTATTGAGAAACAATTCGCTCAATCAACCAGTACAGTCCGAATACGCCAATGATGCCTGAAGCATATAAATTCCAATTGATCTTGAGCGGCACGCGGCGAAGCAGCAGAAGAACTGGAATCACAATTGCTACGACGACAAGTTGTCCAATTTCGACGCCTAGATTAAAGGAGAATAACGGCAGCGCCATTTGCCCAGACAGTGTACCTCGCAGCACTTCAGCGAATCCGAAGCCGTGGATTAATCCGAACAGCATGGTGACCGTTACACGTGCGCTCTCTTTTTTCTTCCATATGTTCCCAAAGGCAATATACAAAATGCTAAGCGCAATTAAAGGCTCAACAATTTTGGGTGACAGATAAGCGATCTCCAACGAGGATAGAACCAGCGTGATACAATGACCTACGGTAAAAGCTGTAATCAACTTCACAATTTTGGCTACTTTTTGTTCAGAAGCTAGCAGTAACCCGAATAGAAAGAGCATGTGATCAAGCCCTGACCAGATATGTTCCATCCCCATAAGGACATAAGTCTTCAGCGTATTCTGCCAAGAATTAGCAGCAGCAATATCAACTATAGGCTTGCTTGCTAGCGCTGATGCCATCGTCGGATTTCCTGCCCCTGCCCCAGGACCTTGGATCTGCACAATATAATTCTGACTGCCAAGTACTTGCTGAATCGTCTGCCCCCCCACTTGAATCGTGGCATAATTGCTATGGGCTGGATCAACCCCGCTGTACCAGAAGAAGTTATATTGCACGAGATACTGCTTCACTGGAGCAGCGAACTTGTACCGGATATCAATGCCAATCATATCCATGCTGGCGCGCTTCTCATGCTTAGCGCTGACAATGACTGCCGTTCCAACCTTGCCATCCCCCGTTACAATAATGCCGTCATCCACTAGCTTGGTTAATGCCCCCAAGGAGGCTGATAATTGTTTATCACTTATCTTGTCTCCGCCATCTGCCTTGTCAGGAAAGATTTGTAGAAGGTCGTGTTCGACTAAAGACAGATGATACTGCATCGTATCTGAGCCTACTTGTATATCGGAGTAACCGCTCGATGAAGCATGCGCTCCTACCGTACTAGCTACACTTATGCTAACGATGATCGCCAAAAGGAACACGAAGAAGCTCTTCCTAATGTTCAACTCTGTTCTACTGCGCATGTGTTCTTCCCCTTATGGATTCATTTGCACTTACTTTAATACCGCCATGCCTGCCTCTCCTTCCCATGAGCCTCCGTTGATACATGCCTATCATATCCAGCCCCCCAGGGCTTGCCTATACACATGATTTGCGTTCCTGCGCGATTGTTACGATTCTTCTTTTAAGCTTTTATAAAGTGGAAAATACATAAAAGCGCCCAGCTTCCAATAAAAAGCCCATACCTTTCACGCCAGATTTCATCTACAATTAAGGTATATAACTCGCCGGAAGCAAGGCAGCAGCGGAACAATCAGAAGGAGCCTGCGACTTATGAAACTTTTCTCCCTACAGAGATCCCTATTTCGAAACATCCTAGCTAGCTTTATGATCTTGATTCTTATCTTCTGTTCATTTAATCTCTTGATTTTCTGGCTCGTCAAAAACCACCTCCGCAGTGAGATGATCGCACAGAATCGTCTTACCCTGCAGAAGGTGGCTGAGCGCTACCAGTTTCAATTAGATAAAGTGAGAGAAGCCCTGTATAAGCAATTTACCGAAAAGTCGGTTATTACCCTTAACAATCAAGTCATTTTAAAAAAGGATTCCGAGTCCCTCTCTACCCGTCCTATTGTCCTGGACATCCAGAGCATTGCAAGCGATTCGGAGCTATATGTCGATAATATGATCCTCATGTTCCGATCCACGAATCTGGCCCTGAGCAAGCTCGGTCCTGGAACAACGGTCGATTTATTCAACAGCATCTATCGAAGCTCCATATACCCACTCTCTTACTGGCAATCCCAGTTTGAGCGCAGTGACAATTATGTGCTTCATCCAGCGACTGTATTTGGCAGCCCCTCCCCAGCAGGTGAGTCAACAGGAAGAATGTTAATTCCTTATTCCATTAAGCCTGCGCTCGCTGACAACATGATGATTGCTATGATCGACGGTGATCGCTTGCGTGATGCGATGCTGAAAGAATATCCGGATCTGGACATTACGATCGTGGGGCCGAATCAAACGGTTATTTATGCGACGAATAAATTGGCTATGGCAAATGGGGCAAGTACGAGAAACGAGGCAGACCAAGCAAACGAGACAAATAAAGATTCAAATCCGGTCGCTATTGCGTATCAAGATGAAGATGGCTTACGTTACGTCATGCAGATGACGAGTCCTGAATTCACATCTAGAATTCTTCGTTTGGATAATCTTATGATGATTCTGTTAGGCGTATCTATCGCCATCGCCTTCATGGTCTCGCTCTTTTTCAGCAAACGAATTCATCAACCAGTCCGTCAACTGATTCAAGAAAAAGGCGAGATTCAGCAGGAGCTGCAAGATCAACAATCGGAATTAATTAACTATCATTTCATGAATAAACTGAAAAATATCCACCCTGACCCCCATGAATGGCAGCATATTCAAGGTACCGAGGGGACTTACACCATCGTATTGTACGAGCTGCGCTTTCGCTCACCCGCTTTCACCCAAGTCGCGATGAGTAGAGAACACCTCTCACAAACGATTGGCGAGCAGCTCAAACGTATTACAGATGAGCGCTTTCGGGATGCCCATACGTTGCAGATGGAACATCATCAGTTTCTAACGGTGTTCCCTGGCAACGAACGTGAACGCATCCTTGGGATGCTCGAAGAGTTGAAGAGTGCCTTAGACGAAGAGCGTCGGTACTGTCTAGTGACAGCCGCTATCAGTTCGGCATTCGAGCATTCCCTGCAGTTCGGTCATGCCTACCGACAGGTGAACGAATTAGCTGCGCAAGCTCGCTTGCTGGAAGAGACGCAAATTGTCGTTGAGTATCGTTCAGATCGTGCTACCTACTTCCTGACCCTCACGCAGGAGCAAGAATTGACCGCAGCGCTGAAATCGGGCAAAGAACAGGAAACGCTGGACCTCTTCCTCCCCTGGCTAGACGAGCTAGACCAGAAGGAAGCCTCCGTGGATACGTTTAAGCATATGGTGCTTGCCGTAACTGATAAGGCCAAAATGGTCCTTGACCATTACAAAGTACCAGCTGACGATACCTTGCAGCTGCGGTCCATCCTGCTTCAATTAGAGGAATGCTGTACACTAGACGAGTACAAAATAAGCTTCGAAGCTTATTTCCGTATCGTCACTCACCTCATCCGTGAGAAGAAAGAGACCCATGATCCCATCATTGATCATGTGCTTAACGTCATTAAAGATCAGTATGCGGACGATCTCTCACTCGATGTTCTCGCTGATCAGCTTACACTGAGCAGTTCTTACCTCTCTACGTATATCAAAGAGAAAACCGGCGCCAACTTCATGGAACATTTGCATGATCGGCGTGTAGGATACGCGCAAGAGCTGCTGATCCAGACCGACTCCAACATCCAAGACATCGGCCTTCAAGTCGGCTACCGCAACATCTCTTCGTTTAATCGCATGTTCAAGAGTCGCACAGGCTCTTCGCCTGGCGAGTACCGTCGAACACATTTGTTGGATAGAAGGGCATGAGAAAGGCGGCTACATAACCTCTTACAATGAGGATATATAGCCGCCTTATCACATTCTGTATTTCCACAAAAACCTCTAACTAACAAGGTTTCAGCTACATTTGTATTAACTGGAAAATATGTAGCTATTTGCGAGGAATTTCTTTAAAAACTCGATTTAACTGGAAAATATGTAGCTAAATCAACCCTTTTTCGTTCAAATTGGGTAACTATCTAAAATTAACTGTACTTTTTCCATCTATTGAGCATCTGCACGCAAAATCCCCGAAAATAACTGTACAAAATCCATCTATTTACCTTCGCGCACTATGAATACTTATAAATTCAAGAAAAACCTGAGGGCTGCCTCAGGTTTTTCTTAATAACGCAACCGTAGCATCAGTGGGAGGAGTCCAGCGAAATGTATTCGTTGCAGTAAGTCGCATTTTTCGACTTAGGGGATTCCAATGCGCCCGGTTTACCCAGCCCTCCATTACTTCACTTCAACGTCCTATTATACGCATCGATCTTGGCGTTAATTTCTGCTGTTGCTGCATCGAGGGCTTCCTGCGGCGTTTTATGCCCGCTCAGCGCTTGGCCGATGGCGTTCTCCGTCAGCTTTCTCGCTTCTGGATAGACCCCCAGAACCCCGCCCTGTGTCGCTTGATTGTGCTTGGCGGCGTTATGCTGCTCAATGGCTGTCTTGAACTGTGGGAACTGTTTCATATTGTCTTGTACGATCGGCAGCTCATACGCTTTCTCTGTAATGGGGAAGTAGCCTGTGTTGACATGGAAGAACGCCTGCTGTTCAGGCTCGGACAAATATTTCATGAATGCCCATGCCGCCTGCTGCTCTGCCTCCGACTTATTATTCAGGATCCAGTTGCTTGCCCCGCTCACCACTACACCGCCAACACTATCGGCTGGCTTGGGAAAGAAGCCCGTGCCAACTTCGAACTTCCCATTAACGGAATCGAGGATATCTCGTAGTCCAGCCGTTGTATCGAAGATCATAGCGACCTTCCCTTCGGCGAACATTTTCTTGGATTCATCGCTCTTACCTGCCGAGTGAATGGCCGCCTTACTGTCAACTAAGCCCTTCCACCAAGTAAGCGCCTTGACGCCCGCTTCACCATTCAACTGCCACTCCGTTGCTACGCCATCGCGCCCGTTGCCAGCGTTCACCAGCTCAGCGCCCTGATTGGCAATGAGCTGTTCCATGTACCAACTATGCGTGCCGAAGTAGGCGCCGGACACACCGTCTCTTGTTACTTTTTTCGCTACTTGGGCAAGGTCTGTATAGAGAACTGGCGGTTGATCCGGGTTTAGTCCTGCCGCTTTGAACAGATCCCTGTTGTAATACAGAATAGGGTTAGACGTGTTAAAGGGCATTGAATACAGCGTATTCGCCACCCGATAATAATTGAGTATGGCTTCGTCCATTTGGGACACATCATACTTGTCCTGATCTACGAAGGTCTGAATCGGTGTAATCGCCTTAGAATCGATCATGTATTGCGTGCCGATATCGTACACCTGCATCATGGTTGGACCCAAATTGGATCCAATGGATGCTCTTAACTTAGTCAAACTATCGAAGTAGGAGCCCTGAAATACAGCCTCCACCTTAATATCCTTATGTGCGGCATTGAAGTTAGTTACGAGCCGGTCCACCACTTGACCGTTCTCACCGCTCATGGAGTGCCACCAGACTACTTTCTTAACGCCATTAATGAATGGATCAACTTCACCAACTTCTGCAGCTTTAGCCGCATTCCCTGCCACCGTACCTTTCACCACATCTTCTTGCCCCCATACTGAATAAACACCCAGTAGGCCGAACACCAGCACAATGATGATGAAATAAGCGGGTATCGAAATTTTACGTCTTAAAGTCTTCATCTTATCCCTCCTATGACTAGTAATCATAGGATCTCAGTGTTTGCCTGTGATTAAGGGAATGTAAAGGGTTTGTAAAACATGACGAAACAGGACTACTCCATCTTCAACTTCGTCCCCTCCGGTACGATCTGCACCCACGTGTTGCCCGGCAGCAGCGGCACTTCCTTGCCATCGCTCGCATAGGCGCGAAGCATGCCATTCTTGCGTTCCCACGTGATCGCTTGGGACAACCCATCTTGGAAGATCACGCCCTTGTTCGGCCCGAACACATCAACAACTCGGCGCCCTTCTTTGTCGATGATCTGATGCTTGCTCTCTAGGACAAGCAGATTCTTGGTCTGCAACTGCTTGCTGGTTTCCTTATCGAGATGCGGTTTTCCTTCCATCGAACGCATATAAACACCCTTGGCAGCATCATACTCATACGATGCGAAATACCCCATGAGATAAGGGATTTGAATATAATGAACGGCTGCGCCCGTGAGTTTGCCCTGCCCCCCCTTAGCGAATGTGAGCAAAGGCCCATTCCATTCGGTGCGGAACTTGCGCGCCTCGGCACCTTTTTTCATTTTAGCCACAGAGGTATAGAGATTGTGCGGTGGCTTCCGATCCGTGGAACGCCAATAGTAGGCGCCATCGCCGTACACTTCATCGAGATGGGCCAGATTGCGGCCTGCCATCATATCCATCGCATCCTGGCTCCAGCCGGCATGTACAATAATCGCATCCAGCGCATCGCCAATCTCCACAAAATAAGGCCGAATGCTGCGCACAGGACCAATCACAGCTGCTGGTTGGCTCTGGAACACCGAGACGAATCTAGTAATCTCGCCCTCGGCTAGGATTTCATAGACGATGTCGGCCTGATCGAGGCCTGTTTGAGGCCGGGCTTGCGGCGCATTTTCGACCATGACCATATAGGGACGGGTCTTCACCTCGTAATCGGCTGGCAAACCAGTTAACGGAAATTTGTAAGGAAGCTGCGTTTCTACCGTTGTGCTAACAGACTGAGCAGCAGGCGTTGGCGTGGCCGAAGACGTCGAGGAGACGGCTTGTGGGCTTGGCGTTGGCGCGGCTGCCGGCTCCTCGCTGCAAGCTGTCATCAACAGAAACGCGCAGCCAAGAGTAAGCGTGAGGCTTAGGGATTTTTTAGTTAGTACAATCTTCAATGCTTTCAACGTATGCACCTCATTTTATCTGATTCTAGTACACATAATTAAGTATACGCCAGTGACTGGACTAATAGAATCAATGGTAAATGATTGGTTGCTTACGTCTCGATCGCTTCTTCTACGGATTTGTTCGTATCAGCGGTATAATGGAACATCTCCCTGATCCTGCTTGTTTGCCTAGTCTTCTAGCCCCTAAGTACTAGGGTTTCCAAAGAGTAGAAAAAAATTAGGAATTCTTATTTGCCGAGAATATCCATCCATATTTTCACCGTTGTAGCTACGATTAGACCAGCCAATATCCACTGAAGCAGCTTGGGATTCAATTTTTTACTGACTTTCGCCCCAATTGGAGCTGCGATGGTACTTGCAACAACCATAACAATCGACGGAATAAGAAGCATATGTCCTCCCGCTACTTTACCGGCAGTTGAGCCGATCGATGAGATAAAGGTAATGGCAAGGGAAGAAGCAATCGCTACACGTGTCGGAATTTTCAAAATAACCAGCATGACAGGTACGGTAATAAACGCGCCCGCCGCTCCCACAATACCTGAAACAACGCCGATAATAGCCGCGAAGATCGCTGCAACTGGTTTATTAAACTTCACCTTGCCAAAGTCCATATCTTCCTGTCCTTTTTTGGGAAGAAACATCATCACCGCTGCGACAAGAGCTAGTACTGCATAGGTAATGTTAATGAAGGAGTCGGATAGAAGTTTCGAACCGTAACCTCCAATAAAACTGCCAACAACGATAGTCCCCCCCATGATGATCACGAGCGATTTATTGATATACCCTCCTTTTCGAAAGGCCATCATGCCTGAAAGTGTGGCAAAAAAGACTTGAACCGCACTAATTGCCGAAACCTCATGAGCTGTAAATGCCGCAAACCCCAAGGCTGGCGGAATATACAGGAGCATCGGATACTTGATGATGGAACCGCCAATTCCAACCATGCCAGAAATGAGAGACCCTATAAAACCAATACCGAATAATAATAGTATCCATCCATAATCCATAGCTTTCTCCCCTATCTGGATTCTCACCACCTTGCTTTTAAATAAATAAATTCACTTTGGCATCTGCCGCGTCACCTAAATAAGCTGCTACCCCTGCATACTCGATCCCATCGAGCAGTTCTTCTTTTTGCAAGCCAAGCAAATCCATCGTCATAGTACAAGCCACTAGCTTAACTCCTTGCTCTTGTGCTAATTCAATGAGCTGCGGCAATGTTAGGGCATTATGCTTTTTCATCACATACTTAATCATCTTAGGACCTAGTCCGCCGAAATTCATTTTAGATAACCCCAGCTTGTTCGCACCACGCGGCATCATTTTGCCAAACATGGTCTCCAGCCAGCCTTTTTTGACCAGAACAGATTCATCTTTACGTAACGCATTAAGTCCCCAAAAGGTAAAGAACATCGTGACTTCATGGTCATAAGCAGCTGCACCGTTGGCAATAATAAATGCAGCAATCGCCTTGTCCAATTCACCGCTAAAAAGTACAATCGTTGATTTTTCTTTATTTTCTATCACAAAAGTCATCCCCTTTTCTATTCAACATACCCATACGGGTATTTAATAAGGCAAAAAAAATTCTACTTCTCTTTTAAGGACTACCACTAATGAAGTGGTAGCCTTTTTTTAATTTCCTTACCCTTTCTTTACTAAAAAGGTAAATACACCGTTGTCTTCTTTGGATTCAAGGAGTTCATGTTTCGTTTGGTTTACCCAAGCTTGAAAGTCCTTCATAGAACCTTTATCCGTTGTTTGAAGCTCCATAATTTGTCCAGACTCCAGAGAATCAATCCCTTTTTTTGCTTTAACAATCGGCATCGGACAAGCAAGACCTTTTGCATCTACAACTAAGTTTGCCATTATGCTTCTCTCCTTTTTATGATTGATCTTGTTCTTGATCATAAATCCATTCCGTCATGCCAGGCGTTACATTCTTAACATGATGAAACCCCTTGTCGGATAGGATTTGGCAGGCCATATCACTTCGATTTCCCGTACGGCAAACGACATAGTAAACCTGGCTTGGATCAAGCTCTGTTATTTTGCCTTCCAATTGCCCTAGCGGAATTGAGATCGCACCTGGAATGCGTCCAAATGCATATTCCGCGGGTTCCCGAACATCAATGATATGGATGGCTTCCGCTTCCCCGGAAGTAATCTTGGTTTGAAGCTCCTGATTTGTAGCGGTATGGGGATATTTTTGATCTGCCTTGGTATCCGCGGACTCTGCTTTACGAATAAAGTGGTGAAACACGTCATTTACCTCTTTTAATCCTACGTACTGATGTCCTGTACGGTTGGACCAGCTTTTCAGGTCGGCTATCGAGCCTTTATCTGTTGCGCGTATTTCCAATACTTCGCCTGCTTTCATTTCATCTATCGCCTTTTTCGTGCGAACGACTGGCAACGGACAAGCAAGACCTTCACATTCGATTACTCGATTCACTTGCAGGGTTGACATGAACATGACCTCCAATTTTATATTTATCTTATTTGCCGTACGCTTTTTTTCCAGTCCACTTCGACATGCCGCCTGGCATGTTGAGCACGTTATATCCCATGGAAGATAGGAAATCACAAGCTTGCCCGCTGCGGTTTCCGCTGCGACAGACGACTACTGTTTCTTGTTCCCTATCTATTTCATTTAGCGCCCTTGCGATTTGCCCTAACGGAATATGTTTGGCACCTGGGATGTGACCGGACTCCCACTCATCTTGTTCCCGCACATCTAGAAAAACGACATGTTCCTTCCTATTCATCCGAGCCAAAACTTCGTCCGGCATTTGCTCTTTATACATCGTTGTTGCCTCCTGTCTCTTAAGTAGTGATTTAGGCATCATGAACTGCGCAGCGATTAGGTCCAATCTCCATTTCTCGTTGTTCCTCATCCGATGGCGTAATTCTGCCCATATTCGTCTGACGTATTTCTTGATATGCATTCGGCTGTGGTGGTAAATTCTCAGTAACGGTACGACGGAAGGCCGTTTCCTCTCTAATGTTCAAGCCTGGATTCTCTTTGTATAAATCTCCAAGACGGGCAGATACTTGTCCCCCTTCTCCCAGTTCTGTATATTTACCAAAATGGGCAGGAAGCACGATGAGGTCATGGGACAATTGCTTATAACGCTCGTACAAAGTTGTTCTAAGATCGGTTACCCAATCCTCAGCTTTACCCGCGAGATCGGGACGACCAATGGATTTGACGAATAAAATATCTCCCGAAAGCAAGAATTGCTTGTCTACAATTAACGAGGTGCTTCCGATTGTATGCCCAGGCGAATAAATAGGTTGAATCTGAATTTCGGTATCACCAACGACAATACGGGTTCCTTCCTCAAGCTTGGCAAAGTCAAACACGACTTCTTCTGCATCTTTTGGGGGCAGCCAATACGTACCGCCTGTTTTTTCAGCTAATTTTCTTCCGCCAGAGATATGATCGGCGTGAAGATGCGTATCTATCGTGTGCTTAATGGATACTTGTTTTTCTTTGGCAAAGTTTTCAAACACCGCTGTCATTCGAACGCCATCAATGACTGCCGCTTCACCATTCGAAATCACCATGTAAGACAAGCAGCCTTTGCCGATACGGACAAACTGATAGATTTCCCCACCATCTTGCAAATCACCCACTTTAACGGGCTCCAGATGTTCACTCCAAGATTTCATGCCTCCCGCCAAGTAAGAAACACGTTCTTTGCCTTGTTCGATCAATTGCTCTCCCACGAATTTAGAAGATCCTTCTTTCGCACACACAACCAAGATTTCCTTATCATCCGGAAGCTGATCTACAACTGTTTCAACCCCATCGATTAAATCAAAATACGGTGTGTTTACTATCTGAACATGCGGCCCTTCAATTTTCCAATCCTTAAAGTCGTTTTCGTTACGCACATCTAAGATGAAGAGCGGTTCGTTATTTAAAACTTTTTTCGCTAATTGTGCCGCGCTCATTCCTTGCAGTTGAACTCCATTACCCATTGTTTCATTCCTCCCGAGAATGTGATTTAAAATCAAACGCCATTCGCCTCATACCCTGTGGGGTATATTTTTGTGCAAAAAAAATGTCTGTTAAGCCATGTATTTAGCATTACTTCATAACGTAATATACTTATACCCGTTGGGGTATGTGTATACTATAATCAAACTTTCTCTTTTCGTCAACCACTTTTGATAGCAAATACATTAGAACCCCTGTAGGCTTTCACACATACGATGATTTTAAAACAAGTAAATGGAGGATCACCTATGTACTGGAACTATTCCTATGCTTATCGCAATACCTTCCAACCTATGTGGAATGTTGGTTATGGGCACGCCTTAGAATTAATCAAAACCGCGGTGCAAGATGAACGGAACGATGAATTGTTCTATGATCAACTGATCAAGCTCGCACCTACCCCTGAACAAGCCGCCATCATTACATCCATTCGAGATGATGAACGCAGTCATAACGCCATGTTTCGGAGCATGTATCGCGAGATGACGGGCCAAGAAATTTATGGTGTCAGCGATGAGCAGTACCAGCCTGTACGCACATACTCCGAAGGCATTCAAAAAGCACTTCAAGGTGAACTAGCTGCTGTGGAGAAATATCGCAAAATCTGGTTTGGACTCCCTTATGGGATCTATAAGGATACGGTCTACGGTATTATTCTCGATGAGCTCAAGCATGCAAGCAAATATAATTATTTATTCACTTTGAATCGGTAAAACAAGCATAGTTCAAGGATGTAAAAGCCATATTAAGTTCAGAACGGCATACCTTGATTGAAAGAAGGCGAACGGGACATGTGGTCCATGTTAGGAAAGCTGCTTTTAAAACTGGTGATAAATGGCATTATCATCGTTCCCATCTTGATGTACTTAACGGATGCTACATTCATGGGGGCACTTTCTGCTACGTATACGTTTTCACTCGTTACCTACATCGTTGTTGATCAACTGTTTTTACGACTTACGAATAACATGGCTGCTGTACTAGCGGATATGTTATTAACCTATGCCTTCTTCTGGATCGTGGAAAGGCATTTCTACGACTGGTCTCTTTCTTTTACAGATATGACGATCGTCGCTATTGCTTACGGTGTGATGGAATTCTTCCTGCATACCTACTTTCAAAAAGACAAAGGCCGAATCGGTCGGCACAGTTTCTACGAGTAACACAAAAAAGTCATTAACCTACGTATAGGCTAATGACTTTTTCCTTATTGCACTTGCTTTCCGTTCCAGGACATGAGGCCACCCTTCAAATGGGACAGCTCGTTAAAACCCTGTTTCCGCAAAACTCTCGCCGCTTGCTTGCTTCTCATACCACTGCGACAGTACAGATAAATCGGACGATCCTTAGGAATCTCGCTCACTCTTTTCCCGATAGTCGATAATGAAATATTCACCGCTCCAGGGATGTATCCTTGCTTGACTTCACCAGGCTCACGCACATCGATCAGGGTATACTTATTCTTATCCGATCCCATAGCCTCTTGAAATTGCTCAGAGGACAGACTGCGCAGCCCTTTAACCCCTGCGAAACGTGAATAGAAGAACCAAACAATAAACCCTAATGCCACGATATTGAAAATCATATTGCTATCCATGACCTGCCTCCTTTCTCACAAAATAGCCGCTTATTCAGGAGGAGCATTAACGGCTTTTAACTAACAATTCTACAGCCTGCTTGACCATCTTGCTTGTGTCTCGGCCCGCTTCTTTTTCCTCCATAATGCAATTCTCTAAATTAACAGCAACAACCGTGGCAATCGTTTTATCTGCAGCGCTGCGGACAGCCGAGATTTGACTAACGACATCTTTGCAATCCTGTTCTTCCTCCATCATGCGTAGAATCCCGCGAATCTGGCCCTCCATACGCTTTAAACGCTTCTTCACATCATCATCGTATTTCATAAACAGCCTCCCCTTCATATACCCGTATAGGTATATTATTGCCGATATTGATTATAAAAACAAGTTGAAATACTTGAGAAAATATCTCTGCAGTGCCGCTCACCCAATCCAACTGGGGGCTAATAGAAAAAAACTGAACCTACGCCTCAGCGTGGTCCAGTTTTCTTTTCCTCATGTCACATTTGAAAATTTACCGCCAAGTTTAATGAGGTGTTCGCTACTGTTTCCTTGTACACGCCACCATAGGATAAGCCGAACGTATAGACGCCAGGCAGCAATTCCTTATGAATTTCGCCGCCAACCGTACTACCGAAGGTCCGCCAACTCCCTGCATAATAACTAACGGCGCCGCCATCCAGTGGATTGCCCAGACTATCTTGTAACTGAACATTCACGTTGACCGTCTGGAAGATGACCTCAGGGTTCGTTCCAATATTCTGCAACCTCTCCGTATACGTTCCCTCGTAGGTCATTGCAAACGTATAAGAGCCCGGCAGAAGTTCCTTGTGAATCTCACCGCCAACCGTACTTCCGAAGGTCCGCCAACTCCCTGCGTAATAACTAACGGTACCACCATTCAGCGGATTGCCCAGGCTATCCTTCAACTGCACATTTGCATTGACCGTCTGGAAGATGACCACGGGGTCTGCTCCAATATTCTGCACGCTCTCCCTATACGTTCCTTCATAGGTCATCGCAAAGGTATAAGAGCCAGGCAGCAATTCCTTGCGAATTTCCCCGCCAGCTATGTTCCCGAAGGTCCGCCAACTCCCTGCGTAATAACTCGCCGCCCCACTAGTAAGTGGATTGCCCAGACTATCCTTTAACTGCAGCTTCACGTTAACGGTCTGGAAGGCGATCACAGGATCAGTACCTGTGTTTTGGACTTTCTCCGTATACGTGCCTTCATAGGTCATAGCGAACGTATACGCTTTATCCGGCAACGACTTGCTGACGATTCCAGAAGCATTCGTAACGCCGAATTCTTTCCAACCCCCGTCATAGTAGGATACGACACCGCCACTGATGGCATTTCCGCTGCTGTCTTTAAATTGGACACGTACCTCATCAGCCACGGGTGGCGGATCCTGCAACACGATTTTACCGTATTGACTTACGTTTTTCGTACCGCCAATCCCACTGGCCCACTCCAAATATCCAAGCCGACCGTTGCCATTGTTATTATTGACAAGCAGTGAGACAAAGATGGGTTTCGTCGTATCCAGCATGTAAGGATATAATTCTGACCACGCAATATGAACTTTGTAGGTTTTCTTGCCGCTTTGGGAACTGTCGACGAGCATGCTGCCGTTCTGAACGAACTGACCGGCAGGCGTCCAGTTGGATGGCAAATCCCCTCCAATATACGGCACAGTTCCCTTGTAGAGGACAGGACCGTTAGCCGTCAATGCGGCTTGGAATTCCACTTGGGCCCCGACCATGCCGACTCCTGACGTATCAAGGCCAAATTGAATACTGTCACCGATATAATAATTACCTTTGGAATCGTTGGGTACGAAGCTGGCATCCGTTACCTCTATCACGAGATCGAGTCCATCATTGGCCGCCCCCACTGCAGCTCGAGCTGCAAACTCTGTGGGTTGTTCGGAAGTCAAGCTTTTGAATTCCCAATTGTCGTTAATCCAATGGATCTCCGTGCTCAACGCACCTGTGGTACGGTCAAACAAATTGCTCTTACTGCCAGCTGCGATGGGAACATTGGTGTTTTGTTGGGCTTTTTCATAGTCGGATAACAGGACATTTTGCGTCGAAGTCAATCCAGCAAGATAAGAGGCATTCACGTTGCTGATGTAATACATTTTGTTCGGTTTCACTTGCAGCGTAGGAGCTGCTTCCTCTTTACCGCCGATCCAATCGCGAACTACGGTGTTGCTTGTAAAAGCACTAGCAAGTGCTGGCTCGATTGCACCCGCATTCTCATCCTCGGACCATACCACGAGAATCGGCGATCCATCACTTTCGAAATAGACAGCTTTCTGATTTCCGCTCAGTGCGTATTCAGCCTTGTAGACAATATGATTTCCTAGTGTTTCAATAAATCGATGCATGACCACAGATCCTAGTCTCGGCTCTAGCTTCGGCTTCTTGCGGAATAATCCAGAAGATTCCGTAAACCAGCCTTCTTTATTAGCGAATGGTATAGCTTCGATTTCCGTATTATTCACCATGTCAAAATAGGCGATTTGTTCGACCCCATTTTTCATCTGGTACATATAGTCGTATAGCATATTTCTTGCAAGTACGGGCTCTGATTGGATAGTTGTTGTTTCCGAAGCATTGACGAGTCCTGCATGGGTCTCGGAAGACACCCAAGGCTTCGAAGGTACATTGTATCTTTGATCATAGGCCTGGTACTCTTTAGGATCGGGTAGCTTCCCATGAAGCGCCAACTTATCATAATAGTTCGCTCCGCCAAGACGCAGCAATTCATTATAGAAAGGCAAATATCGACGGCCGCCCATGCCTCCGATCCAAATTTCAGAATTCGGCTGAACACTTTTAATCGTCTCATATCCGGTACGCAGCAATTCCACGAACTTCTCCGGTGTATCCTGCCAGAAAATACTTCCGCCTTTCAAATGAGGTTCATTCCATACTTCCCATTTGGTAATCCGATCGCCATATCGCGCGACAAGCGCCCGCAGGAAATTAGCAAAATCATTCATGTCGGTTGGGGCGTAAGCCGCATACCCAGGAACGCCGATATAAACGTTTGTATCATCCGAGGAGGACGCCCACTTCGGTGTAAACACAATGTTGCCGATGATGTCCATGCCAGTACTTTGCAATTTATTGACATGTGCATCAAGCATTTCCCATTTATACACACCACGACTCGGTTCAATGGCCATGCTCGTATCGCCGAATTGCCCTCCCCATGGGATCGTATGAATTCTCGCAAAGTCAAAACCAATTAAATCTGCGAGGTCTATTGCTCTTAAATCACTAAAACCATTGCTAAATCCAAACAGCGGATTACGATCCGCTTTGCTTATGGATTGACTTTCTACGACAGCCACGGACGTTCGATTACGTACAAATTCTGCTGCCGTTTTCTTCGGATTAGAAAAGATCCGGTACGATTGTTGGAGCGGAAGCGTACCCGTAATCCCTTGTTTCGTATAGTCAAAAGCGATTTCGTAGTAGCCTTCGTGACTAGGTGTCCAACTCCAACCCGCTGTCAGTAAGGTTGACCGATCTACCGTAACTTGCCCAACAACCTGATTATCCGTATCATACACTGTCCCCGTCAACGTTTGCACGGAAGTGGGCAGCTGATCTTGGATACCCTTGAACACCACGTTTTGGCCGATCCTCCACCAGTTTGCAAAGACGTCTGCCGCCAGTGGGAAATACTCAACGGACTGCATGCTAACGTCGTCATAATACAGTGTTCCTGCATTCGGGATGTCCTGTAATTTCGTTGTCGCTACATTCACCTGAACTTGATTCGTTCCTGCTGGGAACTGACTATTATCTATCGTAAATGAAATATCCGTCCACGACGTGCTGCTCAAAGTTGGCGTGTTAGCTTGATCTATCTTGAGGAAGGTACCATCTTTAAAATAACTGATGAACACCCACGCGCCATTCCCTGCGTAATCAGCCGATTTCTTGGCTTTTACGGAAATCTTAATGGTTTGCATACCATTGTCGATCGGAATCATTTTGGATGAAAACCCTGCGGCTCCTGTACTTGTTGAGTTGATATATACCGCACTCGTGCCGCTGTTGACCGTTGCCGTCGTAGTGCCCATATCCACTCCGCTTGCCCCGCTCCATGAAGTAGAGTTCCAACTAATAGGGACAAGTTTGGTTCCACTTGATTTCGTTTCTTCAAAACCAGGATTCGCTACATCATAATAGCTCGTGGTAATGACATTAGCCACATTGCTCGCAGAAGAAAGATTGCCCGAACCATCTTTCGCTTTCACCGTAAACGCATATCCACTATAGGCTTCGAGACCTGTAACCGTATAGGTCACCCCGGTGACGGTTGCTACTAGCTTCGTACCATCGTTAATCTCGTAGCCTGTTACGCCCCCATTGTCGGTTGACGGGTCCCAGGTGAGCGTGACACTCTTCATCTTAATGTCGGATGCCGTTACGTTAGTTGGGGCTGTCGGCGGCTGAGTATCGTTAGTCACGTAAGCCTGGCTTGCTGGGGATTCATTTCCCGCTGCATCGACGGCCTTCACGGTAAACGTATAACTATTGGCTGCGATCAGGCCACTTGCCGTAAAGGTTAAACCTGTCACAGTCCCCACCAACACTGTGTCTTTATAAATTTTGTAGCCCGTCACCCCGATATTATCGTTCGAGGCATTCCAAGCCAAGTCAACACTTCCTGCCGTCTGACCTACGGCGTGGAGATTCGATGGCGCGCTTGGCGCTGCCGTATCAGGAATTAATTCGATCGCAGCGTCATCATAATACAGCGTTCCTTGCTGGCTAGCACTGCCGCCACGCAGCGTCGCTAGATTCAACTGCAAATTATTCGTTCCTGCAGGCAGGGCAGCGGTATTCACAGTCACCGAAATCTCTTTCCATTCACTACTGCTCAGCGCCACACTTGGCGCAACAATAGTACCAAGAAAGGATCCATTTTTCGCATAACTGAAGAAAACCCACGCATCATTGCCGACATAATCGGCCGACTTCTTGACCTTCACCGTCGCTTTAATTTGCATGTTATTGTCAATCGTCATCGTCTTGGACACCCAACCTGCGGCGCCTGCATCCACTGCGCTAATATACAGGGCGTTAGTTCCGCTATTGGCCTCAAGCGTCGTTACCCCTGTATCCACCGGCGTCGTTCGCGACCATAAGTTCGAATTCCAATTGACAGGAACAAGCTTATTTCCACTTGGCGTCGTGATCTCAAACCCAGGATTGGCGATGCTTACTACAATCGGCGTGCTCAGACTTACAGCGTTGCTGGACACAGATAGATTGCCCGCCGCATCTTTCCCTTTTACAGTAAACGTATAATTGGTACCCGCGTTGAGAGCGCTTACGGAATACGTTAACCCTGTCGTGGATCCAATCAGCGTTGTACCGTTGTAAACTTCGTACCCTTGAATGCCAACGTTATCCGTTGAGGCGTTCCATGCAAGAGTAACACTCGTCGCCGTTTGACCCGTAATGGCAAGATTAGTTGGAGCTGTTGGCGCCTCCATATCCAGCAGTTCCATCGTTACATCGTCGTAATAGAGTGTTCCGGCGTTGCTTGCACTGCCTGCTTTCGATGTCGCTAAGTTCAACCAGAGCATATTCGTTCCCACTGGAAACTGACTGCTGTTGACGGTTAACGTAATCTCTGTCCACTCTGTACTGCTTACTGTGGTCATATTGGATGAGGTTATTCCAAGGAAACTACCACTATTTCCATAGCTGATAAAAACCCAAGGATTATTGCCGGCATAATCTCCCGACTTCTTCACTTTCACTGTAGTCTTAATCGTTTGAGCACTGCCGTCAACCGGAATGGCTTTGGATGTCCAACCCGCAGCTCCAGCATCCGTTGCACTAATTGAAAGTGATTTTGTCCCGCTGCTGTACACGGCTGTCGTTACGCTAGTATCCACGGGAGTCGTTCTACTCCATAAAGACGCGGTCCAATTCGTCGGTATCAGTTTCATTTGACTCGCTGTTGTTTCTTCGAACCCGGGATTAAGTACATTAATAAAACTTGCTGCCTGAACGCGCGTTGACATCGCTGGAAACAATGCAACCAACATCGTGCAAAGTAACAGCCATACGACGGTCTTCCTCATAAATACATCCCCTCCTCGATCTCATTTGGACTCTCAAAAGCGCTTTCCATGATTCACTTCCCATTATTGATGGATTACACGGATAATTATAAGCCGAATGAGGTAGCCATCGAAACGAGACGATTTATACATCGTTATCCGATTTTAACCTTTTTGACAAAAAAAAGCCGACAACGCGATTATCGCTGCCAGCTTTCCCTATACTATTCTTTCTAAGCGCCGCCACTGCTTTGCTGTGTCACACTACCCTTCCACGCCATCATACCGCCCTTCAGATGAGCCAACTCGCTCCACCCATTCTTGCGAAGAACTCGTGCAGCTTGCTTACTTCTCATGCCACTTCGGCAGTACAAATAGAGGGGACGATCCTTCGGAATCTCACTCAACCTTCTCCCCAACGAGGATAAAGGGATATTCACCGCTCCTGGAATGTAACCTTGCTTCACTTCACCAGGCTCACGCACATCAATGAGATGATGCTTGTCCTTACTCGTGGCCTCTTGAAATTGATCGGATGATAAATTACGCAGCCCTTTGACACCCGCAAACCGAGAATAGAAGAAAAACACGATAAAACCGAGTGCCACAATATTGAAAATCATATTACTGTCCATAAGTTCCCCTTTCTTGAAGCCTGTCTTTATCTGCTTTTAACTAACAATTCCACAGCTTGCATCACAATTTTACTAGTGTCTCTGCCCGCTTCCTGCTCCTCTTTAATACAGTTCTCCAAAGCTGTCTACCTTCGATTTTCCAGTCTGCATAGTCGGTTTCGTTCCGCACATCCAGAATAAAAGTAGGTGCCTGATTCAGTACTCTACGAGCTAGTTGAGCGGCATCCATACCTTGCAATTGATTCATCGTCTTCCCTCCGTTAGTAAGTATTTCATTCATATACACCGTTATATACCCCGCCGGGTATATAACTAGCAAAAAAAAGAGACTGCAATAATATTTGACTTTACCCGTTCGTCACGCATACCCCCATAGGTATATAAGAACTAAACAAACTTATCCACTTTTCGTCAATCCTCTTACGATTTGCTCAATTAGCTGGACGTCGTATAATTAGAGTAGCTTCCTCCAACAACTGTGGCGACCAAAGGAGACATCCACCATGTCAACTCATATTGATCAGCACGCTGTTATTTTGTTTGACGGAGTTTGCCTACTCTGCAACAGCGCGGTGCAATTCATCCTGCGAAATGACCCGAATGGCGTGTTTCGCTTCGCTTCTCTCCAGTCGGAGACGGGGCAACGACTGCTCGCCGAGCACAAGCTGCCGCTAGATCAACTCAGCACCATTGTGCTGATCGAAGACGGCCGCTCTTATACGCGCAGCTCAGCCGCATTGCGTATATCACGGCGTTTGCGTGGTGCCTGGCCACTCGCCTACGCGGCAATCGTGATTCCGGCTCCGATCCGCAACCTTGGATACAGCTTCATCGCTCGCAATCGCTATCGCTGGTTTGGCAAGACCGAGCATTGCATGCTGCCGAAGCCGGAACATAAGGGGCGGTTTCTGGATTGAGCTGTGCCCCGTCCATCAACCATAACGACAAAAAGGGTTAAGCTTCGCTTACCCCATAACCGAAAACATATAAATTCTGGCATGTCAGAATAAGCAGCCACGCCGTCCTTCATCTGCCTACTTTCTCTACCTATCCCCAATAGTCCGAAATAACCGAACTAATTCCTTTGTCGCTATCCTGGATACTCCAATAGTCCGAATTAGCCGAACTAAATCCCCTCAAATGACCTCTGCATCCGAAAAATGGTCATTTAGTTCGGTAAAATCGGACTACGCACGCTTTTACGCTCGAAATCCCCGATTTAGTTCGGAAATATCGGACTACACTCACTATCAGCATCTTGCACCCCATTCTGAATACGTAAGACCTAAGTCTCCTGTTTACGTATACGTAGACTGCCGAACATCCAGCAGCATAGGCTCAGGCTGCCCATCTGAAAGCTGTGATGCAGCAGCTTAGCGTTCCGTGAAGCATCGCCTGCGCCCATTGCAATGAGCAATGGTGCAAAATGCTCCGGCGTCGGAACCGCCTCCCGCGCATGTGGCGCGCGTTCGTCGTAGCGAATCAACGCCTCCACGTTCCAAGTTTCTAGTTGCTCCGCTAGCCACTCATCGAATTCCACTGCCCATAACTGCGGTACCGGATTGTTCTCATCCAGCTTGCTCAGGTTGTGAACCGTTCCGCCACTGCCAATCATCAGCACTTGCTCCTCCCGCAGGGGACCCAACGCGGCACCAATTCGGTAATGCTCCTCAGCTGTTAATCGCGGATTAACAGAAAGTGTCACAACCGGAATCTGCGCGTGGGGGTACATAATCGAAAGTGGCGCCCACACCCCATGATCCAAGCCTCGCCTGTCATTCAACTCACAGCGTATGCCCTCTTGCTGGAGCAACTGCTGAATATGGAGACTTAGGGGAAGATCCCCTTTGGCCGGATAGTTAATGTCATAAAGTTCTTCTGGGAATCCTGAGAAATCGTACATCATCTCCGGCTCGACAGCCGAGCTAATCTTCTGCACGGGGCTTTCCCAATGTGCACTGAACACAACGATAGCTTTCGGCTTGGGCAGCGACATCGCAAGTCTTTGCAAAAACTCCGTATACGCATGGGACTCCATCGCCAAACTCGGTGAGCCATGTGCAATAAAAAATGCAGGCAGCACAGCACCGCCCCCTCCCAACCAAATCATTGCCAATTATCTACATTATTCTCGAATCTGCGAAAATAAAACCATGCCACACGCGCCTTGGAAGAAGTCCTCTGTGCTCCAACCCATCCTTGCTACGTCGCCCTCACTTACCATTCACAAATTGCTCAATTCCATCCGCAATGCCTATGGCAAGCTTCTGTTGATACGCCGCTTCCGACATCAGCTCGTCCTCTTCGGGATTCGTCATGAACCCGATCTCCACGAGCGCGACGGGTACTTTCGACCAGTTGAAGCCGCTCAAATCATCTCGCGCCGATAAGCCACGTCCCTTCGAACCCGTCGCTTGCTGCATACCAGCTAGAAGAAAACCTGCTGCTTGCTTACTTTCCGCTGCGATCGGCTTAACAGCCGGTTGCGCAGCAGATGGGTACAAGACCGAAAACCCTTTCGTACTTGCTGAGGCATCACCATCTGCATGTATCCGTACAACCAGCGCAGCTCCTGCCTCATTCGCCATATCCGCACGCTGCTTGTTGCTAATATCCACGTCATGCGTCTCGCGCGTCATCGCTACGTTGATCCCTCGCCTCGTCAGCTCGTCTTTCAGTAGCAAGGATACCTCCAGATTAAGCACATACTCTGGCTTCTTTGTACGTACCCCAACCGTTCCTGAGCTAACTTTGGCCTTCGTTTCCCGCGTATCTGGCCCGACCTGCTCAGGCCCATTATTGCCAACCCGCTGATGTCCCGGGTCGATCATGACGAGCTCCTTGCCCTTAGGGACACTTGGCAACGCGGTTGGAGCAGCCGCCTTCGTTGGTGTCGGCTTCGTCTCTGGCGTTGCGACTGGCGTCGGAGCCGCTGTCGGGGCTGGTGTTGGTGCAGCTGTAGCTGCCGCCGGCACCTCGGTTGGCGCAGCCATTGCCTGCGCTGCTGTCGCCTGCGTAGCCGTCACCTGCGGCGAAGCGCTCTGCACAGCCTGCGGCGTAAGCACTGCCGCGGGCACTGGCTGGTTATCTCCACAACCAGCCAACACAGCAACAAGCGATATGACAACCGAGAGTATGCGCATTCTTTTGTAACCCATCAGGAATTCCCCTTCTTCTCTATACTCACTCTGTATAAAAACATCCACCATTCGCGAAACTACTACTACCATGCTTCTCCACATTTGGGAGGTTCCTCTATGCAGTCACTTTGGCATTATTTCACTGATCACTGGCTGTCGATTTCATTAGTTATTGGTGCGTTATTGGCGTGCTATTTCGTCTACAAGAACAGAAGTAAATACATTCGTGGCTGGGATAAAAAGTAGCAGAAAATATCCCACTCCTTCACCGGCGGCGGCGTTTAACCAGTGATCGCACCAGTTAGTCACTACGAATGCACGCCCCCTTGGCCGATAACAACTAGTGTCACTTGAGTGCATGAACTAGCCATGCCGGCCAGTGCTGTATTTGAGACCTCTTTACAGTTTATAATCAATCAGTTTCCCGTCAGAATCGATAACCTGGACATAACGCTCCCCAGTTGGCTCTTGCCGAATACGCTTACCATTTTCTATATAAAAATGGGAGCCCCAGCTTTTCTCGCTTTATCTTGTACGGATTTTTCAATTTTCTTGTAAATTTCATCCAGTTCCTTTTCCGTCTTCAAGCCAGTCACCACCTCTGATTAACTTTCTTCTCATTATATCACACTACGACCAGACATAATCCCAACAGCTAACCCTATTAGTTAAGTAGCTAAATTGGCTTCTATCGTAATCCTACGATGAAGAACGTCCGTAATTTTACTCCACCAAGTCACCAACTATCTCTCCCCCACCTGCTGAATGGAACATAGATCAACCGTTCCCTCCTCCGTGCTTCCCTCCATATCTCCACAAAAAAACACAGCCCCTCACGCGACACCCCAATCGGGTATTCGCACAAAGAGACTGTGTATTTGTGTTAGCTAGCTGCCGTTCCTATAACTTATCTCAATGCCTTCATTGCAATATCCGTCCGGTAATGCTTACCCTCAAAATGAATCCGATCCGCATCCGCATAAGCTTTCTGACGAGCTTCTACGATGTCCTTGCCAAGGCCCGTGATCCCGAGCACGCGCCCACCATTGGTGACGATTTGCCCGTTCTCATCAACTGCGGTACCCGCGTGGAACACTAATGCATCTTGCACTTGATCCAGTCCCGTAATTGGCAATCCCTTCGGATACGGACCAGGGTATCCTGGGGAAGCGACGATGACACAGACTGCGGCTTGCTCGCTCCACTCGATTGGCTGCTCAGCCAACGTACCGTTGTTGATCGCTAGAAAAATATCCAGCAAATCCGTTTGCAATCGCGGCAAAATGACTTGCGTCTCAGGGTCACCGAAGCGCGCGTTGAACTCGATGGTTTTTACACCGTTCGGAGTCAAAATCAGACCCGCGTACAGCACGCCCTTGAACGGACGGCCTTCTGCTACCATCGCATCGGCTGTCGGTTGAACGATGTTCACAAGTGCTTCTTGCACGATGGACTCAGGAATATGTGGAAGTGGGGAGTATGTACCCATTCCGCCTGTATTCGGTCCTTTATCATTATCAAAAACCGGCTTATGATCCTGCGAAGGCACCATCAAACGCACCGTCGAACCATCCACGAACGCCAGCAAGGACATTTCTTGCCCGGTCAGGAACTCCTCGATCACGACGCTTGCGCCTGCCGATGCCCCAAAAACCTGCCCAACCATGATGTCCTTCAACGCAGCTTCGGCTTCTTCCATCGTTTGGGCAACAGTAACGCCTTTACCAGCGGCTAAGCCGTCAGCTTTAATAACGATTGGCGCTGTCTGCGAGCGCAAGTATGCCAGTGCTGGCTCGTATGCGTCGAACGACTCGTAAGCAGCTGTAGGGATGCTGTATTTTTTGAGCAGCTGCTTCATGAACACTTTGCTGCCTTCGATAATCGCTGCGTTGGCGCGAGGGCCGAATGCTGCGATGCCTTTGGACTCCAGATGATCGACCAAACCTGCCGCTAACGGATCATCAGGCGCGACCATAACCAAATCAATTGCCTGCTCCTTGGCAAATGTAGAGATCTCTTCGAACTGTAGTTCCGTAATCGGCACGCATTCCGCTAAGCCAGCGATACCGCCGTTGCCTGGTGCGCAGAACAGTTTGCTGACCTTCGGGCTTTTGCTAAGTGCCCATACAATCGCATGCTCACGTCCGCCACGTCCAATAACTAATACACGCATTGCTGAAATCCCCTCTCATGGGGAATGCCCACGGTCCCCTTACGAATCGTGAGCATTCTCAATTGTTTTAGTGTTTAAAATGACGAACGCCTGTCATGACCATCGCAATACCATTTTCGTTGGCAACGCGAATGGATTCTTCGTCTTTGATGGAGCCGCCTGGTTGAATCACCGCAGTGATGCCGGCTTTAGCTGCCATTTCGAGCGTGTCGCCCATCGGGAAGAAAGCATCGGACGAAAGGACGGAGCCTTTCGATTTGTCGCCAGCTTGCTCGATCGCGATTTTTGCTGCGCCAACACGGTTCATTTGACCCGCGCCTACGCCAACAGTCATATCATCAGCCACAAGAACGATGGCATTAGATTTAACGTGCTTAACGACTTTCCATGCGAAAAGCAATTGCTTCATCTCTTCCGCTGTCGGTTGACGCTCGGAAACGACTTTCAAATCGGCTTCTGTCAGTTGGTAAGCATCGCTAGCTTGTACCAGCATGCCGCCTTCAACTGTTGTGATCACTGGCTGAGACTCACGACCAGCAATCGTATCCAAACCGGCTACTTTCAGTAGGCGGATGTTTTTCTTTTTAGCCAGAATATCAAGCGCTTCTGGAGTAAAATCTGGCGCGATGACGATTTCCAAGAAAATCTCATGCAGCAATTGTGCAGTCGCTTCGTCGATCGCACGGTTCGCAGCCACGATACCACCGAAGATGGACGTCGGGTCAGCATTGTACGCTTTCGTGTAAGCTTCAAGCACGTTCGTTCCGATACCTACGCCGCAAGGGTTCATGTGCTTAACGGCAACAACCGCAGGCTCGCTGAACTCTTTTACAATTTGAAGGGCTGTATTAGCGTCATTAATATTGTTGTAGGATAATTCCTTACCGTGTAATTGTTCAGCCGTTGTAATGTTGCCAGCAGCTGCATTCGGCGTGCGGTAGAACGCTGCGCTTTGGTGCGGGTTTTCGCCGTAGCGAAGCTCTTGCATTTTCTCAAACGTTACTGTGTAACGCTCTGGGTAAGGCTCACCTTGGAGGCCAGTCAAATAGTCGCCGATCAAAGCATCGTAAGCGCCCGTGTGACGGAACACTTTTGCAGCAAGCGTTTTACGCGTAGCAAGTGTCGTGTCGCCCGTCTCTTGCACTTCTTCCAACACTTTCGCATAGTCATTCGTGTCTACGATAACGGAAACGAAAGCATGGTTTTTCGCTGCGGAACGAAGCATGGTAGGTCCACCGATATCGATGTTCTCGATCGCATCTTCATACGTAACATCAGGCTTCGCAATCGTCTCTGCAAAAGGATACAAATTCACGACAACCAGATCAATGTACTCAAGGCCAAGCTCTTTCATGCTCGCTTGGTGCTCTTCGTTGTCACGAACAGCCAGAAGTCCGCCATGCACGTTCGGGTGAAGTGTTTTCACACGGCCGTCCATAATTTCTGGGAACCCTGTAACCTCGGAAATACCGATAACCGGTACCCCTTTATCCTTTAACAAACTAAGCGTACCACCTGTGGAAATGATCTCAACGCCCAGCTTTGACAGCTCGCTCGCGAATTCAACGATGCCCGTTTTATCGAAAACGGAGATCAGTGCTCTTTTGATTGCCACTATGCTTCCTCCTTAGGGAATGGGATTGTATGTGAATGAATGCTTAGTGATGTAAAACATCACTAAAGCGGATATTTCTTGCGGGATGCCCTACTTAGTGATGAAAAACATCACTAAACACACGACACTCCCACTTTGCGGGGCATATTCGACTCTTTAGTGATGAAAAACATCACTAAATACACGACACTCCCACTTTGCGGAGCATATTCGACTCTTTAGTGATGAAAAACATCACTAAATACACGACACTCCCACTTTGCGGAGCATATTCGACTCTTTAGTGATGAAAAACATCACTAAATACACGACACTCCCACTTTGCGGAGCATATTCGACTCTTTAGTGATGAAAAACATCACTAAATACACGACACTCCCACTTTGCGGAGCATATTCGACTCTTTAGTGATGAAAAACATCACTAAATACACGACACTCCCACTTTGCGGAGCATATTCGACTCTTTAGTGATGAAAAACATCACTAAATACACGACACTCCCACTTTGCGGAGCATATTCGACTCTTTAGTGATGAAAAACATCACTAAATACACGACACTCCCACTTTGCGGAGCATATTCGACTCTTTAGTGATGAAAAACATCACTAAATACACGACACTCCCACTTTGCGGAGCATATTCGACTCTTTAGTGATGAAAAACATCACTAAATACACGACACTCCCACTTTGCGGAGCATATTCGACTCTTTAGTGATGAAAAACATCACTAAATACACGACACTCCCACTTTGCGGAGCATATTCGACTCTTTAGTGATGAAAAACATCACTAAATACACGACACTCCCACTTTGCGGAGCATATTCGACTCTTTAGTGATGAAAAACATCACTAAATACACGACACTCCCACTTTGCGGAGCATATTCGACTCTTTAGTGATGAAAAACATCACTAAATACACGACACTCCCACTTTGCGGAGCATATTCGACTCTTTAGTGATGAAAAACATCACTAAATACACGACACTCCCACTTTGCGGAGTATATTCGACTCTTTAGTGATGAAAAACATCACTAAACACACAACACTCCCACTTTGCGGAGCATATTCGACTCTTTAGTGATGAAAAACATCACTAAGAGTCGAAGTAGAACGTCTAGCGCTATATAAAAAATGATAAGTGCCACACACGCACCCATGCGCGTGTCGTTTCCAAACCCTACTTCCGCACGCTCACCCTGCGGCCGTCCAAGCTCACGCGGCCCTCGCGCAGCCACCGCACAACCTGCGGCAGCAGCACGTGCTCGGCCGCATGGATTCGCTCCGTGAGCGAATCGGCTGTCTCGTGCTCGTGGATTTCCACGGCACGCTGAGCGATGATCGGGCCGGAATCCAGCCCGCCATCGACGAAATGCACCGTGACGCCTGTCTGCTTCACGCCATACTCAACCGCCTGTTCCACAGCGCGCACGCCGGGGAACGATGGCAACAACGACGGATGAATGTTAATCATCCGCCCGAAGAACGGCTCAACCAGCACATTCGTAATAATCCGCATGTATCCTGCCATCACGACCAGATCAACCTGCCGATCCTGTAGCTCTTTCAAGATCAACGTCTCATAAGCCTCACGGCTCGCGTATTCCTTCGGGTTAAAGGCAAAGACAGGTACCTTCGCTTCCTTGGCCCGCTCGATAACGAACGCCTGTGGGCGGTCACAGACAAGAAGCTCGATGCTAACATCAAGCTTCCCCTTCTGTACCTGATCCACAATGGCCTGGAAATTCGAGCCGCTGCCTGAAGCCATCACCGCAATGCGATAAGGCTGCATTAGACGTCAGCTCCTTGGAACGTAACAACACGCTCTCCTTCGGTTACAACACCTAGACGGTATGCTTTCTCGCCTTGTGCTTGGGCTGCAGCGATTGCTTTCTCTGCATCGTCAGCTGCCACGATCACAACCATCCCGATTCCCATGTTGAATGTGCGGAACATATCGTTATTCGTGATGTTACCTACACGTTGCATCAAGGAGAAGATTGGAAGGATCGGCCATGATCCGTATTGGATATCCACGTTCACGCCATCCGGCAGAACCCGCGGAATATTTTCGATGAAACCGCCGCCTGTGATATGCGCCATCCCTTTAATCGCTACGTCTTCCAACATAGCAAGAACTGGCTTCACATACAGCTTCGTTGGCTCAAGCAACACGTTGCCAAGCTTGTCGCCAAGCTCATCCACATGCCCTTGAAGCGTATATCCGTTATCTTCTAGCAAAAGCTTGCGCACAAGCGAGAACCCGTTGCTGTGTACACCGCTTGAAGCTAGTCCTAGCACGACATCTCCAGGACGGATCGTTGTTCCGTCGATGATCTTTTTCTTGTCGACGATTCCAACCGTAAAGCCAGCAATGTCATACTCCCCTTCAGCATACATGCCCGGCATTTCCGCCGTTTCGCCACCGATTAGTGAGCAACCTGATTGCGCACAACCGTCGGCGATCCCTTTAATGATCGCTTCAATTTTCTCTGGAATGACTTTGTCACAAGCGAGATAGTCTAGGAAGAACAACGGCTCTGCGCCTTGCACGATAATATCGTTCACGCACATCGCAACCGCGTCAATCCCAATCGTATCATGCTTATCCATGGCAAAAGCAATCTTCAGCTTCGTGCCCACGCCGTCCGTACCCGATACGAGTACAGGCTCCTCATACTTGTCTTTGTTCAAGCTGAACAGCCCGCCGAAGCCTCCGAGATCTGTTAACACTTCCGGACGGAATGTCCGTTTTACGTGCTTTTTCATCCGTTCTACTGCTTCGTTCCCCGCCGCGATATCGACGCCAGCCTTTTTATAAGCATCCGACACTGACCAACACTCCTTAGTTTGTCTATATATGGGGGAGGTCGTTAGACCCCCGTTTTCTCTCTTTTTTCCTGACCGTGGCCCCAATGCTGCCCCTAATCAGCCTTTAGCTGAATCATCCTTTAATCACAAGCACAACCGACCTTCGTCACATCAACAATTTCCGTTGGATAGCTGTTATCGAAACAAGCCGTACAATATCCGCTCTCTTTGCCTGCGGAACCTTGACCGATTGAATCCAGCAGTCCATCCTTGGTTAAAAAATGAAGCGAATCCGCGTTGATTGCCTTACGAATCTCTTCGATAGAGTTCATCGCCGCGATAAGCTCTTTGCGATCTGGCGTATCAATCCCGTAGTAACATGGGTTCATAAATGGCGGCGAAGAAATCCGCACATGAACCTCCGTTGCCCCTGCTTCACGAAGCAGGTTGACGATGCGTAAGGACGTTGTCCCACGAACGATGGAGTCATCGATCATCACGACACGCTTGCCTTCGACCACCTTGCGAACGGCGCTCAGCTTCATTTTGACACCTTGCTCACGAAGCTCTTGGCTTGGAATGATGAACGTCCGGCCTGTGTAGCGGTTTTTGATCAGACCCAGCTCATAAGGAATCCCGGTTTGTTCCGCAAAACCAATCGCAGCTGAAATACTGGAATCCGGCACGCCGGTTACAATGTCCGCATCCACGAATGCTTCCATCGCCAGTCGTTTACCCATCCGTTTACGAGCGGAATGAATATTGACGGTATCAATGTCGCTGTCTGGACGAGCAAAATAGATGTATTCCATCGCACAAATCGCGCGCTTGCTGCCTTCTGCAAAACGTTCCGAACGGAAGCCATCACGATCAATCACGATGATCTCGCCAGGTTGTACATCACGGAAATAGGTTGCCCCAACCGCATCGAAGGCACAAGTCTCTGACGCGAACAAGTAGGATTCACCCAGACGACCGATCATGAACGGACGCAAGCCGTTTGGATCAAGTGCAGCAATCAATTTATCTTTGGTGATAATAAGGAAGGCGAAACCGCCGATGACTTGATTCATCGCATCCTTAACGGCATCAACAATATCATCATGCTCGGAGCGAGCAATCAGATGCGCCATAACTTCAGTATCACTTGTTGTTTGGAAAATGGAACCCTTCCGCTCCAGTTCACGTTTGATAATGTTGGCATTATCAAGATTCCCGTTCGTTGCAATCGCTAGATCGCCTTCGCGGTATTTGAACACGAGTGGCTGTGCATTCGCAAGCTTGCTTTCGCCTGCTGTTGAATAGCGCACATGCGCGATAGCCGTTGAACCCGTAAGTGGATGCAAGTTATCATTTGTAAAAACTTCCTTCGCAAGTCCCATCCCACGGTAATAGTTGAATTTGCCTCCATCGACTGTACAGATGCCGGCACTTTCCTGTCCACGATGCTGAAGGGCGTGCAGCCCGTAATAGCATAGGGAGGAAGCTTCGGGATGACCATACACCCCGAACACCCCGCACTCTTCATTCAGCTTATCGAACAATCCGCCTTGGCCGCCAATACCTTCGTTGTAGTAGTCACCTGTCCAAAGCTCGTGCTGGCCTCCAGCTAGTTGCACTAGTGGAGCCTCAGGAAGCTTCAGGGCCTTGGATTGCTTTACGCCATTAGACATGGAATCGCATCCTTCCAGACTTTCGCCAGCTCGCTTACAGGAGACTGGAGACGCTGTTCGTCATTGATTTTCACAGTTAAGTAGGAACCTGTTACTTTTCCGATTTCTTGATATGGTACGCCTTGGGAAGCGATCCAGTGTTTCAAAGCATCCGCTTTGTCTGGTGTCGCGCTCAATACGATACGAGATTGTGTTTCACTGAACAATGCGAAATCAGGACGCAGTTCAGAAGTTACGTTAACTTCTGCGCCGATGTTTCCGCTGATACAGCTTTCTGCAAGTGCTACAGCCAAGCCGCCTTCGGACAAGTCATGTGCAGAAGCAACTAGACCTTCTTGGATCGCTTTAAGCACTGCGTTTTGCAGGCGTTTCTCGGTAGCCAAGTCCAACTCTGGAGGACGGCCTTCGGTTACACCGTGAATCACATATTGGAATTCGCTGCCGCCGAGCTCTGCTTTCGTCTCGCCTAGCAGGATAATGATGTCGCCTTCGTTTTTGAAGTTTTGCGTCGTGATGTGGTCTGTGTCATGCACAAGACCAACCATTCCGATAACCGGAGTCGGGTAGATCGCGCCCTTGGAGTTTTCGTTATAAAGCGAAACGTTTCCGCCGATAACCGGCGTATCCAAGAAGCGGCAAGCTTCTGCCATACCGTCCGTGGATTTCTCCAACTGCCAGAAGATTTCAGGCTTGTCCGGAGAACCGAAGTTCAAGTTATCCGTCACTGCAAGCGGCTCAGCACCGGAACAAACGATGTTGCGCGCTGCTTCGGAAACCGCGATACGTCCGCCCACTTCCGGATCAAGGTACACGTAGCGTCCGTTACAATCCGTTGTCATCGCAAGACCTTTGCGCGTGCCGCGGATCGTTACGACTGCTGCGTCAGAACCTGGACGCACAGCTGTTTCCGTACGAACCATGTAGTCATACTGGTTGTAAACCCACTCTTTGCTCGCTACCGTCGGGGACGCGAGCACGGATTTCAGCGCATCCGTCAACTTCGTTACCTCAGGGTAACGAGTTGTATCGATCGCTGCGCTTGCTTCGTAATAAGCCGGCACTTTGCTTGGCTTATTGTAAACCGGGCACTCGTCAACGAGTGCGCCTACAGGCATGTTCGCCACGACTTCACCGTGGTGAATCAATTTCAAGAAACCGTCGTCGGTTACTTTACCGACTTTCGCACAGTGCAAGCCCCAACGCTCGAAGATGCCTTTCGCTTGCGCCTCATCCTTCGGCTCTACAACGAATAGCATACGCTCTTGGGACTCCGACAACATCATTTCATACGCTGTCATGCCTTCTTCGCGTTGTGGAACTTCATCCAGGTACAGCTCCATACCGTTCCCTGCTTTACTTGCCATCTCAGCGGAGGAACACGTAAGTCCCGCTGCACCCATATCTTGAATTCCTAGCACGATGCCGGAATCGATTAACTCTAAACAAGCTTCTAGGACTAGCTTTTCCATGAACGGATCGCCAACTTGTACCGCTGGACGCTTCGCTTCGGATTCAGCCGTCAATTCCTCGGATGCGAATGTCGCACCGTGGATACCGTCGCGGCCAGTTGCCGGGCCTACGTAGAAGACTGGGTTGCCTACACCTTTGGCAACACCGCGTTGGATCATGTCGTGGTCGATTAGACCCACGCACATTGCGTTAACGAGCGGGTTACCCTCGTAGCTCTCGTCGAACATCACTTCGCCGCCGACTGTCGGAATCCCGATACAGTTACCGTATCCAGCGATACCGGAGACAACGTGCTCGAACAAGTACTTCACGCGATCGTTTTCCAATTTACCGAAACGCAAGGAGTTCAATAGCGCAACTGGGCGTGCGCCCATGGAGAAAATATCACGAATAATACCGCCCACACCTGTCGCCGCGCCTTGGTAAGGCTCGATAGCGGAAGGGTGGTTATGACTTTCAATTTTGAAAACAACCGCTTGGTTGTCCCCGATATCTACAATCCCTGCACCTTCACCAGGTCCCATAAGAACGCGAGGTCCTGTAACTGGGAATTTGCGAAGAACAGGTTTGGAATTTTTGTAAGAACAGTGCTCGGACCACATTACGCTGAATACGCCGATTTCTACATAGTTCGGAGTACGACCAAGGAAACCACAAATCTTAGCAAACTCCTCGTCGGTTACACCCATTTGCTTGTAAATCTTCTGTTCCGCGATTTGTTCCGGGGATGGTTCCTTAGCGGATAGCTGCTGCGTCATGTTTTTCCCTCCAAGCACTTAGAATTGATGTGAACATTTTCTTACCGTCTGCGGAGCCTAGAATCTCATGAATGGCGCGCTCAGGATGGGGCATCATACCCACTACGTTCCCTGCTTTGTTGCTGATTCCTGCGATATCATCAAGTGATCCGTTCGGGTTGTTGCCCGCTTCATAACGGAACACGATTTGGTTATTCTCTTGCAAATCTTTCAATGTAGCTTCGTCACAGTAGTAGTTGCCTTCACCGTGCGCAATCGGAATGTTGATCAATTCACCTTCCGCATAATCACGCGTGAACGCCGTTGTATTGTTCTCAACTTTCAGAACCGCTTGGTGACAGCGGAATTTCATGCCGTTATTGCGCAGCAAGGCCCCTGGCAGCAAACGAGCTTCCGTCAACACTTGGAATCCGTTACAAATACCTAGAATGTACTTGCCTTCTTCCGCAGCTTTCACGACAGCCTTCATGACATTCGTAAACTGAGCAATCGCTCCACAACGCAGGTAATCCCCGTAAGAGAATCCTCCTGGTACTAGGATGCAATCATATTTGGACAAGTCGCCGTCCGTATGCCACACATAGTCAACGGGTTGACCAATTGTATCTTCAATCGCTTTGTACAAGTCGATATCGCAATTCGATCCCGGGAACACAAGAACCGCAAAATTCATGACTTCTTCCTCCTAAAAGTTGTGCTGTAGTAAAACTTCAAACTCTCTCGCAAGCATGTACGTGGGCTAACCCTCTTATTACACTAGTTCGTAACGGTAGTCTTCGATTACTGTGTTTGCAAGCAACTTCTCGCACATTGCTTTTACGCGTGTTTCCGCTTCTGCTCTGTCTGTAGTACCAAGCTCAAGCTCCAAATATTTACCGATGCGCACTTTGCCAACTTCTTCGAAGCCCATGGAGTGAAGTGCTCCTTGAACAGCTGTTCCTTGCACGTCCAATACGTTCTGTTTAATCGTTACATAAACTGTTGCTTTCATCGTGAAATCGCTCCTCAGCGTTATTTTAAATATAGTTAGTAAGAATATGTTTCACTTATTACATCGGCTATATTTCTTGATAAACGCACCCATCCATCAAGGACTGCGTAGCCGTTTATTTCGAGTCAACCAAGCGGTGCAGAATGCCTTTATATCGGTTCGAAGTCTCTTCCACTACGGATGCTGGAAGTTCGTCCGGTTCACTATTTTTGTCCCAGCCAGATCCCGCCAAATATGTGCGAACAGGCTCTTTGTCCATGGAATCAATCTCGATATCCAACGCATATTTATCTTCTGACCAATAACGGGAAGAATCCGGTGTGAAAATCTCATCAATTATAATAAGTTCGCCCGCATAAAAACCGAATTCAAACTTCGTATCTGCCAAAATAATGCCTTTTTGCTCACAGATGGAATGCGCCAACACGTACAGCATGATGCTGCGCTCTTGCAATGCGTAGGTCAGCTCTTCACCAACCAACTCTTTCATTTGCGCTAGCGAAATATCTTCGTCATGACCGACATCGTTTTTCGCTGCTGGTGTGAAAATCGGTTCTGCCAAGCGCTGATTTTTGCGCAGGCCTTCAGGTAGTGGAATACCGTTAATTTCCCCGGTTTTCTCGTACTGTCTCCAGCCATTCCCCGTAATGTAGCCACGCACCACGCACTCGATGGAGATACGCTCTGCCTTTTTCGCTACAATAATACGTTCCTTCAACAATTCACGATCTTCCGCACTTGGAATAATCGCTTGAAGCTTCTCAACATCCGTGTGGATGATGTGATTGTTCATATAACCGCTAGTAATACCGAACCAGTACTTGCTGAGTGCATTCAGCACATACCCTTTATCCGGAACACCAGGCTTCAAAATATAATCAAAAGCCGAAATTCGATCCGTTACCACGATCAAAAAGCTATCGCCAAGATCATACAATTCACGTACTTTGCCTTTGTGCACAAGGGGTGCATTAATCATTTCCTCAGCTGTATCTACGATCACGCCTGCGTTTGCCACGAATTCCACTCCCTTTCCCCTAGGTAAATGTATCTCTATCTTCTAGTTCAAACCAAGACGGTCAAAGATCGTACTTACATGTTTCAAATGCCAGCTAGGATCGAAGCAATCTGCGATTTCTTCTGGGCTAAGCACTTCGGTGATGACCGATGTGTTCTCAACGATTTCGCGGAAGGAGCGTTGCTCTTCCCATGCTTGCATCGCTCTCGGTTGTACCGTATCGTATGCTTGCTCACGGGCAAAACCTTTGTCGATCAACTTCGTCATCACGCGGCCAGAGAAAGGAACATCGTACGTGCTGCGCATGTTGCGTTTCATATTTTCAGGGAATACCGTCAAATTCTTGATGATGTTGCCAAGACGGTTCAGCATGTAGTTCAACAGCTGCGTCGAATCTGGCAGGATGATACGCTCTACGGAAGAATGCGAAATATCGCGCTCATGCCATAGCGTCACGTTCTCATAAGCGGACACCATGTGTCCACGAATAACACGGGATAGACCAGAAATGCTCTCGCAACCGATAGGGTTACGTTTGTGCGGCATTGCGGAGGAACCTTTTTGACCTTTGGCAAACGGCTCTTCCACTTCACGGAACTCGCTCTTCTGAAGCGCACGGATTTCTGTTGCGAATTTGTCCATGGAAGTCGCGATTAGCGCTAATGTAGCCATGTAATCTGCGTGGCGGTCACGTTGCAGTGTTTGTGTCGAGATTGGAGCTGGCGTTGTGCCTAGCTTCTCGCACACATATTGCTCAACGAACGGATCAATGTTCGCGTACGTGCCTACTGCTCCTGAGATTTTACCGAATTGCACGCCATTCGCAGCGGTACGGAAACGCTCCAGGTTACGCTTCATTTCTTCGTACCATAGCGCCATTTTCAAACCAAATGTTGTTGGCTCTGCATGAACACCATGCGTTCTGCCCATCATCGCTGTATCTCTATGTTCGATCGCTTTATTGCGAAGAATTTCAATGAAATTAATGATGTCTTTCTCCAAAATTTCGTTTGCTTGTCTCAATAAGTAGCCCATCGCTGTATCAACAACGTCAGTTGAAGTCAAACCGTAGTGAACCCATTTGCGCTCAGGCCCCAATGTTTCGGATACAGCACGTGTGAATGCAATAACGTCATGACGCGTCTCTTGCTCGATTTCGTAGATGCGGTCGATGTTGAAGCTCGCTTTTTCGCGCAATACTTTGACATCTTCCTTCGGAATAACGCCAAGCTCTGCCCAAGCCTCGCAAGAAAGAATTTCTACTTCCAAATACGCTTGAAATTTATTCTGTTCTGTCCAAATGCTTGCCATCTCAGGGCGTGTATAACGATCGATCATGTTCCGTTCCTCCAGTTGTTGTCTTTTACTTACTTTCCCAAATGCCTGTCTGTTCTATCCAAGTCAATGCTTTCTCAACATCGTCGGTTAAAAGGTTGATGTGACCCATTTTGCGTTTCTCTTTCGCTTCTTTCTTGCCGTACAAATGAAGTTTGGCAGAGACGCCTAACGTTTCATTCTCTAGGAAGCCTGGATCCGCAAGTCGATCGTGCAGCGGCGCAATGTGCTCGCCTAGCAGATTGACCATGACCACAGGCGTCAACAATTCCGTTGAGCCCAGAGGCAAATTACAAATCGCGCGTACATGCTGCTCGAACTGCGAAGTCCGGCAAGCTTCCATCGTGTAATGCCCGGAATTGTGCGGGCGTGGCGCAAGCTCGTTGACGTACAGTTGACCATCCTTGGTTAGGAATAGCTCAACTGCAATGAGCCCGATGACACCGAGCGACTCCGCGATACGAATCGCGAGTTCTTCGGCTGCCTTCTGCACGGGCACTGGAATACGTGCCGGTACGATGGATTCGTGCAGAATATTATGTACATGTATATTTTCAGCGGCAGGAAATGCTTTAACCTCACCGCGTGGACTTCTAGCTGCAATAACGGATAATTCTTTGTCAAAATGAATGAATTGTTCGAGCACTAGCTCGGTTTTGGCGCGGCTTAGCGTTTCATAAGCTTCTGCGACTTCGTCTAAGGAGCGAAGCACCCATTGCCCTTTGCCGTCATAACCGCCGGTTGCGGTTTTGAGCACGCATGGAATGCCGAAGCGCTCAGCCGCTTCTCTAAGGTCCGCTTCGCTTTTGATCTCTGCATAAGGCGCTACTGGCACACCTGCTGCTTCAATCGCTCTTTTTTCACGAAGACGGTGCTGGGTCGTGTATAAAAGATGACTGCCTTGTGGAACATAGGACTCTTCCATCAAGATATTGGTAACGTGCGCGTCGACGTTCTCGAACTCGTACGTGATTACGTCCGACAGTGCGGCCAGCTTTCTAGCTGCCTCCACGTCGTCGAAATTCGCCTCAATTTGCGTCGCCACTTGCCCGCAAGGTGCGTCCTCTGTCGGGTCGAGCGTCACGAAGCGATACCCCATATTGCGTCCGGCTAGCGTCAGCATACGGCCTAATTGCCCGCCGCCAAGGATACCGATGGTTCCGCCTGGCCCAATCACCTTACCGCTGGAAGTGTCACTCATAGGTTGTCACTGCTTTCTAGCACCGTTTGCGTGATGCGCGCACGGCGTGCTTTCACTCTCGCTTGAATATCTGGGTCAAATGCGCCCAGAATTTGTCCAGCGAGCAAACCTGCATTCGTAGCACCTGCATGGCCGATCGCAACGGTAGCAACCGGAATGCCGCCTGGCATTTGCACGATAGAAAGCAAAGAGTCCATACCATTCAGCGTAGACGTTTTGACTGGAACACCAATAACCGGTAGCTCCGTTTTGGCTGCAACCATTCCTGGTAAATGCGCCGCACCGCCTGCTCCGGCAATAATGACTTGTAACCCACGTTCGATAGCCGATGCTGCATAATCAAACATCAGATCTGGCGTTCTATGCGCGGAGACAACCTTCTTCTCATACGCTATACCCAGTTCGTCCAACATATCACAAGCATGCTTCATCGTTTCCCAATCCGACTGGCTTCCCATAATTACACCAACACGTACCGTCGTCATCTTAAACCCACTTTCGTCACCTATATAATAGAAAAATGCCCAGAGCTAGAATTCACGATTCTACACGCTGGACAGCAAAAGAACCGAATGCAAAAAGACCATCATTTCCTATGGTTCCCCTCATTCGTTTCCTCGTAGTCCAAAAATTCATGGTTTTTGGGTAGATACTTCCAGGCCTTATTCCTGATTTTATACGAGTTGATTCGACATTTTCAATTAGTGCGGCTTCATTTCCCGCTTTCCTAGTTTACTACCAACTGACGTGCCATGTCAATTTGAAAAAACGAACGTTTTTCTCTTATTTCTTTTAAATAGTTCGCTTTTTAGGCGCAATTTCTAGCTTTTACCTGTTGCAGAGTAAAGCTGCATTTCTCAACGGTTTCTCAACATCTACATGGAATCCTGCGATGTCCCCTGGACATCTATATTACTTCTGTAACAATCTTTCATATTTTTCGACAATCACGAGTGGTAGGCCACGGTCTGAGCGTTGTCAGGCCGTGGCTGGGTAGCTTCTGGGGATTAGCAGGATTTTCTACATCTATTTCTAGCGAAAACTAGCCTTTGGAGCGTTTAAATGGATTTTCTACATCTAATTTTGCTCGAAATGCCCCATTTGACGAAATCCGCCTGAAATAACGGGAGAAAATCCAGTTAGTTTGCCGAATACCCTGATTCCGCTTGAAATAGCTGCATAAAATCCAGTTAGCTTGGGTCAGTTTGTTCAGAGATAACACCTTACATCATCCCCCAGCTATCAAACAAATAAATAAACACACTGACATAAAGTTGTCAGTGTGCACCGTTTACAATACTCATATAGACCATACTTGCATGTTGATAATATGGATGCCACACTTACAAACTTGAAGGCCATGGAGCCGTAGAGTACGAACCATCTACACACCGCAGCGAAGTATTCATCACGGCTTCCGTCATCAATCCTTTTGGCAACGTGCTCGGCATTAGGTACAATGCTCATTATTTGCAAATCGTAACAACCACTAATCGGAGGTGACTATCATTTATGATCATAGATAAACTAGTACAAGTAGAAACGCGACAAGAATGGCGTGAGTGGCTAGTTAACAATCACAATACAGAGAGTTATTGTTGGCTAGTTCCTACTCAGCGCACTTCCATGAGTTACATTGACTTTGTGGAAGAAGCCTTATGCTTTGGCTGGATTGACAGCACAACAAAGAAAGTTGATGACTCCCACACAGCACAACGCTTCTCCCCTCGGAAAAAAAAGAGCAAATGGACAGAGCTCAATAAAGAGCGTGTCCGGCGGTTAGATAAATTAGGCCTCATGACAGAAGTTGGGCATGAAGTATTGCCTGATATGAACACGGCCTCTTTCACCATAGATGAAGATATTTTGAGGCAATTGCGTCAGGACGAAGTGCTCTATGGTCATTTTCAATCCTTGCCAGCACTCTACGTGAGAGTGAAACTCGACAATATTCAGTCGGTACGAAAAGACGCAACGTTGTATCAGAATCGTTTGACCAAGTTCATTGAACATACCCGTCTCAATCAACTATATGGACAATGGCATGATTACGGTCGGCTACTGGCGTACTAGTATTCAAATTGACTTACGAACATACGGCAGCTTCATATCGTAAAGAGGTTCCTCCAACCGCCAACTCATTCACTAATCCTAGCTGTTTAAAAACGTGCAGAGAACTGTTAACGGTCATTGCGTTCACATGCGGATACTCGCCGACCATTGCCTCGCAAATATCCTTCACCGCCACGTAACTTTCCTGTTCATATAGATACGTTAGCAACGCTCGCCGTTGCGGAGTTAACGGGATATTTCTAGCTCGCATCCGCTGTAAGGCTTGATTCAGATCATGTTTGACCATTAGGGTAACCTCCTCTTTCATTTCTCATTGTATGGTGTGCATCGACTTAGGGTTCGATCATTGCACCTAATGTCGTATCTTGATTCAGGGCTGCCATAAGTAATGGATGAAAAGTATAACATTAATTATAATTATTATAATATAATAATAATTATATTTTTATCGATAATGATTGTCAATACGGGTAACTTTTCCATTACGAAGAAAAACCGCCAAGGAGCTATCCTCCTGATGGCCTATAGCAAGCTAATCGCTCGTTTCCCCCTCCCGCTGCGGGGGCGGGCTTCTCTTTAAGGCCCAAAATGGGCCTTATCCTTCGGCTGCCACGCCGGGGGAACGCATTAGCGCCCTTTTTGGGCGCTATCTCTCGTTTCCCCCTCCCGCTGCGGGCGCGTGCTTCTCTTAAGGCCCAAAATGGGCCTTATCCTTCGGCTGCCACGCCGGGGGGAACGCATTAGCGCCCTTTTCGGGCGCTATCTCTCGTTTCCCCCTCCCGCTGCGGGCGCGGGCTTCTCTTTAAGGCCCAAAATGGGCCTTATCCTTCGGCTGCCACACCGGGGGGAACGCATTAGCGCCCTTTTTGGGCGCTATCTCTCGTTTCCCCCTCCCGCTGCGGGCGCGTGCTTCTCTTAAGGCCCAAAATGGGCCTTATCCTTCGGCTGCCACGCCGGGGGGAACGCATTAGCGCCCTTTTCGGGCGCTATCTCTCGTTTCCCCCTCCCGCTGCGGGCGCGGGCTTCTCTTTAAGGCCCAAAATGGGCCTTATCCTTCGGCTGCCACACCGGGGGGAACGCATTAGCGCCCTTTTTGGGCGCTATCTCTCGTTTCCCCCTCCCGCTGCGGGCGCGTGCTTCTCTTAAGGCCCAAAATGGGCCTTATCCTTCGGCTTCCACGCCGGGGGGAACGCAATAGCGCCCTTTTTGGGCGCTATCTCTCGTTTCCCCCTCCCGCTGCGGGCGCGGGCTTCTCTTTAAGGCCCAAAATGGGCCTTATCCTTCGGCTGCTACGCCGGGGGAACGCATTAGCGCCCTTTTTGGGCGCTATCTCTCGTTTCCCCCTCCCGCTGCGGGCGCGGGCATCTCTTTAAGGCCCAAAATGGGCCTTATCCTTCGGCTGCCACGCCGGGGGGAACGCATTAGCGCCCTTTTTGGGCGCTATCTCTCGTTTCCCCCTCCCGCTGCGGGCGCGGGCTTCACTTAAGGCCACGCGCAAGCCGCTATCGTGTCTTACCTCCCGCTCCGTACCGACGGATCCCATCCATCGTCACCTGCTAGAACTCGCTGGGCTGTCCACGCGGCCGACTCACCAGCCGGCAAATCCAATGCCCACTCAACGCGCCCACTCGTTACAGCACCAGGACCCACACTCCCGCTCTCCATGTACACAACCTCATCGACCGGTTCCTGTTCATTCCATCGATCCCAGCCAGCAGCCTTGATATGGGAGCCTATCCAGCAATCTATGAATGCAGTCTTCGCATAATTCCGCCACGGCCTCCCTAGGCCAACTGACTGCTCAGGGGCATCACCAGATAGCTTACACCTCAGAAATACATAACCATAGGGAACTTCCTCCGGCGTAGAGGCTGCTGTAATCCAGCCGCGTCCCAAGGAAACAATCTCACAGTCCTCAAACACCGCTGTCGCTGAGCCAAAAATAAAATCAATATCCCCCTCCACATAGCAGCGTTCGTAATACTGCCTCACTGGACGTCTCGGCGCACCTTCCCTTGGACCGCCAAAGCTGCCGCGGTCTCGCGGTTTCGGTGGTAGCGGTCCCGTGAACAGCGTGTCCTGATGGCCGAGGAATCTGCAATCGCGAAAGGCTACGCAGTCCCCATCCACATAAGCGGCCAAAGCTTGCCCTACGACGTCCCCACTTCCTGCTGTATTCTCAAAGGTAATCCCTTCTACCGTAATATGATCCCCACCTATATAGGCCGTGTAAGAATGAAACGTGTGGTAAGGTTCACCGCTCGGAAACACCTTTTTCGCATAATCATCATAAGAAATCACGGTCGTGTCCGCTCCATCGCCAACTAGCGTTATCCATGATTTATCGATATATAACTTCTCTTTATATATACCGCTTTTAATATGAATGATTGTTGGCTCTGTCTGTCCCTCTGGGATATGATGAACAGCCTCTTGTATGCTCAGGAAGTCGCCGCTCCCATCTGCTGATACAGTAATCATGATTTTTCACCCTTTCTACTTGCGCGGTATGCATCAAATTGCCGTTGAATTTCCGCAATCACATGCGTCATTCCCGCATCTTTTAATTTGACTCTGAAGCTAGCCATTGTCGTTGTCCAATCCATCTTGGCATCATACAATTTCGGCAAATACTCTGTAATGATCACATTGAGCTGGGCTATCTCCGACTTAATTGGAGCCAGATCAGGTACAAAGCCGAGCGTCGGGGAAACGATCGCTTCCTTATCCCAATCCCGCAGCTCCTTGCTGTATGCAGGCGAGATATAAGTACTAAACCGAGCAAACCGGATATCATTCCAAGTCCAACTAATCGGGTTATACTGATGCTCAGGTGCGATACCTTCATAAACGATAGCCTCGTCCTTTAGCTTGTAATTCACATCTTTGATTCCATAGGTGAAGAGATCGTAATTCTCCTGACTGCTTCTCAGCCAATTGAGGAAAGCAACCGACTCATTCACATGCTGGCTTGTCGAAAATACCGACAGAATATTGTCAGCCCCTGCGTACAGATACTTCGGCTTCTCTGGATGCAAATATACATTCTCCAGCTCTCCCGTTGGAAGCATGGCTTTGAACGCATCAATTCGCTCGGTTTGCTTCATGACAACACTCCAGGTTGCGGCCACTTTGCCTGAGTTAAAAGCAAGCTCTGGATCCGGATATTTCGAGGTATCCGACGGACCATAGGGGATATAACCCTTCTCTTGCCATTCATGCATCTTCTCCATGATACGCACGAAGAAATCCGACTCGTAGGTATCTCTGACCTTAAGCTGCGGATCCGCTGGGTCAATATAGACTGGAGCATTCAAGTACCCCCCCGCGAAAAAGGCAACATCTCCATATTCTCGAAGCAAGAAACGACCCGTGTCGTAAAAATAGGGCGTCATAGTCGGTTCATTCTGATGAATCGTCTCCAAATACCTGTCCATATCGGCCACTGTTCTTATCTCTGGCAACCCATACTTCTTCCTCAGATCACCTCGAATCTGCACGAAGCTCTGAAACTCTGCGATCGGCATCACACGAGGGATACCGTAGATATGACCGTTAATCGTGACACCTTGAAATGCGTAATCTGGGGTGCTGTTTACGATCGCAGGACCATAATCGCGCAGCGCATCATCCAAGGGGGCTAATACTTTCTTCGAAACTAAATCCGCAATATTCGAATATGCGGATAGGGCAATATCGTAAGGCTCCCCGCTTGCCGCATTCAGCCACATTTTCTTCCAGTACTGATCATAGGGAATATAGGTGAATTTGAGCTTAATCGGCAGACCGTCCTTGGCTAACTTGTTCTCAACAGCTTGGATAACTTCATCTTGGGCAGCCGGCTTCTCCAAAGGAAACAGCAGATGCAAGGTAGTTGGCGCTAGATCTTGCCCCGTTTTGTTCGTGTGCGATGCTCCTGGTATCAGCCCAGGGTCTTCACCCTTGCCAACGAATAGGACGACACCAATCGAAGTACAGATCACGATGAACAGCAGCGTATAGGTGAGTCTTCTCATCCTGAGACCGTCCTTTTCGAAATTCGTCGCCGCAAAATGGATAAACACAGCAGCCCTATCCGCGGCTGCTGTGCTCGTTACACATACGACGATCGTTATTATTTTTTACTGGCTGTGAGATAACGGTCATATTGCGCTTGTCTACCTTTGATGACATCCTCAACACCCATACTTTTCAACGACTTGATATAGCTATCGAATTTATCTAGGCTTTCCTTGCCGGTAATAAACTTGATATTCATTTCGTTCACATAGGTTGTAATATCTGGCATCACCGTATTCTCTTTATCCGCCTCAGCTTTCAGCGCGTAGACGAATGGGAATGGTGCTTTGATATATTTCTCCATCTCTTTATCAATCTTAGCATGCCATGGCGCTACCAGTACATCCGTTGCATCGACGGATTGCTCAATCGGCAAGTTCGTTGGATTGATACCGAATTTCTGGATAAAATCATTATCCTTGCCCTTTTCCGTAAATTGTTTCTTACCGTCAACCACATCAAACGTCTGTCCTTTCAGTCCCCACGCATACATCTCCTTGGATTCTTCACTGCTCGCATAGTCCAAGAATTTGAAAGCCAGCTCTGGATCCTTCGCATTCTTCGAAACGCCGAATATACCAGTGATGGGATTACGACCAATATAGAACTGATCGCCATGCGGCCCTTTGAATGGTGCGATCCCTTTAATGAGCGGCTGTGCAGGATCGTAATCCTTGAACAGCTTGCTATATACCATGGAGGTATACCAACTAAAGTTAAATGTAGCGCCTGTAATGTTTTGCGAGAATTTCGATGTAATCTGATCCGCAGTAACGCTGGCGAAATCCGACTCTAACAATCCCTCTTTATACAAACTATTTAAGTAGGTTAAATACTCCTTATAGTTCGGCTCATAGAATGAATAATGCACTTTACCGTCTTTGTCTGCGTAGAAGTTATTCGCTAGATCCAATCCGAATACAGGTCCAAATGCACTCGCTAGTTGATTAGGCGCTACGGAGAACGGGATTTCATCCTGTTTGCCATTGCCATTCGGATCATTCGCTTTGAACTTGCGCAGCATATCCGTGAATTCATCGAGCGTTGTTGGCTCTTTGAGATTTAGTTTTTCCAGCCATCTGACATTCACCATAAAAGTAGGCATATAGTTCTTCGTCACAGCCAATTGCGGTAGATAGTATATCTTCCCGTCTGGTGTCGTTAAGCTCGCTTTCAGCGCAGGGTATTTCTCGAACAGCTTCTTGATGTTCACGCCATACTTATCGATATAATCGTTCAGAGGTTTGAACAAGCCTCCCTGAATGTTCTTCATCGTCTGATCCTGGTCCAACTGATAGATCACATCGGGAAGATCGGCTCCTGCGGCAAGTCGCGGGCTAATTGCATCCTGATAAGTCGATGGCGGAAGCAGCTCCCAATTGACGGTAATGCCTGCTCGTTTACTCAACTCTTGGACAATCGGAGCTTGATTGAGATCCACATTGTTCGTCCATGCATTCGTTGCCAGAATTTTGAGCGAACCGGCTTTATCGGTAATTGGCCCTGTGCCTGTGTATGTGAACCCCGCTGGTGCAGCACTCGCATCGGGTTTCGTCGTTGCCGCCCCCGTGCTTGCAGCAGGCTCAGCGCCGCTATTACTTGTACAGGCTGCGGCTACCATAGCGAATAAAGCAGTAATCAGAGACAAACTTGCCGTTGTTTTGAGTGTTTTTTTCATATACGAACCCTCCCTTAATATATAAAGCCCAGTTATCTATCCAGCAAGAGTATCGCTACCCTTTGACTGCACCTAACGTGATACCACGAACGAAATACTTCTGAATGAACGGATAGATCGTAATAATCGGTAAAATGCTGACAACAATCGAAACGTAACGAACCTGCAGCGTTGAAACAGCAAGTGCTTTAGCCGCTGTCTCTCCCCCCATTTTCTGCATAATCTCAGGTGAGGCCATGATAAGCACTCTTCGCAGGAAAATCTGCAGAGGCTGGAGCTCCGACTTCCCGAGATACAGCAGGGCATTGAAGAAATCGTTCCAATGGGCAACGGCATAGTAGAGAGTTAGTACCGCTAACGTCGGTTTTGTAAGCGGTATCGCAATCCGGAACAGTAAAGTGAAATCCTTGGCGCCATCCATATTGGCGCTCTCAAATATCTCATTCGGAATCGCCTCGAAGGCTGATCGCAAGATCATGACATTAAAGGTGCTTACCAGAACAGGCAGAATCATCGCCCACCTCGTGTTGTAAAGCCCTAATTCCGTGATCACCATATAAATGGGAATCAAACCGCCAGAGAAGTACATCGTGAATGCGATGTAGAAATTGAGCTTTCTCCGCAGGAAGAATGCCTTCCTCGAAAGCGGATAAGCCGCTAAACACGTGGCCACTAGATTGAAGACTGTCCCCACAACCGTATACCAAATGGTGTTGTAGTAAGACTTCCACAACTCCGAATAGCCGAGCACCATTTTGTACCCATCAAAATTTAGATTAACAGGTAAGAACGTAACTAACTTATTGTCAATCGCTTCTACTGAACTCATAGAGATGCTGACTACATAAATAAAGGGATATAAGGTCACAACGATCGCTAGCGCGACAAGACTGTACACGATGACATAAAAGCTCCGGTCCGTCCATGATTTAACCATGAAGGCCTCCTTTCTTAAGTCGCGGTTACCACAACGACATATCGTTCACACGACGACTTGCTTGGTTGGCGGCATATACTAAGATGAAACTGATAATGGAATTGAATAATCCGACTGCTGTAGCAAAGCCAAAGTTCTGTGACTCGATCCCTTGCCTGTATACATAGGTTGAGATCACGTCAGCTGTTTCGTAAGTGGCGCCGTTGTAGAGTAGATACACCTTCTCGAAATTCACACTCATAATGCCGCCGATAGAGAGCAGGAACAGAATCACAATCGTTGGTTTCAAGCTTGGCAGCGTGAGATGCCATACCTCTTGAAATTTGTTAACGCCATCAATCTTTCCAGAATCGTACATTTCCTGATCGATCCCCATAATAGCCGCGATGTAGATAATGGAGCTGAAACCGAAGCTTTGCCAGATCCCCGATACCGTAAAGATGGATCGAAACCATTCAGGCGCCATCATGAAATTAATTTTGGCCATGCCCATGGAAGCCAGTAACGTATTCACAATTCCGTCCGTTGGCGACAGGAAGTTAATGATCATCCCCGCGATGACAACCGTTGAGATAAAGTGCGGCAGGTAGGTCACCGTTTGGGCAAACCGCTTGAAGAAGCCATTCTTAATCTCGACAACGCATATGGCAAAAATGATGGGAATCGAGAACCCGATGACTAGCGGATAGAACGCAAGCAAGAAAGTGTTCCTCAGCAGTCGCCAGAAATAACGAGAATGGACGAACTGGTCCAGCCATTTAAGCCCTACCCATTCGCCCCCGAATACACCATGTCCCGGTGTAAAGTTTTTGAAAGCAATGAGGATTCCCGGCATTGGCAAGTAACAAAATATGAAATAATACAGAAACACCGGTAAAAACATCAGCAGCAGCAATTTATCTCTGCGTATCAGCTTGATGAGCAGCGGTTTCTTATCCCCCAATCACTCCAGCTCCTTTCAATCAATCATCCAATAAGTAAATTCTAGCGCATGATGGACTTGGCAAATATCCAACATTTTTGCGATATGTAACACTTTTTTACGCAAAAAAACACCCATTCCGTCCAAGCGTTTTCACGCCGACTTCAAGGGTGTTCCTTCACTCATCTATTCTGAATCTGCCCTAGAGATCTCCTCCGCCGTATAGACAGGAAAATTTAGAAATACACGGGTGCGGTGCCCAAGTGCACTTTCAATGCGCAAGCCATAGCTTTGACCAAAGCGAATCTGGATGCGATCATGTACATTTTTCAAACCATATCCGACTGAGTTCCGTTGAATAACCTCAACCGCCATCTCCTGACTCATACCTGGCCCATTATCCTCGATGCAGAACTCCAGATCATCCCCCGACCTGTAACCTCGCAGGGTAATGCAGCCGCGTGCACTCCCTTTACGGAGCTTATCGATGCCATGCTCTAGCGCATTTTCTAATATTGGCTGGAAAATAAGATTAATCATGTCATATCGCAACAACGCTTCATCTACCTCACAAATGAAATCAAAACGATAATTATGCATGATACTTTGAATATGCATATAATCCTTGGCATTCTCTAACTCATTGCGGACAGGGATGAAATCTCTCCCCTTATTCAGCACCGTGCGATAGAAGCGTGAAACGGTATTCGTAATCTGACTAATTTCCATGGCGTCAATTTCTAGCGCTTTCCAGTTTATAATCGATAACGTGTTATATAGAAAATGGGGATTAATCTGCGTCTGCAGCGCCTTAAGCTCCGCCTCTTTCTGCGTGATTTTACTTTGATATACTTCTTCGATCAAGGTGTTAATGTTGACGAGCATATTGCCGAACCGATTCGTCAATTGGCCAATTTCGTCCCTGGACTGACTCGATACGTCAATTTTCAGGTTCCCATTTTCAACGATCATCATCTTCTTATTGAGCTTAATAATACGTTTGACGAAAGTGTTGGAGAACATCCAGATGATGAGCAGCAGGCCAGCCAAACAAACCAAGACGATCAGGGCTGTCGCACTGACAATGCTCTTGGCATCCACCGAAATTCCGTTCTTAGGGGTAAAATAAACAAGCTTCCAGCCCGGCTCCGCCATATCTGCAGTGATGTACATGTAATCTGCCCCCTGCATAGTAAATGAACCGATTCGTTCCTTTAGCTGGGCGGATGGCAGTGAAGTGATTGGAAGCTCATCTCTCATGTGCATGTTTTTCGATAGAATTTGATGGCCATCCCTGTCTAAAATCAAAATACCATAGGCATTTGTTTTGATATCATCCAAGCTTTGGAACAAACTATCGGCGTCGATGCTTAGGAACAACACTGCGGGTGCCTTCCCTAATTGCGCTTCCTCTTCACTAACGAACGGCCGTGTGGCGAAGAGCTTGCCATTCTTAATGTTCCACTGTGTTTCTTTCGATTGCGTCCGCTGATTCGCCCACTTAAGGTCCGATGTCAAACTGAGCGGTAAAATATATTCACCACGCAGTATAGACTGATTCTCTGTAAACACCGAGATTTGTAAGATATCGCGATTGAAATCAAGAATATTACTGAAAAACGGATCCACATAATCCCGGTATAAGACTGGAAAATCACCATCATTACTTATAAAAATGCGCTTAAAGACAACATTCTGTGTGATCGAATTAATGATCGCTTCATGTTGCTTCGCGCGGTAGTTAATCGTCTCTGCAATCTGACTAATGGCTCCATCCAAATTCTGTTTTGCCTGTTGAAGCAGGAACGAGCTAGCTTGGTGATAAGAAAACATCCCAAGTACAACAACAGGTATAATGGAAACGACCATATAGGAGATGAATAGCTTTTGCTTAAACCTTAAGTTTTGGAAATAAGCTAGGAAAGTTCTCATCAGCCCGTTCCCTCTCGAAATTTAGCCGGACTTTGCCCGTGATACTGTTTGAACGTTTTGCAGAAATACGAAGTATTCATATAGCCAACTTGCTGACTAATGTCTGCAATCGTTAGATGTGTCTCCCGCAGCAATTCCTCTGCCTTGTGCATCCGAATCATTGTAAGATATTTAACAAACGTTTGCCCGACTTCCCGTTTAAATAGGTAGCTCACATAGGTCTGTGTAAGGAACACCTTCTCTGCAATCCATTGTAAGCTGATATCTGATGCGTAGTTATCTTCAATTAGCTTCCTGATGTCCTTAATCACTTTCTTACTAAATTCCGGATTATGCACATCCGTTGCAGCACCATCCAGCAAACTAAGAACAAGTTGAATTTGTGCTTTCAGCTCGGCAAGCGACTTGCATCCAAATATAGCCTCAACAATAGATTTAAAGGCATGGACATCTGTATGCCCTGCCATTTCCCATATTTTCTTAGCAAGCTCCGTACATGTGTATTTCACATAAATCGCCGAATGCTGCCCACTTCCATCAATGGTCTTAAAGAATAGCTCGACACCTTGGCGAAGGCCGAATTGATCCTTGACTTCCAAATGCCAATAGAGGGTTTCCATTAGCTTAGGGATCGTGCCCGCTATTTCTTCTTGTCCTTGACTTTCATCTGTATAACGTACTGTGCTTTCATGAAAGAAAAATTTATAATCCAGCACATTCTCCATGTGCTTAAACTCTGGAACCAACTCATCGCCCGCGTAGATTAACCTTGAAATGACCATCGTAAAAGTTGCGTTGTAGGCGTCTGCAATGCTTGCCTTCAATCTGCTGCCTAATGACTGGGGCTCTTCCTTACGCACCGTATGACTCCATCGCACACAGACTAGACTCTGACTCTCATTCATATTCACATAATCGAATGGTACATGAATGACGGCCTGGAGCCTCTCTGGCAGCAAGTCGTGCTCTACATCGAAGACCGATGAACTATAGTCAATGAGTATCAATTGAACAGACATCTGACTAAAATCGAGCCCGATGAGATCTAACTTACGTGAGAGTAAGGGGGAAGCTTGCGCAGCATGAAGAATCTCTAAGAACATCTCTTCCTTTTCTTGTTCTTGATCCTTATGGCAGAGCGCAATGACCTCCTGAAAAGCTCTTTGGAAATCACTCACATCAATAGGCTTGAGCAAATACGAGGATATCTGATAATGAATCGCTCTCTGTGCATACTCAAACTCTCCATAGGCGCTGAAAATAATAATTTTCAACTCGGGGAATTGCGCCCGTGCCCGCTCACATAAAGTAAGGCCATCCATGAATGGCATCTTGATGTCGGTTAGTACAATATCAATTGGATGCGATGCAAGCATCTCCAAGGCTTCTTCGCCATTTTCAGCTTCCAACACAGCTAGGGGCAGGTTATATTTGTGGATTAATCGCTTAATCCCTTCTCTTTCAATATGCTCGTCATCCACGATGAGGATCTGAAACAAGCGCTTCCTCCATTCCAAGCTCGCCTCTATGACTGGATTATCCTATCGGATCATCCCCTTCATGCAAGTTCGCTCCTATAATGCGACAACCAACTCCATCTAAATTTTATCAGAAGACCGCTTCGGATTAAAATTCAACATTCTTGCGTTCCATATCATTTTTTTATGCTACTCGAATCTAGGCGCTTAGAATGCATCGCACCCATAGTGTAATCGAGGTCGGGGAGGTCGGGGCACCTACGTAGTTCTCACACGCGTACTTGCGGTCCCGGTGCTCCGCACACCCCCGCAACTCCTGATCTCCACCTCCGCGCCTTGCACCGGGTGGTATTAACTGGAAAATATACAGGTATTTTCGCGAAATTCACTCAATAAATCGATTTAACTGTAAAATATGTAGTTAAAATCACTTATTTGGGTCATATAAGTTAATATATCTAAAATTAACTGTATATTTTCCATCTAAACTGCATTTGGCAGGTAAATCCTAATTTTTAACTACATAAAATCCATTTATTTACTTAAGTCTCAGAATTGGCTCAGGAGATATTTAGCAATTCACCCAACTTACTCAACATTCCAACTCAGCAATCCATCCCTGCTACTCCTTCTCCACTTAATCTACTTCTCCACTTAATCTACTTCTCCACCTAACCCTACTCCTAACCTCTATTTCTTCATCTACTCCTACTACTGCTACATATACTTCTCCTCTAGCCTCTATTTCTTCATCTACTTCTACTCCTATTTCTACTCCTACTTCTACTTCTACCGATTTCCCCTACTCTCGCTCCAACCACTACCTCACTACTCATATTAATCATGTCTACAACAACCGCTTTATCACTTTATAGTTACGAAAAGAGCAGGCACTAGGCCTGCTCCACTTCCGCAACATCATGTATGAAATCGCCCCACGTGAGCGTCCGGAACTCTTCCTTCCATGGGGATAACGCCGGAAGCTCTGCCCAGATCTCCTCCGCTTTCTGAGTGCACACAGATTGCACAATGCGTGCATATTCCAAGCATCCGGAGTCCTGGATCAACTGTTTGACGACGTCTTCTTTTGCTGCCAAATGTTCAGCCGTGATCTCTCCTCTATAGTACGCCTTCACAGGTGAGAATTCTTCATCTTCAATGGAGAGCAGATACAGAATCGGCAGCGTCCGCTTCTTCGCCATCAAATCGCTTTTCTCATCATAGCGAACGAGATCTCGCACATCATTCTGAATCTGGTGGAGAAGTCCTACACAATCGGCGATCTGATGCAGCTGCTCTATCGTTCCTTCGGTACAGGCTGTATCGGCATAACCGAGGAAGCAAGCAAGCCGGAATAGGGAACCCGATTTCTCTTGAGTCATCCATAAATATTCATCAACGGTGGAAACCGCATTAATCACATCTTTATGCTGGCCATTAATTGATCTAGCAATGATTTTGCTAATTTCGACCAACATGGTTCCGCTGGCATTCATCTTGCCTAATTCACCTACTACACCCATCAATAGCGCTAATACAGCATTCAACGCACTCGCCGTGTCCACGCGCATCCATGGCTTAGTCTCGTTATCCTGATCCTGCAGATCATCAACCATATCTAGGATAAGAACAATTAACTCCGTCAATGCCGCTCGGCGGTGGATGTCTGACGAACTCCCACCAAGCATGGCGTGTGTGCTCAATGTGACTTTGGACCAAGACAGGCTCGCCGTCTCTTTATCTGACATACATGATCTCAGCAGCGTTTTCAAATCCTCATCAAACATATAATCATCCATCATCCGTACCATATGCTGCTGAATGTCCTGCATGCAAAGCGCCTACTTTCAGGTGTAATATTTACTTTTGATAAACTTCTCCAACGCTTCTGTCCTTGATTTGGCGCCCCATTTGTCATAAATTTTACGCAAATAATTGTCAACCGTACGCTTACTCATGAAAATTCGTTCCGCAATTTGTTCGTGTGTAGCGCCTTTAACCAGCATGTTCATCATGAGCACTTCTTCCTCTTGCAGTTCACACTCTTCTCCAGCATCAGCCTCATGTAATTGCATTTGGTTGAAAAAAGACAGCGGAATCATCGTATATCCATCCAAAATACAATACACCATATTCTTAATCGTCCGCTCCGTCGACTCTTTCGACAAGACACCGCTTACTTTCATTTCAATCAATTTATTATAAATACCGGCCAACTCGATGCCCGTAAAGATGACAACATGAATTTGTGGATAGAGCTGCTTAAGCTGTGCGGCAACCTCTGTGCCCGTCTGATCAGGGAGCTGGTAGTCTAGAAACACGAGCCCAGGCTGATGCAGCTTCACATACTCCAAGCATTCCTTAGCATTGCTAACAACCCCAACTACTTCGATACGATCTATCTCATCAAGCAACGTCTTTGTCGCTCTTGCAAATAAAGGATGGTCATCAACCACCAATGTTTTGACGATCTCACTCATGTTGTTATCACTTCCTCAGTTGGTATTGTGATTAGAATGTGGGTCCCTTCTCCTTCGGCAGTCTCCAGTTCAAAGCTCCCGCCTACGTGCAGCACGCGACTTCTCATATAAGCAAGTCCCATACCGGATGCGGCGATTTCAACGGCAACCTCTTCCTTTACAAGGAACCCTACGCCATCGTCCCGATAACTTAAGTAGAAGAAATGATCTTCTTCCCACAGATGAAAGCTCACGTTAGCCGCCTGTGAATGTTTCTTAGCATTGTTAAGTAATTCTTGTACAATCCGGAAAATATGCCGTTTGGCCGATAAATCCTTGCCCTCAATGTCGGCAATTTGCTCAGCCCGGAATGAAATCTCGAACGGCGTCGTATAGGATTCCTTCTCAACGAACGTCTTCAAAGTTTGCTTCAACCCTACCTCTTTCAGCAGGTGAGGATTCAATTCGAAGCAGCTCTGACGCAAGCTAGCATTAATCATTTCCACGAAGTTGTTCATACTGTTGAGCTGTTCACGATCTTCCTGACGCATCGAAGGTTTCTCTGCCAACGTAGTTAATCTTCGCTTGAGGAAAAATAAATCCTGCATCGTCGTATCATGAAGATCGGTGGCAATTCGAACACGCTCCTCCTCCTGCAACTCGAACATCACCTTCCGTAACCAGAGATGTTCTTCCTGCGGAAGGTGAGAAACCATTTGCTGCAGTCTGCCGGTTAACTTACGAATCAGATACACATTTTCCATACTCACTTCTAAATAAGAGGTGATTAATTGCAGCCACTGCCACTCTTCCTTCGCGATTCGTGTGTTCGTCTTCTTTCGTGTCACGATGAGAAAGCTTGTGTATTCCTCATTGCAATTCATTTCCATAAACGTGTAATCAGGATGATCGAGAATCGCAGATGAGTTCACCAACCGCTGGATCTCCGCCGTATCAACCTCACCTTCGCAGATAATTTCAATATCGTTTTTATGCCGAAAAACAATCGCACCACCCGTCACTTGCAAAGTGTTAACGATATCAACAAGGATGATATCCTTTAAATCTCGAAAGCTCGAAATTGACCCTAAGTTTTTAGAAATCTTTTTGAGCGCTGACTGCAATATGTATTTCCTTGGGAACAAATAGGGTTCTAATCTCGTCGTCCAATATTCGGCTGCGTACAACATAGCTGAAAGAAGGAAAATTGAGCCTAGGAACACGAAAGAAATTTGCTTCCCATTCGTTTCCCCATGAAAAATAATAGCAAAAGCTCCTGTAAACAAGCTAACGGGCACAACCGCCATAAGACTCGCGAATACAACCCGCCGTACAACAAGACCAATATCGTATAACTGATCGGAAGCTATTAAATAGGAGAACGTAATTGGAAAAATCAATAATAGCCAGCTGGTATAAATAGGATCAAATATCCACTCTCCAATTATAAGCTGTGGTATGAAGGACAGACAGATAATAGGTAGGAATGAAATGAGTAATGAGTAAAATACACTTTTGATAATACCAGCAAGTGGTGTCTGCGCCCTCCTAACCTTCACGAATAACGTTGCCAGCAGGGAAATATTCAAGGAAATTACAATGATGAAGAATCCCATCGTCACAGATCCGTCATGCTGATATACGAAAGCCATCGAAGGAAAGAAATATAGACCTCGCAATATGAAAGCTAGAAAGGCTATCCCATATAAATATTTAAAATGCCCCTTAGGGAGCACCATGTCTCCCTTTTCTTTGAAGAACACCACAAGGAAATGTAGAAAGACAATTGGCAATACCATCATCGAGCTTGCAATCATTAATTTGCCTATTAAATCGCCCCGCATGGAAGCGCCTAAACTCATGAAGATGAGGGCAGCGCTAAGAAACGAGAATGCGAGCAATCGTGCAGACGGCGAACGATTTTCCCTTACCAATAATAAGATGCACATGAAGAGACAGACGAATTCTTCCGCGAGCGAAACGATATCGAACAGAGCGGGTCGGCTTGTCCTCAAATCAATAGATTCTACGATGCCATCTCTCCAAATCACGACCGTGTTCGCCTTCTCTACTACATTCCATCGCTTGACAGTTGACCATTCACCTGGTGATTCTCCATCAATGGCAACAACTTTATCGCCAATGTGAATCTTATCATTCGTGCTATTTGCCTCAAGCTTACTGACGATCCATTCGTCTGTACGAGCAGTGTCCAAGTAAATGCCGTTATATGGAAAATGAAAGGTAATAAACGAGCACCAGATCTGCAAAGAAATGAAGAGTATCAAGGAAATACTCACACATACTTTCGCCGCTAATTTCAATTTACTCTCCCCTTAGTTTCAATATTTTGCTATAATTACTCTGTAACCTACTATTAAAAAAGAGGGAGCTAAACCAATGGCAATTATTCAACTAAACCCAGAACTACAACGTTCCGTACAAGCAGTGAAGCGCGCTGAATTGCGCAAGCAAGCGGATTCATTCATGGTGGCTCAACCTCTATCCGCTAAAGAAACAGCTGCACTTATCCAAACATTTACAACTCCTTCAGACACAAGAAAACAACAAGCAAATGAGCCTTCTAACTATTGGTGGTAATCTAGTCGTATTTATTTTACCAAATACAAAAAAGGATTGCATATTAGCCACATGCTAATTATACAATCCTTTTTTTAATTCGTATGCATGTCCTTCGCACTACTCTTCCCTGATCCGACAATTCTCGCTAGTCCGTCCCGAATGTGACGCCTAACTCACGCAGCCGTTTGCGGTACGCGATGCTCAAACGGTCACACTTCAAGTGCAGCTCCGCTTGCAAATCTAGCGGCAACAACTCCGGCTTTTGATTCTCAACCATGATCCGATCCTGTTCAATGAGCCTGTCTTGGAATTGGATGAATACCTCATCCCGCTCGTCATACGCATAGTTTCTTTGCTTCAACATATAAGCCACACTAGTCTGCTCCGTAACTGGCAGTACCATGAGAAACAACCGAAAGATATGATCGGATACGTCGTCTCTTTTCGTAAAAGCTACACATAAAGGTCCGAACACCTCATACACATAACGACTATTCACCCCACGCCCCGTCCCGTCTGCATCCGGCTGATAGATGATGATTTCGTCAGAACGTAGAACGCCATCCTCTTCCACAACATGATAATCATTGATTTCAGCCCAATCACTATCGCCCAGTAATCCCTCATGCACGAACATAAGGTGGGACACATCGAGGAAATTCTCAATAATGCGAGGACCTGCTGCTTGCAGGGTGTAAGGCCCCATGAGTACTTCTTTGAAACCCTCTGGCACATAAGCACTCACTTTAGGCAAAAGTCCCGCAGGTGTCCCTAGACATACCCAAATTAGTCCATGCGCTTCAACGCAGGCATACACATAGGCTTTGGCCTTGGAGGGTATCACCTGCTCCTTCGGTAAGGAAGGAATCTTGGTGCATGTACCACAAGCATCGTAAGACCAGCCATGGTACGCGCAAACCAACTCATCCCCCTTAACTTTCCCCAATGAGAGCGGCACGCCACGATGAATACATAGATCCTTAAATGCGTGGACACCTTGCGTGGTACGGAATATCGCTACTTTCTCCCCTAGTACAATGACTGCCTCTGGCTTATCCGTGAGTACTGACGACAACAACACCGGGTGCCACTCGTGAATTAATGCGATATCTTGTATTGTCATCGCCACTCACATCCTTTGTGCTTTATTTAGGTATAACACCCTTAATTCCCTTAACAAACCAAGTCGTGCCAAGGATTTCTTCGTCTGTCATCTTCTTTCCGGATTCGAAGCGTGTTTTGCCGTCTTGATCCACGATTGGGCCTTGGAATACTTCGAATGTACCGTTCAGAATCTCTGCTTTTTTCTTCTCTACTAGGTCTTTAACATCCGCTGGCACATTTTTGCCAAGCGGTGCTATGTCTGTGATGCCCTCTTTCATACTGCCGAAGTAAGCTTCAGATTTCCACGTGCCATCCATGACACTTTTTACCGTCTTCACGTAATAAGGGCCCCAGTTCCATTTCGGGTTCGATATGTACGTATCGGGTGCGAATCTACCCATATCGGAATCGTTCCCAATGCCCCATACTTTGCGTTCAGCAGCCGCTTGAATGCTTGCCGGTGAATCTTGGTAAGCCGCCAAGACGTCTACCCCTTTATCCAACAAGGAGATCGCCGCTTGCTTCTCTGTTGCAGGATCAAACCACGTATTACTCCACACAACGGAGACATCGATATTCGGATTCACACTTTGCGCACCTAGCGTGAAGGCATTGATCGTATAGATTACCTCTGGAATCGGGAAGGCCCCAACATAACCCATATGGTTATTTTTCGTCATTTTCCCAGCAGCCATACCGACCAGATAAGCACTTTGATATTCGCGTCCCATGTACGTGCCTAAGTTCGGTGCCGTTTTGTAGCCAGTAGCATGCAAGAATTTCACATTCGGATGCTTCGCCGCCACCGCAACCATGGGGTCCATATACCCGAAGGAGGTTCCGAAAATAATATCATTTTTCTGAGCCAACTCTTCAAATACACGTTCAGCGTCAGGTCCTTCTGGAATATTTTCAACCGTTGTCGCTTTAATTCCTAGTTCCTTCTCCATCATCAATCGGCCTTGATCATGTTCAAACGTCCAGCCGCCATCTCCCGGAACGCCGATATAGACAAACGCAACCCGTGGCAGCTTCTTCTCTGTTGTTGCTGTCGTAGACGCTGCAGTGGAAATAGCTGCCGAGGAGGCAGGCGCCGTGCTCGATTCTGTCGTCGAACTCTTTGCGGAGCAGGCGCTCAAAATGACTAACATAATAGCAGTTAAGGACAGTATGGTTTTTCTCATTGGCTTCTACCCCTCTCTTTTTATAGACAATCCACATTTCTCTACTGCTCTGAAAATCCCCTCATACCCTGTGCATCTGCAAATATTCCCGCACAATGCTTTCTCAGCTTCAGCCCTCGTCGGAGCAGGATTTGCTTCCCACAACGCGGTTAACGTTACAACCATGCCTGCGGTACAGTAGCCGCACTGCAATCCCCCTTCCTCTAACATCGCCTCTTGAATCGGATGCAGCTCTTCGCCTGCTGATATCCCCTCAATGGTCGTGAGTTCCTTGCCCGACGCCTGGTACGCCATCAGTAAACAGGAATTCACAGGCTGACCGTCCAGGAGAATCATGCAAGCGCCGCAGCGCCCAATCTCGCAAGAAACTTTGGTGCCAGTCATCAACAGATCATCCCTCAAAATCGCTGACATCCGCTTGGATGCGGGGACTGGAATTGACACTGCCTTCCCGTTAATGGAGCACTCTAACACATAAGATGTATCAATCACTGGCCTCCACCCCTTCTAACCAATCGATGGATTGCACGATGTCTTCTGGTGATATGGGCAACTTATTTACCCAAATGCCTGTCGCTTGCCGTACTGCCGCCGTTATGGCAGGAGCCAAACCGATAGAACCAATTTCTCCAACGCCGCGAGGGCCAAATGGATCTCCCTCCGGCAGTTCTTCGATCGCTTCCACATGAATACGGTGGGGGCTATCACTGAACGTAGGCACGAGGTAGGTATCCAAGTTATGCCTGAGGTATCGGCTATCCTTCATGACAGCATCCTCGGTTAACGTATAGCCTAAAGCCATCACACTGCCGCCCTCAATTTGTCCTAGATAACCCATCGGATTAATGACAGGCCCTGCAGCAATGACATGATCCGTCTGCAGCACCTTGACCCGACCGGTCAGCATATTGACTTCTACCTCTACGATGGCGGCAGCATAGGAGTACAGGTAGTGCGCCCCGACCCGACCTTCGGGCGTCGTCGGGTAGTCGAACTCCGTATGCGCGAGGATCGGCGCAGCTGCTGCCGCAGCGACCTCCGCATACGTGACAACCGGCTCCCCGGATTCATCACCCTTGTGATGAATCCCGCCTGCGCCGGTTGCGAGGTCTGCGGCCGGAACGCCGCAGACCAGCGAAGCCTGCTCCAGCAGCGCCAGCGCGAAGGCTGGCTTCAGCCGCTGGAGCGCGCGCCACATCATCGTGGTGGCGCGTGAGGCCGTGCTCGACCCGCTGCTCGGCACGCGGTCGGTATCGCCGATGACGATGCTGATGTCATCGGCGGCGCAGCCGAAGCTCTCTTGCAGCATCAACGTGAGTGCTGCATAGAGCCCTTGGCCGAACTCCTCGAAGCCGAAGGAGGCCTGGATCTTGCCCTCCGGCGTGAGCTCGATGCGGCCGCCGGAATGATCGGGGATGCCGAGGCCGAGCCCGGCACCGTGCATCACCAGCGCAGCGCCGACGCCTCGGCGCAGCCAAGGCTCTTGCGCAGCAGCTGCCGGCTGAGGCTGGGCGTAGCGCTGGCGCTCCGCCCAGAGGGGCGACGCCTGCGCTTTCGCCCACACCTGGGCGGCGCCTTCGGTCGCCACGATGGGCTGGCCCATCGGGCCAGGATCGGCGGGCTGGCGCAGGTTACGCTTGCGCAGCTCCCAGGCGTCCAGGCCGAGCTTCTCGGCAAGACGTTCGATTTGGCTCTCCACCGCGAATATGACCTGATTGCCGCCGAAGCCCCGAAACTCACCGGATACACCGTTATTCGTATAGACACTCTTGGCTTCTATGTCAACATGCGGGATTGTATAAGGACCAATGGCATGTTCGGTGGCAAAATTCAACACCTCACACCCCAGTGTCGCGTACGCCCCTGTATCGGCAAGGATGCGAACTTGATGCGCGAGCAGGTTGCCTTCTTGATCGACTCCCGTTTTCATCGTAATCCGCATCGGATGTCGTTTAATGCCGGAAATCACTGATTCACGGCGGGAATTGTGCATTTTGATCGGCTTGCCTGACTTCCGTGCCATCAGTGCGCCGAAGGGCTGTACATTGAGCTCATCTTTCCCACCAAACGAGCCGCCAATCGGACTGGAAACGACTCTGATTTGCTCTTCTGGAATACCCAGAATTCGTGCCAACTGGAAACGATCTTTGTAGCCATGCTGGGTCGGCGAGTAAACGGTCAACCTGCCATTATCCTCAGGTATAAATAGACCACCCTCGGTTTCCATATACGTATGCATTTGTCGAGGCGTTAAATAGGTTTCTTCTACGACATGTGTACAGGAATCGAAAATTTCCAAGATATTCGTTTTCCCATGCTGTAGGGAGGTTTGGTGAAGCAGATTCCCTTCGGGATGCAGCATAATCGTCCCCGCTTCCAGCGCGGTTTCTGGATTATCTACAAGGGGAAGCGGCTCATACACGACTTCAATGAGGCTTAGTGCATATTCTGCTAATTCCTCCGTATCTGCCGCAACAGATGCCAGCGCATCACCAATGTAGCGCACACGATCCTGACAAAACACCGGCTGATGAGGAAAAGCAATCCCGAATAAATTCAACCCTGGTACGTCTTCAGCTGTTAACACCACACGCACGCCGGGTAATTGTTTGGCTTTCGTTGTATCGATAGAAAGAATCCAAGCATGCGGGTATTGACTCCGCAACACTTTCCCATGCAGCATGCCTGGCGCTGTTAAATCAGTGAGATAACGGAGCGCTCCCGTCACTTTCTCCTTGCCATCTGGTCTTATGATCCATTTCTTCGCATTCCGATTAAGGAGCATAGGCTCCGCCCCCTTTGCGCCAGGCTTTGAAGCACTCCGAAATGATTAGATTCGCTGCCGTCAGTTTGCGGTATGCCACCCCTGCATAATCATCGGCTACAGCGTTAAAGTCTGCTATGACCCCTTTGTGTAGCCCCTGCAAAACTGCCTTGTTTAAAGGCTTCCCGATCATTCCCGCTTCGAGATCTGTGAACCTCACAGGAATTGTGTTGCCTCCACCAGCAGCCAAGGCAATGTTGATAACCATCCCATCGGCTTGGAGGGAGAGCCTCCCCGCGACCGTGACTACTGATGGTGTGAACGCCTCTCTGCGTCCAACCTTGAGGTAGAACTCATGGGTGAACTCATTCTTTTGCACTTGGTCTTGATCTTGATCTTGATCTTGCCCTTGCCCTTGCCCTTGCTCTTGCTCTTGCTCTTGCCCTTGCTCTCGCCCTTGCTCTTGACCTTGCTCTTGCCCTTGCCCTTGCTCTTCTACTTCCTCTCCCCCGGCCTCCACAATAATTCCTGTCATAATCTCTTCATGAACACCTTGTGGAGCGGCCAGCCAATCCTTCAAAGCAATGGTTCGCTCCTCCTGACCATTCGTACACCGAATCTGTGCATCCATCACAAGCAATGCGGGAATCAGATCCCCTGTACGTGTCATCACATTGCCACCAATGGAGGCTAAGTTACGAATCGACGGAGCTGCAATCTCTGAGCAAGCTTGCACGAGAAGTCCATATTTCTGCTGAACCAACTCGTTTTTCATCAAATCTGCAATGCTTAAGGAAGGGCCTATTTGAACTTGACCTTGGGAATTAACCGTTAATCCCGAGAGTACAGGAATGCGTCCCAGACTAATGAAATACTTCGGCATCGGGGCGAGCCCATTTTCCCAGCGCGTGCGAAGCCACGTACCTCCAGCAACAAAGACAGCATCTTTGCCCCATTTATGCTTCAATTGAATCGCTTCCTCCACACTTGTTGGCTGCCACACGGAAGGCTGCTGCTCGGGTAGTTGATGCATTGGAACTGACATATCCAACCCTCCTCAGAGATTCTGAATGACCACATGCTCGTTATGCGTTCTGAGTGTGCCGCGAGAAGCCAGCTTGCTGCGTGGTTAGCATGTTCGTTTCGTATCATCTAACGGAACCAAGTTCCGCTAGATGGGCGAAATTTACCATTTCTATAAAGGTGCGGAACGTCGTTCCGTTTCAAAGACTTACTTCTAATAAATTAAATCTACTATAAACAATATTCAAAATTAACGTCAACTAACATAACATCAATTTGTTTTTTTATATAAAAAAATAGCGCATCATTCGTATCAATGCACTCTCTCACTAATTTTATGTCATTTAACTTAACGTATTTATGTGTTTATAGATCGCCTTCGCTTCTTCATATCGTGGAACCGTATCAATATCCATAAATGTCAACTCTTCCGCCTCGACGACCCCCCCGCGATAAGCAGGCATATGAAATAGTGCACGCGCGCCAACATCACCCTTCAACGAAGCGATAGCTGACCACATCCCGCTCCCTAGCATGACTGGTGGCTTCGGGACACCTTTATCACCACTAGCCACATAATGGTACTCCGCTCCTGTCTCGTAAGCATCAATCAGCCGATCCAACATGGCTGTCTCGATGAATGGCTGATCAGCAAGCATCACTAATGCGCCATCTGCCGCCAGTTCCTCTGCCACCTGAATACCCATGCGTAGCGAATAGGCCATGCCCAGACTAGCCTCAGCACACTCCACGACTCGACATCTTCCACTCTCGCGTTCTTGACGAGCTTCTTCCGGCAGCCATGCCAGCGTATCGCCTTCCCGCACAATGACAACCACTTGCTCGAACGCAGCACACTTCAGCGCCTTCACCAGAGCAATCCCCCCGAGGCTGATGCCCTCCTCCATCTGGAGGGATTGCTTCGAAGTCCCCATACGCCGACTGCTTCCAGCCGCCAAGTAGATGCCAACGATATTCTTCCCTAATCTTCTCTTCGCTCTCGCCTTCTCGTCTGATTCCACCATTTTCTCCGTTCTCACCATCTTCTCAAGCTTCACCTCTTCCCTTGGTTCCACCAGCTTCTCACCTGATCTCACTATCTCTCCGGTACCACCCTCTCCCCCGAGCCTGCCATCTTCTCCGCGTTTATCGGCTCCCCCTCCCCATTGCTTCACCATGAACGCAAGCCCCCAAGATCTCGTCCCTGAGAGAAAGATGTTGAACACACACTCACTCCATCTCTGCTCCGTTTAATCGCAATCAGCTCCGCCACAATGCTGATCGCATTCTCAAACGCGCCTTCCGAGCCGATGTTTAACCCAATTGGCGCATGCAGCCAGTCGGGACGCTCGAAACCTTCTAGCATTTTTGCCGTACGCTCCTTCGAGCCCATGATGCCCAGATAGTGCAAGTCATAAGCCATAATGCCTCGGAAGAAGGCAGCGTCCTTCTCGAACTGATGACTCATGATCACGACGTAGTCTCGCTCATGCAGCGCAAGCTTGTCGACTAACGCCTCTGGAAGATCAACCATCGTTTCTACCCCAGGAAACCTCTCTGCATTGCAGAACGATTCACGCCAGTCCGTAACCACTACACGGAAGCCGCTGCTTGCTGTCATTTGTACAAGCGGGACCGCATCCCCATTCGCACCGAACACAATGACTCTAGGTTTTGGCCTAAATAGTGTACTCGTCATAGAGCGAAACGGCTCCCTCACCGAAGATGCCGAATGCCCCTGCTCATCCATTCCTTCTCCCCGTAGCGCATATCTAATATCCAAATACCCATCGGTATAGGTGCGAATAAGTTCTACGACTTCCCCGCAATCCAATCTATTTTTCACAACTAGCAGGTTAACCAGCAGCTCACCAGCAAGTGGCTCAAGCAATATACGGATTAAACCTCCGCATCCAATCGTCTCTCCCCAACCAAAGTCATCGGCAGGCCTCATGTCGTATTCAACCATTTGTGGTTTTTGCGATTCCCACACGCCCGGTACGTAGGCAGCGAGATCCCCCTCCAAACACCCCGGAGAAATACTCCCCAACGTACTTCCGTCCGCCATCAAAAGCATGAGTGCTCCTTGCTTGCGATAAGCGTGGCCTTCCACATGAATCACTGTCGCTAATACACGCGCACCCGTATCACTTTCCACAGCTTGCAGAATGTCATAAGCCTCCATCGCTCATCGCTCCTTCTTTTTATAAAGTAGACACTTCTCTTTCCTTTCACGCCTTGTAAACTCCCACGCAATCCCTTGCTACCAACCAATTGCCAGCCCATCACCACGCGGATCTGCTGCCCCACTCATAAAGCCCTGCTCATCAATGACAATACCCTGCGCCTGCCCCATAATGCCGTCCCACGACTTCACAGGCTCCACGCGATGACCCCATTGCTTGAGTTGGACATATACCTCAGGTTCAAGCCGATGTTCCATCTTCAACGCATCCCCATTTTCCCCCCAAGTACGCCCATAAACCCAACGTGGCAGCGAAATGGCTTCCTGAATCGATAACCCGTAATCCAATACCCCCGTGAGTATCGAAAGCTGCGTCTGTGGCTGGCCTTCTCCACCTTGTGTGCCGAACAGCATATATGGCTTTCCCGCCCTACTTACCATCGCAGGCATCAATGTATGGAACGATCTTTTACGAGGCTCCAAAACGTTGGCGCACCCCGCATCTAATGAAAAGAAGGAGCCGCGATTTTGCATAATAATGCCTGTATCGCCAGGTACGTATACTGCTCCGAAATCGAAATAGAGACTCTGGATAAAAGAAACCGAATTCCCTTCTTCATCTACAACAGCCGCATAGGCGGTGTCCTGACCAATCGCAGGTGAGAAATGGTCATTAACTTTCAGTGGATTCGCCTGAATCTCACCCCACAGTTCCTGCGCATACGATTTAGACAACAATCTTTCAAGCGGTATCTCTCTAAAATGAGGATCGGTCAAATAGCGATCGCGATCCCTGAACGCTTTCTTGATTACTTCCGACATCAGATGGTAGAAGTTCGCCGATGATCTAGGCACAGTCCGCATATCAACATGTTCTAACATATTCATCATCATGAGCGCTGTGAACCCTTGCGAGTTCGGTGGCATTTGATAAACGTCGTATCCACGATACGTCGTCGATAGGAGATCCACCCATTCGCCCGCGCAGCTGCGGAAATCTTCTTCCTCTAGGAGTCCGCCATCCCGCTTCATGTTATCCACAATGGTCTGCATGAGCGAGCCCGCGTAGAACGCATCTCTTCCCTCCTTCTGAACCAGTCGAAGTGTCCGTGCCATGTCGGGCTGAATCAGCCGATCCCCTTCCTTCAGAAGCTCGCCATCTCGCATATACAAAGCACTAAGCTGCACAGAAGCCCGAATGAATGGCTCATCCTTACGCATCCAGAACAGTAAGTTCCGGGAGATCGGAAACCCTTTTTCCGCATAGCCAATGGCTGCATCGAATAATTTTGCCCACGGAAGTTTGCCGTACTTTTCCCACACCTGCCACCAAGCATCCACCATACCCGGAACTGTTATTGCGCTCATAATGCCGCGCTGTGGAATCCCGCTCATCCCTTGCTCTCTATAATAATCAGGCGTCGCCTTCGCAGCGGACCTCCCGCTTCCATTGAAACCGATATATGCGCCTGTCTCCGCCTCATACATGAGGAAAAAAGCATCTCCCCCGAGCCCCGTCATATGCGGGTAAACAACACCCAGGGTGGCGCTAATCGCAATTGCTGCATCGAACGCATTACCTCCCTGCTGTAGAATCTTACTCCCCACGGAACTAGCCAAATAATGTGGCGTAGCAACCATGGCCTGCTCTCCTCGTGGCATGATGTTTAGCATGCTTATCCCTCCCCATCAAGAGCATATACCGCCAGTGCAGCTTGCAGCGCCTTCCCTACAGATACATCCACACCATACCAATGGAGTGTTGCTTCCAGAGCTCCGAGGACATGAAGCACATTTTTCTGATTACAGCTAAAACCCATCGTGCCGATGCGCCAAATCTGTCCCTTCAATGGACCAAAGGAAGAAGCAATTTCAATGCCGAAGCTGTTCAGCAGCATCGATCGAACAGCTTCCCCGTCAACCCCGCTGGGAATGCGAATACAAGTTACTACGGGCAGCTTACATAGTGGATCACCAAATAGCGTTAATCCCATTGCCTGCAAACCAGCAACCAGAGCCGATTCATGACGCTTATGTCGCAGGAATCGTTCCTCCAGTCCCTCCTGCAGTACAAGGCGTAATCCTTCACGCAGCGCATACAACATCGTCGTAGCCTCTGTATGGTGATTCAACCGCTTTGGACTCCAGTAATCCTGCAGCATGCCGAGATCGAAATAATTACTCGCCACAGTTTTACCAATCGCAACAGGGGAGCCTTTCTCCCGCAGTCCGCGCTCAATCGTTTTACGGCGCTGCACCCTCGCTTCCACGCGATCATTGTACGTAATTGGGGACATGCCTGATGGAACAGATAAACATTTTTGCGTGCCGCCAATGACCGCATCTAGCCCCCATTCGTCGGTTTTCACGGGTACACCGCCAATCGTGGCAACAGCATCTACAACAAGCAGGGCATCCACTTCTCGGCAAGCTGCCCCAATCCCATCGAGCTTTTGGATACAGCCTGTCGACGTCTCACCATGTACCATCGCAACGATGGTTGGCTTCTCCCGCTCAATAGCGGTAACAATGTCAATAGGGTCGAACACAGTTCCCCATTCTTGCTCAATAATCGCCACTTCAGCCCCGCAACGCTCAGAAATTTCTACCAGTAAATGTCCAAATCGTCCGTAGATCGGAACGAGCACTTTATCGCCTGGCTCAATAATGCTAACCAGCACAGCCTCTATACCTGAACGGGAAGTCCCATCGATTGGGAACGCCCATTGATTATTCGTTTGAAATACATCTCGAAGCATCTCCATCGTTTCATTCATAAGCTCGGTAAACTCCGGATCGAACTGCCCTAGAATGGGATAGGACATCGATCTCAGCACCCTGGGGTCAACCTCGACCGGTCCCGGAGTCATAATCGTGCGAAGGGATGGTGATAAATCTTTATAGGTTTTCATCTGCTTTGCCCCCGTAGCCGTATTGATATAACACATGAACGAGTGTCTGGAAGCCGACAATGAGATCCTCCGGCTTCGTGAACTCGTTGGGATTATGACTGATGCCTGCCCGACTCGGCACGAAAATCATAGCCGACGGACAGATCGGTCCGAATAACTGAGCATCGTGTCCCGCTCCACTCGGCATGCGGATATGCTCGTAGCCATAGAAGTCGCAGGCAGCCTCAATTTCCGCCGAAATCCCACTATCCATGGCTACCGGTAACGCATTTAGATGTTCCACAGTATCTATATAAAGCTCTCTTCTCGCCGCTATTTCCACAAACCGCGATATCAGCTCTGTACGAAAAGCCTCCATCTTCCGCTCGTCCGTATGTCTAATATCCAACGTAAACTCGACTTCACCAGGCACTACATTCGATGTTCCACGTTTTACTTCTAAGCGCCCTACGGTAGCTACCAAAGGTTCGCCCTCCGCAAAGGCCATCTTCTCTGTCATTGCAACCATCTCGGCAGCGGCAGCCAGCGCATCTTTGCGCATGGTCATTGGGGTCGTTCCCGCATGATTGGGTATACCCGTAACGACAATCGTCATTCGAATTTGGCCAACAATCGCTGTGACGACACCAATCTGCTTCTCTTTAAACTCAAGGACTGCTCCCTGTTCGATATGAATTTCAATATATCCGCCAATCCCATTGCGTTTCGCTGGTTGGGACTCACCCTGATCAATTTCAAAGCCCGCCCTCGCCATCGCTTCGAGCAACGTCACACCCTCTGGATCAGCAAGGCCTGCACCTTCAGCTAATGAAAGTACCCCTGTCACATGACCGGAGCCCCAATAAGCCAACGGAAACCGACTTCCCTCCTCCTCGCAAAAGGAGACCATCTCCAAGGTCCGTTTCGGCGTCCCGTACACGGCCTTCAAATAGCCGAGCGCCATCATTGAAGCGATGACGCCGTAGGCCCCATCGTATTTCCCGCCGTTTTTGACCGTATCAATATGTGAACCTGTCAGTATCGGCTTAAGCGATGGGTCTGATCCAAGCAATTTGCCGTACACATTGCCGATTTCATCAAAATCTGCCTTGATCCCCATGCTTTGCATATGGTCTATCAATGCTAATTGCGCCTTGAGCCAAGGCTCCGCATACAAGAGCCGGGTTACGCCGCCTTCCGGATCGGCGCCGAAGGTCGCCAGCCACTCCAAAGCAAGCAGCATGCGCTCCCCGTATTGGGCTAGCATCTCTTCCTGGGGGTGCCCTTTCATTTTAGCCATCTAGCCCGCCTCCGATCGATGCACTATGACGCAGCCAAGCTCCCTCTAATGCTGCTCCAACGCCCACGCCTCTTTCGTACACGTTCACGCCTCGTAGGAAAGTTGATTTCACGCTGCAGCCGAACGCTTTCCCCACATAGGGACTTTGCTTATGACGATAGAGCAGATCGCTTTCTTGCAGCGTATAGCCCGCTGCCAAGTCCACCAAAGCTAGATCCGCGTCAGCCCCTATGGCGATTTCCCCCTTGCGGGGATAGAGCCCGAAGCGCTTAGCTGGCTCAAGCGCTAGCATGCGAGCGAGTTCCGTTAGCGGAACCTCTCTACGGAGGTGGCCCTCATCTAGCATCAGCTCAAGCGTGCTTTGCGCCCCCGAAATGCCCCCCCATGCTGCGAAGAAATCCCCCTGCTTCATGTGTTTAGGTGAAGGAGAGTGATCTGAAGCGATGATGTCGAATCGACCGGCCTTCAGCTCTTCCCATAAGGAAGCTTGATCTTCCACCGAGCGGATGGGCGGAGCGCATTTTGCCACGGGTCCAAGGCGTTCAACCTCCACATTCGTTAGCGTCAAATAGTGCGGACACGTTTCCACCGTAACATCCATGCCCTGTGCCTTTGCCTTCGCAATGACCTGCACTGCCTCAGCAGAGGAGATATGTACAAAATGCAGCATACAACCTGTCATCTCCGCATAGTCCAATGCTCGGCTGACAGCCTCCACTTCAGCGGCAATCGGCCTTGTCGCGATGAAATCCAGTGCGCTGCGTTTACCCGCTTGAACAGCCTCCGCAGTGAGCTTCGAGACGATCTCTTCGCTCTCAGCATGTAGTGCAAGCACTAGACCTAAACGCGCAATTTCCTTCATGCCGTTAACTAACGTCTCATCGTCCACTTCCGTGAAGATATCTTCACCCTCTCCGCCCGGGCAGGACATGAAAGCTTTGAAACCAATGACCCCTGCTTGTGCCAGCCCTTCAAGCTCGCCTACATTACCAGGAACGAGACCGCCCCACAGGGCATAGTCAACATGGGATTGCCCTTCGGCTGAATTCAATTTCATCTCTAAGGCACTGAGCCGAACCGTAGGCGGAACACCATTGAGCGGCATATCAATATAGGTTGTGCATCCGCCAGCAGCCAGCGAGGCAGAACCTGTGACGAACCCCTCCCAATGACCAAGTGCAGGCTCATTGAAATGAACATGTGCATCAATCATGCCCGGCAGGATCGTTAAACCTTCCGCATCATAAACAGGTGTTTCCTCCGATACAACGAGGTTTTCGCTTAATGCTGCAATTTTGCCGTTCCGTATCCCGATATCCAGCTGCCGACACGCATCTTGCTGGACTACCTTCCCTTTGCGTATGATAAGATCCAATTGATTCATCCTACGAAGCCCTCCCTCGAAGCTCTCTGTCTATGCAAGTAACGATGCAATCAACGACTGACTTCTATGTACTAACTCCCGCGATACGTGTTATACCCCCAAGGTGCAATTAATAAGGGCACGTGATAGTGGGAATCCTTATTCGCCACCCCAAAACGAATCGGCACTTGATCCAGAAAAGCCGGCTCTGGAAGCTCTACACCATTCCCTCTGAAGTAGTCACCTACATGAAAGAGAAGCTCATACGTCCCCATTGTAAAATCTTCCCCACTCAGCATCGGCCCTGGCAGTCTGCCATCTGTATTCGTAACGTCAGTGCGAAGCTTCTTTGCCACGCCTCCTTCAAGTCGAAACAAATCGATCCTCACGCCAACCGCCGGTCGACCGCTGCTTACATCTAGAACATGCGATGTGATCCCTACGCTCATAGGCCCTCCAGATCACGTTTTGTCATCGAAAATCCTTGGAAACCATACGGCGGTCTAGGCTCTGTAAACACTTTACCTTCCCCGACAGAAACCTCCTCAAGAATGGTTTCCCACGTCCGATTGTTGGACTCAAATCGAATTTCTTGAAGCTGTGGGAAGCGCAGTAACGCACGTTGACCGATGCGATAGATGAGATTTTGGATCGATGGCGAATGCTGCTCATGGAATACGGTATGCGCAATATCACGAATTTGCTCTGCCGCTACATAGCGCCCTAAATCGGCATCGAAGGCATCTTCCGCTGCTTCATACGTCCATGCGATGTCTAGAAAAATAAACAGAGGGCGATCCGAAGATTCTGGCAGTGTTGTGTACTCATCGCGAACGAAACCAGCGAAGGAGCTTCCTTTGACTTTAATTAGTTTTAGATCGGCTATGCCAGCGTAGTGATCTGCGAGGACGATCTCATCTGCCACGCGTATGAGCTCCACGAATGCGGTTGGGTGTTCATTTTGTGAATAACGATACACGAGATCCCCTGCTTGCAGGCCTGTTGGCCCTGGAACTGGCAGCGTTTCGAACGCCACCTGGTCTGCGCTCATTTTGATCCCCGTCATCCATGGATACTTCTCTAAGAAAAGTCTGCTCGCCAAAGCCAAAAATCCCTCCGCCGTAGCCCCTTCATACTCACCTGCTTTGCGCAGAATGAAGTTCTTCATTGAATCCGTAGCTACAACATTGGTGTTATCTCCCTCGCTAAATGAGGTGAACAGCTTCTCTCCGCTCACAGCTACTTTGATGTTCATGCCGAACAACACATTATCTCGCCCTGTGAAACCCGATTCCGGAATTAATGTGATATTCGTAAGCGGCTTGGCATATGAACGATAGACCCAAACATCACCTTTTCCGTAGTACATGGTTCTCTCTGTGCCCTTTGCTTGTTCCATCGCTTTCTCCTCCATTTCTTCCATCACGATATCTGTTAGTCTGAACCGCCCAATCTTACAAACCTCCTGCAATGCCGTAAGCAACTCCACTTCAGGAGTTCCATGTATACGATAATGTAACGCCTCACGTATGGTTTCCTTGGTCTGGCCCTTCACCGCCATGATAAAAGGAAACTGGAATCGGCCCGTGTACTGTGTATTTAAAGAAAGAAACTGTTCGTATTCTTCAGGAGTTAATTGGTTAAGACCGGCACTTGACTGCTCCTTGACCGAGTGGTCGGTCATTCCCACGCGTGTACCCAGATCGGGATGTGCCCGAAGCAGCGCCAGTTGCTCGTCACGAGTTGCTCGCTCTACCTCTCGTTCAAGAGCACTAATCATATCCGTAATGTCGGCGAACGGCCGAAATCGCGATGCTCGTTCTGCCACCCATGGCGAGTGTTCAAACAGGGAACCAAACGCTGCAATGAACGCTTCTTGACTCATGTCATTAACTTGCTTCCGTGTGATCTTCATAGCCCCGACACCTCGACTTCCACCTTAAATCCTCTGCCTTCTTTTCCAAGATTTGTTTCATTGTAATGGCGCTATCCCTATGGGTCAATTTATATGAAAGAAGTTTGTAATCTTTCATAACATCGTTAACTTTTTTTGTATTTTTGCTAAAATAGTTGGCCAACATCGACGTTTCGGCCCTACTATTGCGCTATTTCTGATCCGCACATCTGTATCTGTATACAATCTCCAATCACCGAACTCACATTACCTCTCCATCACATCTCCCACTCCCACTCTCCACCCACCAATTCAACGCTACATCGACCTCCTCATTTCCTTTCACTCATATCACATCTCCGGCTCCCACTCTCCACCCACCAATTCTGGCCGCTATCAAACACGCATCATTCTTCACTCAAAAACTTTAGCTGTATAAACTACAGTTATTTTCTTCGAATTTGCTCGTTTTTTAAGAATAATTGTAATATATGTAGGTAATTTTAAGAAATATTGAAGAATCAAGCTAATCCTTGATAATTAACTACAGAAAATACATCTAAATCCACCTTTTCCCTCAATTTGCACTCAAATAACTGTAGAAAATCCAGTTAAATCAGAAACCCGAGTCATTTCTTGAGACCTGACGAGTTTAGAGCCAGCTCCGCCCCCCACACACACACACTCAGCGCAAAAAAACCACCAGAATAACAAAACTCCCAGTGGTTTTCTTTATCTCCCATTACCGGCTGCACCCAGCGGCTGCCGCTCCTACAACTAAAATCTCTGTTCCCTTATATAAGGCACACCTAGCGCCTCAGGCGCACCAGAAGGTCTATTCTTATTCCGCCAACCAAGGAACATTAGCACTAGAATGGTGACGACGTACGGAATCATTTTCAGAAAATAAGAAGGAATATGGCTGCCGATGAGCTGCACACGGAATCCCAGACTATCCAAAACCCCGAAAAAATACGCGCACACGAGCGCACGAATAGGATTCCACCTTGCAAAAATAATAAGCGCCACCGCAATCCAACCCCGTCCGGAGGTCATTCCCTCGTTCCATGTTGGTGTATAGACAAGCAGCAAATCTGCTCCACCCATCCCGATCAGCATCGAACCCACGACAATACAGCCATAGCGAATCGCAATCACAGGAATACCCATGACGTCCGCCGTAGCCGGATTATCCCCAACTGCGCGCAGATGAAGCCCCCATGAAGTACGATGGATGAACAAGTGCATAGTCAGCACGAGCACGAAACTTAACCATGTAAACAAATCCATATGGGCAAAAACCCCACCAATCACCGGCACATGCTCTAGCCACGGCATATCAAGCTTCGGCACTGCACCCACAAGTGGTTGACCACTCACAGGCTTTCCTAAATACGCACTAAGCCCCGCACCGAATATTGTCATGGCCAACCCGCAAACAACCTGATTTGCATGTAACGTAACGCATAGAAATCCATGAAGCAAACCGAGTACCCCACTCACCGCTAGCACGCATAGAATAGCCAGTACTAAACTTCCTGAATGTATGAAAACGAGGCATGCAGTTACCGCACCCATTAACATCAAGCCTTCAGCGCCAAGCTGCATGATGCCAGATCTTTCGATCAAAATGCCACCCAATACGGCCAGGAGCAACGGTGTGCCCGAAGAGATTGCTGAAGCAATGATTTGCGTGATCATATCCAATCTCTTACACCCCCTTAATTATCCGTTCATTAACAACGTTAAATAAAATAACGACTCCCTGCCTCCCTGAATTGCCCAACATTTTCGCGCCATCTGCTCCCTCAGCTGTTCCTACGAATACGAAATTTCCCCGCCATTCCCCCAGCAATGAGGAAGAACAGAATCGCTCCTTGAATCATCGAGGAAATGGAAGACGGAAGCCCGATTGTTTGCACACTATACCCTCCAACAATGAGCCCACCGAAAAGCACCGAAGCAACCACAAGCCCAATCGGATTCAACTTCGCCAGCCAAGCCACAATAATAGCCGTGTACCCATACCCCGGAGAAATCCCGTACATAAGACGGTGCGCTACACCAGACACTTCTCCCATACCAGCAAGCCCCGCCAATCCGCCGCTAATCACCATTACCAACAGGACATGCTTGGAGATACGAATGCCAGCATTTCTAGCCGCTTCACTATTGGCACCAATCAACCTCAGCTCATACCCCCACCGCGTATAACGGACGACGAAAGCATAAATCAGCACAGCAATGATGGCAAAAATCAAACCTACGTGCAGCCGCGTTCCCCCAAAGGTAGGCAAAGATTGTGCAACAGTAAACATCGGCGATCCTGGAAAGTTAAAGCCTTTTGGATCTTTCCACGGCCCGAATACCACATAATTCAGCGCCAGCAACGCTACATAGTTTAGCATCAACGAGGTAATGAGTTCATTTACCTGAAAATAGTTCCGCGGTATCGCCGTCAGCAATCCCCAGAAACCGCCGGCCACCATGCCCGCGACCATCATAGCTGGAATCGACAGGTACATCGGCAGATGCGGAAAATATACCGTAATCGCCGTCGCCGCCATCGCCCCTGCCACAAACTGGCCTTCAGCCCCGATGTTCCACACCGATATGCGGTAAGCAATCGACACGCCCAGCCCGCAAAGCAGCAAAGGAATCACCTTTACGAACGTTTCCGTTAAACCAAAGGTGGAGCCGAAGGCTCCTTGCACCATCTTGCCGTAAACCATGAAGGGATTCATGCCATTCAATGCGATAAAAATCCCACAAGCCATCAACGCCATCACAATGGCGATAATCGTTAGCCACCAAGGGCTATTCGCCCCTGCGGGATCGATTTCCAAACGATACGGCAAGCGGAAGCCGGCTCCGCGCTTATTCCCTTTATTTTCAATGGGAATGCTGCCCGCTGTTCGTTGTTCACTCATCCTGCATCCTCCTCCAATCCCGCCGTCATCAGTATACCAACGTGCTCGCGGCTCGCCGCTTCCCTCGGGATATTCCCGACAATGCGCCCATCGTACATGACCAGAATACGGTCAGCTAACTGCAGCACCTCATCTAGATCCTCCGAAATGAGCAGCACGGAGCGCCCCTTACTTCGCAAATCCTCCAGCAGTTGATACACACCCTCCGACGCACCTACATCGAGTCCCTGTGTCGGATGCACCGCAATCATAAGCTTGGGACCTTGATCAATCTCCCTTGCGAAGAGCAGTTTCTGCTGATTCCCACCCGACATGAATTGAACAGGCGAATCAATCCCCGACGTTTTCACATCGAACATCTCGACCAACCGCTGAGACCAACTTCGGTTACTTCCCGTTCGCAACAACCCGAACCGCGACCGTTCTGGCGAACGATATGTTTTGAACAACAGATTATCCACCGAGCCTAGACTCCCAGCAAGGCCGCTCCGCATCCGATTCTCTGGCACATGCCCGATTCCAAGCTCAATCGCTCCCCGAACCGAACCACCTCGCATCATCTTGCCGTCAAAATGGACTTCCCCTTGCTTCCAAACGCGCAGCCCCGTCAGCACTTCTGCCAGCTCCTTCTGCCCGTTCCCAGAGACGCCAGCTACACCAACAATCTCCCCTTCATTTACTTCAAAATGAAGCCCATCCAACACCTTGCGTCCATGGTCCGCAAAGACATCAAGCCCTTTGACCGTGAGCATCGGCTTGCCAGTCACTTTCGCTTTCAACTGCGAGCGGCTCGCTACGCTCATCTCGCCCACCATCAACTGCGCAAGCTCACGCTCGCTCGTTTCCGATTTCGCCATCGTCGCAATCATCCTACCCTTGCGCATGACCGAGATATGATCCGCCGCGAACATCACCTCTTTGAGCTTATGCGTCGTCATAATGACCGTTTTGCCTTCCTTCTTCATCCGATTCAGCGTCTCAAAAAGGAGATCAACCTCTCCCGGCGTCAACACCGACGTTGGCTCATCTAGAATAATAAAATCCGCTCCCCGATAGAGCGTCTTTACAATTTCCACTCGCTGCTGCTCGCCGACAGATAACTGCCAGATGGGCCGATCTACGGGAAACAGCAGCCCAAAGTGCTTCGAAATCGCCTCGATTTCCTCCGACTTCTTCGACAACCATCCGGGTCCGCGCCAGAAAGAGCCTGCTTCCCCAAGCACAATATTCTCAGCAGCCGTTAGGGTCTGCACGAGGCGAAAGTTCTGAAACACCATGCCGATCCCCAGCTTCATCGCATCCTTCGGTGAGCGAATGCGCACCTGCTCGCCATGTAGATAGATCTCCCCGCTCGTCGGCCGATATACGCCGGACAACATGCACATCATCGTGCTTTTGCCTGCACCATTTTCGCCAAGCAACGCATGAATCTCTCCCGATCTCGCGCGGAAATCCACCTTATCATTCGCCAGCACGGAACCAAACTGCTTAACGATTTGGACCATCTCTACAGCATCCTTCTCTTGTTTATGCACAGGTTTACGACCTCCTTATTCCGTTAGACAATATCCCTCACCCTGATACGACATAACAGCAAATCCCAACCACTCTCACCCCGATACAACAAACAGCAATCCCCACCGTTCTCTCATACAACAAACAGCAAATCCCTACTAGGGATTTGCTGTTTGTTGACAACGATATGGTCGAACTATTCCTTTATCCCTCTCACATCACTATAAGGTCCGCCCATCTTGAGCGTCAATAAACATGACACTAAGTTTGGTCACCTAACGAAAAGAGGCGCAAGCTTTGTGCTTGGCGCCAAATTTATGTTAGATATAATTACATGGACAGAAAAATCCCACCATATACGAACCCTGCAAGAATTACAAAAGCCGGATGTATTTTACGAATTTGGATCAAATAAAAAGCTGCCGCGGCGATCCCAAAAAACTGCAAATACCCGATCACTTTCGTAGACTCCACCAAGCTGCTCCAGGTGACCAGCACCATCATGATTGCAATAACTGGCTGCACCAGCAGCGTCATGCCTTTAATCACAGGGGATTGTTTGTATTTCTGCAGCATATTCAACAAAATAATCAGTGCAATAATCGACGGCACCACCGTTGCCGCTACTGTAATAAGCACGCCTGGCCAGCCGCCGACTTGGTATCCAACATACGCGCCAATTTTCGTCGCAATCGGCCCAGGCAGCGCATTCGCAAGCGCCAACATATTGGAGAACTCACTGCTGTTCATCCAATTGTGATTCGTTACGATCTCTTGGAACATCAGCGGGATCGACGAAGGACCACCGCCATAGCCAAACACATTGGCAAGAAAGAAACTAACGAGCAAATGCCACCAATCCATCATACGCCATCACCTTTGCCAAGCGTCTTCTTGCTCTTCGCCCACTTATCCCTGAGCCTATGATGGAAGGCTCCATATAGGAGGAACATGAATATCACGATAGCGGGATGCACCGATAAAGGTTGTAGCAGCAGGAAAGCTATGATGAAAAAAGTAACCCCCGCTGGCCACCCCAACCCTTTGATCGCTTTCTCGCCAAACTCATATGCCATCACGCCTAACATGACCGCGACAATCGGAACCACCGCAGCAATCATTCCCTTGATTACATGCGACGTGCTGAAGAATGTAATAAATGAATACAACCCCACCATTGCCACGCAAGTAGGAAGGATATGCGCCAAAACGCCAAGGAGCGCACCCCATCCACCTTTTAGCCTATAGCCTAGATAACCCGCCAGCTTCGTCGCAATCGGCCCCGGCAGCGCATTCGCAATAGCAAGCACCTCCATAAACTCCTCATCCTTCATCCACTTAAAACGCGTGACCGCTTCATACCGAATTAATGGCACAATCGACGGCCCGCCGCCATATCCCAAAATCCCCGTTCGAAACATCGCCGTACCTATTTGAACATAGGCGTTCTCCACTATGTATCACTCCCATTCCATCGTTGCTTCACCTAAGTAATAAACTAAACCTTATTGTATTATAAAATGAAGCATTTATTAGGGATTCTCGTTATATTTTGTGAAAATAACAAAATTTCATTGGAATCTTGGAACTTGGACTTGGCTAGGTGCTTCATTCCATCCCCTTGCCCCCGCCTCTACTTCGCTCGTTCATCAAAATGCTATTCCCCAGACCTCCGCACCACTCACTCACCAAACCGGAAGCTAGCCAACTAAATGGATTTTATACAGTTAATGTCTCTACTTTCACCACTCTCATCAAACTAGATGGATTATATGTAGCTAATTTCGGATAAATAAGCAAAAATGTCGAGTATCAATGATATTAGATGTAGTTTTTCCATCTAAAGCAATTTATTAGCGTTAAACATTAAAATTAAATGTAGTAAATGCAGTTAATGGTTAAATGCGCTAGATTAGCGACAGCCTAAGTTTGGAATCCACGTATGAAATAAAAAAAACCTCACTTGGAATAATCCAAGTAAGGCTCTTTCAGTTACATTTGCTTGGCAACGTTCTACTCTCCCAGAACCCTGCGGTTCAAGTACCATCGACGCTGGAAGGCTTAACGGTCGTGTTCG
>NZ_LYPB01000095.1 GCF_001653565.1 Paenibacillus oryzisoli
CGGTACGGCGCAGAACTTTACGAGTCCGGTAACCTACACCGTGACCGCGGCGGACGGATCGACGCAGGTGTACACCGTTACTGTAACGGTGGCGGCTAACCCGGCTAAAGCGATTACTGCTTTCAGCTTCGCTAGTCCATCAGCTACGGGCACCGTCAACGAAACGAACAAAACCGTTGCCGTTACCGTTCCGTATGGTACCAACGTTACGGCGCTTGTGCCGACCATCGCCCACTCGGGAGCCAGTATTTATCCCACTAGCGGTACGGCACAGAACTTTACGAATCCGGTAACCTACACCGTGACCGCGGCGGACGGATCGACGCAGGTGTACACCGTTACCGTAACGGTGGCGGCTAACCCGGCTAAAGCGATTACTGCTTTTAGCTTTGCGAGCCCCGCAGCTACGGGCACCGTCAACGAAACGAACAAAACCATTGCCATTACCGTTCCGCATGGTACCAATGTGACGGTACTTGAGCCGACGATCACCCATTCGGGAGCTAGCATCTCGCCTGTTAGCGGTACGGCGCAGAACTTTACGAATCCGGTGACGTACACCGTGACTGCTGCGAACGGCTCGACGCAGGCTTACACCGTTACTGTAACGGTGGCGGCTAACCCCGCTAAAGCCATTACTGCTTTCAGCTTCGCTAGTCCGGCAGCTACGGGCACCGTCAACGAAACGAACAAAACCATTGCCATTACCGTTCCGCATGGTACCAATGTGACGGTACTTGAGCCGACGATCACCCATTCGGGAGCTAGCATCTCGCCTGTTAGCGGTACGGCGCAGAACTTTACGAATCCGGTGACGTACACCGTGACTGCTGCGAACGGCTCGACGCAGGCTTACACCGTTACTGTAACGGTGGCGGCTAACCCCGCTAAAGCCATTACTGCTTTCAGCTTCGCTAGTCCGGCAGCTACGGGCACCGTCAACGAAACGAACAAAACCATTGCCGTTACCGTTCCGCATGGTACCAACGTAACGGCGCTTGTGCCGACCATCGCCCACTCGGGAGCCAGTATTTCTCCCACTAGCGGTACGGCGCAGAACTTTACAAGTCCGGTAACCTACACCGTGACCGCGGCGGACGGATCGACGCAAGTGTACACCGTTACCGTAACGGTGGCGGCTAACCCGGCTAAAGCCATTACGGCTTTCAGCTTCGCGAGTCCATCAGCTACAGGTACCGTTAACGAAACGAACAAAACCATTGCCGTTACCGTTCCTCATGGTACCAACGTAACGGCGCTTGTGCCGACCATCGCCCACTCGGGAGCCAGTATTTCTCCCACTAGCGGTACGGCGCAGAACTTTACAAGTCAGGTAACCTACACCGTGACCGCGGCGGACGGATCGACGCAGGTGTACACCGTTACCGTAATAGTGGAGCCTCCTGTAGTCGTCCCTAGCTCTCCATCGGAAACTGACAACGTGCCCGTGAGAACAGTCGCAGACATCTTACTGAATAACAAAGCCGTCTTATCAGGAGCAACAACCAGCGTAAACGGAAGTAATCGATTAACGATTTCCGCCAATCGAAGCACGCTCGACCCGCTTGTCGCTGTTGAAGGCAAAGGTGCTGTTCTTACCTTTCAAGCTAGAGAAAGCTTTGATAACATTGTTGCCAGTCTGGATGGCGAATTACTTAGAGATCTGCAACAACATCAAGCACGCATTGAGCTTAACACAGGGCAAGCCGTATACGCACTATCTGCGGGGCAAATGAACATCGATTCCTTAAGCAGCCAACTAGGGGAATCCGCAGCTTTAAAAGACATCAAAATTGAAATCGGTATTCAAGTTCAAGCTAAGCTCACTGAAGCTAACACAATTCAGAGCGGAGGGACAACGACACCTCTTACAGCCCAGACTGCCTTTACGCTTCAAGCCAAGTATGGAGAGACAATCTTGAACCTCACGAAACTCGATACTCACACTGAGCATCGCCTTGTGATTCCTGAGCTTATCTCCTCGACAAGCGCACTAACAATTCTGGCAATAGAATCAGATGGCAACAACCGCCCTCTTCCTACCAAAATCGTTGTAGCAGAAGGCAAACGTTATGCCAAAGTAAATAGCCTGTCCACCAACACCTATATCGTGGTATCGCATTCCATCACCTTCAGCGATATAACGAAGCATTGGGCAGCGCAAGACATTATTGAAATGAGTGAAAGGATGATAGTCAATGGAACAGATGGAGGTTTATACCGTCCAGATCAAATGATTACGCGAGCGGAGTTTGCAGCTATTCTCGTTCGAGGACTAGGTCTTACTCAGGCAACCAGCGGCTCCTCGTTCTCGGATGTGACAGAGCACGATTGGTACAGCGCTATCGTTCAAACGGCTGCCTCTTACAAGTTGATTACCGGCTTTGAAGACGGTACATTCCGTCCGAATGACACCATTACGCGCGAGCAAGCGATGGTGATCATCGCCAGAGCGATGACGTTAACTGGGCTTGAGGCCAAGCTACCCTCGGTATCTGAAGACGAAATACTACTTGCTTATAAAGATGCAGATACTGCTTCTGATTGGGCACTAAACAGAATCGCGAGCACCATACAAGCAAAAGTGATCAATGGTAAAAGCGAAAATACACTTGCTCCTCTTGATAGCGTGACGCGAGCTGAGGTTGCAGTTATCATAAAAAGACTGCTTCAGCAATCCGAATTGATCTAATTTCCTCAGCTTGAAATACTTTTGGAAATAACTCAAACGATTAAGCACCGTCAGGAAAAGAGCCCGCAAGGGCTCTTTTTTTAAATATAAGAAAGTATAACTATAAATGAGCAAAAACGGATACAGAAATATCCAATTGAGATTAAGCTAATTTAAACCCCTCATGAATAAGATGGAACGGATGCCTTTCTGACCACAGTCGTAGACAAACTGCAGGCGATCCAGTTGAACTTGTTTGCGGACGGCGCGCAAGCCATCGCCAAATGGACAGAGTTGCCCTAAGCCAGTGGTACAGTACAAATGTGTCCACGCAAGTAGCGCCCAGAGTCGAAATCGTTTCCGTATCCAAAGAGGCATCGGTGCATAAAAAAGCTCGTCAAACGCTTGCTCCGGCCAGCACAAAAGAACAACGGCGTTTTCGATGTCGTTCAAGGCGCCCTCATATCGGTATGTCCAGTATGAAGTTTCGTTCACGGTCACAAGGCGAATGTCTTCTTTGTACATATGAGCGGCAAAATCCTGTATCGAAATGCGGATGCCTTGCGGATAGATGATCCGGTTTGTTTTAAGACCGCCAATCAAGTGGTATCCCGCAGCGGCGTAACTGTCGATCACACGGGCGCAAGTAAACCAGGAATCGACCAGTGCATAACCACCATAGGGCGGAATCGGAAGCGTAACGGCCATGTCACATACGTGATCGATCTTCGTATAAGTCAATGGAATGGATCAATGAGGTGTCGCTGCTTTGGACGACCGTCGCTTGAACCTGATGTCCCCATACGACTTTACCTTCCAGATGCGAATGATGAAAGCCAGTCTGTTCCATCGGAGACGTAGCCTGTGACGAAGACTTTGTCTTCTTGGAGATCGTATCATCATGAATGATAAACAGCGGATCCGCCGTCTGGTTGGCTATCTGAACCACCTGTTGAAGCGCTTCATTCTTCACTTTGTTTTGCAGCACCGCTTCATTCCACTTGCCTTCGGCTAGAAAATGTCCAAGTCAATCTAGCTCAGGACTGATTAGATATTATAACTTTATCAAAAAGAAACAGTTACCACCACGCAAATCTGCCCGTTACTTGAGAAAAGGCAGCTAATCCAATTGGATCAACCGCCTTTTCATCTTGTTATTAAACTCTCGTTTCTCGTTAGGGTTAGGTCACCGACAGACAGCATTCTGATTCTAATGAAGTGTTGCCTGTGATAGAAACAGATGTCTAATGGAAACTAAATTGATTCACCATACTTTTCGGTTCCAAATATTTCGGTCGCCCGTTCTTCAAAAATACTGATATTATTTTTATCTCTGTAAATATCAATTAAAAAACAGTTTATGCCATTGGAGAGAGCTTCTACTAATGCCACTATAGAAACTATTACCACATCATCTGCTGGTAATATCGGCATTTTTATTCCGTTCTTAATCGTTGTTGTATTTGAGTATACGATCTTTCGTGCTTTATTCCTTCTTGTAGACCTTGAGTTAACAGTATAAGAATGTAACATTCCACAACTAGCAGAATAGAATTCTTCACCACTAATCTTATTGTTACCCTCAAATACTAAGTATCTATCACACCAATACTAAGTATCTATCACACCAAGTAACAAAATCAGAAAGGATGAAGATCGCTTCCGCAAATACAGGCAGCAGCTACTTTCAAAATGACATCAGTTGGTTGTGGCAACTGCGGAACACCCACTTCTTCTACGCGAACATAGCCAGCAGCGTACAACCTTATCAATGACTGAGAGAGAACTTAACTTCTAAATTCCCCCTAGTTTGTGTTTTATAGGGTTCTGCATATAGTTTCTTAGTAAAATAAATACCAGCCCTAATACCAACGATAATATTCCCACTAATACAACATATTGTGTTCCTAATTGTGAAATAAACATTCCGCCTACCGCTGTTCCAATTGTGGTTCCAAAGTTCACGGATGATAAAAATAATCCATTAGCGAAATCAGGAGATTTCGGCGCTGCAGACGTAATCCAATATTGATTAATATTGCCCCCTATGCCAGCCAATACTCCCCAAACTAAAATAATAATCGCCATAGGTAAAGTAAATTGTCCTAATAAAAATAACAGAATGTAAATGACTCCCAATATAAAAGGAAATACTATTACAGATCTTATGGCATTTTTAGTGAGTAATTTCCCTGCCACAATGTTTCCAATAATATTGGCCCCGCCGAATATGACTAACATTAAACTAATTAAACTCCCTGAGATATTCGTAACGGTTTTTAGATACTCAGCAAGGTAACTATATACCCCGAATATGGCTGAGTTTAGTAAAATGACAGCAACAATGGAAAGCCAAATAATTGGTTTTTTTAATACGCTTACCTGTGCACCATAAGAAAGTCTTTCTTTAACAGGCATTGAAGGGAAAAATACTAGTGTAGCAATAAATACTATTGCGTTTACGATGGCGAAAAATGCCATTGATACTTGAAACGAAACTGTACTAGCAAGAAAACTTGCGATTGGTACACCAAGAACCATTCCCGAAGATACGCCAATAAAGACTTTTGAAACAGCTTTTGGAGCTTCTTCCTTCCGAACAGAATCAGCAGCCAAAGTAAAAGCTGCCGAAAAATATATAGGATGGAAGATCGCTGGAATTACGCGGGCAATGATTGCAATAGCATAGTTAGTTGTAAATATAGAGATAAGGTTACCTAGGACGAAAATACCAAGTACAAGTAACATTGCCTTCTTGCGATTTATCCCCGAAAACAATAACGGCATCGTTGGACCAGATATTGTAACCGTAAATGCGAAAAAACTTACCAGCCATCCGGCTTTAGCCACACTGATATGAAAATAATCAGCAATGTAGGGTAATATTCCAATAACACCCATCTCCGTATTAATGATGCCGAAAGCTCCTATGGTCAATATAAATATATGTAAATTACTTCGTTTGGACAAAAAAACAGCTCCTATCTTTAATGATTTACAATTAGGCAGGAATGTTTCCTCAAATTTTTTATAGGAACAACTAGTCAGTTCATTTTTTGAATGGTTACCGTAAAATCATCATGCATGTCTTTAAGCTTTTTAGTAAACTCTTCGAGACCGGATTCGATTCTTCCTAATTTAATAAGTCCTTTCGAATAATTCCAGTCAGAATAATATATGTTCACATCTTTCCACGGAGCGAAATAACCGATATCTCCAACTTCCGGATCACTTCCTGTCGGTGCATCTTCCATAGTTAATCCTTTATCAAGAATGTTCAATTTTTCAAATCCGCCATACTCCTTATAGATAAGTGTCAACGGAAGCCTTGACAAAAAATCTCGACTTGTCGGGTTATCATTCATCTTTACAATGTATTCCTCATTATCAAATACCAATTTGATTCTCACATCCGCTGAACCGTTATTATCTACAGTCGGTGAAGCAGTAGGTGAGGCAACCGAATTATTCGGTTCATTAGTCTTCTTAATTGTCCCATTATCATCTCTTTGAGAACTGGACTTCACTTTACCGTCACATGCTGAAAGTGAAAAGGCCATCACGAATGTAAAAAACAGAGTTAATATTATTCTCAACTTATTGTTACCCTCCTAGTCTAAATTTAAATGTACGGCAAGCAGCGCAAGTGCTGCGTTCAGTGAATAAGACACAATTTATTCATTCTCTCCAGCCTCTCCAAAAATTAAGACTGCTGCTAGTATTTATTGTAGCGTGCTTTTCACATATAACAAATACCTATATCAAATAACAAGATATACTTGAAAGGCATTTCTTGTAGATGTATAGTTAAGATCAGGCTGATGCTTAAGATGCAACAATCATCACAAATGGCCAGAATTCGGCCGTTTAAGTGACATAGGAGGACTGGTAAATGGAAGTTAGAGTCTTACGTTATTTTCTTACGGTTGCAAGAGAAGGCAGCATTACGGCAGCTGCCGATTTTTTACATCTTACTCAGCCAACTCTTTCCAGACAATTAAAAGATCTCGAACAAACGTTGGGAAAAAAACTTTTTATCCGTAGCAGTCATAGCATCCTGCTTACAGAAGAAGGAATGCTCTTGAGAAAGAGAGCAGAAGAAATCGTTGATATGGTCGATAAATTAGAGACAGAGTTTAGTTCCATGGAGGAGACAATTAGTGGAGATGTTTATATAGGCGGTGGGGAAACAGACGCAATGAAACATCTTGCACGGGTAGTGAAAGAATTACAGTCAAGCTATCCGAATATACGGTATCACCTCTATAGTGGAAACGAAGATGATGTGACTGAACGACTTGAAAAGGGACTGCTTGACTTTGGAATCTTAATTCAACCAGCCTCAGTATCAAAATACAATTATATTAATATCCCGGCAAAGGATACTTGGGGCGTTGTGATGAGGAAAGACAGCCCTCTTGCCCTCAAAGATGCCATTCAACCAGCAGATATAATAAACCTTCCGTTAATCTGTTCACGACAAGCTATGAAAATGACCTATTCCAAAAATGAATTTGCAGATTGGTTTGGCGATGACTTTGATAAATTAAATGTCGTGGCCACATACAATCTTGCTTATAATGCTGCAATTATGGTAGAAGAAGGCATTGGTTATGCAGTAACACTGGATAAAATCGTGAATACGTCCAGTGATAGTAACCTTTGTTTCAAGCCGCTAGAGCCAAGACTTCAATCTGGCTTAAATATGGTTTGGAAAAAGCATCAGGTCTTTTCAGCTGCTGCTGATAGGTTTTTAAATAAAATTCAGTCCAAATTTCAGTGAATGATCAGGTTGAACGAAGGTGATCCAGGTTATAGTTATAAACTCGATCGTGATAAAGAAGATGTAAGCATGCGAGTTGTAGAAAACAGCAACCGAGTGGCTGCCGTTTCAATCTGTCGGTAAACAATACAGTTTCGGTAAAGGTGGTAGAGAAGGCTTTAATAACAGAGCCCCCAAGCCAACATAAATAGGCTTGGGGGCTTAATTATTATTAGAACATTTCCTATGAAAACCATTAAATAAAGGAGTAACTACTTCTAAGCAATCTGCTCACCCATGTTTTCAAACTGTGTTATCGAAAAAAGAAATCCTATTGATGACCAACAATTCGGTGGGGCACATAGGGTATCTCTAACGAAGCCAATTCTTCAGGCGACAATTTTATCGATAGAGCCGCCACTGAGTCCTCAAGATGCGATTTTTTCGTCGCGCCTACAATTGGAGCCGTCACCGGATCTTTCTGCAGCAACCAAGCAAGCGCAATTTGAACGCGAGGAACAGCATGTTTTTCTGCCAGGGCTGCCACTTGATCGATGATAATCCGATCCGCATCCGCGGTCGCGCCGTATTTCTGTTTTTGAATTTGATCGGTTTCCGATCGGTGAGTTTTTGTCTGAGGATCTCGCGTCAACCTACCGCCTGCAAGCGGACTATAAGGAATAACACCGATTTTTTCTGCTTTACAGATTGGCATCATTTCTCGCTCTTCTTCTCTGTAGATGAGATTGTAGTGATTCTGCATGGTTACGAATCTTGTCCAACCATTCTGCTCTGCTGTATGGAGTGCTTTTAAAAACTGCCATGCATACATCGCGGAATCGCCGATATACCTTGCCTTCCCGGCTTTCACCACATCATGAAGGGCTTCCATTGTTTCTTCAATAGAGGTCGTGTAATCCCATCTGTGAATTTGATACAGATAGTCCTGCGCCGTTCGGACCTTCATGCATACGATTAAAGACCTTCGTGGCAATGACGATCTCATCGCGCTTCGCAAAGTCATTTAATGCCCTTCCGAGACTAATAAAAGTTGAAATCCATCACGATGGATATACCAGTTATTTCGGCAACCCGGTTCAAAGGTTACATTCCCAACACCAACATTCACTTTAGGATCAGCAATTAATGTTTGGGCTTTAAGAGTTCGAATTGCTTAGCTAAGTATTCCTTTAATCGTTGTATTGTGATTCCATCGATATCAAGATCACTAAGTTCACCAATTAACATCCTCATCTTAATTGCATACGCTTTAATTGTTAGCAAACCAAATCCTTGAATTCGTTTTTTCCTCTTCATACAACTTCCACAATTCCGTTAATTTCAAAATAAATAAATTTTTAAATTATTGGAAGCCGACTATAGAATGAGGTACATAATGCTGTTCTAGTTGCTTAATTTCTTCTGGCGTTAACGACATCGAAAGCGACGAAATAGCAACTTCCAAATGGGACATTTTTGTAGCACCGATTATAGGAGATGTTACAGGTTCTTTCTGTAGCAACCATGCAAGCGCGACTTCGGTAAGTAACACGCCACGTTGTTTTGCGATGGTTGCAACCTGATCGACAACCAGTAGATCGGCATCTGCTGTTGCATCGTATTTTTGTTTTGCTATTTGATCTGTTTCGGAACGATGCGTTTTTTCCTTAGGATCTCTCGTTAATCTTCCTCCTGCAAGGGGGCTATATGGGATTACACCAATTTTTTCAGCCTTGCAGAGCGGCAGCATTTCTCTCTCTTCCTCGCGGTAAATGAGGTTTAAATGATTTTGCATGGAAACAAATCGCGTCCATCCATTCTTTTCCGCTACATATAATGCCTTTTGGAATTGCCATGCATACATAGCCGAGGCTCCAATATATCTTGCCTTACCTGCCTTTACCACATCATGCAGCGCCTCCATTGTTTCTTCAATTGGCGTATTGTAATCCCAACGATGTATTTGGTAAAGATCCACGTAATCGGTTCCCAATCGTTTTAGACTTTTATCGATTTCACTCATAATAGCTTTTCTGGAAAGCCCCGCACCGTTTGGTCCCTCATGCATGCGATTATAAACTTTCGTTGCAATTACAACTTCATCACGACTTGCAAAATCCTTCAGAGCGCGTCCTAAATATTCCTCGCTAGTACCGTCTGCATAAACATTCGCTGTATCAAAGAAGTTGATTCCAAGTTCCAGTGCTCTTCTGATAACTTCACGACTGCTCTCTTCATCAAGCGCCCATTGGTGAATCCACCGACTTGTGTCACCAAAGCCCATGCATCCAAGACAAAGTCGTGAGACATCCAATCCTGTATTTCCAAGTTTCACATAATCCATTGAATACACCTACCTTATTTAATAGTTAATTTTTCCATTAAATGTTGTTTGCTTATTTGACTGATTTTATTCTTTATTGATCCAAGCCGGTGTTGCCCAGTTTCGTATATTCCATTACTGTTATCCTCCTACGTAAATCCATATTTTGTGTCGAGTCACTGAATATCCCCTGTGATACCCTTTTCTTATTGGATTTACAATTTCAACTCGTTTGAGCTATTATTAGCCTAACACCTTCGAGTAACACGAAGTCAATACATCAAGTGTAACAGAATATGGGATAAAAAGAGGAGGGCTTACATGTATACGGTGAAGGAAGTGTCTAAGCTGCTTGATTTGTCCGAACATACCGTTCGCTATTATACAGATAAAGGGTTAGTTCCAAACGTACAGCGAGACAAAAATAATAATCGTCTTTTTGACGAAAAATCCGTTCATTGGCTTACAGGTATAAAAAATCTGAAACGATGTGGGATGTCAGTAGAATCCATCAAAACCTATGTGGATTTATGTCTGGAAGGTGATTCTACCGTTCGGGAGCGCTATGAAATCATTCTAGAACAAAAAAATGCTGCCCTAGCTCAGTTGGAGGAGGCGAAATTAAGAGCAAAGTTCATGGAGAAAAAAGCAAATCACTATTTGGACATTATCAATCAAGTTGTCCAGGATAACACGAATCCTGGGAAATGGTAATGGAAACACGGTTTTTAAACTAAACTGCCCAATAGCTTAATGAGGCTGCCCGACCAATTTCGCGGCAGCCTCACGTTTTAGTTCCTGAACTAACATTCCTCGTTAAGTTAACAATCAGAAATATGTATAGTTTATTTTGACTTCATCTTATTTTCAAGAATTTTCATAATCTCCTCTAGATTTTGTTTATCAGAACTATTCGTTTGCTTCTTCAGTAAATTCTTAGCTGTGTCCAAAGCTGTACCTTCTCTGGTTGTATGATTAACGTCCGCGCCATATTCGATTAAGAGTTGGACTATCCTCGGATCTTTCTCGAAGACTGCGGATATTAACGGCCTTATAAAGTCGCCGAACCCTACTAAACTTAGATTTGGATCTGCACTCGATTTCAAGAGCATTTCAAGCATTTCGACGTTGTTTCGTTGTATTGCAAAGCTAAGTGTAGTTAGACCATCATTTTTATTTTTGAAATCTGGTCCTCCCCCATTATTTAACCAATACTTCACTTGCTTTAAATCGTTCCTTGCTGCAGCTAAAAATACATAATAGCCCTTATCGGTGATGATATTTATGTGATTTGTCTTTTCATCCCAAGTCACATCTCCGCCGACACTTTCAGCTACAAATCTGAGCGGTACAAATGTGCTCTGATACATAATTCTTGGTGCTATCGGTATTATAACAGCCTTACCATCAACCGATGCCTCCGTCGAATTTACTGTCATACTAATCTGGAATGCATTCTTCGATCCTGTTATCGTCTGAGTCGTCTCATCCCAGTCGATTTTAATATCAAGTTTCTCATAGATTGGGCGTAATTGCACTAACATACTTCCTTCTTCCAAAACTGGAAGTTGGGTAAACAGCACTTGGAAACCGTTGACAAACACTCGAAAAGGCTCATCGGAAGCCGCATATCTTGGTGACGAAACTGAAAACATTAATAGCCCCAACACCATAATCAATGTTCGAAAGTTACGAAATCTATTCACTTAACATTCCCCCTGTCCATCTTTACTCACTTTTGCTCTTAATCTATTCCGAAATACCCATATATCATCTTTTTTTACCGTGATATACATTTCAAAATTCTGCCCGTTAACATGGAAACGGCAGCCGATCGAAATGGCTGGCTGCCGAGGTAAATCTATTCAGCTATCGTTCTTTGTAAGCGCAATGTTCACCGAAATTTACCATAACAAGTATTGAAATTCACTTTTCTTCTTTGAGTTTATTTTTAATAGCTTCTCGTACTTTCCTTGCTTCAATCCACTCTTCTGGAGGTGTAAAGTATTCATCATATTCTTTTAGTGCTTCTGAAGTTTGCTTCTTCCTCCACTCCGATAAATAACCCCTCTAAACTATTTCTGACTTCCATCAATAATTTCCCTAACATATTTTAACCTTTAAAGTTACCTCCATCTCCCCAAAAAGAATCATTGATTGTATGTTCAATAATTGTGCAATTGCCCGTAGATAATAGAATCGATTCAAAATTTTCGTGCTGATCAACTTTAGCAATTATAGCATCACGCATTATCTGTACCTTCCCCCAAAGAAGTAATCCATAATTATCCAATTAAAGAGTAACATTATTGATACTGTTGGTCTACCAATAAAATCGATTCATGTAAAAATGTTGGTTTTCACCGTTAATGAATACCCTATTACCACCACACTCTAATGCACGTTACTTTAATGAAGTTAAATATCTGATTTCTTTTTACGTTTGAAGTACGATGAAGTTAAAAATTGCTTAACACGATTGTTAAAATATGCTAATATTGTTAATAAGGCGGTGGTTAATAAAATGCAACAAATCTCTGATTATCTTTTTATGGGTTCTATAATTCTGCTAATATTAACCTTGCTTTTCAAAGGAGTAGGCTCTAAAGGTTCATCTAATTCTATCGGAAACATCGATTTAGCCATTCATGAAAACCATGGTAATGACTTGAAAAGTCAGGACTCGATTATCAAAAGTATATTTAAATCAGTTTTTGTATGGATATCAATTTTAGGAATACTTGTTTCAATAATCTTGTCGAAAATATAAAATATTTAACAAAAAAGGCGCTGTAAAATGCGTCTTTTTTGTTAGCTTCTAAGCAGCTAGAGGGAGATGATCAGCGTGATTAATAGCACTCTGCTATGCACTAACTTTCCGTGTTAGTTCAACGCCTTATAAATCCTTCCTGAAGTACTCCCTCACCAACACAATTAATCCTAGACCACATATTGGAAAACTCTTGTGAGGCTATTTTTTCTACCATTTTATACGTATTCAGTAGCTGCGGCTACTTGTTCAATTTCACTTATTAACGCTGCTTGATCTCTTGCAATTGTAGCTTTGTTTGATGATTTTCTACCTGCTTTCCATCCCCACCTAAATCCTTCATTAGAAACCTATTGAATCAGTATCCATTATCCAAAAACCAATCATATTCTTAAGAGGAGTATGTATGTTGAGATAATCAATACTCTCCAGTAATTAACCCATCAATTCCATCCACATTTCCATCAAATATATGAATTATATAAATTTAGATTACAGAAGGAAAAACAGATATAATACAACTATGATATAAAAAAATGAAAGTAGAGATGCCATGGAACACTATATGAAGCAAATGTTAATTACCCCACTTGATCGGACTTTGCCCATCTATATCGAGCTATTAGGATGGAATGAATGGCAGGATGAATTCATACGCCCTCATGGTTACCACTGTTATCATTGGCTGCAGACGACAGGCGGAGAAGGAAAATTTGAATGTGAAGGTAAAACTATAATTCTCGGTCCGAATATGGGCATACTGTTGCCTCCAAACGTTCCGCACCGTTACAGCACGACCTCTTACCCTTGGTCGACTTGGTATATTACGTTCAACGGGAATATAGCATCTATATTGGTATCTTCCCTTGGTCTCTCAACTTGCACTGCAATCAGTTGGGATCCTCTTTCCAGACTATCTGGAATGCATAGGAGAAGCCGGAATCTAGCAAGAGACAACTTTAAATTTAATAGTATGGATGGTTCTGCATTCGTATACCGCTTCCTGATGGAACTAAAGCGCTCCGGACAAGTGGATAACCAGCGCTCCTTTTCTCATCATACTGCTTGTGTTATTCCATTATTCCGATACTTGGAGGAGAATTATCCCGATACGTCCCTTGGACTAGACAGACTAGCCGAATATGCCGGTATTAGCCCCCAACGTCTGAACTACTTGTTCCGAATGGCAACGGGGATGAGCCCCTACCAATATCTCATTCACCTTAGAATCCAAAAGGCGAAAGAATTGCTAGTTAATGAAAAAAACCTCACCGTTAAAGCCATCGCTTTAAAAGTGGGTTTTTTAGATGCCAGTCACTTTGTCTCCACATTCCGCAAAAACGAATCCATTACGCCGCTGAATTACAGAGAGCTTAACTAGGTCTAGTGTTCTGTCTCATCAGAAATTGTACCTTATACCAAAATAGTGTAAAAGGGGAGTAGCCTGCCTATAAGGAAAAGGCAAATAACGATCTGCGTAAGCATTAGCCTCTGCGCATCTTCCTGGCTAAGAACAATAGCATTAGCGATAGCCGTTTGCTGTCTGTAGGAAAGGGTTAAAAAGATTATAAGCAAAAGTGCCGTTATTTCGCCCCATTGTTACAAGAACCTTAACACGACTATTCTCTGAACTCCTGCGGCGTTACTCCAATATGCTCTTTAAAGACTTTAATAAAATAGGTCGGGTTCTTGTAACCCAACATGCTTGCGATTTCATATACCTTGTATCGACTGTCCTTCAATAGAAAGACAGCTCTTTCCATTCGCAAACGGAACAAATATTCGGATATGTTTTCTCCTGTTTCGCGTTTAAATACTTTGGATAAATGAGTAGGATGCATATACACGTGATCCGCGATAGCCTGCAGAGACACATCTTCCGATAAATGGTCTTGCACAAATTGGTGAACCCGGGCAGCAACGATGAAATGCCGAGAAGAGGTCAACTCCGTGTTCAATTGCTCACGAAGTCTGTTCAGCATTTTCACGGCCCAGTGCTCAAGTTCGCCTGGGCTTTTTATTTCCGTTGACTCATGCAGTCCATAATCGGCGAGAAGTCCTCCATTCTTATGCACGAAATAAGAAAAAGCGGACTTGAGAGAATAATAAATTTCCGTCAAATGCTCATTAGAACCGCTGTACTTCTCATTCCATTCGCTCAATATCTCCGTCAACTTCCCGCTAGCCGCTTTCCAATTACCCGCTTCCAACAAGTGAGGAAACAGCGGAGGTGTATACAAAGAAGCTACTACATGGGAAGATGTCCTAGCACTATCCACTCCGAGTCGAGAAGTAAAGTCACCGTCTTGAGCGCTTTGTGCACGTACAGTTACAAGACAGCGCTGATACAATTCTTCCATTTGGAAAGTCAGTGAGCCCAAAGGAGATGGGATTACTGTTATCGTCAGATGAAGCAGCTCATTAACGGTCTTTTTCATATGATCTTCTAGATTAACCAGTGCCTGCATGTTTTCAAATTCATTGTGTTTCGGCTGAACCACAAACATTAAATGACCATACAAATCATCGCAGTTCCAATAGCTATACCGGTGATCCATAAGCAATTCTTCCACGATATTGGCTACAGCGTACCCCATAATGGACATATCTGAAGGCTCATAGCGACGCCCCCGATCTTCGAGTCGTATCAAAACGAGGGATACAGACCTATCCATATCAATTGCAATTCCGTACAAACTGAGCTGATCCTGTAACTTTTTTTCAGGCAGAGCCCGTCCCTGAATCAAATTGTTCAACAAATTGGATCGAAGAACGGGCAGATTAAGATGAATCATAGACTGGGAATGTAGGTAAGCCAGCTTACGTTCCTGCTCCCGTTGTAAGTTTTGGGTAGCTTCTTGCACGGCTGTGAGCAATTCCTCATCCTTCACCGGCTTGAGCAAGTAATGAGAAGCTTTGTTCTTTAGCCCTTGCTGCGCATAATCAAATTCGGCATGCCCGCTTAACAGCAGACACTCTGTCTCCGGCCAGTTGCTTTTAATTTCTTTAATTAATTCAATGCCATTCATCCCGGGCATCCGTATATCGGTAATGACAATATCTGCACCCTCTGCTTCCATGACAAGAAGAGCTTGTTTACCAGAATTAGCTGTAAGCACATGCCTTATGCCAACTGTCTCCCAATCCCGCATGGCAGCGATACTTTCGACCAAATGCTCTTCATCATCTACGATTAACAGCTTCATCTATTCAGGCTCCTCTCTCCAGCGCAACTCCACACGAAGTCCAGATTCTTTATTAATGGATAGGTGTAGTCCGCTCCCCTCGCCATATCGAAGCTGAAGCCGCCGATGAACATTCTGAAGTCCACAGCTGTCCGCACCTTCAGCCACCTTGGTGACCAACCGTATTCTCAGCGACTGCAGCCGCTCCGGAGTCAAGGTTCCTCCATTATCCTCCACCGTTAACTTGTACTCCCCGTCGCTGCGACTTCCTTTAATCGTTATAAGACCGATAGCCTCCAGGTTTTCAATACCATGAATGAGGGCATTCTCAACTATGGGTTGCAAAAACAAACGTGGTACCCTAACCATCAGCATGCTGGTTTCCACATGAATAGCGTAATTAATTCTTTTCATACGTAAGCGGTGAATTTCCAGGTAGTCCTCGGCATTTTTAAGCTCTTCTCCTAACTCCACCAGCTGCTGTTCCACTCGCGTCGAATATCGATAGTAACCGGAGAGGTGGTACGCCATCTGAAGCACGGCTTCCTTTTTGTCCAGCTTGGTCATGCTGATTACATAGGACAGACTATTATATAGGAAGTGAGGATTAATCTGGGATTGCAACTGCTTGAGCTCAGCTTCACGAGCAAAAAGCTTTTGTTCGAGTACATTTTCAATTAAAGTTTGAATCTGCTCTGCCATTTCGTTAAATCTAGAAATTATCAGCCGGAATTCGTTGCTGGCCTGAAATGGAATTCTGGATTTGTATTGCCCCAGCTTAATTTGCTGTACGCCTTTAATCAAGGCACGAAGCGGTAATTGAACGTTGCGGTATAGCATCCAAGATATAGCGACGCCAACGATAAGTAATAATCCCAACACAAGATAACCTAGTTGATTTGTCCTTCTTAACGGCATCACAATATCTTGCAAAGGAACAATATTAACGACATATCCATCGAATGAAACGATCTTAGAATACACAACTAAATAAGAGACTCCATCCATATATAAGGCAATATTCCCTTCTTTATTCAGAAGGGAATCATTTAGTAACGACAAAGCTCCCTTAAGAAGCATCGGCGGCATTGAATTAGTCGCAAGATAAGTATCTTTATTTCTGTAAAAAAAAGCATCTCCGCTGTCTTGCGATTGAAATTGATTCAGCAATCGAACAATATCGTTCATATCAAAGCTGATTTCAATGATGGAATTCGCTTTACTTATGCCATCCGTCCCCTGATGAGGTTCATACGTCAGGTGTATGACCCTGCCGCGATCACCAGACCCACTGTCGTTCCATACGAAATTCCAGTTGTCTCGGCTTAATCTCTCTAAACGTCCTGCCTCATAACGAATACCATGAACGGTTGACAAAACATCTCCTGTATTGGGGGAATACACAGTGATGTCGTTAATCCAGTTCGTCGAAGCGCTTTGCAAATACAGCTTGTCCTGTATAATCTTTTTTCGTTTAACCTGTTCATAGTAACTGGTAGACAATAAAGATAAATCCTGAAATTCAATGACATTCGGATCTCTGATCAACATTTGAGAATAGGTTTCCATCTGCATAATAGTATGGTTGATCTGGTCAGCCAATGTGGATACACGGCCTGTACTTGATTCCTTGATCTGCTGAGTAATCAGGCGTTCATTAACCCGGTTGGAATAGACAGAAACAAATAAAACGGGGAGCAGCAGTAATATAAGTGCACCTACCAATTTGGTAAAGAGACTACGTTCCTTATTGATCATTAATGATAGCTCCAGACTCCCAATTTTTTTCTATATTCTATTCCTTTACCGCTCCCATCGTCAATCCTTGCACAAAAAAACGCTGCAGGAACGGGTACACGATCAATATCGGAAGCGCTCCAATTATAATTTGAGCTGAACGTACGGTTCTCTCCGATAGAGCCTGCAGCTGTCCGGGATCGATATTCGTATTTCGCATATCACCGCTTTGTATAATCGTTTGCAGAAAGGTAGCCAGAGGGTATTGCCTATAATCGGTCATATAGATTAATCCGTCAAACCAAGAGTTCCAGTGCCAGACCATGGAAAATAACGACAGTGTAGCCAGGGAAGGCAGCGATAAAGGAAGAAAAATGGAAACTAAGGATCTGAAATAACCTGCCCCGTCAATTAGCGCCGCCTCTTCAAGCTCCTTTGGAATTGCACGAAAAAACTGCATCATAAGAATCGTATTAAAAACATTTACAGCCGACGGCAGTATAAGAGCCCAGAGCGTATTGGTCAAATGAAGTCCGGTAATTACCATATAGGTTGGAATGAGTCCGCCGTTAAATAGCATGGTAAAGACAAAAAACCAAGAATAAAAAGATCTTCCGTAGAACGAGCGCGACAAGGTGTACGCAGCTGTGACGGTAAGAAGCATGGAGATCAGGGTGCCTGCAACCGTCCTCTCTACGGATAAAACCAATGAATGCAAGAACAAGGGATTATCCAGCGTTTTCAAATAAGCCGTTTTTGTAAATCCTACAGGCCAGAAATAAACCTGATTAGCCGTAGCGGCAGAGCTCGAGCTGAAAGAAACAGCAGCCACATGAAGCAGCGGCAAGATACATAAAATGGATATAGCCGTAAGCAGCAGCGCATTTGAGGATGCAAACCAACGGTAACGGAGCGTATTGCGATACATAGGATCAGCCTGCCTTTACTTAGAAAATACGGTAATTACCAAACTGGTAAGCAAGTCTATATGACACGACAATTAATACAAAGCTTACCACCGATTTGAATAAGCCGACTGCTGTCGCGAAGCTAAATGATCCGCCCATTAGACCCACCCGGTAGACAAAGGTGTCAATAATATCCCCTTCTTTGTAGACAAGCGGGTTATACAGGTTAAAGATCTGGTCGAATCCGGCATTAAGAATGTTACCGAGAGCAAGTGTACTCACAACGAGGATAACAGGTACCATCGCTGGTAAAGTAACGTGAAGCGTCTGTTTGAAACGGCCGGCGCCATCCATTTCAGCTGCTTCATACAAAGCCATATTGATTCCGCTCATTGCAGCAAGATAAATAATCGTAGAGAACCCGAATTCTTTCCACACGTCGCTTATAATGACCGTAATTCTGAACCAGGTGCCATCCCCCAGAAAGAAAATAGGGTCCGCGCCAGTCAAGGAAAGCAGATGATTGACAATACCTTTATTGCCCAAGACGTCTGTCAGGATACCTCCGAGAATGACCCACGACAGAAAATGAGGCAAATATACGAACGTTTGCACAAAGCGCTTGAATACAATCGCTCTAACCTCGTTAAGAAGGAGTGCGAATACAATGGGTACCACGGTGTTTGCCACTATTTTGAGAGAGGCTATCCATAAAGTATTGGATATCACCTGAACGCTGTCCGGATACGAAAACATATAACGAAAATGCTCAAGTCCTGCCCACGGCGAATGAATAATACCAAGACGGGGCTTATAATCCTGAAAAGCCATAAGCAAACCAGCCATAGGAGCATAATTGAAGATAAGCAGACAGATGAGTGAAGGCAATATAAGCAAATGAAGAGGCAGCTGGCGAATGAACCTTACCCGGCCTTTTTTCCATTCCATGATCTGTGCAGCCCCTTTCTTCGATTTCTTTGCAGAAGCGAGGCAGGCCTATCAATGTAATTGTTGTGCAAGGCCTGCCGCCGTTGACTTATTTATTATTTTTTACTGCTTGGTACCAATCGTTTACTTCTTTCGTAATCTCGTTACCACCTGAGGATTTCCATTTATCAACAAAGCTGTCAAACGAGTCAGGCGACTCCTGCCCATAAATAATTTTCAAGAAGGTCTCGTTTTCCATTTTGCGAAGCAATTCGCCCTTTTGTGCCATTGTCTTCGTTGGCGGCCCGGTAAATTGATCGTATACCGCAGCGTCATCGATATAGGTTTGAAGAACAGCAGCAGCATCAGCCCATTTTTTTGGTCTTGCGGAGAAATACTTCTCGTAAGGGGTCTCCGGTTTAACGCCTTGCCCCAGTTTAGCCATGACTTCAAGCTCTTTCTTAGGCGTCTGGATATCATTGCCGTAAATTGAATATTTCTTCACGTCAATCCAACCACCCGGAATTTTATCATGCTCATACACCGGCTCTCCGTTAACCATGACATAGTCGTAGCCTTCCGCCCAACCGTTGGCGAGCTCCGATTTAGGATCATAAAAGCCAGGTCCCATAATCGCATCCAGATATTTAAAGAAGGCTTCCATGTATTTAAAATCCTTATTGAAATAGAACCGAACAGATGATTGAGGCTCACTGCCAAATCCTCTATTTCCATCTACGCCCGCAGGAATCGGCACAGGTACATAATTAAACTTCATATCGGCATTAAACGGGTAAGTAGCCATCCAAGTAGGTCCAAATACCATACCTGATTTCCCTTGAACAAAGCTCTCAGCTGCCTTCGCTTCATCCTGCACGCCAGCATCCTTATCGAGATAACCTTTGCTCATCCATTCGCTAAGTTTCGCGAGTCCTTCCTTGACTATCGGTTGAATAGATCCGTATTGCAGTGTTCCATTCTCTGCTTCCGTCCAGTAAGTCGGAACGGCTTTTTTCCCGAAAATAAAGTCGCTCGAAACCATATAAGTATCTTTAACGGCCGATACACCTTTTTTCAGGGAAACGGATAAGCCAAAGGTATCCTTCACGCCATTGCCGTCCGGATCTTTATTTACAAATGCATCCATGACGTTTTCCATTTCACTCATGGTTTTTGGTGCCTTTAGACCCAGCTTGTCCAGCCAATCTTGACGGATCCATAAGACACTGAATGAGCTGTTAGCATTAAACGTCGGAAGACCGTAATGCTTACCTTCATAGGTTACCGTATTCCAGATTTCAGGATATTTCGCGTATAGCTCCTTAATTCGAGGCGAGGCATATTTATTAAACGCTTCATCAATTGACATCACCTTGCCGGAATCAACAACCTGATTCTCTAGTGTCGGGTCGCTTAATGTGAACACATCCGGAAGCTTGTCATTGGAATTAAGAAGCAGCCGTAATCTAGTAGTATAAGCCTCCCCCGTACCAACGGTCCAATCCACCTTGAAGTTGATTCCAAACCTTTCTTTCGCCCATCGGGTATGAACGTTATCTTCAATACTCTCCTTATTCTTAAATTGGTTATCAGAGCCGACAACACGGCCCAGCGTAATGGTGGCTTCTTCACTTACCGCATTCCCGTTGTTTCCTTGCCCATTCTGATTTGCCTTTGAGTTAGAATCCGGGGCATTTGAACTGCAACCAGCCGCTGTCAATAGAGCAAGAACTGCAATCAAGGCGATTGACGTTTTTCTTGTAAATCTTTTCTTCAATTTCATGACCTCCTTATGTATGGTTGATTTCCAGTATACTGCCCTCACTACAATCTATTAAATACGAATAAAAAGAGAAATATGCAACTATTTTAGTCAGTATTTTTTAAGTTCAAATTCTTATATGATTGGTTATTTTTTTTATATATCCTATTTACTTTACAGCATCTATTATAGTTTGTATCTTTATAATTTTTATATGGCGGTGATCAACTTGTTATTTACAGGAACAAACTACCATCCGCATGACTGGCCAACAGAGCGGTGGAGACGCGACATTGAATTAATGCGCGAGGCTTCTTTTAATATTGTCCGTCTCGGTCATTTATGTTGGGACAGCTATGAGCCTTCCGAAGGAAATTTTACGTTTGAGTGGTTTGATGAGGTTATGGACCACTTTCATGAAGCAGGGATCCAGGTTGTACTTGATATTGCCACCCGCCCTGCGCCTACTTGGCTGCATAAGAAGTACCCGGACATTAGTCTCACGGATACAAACGGCATTCGAATGGAAGCACACTCTCGTTATATGGAGGATATCGGGCATCCGGCCTTCCAGGAATATGCGCTGCGATTCGCCGAAAAGCTAATATGCCGGTACCGAAAGCACCCAGCGCTATATGCTTTCGGTCTGTGCAACGAGCTTGGCTCTGGTGCCCCCTCCTATTCCATTGCTGCAAGAAATCGATTTATTGAGTGGTTGCGCCATAAATACGAAACCATTGGCAACCTGAATGCTGCCTGGACCACTCAAAGATGGTCACGCAAACTGGCAAGCTTCCATGATGTTGTCCTCCCTGTATCCGGCAAAGTTCAAGGCGCTCCGGAGCGTGTTCTGGATATGTGGCGTTTCTATTCCGACGAAACGTTAGCTTACATGCAAAAACTGAGCACTCTTGTCAAAAAATTAGCTCCGGGTGCACGAGAAACGACCAATCACTGGTCTGAAAATCCGGGTTACGGGTTTGATTACTTGAAGCAGTACCGGGATATCGTGGATTTACCGGGTATCGGTTTCTATCCGGGTACCAACCCTGAAGACAGACGCGCTTTGACTGCTGCATGCTTCTTCATGGATCACCGTACCGGAGAGCTGGACGAGCCTATATGGTGCCTTGAATTTCAGACAGGTGACTTTGGCGGCTACGGCTCGCCTCGCAAAGCGATGAGAATGTATGCTTATTTATCTCTTATTTATAGATCTCAGGCGGTTTGTGCGTGGACCTGGCGCTCTATGCTTGGGGGAGAAGAACAGTATATTTTCGGCCTGCTGGATCATGACGGTGTTCCAGGCTGGAAGTATGACGAATTCAAACAATTCTCAGAGGAATTCAAGTTGCTGCAGAGCCATGGCTTCCCGCGAAAGACGAAACCGGAAATTGCCATCGCTTATTCCTATGAAAGCTTGAAGGTTATGGCCGGCAACCGCAGCTACTATAAATCTGATTATACCCATCAGGTGCTTCAAGCTTACGATTCGGTAGTTAGAGCTAATCTAGACTGCAACATCGTGAATCTGCGAGATATGCGCAAGGACTACAAAATCCTTCTTGTGCCTGGTCATGCCGTCATGGACAAAGCCTCCGCCTCAGCTATTCGTTCCTATGTGGAGAAGGGCGGAACCGTTATCATGACAGCATACTCTTCTAAGGTAAATGAACATAATCAAGTCTTCGACACAACCTTACCAGGAGAACTCAGCGATGTATTTGGCATCCGTTGTGGAGCCTTCACACGCACCAGAAGCCACACTCCTTCAGAAAACGCAGGTGGATTGGAGAAAGCCGAGCTTAGGCTGGAACGTGAGCGTCCGATTATTCAACTCGGGGAATCGCAGCATACTCCTGAGATCGATTATTATGAAATACTCGAAGTCCGCACTGCCCAGGCAACAGCCACTTTTACAAATACGCTTGAATTGTCCCCTGCTGTCACTAGAAACCGATACGGAAAGGGAGAAGCTATCTATGTCGCTATTCCAGCAGAAACTTCCTTTGTCAGCTCGCTACTTGAACAACTATTTCCAGAACGGGGTATTATCAAGGGGCCAACTACTCCACTTGGCGTAGTCGCTCGCAGACTTGAAGATGATTCTGTCATCTTCGTAAATACGACCGGCACGGATCAAACTATTTCGCTCAACAAGCCTGCTACGGGGTTATTGACGGGTCGCCATTTCGATCAAGTAATGGTACTTAGCGGCTACGAAGCAGATGTATTAATTTAAGTTCTACCATGAGGAGGAGACTAATATGACAGAACGCATCAAACACGTTGCGCAAATCGCACCATCAGCAAGACAAATGGCTTGGCAGGAGCTTGAGTTCTATTCCTTTATTCACTTCGGAGTTAATACTTTCACGGACAAGGAGTGGGGACTTGGAGACGAAGAGCCATCCATTTTTAATCCAACCGAATTTGACGCAAATCAATGGGTAGAGGTATGCAAATCGGCAGGCATGAAAGGACTCATTCTGACCTGTAAGCATCATGATGGTTTCTGCCTATGGCCAAGCTCGTATACCGATCATTCGGTTAAGAATAGTCCATGGAAAGACGGAGCAGGGGACATGGTTCAAGAAGTAGCCGATGCTTGTCGCAAAGGCGGATTGGCCTTTGGCGTATATTTATCGCCATGGGATCGGCATGATAATCGCTATGGAACCGAAGTATATAACACCTACTTCAAGGATCAGCTTCAGGAGCTTCTCACCGGTTATGGAGATATCTTCTGTGTGTGGTTTGATGGCGCATGTGGAGAAGGACCAAATGGCTTAAAGCAGGTTTATGATTGGGACGGCTATTACAATGTCATTCGCAGCCTTCAACCAAATGCAGTGATCTCCGTCTGTGGTCCGGATGTTCGATGGTGCGGAAATGAAGCGGGCCATACCCGAGATTCGGAATGGAGCGTAGTTCCTGAGGAGCTTAAGGATTGCGAGAAGATTCAAGAGGAGTCCCAACATATCGACGACGGCGAATTCTCCAAACGCTCTAATTCCCGGGACGAAAATCTGGGAAGCCGAGCAACCATTAAATACAAAGATAAGCTTGTATGGTATCCTGCGGAAGTAAACACGTCTATCCGGCCAGGCTGGTTCTACCACTCTGCTGAAGACGACAAGGTAAGGAGCCTTGAAACCCTGCTTGATATTTATTACAAATCAGTTGGAGGAAATTCTACGTTTCTGTTAAATTTGCCACCAGACAAACGAGGACTTATCCATGAGAACGATGCCCAACGCATGACAGAGCTTGGTGAAGTGATCAGAACGATATTTCAACATAATCTTACCTCCGGGGCTGTCGCAATTGCAGCGGAATCTCTCGATGAGGAGCACAACGCAATGCGCATGCTTGATGGCAACAAGGATTCTTACTGGTGTCCAAATGAAGGAACAGAACAGGTTGTTATTGACATTGACCTTGGAATCCCCCAGACCTTTGATACAATCGTGCTAAAAGAACATATTGGGTCCGGTCAACGTATTGAGAAACTTTGTATAGAGGTTCTAGAGGGTGGAGTATGGAAGCGGACAGTCGGCTGCACGGTTGTTGGCTATAAGCGTATTCTGACCTTTGATGAAACCACGGCAAGACAAATCAGGCTGGTGATCGAGGAGTCACGCTGGTGTCCGACCATTTCCGCTTTTGAAGTATATTACAGCACCGGTAAAAAATAAAAAGTGCGCACCGATACTCAATCGGTGCGCGCTTTTCAGTTTATCCTGAAATCGCTGGTAGTTATATTGCCAGGATGGTTTCGGGATAAATGGTTTGATTGTAATTTGTGTTTTGACTCTTACATCATAGACTCGTAACGGTGGAAGGTCAGAAATACGAAGACCGTTATTAAAATGTTCCATGATACCTTGCATATCACATATATACTAGAAAAGATGCGGTACATAGGTTAATACACGTTGTAACCAGTTTCTGATTTCCGGAATAAGTTGAGTATTTACTAGATTCACATATCACATTTCAGATATCCTCATGCAGATTAGAGATTAATCGCTTCTGTGCTATTTTCTCCCCCATTTTATCCCTTTTCCTATATGTAGATGGCGTATCCCCAAAATGCGCTTTGAATACACCAATAAAATAGCTCAAGGTATTGAATCCAACATCCAACGAAATCTCCGTAATTCTCCGATCCGTTTCTCGGAGCAGAATTGCCGCTCGTTGCACCCGCACTTGATTTAAGTACACTAGTGGGCTTTTTCCTGTGTAACTCTTGAAATATCTGCAGAAATAGGAATCGCTAAATGACACTAGCGCCGCTAAATCCTCCAATCGGATAGGAAGGCTGAAATTCAAGTTTATATACGCAATGATCATTTTTAATCGATCTACTTTTGTATGGTTGACCGATAACGGAAGCTCACGAAAGACGGGTCCACCAAGCAGGATAAGCTTAGAAATAATCATTAGCAGCAGTCCCTTTGTCGATAATTCATACAAGAGCCCTTCGCTCACATTCAACTGGAAAACTTCCTGTAGCAATGCTAACAATTCCTTTTCCCTTTCCGTATGACGAGTAATGTGTACAGGAATGACAAAATTCTGCTGAATCAAGGGGAGAATATATTTCTCACGGACAATATCAAATTGCCCACCTCCCAAAACATCCGCGTGAAATACTATTGCCGTAAAGCAACACGCTTCATCATCAACAAGTTGACCTGAATGAAGCTGACCTGCATTAACAAAAATCGCATCCCCAGCTTCCAATGTATAGTCATCCATTGAAACCCGAAATACCGCTTTTCCCTTAGTTACCATGAGAAACTCTAACTCCTCATGCCAATGAAGTTCGAGCAATTCTTCTCCTGGCTGACAGCATATTTCATACACACGTATCGGATACAGTGGATCACCGTGCACACGATTTTCTTTTAGATTAGTTTGCAGCATAACAGTACAGTTATCTCCTTCGAGGTTTAATTAATATCAAAATCATGATAATAATTAATAAAATAATGAAAGAATACATTCATATAAATCAATATACTTTTATTATAAATATTGAAGGGATGATGGCAATGAAATTTTCAAATGGTTATTGGATGACAAAGGAAGGATATACCATTCAAAATCCGATTGATGTTCGGGAGGTTCATGCAGAAGAAGATAAGCTAACCGTCTACACGGCCACGCGGAAAATCCAGCGAAAAGGAGATACGCTAAATGGTGCGATGTTAACCTGCGAATTGAGTTCTCCTCTACCTGATATTATTCGGGTAAGCTGGACTCATCATGCTGGGAGGACTTTGACAGAACCTGCCTTTGAACTCTTCACGAATCCACATACGCCACTTTCTATTAAAAATAGCAGCGACCATGTGACTTTGTCATCTGGCAACTTAAGCGTGAAAATTAACAACCATAGCACATGGGCAGCTGAGTTCTTCTTCGAAAATCGCCGCCTAACCGGTACCAACAGTAAGGGTGCAGGTTATATTACGACAGATAATAAAGAAGCATTTGTGCGTGAACAGCTTGAACTAGGCGTTGGCGAGCATATTTACGGACTTGGCGAGCGCTTTACGAATGTTGTGAAGAACGGGCAGACGATAGATATTTGGAACGAAGATGGTGGCACGAGCTCTGATCAATCCTACAAAAATGTTCCCTTTTACTTATCTAGCAAAGGATATGGTGTGTTCGTTAACCATCCCGAACGTGTCTCGTTCGAAGTAGGCTCTGAAGTTGTATCAAAAGTTCAGTTTAGCGTACCTGGTGAAACGATCGAGTATTTCATCATAGGCGGTAAAACACTTAAAGATGTTTTGAACAATTACACGAAGCTTACCGGTAAACCTGCACTGCCACCCGCGTGGTCCTTCGGACTATGGTTAACAACCTCTTTCACAACCGATTATGACGAAGCAACTGTCAATAGCTTTATTGACGGTATGTTCGAGCGTGACATTCCACTTCATGTCTTCCATTTTGATTGTTTTTGGATGAAAGAATATCAATGGACCAACTTTGAGTGGGATGCCGATATGTTCCCAGACCCTGTTGGCATGCTCAAACGTTTGAAAAACAAGGGTCTCAAAATATGTGTCTGGATCAATTCCTACATTGGTCAGAAGTCGCCTCTTTTTAAAGAAGGTATGGAAAAGGGTTATTTAGTTAAAACCCTGGATGATCACGTTTGGCAATGGGATCTCTGGCAAGCAGGCATGGGTCTAGTCGATTTCACGAATCCAGATGCGACGGAATGGTATAAGGAGCATTTAAGGCGACTAGTGGACATGGGGGTAGATTGTTTCAAAACCGATTTTGGCGAACGCATCCCAACTGATGTCAAATACTATAATGGTTCCGACCCTTTTAAAATGCATAATTATTACACATTCCTTTACAATAAGGCAGTATTCGAAGTGTTAGAAGAAAAGCTTGGCAAGAACGAAGCCATGTTATTTGCCCGCTCTGCAACCGCAGGAGGACAGCAATTCCCGGTTCATTGGGGTGGTGACTGCTCCGCTAATTACGACTCTATGGCAGAATCGCTGCGAGGTGGACTGTCCCTCGGTTTATCGGGCTTCGGTTTCTGGAGCCATGACATCAGCGGATTTGAAAAAACTGCACCACCTGATATCTACAAGCGTTGGGTAGCTTTTGGTTTACTATCTTCTCATAGCCGTCTACATGGCAATGAATCCTATCGCGTTCCATGGCTGTTTGACGAGGAAGCCGTCGATGTGCTCCGCTATTTCACAAAGTTAAAAAGCACCTTAATGCCCTATCTGTTTGGAAGTGCTATCCAATCAACAGAAATGGGGATTCCCATGATGCGAGCGATGGTATTGGATTTCCCTATGGACCCGACCACACATCACCTAGATACACAATACATGCTTGGTGACAGTTTACTCGTTGCCCCTATCTTTAATGAACAAGGTCAGGTACAGTATTATGTTCCTGAGGGACGATGGAGCGATTTCTTTAGCGAGCGCGTCGTTGAAGGCGGTAAATGGCATGAGGAAACACATGGCTACCTATCTATTCCGTTGCTGGTTAAACCCAATACATTGCTAGCGGTTGGAGCAAATGATAGCAAGCCCGATTATGATTATGCCGACGGGGTTTCGTTCCATTTGTTCCAACTTGAGGATGGTGCTACCACGGAATCAGATGTATATGATATTCACACGAAATTACAGTTAAATGGGAAGGCTACTCGACAAGATGGTCTAATTAACATTACCGTTCAAGGCGGGCAAACGAAATCTTACACACTAGTGCTAAGAGGCATACATCAAATCGCTACGGTAGAAGGTGCTACTTGGGCAGATTCTTCGATTGGAATTGTACTTAAACCAGAAACAAATACGTCGCTGATTACTATAAGGTTGTAGTGGAAGCTTAATTTTTAGTTAGAGAACAATTATTTAAATCTTTACCTGTAATATCTAATTGGAGTATGAATACTTATCGCCGGTGCTAGCCCAACTGGGCCCACGCTTGCAGCAGACCTTCTACGACGCGGTCTTAGAGTTTGACTAATTGATAAGGCACCAAACACATTCATGGGCTCTCGTGCAAAGGGAGTTCAACCACGTACTTTTGAGGTCTTTGAAGACCTCGGGGTATTAGAAGAAGCTTTGGCTGAAGGTGGAGAGTGCCCTCTTGCTGGCATCCATATCGGACCGTTTACAGTGCCGTGGCGAATGATACTGCAGAAAATATCCACTCCAAACGCACCTTATCCAAACACCTTATTGATACCTCAGCTCCGCACCGACGCCATCATGCATCGCTTGATCGATCGCAACGGACTTATGATAGAGGTCGGCAAAGCCGTGGAAAGTTTCAAACATGATTCTATTTGTAATTGCGAAGCTCTCTTCCGGGGACAACGTTCGCTGCAAATATCTGATTGGTGCTGATGAAAGCTCAAGCTGACAGCCACCGCACTGATCCTACACTAGCTTATATGATCATATATACATCATTTTTGTACTTATTTAGAATCATATGAGGTTCAAACTTATTTTGCTAAAATAGTTAATTCCTTTTCACTTTTTTCTATTATTATTCAATAGAAACTTCAAATCATATTACAATTTCTAAACACTAATACATCAATCCATGTTGGAATTTAAAATAATCTAGTAAACTCAAAATTACAATTAAATACGAAAAAGCCCATAGCATCAAGGCTAAAGCTCACGTCATTTATATTTCAATCAAGCGACACTTCATCTTCCAATCACCGACAAAACAAGCTACAACTCACAATAATTGTGAGTTGTAGCTTGTTTTGTCTTTATTTAAGTACTTATCCAGGTGTTTTGACATTTAAATTTTGGCGATTTCTCGTTATAAGTAAAATATTGTAAGATTGTTTTACTAGCAGTAGCAGCATTTTGCCCGAATGGCATGTCGAACTCCCGCCATACTTAGACTACACCCACCACATTTCGCCTAACGGTTCTTTAATTAACACCTGTTTCAAATTATACACGGCTTTTCCCAGTCCCTCATCTATGGACATTAATCCGTCTTCATGTTCTATACTTATTGCCCCGTCGTAACCGACTAAACGGAGCGCACTAATAATATCCGACCATACTTTCAAATCGTGTCCATAACCAACGGTACGGAACATCCAAGCTCGACTCAACATATCAGAATACGATTGCATATCGGTTAAACCAAACCTATTTACATTTACTGGATCAATCGCTGTATCCTTCGCATGGAAATGATAAATGGCTCCTTCGTTTCCTAAAATTCGAATGGCCTGAACAGGATCTATTCCTTGCCACCACATATGGCTGGGGTCCAAATTCGCACCGACAACCTCGCCAACCTCTTTGCGAAGCTTTAACAAAGTAGCTGGAGAGTGGACGGAGAAGCCCCCATGCGGCTCAAGAGCAAACTTTACATTGTGCTGTTCGGCAAATTTGCCCATTGCAGTCCAATAAGGAATCACTTTATTTTCCCACTGCCAGGCATGCACTTCTTGAAAATCATTCGGCCATGGGGATACTGGCCAATTTGGATATTTAGCATCTTCATGGTCACCTGGAAGTCCAGAAAACGTCACGACAACTGGAATTTCCAGTTTCTCAGCCAATTGAACGCTTTTTACAATGTCGTCCTGAAAAGCACGAGCAAGTTCCTTTTGAGGATGAAGCGGATTCCCATGGCAGCTTAATGCGCTAATCGTCATGTTCCGGGCATCCACTGCTTTCTTAAACTCCTTAATCCTTTCAGGAGCTTGAAGGAGTTCTCCCGGATTGCAATGAGCGTTTCCGACATATCCACCAGTTCCTATTTCAATGGATTCAACGCCTCGTTCGGCTAGGTAATCCAGGGTCTCTTCAAAGGACTTACTGCCAAATAAAACGGTAAAAACTCCTATTTTCATGGATACCCCTCCATTATTAAACTTCTTTTATTTGTACCCAGCGACGTTCCGCAATCGATAAATCAACCGCTTCTAAGACCTCTTGACATTTCACTCCATCGTGAAAATTTGGACTTGGCAAACGATCTTCTTTTATGGCTTGCAGCAGTTCCAGGATCTCATGAATAAAGGTGTGTTCAAATCCAATGGTATGACCTGGAGGCCACCATGCTTGCATATAGGCGTGTGCCGAATCGGTTGCCAAAACCCTACGGAATCCTTGTACATCTTCTGTGTCTTCGGTAAAATAAACTTCCAGTTCATTCATTCTTTCAAAATCGAATCGGATGCTTCCTTTGCTTCCATTAATTTCAAATGAGTTGGAACAGCGATGTCCTGGTGCAAAACGCGATGCTTCAAAACGCTAAGGCCAGTCATTGAAGAAGGAATTGGTCGTTCTTTAATAAATGTCTCACTCATCCCGATGACCTCGGAAATATCGCCAACCAAGAAATGAGCTAGGTCAATTATATGAGCTCCAAGGTCGCCATGCGAACCAGAACCAGCAATCTCCTTCTGCAGCCGCCAGACAAGGGGAAAATCAGGCTCCAGGATCCACGATCCAATCCTGTAGAAATAATCCACGAAAATGATAAATTTTCCCAATCCTGCCTTCCTGAATCAGCTTCTTGGCAAGCTGCACTGCGGGAGCGAAACGATAATTGAAACCGACCATGTGCTTCACGCCCTCCTCCTCCGCCGCGTATAGCATCTCTCTTGCATCGGCCAAAGTCAGAGCCATCGGTTTCTCGCACAACAAATGCTTACCGGCCTTCACCGCCGCAAGTGCAATCTCTTTATGCGCATCGCTCGGGGCGTTGATATCTATCAAATCAATATCGTCCCTCTCCAACAATTGCCGCCAATCGGTAATATAGCCCTCCCAACCGAATTGACTTGCCGCTTGAGACACTCCTGCTTCATCCCGACCACAGACTAGTTTCATCACTGGTTTTACCGCTTCAGGAAAAAACATAGGTAAGTCACGATACGCATGACTGTGTGCTTTCCCCATAAATTTGTAACCAATCATTCCTACTCGAATGTCCATTATGGCAATATTCCTCTCTTTGTTTTATTCATACCGAATAGCACAATGAAGAGGTAATTTTCGTTTTTTTCTCTTACTCCATACATGACCACATATGTTTTATCCATTCTGGATGTAATTCAAAAGATCAACTTTTTTGCCTGTTTTGGCACTCTCAACAGCTCCAAGTACCATTGCAATGCTATTGATATTATCTCGGCAATCCGTCTCCGCGTATCGGCCTTCCTTTAGGGCAGAGAACATCTCATCGAGACAACCAGCATGGCCCAAGTTTCCAATCATTTATAATCACTTTCAATGCGCGTATAATCACGAATAAACTTGTCTTCTTGACCACTCAGAGAAACGATTTCTGCATAAGGTGCACTATGTCCATCCCAAATTGCAGTCCCTTTTTCACCCGTAACCCGCCAACTAGATTCCCAGGCGGTAGAGGCCCCTTCTGCACACCAAGAGCCGCGATAACAAAAAACGGACTCATCTGACATTTCAAAAATACATATTGCTGCTGCGTTGCCACTGTACCAAGATCCAAATGGATTAAATTCATGACAATATACAGATACGGGATCTGCTCCTAAAATAAAACGTGCTTGGTCAAAAGTATGAATTGCCATATCCAGTACAAGCGGACTATCCATTAAAACACGAAACCCGTCGAAGTGAGCCCCTATGAAAAAGTCGGCGCCAATATACCCTGGAACACCTATTGCTCCAGAGTGAACAAGATGGCGTAACGCGCGAATATTTGGGTTATATCTTTGGTTCTGCATGACTGAGAAGAATCTCCCTTTTCGCTCTACATGCCGAATCATATCACGAGCTTCTGTCATTGTTGCAGCCATAGGTTTTTCACTAAAAACGTCGCATCCATGATTAATGGCCGTTGTACATACACTGAAATGGCTTGCCGGAATCGTTAAGTCGAACACCACATCAGCATTTGTTTGTTGAATAGCAGTAGCTACATCGGTAAATGTCGGGCAAGTCAATCCATAACGTGAAGCTAATGCCTCCGCAGATTCCTTTCTAATATCCACCAACGCTACAATTTCCATGTCTGTTCTTGGGAGGGCATTCTTCATCCATTCATTGGCTATGATTCCGCAGCCAACCGATACAACTTTTATTTTTCCCATACTATGTATCCCCTTATGTTTATTTTATTGGATTTGGAATTAATAATCCGCCACGACATTGCTTCAAATAATTCAATGCATGTACTTGTCCTGTCATTTCCAAATCTCCTTTATATACAGGGTCGTGCCAACCTTCTATATCGATCGTCCCCTCATAGCCAGCCTGTCTTAAAATCGTGATTATGTCCGTCCAATTGCTATCCCCGAAACCAGGGGTACGATGCCAGACAAATTCTTTAGGACCATGGATACCATATTCCTTCACAATATCCCACGCGATTGTGGCATCTTTCCCGTGTACGTGAAATACTTTATGAACCCATTTACGAAGTTGTGGAATCGGATCCATCAAACTAACCAATTGATGGGCAGGTTCCCACTCCAAGCCGATGTTATCCATAGGGACTGCGTTAAACATCATTTCCCAGGCAGTTGGATTATGTGCGATATTCCAGTCCCCCCCCTTCCAATTCCCATCCATGTCGCAATTTTCGAATGCGAGGCGGACTCCTTTATCCATAGCTCTCCTAGATAATTCCCCAAATACTTCTTTAAACCGAGGTATAGATTCATCGATAGGACGGTCAGTGAGACGTCCAGTAAACCCAGTAACGAGATCGACACCAAAGTGATGCGCGTTATCAATCAGACGCTCCCAACTGGCAAGGGTGTCTTCACTATCTCCTATGCCCGTTAGTGGGTTACCAAAAATAGAGAGACAAGAAATTGTCACATCTTTTTCTGCTAAGATGTCATGAAGTCGTTTTGCTGTTTCCCTTAGATCTGTATCTCCAGTAGTCAACCAAAATGAGACATCAAAGCTTTCAAATCCGTGGGGCAAAATTTGTGGGATGACATTCAAGGCATTGCCACCCCACACCATTGTTCCAATACGTAATTTTCCCATAGAGAATCCTCCTCATACAATAACTGACTGGTCCTTCGAACCGCTACACGTCCAAATCTATCTCTCTTTGCCCACGGAAAACCCTAACGCTAAAGCTCTTACCTGAGGTCTCAGCTTGGTATAAGCGTAACAAATCATCTACCGTGTCCACTTTCTCTCGATTCAACTCCAAGATCACATCATCTACTTGAAAGCCTTTCTCCATCTGCCAACTCCCCCACGGAATTGATTCTATAATTACCCCTGTTTCAGCAGGCAAACCCGCAGCAGACACCTCCCCCATCCCAACAATATTTTTAATTTTGCATTGATCCCAACGGGAATACTGTGGGAGACGACCAGATTCGCTGACAACAACGCCAAGTTCAGGCATTTTGGGGGCTTTCGAAATCTTCTTTAATTCAGGCTTGCGTACGCCGAACTGATCCATTGGGAAATTGCGAAACCCCAATTTGAGAGCAGGAGAATCGTTATGCACTTGATAATTGCCAGAAGAAGTATCCATAAACAACGCATCGCCAATCATTGAATGCATATCCCCACCGCTCTGTTCATGAAGTATTAAAGCAGGCTCTGGTTCCAATAAATCGGCATTATGAAGCAGGTTCCAATCGCATATTTGTCCCCATGGTTTTGGTACACGAATGGGAGCATACTCGGTAAAGAAGATATTATTTCGAAAAACGTCCCTACTTCCTTTAAACCATACGTGCGGATGAAACGAATTATTTACCAAAATATTGTTTTCGCATTTTCGGTAGAAACCTTCACGCAACTTAATACCGCCACCGAGACATAAATTATTGTAGATATGATACCAAGTGGAACCATCGTCAAGATCGATATCCCATCCATAATCACATCGCCATCTATTATTTCGGAGGGTAATTGGCCTTACCATATCCAAAATAGGTAATACGTTATCCTCCGTCTCGCTATCCAAATTTATGTTGTCCATATCGATATCTTCCAGTAGCCAATACCTGTCTCTCCCCCACGAGTTAAACGAACCGTGATCGCCTGTTTCAAGAACGGTATCAAATATATCGCAGTGCTCAATGACATGACCACCGAATGTTCCCTCCGACATATTAATTCCAGCTCTTGGTACCTCGTAAATGCTGCAATGTCGAACGGTTATATCGAGAGCCATGGAAATTTGAATTGCCGCAGATTGCTTTTCCACACGTCCAACTCTATAAATCAGGCAGTCCTCAACCAAACACTCTGCTGGGTATTGATTTGTTTTTGGTCCTGGGGTTTGATCAATGTCTTGAAGCTTTTGACGTTCATTATATTCAAACAAGGGACTACGAACTGCATTCGGATCTCCTACAAAAGCAATTCCGTTTGCACCAACATCCATAATATGACATCCTCGAATGACGGCGTTTCGATTATAGCTATCAACGAATACAGCATTCCCGCCTACATGTACGAAAGTACAATCCTTAATTGAACAATTCTCTGTTCCACGCAACACGATCGCACCACCGCGATACGTCGTCCAGTCGCTTCGGAGCAACGGCTCCCGGTTATCCATAAAGGTTCTCTTCGCGTGTTTAAAAGTAAAGCCATTAAGCTGAATATGATGAACCGGAGCATCCTCACTTCCAATAAATTCAATTAAATGTGACAAAAAGACCCCCTCAACCAATGCTTCCTTCAATACCATTTCTGGATAGGGATATACATAGAGCGTTCCGCCTATTTCGTCGTAGTACCATTCCCCTGGAGCGTTCAATTCCTCAAAAATATGTTCCACATAGCGGTAATCATCATGCATACCCATTTGCCGATTATTTTGCCAGCCTCCTTCCATTAGAAGCTGGTTGTTATTATCCTTGCCTTTTATCAGATAATGGTAGTCCCCCCATAAATGCTTGTGCATGGCATGGACGTAACCTCCGGTTGGATTTGTCCAGTTCTTGATCCGTTCTGGTTCCATACAATCCTTGGCGTAGCCATTCATAATACGGGTATGTTCATTAAAACTAGGGTATCTTGCCATATGCATTTGCTTGCCATTTATGAATAACTGATCTAATTTTAAATGGGATGGAATCCCCGTTGTTTGCATAATAGGTCCTTCATATGTAGTCCATTTAAGATCAAGTTTTCTACCACCACTAATAATGACCTCATGGCCAGGCACTGCTTCATAAATGACTTGAACATCTGCGGTTCCAGAGTCCTCTGGCATAAACTTCAGTTCTTCAGTGAGATAGTAAGTACCTCCATATACGAAAACATGGGCCGTCATTCCCTTTTTCGCTGCCAAACGTGCTTCAAGCTGTGCCCGCTGCAGTGTGGAAAAAGGCTCCCCCATGCTCCCTACTGCAAGATCATTTCCACCTGGGGAGACATAAATTTGTACTTTTGAGTTATTCATGCATAGTTTCCTTTCTTTCTAGAGAGCTTCCTTACAGTTCTATTCTCCAGTTCCCTGGAGAATAGAACCCGTATACTTTCTAAATCTTATTGCACTTGAATGTAGTCTAAATTGATATATCCCGTATCACCAGTATCGTATTTATAGGTAATTGTATTGACGCCAGCGTTCAGTGCTAGGACATCCGTTTGGTTCGCCCAAGTATCCCAATTAGCTAGTTTGGCAAAGGTTGCCTGTTTAATTTTCGTTCCATTCACATAAATACTTGCAGTGGACGGATTATTTTGCGCATTGGCGTAACGTGCTGATATGCTGTAATTCCCTGCGGTAGGAACCGTAACACTAAACGTCGTGTTTGCTCCTGAGATCCAATACCCGTCGACAAAGCCTGTTCCCGAGTAGCCCGTATGGTCTGTGTTCACCTTCGCTCCCCCTGATAATTGTGCGGATTCCGCTTCAGCTTTTATCAAAGAAGTGAGCGTAATATTATCGAGATTAATCCAACCCGTATCTCCCGTGTCGTATTTGTAAGCAATCGTATTAGATCCAGAGTTCAGAGTGATGACTTCTGATTGATTCCCCCATGTATCCCAGTTCGCCAGTTTGGGGAAGTTTGATTGTTTAATTTTCGTTCCGTTTACATAGAGACTTGCTGTAGATGGATTGTTCTGAGCATTGGCATAACGAGTGGTCACCCGATAGCTGCCAGCAGTTGCAACATTCACGCTAAAAGTCGCAGTTGCTCCGGAAGTCCAGTAACCGTCAACAAATCCCGAACCGGTATATCCCGGATGATCGTTGTTCACTTTTGCGCCACTCGACAATTGAGCGCTCTCCGCTTCATACGTGCCCACACCTGTGCTCGATCCATCCAAGGTGGAACTTCTGTACTGATCCGGCGTTGTTCCCGGTCTCACAAGCACGATGGTTTCCCCAGCCATGGTGTTAAAGCTAAGCAAGGAGCCGGAAAGCGTCTGACTCTGAACACCATTGCGATAAAGCACGACATTTGTTGTCCACGGGTTTCGAACACGAGCTACATTTCCAAGCTTCGATTCAATCTCGACATATTGAATATCCCCTGATTTCATGGAAGAGGAAACCTCGAAACCATCTTTTGCAAGCAGTTTGTATTTGGCGTCCCACGCCGTTGGCCATGCCGGGAACACGCGTATCACGGGATCACCGACAGGCGTTGGACTAAGGCTTTGATTGAGCGCTTCCTGAATCGCAGCGGAGAAAGTCCCATAGCCTTCTGCCGAATAATAATCACCTTGGTCAAATAGCAGGTTCGGGTTCACGCCATTAATAGTGAACACACCATATTGTGTATTTAAAATCTCATCCATATCTTGCGCCCGCCCAAGTTTCGCAGCGTCCACATGAAAGCGGCTGGATCCGTTTCTGTCAACAACCTGATTTTGAACTTGATTGTAGTAGCCCGGAGAATGGAGAAACGTATTAAGCGCGATTGCCCAATCACCGTTATCTAGACCCTGATCTCTGGTTTCCAAATTTAGGACATCATACTTCTCAAGCATCTTAAAGATCGGGCTTTCAGTCCCATGCAGATCTCTAATAAAGTATGCCGGTTGCAGTCCCTGCGCCCATGCGGGCTGATTCGTCGCAAGTTGCGAAGCAAGCGATGAATTTGTACTACCCGCCCATAGGGCTCCGGTGTCCGTGCGCAATGGATATCTCGCGAGATTGTCACGGCGATCCACCCACTGCGGTCGCAAAGTTGAGTCGACTCCTAGCAAGGTTGAAGCCTCAACTACGGCCGCAAACACGCCTCTAGCCATGGACAAATCATCAATGACGTCCTTACCAGCCCAAATATGTTCGTGAAGGTTGGTATTATAGAAATGATATTTCCCATCGGTCTCTTTTCTTAAACCTGCATAAGTTCGGTAAAGCTCAGCCGCACCTTTGATAAAGGGATAGGCTTCATCCCTTAACCAGTTAAGGTCTTTGGTGTGAAGATAGACTTGCCAGTAATACTCCGCAGTTTCCTGCGTAGCCATCATCGTATGCGACACATAACTCGCTTGGTTATTGGCGCCGAATACGTTCCAATTCCACACTGGAAGAAATGTATTTCGCTGCGCAGTTAAATTTGTGAAATCTTGCGAACGCGTGTTGGTGGTGAAATTGTAATATTGCTTTACGGAAGTGGCAATATTACTCGGTAGCGTTTCCCATCCAAGGACACCAGCCGTCTCACCGATAAAAGTCCCTTGGCTGCCCCACATTTGATCTGCGGCGGTTACGTATTGCTGATAACTTCTATCCCGCATTTTAAACATCGGATCCATCAATTCCATATGATTTGCCGCAATCAAAGGCTGGTACAAGGAATCTTGGTTCCAGTTCCAAAAAAAGCTACCCCAATCCCGCCGATCCTCCTCGCCGATCCAGATTCCGCCGTTATACTTGGAGGGGAAATTTCCTCGGTTGGATATCGCTGCCAAATACATGTAATAGTTGCGCCGTTGTTCAAAATCTTTCTTCGAAGGCAAATAGATATAAGATTTATCCCAGAAGGCGCTCCACCATCCCTGACTGGACGCATATATGCTGCTATACGTCGGGGAATTCAATGCGTTCGCGATCGCATTGGCTTTTACGTTTACTGATTGACTCATGGTTGAGTCTCCCCCAATAATGACCGTGAAGCTACCGCTTTGCGCTGGCAAATTCAAGCGAAGCGCTTGACGAGTGCCAACTGTGCTGGTGGAAACCGAGGAAACATTCCTGCCTTGAACTGTTGCCGCAACGGCTGTGCGGTTGTAATAATTATTAACTGCTATCCCTGTACTGCTTGGTTCCTGAATCACTTGCTCCAGTACAATCGTCTTATTATCTGATTCCGTGGTAAGCGTGGAAACCGCGGAATGAGCCCCCCATACTTGGTTCGCTGCGCGCAGCATGGCCAGATCGACAGTGATCGCAGTAGGCGTCGCGCGATTATCCGTTATTTGAATCGCGATGGCATCTGAATTCATATTTGCAATGACATTGATGGCAACTCCTGTCCCCATAATGTTCAGTTTGCCGTCATAAAGGGATAAACGTTGTTGCGTAGCAGCATCAAAAACCGTACCTGATCCAAAACCAACATGGACACGTCCCAAAGCACCTCCACCAGAATTTTGATGATCTTTGGAGACGGAAGAGGCATCGTTGAACATAAAGCTATCTGTGTGGTTCAACTGCATACTAAGCGTATTTCCACTGCTCTGCCAAACAGGGCCACCGAACCTTCCAGTCGCCACAGGCATTCCTTTATTACCGCTTGTAATTAATCCCGTATAAGTTAGATCAGACCGCCCTATTAGTTCGCTATAATTGGGATTAAAAACGGGATTTACTGGATTGCTAAACGCTGGTAAAACAGGAGATAGTGGAGCCGTGATTTCTGCATGCGTCTGCTTAGGGAAAATTGTAATCGTTTGCAAAAGCATGATTAAAACCATGAATGGGGATAAAATTGTATAGATATGTCTTTTTGTCACCCTGCTTCCTCCTTAATAAATGTTTCTTTTCATTCATTGCTTGAACTCCTGAATTACAAACATTCTCGCTACATAATAATCCCCCCTTCCGCGATTGCCCTCTAATTCTGTTTCCATGGGTTCACAATAATCAGCCTTTCACCGAGCCTGAAACCATGCCTGAAACGATGTATTTTTGACCAAATAAATAGACGATTACAACAGGTAAGCTTGTCAATACAATATCGGCGGAGACTAAATTCCAATTTTTAGAAAATTGTCCGAAGAAATTATATATCGCCAGCGTCATTGGCCAATTTGACGTATCGTTTAGATAATATAAAGGAAGCACAAACTCGTTCCATGTATTCATAAATATTAAGATAGCTGCAGTAATAGCAACGGGTCTTAATAACGGAAATACAACTTGAAAGAATGCTCTATTCGGGCCACATCCATCCACAACTGCAGCTTCATCCAGTTCTTTAGGCACACCTTCGACAAAACCATAAATAAGAAATACGCTGAAAGGGATCTGAAAAGCAGCATATAAAATGATAATTCCTGCTTGTGAATTGATTAGATGAGTGAACTGCATCACTTTCGTTAATGTCACGTAATTGATTGGCATGGCTATTCCCATGATGACAAATAAATACATCATTCGATTCATCTTAGACTTATTTCTTGCGAATACATAAGCTGCCATCGAGGCGAGCAAAATCCCTATGATGGTTGAAAACCCTGAATACATCACACTATTCAGAAAAGTATGCGCTAGTTTTCCTTTTTCTATAACGATTGAATAGTTTTCAAAATGTAGGCTTTTGGGTAAATCAAATCCCATAGAACTTGCTTGACTGGATTCCTTCAGAGAATTATTTACAATTAAGAGGAGTGGAACAACCATGACAAGGCTGATCAAAATTGAAATCAAATGATTTAAGCTGCCAAGTACATTTTTTAACTTCATGTCCGAACCCCCTCCTCTTTACTCATTAATCGAATGACAAAGTAACCAATGATCATCATAACTGTGAATAAAACCGTAGATAAGGTAGTCCCCACACCATAACGCCCTTCTGAAAACTCTTTAAACACAGCCGTGTAAATAACATCTGTCGCATAGCCCGGACCACCGTTTGTTAATACATAGACGATGTCAAATACCCTTAAACCATAGAGCAGATTTAAGACAGTCGTTATTAAAAGCGCGGGCATTAGCAATGGAATCGTAATATGTTTGAGTTTTGCAAAAAAGTTTGCACCATCGATAACGGCTGCCTCGTAATAATCCTTGGAAATGGATTGGAGCCCTGCCAGTAAAATGACCATGATATAGCCAACACCCTTCCAAATATCCACGGCAATAATTGATTTAAAGGCCCAATCCAGATCGACAAGCCATTGCTGTGCGAACACATCTAACCCAACTGCCCGTAAGCTCACATTCAATAACCCTGTCTCTGGATTTAAGATAGATTTAAAAATAAGTCCGACAACTAATACCGGTATTATCGCTGGCATGAAAATCAGCACACGGTGAATATTCCTTAATTTATTTGCACCTTCGTTTAAAAGTAAGGCAAACGAAAATCCCAAAACCGACTTCAAAATAATAGTTGCTACCGAAAAAATGAGCGTATTATTGATATAATGCATGTAATGTTCATCAGATGAAAATATCATTTTGAAATTGTCAAGGCCAATGAAAGTGATCTCATCGGAAAAACCGCTCCAATCCGTAAATGAATAGTAAAACCCCATAAAACTTGGGATTATGATAAACACCACATACAAACCAACTGCTCCAATTGCAAAATAAGAAGGATATATTTTTTTGTTCATACGTATGCACTCCACTCTATCTTTAATAAAAACAACAACCCATCTGGAAAAATAGCCCAGATGGGTTGTTGTTCCATCTTTTATAATCTACAATTACCAAGCAGGATCTTTAGCAGCTTTTGCTATACTCTCTCTCTTTTTATCAATAGACTTTAATACATCTGCAGGTGTTGAAGTGCTTCCCAACATGGCCTGAAGCTCCTTACCTATATCCATCCACTGCGCATTTAAATAATTAATAGAAGTCTGGAAAACTGTTCCTGCCTTTTTATAGGTTTCGAAAAACTTCTTTTGCTCAGGTGTAAATTTATCCTTTAAATTTGGAAAATTAAGCGTGGAAAACTTAGGCTCACTATCTAAAAATGCTTGCAAGTTTTCCTGTTTGGCTAAAAATGCAAAATATTGTTTGGCTTCTGCAATATGTTGGGAACCTGAATAAATAAACTTACTTGGAGCAGCAGGATTTACATTTAAAATTTGATTATCTGCAAGTGGCATTACAAAAAAACCAAAGTTATCCGCTTTCATTTCAGGATAGGCTTTCTCAATGTTTGCAGGTTCACTTGGATTATTAAGCGTCATTGCAAATTTACCACTTGCCATATTTTTCTCTGTATCAGCAAACGTATCAGAGAAGGCATTCGTCCCAAAGAATCCTAATTTGTTCATTTCCTGAAGTTGAGTTAGAGCAAGCAACATAGTCGGATCATCGGCAAATTTCGCTTTATTTGTATTTAGTCTATCCGTTAGGCCTGGTGTTACTTCTTCGAAGCGTGGTCCAATTTCCGGAAACCATAATACGTGATGCCATCCATCCGAAATAGGCTCATAGATTGGTGTAATCCCAGAATCTTTAATTTTTTGACTAATTGATTTAAATTCCGAATACGTTTTCGGAATAGATAACCCTAACTTTTGGAAAATCTGCTTATTGTAGTTGATAATCCAACTTCCCGTATTATCCCACACTGTCAAAGCATACACTTTGCCATTAACCGACGCTTGTTCAATAGATAGCGGATCTTCACGCTTCACCCATTCTTCTCCACTTAGATCAACAGCATTTTTCTCTACGTTATATTGTGTAACAATGTCACTTTTACCACTCTGCCCGCCAAAAATGTCAGGTGCTTCCTGGGCGTTTAATTTTGTTTTGAGAATATTCGTATACTGATCTGCCGGAATAATCTGGTAATCAATGTGAATACCCGTTTCCGCTTCGAATTTTTTGGCTAATTTCATTTCACCATCTTTTACCCAATCCTGACTAGCTATGTATGTTAACGTAATGTCTTTTTTCACTTTTGAGGTTGAGACTGGTGTTACTTCAGACGATGTTGGAGCAACAGTAGCTGTTGATTCCGTTTTGGAAGAACTGCATCCCGCTAATAAACCAATACTTAATAGGCAAACAGTAGTTATTGAAGACAATTTATTCATGTTCCCATATCCCCTTTTATTCATTTTTTGTAAACGTATTCATAAAGGAATAAAAAATTCATTATTATGTTGCTTGTTCCCCCTTTTCCTCTAATTCTACCCTCCAAACGAATGATCTCGCTGATTACATCCTTATTATATTAAAGTTGTTTCAGGTTCTCCATGGAGATGGTCAGCGTTTTTTTTGTATTATTTTAACCACATGAATCCATATAAATAGCTTTGACAAACTTGATTTCTACACACATAATTGAAGAACAAAATTATATTTGACACGTTGAATACCATTTATAATTTCCGACAGGAGGAAGTTATGCTGAACAAATTTAAAAACATTCAAACCATTCTTTTCACCACGTATTCCTTGATCATCATAATTGTTTTTACAGTTCTAGTCGTTTGGATTTATTTATGGGTATCCGATTTATTAAGGGAAAACGCAACGGATTCCATATACAATCTTGCTCAATCGACGCAAGAAAAATTAGATCTTGAAATACAAAAGATGGATGCCGTTACGCTTGATGTGATGTATTCTAATTTGGTAAAAGACTTATTTATTGAATACACGAGTGGAAAAACGGAAGAACAATTACATGCTAGTACGAGTAAATCAATACCCATGAATAACTTCGAAAGTTCCAAAGAACTAGCCGACATTTTGGCAATTGCAATCGGTCCCAGTAGACCGGTGGATCAAGTTTATTTATACGATTTTATGAATAGTGTCTATGCAAATGGGATTGAAAACGGCCATCAAAGCTATGATCCAACTAAAGAAGACTGGTATAAAACTGTTACTGAAAATAAAAAAGGCAAATTTATTCACCCTCCTGTCCCAGATGAAAAAATGTCTAAGTTCTTGTCATCCAACCAAGTGCAGTACTCCATTTCACTCTTTCGTTTGTTTTACGATCAAGAAAATGTAGCCCAAGGAATTGTCGAAGTTAAGCAATATTACAACCATATCTTTAAGAGTATTATGGACTATCTCGATCGAAATCCAAATCGCGAGAAAATAATAGTGTTTGACGATTCGAATCACATCATATATCCATTAAACATGAATCAATCAGATTACGAGCCCTACATTACAAAATATTCTAATTATAACAATGACGATAAATATACGATAATCACCAATCCAACAACCAAAGAAAAAGAAATGCTCTCTATTAAACATTCTCAATTTACTAGATGGAATGTAGCTATCATCATTTCAGAGAAAAAATTGCTAGCTCCCCTTTCCTTATTTGCAAAAAGAACCGTTTTTGTCGCAATTCTTATACTAATTTTCGCTATCCTGCTATCATTTTTTTCTGCAAAAAGAATTACGCTGCCGATTTTAAAAATACATCGTACGATTCGCAATATTCGGTTGGAGGATATTGGATACAACCCAACTCCCCAACAATTGAATAGCGGTTTAAATGAACTAGATCAATTACATTTATCCTTTATCAATATGAATTCCAGGTTGAAGAATTCAATGAATGAGCTCTTGTTGTCACAAGCTCAGGAGCTTCAATCCAAAATGATAGCGCTTCAATCGCAGATGAACCCCCACTTTCTATATAATACGATAATGACCATACGAATTATGGCAGAAGAAAATATGAATTCCCAAATTATTGAAATGTCCGATAATCTATCTGACATGCTGCGTTACATTTCTTCTGATGAATCTTTAGAAGTAGATATAGCAACTGAGCTTCACTATACTGAAAAATATATAAACATACATCAAATAAGGTATGGTTCCCAATTACAATATTCCTTTGAAATTGATCCCAATATGTTAGATTTAAAAATTCCTAAACTGATCATTCAGCCGTTGGTAGAAAATGCTTTAAAATTCGTCACAAGAAAAGCCTCGCCTTGGCATATTCACATTGTCGGAACAATTACGAACAACAACTGGCAAATTACTGTTTCTGATAACGGCTTAGGGTTTAATGATCAACAGTTAAATCTCCTATATGAAAAAATTGAGAAAATCGAACAAAGTAAAATTATGCCTGGGCTTAAGCTTAATGGAATGGGGTTGCTAAATATTTATTTACGGCTTAAATTACAATATCAAGCCAAAATGGTTTTTCGAATTGCATACAATTCTAATGGTGGTGCATCTGTTACAATAGGTGGTTTCATCGTAGAGGAGGAATGATATGAAACATAAGCAGATTAAAGTAGTTATTGCTGAAGATGAACTGTTGATACGCAATTATTTAGTAAAAAAAATTGAAACCAGCGATCTAAATTTTCATGTTATCGGTGCGGCAAATGACGGGAAATCTGCGCTTGAACTAATCGAGTTATATCAACCTGACCTTGTCGTAACCGATATACGTATGCCGGTTATGGACGGACTTGAATTAATTAAAACACTCCATCTTCATTTCCATCATATTAAGAAAATCATTATTAGCGGATTTGCTGATTTTGAATACGCACAACAAGCTATTCGTTATAATATTGATGAATATTTACTTAAACCAGTAAAACCGATTGAATTAAACAGAGCGCTTATGAATATTAAGCTATCACTGGAAGACGAAAAGACAGCATTGATTGCCATAGATCATTCAGGTGACCCTAGAGAAATTGTACATGCGGTGCAACAGTACATTCGTGAAAACTTTAATAAAGAATTAAATATGGTAGAAATTTCAAGTAAATTTAATTTTAAATCATCTTATTTAAGTAAGATTTTTATCAAGTATACAGGTGAATTGCCCTCGAAATATCTTACAACTCTGCGTATTAACGAAGCCAAGTATTTACTTACAAACAACAAACAACTTGCCATAAAAGAGGTAGGAGAATTAGTTGGTTATCCGGACCAATTTTATTTTAGCCGAATTTTCAAACAAGTCACGGGCTTAACACCAAAAGGGTTTCAACAAAATGAGCAATCTTGAAACAAAAAATCAGTTCTTAACCGCATTTCATAATGCGCGTCAAGAACTGACCTTAATCCATACAGGAAAACACAATCGAATTATTTAGAACAGAAGCAACAACCAGAACAGCGATCACTGGCAAACGATTTATAAGTGTCATCAGCAAATTACTCCCCATAAGATGAGCGGAATACTGATGGCTAGTCCCAATGTAATCAGTAAAAAACTTCCACCTGCTGCCCCGGCAACAGCCAACACATTATCGAGGCTCATAACAAGATCGGCAATAAGAATCGTTTTAATCGCCGTGCTTAAATGTGAACTCGACTGCTGCTTCTCTTCTTGCTCATCATTGTTATGCAAGCTTAATGCTATATTGTGAATTCTATTCTACTTAAAATGTTAACTCCGGCTCATTAATCGTTCTTACCACTTCAACAAAGTTTATTATTTAATTAATTTCGCATCAGCAAATACAAAATTAACATAATCATTACGATTCGTCTGGAATCGAATTTCTAGTGTTTTCACATTCGTAATATCGACATTAAGGGCAACTGGGTCTACCGCAGCAATGACATCACTTGTAACTGACAATACCTTGCCGTCACCTGTTATGGTTAACGTTCCTTTAGCTTTGCTTTTCACAACAGAATCATCAATACCAACATACCCTGTTAACTTCTTATACTCACCGTTTAAGGTATAAGTGACCGCACCACCACTTTTATAGTATGTAGGCGGAACTGACTTATTCAAATGCACACCTAATCCATAATTATACATCTTGCCATTTATCTTAAACGTGTCCCCTGGCTTTGTATTCCAAGCGAATTTCTCCCAATCATCTAAGCTTAGGAATACATTCGCATCACCATCTTTGGTATCATAGACAAGTTCACTTAGATACTTCTCATTCTGCTCTAAACCACTGCTCGTTGGCGTTGTGGGAATTGGTGTTGTAGCAACGCTATTTTGCCCAATCGAGATCGTATCCGTACTGCCGTCCCACTTCACTTCTTTACCTAATGCTTCTGTAAGAAAACGTAGCGGAACGTAAGTATTTCCGTTATAAATAAATCCTTTGGCATCTTGAGGGGGGGCTTTCTTAACGCCATCAAACAGATACGTTAAGTTTTTAAAATACACGTCAATCATAGTACTCCCCGATGCTGCGTACACCGCTGTTCCTGACAATACTAAGCAAATCAAAAAACCACCAACAAAACCTTGCAATAATCTCTTCATTTGAATCCCCCTTGCTTTCCATAACTTTATGTTTATACCGGTTGTTTACTAGGCAACACAAACGTTATTTTATCGAAAATTGGCGATTTATGTTGTCGTAATTTGTCGCAAAAAATATTAAGTTCATTAATTTTTCACAAAAAAATTACAATCACTTGAGTTAAAATAAAGAGCCGCCACAAGCATAATGCTCGCTATTCTTGAAGAGTATTCATGGGAAATCAAGCAGGACTAGCGGTTAGTGTGTTAGGTAAACCCAGTTATCTCTAGTAATCCTTAGATCTTCCAAGCTAAACTGCCTGGTAGTTGAACAACTTTACAAGGTTATTGCCCGAGCCAGTCCTGGACGCTTATTGGGAGGCTTAGATTAATCAAAAGAACATCATCTTGCCACCTTTAACTATTAAGAGCCTTTATAAAGCCACACGCTCAGTCAAAATAAAAAGGTTGTTCTGAGTAGAACAACCTTAAAAAATTTGTTACAACATTTATTTCATAGACTTCTATTATCAGTAAATGAGACGACTACGACTTAGGCATCACCATCGTATTCAATACCCAGGCAATGAAGCACTGGTGGTACTTGAAATGATGTTTTCACCTCACGATCACCTACCATAAGTGCATCACGCAAATTCAATTGGTGAATCGGACCATGAACTCCATAACTTCACTAACTTCTAGGTCACACAATTGTTTTCCGCGACGACGAGAGACAGCGGACGGTTAGGGGTTCGTCGACCAAAGTCCGGCATGCTTCAATACGACGCGAGGATGCAGCTTCAACTGCGCAACGATCAAGTCAGCCAAGTCTTCCGGCTGCATGACCTTCTCAGGGTTGCCGTCCGTCAGCTTGAGCTCCAATGCCATATCGGTTGCGACCGTGCTTGGAGTCAATGTGCTTACGCGAATGTTTTTCTTTCGAACCTCAAGCATTAAGGACTCGCTTAACCCGATAACAGCGGCTTTCGATGCCGTATAAGCGCTCGTGAGCGGAGCCCCTCTTTGTCCAGCCGTTGATGCAATATTAACAATATCGCCAGCATTGCGCTCCATCATTTCCGGCAATACCGCGCGGGTGGTGTAATATACGCCTTTAACGTTGACGTCGATAATATTCGTCCATTCTTCGGGCGTTAACTCCATAAAGCCGCCGAATTTGCTAATTCCGGCATTGTTGACGAGAATGTCAATTGCACCCAGTTCACCGCGAATGGACTCAACCGCCGCAGTAATGGAAGCAAGATCCGCCACGTCGGCTGTTGAAATGACTACCTTCACGCCGTACGGCTTGAGCTCCTCCGCTACCTTCTGCAAATTTTCAAGCGAACGTCCCACAAGACCGACGTGAATGCCCTCTTGAGCAAACGCAATTGCTGTTGCACGCCCGATACCGCGTCCCGCTCCGGTAATTAATGCTACTTTCCCTGCTACGGATTGCATATTTTTTCGCTCCTTTAGTTCTCGATATGTAAAGCTTGATTCAACACTATTTTAGCACAAACAAAAATAAGACTAAAATCGATATTCGAGAGTGAGGTGGTCCCTGTGTGCAGTATTGTATTATCAAAATGACATCTTCTGTATTTACTCAGATGTTATTTACAAACAAACGGAACAAGTCGCTGTTACATTGGTAACAGATATCAGACTTGTGTACCAGTTAAAGCGTTTTTTGTTGAATTAACGTTCCCTCGTTAGCGCAATAAAGTCTATTTATCAGACAATGCTCCTATGGTTGAAATCAATCTAATTGGGGTCTGAAGCCTCCAGCAAAACTTCAAACAGCTTCTACCCATGTTGATTCACGAATTTTATCTCTTGAGGTGTGACGGGTACCAACCAAACCATTAAAATTGGCTTCTCGCCCTCCACGGTATACACTGCAAAATCGTCTGGTATGTCCTTGCCCATTAGTCGAGAGGATCGCCAGGAACGAAATTAGTCGATGGATCGATTCCATCGCCGCGCTAATGTATCTCGTAAGATGAATGAACTCATGCTTTTTCGTTTAACTTTTCGGTAAAAACTTGAAAATAAAATTCATATTTCTCTGGAAGTCGCTGTTTTAAGTAATCCCAAAACCACTTTTCATCAAATTCATTTGGTCGGTTAACAAGCAAGTCAGGTAAGTTATGAAATACATCAGCAATATTGTTTATTTCTTGCAAATCAATTTTAGCCTGGATCCATGATGAAGGTTTCCACCATTTTATACGATGAGTATAAGAAGCACTCCGAATATCTAAAAGAACACAATAAAACAGATATACGTATGCCTTTTCTTTCAAAACTTCCATCTTTAATAACTCCCCATGTATAGCTTTAAATGCTTACGTTCGCCTTTAACGCAGTTTTTGTTCGATGTACTGTAACAAGAACTCTTTATCTTCAGGAAAGGAAAAGTGCAGGTCATTTAGCTGCTCAGTGGTCTTCCAAGCAATTTCATATATAAGTCCAGGGTCATGGATTGTTGGATGGTCACTTAAAATCTCAACCTCAAAATATGTTACATGGAATTCAACTGGACCAATTGCCCCTGCATTACCCTTTATCTCTTTGTTAATTTTACAGAGGCAACCTGTCTCCTCATAAACTTCCCTAATACAGCAATCTTCTAAGGTTTGATCTTCTTCTTTTCCCCAGAAGGCACCGACCATCGTTTTTCTTCTTCTGGTTTACCTTGTAGTACCATAAGTAATTGTCTATCAGAATTGTTACATATAGCTGCCGCACCGACCCAAGGATTCATCAGAATCCCCTCCTGCCCCACCCTAAACAAGATACAAAATCGAATTCCTCAGCATATATTTCGTATACTGATTGTCCATCTACTATAAAATCAGCAAAATAATCGGTCCTGGATAACCGTCTCTTAAACAACTTTTGAATTCTAATTTCGAAATTCTCATTTTTAAATCCTCGCAATTTTTACTCCCGTTAGTTGAGCGCTTGCACCACCAAGTAAATACAATGGCTGGCCGTTTTGTTTAGATCAGTAAACTCGACAGAGACTGCTGAAAACTTTGTTAGTTAATTGGTCAGTTGTAGTTATAAAAGAATCTTCTCCTTGAAGTTGGTACTGACGTATCTACGTCTGAAGAATAGCCTTGGATATCCCCACTACTTTGAGCAACGGTATCCTGACTTTCCTTTCTCTCAAGGTACCTTTTTGCAGCTTGTATTTTTCTTGTGGTGTTAATTTGGACATATAGAAAAACTGCACCTCCAATTGTTAGATTGTGTCTAACAATTGGGGTGCAGTTCACATTGAACGGTCTTTGATTTTGAATGATGGATGGTTCAATTAATCAATGAATCCAAGCACCCGAAGCGTCCGCACAAGGACGGCCGCCGCTTGCGCACGTGTCGTCTCGGCTTCCGGACTGAACATATCCTTGCTGGTACCAGTCATGATGTTAAGCTTAACCATCAGTTGAATGTCCTCCATATATATCGTGTCTATCCTTCCAATATCCTTATAGCCATTCAAGCTAACCTTTTCTCCTGTGGATGGCAGCTTCTCAAGTCCAATTGCAGCCGCCAGCATACTCGCCATTTCCTCGCGCGTCAGCAGTTGATCCGGCTTAAAGCGGTTGCCGCTCGCGAACTCCAATAGGCCGAGTTCCTTCGCTTGTGCAAGCTCGCTATAATACCAAGCACCTTGCTTTACATCCTCATATGGCGCTGTGGTGTTGGTAGAATGGCCGCGTCCAAGTATCCGTACGAGCATCGCGGCAAATTCCCCTCTAGTGACCGCTTTGTTCGGATCATACAAGCCTACGCCGCTAACAAGCCCTTTTGCCGCCGCTAGATCGATGAAAGGTTTGCTCCAATCTTGTCGTACATCGGTGAAGTCGACCGGATTGTCCGCCACGACGTACACACTGTTCGATAATGAGCTGATCATCACATACAAGTTGCCCTCGATCTGCACCTTGCGCGCAGGAACAAACTCGAATTGCGTCTTCGTTTCGTTATAGCGGAATGCCCCCCATTGTTCCGGCAGGTCCGTCAATTCATTCGGCATCGGGATGATTCTTACCATCGCCTTGCTGAACTTGTCAGCCGTACCTATCAGTTGCTTAGTCTGGATATTGATGATCTCGATGTTGAAATCGACAATGGCGCCCATTACCTTGCCGTTCGGCAAGCCGCTTGCAAACGCAGCTTGAATGTCCGCGTCACCGGACTTGTCGGTCAGTGTGATCTTGAAGCTTATATCCTCGGCATTCAGTTTGTTCGCGGCAAGCAAATCCTTCATTCCCGGAATGAGGGAAGCCAGATTAACCGGCACTCGGTAACTGCCAAAAGGCGTCTGAATCTCGATGAAGAAAGTTGCGTTCTGGCCCGCAAATCTCGTTAATATGCTATCAGGGATGCTGACATAAACTATCCCGCCCTTCGGCGTCACTTCCAGCGTGACGGACGGCTTCGTCGTATCGATGGTATTCGGGTCAAATGGTACACCGTTCAGATCGATAACCAAATCGGAGACCTGTTCCTTCTCCGGTTCCGGAGAAGTTGGAGGTGTCGAGCTGCCGTCTCCTGCGCTTATTACAATCTGTGTCACCGTAAAAGTCACTGGCATCATGTCGGTCGCTGATACCGATACCGTTGCCGTATAGGTTCCTGCGGCAAGTCCGGCGTTCGGTTGTAACGTAAATGTCGTGGACGGCGCCCCGCTATTCAACGAAGTCTCTGCGGGCTGCGTAATCGTAAAACTGCTCGCATTCGTCCCGCTCAACATTGTCGCCAAGTTCGTCAAGTCGCCCGCGCCCGTCCGCGTCACGTTCACTGTTTTCGTATCCCGTGCCCCCGATGCATAGCCTGTTGTCAGATTATTCAGCGTCACGTTCGGCAACGGACTGATCGTGTACGTAATCGGCGTCCACTGCGCGTACAACGTTAACGCGACGGATGGCATCGTCACCGTTGCACCTGCCGCATACGCCGTTCCGCCTCCGTCCGCCTGCGTGTTCCATCCCGTAAACGTGTAGCCCGTTTTCGTGAACGTATTCGCTTGCGCCGCGAAGGTCGCTCCAGAGGCTTTGTTCGTCTCCGTCGGCACCGTGCCACCGTCGGATGTATTACCGGCGTAAGTTACGGCGTACGTAATCGGCGTCCACTGCGCGTACAACGTTAACGCCCCGGATGGCATCGTCACCGTTGCACTCGCCGCATACGCCATTCCGCCTCCGTCCGCCTGCGTGTTCCATCCTGCAAACGTATAGCCCGTTTTCGTGTACGTATTCGCTTGCGCCGCAAACATCGCTCCCTGCGCCTTGTTCGTCTCCGTCGGCGCAGTGCCGCCGTCGGATGTATTACCGGCGTAGGTCACCGCGTACGTAATCGGCGTCCACTGCGCGTACAACGTTAACGTGCCGGATGGCATCGTCACCGTTGCACCCGCCGCATACGCCGTTCCGCCGCCGTCCGCCTGCGAGTTCCACCCTGCAAACGTATAGCCCGTTTTCGTGAACGTATTCGCTTTAGCCGCAAAGGTTGCTCCAGACGCTTGATTCGTCTCCATCGGGGTCGTGCCGCCATCGGATGTATTGCCATCGTAAGTGACGCCATACATCGGCGGCGTCGAATCGCTCACCGTTATCACTAATGTCTGCTCAGATCCGGCGCTAAATGTAAACGTCAGCGTCGTCGATCCCACTGACTGCCCCGCCAAGTAGCTCTGACCAATCGTGACGGTTCCGTCCACTACCGTGTAGTCCACGTCTTTTCCCAACAGCGTCCCGCCATTCGCGATACTCATCAGCGTGTTGCCGTTCAGTGTCATCTCCGTCGCTACATCCGCCTGGTTCGCCAGATTTATATCAAACGTCGCCGTCGTCGGGCTGATCACGCTATCCTGCGGCATCGTCGCCTTCGATAGGTTAACGGAGATGGCCGCGCTCGCTACTCGCGGCGATTCGTTGCCAGCAGCGTCCGTCGCGGTAAGGACGTACTTGTACGAGCCGGGCGGCAGATTGCCTAGAGCGGCCGCGGGTACGGAGCCATCGGCCGCGCTCATTCCCAGATTCACTCCCGTCGCCGACAACTCGCCTGCATCGATCAAGTTGTCAGCATTGGCGTCATTCCAGGCATAAGCGCGAACGTTCACTCCGGACTCGCTGATCGCATTCGCCGATCCGCGCAGTTGATCCGGCGTTCCGGCATAGTTGTCGATAGCCGTGAACTTCGTAACATCTACGGTCGGAGCCGTCGTATCCGGCAGCTCGTCCTCCATAATCGTGATGCTTGCGCTTGACTGCGCTCCCAGCGACACCGTGTTCGAAGGATCAGAGAGCGTTGCCGTAAACATCCGATTGCCGGAGTACACCGTGTTATCGTCAATCGGGATCGGATAGGTCTTGACCGTTTCGCCCGCCAGGAACGAGATCGTATCGGTGACTGCGGTATAATCAGTGCCGGCGGTGGCGGAGCCGTCCGTCGTCGTCAATCGTACCGTCGTCGGCCCGTAGCTGTCGCTTCGAACGATGGTAACAATGGCGGATCCTCCGTCCTCGGAGACGGAATAAGCAGCCGAATTGAAGGCGATCGACCCTTCGGACTTGCTGAGCATGAGCTCAATAGAACTGTTGGATTTGAGTACCAAATCCGGAATTCCGTCGCCGTTGAAATCTTCAGCGTTGACCTCTCTTACGTTAACAGGCGGGGCATAAGTGATGCCCGATTGGAAAGTGCCGTCGCCGTTACCAAGGAATAGGACATAAGAGTACGCTTGAGTCGTAACCAGGATATCAAGACGGCCATCGTTATTGATGTCGCCAGCGTCTAAATAGAGCGGGTATGACCCCCCACCGGACGAATAGAAGATCGGTGCGCGAAACGAACCGTCTGCGTTGCCGAGCAGGATCGTCATTCCGCTATCGCCATTCGCGTTTAACGCTAGGTCAGCTACGCCATCGCCATCCCAATCTCCGATTGCAATTTCGTTAGGAAAGGTTCCCGCCGGATAATCTTGCCTACTGAATCCGCCGTTACCGTCACCAAGAAAGACACTTATCGAATTGGAGCCATCGTTGGAACAGATCAAATCCAAATTCCCATCGTTATTGATGTCGTAAGTCTCCACGTAGCGCGGATATCTTCCCACCATCTCAGTAACAGCTGTCTGGAAGGAGCCGTTGCCATTCCCGTACAGAATGGAGATCCTGTCTGCACCATCGTTCGTAGCAACTACATCCAAGTTCCCGTCTTTATTGAAATCGCCGGAGGTCACAGTCAAAGATCTGTAGCCGGAAGGGTAGAAGACGGCGTCCATATATTGGCCGTCAGCCTTTCCGATCAGGATGGAAATCGTGGTGTCGTTGTAACTGCCAACGACAATATCGTTTATCCCGTCTTTGTTGAAATCGCCTACTGTTGCGGACTTAGGACTGTCGCCGACATTATAGAGTTGAGGCACTTGAAACGTTCCGTCGCCATTACCTCGCAGAACCCCGACTTGATCGGTCATAAGCTGAATAATGATCATATCCAGATTTCCATCGTCGTCGAGATCGGCGTACTCTACGTGATGGATTAGTTCCGATGCTGCAACGGTATAGATGGTTGTAGCGCTTTGATAATGCGACGGGTCGGCTGCCAATGAATGAAGCGGCGCTACTGTTAACATTGCTGTAAGAATCGCAGGTATAAGTTTGATAAGTTTGTTACCGGACTTCCATCTCACTGTAATTCATCTCCTCCCAAACCATTTCCTAAAGATTTTGTCGACTCATGCAATAGAATATCAAATCAAACTATACAAACCCTATACAATCACAGTCGCAGCCCTTCCATCGACTTATAAAGCGCGTAAGCGAATACGTTAAGCTGCAAAAAAAAGACCGCTCCGCGAGATAGAAACGAAATAATTCCGTTTCTATCTCGTAGAGCAGCCTTTTATATAGGTAAGCTTTATTCAACTCTTATTAACTGCGCTCGCCCCGTTGGAACTACGAAGGATACTGTCGTTCCTTCACCTAGCTTACTCTCGAAACTCAGCCCGTGTCCATACAATTGAATCAACCTCCGATTCGTATTGACAATGCCAATGCCTCTCTGCTCTTGCAGGGAAGGATTCAACAGCTTCTCGATCCTATCGGATGACAGGCCAACGCCGTTATCCTTGACCTCGATCAGAATGCCGTCTTCCAGGCGAGCGATCCGCAGTTGAACCGTGCCGCCTATCCCCTTGCTCAAGAGACCGTGCCTAATGGCATTCTCGACCAGTGGCTGGATCGACAGCGGTGGAAGCGACACGCGAACTCCTTTCTCTATTTTCCGAACGACCTCCAGCTTGTCGCCGAATCGCTCCTTCTCAATGTGCAGATAAGCTTCTACCAAGGCAAGCTCGTGAGCCAGCTCGACCTTCTCCCCTGTGTTCATATAATCGAAGCTGATGCGCAGATAGGAGGTGAACGCTTCACCCAGCTTCTGCATCCTGGTCGTATCGATCTTGCTAAGCACCATCAGCGCGTTGAGCGTATTGAATAGGAAATGCGGCTGAATTTGCGCTTGCAAATACGCGGCTTCCATTCGCAACCGATCCTGGATCGACCGCTTGAGCGCGATCAACGAACGAATCCGGCACCGAAGTTCAATCGCATCAGCAGGCTTGGTCACATAATCGTTCGCTCCTGCCAGGAAGCCCGTGTAGATATCTGCAGACTGGCTGCGGGCGGTCATCAACAGCACGGGCAGCTCCGAAACGGAGTAACGCTCTCTCACCCTCTGCGTCAGATGGTAACCGGACATTCCCGGCATCATAACATCGGCAATCACGAGATCCCACGATTGTTGCTCCAGCAATTGCAACGCCTCTTCCCCGGAATGCGCCGTCACGATCTGGAAAGGCTCTGACTCTAGTATGCCGGCGAGCACCTTCAGATTGATCGGATCGTCGTCAACCACCAATAGGCGAATATTGTCGCCATGGAGCAACGGCGGAACCGCGTCGCGTAATGATCTGCCGTCTATCTCTCGCCCTTCCGCTCGCAAGCCTTCGTACGGTTGCGTCGCCGTCGCCGTTTCCCGCTCCGCAAGCCGAATCTGCCCAGCGAGCGATTGTGCGGTCCTATCCGCCAACGGAAGAGTAACGCGGAATGTCGAGCCCCTGCTTAACGCGGAGTCAACCGACAGCTCACCGCCGTGCAGATCGACCAATTGTTTACAAATACTAAGCCCCAGCCCGATTCCTCTACCATCGCCGATTCCGTATACAGCTTGTTCGTAAGGCATGAATATTCGCGCCTGCGTCTCTTCATCCATGCCAATGCCGGTGTCAGCTATCTCAATCACGGCTTGCCCGCTCCGGACTTCGGCAGATAGAGTGATAGATCCCCGCTCCGTATACTTCAGCGCATTGTGCAGTAAGTTATACAGGATTTGTACCAAACGTTTCTCGTCCGCCATCACAGGCGGCAGCGACTCCGTTATGTTCATATGCAGCATGATCGGCTTGCCTTCCGCCATATATTGAAGCATCGCTATAACGCCGGGGACGATCGCTTGGGCGCGAAGCGGCTCCAATTGCAAGCTTATGCGATGATCCCGCAAGCGTACGACGTCAAGCAAGTCATCGAGTAGATAAGACATACGCCGACTAATCGTGCCGAGCAGTTCCATCTCCTGGCGACTGCCCTCCGTGAGATTATCCTTCTCTCTCTCGTAGAGATTACCCGCGATATTCATAATGCCGTGCAGCGGCGTACGCAATTCATGCGAGGTGTTCGCGAGAAACCTATCTTTTATTTTGTCGGCGATCTTTAACTGCTCGTATAATTCGCTAATCTCATCGGCATTCCGCGAATACTTTTTGAACCAATGCGTTGAAAATGCGATGACGGCAACCATAATGTCGATTGGATAATAGACGCTCGTCACTTCCCTGAAACTGTCCAACATAACCCACGTCAGATTGGAAAACGTACTGATCGCGGCAACCAGCAGCCAATTCAGATCGTTGTCGGCTTGCTTCTTGAATACCGCCTTGACCACGACCCCAATAAACAAAATATACGACAGCAAGTAAACCACAAGGAAAATATGCAAGTCTACCACGCTGTTCACGACCGATGCAGGCGCAACCAATAGACCCGCTGTCAGTCCCGCAAGCACGGCAATGTATATCTTCATCCCTCGTCCGCGCCATGAAATTCCTGTCGACTTCATGAAGACGAGCTGCAAAAACATATTTTTCCACAGCAAGGCAATAGGCCTGATCCTGATGGTCCATGTGTAGTCGAAAGGCAGCCACATAAACAATGATTTGTCAAAACCGCTGGATACCGTAACGCCGGCAAATAAAAAAAACAACCCCGTGAAGAAGAGAGATGTGTCTTTGCGTCTGTAGAAGTAGACGATGCAAGCATACATACCGTGCAATAACAAAATACCCACAGTCAATATCTGAAAGAGGAGCGAACGCTGGCTCATGTCATCTATCGCCGTCTCCGTGCCGAATCGGACAGAACGCGTAATCCCCCCGGAGAACGGAGCGTGGAAATTCGCCGTGCGAATGAGCAGATCGATCTCCGTAGCCCCCTTTTCCGTATAAGAGAGGCTATATGAGGTATTGCTGGGCACATACTCGCTTGCTGCCTCGGCAACGTGCCCTGCTCCCCCGATAATGTTACCGTTGATCTCGACTAGCGAGGAGGCTTGAATCCCTTTGAACCAGAACGCAACAGGCTGTTCAAGCCGATCGGTTAGGATGCGAAGCCGATACGTTCCGTAACCATAGGCATTAGTGGCATCGGAATTCAACTCTGCTCTCCAGTTACCCGGTACTTGAATACTGCTTCGAGGATGCTTATCCTCCTGAACTTGTTGCTCGGACATCAGTTGACCGGGATACCATTCCCATTGTCCATCCAACGTTAACGGAGAGGATGACGCAAGGTCCGTTCCGCGCAAGTCGATGATTCCGTCTATCGCATGAAACGACTTGTCAAAGGGATAAACTTCGTTCCACGCCGATCGAAGTCCAAAGAGAATGACAATAATCGCAAGAACGAGAAAATAGAGCCTATAGGGCGCCAAAGGTCGAATAAGCCATTTCATGCCGTAATTAATTTCCACTGTTCGTACCAGCGAACGATGTGAGCGCCGATCGGCAACTCCAACTCGCTTCCCAATCTCGATTGAAGAAGCAAGTATTGCTCCTCCACTTCAATCTTACTGCCTACGGCGTCGTACAATTTCATGAGCGCGAAATAGCAGGATTCCTCTTCCGGATACAGGTCCTGAACTCGCCTATTGACTTTAATAGCCTTGTCTTGCATTCCATGCTGTTCATAAAACTCGCTTAATCGGGTCATATTATACAGCCAAATTAATCGCAGCCGTTCCCGTTCGTGTTCCGCCCAAATATATTCATATTGCCCAAGATATCTGCCTTCATAAGCATGCAGCGTACGCTCATAAGCATCGACCGTGCTCGCATCAAGTTGACCCAGTTGCTTCACGGCTTGTTCCCACGCCTCCGTATCCACTCGCGCTTCGCCGATATCAAGCCGATATCCGGCCTCCCGCTCTCCAGATTGAATAGAAATCATGTCCAACTTATATCGCTTTAAGGTTTGACGGACATGGTAAATCTCCGTATAGAGATGCTGCACCGTATTCGTCTCCTCGATGTCAGGCCATAACAGTTCAAGCAGTGTGCTGCGGCTGACCGTCCGGTTTCTATGAAGGAGCAGGTAGGCGAACAATTCTTGCGCCCTGCTCGTCCGCCACTTCACAGTTTGCGACTCCATCCCGGGATGCCGGAACCGGATTCGGTCAAAACAGCAAATCCAGGACGAATCCGACTTCGGCGGTTTCATCGAACCTTTCCAATTCAGCTTTTCTTTGACGCGCATTACGGTCTGGAGCAAACGGTGTCTCTCCACCGGCTTCATGATATAGTCCAAAGCATAAAGCTCGAATGCGCGAATCGCATACTGGTCGTAGCTGGTAATGAATACGATTTCGATACCCTGTATGATCGCCTGAAGCTGTCTAGCGAGCTTCAGCCCATCGATCTCGGGCATATGAATGTCCAAGAAGACGACATCTGGAGCATGCTCCATTGCGCCCGCAATGACCTCGGTCGGATTCGAATACGCAGCTACGATCTCCATATCGTCGAATTCGCCATCTAATGCCATTCGAAGCCCGATCAAGGCCAATGGTTCATCGTCTACCAATAGAACTTTCACCCTGGTATCCTCCTTGCAGGCTGTTCGGTTGCTGAATATGGGCGCTACGCTTGAGATGGAATAAGCAGGTAGCGTGTAAAAAAACGTTACTGCTTAGGCCCCCCAAAAAATAGCATGACCATAAGAGTATGGACAAGTGAAGCAAGGACGTGGCGCTCCTGCTTAAACAATGTAGAAATAACTTCACCATACGCAAGTCTCATTCAGGTTGGTTGTTATCAATCAAAATTACAGTGTCCCTAAGAATCCGGAGAATCGACTCATTATGCATCATTAGTCGTTCGCCCAGATTAGCAGCTTTACTCTTTATTTCCCGATCCTTCGGACCGGTTTTTGCTCTGACGACGGCGTTTGCCCATTCCTCTTTACCACGTTCAAGAATGTCGTCATGGCAAGGAGTCGTGAACGACCGTTCCGAGTTCATCCATCGCCTAGTTACCGCGATTTGGATGAGCGCCGAGGCCAGACTGACGAAGATTGGTTGGTTTTCGAAACCTGTCACTGGAGGACGGTTTGCTGCTGTTGTTGCTATTTTGACCGAACTGGCGTTCCAGTTCGTTAACATATTTTTCTAACTTTTCGATTTTGGCGGATTGCTTCTTGATTTGGATGCTTTGCTTCTCTACAGGTTGAGATAGCTGATGATTGTTGGCTAGATTGGCATGGAAGTAACCCGCAATTTCATCGTCTACCTTACTGATTTTCTTTGCCACTTGTGGTGATAGTTCCATGCCCTTCACCACTTTAGCAACTTACTTCGACGCGTTAAATCCTAAATCCTTTAAAATAAAAAAGCCTGATTCCTCAGGCAATTACATTAAAAGTTATGTAGGCACTTTTGTATCATTGGACATTAGTATTATACTCGAAAATAAAAAAAAGAAAATATAGTGGGAATCAAAGTATGTATGATCTCCCACCTTCTTAAACGGATCTTCTAACGACAAGAATCTATACCCATTAGCGATAGGAAGATCCCTACACCATTAAAATCGCAGAATTTCACGATAAGAAAACACCTCATAAACGAGCATCGCTATCATTCGAATTCTAGCTAACGATGATCCCGATTTCCAACGCCTTCTGGACTGCTTCTTCCTTGTTGCGTACTCCTAGCTTTATATAGGCCGAGGAGGCGTAATTTCTGACAGTACCGACTGATAAATACACCTTGGACGCTATCGTCTTGTACCCGAGCCCTTTGGCAACAAGCTGCAATATCTCTATTTCCCTGTAAGTCAGGTCATAATCGTTAACGGGTTTCAATTGCGTTGATTCGACGCTCTTATCGAGCTTCTCGAATATTTGATGAGACATTCCCTGATCGATTAATGTGCCTCCTCTGTGAATAAGGCGGATCGTATTTGCCAGCTCTAACGGTTCGGTTGATTTCAGCAAGAAGCCGTCCGCACCGCTGCGCAGTAAGTCCAATGCTTGCTCTGCATCCTGGAAAGTCGTGAAAATCAACACGCGAATCTGTGGCCATTGCTGCTTGATCATTTTGGTTGCCTCGGCTCCATTCATGCGTGGCATATCCAAATCCATTAGTACCACGTGAGGCTGGATGCGTCCGCACAGATCGACGGCTTGTTCACCATCCTCTGCAGAACCGACTACGGTCAAGTCTTGGTACTTGTCGAGCAGCATCTGCAGACTTTCCCGAATAAAAGGTTGGTCGTCGACGATCAACAACTGAATATGGTCGTCCTCCATTTCTGCTTGTCGCGGCAACGAACAGGTAACAAGCGTACCGTCCCCAGGCTTCGTATAAACGGACACTTGCCCTTGCAAATTCATGGCCCGCTCCTTCATCGCGTTCATGCCGAAACCCTCCCGCCATTCTTTCATCCCTGTTCCATTGTCATGCACCTCCAGCCTCGTATCTTGCTGCCCAAATTGCAAAGAAACAGTGATTTCCGTCGCCTGACCGTGACGAACCGCATTCGTTAGAGATTCTTGCAAGCAGCGAATGAACGCCATTCTCGCTTGTTGCGATAGTGGATACTCCTCTCCGAACGCACGAAAGTTTATGTGGATCCGGGCATGCTCTTGAAATTCATCTCCGAGCTTTTGCAGAGACTGGACCAAGGAAAGAGACTGGTGCGGAGAATCCATTTGATGCAAGTAACCCCTCACTTCCTCTATACTTTTACGGCCCAAATTAAGCAAGGAATCCAGCCTCTGTATACCCATTTCAGTAGCAAGCTCGGAGCGTAACGCTTCCATTCCCATGATGATGGACGTATAAGCATGACCGACAGTATCGTGAAGCTCTCTCGACAGCCTGTTTCGTTCTTCTGCCAGCGTAATACGCTCGATTTGGGACATATATTGCTCAAGCACGGCATTTTGCTTGCGAATCGTTTCATTTTGCCGATGATTGACGATCAATAAATGAAACGCGAAGCCCATCACATAAGCAAATCCATAATTGGTTACCATGAACCAATAGTTGGTATCTGGCGAAACGACATAAAAAATTCCCGGTATTACCAAGACCGTTGCTGGAGCCGTCCAATAATAAGACCGATGTGCGCTATTCGCTGCAATCAGAAAGGCTGAGGCAAGAAAGGAAGGAAAAGCATCTGGAAACATCGAGGTTAAATGTATACATAGTCCGCCAAATAGCAGTATTTCTGTGAATAAATAATATTTGTAGTTGAGCAGTAAGCACACCCAGGGAATAGAGAACGCGGCAATCTCCCAAAAAATAACGATCCAAAGAGACAGCACTAGTCCTTCCTGGAATCTAATCGTCGTAAGGACAAGCGAAAAGCTAATAATAAGACGAATCCCCAGCATAATCCAATCATACCAAAACCACTGTTTGACCATATCCAACAACTCATTCAACCCCTAAGCAACTTTCTTTTTGTTTCCTATAGTATTATAGACCAAACCTTCGTGAGGTACATAACTGGCTGTTTACGCTACAGCATCTGCACAAAGGCCGGAAACAAAACAGCTATCGGTCTAGCTGCTGAATCATGGCGCGCGTATAACCTCCGATTGTTTTCACTAACCGGTCACTTAACTTGACGCTTATTGCGGCAAACACCGCTCCCAGTCCCATGGTAAAGAGTGATTCCGCAAACGTATCTACTTGCATGAAAATGACATTTAAATCGACGTATCGATACAAAAGTGGTGCCAACAGGAATGCAATCGGTCCTAAATAGAGAATGGCTACGCTGACGAGGCTGACGAGTCCGATCCCCAACTTCTGCATTAACCAAAAGACGGCGAACCAATTGCGGCGATCCGTAAGTTCTAATTTGGCATGAACCCAGACTGATGCATCTGTTGCTATTTTTTTGTTGTACGGCGCCGTTGAAATATCAGTATAAATTTTCGTCTGCGTGCGTTCGAATTGGATGAAGGTTGTCGTGGTTCGCAATACGCGTGTAAATAGTGGAATGCCGATTACCGTAAATGAAAGACTTAAACTTAACAACAGAGCTACCATATAAAAGCAAAAGTAAAACAAGCCTGTAACGAAAGTTAATAATAAAAAATAACCATTTTGGATGAAACCTGATTTCATAAGGTTCATCGCTCCTCTCCGTTTAATAGTGGTTTAATAAATAGTTTGCTGCGGTTGCCTACTGCCCCATACTAAACGTACATCTGTCATCTCCACCAGTGACAACATGTCATCATTTTCTTTGTGACATATTGCCGCTGATCAATATGTTAGCGAGCCTAGCATGTCACATGAAATCGTGAAGATTTGTAACTAGCCTATATGATAGTGAGTGAATGACAATTGGACTACTGAAGACGAGCCACTATGCTTGCACGCAGAAAGAGTCGTACTTCAAAAAATCCATGAGGTGAATGCTATGAATACAAGAGGGAAAATGATTTACGGCGGAGTTTCCGTCATGCTAAGTGCATCAATTCTAGCTGCGGGTTGCAGTACGAGACAAACTGAAAAGTCGGATCATATAGGAACAACCCAACCAGTAGAAATAGCTCAAATATCTCAAAATAGTATTGCGAAATCACTTGAATCGCAGGCGAAGCAACTGAATACGTTTGATCCGAAACAACCATTGAATGATTTAAAACCGCTAAAAGACATGATAGGGAATGCAAATTATGTTGGTTTAGGAGAGGCCACTCACGGAAGCTCGGAGATTTTTATGATGAAACATCGCCTAGTGAAGTATTTAGTCACTGAGCTGGGCTTTACTAATTTTGGGATTGAAGAGGATTGGGGTAACGGTTTAAAACTGAACGCGTATATCCAAACGGGAATAGGCGACCCTAAGGAGTTTTTGAAGCTGTTATACCCAACTGATGAGATCGTCGCTATGGTAAAATGGATGCGGGAATACAACTCTGATCCTGTACATAAAAAGAAAATTCACTTCGTCGGACTAGACTTAAAAATGCTTGATCAAAGTGTCTTCGATAAAGTGATCAACTACGTTAAGGAGCATCATCCTGATCTGCTGCCGGAAGTCGAGCAAAGCTACAAAGAATTGTCATCGGTGTCAGGTAATCTACAGGAATATATGAAGCTGACTACTGAAGTGAAAGAAAAGCATACGGCTAATGCGCAAAAAATAGTCAAGCTACTTGAAGACAAAACGAAGTCGATTAATGAGAATGATTCATACGAGCTAGTTTGGGTGAAAGGGACGGCTAAGGTGATAGAGAATTTTACGAAGATGGTGATTCCGGCGGACTATCCGAACATGGTGAAGCTGCATGATCAGTATCTAGCCGAGCATGCAGTTTGGGCTCAAGAAAAACTTGGCGGCAAAACAATGGTTTGGGGGCACAATATTCACATAGCTAAAGGTGTAATCACTGAGAAGATGTATCCTAAAGTCGCCGGGGAGTTTCTGAAAGAACGTGTTGGCAATCAATATGTAGCAATTGGCTCGACCACCACGGAAGGCAAATTTACAGCATTCAGTGAAGGTAAGATTGCAGCGGATACCATTCAGAAGAACATGAACAGCTCCAATCATATGTTTGGACAAGTTCATTACGATCAGTTCCTGTTAGATCTTCGAAAATTGAATGGAGATGCGCAGCAATGGGTAAAAGAAAAGCAGCCATTCTTGGATGGCATTGCAGTGATCATTCCTAACGAACCGCAATATTATGATGTTTCCCTTCAAGAGCAATTCGACATTATGGTTCATATTCAAAAAACGACCCCTTCGCATATCAAGTAATATGAAATAAAAAAACGGCAAGAATATCACCCAAACAGAAAAGAACCTTGATTTATCAAGGTTCTTAATAGGTATTTTCGTATCGTTAGACTAATGAATCCTGAAATTGATTCTCTAAGTCTATACTTTAGAAATTGTGCTTTTCAGATCACTAATCATTTTTTTGAAATCATTATTCTTTAGCTCAACATCTGTTTCCTCTTCTTCCTCTTCCAAAAAAACTTGCTTGTAATGATCAAGCTCATTTAATATTAGCGAGTCCTCATCTCTAATTTCTGAGTATTCCAACCAGTACGAAGCATCTACTCGGCTTGCTATATTCATTCGCATAGTTTTTTTATATCCTGCTGTGTTCTACGTTAACCTGCCCGTTAGGTCAGCGCCCTGCACCACCAAGTAAATACAAAGGCTGGCCTTTTTGTTCACATTAGTAAACATTAACTAACGAACTTTATTTTCCTTGATCACATACAACATGTTTGCCTTACTAAACAACCGCTAATTCCATTTTACATTTAAAGTAAAAAGTGATATCATATAAATATCAAAACAATATATAATCGGGAGGTTTTTCAACGTATGAAAGAAATGAAAGCAGGGTCATTCAATGGTTTTATTGGCTTACTCTTATTTTTCATCGCACTTGGGCTAGGCATCTACAGTTTTACCCAACAGAGCTTTCTCATTGGGGCTATATTACTCGTAGTTAGTATCATCTCCCTGACGTCATTTACTGTCGTTCAGCCGAATCAAGCCACGGTCATTACTTTTTTCGGGAGCTATCTGGGGACCATTCGCAAAAGCGGTATATGGCTTGTTATTCCCTTCTCTTCTCACAAGAAGATATCACTGCGGGTGCGCAATTTTAACAGTGTCAAATTAAAAGTGAATGATATCGATGGGAATCCGATTGAAATTGCCGCTGTCATCGTGTTTAAAGTTGTTGATACGTACAAGGCATTGTTTGATGTAGATAGTTATGAGAAATTCGTTGAAATTCAAAGTGAAACTGCACTACGTCATGTAGCTAGCAAATATCCTTATGATCGTTATGAAACAGAAGGCTATTCGTTACGAGGAAATGCCGATGAGGTTGCGGCTGAGCTCAGCACAGAGCTTCAACATCGTCTTTCCGTTGCAGGCGTTGAAGTGATTGAGTCGCGCCTGACTCACCTAGCCTACTCTACCGAAATTGCCAGCGCCATGCTGCAGCGCCAACAAGCATCCGCGATTTTATCCGCACGCTCCATTATTGTAGAAGGCGCCGTTGGCATGGTCCAAATGGCTGTCGCACAATTGGAAGCCCAAGGATTGCAGCTTGACGAGGAGCGTAAAGCTGCCATGATCAACAATCTCCTCGTTGCGATTGTATCCGATCGTTCAGCGACTCCGGTCATTAATACCGGTACGTTGTACTAACGAGGCCATGGTATGGCTCCTAAGAAAAACTTCCCACTTCGACTAGATCCGAAGCTGCACCAAGCTCTGGAGCAATGGGCAGAGGACGAGTTCCGAAGTGTTAACGGACACATTGAATATCTACTACGCGAAGCGCTCCTTCGTTCGGGACGGCTCTCCAAATTAAGTGCCGCGCAGCAAACGAATGAAGAATTGGACAACTAAAAAACACATCTTACATGACACTCATGTAAGATGTGTTTTTGTTTTTAATTACGTGGTAACATCAATCGCTGGTGCAGAAATGGTCTGTGGTGTCGTAATTGCGGAAGTTGTATTTGAGAAATCTGCAACTTCGAGAATGACAGGTGTACCAGCTACCGCTGAGATCGTATCTAACACCAAGGAAGCCGTCGTAAGCGTCGAAAGACCCTCCTGTTGTAACACGCCATTGACATATACGTTAATATATCCGTCAGTAGGCACGGCTGGTAGTGAATTTGCTTGTACAGGATCGCCATTGTCATCAAGGAAATCTTCTGCCAGAATCGTTGTTTCCGTACCGCCAATCATACCTACCGTAAGCACTGCATTGTATCTCGTTACTTCGGGATCTACGGTTGTTGTCACAACACCGCCCGAAGCTACTGGAGCATTAGCCAACGCAGCTGTAATAAAAAGTTTAATCAGTGAGGCTGCCATCTATTTCACCCCCTTCCCAATCTTCGCTTGAAAATGCGAATGCTTTGCACGATGATGGGAACACCTTTTTCAGGTACATCCTTCGAAATTAACGTTATCTTACCTTTATCTATCTGATAAAGCGTGCTTGGCTGAAGCACACCATTAACGAAAACTTGTGAATAGGTAACAGTTTTCGGGTCAGGAATCGATTGAGCGCCGTAACCTTTGGTGCGATCCTCCTCCGTATAGCATCGCTTGTCTCCATCAGAAATGGCGTAATAGAAATACGTTTTCGCTCCATATTTGGACGTACAGACCCGTTCCTTGGTCTTTTTCGGCTTTCGGACAGTAGGTTCAAGACGTTTGCGCTTCCGGATGTGAATCACCTCACTTACCGCTCGTAGATTATGTTATTCTATGCAAGAATCTTTACCTGGAATTGGATATTTCACTCCGTACGTATCCCCATTTATGACATACAAAACCCCCTAATCATGGTGATTAGGGGGCATCGCCTCTACTGATTTATTTCTGAATTTTGATTCCATTCGCATTGATATAACCAATACTATTCTGATCCTTACGCTCAACTTCTCCCTGATAGAGGGTATTCCCCGTTTGCAGCTCAACGATTACCGCGGCTGGTTTGGGACGACCGGACATGAGGAGGTACAAGCGATCCTTCTCAACTAGGCTATAATTGACTCTGCCCCACTCTTTCTGAAGAGCTTGAAGCGGTAATTGCACATCACGAATCACTCTATTCTCCGCCACATTTACCACCATAACGTGAGTGTCTTTACTCTCCGATATAGCAGCTAATGATAGCTCCTGATTGGCATACTGGATAGACATCCCCATCGAGTTATCCTCCATCAAAAAGCTATGCAGTGGCTCACTCTGCAGTGTCCGCCATTGTCCATTCCAAATATCGTATACCCGAATTTCCCGGTTCACTAACCCTTCATTTCTCTTTACGGTCTGTCTTTCGACGACCTTATCTATGATTTTATTTTCACTGCTATCAAATATCGCATATCCACTTGGGCCTATCTGAGCATTCCCCGATATAAACCATGTGGTCGTTCTTATTTCATTCGACTGTGTCTCGGCAGCCAGGATCTGCTCGCTTTTCAGCAAGCTTTTGTTTGATAGATCAATCGTATACATATCGTATCCAACATGATAGAACTGCGGATATTTGTCGGTTCGCATACGATTAACAAGTACCTTCATGATCTGATCTTTGACCTGAACATCATGGATATTTATATACTCGTCATTTTTCTTGCCTGTAAGAACCTGAAATGATGATGTTTCTTCGTCCAATTTTCCCATTATTGAGATGGTTAACTGGTTAGATTGCTTCTTCGATACGTCATTGTGAGCTTCAGTACCCACATATGCAAGGACCTGATCATCCTCATAAAAGGCATTTACATCATTCTTCCCTCGCATGAAAGAACGATGCTCTTTGACAAGCCTTTTCAAGTCGTCCTCATAGTAAGATTCAGCATCAAGCCTTCCCAAATAGGAGAGTTGCTCGACATCCGACTCGCTCCCTTTCGTAGAAACGGCTGCCGTGATGCCATCCATATTTACCTTGATCTGCAGCCCAGCAGCATCGCTTTCTGAGCCTTTCATCGTTTTCAACACATATTCCGGCTTCTGATCACCAGTACCTGACACATAATACGTTCCCATAGCTATTACACAAAAAGGTATCAGTGTCGCAAGCAGCCAGTATCGTTTCATGCGTGCACCTCCTTAGCATTGTCTTTGAAAGCTCTTCACCCGAATTTCGAGAATTCGAGAATTTACACCGTTACCTTTTTTCGCAGCAAATAGGAACTAAATCCGATTGAAACGGCGATCATACACAGTCCGATGAACACCTGCAACAACACGATTTCACTTGGAAATAGAGGAAGTGTAACTCCTACTTGACTTATTTCTTGTGGCAAAACGATCACGATCAGAACGGCTGCACCGTACAAAATACCTGCAACAATGCCCTTCCATCGATAACTTCGTTCCAGCAGTATGGCCGTGAAGAGTACAAAGACACCTAGAATGCCAGCTCCATAATATAAAATGAATTGCATAACATAGCTAGGCATAAACAAGTTTAGCAAAGGATCTCTTCGAATCAGTTCTCCAACAGTAACCGCTACTCTGAGTTCATCTGGGATGATAGCAAGGAACGAGGCCAATTGAAGCGGAATAATCACAAACTGTAGGGAAACAAAGCCAAATACAAACAACACAATTGCACTTAATTTAGCGAAATATACATTCATTCGTGAAGTTGGCAACATAAGCAGTCGATAAGCGAACGTATTCCGGCCGAACCATTCCTTGTACCAAATTATGAAAACATAAAGGAGCAGAACGATTGCACATAAACTGATGGCTCCTTCATACCAGACTGAATGAAAAATATTTATAAGATTTAATTTTTGAAAGTTTGCCGCGTACTGCGCTTCGGTTCCACCATTTCTGTCCGCCCAATCATGTGCATCACTGAGATAGGATTGGGCCGTTAGCCAAATCCCCACAAATTGAGATACTACCAACAGAAGTGCCAAGGCACCATATAGCTTGCTAAACCGTACCAGTTCCCAGTTCAACAACTTGATAAAGAATTTCAAGTCACATACACCTCTCTCATGACATCCACAACGGACTTTCCTTCATTCGAGCGCACTTCCTCCGGATAAAACTGTTTGCGAACCCGCCCACCATCCAGCAAAACGACTTTATCAATGAGATGCTCAATATCTTGAATTTCGTGGGTAGTGATCAGAACACCGCGGTCTTCCATCAAATGGCTTGTGAAAACGGCAGTAATTTGCTCCCGGCTGAACATGTCAATCCCTGAGAATGGCTCGTCCATGAGTAAATAGTCTGCGTCCAAAGACAGCCCTAACAGCAGATTCGCCTTCGCAGAATTTCCTTTGGACAAGCTCGAAAGTCGATCCTCAGGATTCAATTTAAAAAAGGTGAGTAATTCTTCCGCTCGTGCCTCATTCCAGTTCACATAGAAATCTTTCATAAATCGCATGGCTTCTTTAATTTTCATGTGTGAGGGCATCGTTAACGTATCAGGAATGAATACAACTTTCTCATACGTCTTCGTAGTTGGAACCTGACCATCCACACGAATGGCTCCACCTTGAATGGGGGTCAGCCCCATGATCGCCTTCATAATCGTAGATTTGCCCACGCCGTTTATCCCAATCAAACAGGTAATTTGGCCTTTCTCCGCGGTAAAGGAAACGAGATCTAGTACATTCCTTCGACCATATCGCTTCACAAGTGCATCCACTTCGATCATTCCGATACCTCCCTTACGCGCTCAGCCTCATATTTTTCTTTCACAACACGCAGTAATTCTTCCGTTGGCAGCCCAATTTTGCTAATGGATTGAACGAACGCTCCAACGGCTTCTTGAATGAGTTCTTCACGAATGGTATTCAAAATATGCTTATCCGTCGTTATCCGACTCGGGGAATTACCTGCAGTTGTAATCAACTTCTGCTCCTCCATTTCTTTATAGGCCTTCTGTGCGGTGTTCGGATTGATTTGAAGCAGCCCTGCTAGCTCTCGCCTTGACGGAATTTCTTGTCCGCCTACCAGCCTGCCCGTGGCCATTTCCTCTTTGAAATACCTGACAACCTGCAGATAAACGGGATCGCGATTATTAAACGTAATGTTCATCTACCCATCTCCTATATTCCTTTCTAGGTAAAACTGGAAGGATTTAGTGTGTGTACTAACTAGTTCATACACTACAAGTGTACTATACTACTCATACACTCTTACTGTCAACATTTGGCTAGTACAAGCACTCTGAATTCGTTATTTTAACCCGGTTGACATACCTGACTAGTTACATGCAAATAATAGAAAGTAGGATCACATTTTCAGAAAGGAGGCCATAATGAAGCTCAATCTTCCACCGAAAAGCAACGATACTCAAGGGTTTTACGGTAAAATGCGAGGACTGCCAGGTGCCGTTGTAGGGCTGATTAAACAGCAAGCTGCTAAGTTCATGAATTCCTCAGAACTTACTGAGCACGAACATGGATCGTCGACTGCCTACATTGAAATCTCTCCTGCTGCGCAGGCCCGATTAGAGAAAGCATTGCACCAACAGTTAGCCTTACTCCAAGGAGGCGTCACTTCTCCCTCTCCTACTGCGCAAGAACAACAGATTCTCGAAAGTATCATTGCCCAGACGCACTTACACAATCGTAATAACGTGACACGTACACATGCTTATTGGGTGATCTATCGTGAACATCCCGAGCTGCATTGGGCCTTGTTAGCCCATATGGTCTCCCGTAATGGAGGCTGGTCTATGACCGATCTACGTGGTGAACTTGTGCCTCACCTAATGAACAATGATGCTTCTGAACATGCATTTTCCTTTCTTGAGCGCGCGAATGTCCTTATTTTCCAAGATGCTTACCCGCAATTGCTGTTGTATGCCGAAAGCAAAAAAAGAAGACAGCGGTTATTCCATCTTCTACCGTATTTACATATATCCACTTGGATGCTCCCAATCTGGCAGGATTTCTGGCTGTATCAAGACTCCGCCCTGCTCACCATTGGTCTAATTATCAATGAGCAGCATTACATCGAGGAACGCGTTGTTCAGAATCCGCTGTACAAACAAACAGTCCTAGATACGGCTCTGTTCAAAACACAAGCTTGGCTGCAGCTCAATCAAGTCGGATTCCCTTTTCGTTCTTCATCGATGACTCCACCTCAGCCGCATCTTGCTGGCCTTATTCTTGAAAGTTTCACGAAGCTCACCGAGCGGATCGAATTCGGCAAGAGCTTATATGCGATCCTGTATGGCGTTCCAGGTGTACTTCAAGGCGTCTTCGCTTTCGCCTCCGGTACTCCGCATACGGGATCACGTTCCGACTACTGGCCTCATCTGTTCGCACCTATACGAAAAACCCCTCCTGATCGCAAGTATCAAGAGAGGCTCGATGGTTACAGCCTGAAGAAAGGAGCTGCACCGTTCTATAGTCCACCGCTCCACTCGGCATGGCCTGACAGGCCAATTGCACCTATTGAGCGAGGTGATTGGTTTAAGCTCGAAGGAGAACCTTTACAGCATATTCGGAGCATAGAAGTTCCAAGCGCTTATGATTTGACGCAGGATCTATGCCTGGGATTGAGTAAAATAGAACTCGCTGTTGTAAGTGCGCAAGCGATCAAGAAAATCATTCGGTAACCTGTGTGATAGGCTTATGAACGTTTGAGTACTCGACTCGCTTTCGCAATGAGCTTCTGGACAGGTGACGGAAAGTTCTTCACATCATCCTTCGTCACCACTCGCGTAATCATGAGCATAAGCGGATACATCGCCACGGTTAATCCGCAGATCAGCACAGCTTGAATGCCTTCATTCAAACGATCCCAAGGCGTTGGTACCACATAGTTGTGCGTCAGCCATTCCGCTGCAAAGCCCACTACGCCGATGATAATAATCGTTACCATAAGGCCACCGAAACGGCGCCCCAGAATCGTGAACGACACTTCCTTGCGGAGTGAGCGTATATTCAGCCATGACATCGCGATAAAGCAAAGTCCTGTAGAAATAATGATGCCATAAATACCAAACCATTGTCCTAGTACATAGCTGCCGAGCAGCTTAATTGCGATGCCTACACCCACATGAACCATCAACGGCTTCATCCGTCCCATGCCCATCAGAACGGCCCCTGAGGTCTGCATGACGATCTGGAACATTGCGCCTGCCGTCAGCAACGATATCATCGTAGGACCATGCGCAATGCCATAAGGGGAATCTTCATACCCAAACACGAAGAAATCGATCGGTCTAGCCGCAATACTAATCATAAGAACAGCAGGAAGACCAGATAAAATCGCGAGCTGCAGAACGCGCGTCGTCTGTTGTCCGACTTGTTTCAAATCTTTGCGTGAATACGCAGCCGAAATAATAGGGACAACGGATTGACTTAACGCGATGGCCAAAATAATAGGAATCCCCGCGAGCGATTGCGCGCGGCCACCAATGATCCCGACTAAGCCTAAGGCTTCCGCGGCACCAATTTTATCCTCAAGCAATGGAATAATCATCGAGGTGTCGATCGCATACACCAATGTGACGGTGACGGAGAAGACGACGATAGGGATAGAAAGCTTGAGCAAGCTGCGATAAATATCCCGATACCTGAACATTTCCGCCGGCTGATCCCCTGATTGAGTCGCTCCCATCTGCTGCGCCGCGGCTTGTGAGGCTGCCAAGGCAGACTGACGCGATTGTGCATCACTTCGCTTCAACTTCCTAGCGTAGTAGAGCATGACGGCTAATGCCGCAATACCTCCGACAACGCCTCCGAAGGAAGCCCCCGCAACACCCCAGCCAAGTGAGATATTAAGCAAGAAGAAGGCAAGCAGAATCGAAGTAATCAATCGGAATATTTGTTCCACCACTTGTGAAATCCCGTTCGGCATCATATGTTGTCTGCCTTGGAAATAGCCTCGCATAATGGCAATGAGCGGGAAGAACAGCATCGCTGGAGCGATCGCTCTTGTTGCGAGCGTAGCATCTGGCCCGCCATGCGAAATATTCTCAGCATAGATAGGTGCGAAGAAGTACAACAGTACGGTCATCGCAACACCTGCGACTACAGCAAACACGACAGCTGCCCGATAAATCCGTTGCGCTTCATGCGGTCGACCAATTGCGTTCTTCTCCGCAACCATTTTACTTAGTGCACTTGGAATACCCGCCGTTGCGATAACGAGCAGGATCGAATATAGATTAAAAGCAATGGAATAGCTGCCCATCCCTTTCTCCTCAAGCAGATGAACCAGCGGAATACGCTGGAAAACGCCGAGAAACCGCGCTACAAGCGCGGCCACGGTGAGAATGAGCGTTCCTTTTACAAGGGAATCTTTGGTTACCTTCGTCAAGTCCGTTCCTTCTCTCTCTTACAGTTTTCTTATGTTCTTCTATGCCTCAAAAGATCCATATGAGGAAAATAATGATCATAGCGAGCTGCAAAACAATTTTCACCACGGAGCTGGCAAAAAAACCAAGCACAGACCCAATTCCTGCGCGAACAGCGTTCTGCCAGGAGGTTCCGGCGATTAATTCACCTACTACGGCGCCGATGAATGGTCCTAGGATGATCCCAAATGCTGGAATTACGAAAGGACCTATGATCAAACCAATGGTACTACCGACGATTGCCGGTTTCGAGCCGCCGAATTTTTTGACACCTAGTGCACTAACGGCATAATCCGCCACGATAATAATAACGACAACCAAGGTCTGAATTAACCAGAACCAGAAACCGAAGTGTTTCCAGGTGATCAGCCAGCCATAGATGAAAAAGGCAGCATAAATTGCCAGTACACCAGGCAGAATCGGATAGACGGCACCCACCATTCCGATGACAAATAAAAGAATAACGACAATCCAACCCAAGGTAATCATGCGCAGTTCATTCCTCCATTAAGCGTGATTGCGAGCTTGCTCCTGTGCTAGGCAAGCAAGTAAGTTCGAATGATGTGCGCGACAGCATGTTCATCGTTCGTAACTGTCGTAATATCAGCGATCCGTTTCACTTCATCCTGGGCATTTCCCATAGCCACACCTAGTCCTGCTTCACGAATCATCGCAATATCATTTTCGCTGTCACCCATAGCAATCACTTCAGACATCGCAATGCCCAGAAGTTGGCACACCGTTTCTACTCCCGTTGCTTTGGAGATGCCGAGCGGGTTCATTTCCAAGTTTGATGGATGTGAATTGGTGATTTCAAGCCTTCCCCAACTCGACACCACTTCACGAATCCGTTGCAATTTCTCAGCATTGTCCGTAAAATAACCGAATTTCAACCATTCGTGCTCATTAATATTCAGCCCTTCACTTTCTCGATTGAACACACCTGCTACGGAATACGCCCACCACCAACAATCATGATCTACGGCCAACTGGTGCAAATCACGTATCGTTTCAATCGGTACTAGCGTTCGTTTCAGTAATGTATCTGGCGATGCCCACACTTCACTGCCGTTTACCACAACAAGCGGTGTGGAGAGCCCGAGCTCCTTAATGAAAGGCATAGCACTGACGGCACCACGACCCGTGGACATGATAACCACTTTACCTTGTGCAATGGCTTCGCGAATCGCTGCTTGATTCTCTGCAGATATTTTCTTGTCCTCGTTGAGCAACGTGCCATCCATATCAAGTGCGATTAATTTATAGGTTCCCATACCCGCCAACCCCCATCTCTATGCTGCCTTCAATTGTCTTCCTAGTAAGCGGTGAGCACTCTCTTCGGCAGCTCTTCCATGAACGTTTTGTGCCATAGTGCAAAAATATAGAGCGTCCACAAGCGTCGTGCGTAGTCTCCTTGACCAATACGATGCTTATGCAGCATTTTCTCCACTGCTTCAATGTCGATGTAATCCTCAATCCCGCTGGTTTTGATTTGATCCATCACCATATCGCCCATCGCGCCTTTCATCCAATCCCGCAGGGGTACTGGGAAGCCAAGCTTCGGACGATTCAGAATCGGATCCGGGATAATTCCTTCCATCGCTTTACGGAAAATGTACTTCGTTGTCCCATTTGCAATGCGATACTTCGCTGGAATACGGCGTGCCACTTCGAACAACTCCTTGTCCAGGAAAGGAACGCGCAGCTCCAAGGAATGCGCCATTGTCATTTTGTCGGCTTTCATGAGAATATCGCCAGGCATCCACAGATTCATGTCGATATACTGCATTCGGCTTACAGGATCTAAATGCTTCGTTTTGTTGTAATAATCGCCGGCGATTTGAACGGGATTCTTGTAGGCGCGCAGCATCTCGCTATCGAGACGCAGCACTTCCGCTTTCATATCCTCGGAGAAGATTTTGGCGTTTCCGAGGAAGCGCTCCTCTAGCGGAGTCGTCCCCCGCAACACATAGTTGCGGCCTTTCACTCCGCTTGGCAGTATGCGTGCGAAGCGGTTCAGCATGCGCTTCACCGAAGGCGGAAGCCCATCCAGCGGCTTGAGCGATTGCGGCTCGCGATAGATGCGATAGCCGCCGAACAGCTCGTCCGCGCCTTCGCCGGACAGCACGACCGTTACGTGCTCGCGCGCAAGCTGAGCCACGTGGTAGAGGGCAATGGCCGAAGGATCGGCGACAGGCTCGTCCTGGTGCCAGATCGCCTTCGGCATGGTCGCGAAGAAATCATCCTGCGTGATGATTTTGTCGTAGTGCTCTGTCCCGAGCGTCGCTGCGGTCTGAGCAGCGATCGGCGTCTCGTTGTTGGCGCCGTCGAAGCCAACGGAGAACGTGCGGATCGGTTCGATATTCCGCATATGCGTAGCAATGGCCGTCGAGTCGATACCGCTCGACAGGAAGCATCCGCGTTCCACATCACTGACCATGTGGAGCTTGACGGACTCTTTCAAACCTTCACGAATTTGTTCCACATAGTAGTCGAATGGTTTCTCTTCGGGCTCAAACATCGGATCCCAATACTTATGTAGGGTCATTTTGCCTTCGAACGTAATGGTAACTGAATGCGCAGGAGGCAGCTTATAGATGCCTTGGAACATCGTATGCGGTTCTGGTACATACTGAAACGTCAAATAATTCAGCAAGCTGTCCGTATGGATCAACCGATTCATGCCTTCCGCCGCAAGCAAGCTCTTGATTTCCGAGCCGAACAAGAATTGACGGTCACTCACATGATAATAAAACGGCTTAATACCGAAGTGGTCTCTCGCACCGAACAGCTGCTTCTTCTTGCGATCCCAGATCACAAAACCGAACATCCCCCGCATATGTTTCACACAATCTTCGCCGAATTCCTCATAAAGATGGACGATGACCTCCGTGTCACTCTGCGTACGGAAAATATGACCGCGCTCCTTGAGCATCGTACGCAGCTCTTTGTAATTATAAATTTCACCATTGAAAATAATCCAAACAGTTTCATCTTCATTCGCTAATGGCTGATGACCTTCTTTGATATCAATAACGGATAAGCGTCTAAACCCTAAGCCAATGCGATTCTCTGTCCAGAAGCCCTCATCATTAGGCCCCCGATGGACAATTACATCCGTCATTTGCTTCAAGCTTGCCTCAGTTGGTTCTCTATCTTCAAAATACATTACACCCGTAATACCACACATGGTGAGACTCACTCCTCCGTACTCTCATCATTCTTTCTCTTGGACAACCGATATATTAGTATACCATATCCGCCCGTCTTTCAGGAAATACCGTGAGTGTACGAGAATCGCTGTATCTTATAGAAAAATGATGGAAATGAGAAGTCGTTTTAGAGAAGCAGATAACCGGCTTTTTTTCATGGCATTCGACCACCTTTCCTCTACGCACAAAAGTTTACCTCGGGCAACATTTAGTGTGAACCCTGTTCCTCTCAAGTTCTACCCTTGGAATAGGATATGCCGTTAGTGAGTAACTGGTGCATGTTGCTCCAAAATTCGAATTTCCAAGCTGATTCCTGTAAATTCAAGCTTTACTCGCCAAATTAGCCACCCAACCCACTGTTCATTCTCAATTAACTGGAAATTGTACAGCTAATTCGAGAAAATTCATCCTTCAAATCAAAATAGATGGAAAAAATGTAGCTAATTCTCACTTAACTTCCTCTTTTCTCATAATTATCTGATATTAACTGTACAATTTCCATCTATTCTCCATATGAGGGCATTTTGTGTGGAATTAACTACAGAAAATCCATCTATTTGCAAAATAAGCACTGGCGATTAGCTGGGAGGTGGTTGGCGGGTTGCGCTTGGAGGTTGGCAGACTGCGGTCGACGATTTGTGGTTTACGGGTTACGGTCTGTGGTCTGTGGTCTGTGGTCTGTGGTCTGTGGTCTGTGGTCTGTGGTCTGTGGTCTGTGGTCTGTGGTCTGTGGTCTGTGGTCTGTGGTCGGCGGGTTGCGGGTTGCGGTTTACGAGTTGCCATTTGCAATTTACTGTTTACTGTTTACCCTCATCCCCCATCCTTCATCCTTCTTCCCCATCACTTAACCGCCACCCCACGTCAACATATCCATCCCCAAGATCAGCGCACACAGTGGATACAGGTTCAATCTAGAGTAAAGGGCTGAAATATTTCAGCCCCTCCTCATCAAACCGTACGTGAGGTTTTCCCTCATACGGCTTTCCGATG
>NZ_LYPB01000096.1 GCF_001653565.1 Paenibacillus oryzisoli
CACTCGTTGTTCAGTTTTCAAAGATCAATTTCTTTCGTCCGCTACCGTGTTACCGAAGCAGCGAGAAGTAATATACCATATGAACTTGTCCGAATGCAAGAACTTTTTTTGAAAAATTTCTTTCATTCATTCATTCATTCATTCTTCTGTTCGACCGCCGAAGCGACAAGGAGTAATATAACAAATCCGCCAAAGGATTGCAAGTTTTTTAAACCTGGTAAAAAACGGAATAAAAAAGGCTCTGGCACAAACGCACCAGAGCCTCCCTATTTAACCTTGGCTTCCAATAAAGATGTACCGTGCAATGATTAGAATCGCTAGAACCCACATTAACCAGTGAATGCTGTATTTCTTCTCACTTTTGCCACTGAGATTAGCTGCTGCAGCAAGAACGACATAAGTAACGATACCGAAGGAAATCCCGTTCGCAATGTTGTATGTGAAAGGCATCATTACGATTGTAAGGAATGCTGGAATCGCGATAACGAAGTCTTGGAAGTCAATCTCTTTGATAGATTGAACCATAAGAACACCAACCACGATTAAGGCAGCTGCTGTTGCTGAACCAGGAATTAACATAACAATTGGCGCTAAGAACAGGGCAAGCAAGAAACATAAACCTGTAGTTACTGCCGTTAAACCTGTACGTCCACCCTCAGCGACACCTGCTGAGCTCTCAACAAATGCGGTTACTGTGCTCGTTCCTACTAGTGCTCCGCCGCTAACGCCAATCGCATCTACGAACATCGCTTTACCAACGCGCTTCGTGCCCTCTTCTTTGTTCTTCATAATACCAGCACGAGTCGCTGTCCCTACCATCGTACCAAATGTATCGAATAACTCAACGAACGTAAAAGTAACGATAACAGAAACGATTCCTGTTGTCATAACTCCCGCGAAATCAAAATCACCAAAACGAAGTTTAGACATATCTGGTACCCACGTTGTTTGGTCGCTAGTTAATGTGGCTAAATCAACCATACCCATGAAATAACCAACGACTGTTGTTCCTAGAATTCCGAACAGGATCGCGCCACGCACACGCATAACCAGCAATATCGAAATCAACAAAATGCCAACGAGTGTTAAAATAACACCTTTATTTTCTAATGACCCCATGTGAAAAATAGTTTCAAAAGAAAGAACATCCGTAAACTGATGGGCTTTAATATCATTTCCTGATTCAACGGCTACCGTAAGAATACCGCTGTTTTTAAAACCGATCATGGCGATAAACAAGCCAATTCCCACAGTGATCGCATGCTTCAAGCTGTCCGGGATAGCGACGAGAAGCATTTGACGCATTTTGGTAATCGTAAGGATGATAAAAATAATCCCCGAAATAAACACGGCTGTGAGTGCCATCGAAAACGTAAATTTACCTTGTGAGGTCAAAATAATCGTCGCGAAGTACGCATTCAAGCCCATGCCCGGTGCTAACGCTACAGGAAAATTAACAAAAAGCCCCATAGCAATCGTCATCACACCTGCTGCAATCGCTGTAGCCAAGAAAATGGATGTCCAGTCTCCGCCAGTTGCTCCTGTTTTAAAAGCACTCAGGATATCTGGATTTACCGCAAGGATGTAAGCCATCGTCATGAACGTCGTAATTCCTGCCATGATTTCTGTTCTTACCGTGGTGCCATTTTGTTTCAACTTAAAAAAACGATCCAAATTCATTCTACTACTCCTCCTAAAACGAATGGTGGACAGCAAAAAACCCGGAATCGTGGTATCTGATTCCGGGTACGAAAAAGGAGCCTACCATATGAGGGCTGCCTTCAAAAATGTGAAGTCAAAGTACAAACTCATACGGATATCGTTCCTTTTTTTCGTAGCCAGATCATTTGCGGTGATCTCGTAGAAACTCTCAGGCCAATTCCCGAGATTATACGAAAAACTGTTATCCAATTTCATATTCTAGTGAAGAATTGAGCAAGTGTCAATAAAAAAGACGAACAATACAAGGGTAATGTTTCCCATATCGTTCGTCTTTTTCTAGTTACCATTCATATTCCCATTCAATGGCAATCATCGCTCACATTACTAGCTTAGAAGGACAAAAACGAGCGCCGCTAGAGCAGGCAATCCCTGAACGAGCAGAATGGATTTCTTGGCAGTAAAGCCTCCGAATACAGCCGCTACTAGCACGCACACGAGAAAAAAAATCTCGATGGAGCGCCCGATCGATGCATCCGGATGAACAAGCCCCCATACAAGACCTGCTGCCAGAAAACCATTGTATAACCCTTGATTGGCTGCCAACCCCTTCGTTATCTGGGCATTCTCCTTGGTCATACCGAACGACTTCATTGCCCGCGGTGTTGTCCATAGGAACATTTCCAACACAAGGATATACAAATGCTCAAACGCAACAAGCCCGACCAAAACCAATGCAATCACTGCCATAACAATTCCTCCATAGTACTCCAGATTATTAGTGTTCCTATAAATGTAACATATTTATCCATTCTTATCGTTCACAAATAAAAGACTCTCCTCCAGCTAATATACTGCTCGAAGAGAGTCTTGCTTTCACACTATTCGTGTTGATTAAACTACCAGCCTATTCCCACTCAATCGTAGCAGGCGGTTTGGACGTAATGTCGTAGACAATACGGTTAACATTCTCCACTTCGTTCACGATACGAACGGAAATCTTCTCAAGCACGTCCCAAGGGATACGAGCCCAGTCAGCTGTCATGCCGTCGATGGACGTAACTGCACGGATACCTACGGTGTAGGAATACGTTCTAGCATCGCCCATAACGCCCACGCTCTTCATGCCAGGAAGCGCCGTGAAGTACTGCCAGATCTCGCGATCCAGGCCAGCTTTGGCGATTTCGTCGCGCAGGATGGCGTCGGATTCACGAACGATTTTCAGCTTATCTTCGGTAACTTCACCTAGAACACGGATGGCTAGACCCGGACCTGGGAATGGCTGTCTCCATACGATTGCTGAAGGAAGACCACACTCTTCGCCGACTTTACGAACTTCGTCTTTGAATAGTGTTTTCAATGGTTCGATGAGCTTGAACTTCATATCTTTCGGCAGGCCGCCAACGTTATGGTGGGATTTGATCGTTTGCGCGGTAGCTGTACCACTCTCAACGATATCCGTGTACAACGTACCTTGCGCCAAGAAAGTAAAGTCATCGAATTTACTTGATTCTTCTTCAAACACGCGAATGAATTCGGTGCCGATGATTTTACGTTTTTGCTCCGGATCCGCTACGCCAGCTAATTTGCCAAGGAAGCGGTCCTTCGCATCGATTTTGACAACTTTCATATCAAACTTGCCGACAAATGTCTCCATAACGCTTTCGCCTTCGCCTTGGCGAAGCAAACCATGGTCAATGAACATACATGTCAATTGCGCACCGATAGCTTTGTGAAGCAAGATCGCAACAACAGAGGAATCTACGCCGCCGCTTAGTGCGCAAAGCACTTTTTTGTCGCCAACTTCTGCACGAAGCTCTTTAACCATATCTTCCACGAAGGATGACATCGTCCAATCACCGACACAACCACACACTTCATAGATGAAGTTGTGAATCATTTCGTTTCCTTGAACTGAATGACGAACCTCAGGGTGGAACTGGACTGCATGGATTTTGCGGTCACGGTTGCTCATTGCAGCAATTGGAAGTGATTCCGTGCTTGCTTCAACCACAAAGCCGTCTGGTAGGACGGAAACATGGTCACCATGACTCATCCATACCGTTTGTTTGGCTTCTAGGCCTTTGACTAGCGGGCTTTGATTCGAGAACTCTAGATCTGCTTTGCCGTATTCACGCGTATGTGCGCGTTCAACTTTTCCGTTCAATTGGTGGGCAATCAACTGCATCCCATAGCAAATACCTAAGATTGGAATACCCAAATCGAAAATGCCAGCGTCAACCGAAGGAGCTCCTTCGCCATAAACACTTGCAGGTCCGCCGGAGAATACGATCCCCTTCGGGTTAATCTCACGAATTTTATCAACCGTTGTATTGTGCGGCAGCAATTCGCTGTACACGCCTAAATCACGGATTCGTCTTGCAATCAGTTGGTTATATTGGCCTCCAAAATCTAAAACGACGATCAATTCACTTGGTTTACTCATATCCGACCTCCTAGGTTCATAGCGATTGAAGATTGGGCAGAACCCTTGTCTACTTACCGCTATTTCTAGGTACTAATTTTAAACATTAGGCACCTAGGATGTAAAGGGGTTTAATGTGTCTTTTGGATGGCTTTCCTAATCGCTGTAATTTCCCGCTTCGGATAGAGCAGCATTTGCGGCATTAGAACGACAGCACTCCTAAGACTTAGATTAAGTTTTTGCAAAGTAAGCCAGTTTATTCTTTAGGAAACAAATAAATGGACACAAGCATATAAAAACATCAATTAAGCATTGGCAGCGGTGATTTAGTGATATGAAAACAGCTTTAGCAGGGATGCTTTCACCAATAACAACTAGGAAATAATCTTCAAACAGCAAAATAACCCTTTCTAGTTCGCACCAGATAAGGGTTATTGGCATAGGCACCGAATCGAACATCGAAAGAATCAAGAGCATCGGCATCGTGCTGACCTGCCTAAGGTGTATAGAGAGGTTAATGTGCCTTTTGAATCGCTTGCCAAATCGCTGCTATTTCCTGCTTCGAATAGGTCAAAGCACGCGCTGGATCGTAGCGGACACTTTCATAGATGTGAGCGAACGTCATCAATGCCTGTTGTTGCCCTTGATGGGTCACCTGAAGATTCATGACATATTCGCGAACCGTTTGATTGGCAGGTTTAGCACCGTATTTGCGGAAAAGCTGTCTCCACAAACGATCCATATACGGCGTCAAAGGATGGTGCTGATTGGCAGGTCCATTATCGTAACTGGGGAACGCCACTCCTCTATGCAACAAGTAACCTTGCCGTCTTAGTACGATATATAGACCAACAAGTAGAGCGATACAGCAGATAAGAATGAAAATAACACGCTTATAAGCCGTTACGAATTGGATAAGATTGTTCTTCCCTGTATGCAACCATTCACCAGATTGGGCGATGACGGATCGCGTCACTGGCGTATTCGTAAGGGAAGCTGTCATTCCTAACTGTTCCATGGTTGCTGTCGTCAGCCTATCTCTTGATTGGTCCGCGGATATCCCGGAGAAACCTGGAGTCGGCTCGAATGGCACCCAACCCATCGACGGGAAGTACACCTCTACCCATGAATGGGCATCTTGATTGCGAACGACAACTTCATGCAGCCCATTATCATCCGTGGCGCCTACAGTTCCTTGCGCAAATCCCTTCACCCACCGAGCGGGTACCCCGACAGAACGAAGCATAACGACCATCGCCGTGGAAAAATGATCACAATACCCTGTTCGATCCACGAACAGGAAATGACTGACGAAATCTTCGCTGCGGCTGGGATTGGTAGGTTTTTCGAGACTATAGGGAAAGGTTTGGCTCAAATATTGCTCGATCGCTACGGCCTTGGCATAAGGCGTCAACCGATTCTCTGTGACTTGTTCGGCCGTGCTCCGTACTGTCCGCGGCAGCGTTGCGGGTAATTGCAAATATTCGTTCGTAATCTCTTCGGGATAATCCCCGATGTCTGTGTTCAACAGCTCCGGATTTTCCTTAACGGGTTGAACGGTGATTTTGTAATACGACAGCGGTTCAGCGATTTCCGGCAAGGTTGTTAAGCCACTCGCTTCGGAAGTCCGAAGACTCCCCGACGACAGCAGCTTCCCTTTCTCACTCAAAAGCATGTCTACACTGCGCAGCCCACCACCAACGAATAATTGTTTATTCGCAGACTTCCCATTTAGTAAAACCTCTTGCTGCACAACAGGAGAAGTTAACGATGGCGCAGAGGCTATAAAAGGCTCTAGCTTTTGAGTTGGCTGGCTCCAGCCTTTGCCATCGTAGAAGCTTTTGGATTCGCCGCGCCAGTAAGTTAATTCGGAGGTTTTGGCCGTAAACACGGGTGACGTGTCCACCTGGAGTGGACCGCCTAAGGAGGTATCGTTCTGACCGTAACCCGAAGTCGCTACAGCGGGGCTTACTCCTGTTTCCTCCTCATAGAGCTCAAACAAACGATCATACCAATGCGCCCAGCTCACTGGTTTCATTAAAGGCTCGGCATTCGTTTGTTTCGCCGATAACCAGCCAACGCCCGACAACATGCCGACAACGATCACACTGATGATCAGCCATTGCAAATAATTACGTGAACGTACGGCCGTTACACGATAGGTCTGTTCGATTCTTGAAAGATTGAGAATGGCCAGCAGAAGCAACCCATAACCTAATGTGCGGATAATTCCTTGCACGGTATCTGCCCCTAATACAAGCTGAATCCCAACGAGATAGATCAAGGTAGCCATCACAAACCAAAGACTATGCTGTCTTTGGAGCATTAGTGCTTGAACAACCGAGAGGAGCAAAGCCCAACCCATTAGAAATAGGAGTGTACGCATTTCGCCGCTGATCATGTCAAAATGAGCCTGTACGATATAGAGAATATCTTGCACGAGCGTTCTCGCGAGCGAGAGAATCCATCCTCCTGCAAGCACGGTATCTCGGTTAAACATATAACCTATAAAAACCAGAATTATGCTGGACTTCGCTAACCAACCCCATCCATACGGGACGCGGAAACAATCCAGTGCAAGACACAGAGCAAACACGACAAGAATCGGTCCAATTTGGATCACCTCATCGCCCATCCAGGCCAAAGGTCGCAGCCACTCCGAGAGAAGAAGGAACAGCAACAATGTGATGAGACCATCTCGGAAGAGATTAATGTGCGCCTGCGGCTGGTTGTCTGCGCGGAAGATGAGCTGTGATGGGATCCGAGAAGACGTGTCTAGGTGGGAGGGATTCACTTGCATATTGCTAGTGTGCGGATTGTCTAAGTTCGCGTTACCTGACTGGGAAGATCTTAAGTCCGATGTGTCCGAACGGGAAGATCCTAACTTCGAAGTGCGAGAGCGCGAGGTTCCTAAGTCCGAAGTGCCCAAAAGGGAAGATCCTAAATCCGAAGTGCCCGAACGTAAAAATCCTAAGTGCGATTTACGAGAGCGCGCATGCCCCCCGCGGCGTGGTTCAAGCGGTTGCATCCTGAGCACCCCCTTGCCTTGGCCACTGGCTCTGCGGATGCGGCACTTCCGTGAAGCTGCAGCCTACGGCCTGCAGCTGCGAAGCCCCCTCTCGCTCTGCGACCGAGAGGGAAGGCCTTGCGTGCACGTAGATCACGTGCACGGCCCTGCGCCTGGTGCGCGCGTCAGCCACCGCGCGCACCAGCGCCATATCCAGCGTCGATGTGATGCACAGCATCGACGCATGGGGCGGCAAGTCCCCCGCCTCTTTCCTGACGAGGTCAGGAAAGGGCATGGTGGGCTTGCCGCCAACGCTCGCGAGTACTTCGTACGCGAGCGTTAGATCGGGGCGAATCGTCGGTGCGATTCGCCTTGCACTTGCGGAGCTGCAGGCGAAGCCGCAGCTCTCTCGCCCGCCCGCTGCGGCTTCGAAGAAGCCGGCCGCCAGGGCGACGCCCTTCTCAAGCAGCGGCTGAGCCGCCTCTGCTTGGCCCGCCGCAGGCGCCACATCGAGCAGCAGCATCCACTTCGTGGAGGCGGCCTGCTCGGGGTCTTTGGTCATCAGACGGCTCAGGCGAGCCGTCGATTTCCAGTGGATGCGGTGATACGGATCACCGCTGGCGTAATCGCGAACGGAGGAGATGAGCGACGTTTCGCCCTTTGAACTAAGCGTTGTAGAACCTTCATCGGATTGAAACGTCATCCCGCTCCGCCCCAAAGCATCCGGTCGTGGATACACAACATAACGCTGTAAATCTTCTCTCTGTACTTTGCGCAATGCGAAGCCAAAGAGATCTCCCGCAGCAGCTTCAAGATGAGCAAAGCGATAGCTTCCTCGCATGAGGTGTGTGATTCGGTAGGGCAGGATAATTGACTTCTGGAACCAAGGGAGGAGCAGCTTGCTGTACGTCAGCTTTCTCCCACTTCCTTCATGAATCCACGTTTCTTTCAAGAGCAGCCACGGCAATGGAACCCATGAACGATGCTGGAGCTCCAGCACAATCGTCACATCTTCACCCGCGAGGAACACATCACCTGATAGACGCCGATTCACATTCAACCCATTCAGCGCAAATACATAAAACAATCCTGCCTGTACCCAGATCAAAGATAAACAGATACCGAGATACCACGCAGCGAATCCGCCTTGGCGATATGCCAAATAGATCACCAATACACAACTGACGAGCAATATCGTCGTCTTCCCCCAGCTTCTCATGTGATGGCCCCCTACTTCGCTGTAACGTAACGAAGAACTGGTGTTTGCATGCCATCTAGCAGGCTTTGAAGAATCAGATCGGCCGAGCGCCCCATCATGCGGGCATCTGAAGTCAGAATAAGACGGTGCGTCCAAACAGGCAAAACCAAGTCTTTAATATCATCCGGGACAACGAAGCTTCTCCCTTTCACATAAGCCGAGGTTTGTGCCCCACGCATCAACGCATAGGACGCACGCGGACTTGCACCTACGTAAAAATCAGCATGATCTCGCGTTGCTAAAGCTAACCGAACGATGAAATCTTTCAACGTGTTATCCACATGAACCATGGCCGCTTCTTTCTGCAATTGCACAAACTCATCCTGCACAATAACAGGTTTCAAGCTTTCCAATGGGTGACGATCCTGTAGTCGATCCAACATCAGGATCTCCTGATCATGCGAGGGGTAACCAAGTGAAAGCTTCATCATAAAACGGTCCATCTGCGCTTCAGGCAGCGCGTACGTGCCTTCATAATCCATCGGATTCTGTGTAGCAATGACAACGAAAGGTTTGGGCAGCTCATAACTTGTGCCGTCAATCGTCACTCGCTTCTCTTCCATCGCTTCCAAGAAAGCAGACTGCGTCTTCGGAGACGTCCGATTGCATTCATCTGCAAGTACGACAGAAGTCATTAAAGGGCCTGGCCGGAACTCAAACTCATTGCTTTTGACATTCCAAACCGAAACACCGGTCACATCCGAAGGAAGCAAATCTGGCGTACATTGAATTCTCTTAAACTCGCAACCGATCGTTTTGGCTAACGCGCGTGCTAGCATGGTTTTGCCAACACCTGGAACGTCTTCTAGCAGCAGATGCCCGCCGCTCAACATCGCAATAAAAGCTTTCTCTATCGTTTCTCTTTTGCCTACGATTACTTTCTCTACATTCATGATCATCCGTTCCACGAGAGGCTGCGGTTGATCGAATATTCGGGTTTTCGATGCCATAGTCAAGAAGCCTCCTTTATAAGGGTATGCTTCTAGTTTTTCCATCTCTCTACTCTTTTAGACATTAGCTTCCCATTGCAAATAGAGAGTTTGTGAGAATCGTATTATTTTCTTTGAAAAAGTGAAGGGGACGCAGCGCCATCGAAACCTCACGGTAGTCAGGATCGATTACCGCATTCGTAATCCGGCCGCCGAGTGATACAATCGTTTTGCGCAAAGGTACAATTATTTGATTGTCCTGCATGTTCATATCTGCTAGCGAATATGAGGCGGTCTGCTTGCCTAAAGTAAATAAATTAATACTTCTATTCACGAGATCGTAGTCCATATCATAAATGCCGTAATGGGCACTGGCTGTCATCGTATCCGCTTGCCACGCCACTTTCCCACCCATCTTCTCGATCAGATAGCGCAGAGGCAACTCGATTTGATTCGCATGTAGTTTATAAATGGAAGGTTCTATCGCAAACGTGTTACCCCCGAGTACATGAACCTGCAAAGGTAGAGCAGCTTGCTTCGCTAACATACGGGCAGCCTCAGCTTCTTCTTCCTTCTTCGCTTTAGCCTTTTCCTCTGCTTCAGCCCCCAACTGCTGAGCCAGCCGTTTTTCCTCTTTCGTGGCAAGCTCTGTTGGACTAGGGTGTGCCGCCGCATACTGCTGTGTCTGGTCTACTAGCGCTTGAAATTGCTTCAAGCTCATGTTCCGCGACCATTTCGGTTTCGTGATTGCGAATTGCTTCGGTTTCACTTGTTCCGTTAACGTAGCGAACGTATATCCTAGCTTTTTGTAATAGCTGATGACTTGAGGTAACACTTGCACGGAAGATTCATGACCCGTTCCATCGTGAAATAAAATATTAATCTCGTGATCGAGAGGCGATGCCTTCACTGTCTGCCAAATTTCATTCACAGGTACATTAGCTCTCTTGGAGTCTCCACTATCGACATTCCAGTCATGTATGATATAACCGGCTTGTTCCATCAGGTAATAGTAGTTCGCATCGAAATTCGTTGCTGTCCCGCCAGGCGCGCGCACGAGTTGGGGACGTATCCCCACAATATTAGAAATAACCTCTTCACTTCGCTGGACTTGATTCCAGAAGGTTTGAAAATCACTATAAAGCTCTTTATACACATGATTATAGGTATGATTGCCAATGGCATGACCGTCGTTTACGATTCTCTTAAGTTCATTCGGATGCGCTTTCGCTTGTTCACCTAGTACAAAGAACGTTGCTTTAACTTCTTCTCTATCTAAAATATCCAACACCTGATTCGTCAATTTGCTAGGACCATCATCAAACGTCAGATACACAGTAGGCTGCTCCGATGTTACGTAAGTCCGCTCACTCTTCAGTCGCTTCCCTGCTTGAAGTTGCTGGAATGCCTCTTGTACGGCTGGGTCTCCTTCATTGTCTGCGGCTTGGGCTGGCATCCTACCAACCAAGAGTGAAACTAGTAAAACAACAACCATCATGATTTGAAATCGTAGTCGTCCGTTGTTTGGAGCCTGTACCTGTGAGCGCATCCGATGATCCCTCCGCATGTTCTATCATTTTGACATCTGATAGATTATATGGGCGGAGGTGCGAGAGTATGACACGAAAAAAACGATCCCTCTCCACAAGGAGAAGCATCGCTTTGAGGTTGATCGTCTTCGCTCTCTACTTCATTTCCAACACAGCATCCAACACAGACTGCACGTGATTCTTGATCTTCACTTTGCTCCATTCTTTCACAATGTATCCTTTTTCATTGATAAGGAACGTCGATCGAATGATGCCCATGTACTCGCGGCCATACAACTTTTTCAACGCCCATACCCCATACTTCTCTGCTATTTTATGATTGGTGTCCGAGAGCAGGAGAAAGGGAAGCTCATATTTCGCAATAAACTTATCATGCGATTTCAACTCATCTGGGCTAATGCCAATCACTTCCACACCTAATTCAGCAAACTTGCCGTTATAATCTCGAAAGTCGCAGGATTGCTGTGTGCAGGTTGGTGTATTATCTTGTGGGTAAAAATAAATAACGACTTTACGCCCTTTATAATCGGCTAAAGAAACTTTCTCTCCGTTCGACGCAGGCAGCGTGAAAGCTGGCGCCTTGCGCTTGGTTACTGCCGGTTCATTGACTTTTTTCAATATGACTCTCTCCTCTTTCTTGTCTTGCTAGGTAACGCCTGACTTCATCCCATTATGCGACATTCACCGAACGACATCAAACGAAAAAAACTGCCTCGAATCGCAATGACTCTGAGCAGCTTTTCTTATACTAAGTGATTAAGACATCAAGCTTCTGTTTGCCCGATTTCCAAATGCTTCAGTTTATCCGGATTCACCACGAGATAGAATGACTTGATCTGACCATCCTCTAGTTGAAACGTCATCACGTTATGAGGTTGGTTGTTCACATAGGCAACAAGACCTGTTTGTTCATTCACTGTCATTAAGTTAGCGTGATACCCTTCCGGTAATTTGGCCAAAATCCCCGACAAGAACATAGCAATTCGCTCCGCCCCTAGAATAGGGTTAGTCGCCGCTTTCACCTTGCCTCCGCCATCGGAGTACAGAATCGCATCGGATTTCACGATCGTTAACAATTGCGCAATATTCCCCGACACTAGTGCCTGGACGAATTGTTCCACGACTGCTGTCATTTGTTTTACATCCTGTGATTTGAGCGGTAACTTCGTTTCACTCGCGCGCTCCTCTTGCGGAAGACTAATCGCATTCTTGGCACGGCGAAAAATTTGGCGGCAATTCGCACTGCTCTTGCCCACAATATCGGCAATTTCATCATATTCGTATTGCAGCACCTCGCGAAGCAGGAAGACTGCCCGCTCTACCCAAGACAACTGCTGCAAGAGCAAGAGATACGCGGTGGATAGCGATTCTTTGTGTGAATATGCCAGATCAGGTGCGATCTGATGATCCGTACTTAGTGTTACGAGTGGCTCTGGCAACCAAGGCCCGATGTAGACCTCTCGGTTTTTGCTGGCGGATCGCAGGTTGTCGATACAGCGGTTGGTCACGATTTTGCATAGATACGCCTTGGGATTGTGAACATGGTCCAGATTGGTCTCATTGGCATACAGAAACGCCTCCTGCACAACATCTTCCGCATCCATCACACTGCCTAACATGCGATACGCTAGTGAAAACATTAACGGTCTATAGCTCAGATAGATCTGCTCGGAAGCTTCTGCTCCTGTAATCTCCATCTGCGACACCTCCCGATCTACTGTTATAGGACAATTCTAAGCGAACTGGGGTGTTTTTAAAATAGCTTGAGCCGCGCGCCTAGCACTTGCCGCTGAGGCATCCGCGAGCATTTCGCCATGACTTGCCCAGTCACCGGCTACGTAGAGTCCTCGAATGCTTTCAACAGCTGGACCTGTAAAAGGATCGCTTTTCCCCCTATGGAGAGTGTCGTGAGCCACGGTTATGTTAGGCAGGTACTGCCTCGCTACCACATCTTGTTCCCAGCCTGGATGCAGGGTATTCATGGTGGCTATTAGCATTTCCTCATCTGCTTTCGGGTTGTTGTCACCAGGACCGTTATATTTCATCAAATGAACAACGAGGCTGCCATCCTCGCTTAACTTCGCATTCACTGTGTGATGGGAGAAGTAAATCGGTTGATCCAGTGCGATTGCAAAATCCCGACCACGAACGGAAAGCTTCTTTAAGCCAAGGTCAAGACACGCTGCTTTGGAGGGGCGCGCCTCCTCTTTCCACTGCTTCAAGATGGTATGCTCTGCGCCAGGCACCAACTTATATGTTTCCGAAGGAGATGCTGTGCTAATGACATGCGCTACCTCGAGCGTTTGATCGTTCGACAGTTTAAGGCCTTGAATTCGGCCATTCGCATGAACGATTTCTTTCACGTCAGCACCGCTGACGATGTGAACTCCCGCTGACACCGCTTGCTCCTGTAGCTGATCAATGATCGTTTGCCAGCCTCCGTGGAGGTAGAGCACGCCCTTCAGCGCTCGTTGTACCTGTGCAAGCACAGGCGCGGCAAGCTGATGATCTGTATCGTGTGCATAAGTAGCTGTTCGGCACAATGAGTAAAAGATATGCCGAACCATCGGGTCGGTGATTTCTTGTTCCGCCCACTCTCTCAGTGAAGCGTCGCCTACTTTGCTTGCATCCATTTTGGTTAACCGTATGACGAGTCGTAACAGTCCAAACTTCCCGGACCAGGTAAGCAGTTTCGACGTGAGCATACTAAGCGCTGTTGCCGGCATAGGTGCAAGTTCATTGTGCCACATCACGTTAGTGTTAGATGGAGGTGCGCCACCTTCAATGCGAATACCAAGCTCCTTCAGGATGCTATAAGCAGCCCCTGCTTGATATAACGCATGGCCCCCAAGGTTAAAAAGCACACCATTCTTTTTATTCGTCATCGCTCTGCCGCCCATTCGTCCCGAACGTTCCAGCAGAACAACGCTTCTGCCCCCTTTCGCTATTTCAAGTGCAGCAATGAATCCAGCTAAGCCCCCGCCAATAACTGCTGTATCGTATTTGGTCATGTTCATCTTCCTCCAGTTTCGCTTTATATCTCTTAAGGCGAAATAGGAGTGCGTTTTGTGACAAAAGCAGAATGAATTATTTCTGCGGGCTGCTTATGTGAAGTGTCGAGGGGAAAATTTGTTTTGGGGCAAGGGGGATTGGAGGGAGATGAGGTTGGTGGATGGATGAGGTAGCGTGATGTGGAATAGTTGCATGAGGGAGTTGAACTGGTGGATGAGATGAGGAGGCGCGATAAGGTAGAAAAAGTAGATGAGGTAGTAAGATGGATGAAGGAGATATGGTAGATAAGGTAGATATGGTAGATATGGTAGATAAGGTAGATTAGGTAGATTAGATAGATGAGATAATTGAGATAATTGAGGCAAGCTAAAGTGAATGAGGGGAAGTGGAATTAGCGAGCCACTTTCAGACATGCATTGAGGTGAGTGAGGCGGTAAGCGAGTGTATAGCTGTATAACCTACAGTTAATTCTAGCAGATTAGAAGCTTTTTCTAGAATAGCTGTAAAAACAACAGTTAAAATATCAAATAATAGAAGAAACGGGATAATCGTAGAAAAATAGATGTAGGAAATCCAGTTAAACGTTCAGAAACGCGAAATTCGGTTCGAATAGCTGTAGAAAATCCCGTTAATTTGACCGCCGACAACTAAAACCGTGCGCGTGTGGTTGATGGTATGGGTTACAACACTAACTCCAGCGAAAATAATCCACAGGCACGTTTCTGTGGATATCTTGGCGTGTGGATATGTTGATACCCACGAAAAAAGTTATGCACATTAGGAACTTAGGGTCCTGTGGACTTGTGGACAACTTTGTGGATAACTGTGCATAACAATACAAAGTAGCATTTCCTATTGCAGAACTATCGTCTGAGACGTCCCTGTTTACTTTTGTAATCACGCTTTCTAAGGTTGCCGTTACACTCCCACTCGCCCAACGTAACGGAACGACATTCCTCTATTCGCGTATTTATTCGCAAATCTCAATACGTACGGAACGAGGGTCCGCTATTTCATCGAATTACGTTCACAAGCATCACTTCCAGCGAAATAGCGCCCTCACGTTCCTTTACGTCTTAGTAATGGCTGTTCTAGGCGAAATAACGGAACCTCATTCCGCATCTCCAAGAAAGCAATCTCGCCTGCGGCTACTTATACTTACTGCCCTCAAGCGTAACTCCCTTATTCAGCCGCAAGGCTTCACGCCAATAGTAGCCTGCAATGGCAATATCGAAGATACCTAAGCCCATCGGGTTAAAAAATATAGGTTCCTGCGCTCCCACACTAGCCAGCTCGTCGCGAAGCACGACATCAGCTAAGGTGCGCACGTCCGATTCCCGTAAGTTGTAACGCAGGTGCAGTTGCTCGATGTCCGTCCCCTCACGGCATACCTCGCGCCAATCATCCACAATGATCGCTTTCACGTCGGCGACGCTTTGCGGTTTATAGTCTCGGAGAGAGACATGGAGCAGAAGCGCACCTTGAGGCGGTACTTCATCAATGTATCTCTCCGCCGACACTGTGCATGTCATAATGACATTAGCCTCGCGATAGCCAACGCGCCAATCATGAATGACCTGCGTCCTGCTCTGAACAGCTGCCGGAATCGTCCCCGGCTCGACACCATTCAGATCATAAATCCGCACCTCTTCAATCCATTCGCCGAATAAAGCGACACACATATCCAGATGCAGCCGCCCAATGGGTCCCCACCCAATTAAATGAATGCGCAATCGTTCGGGCTTCCTCGTTTTCACAAATTGACTCAACATCACACCGCTCACCGCTGCGGTCCGCAGACCATTTAACAGTCCGCTGTGGATAAATGCCAGTGGCTCACCTGTCGAAGGCTTATTCAGAATCAGCGTATTATGAGCCCGGGGAAGTCCCATAAGGCGATTGTCCGGGAAACTCGCAATCCATTTAATCCCCGAAATATCGATGTTACCGCCTACATAGGCAGGCATCGCAATAATCCGGTTTTGGGGATCACGAAAACGTAAGTATGGCTTCAAGGGATGCGCACAATCCCCGCTATCTTGAATGGCAACGACATCTTGAATGATCTCGGTTAGTTTCTTCCAATCGATTCCGATCTCTCGGATATGGTCATCCTGTAAATACAACATTCGCTAGTCTCCCATGCTAGTTACTCGGTACATACCCTATTTCTCGCCCAACCCATTCATCGTTGTACACCGTATTCAAATACCGTTCACCACGGTCCGGCAAAATCGCCGCAACTACGGCTCCAGCAGGAATTATTCCACTCATTCGTTGTATCGCAGAAATAACGCCCCCAGAGGAAGCGCCTGCTAGAACGGCTTCTTCACGAACTAAGGCACGACAGCCATCCACACACTCCCTGTCGGATACGTAGATGACCTTGTCCGCAACATCCTGCCGATGCAAGCCCGGCGTGATACCTGCGCCTAGTCCAGGGAACTTCCTTGAACCTTTTTGCCCGCCAAAAATAACACTGCCTTCTGCATCTACCGCCACGATCTGTGTCGACCATCCGCGACTGCGGATGTACTCCATGCAGCCTCGTATCGTTCCACATGAGGAGACGCCGCAAAATAAATAATCAACCGCGCCTAACTGCTCGCCAATTTCCCGCATCGTTGTCTCGCTATGAGCCAGCGCATTGTCCGGGCTTCCATACTGGTTCGTCCAGTAGGCTTTCGGAATTTGACTTACCAGCTCTACTACCCGCCGGATGCGCGCTGGCAAAAACTCGCCCGTCGCCTCATCCGGTACGGAGACAAGGTCAATTTCCCCGTGGAAGCTGCGGATGATTTGCAAATGCTGCTGCGTCGTACGCGGATCGACAACACAGATGAACCGCAGCCCAAGATAACGACAGAGCTGAGCCAGACTGATCGCGAGATTACCCGAGCTAGACTCCACGATGACACTCTCGCTCGTCACATCGCCACGGCGGATTGCCTCCCGCAGCATGAACAGGGCTGGCCGATCCTTGGCGCTGCCGCCAGGGTTCATCCACTCCATTTTGCCATAAACATCAAAGGATTGATCTTTAAACAAACGCGACAACCGAATCAAGGGCGTATGCCCGATCGCACGGACAATTCCACCTTCAAGTTCCATTCCCATCACCCTCCTTTACGTGTAAAAAATCTTTTTATTCTTCACGGAGGTGCGGTTCTGTGAATCCTCAAAGGTGCCCCCGATAACTTGGATACCATCCAAAAGTTTCGCCTTAATCATCATGCCGATCGCTGGAATGTGGTTCTCGACATCCTCACGAATGCTGTTCAGAACCGCTGGCGTCGCCAGCGCACTGTAGACATGCACAGTTAATGCATTGCCACTCACCTGAACACGAACACTTGCTTCACGCAGATGACGATACACGACATCCTCGATGTCATAGATACTGATTTTCTCCCCATGCTTCAGGTCGGGTCCTACGCGCTTGACGATACTCTTAAAGCTCTGCGTGGGAACGCCATCCACATCAATAACTTTCAAATCGCGCACAACGTCATACGTCACATACCGCAGTGCCGGAAACGATTCCCTCACTGTCGAAGTAAGCACCAATACTTGCTCTAACACATCCGGCAACGGCTCCAAGTCCGCATCCAGCAACTCAGGCTGAATCCCCTCAGCGAGAATGCCCTCCGCAAATAAATACCTACCATGGTCGTGGGAAAAGTAGGCAATGGTTCCTATCTCGATAGATCCATACGTATCGGTGACCTGCGTCTCCGCTATCCCCAATCTTTCGGCCGTCCGCTGTCTCCATCCAGGAGAAGCAATTTCCCCAACTAGAATGACATGCTGGATGCCATACGTTCCAGGATGCTCTGACGCTTGCATAATCCGGTCCAAAATGGACGGCATCGTGTACAGCACTTCGGGTCTAAAGCTTTGAAGCCGTTCAATATGTTCCTCGATCGGAAGCCGAAAGGATACGGATTCTACCTCCATACCGAGCTCGCGAAAAACCTCGACAGCGGTTGCCTCCGCGTGCCCTGTCCCCATGTCTGCCATCGCAGTCCGATAACTAGCGCCTGCCAGAATCGTGCGGAACACATCCCGTTTAATTCTCAGATAATCCTCTTCGTCGGATTCGGAATAAAAGATGGTCTTACGCCGTTTCGAACTCGTACCCGACGTTAGATACCGATTCATTGGCTCATGTAGCAATGGATTGGTATCCGTATAGTAGTGCGATTCCAACTTTCCAGCTGTCACTAGCGGTAGTGCAGCTAGTTCTTCCCGTTCATGTCCTGGCAGCAACCAGGGAAATTGCTCTTTCATTTTCTGAATAAATCCTTCTATGCGCATAGACGTGCGGCTCCTCCTCTCAGCTCTAGTAACTGAACCTGAACACTAACTCCACACCTGACTACATATTCTATGCGCCCTTCGCGCCTATCGTTCTTTTTTCCTAATTGCCCTACTCATTTCCCCGTTCACCCGTCTCCAGTATCGTTCATATCATAGTGAAACAACGTAACGCCGAACTCCGTAGAGAGAGGATCATTTCCATGACAAGTTCACTGAAAGCCGTTTCAAGCAAATGGATAAAAACACGCATCATCCAGCGGAATGTGAAATTAAGTAGATATGTACCTACGACACATCCTTTTGATCGAAATCGACTATCTTCCATGCTGACCCAGCACGGTATGCTCTACGTTAAACCCGACATCGGTTCCCTCGGAATAGGTGTTATGCGCGTTGAGAAACGAAATGGAACTTACCGCTATCAAAGCGGCATACACATCTATCGATTTCCGACATTCGATAAGCTGTACCAATCCCTGAGGCACCGCTGCGGCACCAAACGTTATCTCATTCAAAAAGGTATTCACGTGCTAACGCATGAAGGCAATCCCTATGACTTTCGTGTCATGATTCAGCGAAACCCTTCAGGCAGATGGGAATGCACGGGTACAGCAGCACGGGTCGCTCACCCTCAGAAGGCTGTCACCAATGGCAGTCAAGGCGGCACCATCTACAGCCCTTATGATCTCCTGTCCCCCCGAATCGGCGTCCAAGCAACGACTCTTCTCCTGCTTGAAATGGAAAAGATATCCCGCCTTACCGCGGGTCAACTAAGCCGTTCCTACCCAGGCATGAATGAGCTCGGTATCGATATCGCCGTCGATCAACGTCTGAAACCATGGATCCTCGAGGTCAATACACGACCTGATCCCTGTCCCTTCACCAAGCTGGCGGATCAAACCATCATCCGCAAAATCGTCCGCTTCGGCAGAGCCAATGGCCGGAAGTATGATTTGACGTGCTCGAAGGCGAAGAAGGCGCCTAAGCCTAGGCTTCGCTTTTCGACCGCTTCTCTGGAGCAGGAGCAGCCGCTTCCGAGTGTAGAACCTTCTGCTCAACCTTTTTCAGAGCCGTTTCCTGAGAAAGAATGATTTTATCGAGGTTACAGCTCACTATCCGACGGATTCCTCGGCAGCTTCACGCTGTAAGCGTGTTTTTCACCGTTACAGCAGTTAAAGGCGGGATTCCATACAATCGAGTAGGCCCATGCGCAATTGCATGGGCCTCTCACAGATCCGAACATGCGGGTCATCGCATCCGGCTCCTCTAGTATTTATCCCCGCTGGGGATGAAGTTCTTTGTAAATAACAAGCAAACTACTTAGACCAATTTCTTCAAACCATGTATTTGGCATCGCATACTGAGCGTAGGTTGAGTGGGAACTTCTCCATGCTGTCATTCGGAGACCGGGTAATTCGTTGTTTTCCCATCCTCGTTTTCGCATTTCACGGTGAAGTTCTCTCACCTTCTTTACCAACCTTTGAACATCTTCTTTTCGGCACATGGCTTCCCTCACTAACTCATCTTCTCTGGTTTCGGGCTTCACACAAGTCTCCGCCTTTTGAGTCAAAGCTTGCATCGACGATCTTTTTTTCTTTTTTTTCTACGCCGATTCACTTGTCTTTGCGGCCTTTTTGACAAGCTTTTTCACTACTATCCCTACGTCTGACTTCTCACCATCCGTACCTCTTTACTTAGCCATCACGGTTTTGAAAAGAGATTACCACCTAAGTGGAAAAGGTGAGACCTCCTTGGGTCACATCATCGTACTTTCACTCGAATCCAGTCCTCATAACCTTCAACGCTATGGATGGTATTGGACTTCCCTTCCTTTGGCAAGGTCATCCTGCGTTGCGGGCCAGCTTGGTTTAACCGCCTGTTCCGAGATTTGTCTCCCCATCCTCCGCACCCTTCCTCACGGACAGAGCACTATGGGTTAACTATGTACTTCCGCCATCTCACGGTGTACTCGGGACTTTCACCTGTTAGCACGATGCGCTGCCAAGCGCACCAACAGGCCGTCCCACAAGGTTAATTACCTTGTAGGACGGCCTGTTGATTTGAGCTATGAACCTGCGCCGCGATAACGTTTCACGCCAAAATTCCAAATCGTGATACCAATGACACTGAACACGACCCCCACCACCGGGGTAAGCAAAGCAAACCATTTCCAGTTCTCTGGATCAATGAAATACGCGGCGGGATAGAAACCCACGAATGCAAAAGGCAGTATCCACGTCAGAATACTCCGCAGCAATTTATTATATATCGTTGCCGGATAACGCCCGTAGTTCTGAATATTCCAGATCAACGGCAGGATGCCTGTTGGCGCATCAGAGAAGAAGGCCAATGCGGTCAGAGAAATGTATACACCTGCATAAATGAGGATTGAGCCGACCACCATGACGATGAAAATCAGCGGATCATGCCAGTGGAACGGCAGGTCCAACTGCACCCAGGAGTAGATCATGACGACCAATCCTCCCAATGCACTGAACATCGAAGCAGGATCGAGATTCTCCATCATCAGCTGCCACAGATTATACGCTGGCCGCGTTAGGATACGATCCATTTCCCCTTTTACAATATAGCGCTCGCTAAAGCCCCACAAATTAAAAAAGGAAATAAATATGCCATAGGGGATCATAAAATAACCGTAGATGAACAAAATTTGTTCTTGATTCCAGCCGCCCATCGATTGCGTTTGCATAAAAACGACGAGAATGAAGAATAGATTCAGTCCATTGAATAACAGATCGGACAGCACTTCTATCCAAAAATCGGATCGGTAGGTGAGCCGCGTTTTCATGTAGTTTTTGAAATAGTCGAAAACGAGGGTGATATAGAACATGCGTTACCCTCCCTGTACGAATAAACGTGTTTTGGATTTTACCCACAGTACATAGATCGGAATAATAAGGAGCAGGAACCAGAGTACTTGTACGCCAAAGTTTTGGAGTATAGCGTTGCCCGTTATTTTGCCGGTAAACACGGCGCTGGGTAAATATGTGATCGCCTGAAAGGGCAGCCATTCAAGAATCGACTTGGACCATCCTGGGAAAAATGAGATCGGGATAATAAGTCCTGAAAACAGGTCCACCGCTACGCGCTTCATGCGCATAAGGCCTTCATTATTTTCGAGGAAAAAGGCAAATAAACCCGTAATAATATTCAACTGCGTATTAATTAGAAAGCTGAAGAACAGCATCACTAAGTAGATGACCCACAAGCTCGGATCCGTTGGGAACTGAATCGGCAGCAGCAACCAGATCAGAATCATGCCTGGAGTAGTGAAGAGCAATAGCCGGAAAACCCCTTCGCCTAACCCTTGCATCATTTTCACAAAAATATAGTTGTAAGGCCGGATGAATTGAATCGCGACACTTCCATCACGAATCTCGTTTGCAATCTCGCGATCTAGGTTATTAAAATAGAAAGCGCGTCCCATCCAGGATATCGCCACATAGGTTGTCATTTGCCCTAGGGTAAGACCACCAATGACAGCTTGATCGCCGTAAATCGCTTTGTAGACGAAATAGTAAGAACCAATATTCAGGGCATAAATCAGGATCCCGCTGTAATAATTCACCCGATAAGCGAGCATCATGAGAAACCGCATGCGTATAACTTCTATATAAGCTTTATGCATGGGTCGTAACTCCCTCTGGCTGATCGATCTCCAAACGTTTCGCTTCGGCCGAGCCTGATTTATAAATTTCACGCACGATATCGTCGGTATTCGTTTCATTGATTTTGATATCTTGGATTTGCAGCACGCCCACAACGCGACTTAACACATCCGAGATATTCGCTCTTTCGTAAGGGATGAACACTTTGGCGGATAGCTCATTCTCCAGCTGCCAAGCTACATCCAAGCCCTGCGTCAGCTCTTGAAGTCGCGCTAATGTCGTTGGTTGCTCGAACTGTAGGACAACTTCTTTTCCTTTGCCCCATCTGGCTTTCAGCTCTTCCAGACCGCCATCATAAATAATTCGGCCGTCATCTAGCATAATAACACGGGAGCATAGTGCTTCGATGTCCTGCAAATCATGCGTTGTCAGCAGAATCGTCGTCTCATATCGCTGATTAAGCGACTTCAGAAATTCGCGAATCTCTGTTTTGACAACAATATCGAGGCCGATGGTCGGCTCATCCAGAAACAGAATTTCAGGATTATGCAGCAGCGAAGCCGCTAATTCACAACGCATCCGCTGACCTAAGCTGAGTTTACGGACAGGTCGTGACAGAAGATCGGATAGCTGCAAACGGTCAACGAGTTCGTCGAGACGTTTTTTGTAATCGGCTTCGGAGACCCGATATACCTTTTTCAACAGCTGGAAAGACTCTACAACACCGATGTCCCACCAGAGCTGACTGCGCTGACCGAACACGACACCGATCCCAGCGACGAATTTCTCACGCTCTTTGAACGGCACATAGCCATTCACTTTGATGTGTCCCGATGTCGGGACGAGAATACCGGTCAACATCTTGATTGTTGTCGATTTCCCGGCTCCATTTTCACCGATATATCCACAAATCTCGCCCTTCGGAATCTGAAAGCTTATATCTTTCACGGCTGTAATTTGCTTGTACTCACGTTTGAATAAATCTTGCATGGCCCCCTTGAGGCCACCGCGGCTTTGCTGAACTTGAAATTCTTTGCGCAGCATTTGAACATCTATGGCTAACATGTGTCTTCCCCCTGACTTCGTCGCCCATGGTTACAGATTACGGCAACATTCGTCATAACTTGCTATCGAAGTTTCGTAGCATCTATAATATGGATCATAATGACGTTTCATACAACCGTACAACAAGCTCATGATACCCCAATTCTGTAAGAAAAAAAAGTACAGATTAATAGACATCGTATTTTACCTTAAATCAACGCTAAATTTACCTGGAGAGGAGCTTACATAGTATGAAAATCTTCAAACGGACCATGCTCCTGATCGTCATGCTTCTTCTTGTGGTCGCCGGCTATTATTCTTACGCCTTCTATAGTTTCGCTAACAATATCTCTCATAACTCAGACACGAAGGATGGGAAAGGCAGTGGAACCATATCCTCGCTTCCAAACAACGTGAAGGATGCTGATAAATACATACCACCGAAATGGGAGAGCAAGCAGCGAGTGAATATTCTGCTATTAGGCGGCGATTCTCGCGGCATGGTGAAGAATGAATTACCTAGATCAGACAGTATTATGCTAGCCTCTATCGATCCGGTCACCAAGAAGGCCCACCTGTTCTCGATTCTGCGAGACACTTACGTGAAAATCCCTGGTGAAGGCGAGGATCGGATTAATACCGCGATTACGTCAGGCGGACCTAATTTGGCCATGAAAACCGTTAGCGACCTGCTTGGCATTCCCGTTCAATATTATGTGTATACAGATTTCAAGGGCTTCATCGCGCTTATTGACGCGGTCGGCGGCATCGACATTGATGTGGAAAAGGATATGAAATATTCCGATTCCGAAGATGACCATGTGTACGACATTAATTTGAAAAAAGGGCATCAGCATCTTGATGGCAAAACAGCCTTGCAATATGTACGTTTCCGCCATGACGCGCTGTCTGACTTCACACGAACCGAAAGACAACGAAAATTCCTGACGGCTGTTGCAGCTAAAATGCAATCCACATCATCGCTAATCAAGTTGCCGCGTATTCTGAATGCGATCGATCCTTACATCGATACGAATCTAACCGTAACAGACATGCTTAAGCTCGGAAGTCTCGGCTATGAAGCCAAAGCTGACGGTATTGTCACGTCACAGCTTCCGCCTTCAGATCTGCTCGTGGAGAAATCGATCCGCGGCGCTTCCGTGATCACTGCGGATAAAGTGAAGCTTCAAAAGTATTTGAAAGACCTTTTTGCGGGTACGGCTGAAGCGGATTCAGGGCCAAGCAAGCCATCGCCTTCGCCAACACCGAAGGTTGCTACGAAAGCCGTGAAGTAGGACGCATGCTTGAAAAACAGATAATAAGAGTGGGCATCCACTCTTATTTTTTGTATGAGAATGTATGGGCATAGGCGGGCATTGCGATTAGATGCGTTACGCCACATTTGCTATCCGCGTTTCCTAACGGAACGTCAGGGCGCTATTTCTCTGAAATCCGCTCAAATTACTGAGAAACGGAACGTCAGGACGCTAATCTGCCTTTTTTCGCGTAATTTGGTTGGTTTGCAGTACAATAGAGGAACGACGTTCCGCAACTTCTCTAAATAGCTTAATATAGCGTAAATAGCGTACTATCGTTCCGTTCCGCTGCGTTTCATTGACGGATTAGGAAACAGTTTAAGAACAAACCTAATAAAAGATTCAAAAATGCTATTAGTAATCACCACTACATATATAAAGGAATGATATCGCATGGAACGCAAGCAATCCGAACTCCTCTATCAAGAAGCACTGCAACACATCGTCGGCGGGGTCAACTCCCCTTCCCGCTCATTCAAAGCCGTTGGCGGCGGCGCCCCCATCTTCATGAAGCGTGCGCAAGGCGCACACTTCTGGGACGTTGACGGGAATCGCTTCATTGATTACCTCGCCGCCTATGGCCCGATAATTACCGGTCACGCGCATCCGCACGTGACCGAAGCGATCATTCGCGCCGCACAGAACGGCACGCTGTACGGCACCCCGACCGAACTCGAGATCGAGTTCGCTAAGATGCTGAAGTCGGCGATTCCCTCGCTCGACAAAGTGCGCTTCGTCAACTCCGGCACCGAGGCCGTGATGACGACGATTCGCGTGGCGCGCGCGTATACGAAGCGCACCAAGATCATTAAGTTCGCCGGGTGCTACCACGGCCACTCGGATCTCGTGCTGGTGGCGGCCGGCTCCGGGCCGTCCACACTAGGCACGCCGGACAGCGCAGGCGTGCCGGCGAGTATCGCGCAAGAGGTCATCACCGTGCCGTTCAACGACATTCCTCTACTTTCGGCCGCGCTTGCACGCTGGGGTGAAGACATTGCCGCGGTGATGGTCGAGCCCATCGTCGGCAACTTCGGCATGGTCATGCCCCATGCCGGCTACCTCGAGCAGCTCTGCGCAGCAGCTCGCCAACATGGCGCCCTCGTCATCTACGACGAGGTGATCACGGCGTTCCGATTCCATTACGGAACGGCACAGACCTATGACGGCCTCCCGATTCTTGCGGGAGGCCCCACAGAGGCGGCGACGCGCTTCGCCGCCGTAGAGCCGGACCTCACGGCCCTAGGCAAGGTGATCGGCGGCGGGCTGCCGATCGGGGCCTACGGGGGCCGCAAGGAAGTGATGGAGCAGGTCGCGCCGCTCGGACCTGCTTATCAAGCCGGCACGATGGCGGGGAACCCCGCCTCCATCTCGGCCGGCATCGCCTGCTTGGAGGTGCTTCAGCAGCCAGGTGTTTACACCAAGCTTGAGCAGCTTGGCTCAGCACTTGCAGGTGGCATCGCCGAATCCGCCGCCCGCCATGGTATCGCCTTGACGCTGAACCGAATCGGCGGCGCGTTCTCTACACATTTTTGTGATCATCCCATCACCAATTATGAAGAAGCGCAAGATACCGATGGCGAGAAATTTGCCGATTTCTTCCGACTTATGCTGGAGCAAGGCATTAATCTTGCCCCTTCCAAATACGAAGCTTGGTTCATGACCATCGCCCACACAGAGGAAGATATTGCCCAAACGCTAGAGGCGGCAGACCGCGCCTTCAAAGTCATGAAAAACCGATGATTGTCCCAAAAACGAACTATGACCCTTATCGGTTTATAGTTCGTTCGTCTTTCTACCCTTACATGGGGTGTTAGCAATTTTGGTTTTATTCACCAATATACAAAAAAGGTAACGCTTACATTTTTGATTTACGTCTGCAAGTATTGTCGGATGAACTTTTTCATGCTATTCTAAGATTACTTTTACCCTTTTAGCGAAACGGCTTGAATACACAGTATTTTCCTAGAAAGTTAGGGCATGATTTACAAATACTGCACGAATTTTTGTGTGTGGTGCCTTACTTTACTACGAGTCGATTTATGCCGCATTTCGAGAGACTAATCTCCTGTAATTTGGCATGATATTCAGTTATATTGCATTTTTATACACGATCATGCATATTTCGGATTTAAGCGAATTGTAGCTTTTCTCCCAAACCAGAGCTGAGGGGCTCGATTATCTGTGCCAGAATGCAAGAAGCGTAAGCAAGAGGAGTTTAATTATGTATGGGGGGTGACGGTCAGGCGACTGACCAGAGCAATGAATGAAATTATGCGTAATGAAGGCCGTTTTCAAGATCTACTAGGAACCGAACACGACAGCTGCGGTATTATTTGTATTATTGAGAAGAATGGTCATCCTTCCCGTGATAACATCCAAAAGACGATTGATGCCCTTGTTAAAATGGAACATCGTTCAGGATTTATCAATGGTGAGGGCGATGGTTGCGGTATTCTAACAGATATTCCACGTGCTCTTTGGGAAAAGAAGCTAACAGATGCGGGTCTGGACAGCAAACTTGCTTATGACAATCGTTTTTCTGTTGGACATATCTTCGTTCCACGCAAGTTGGATTTGACTGTTACTGAGATTCAAAACGGCATTCGTGAGCTATTTGCCTCCCATGATGTATCCATTATCCTAGAGCAAGAAAACCTAGTTGATAGCGGCTCATTAGGCGCTAATGGTTTGCTCGATGAGCCTACGTTCTGGCAAATTGCAGCCATCAGCAATAAGACCGAAGGTCAAGTTGCCGATCACCTTTATGAACTGCATATTGCGATTGAAGATCGTTACGACGTACATGTTGCGACACTTAGCAATGTGACATCTGCCTACAAAGTACTAGGTGCAGCAAGCATCCTACCTAAATATTTTAATGACTTGCGTGATCCTTTGTTCGCTTCCCAAGTAACAATCGGTCATAACCGATATTCCACTAACACATTGTCCAGCTTCTTCCGTGTTCAACCGTTCTCCCTTCTTGGACATAACGGTGAAATCAACACGGTGAAGAAACTTCGTCTTGAAGCTGACATGGTTGGCGTTCCACTGGTTAGCGGCGGGTCTGACTCCCAAGACATGAACAGAACGATCGAAACGTTCATTCACCGTTTTGGCTTGTCCCTGTTCGAAGCCATGGAAATGGTATTCCCTCCTATTATTAATGAAATGAAACAGTTCCGTCCGGAACTTCAAGATCTTTACGTGTACTACCGTCAAGTTTGGGGCCACTTTGCACAAGGTCCAGCGGGGATCGTTTCCCGTTACGGTAATGAGTGTATTTTCAGCGTAGATGCATTAGGTCTTCGTCCTGTATGGATGGTTGAAAGTGACACGTCCCTGTACTTCTCATCTGAGCAAGGTGTTATTACGGTTGGCGAAATGGTTGCTGATCCGAAGCCGATTGCTCCAGGTGAAAAAGTCGGTGTTGTTCTAACACCAGGCGAACACATTCAAGTTATTCCATATCACGAAGTTCAATCCTTGGTCTACGATCGTGTAAGCAAGCGTGTAAATCTGGGCGGTCTTCGCTCCTATTTGAACCCTGCCCAAACGAATACAGAAGCTGATCTTAATGAGAATATTGTTACTACGGATCAAGTGTACAGTGCATTTGGTTGGGATCGTGACGGTATTTCACACATTGAATCCATGTCCGAGACAGGCGCTGAGCCTATTCGTTCCTTGGGTCATGATTCACCGCATGCGGCTCTTGCATGGGAACGCACCAACGTGCCTGACTTCATTAAAGAAAGTGTTGCTGTTGTAACGAATCCGGCGATTGACCGTGACCGTGAAATGGAGCATTTCTCTACACGCGTTATTGCTGGTGCACGTCTTCCCGTATTCGCACAGGTGGATAACAACCTTCGCCTTGAGCTTCTGACTCCTCTTGTTCTTGAAGGAACGAACGGTGTCGGCAGTGAAGAGAACTTATCCCAGCCTTCTTTAGAGCAATTGCTTGCACAATTCCGTGCACAAGGTGACAACAAAGTAGCTGTACTCTCCACAACTTTCGCTAGAGGAACTTCTCTGAAAGATGGTTTGAATGCACTTGCTGCTGATGCCATCTCAGCTGTTCGTAATGGCGCTGTGCTTCTCGTCTTGGACGATTCCGCAGCTCACCAGAACGACCGTTTGTGGCTAGATCCGCATCTGGCTGTTTCCAAAATCGATATCGCACTTCGTGCAGAGAAACTCGGTTTCGGCGACAACCTGCGCCGTCAAGTAACATTGATTCTTCGTTCAGCTGCTATTCGCAGTCTACATGATATCGCGGTAGCTTGTGGTCTTGGTGCAGATGTGATCTCACCTTACTTGCTGTTCTCCACAGCTTCTGACAAAGAAGGCCAAGCAGCAGCAGCACGTAAAGTATACGCGGCTCTTACAAAAGGACTTGAAAAAGTCATCTCGACAATCGGTACGCATGAGCTTCGCGGATACACACGTTTCTTCTCCTCCATTGGCTTCCACCCGGAAGTTTCCGAGGTGCTGGATATCGTGAACTACCTGGGAAGTGAAAAAGCAGGAACAGGCTTTGCACAGCTTGAAGCTGAAGCTGAAGCACGTTATGCAGATTATACGAACCCGAAAGCGAAAGCGGCGAAAAACTTCCGTTTCTTCCAACGCATGTGGAAAGCGCTAGGCGATGCTGCATCAGGTGCTGCTCCTTACACCGACTACCGCGACAAGCTGCGTGAAGAAGAGAAGAAGAACCCGATTTCCATTCGTCACATTGCGGGTTTCAAAGCAATCAGCGATGGCCGTCAACCACTGGATCCGTCGCAAGTTGATATTTCCATTGGCGGTCATTCCTTGCCGATGTTGATCTCTTCCATGTCCTTCGGTTCACAAAATGAAACAGCTTTCCGTGCCTACGCTGAAGCAGGCGAACGTCTGAACATGGTTACCATGAACGGTGAGGGCGGAGAGATTAAAGATATGCTTGGCCGTTACAAAAAAACGCGCGGAGCGCAAGTTGCTTCCGGACGTTTCGGTGTTAACATTGAGCTTGCTAACGCGGTAGCTTTCCTTGAGATCAAGATTGGTCAAGGGGCAAAGCCAGGTGAAGGCGGTCACTTACCAGGTTCCAAAGTTACAGCGAAAATCGCAGAAGCACGTAACGCTACCATTGGTTCAGACTTGATCTCGCCATCCAATAACCACGATATCTACTCCATCGAGGATTTGGCGCAAATCATTTCCGAGCTTAAAGAAGGTAGCGGTCGTAAAGCTAAAATCATCGTAAAAATCCCAGTTGTTCCTGGTATCGGTACAATTGCAGTTGGTGTAGCGAAAGCTGGCGCTGACGTGATTACCCTTTCCGGTTTTGACGGTGGTACAGGTGCGGCTCGTATTCACTCCTTGACGCACGTTGGTCTTCCTACGGAGATTGGTACGAAGCTTGCTCACGTTGCTTTGATTGAAGCTGGTCTTCGTCATCGCGTTGAGCTGTGGTCCGATGGCGGTCTGAAATCAGGCGCTGACGTTGTTAAAATGGTTATGCTCGGTGCAAACCGTGCAGGTTTCGGTAGTATCGCCATGCAATCCATCGGTTGTACAACATGTCGTGGTTGTCACCTAGACACTTGTCACGTTGGTATCGCAACTCAAATCGATTCCATGGAAGAAGCTGAAGAAAAAGGTCTTCGCCGTTTCGTACCTCGTGTCTTTGACACGGCTGTAGACAGCCTGGTTCGCTTGTTCGGCGGTATCGGCGAAGAAGTACGTGAAGTTGTGGCTTCCCTTGGTTTCTCAAGCTTGCAAGAGTTGGTTGGCCGTTCCGACCTACTGGAGCAAATTTCGCACAACGATCGTATCGACTTGTCCGACATTCTACGTTTAGTTCCAATGCACCAAATATCCGATGCAGAAAGAGCGCTTGAAGAAGCAGCCGTTTCTTCCGATATCCGTATCGCGGCAGGTGCTGAAGGTTTGGAATTCTTCCCAGATTCCGTATCGTTCGATGGTCCTGTTGTTCGCAATTGGTCCAAAGTGGACGCCGAGTCTCGTATCCTAGGTACTCGTTATTCCAGTCATCGTGTAAGAGACCGTTTCAACGGCAGCTACGATGAGCTACCAACTGTTGCGCTAAATCTTATCGATGGATCCGTTCCCGGTAACGGCCTGGCTGCATTCAACGCACGTGGCGTAGACATTACGGTACACGGTGGTGCTGAAGACGGTCTTGGTAAAATGGCGTTCGGCGGTAAAGTAGCCATCGTGAAGTCACTTGGCCACAACAACACTTTCATCAACGGTAGCGTTGGTAAATCATTCGGTTACGGTGCTCAAAAAGGGTTGTTCTTGATTCAAGGCAGTGCAGATACTCGTGCATGTATCCGTTTCTCGGGTGCTGACGTTGTCTTCGGCGGCGAAATCACGACGCCTTTGCAAGATGAGCTTGGCGGTCTAGCTGCTCGTGCGAACCTCAAAGGCTTCGCGTTCGAGTACATGACGAACGGCCGTGCTGTTGTTATGGGCGATCCAGGTCCATGGATCTGTGCAGGTATGACAGGTGGGGTTATCTACCAACGTCTAGTGCCAGAAATGGGTCTTGATCAAGCAGCGATCGAGCGTCGTATTGCCAAAGGTGCAAAAGTTAAACTTGAGCCTATCGGCCTTCAAAGCAAAAAAGATCTTACTGAATTGCTAACAGCTTACCACGCTGAGCTTGCGAACTCCGGTCAATCCGAAGCCGCAGCGAAAATCGAAGGTTTGCTAAGCAATCTAGAAGCTAACTTCATCCGGATCTCCCCGGTCAACATGCAAGCTGACCAATCCGTTGCGACAGAATAAAAGTAAATATGCCCAAGATAAGGTGATAGCATCATCTTATCTTGGGCTTTTTCTTATTTGTAGTGGAAATAAGGTGATGTAATAACGTTACAATGTTGAATTACGTAGAAAACTTCTACTTTGGAGCTTATAGCGTTATTCCATAACGTTATTTATAGGCGGCCGCTGCATAAAAAACTCGCTTGTTTCACATTTTATTAGTGCAACACCATCCGCATACCACAGGAGGTTTTCAGCGATGAGCCACTCGAAGCGCCGCCAAGAAGCTGCATGGAAGGGTCGTAAACAAGCGGGGCATCCACCACATGGTAAGGTGACAGCACTGGCCGAATTCGCCAGGGAGTATGACGCGGAAAACAAGTAATACGGATCCCCCTCTCCTCCCACACGTTAGAGGGACCAACACAAAGAGCCCGTTCGACCTATTTCTATGGAAATAGGGTTTTCGGGTTCTTTGTGCTGGGTACATGTGAGGGAGGCAACAGTGCTGTAAGTCGATTAATTCGACTTACAGCGGGCGGCTGCAGCTTTCACGGTGCTCTAAGTCGATTAATTCGACTTACAGCGGACGGCTGCAGCTTTCACAGTGCTCTAAGTCGATAAATTCGACTTACAGCGGATGGCAGCGGCTTTCACGGTGCTCTAAGTCGATTAATTCGACTTACAGATGACGGCAGCGGCTTTCACGGTGCTCTAAGTCGATTAATTCGACTTACAGCGGATGGCAGCAGCTTTCACGGTGCTCTAAGTCGATTAATTCGACTTACAGATGACGGCGGCGGCTTTCACGGTGCTCTAAGTCGATTAATTCGACTTACAGATGACGGCAGCGGCTTTCACGGTGCTCTAAGTCGATTAATTCGACTTACAGCGGATGGCAGCAGCTTTCACGGTGCTCTAAGTCGATTAATTCGACTTACAGATGACGGCGGCGGCTTTCACGGTGCTCTAAGTCGATTAATTCGACTTACAGATGACGGCAGCGGCTTTCACGGTGCTCTAAGTCGATTAATTCGACTTACAGATGACGGCAGCAGCTTTCACGGTGCTGTAAGTCGATTAATTCGACTTACAGATGACGGCAGCAGCTTTCACGGTGCTCTAAGTCGATTAATTCGGCTTACTGCCCTACACCTACTTCTCCAAATCCGGTGGAAACCGGTGATGGGTAGCTTGCTCGAAGCCGTAGGCGATTTGGATCAGAGTAGGCTCACTGAAGGCTCTGCCCGAAAAAACGACACCAAATGGCCCCTTGGTCGAGTCCCCGTCGGCATCGATAACGCCGTGTGTGGAATACCCGGCCGGAACGGAAATCAGCGGATAACCCAAACGCGCTGCGATATACAGGCCATCCACATCGCCTGGAAGCAAGAGCGCATCCAAGTTGTCTTTGTCCAGTGCATAGTCAATTCCTTGTTGAAGAGGCAGCTCCCTGTAGGCTTGTATTTTCTGGAGATAGGACTCCTCCGTCAAGGTCGTTTCTTGGGAACGGATGAGGGTGTCCTGCCCGAATTGCAAAGCCGTCTCCGCATGGTTGCCATGATAAGCAATCAGCTCTTCCAAAGAATGCACGGGTACGTTTTCAGCTAGCCGCGCTAGATATGCATTAATGCCTTTTTTGAATTCATAGGTAATGGCATCATTGTTCCAGTTTTGCTGCTCCACATGTAAGCTAACCCGATCTACAATCGTAGCGCCTTCCTTCGTCAAGGTTGCAATAGCAGCCTCCATAATGGCAAGTCTTTCTGCGTCCAAATGTTGATAGTAATGCCGCGGAATCCCGATCCTGGCTTGACGCAAGAAACTCGTATCCAAGAACGATGTGTAATCTTGCAAGACAACGTCGCTACTCGATAACGTAGCCGGATCCTCGCTGTCTATCCCTGTTAATGCCCCTAACAAAATAGCAGCATCCCTAACTGTCCTAGCTATCGGACCAGGTGTATCCTGCGAGCTCGATATCGGGATAATACCAGCGCGGCTCACTACACCAACCGTAGGCTTGATCCCTACTACACCATGCTGAGTTGCCGGCCCAACGATAGAACCTGCAGTCTCTGTTCCAATTGAAGCAGCGCTCAGATTAGCAGCCACTGCTGCTGCCGAGCCGGAGCTAGAACCGCTAACGAACATTTCACCAGGGCCATACGGGTTAAGCACTTGCCCGCCCCGTGAACTATATCCCGCTGGCATGGAGCTGGACATGAAATTCGACCATTCGGACATATTCGTTTTCCCAAGTAAAACGGCACCCGCGGCTCGCAGTTTTGCCGCTACGAATGCATCCTTTGCCGCATACGAATCCGCAAGTGCAATTGAGCCAGCGCTCGTATGCATGTTATCCCCTGTATCGATATTATCTTTGAGAAGAATCGGTATCCCATGCAATTTCCCTCGGCTCCCTGATTCTTTGCGTTCTTTATCTAGGCTCTTTGCGATTTGAATCGCGTCGGGATTACGTTCTAATACGGCATTAATTATCGAATCATATTTATCAATGCGCGCTAGATATACCCGAACAAGCTCCTCTGAGGTTACTGAGCCCCTCTCCATGGCTGCCTGCATACTTTCTATATCCGCTTCTATGATCCAATTCACCACTCTATCCTTCATCACTTGATCGACTCCCTACTACCTACTTAGGTAACTTGCCCAATCCAACTTACCACAAGCTGGAATTTGCCACATATAGAAAAATTAACTATAGCCAAATTAGGCGGCGTACCCCGTTCATGTATGCCCTACTTGCAAAGCCCATGCAACTCACGAATACGGCCAACGGCACGCAAATGATGCTTGGCATGTCCAGCCATCATGTTCAGCAATTGTGCTACGGTTTCTTCCCGATTCGTTGTCCGTATCGTCCGGTCTAACGCATCTGGAAGATGCTTGCACAATCCGATAATATGCCGCCTTGTCGCTCCAAATAGCTCTACTTCGCTAGCGATTGGCCGCTCTTCATACAGGAGTCCGCGATGCCAATCATCAGGTTGGAATGAATTACCCGTATACATACGCCCTGATTCTGCGAGTGCGAATTTCACTTTGTGCAAGGTGATTAGCTCCAAATCGATCAGATGCTGCACATGCTCGCGGATCGACCACTTGTCCTCTGCTTCACGTAAGTTAAGCTGTACTTCAGATAAGCCGTCAATGGCTTGATGCAATTCTTCGACACCCACTTCATACATCTTCATAATTTCATCATGGGAGGGGAAAAGTTCTTCCCAGTACACCAGTGTATGACCGTCAATGGTCGGAACATGGCGTTCACGAATGTGTTCTGCTTCCTGGCTCCCTATGGCCTGCCGGAAGCCTCTAGCGAGCAAGTTCGACTCCACGTCTGCGACCGAAGTTACACCGATGTAAACAAGGCCTCCAGCTTGTACAGCGCTGTAATTCGGTCTTAACCAACGGTTCAGGGCCTCATTCGCCTCATAACCCTCCACGACCAGAACAGCCTCATCGGCCCTATCCCCGATGTGCAGCAATGCCGCACAGCCCCCCTCATCCTGCTCAAGCAACTCCCAACCTAGCTGGTGCCTATAAAAAGCTATCGACTTCTCCAAACTGCTCACGCTGAGCAATAATCTAGCCCGACCTTGCTGCTCCATCTATCCTGCCTCCATTTCCGCACAAAAAAACGCTCCGTCCTAATTTCGACGGAGCGCATGCCAATGCCTACTTCTTGGCCGCTTGGTAGGCCTCGATATATTGTGCAGCCTTCTTGGCAACTAGGCTGTAGTTTCCTGTTTTGACAGCTTCGCTGGTCAAATCGGAGCCAATGCCGACGGCAACTGCGCCGGCCTGGATCCACTCGCCGAGGTTGCTCAGCGAAACCCCGCCTGTCGGCATAATGTTCGCCTGTGGCAGCGGACCTTTAATGGCCTTAATCATCGCCGGGGAATAGAGATTGCCCGGGAACAGCTTTACAATGTCCACGCCAAGCTCTAGCGCGGCTTGAATATCCGCTATGGTCATGCAGCCCGGCATGATCGGCACACGATATCGGTTACACAGGGTAACCGTACTGGGGTTCAAAGACGGGCCGACAACGAACTCGGCCCCACTAAGGATCGCGGCACGCGCCGTTTCGGGGTCAAGAGCTGTGCCCACCCCGATAATCGCGTACTTGGACGCGTCCTTCGCTGTGCTCGAGTAGCGCTTCGCTAGCTCCTCAATCGCGCGCAGCGCGAAAGGCACGGTCATCGTGACTTCGATGACCTTGATCCCGCCGGCGATCGCTTGATCCGCCATTTCGACGACTTCTTCTGGTGTTTCACCGCGTAGAACGGCAACGACACCCTCATTAGTAATTTGCTGAAGTAATTGAAGTTTTTTCACTGGTATCTTCCCTTCTATGTGTAAGCATGCCTGATTTTAGGTGCCGTATCTTCTTCCAAGACAATTAACGTTCAATATGTTTAATGTTGTTAAGTACTGCTTCCACTTGCTCCCACGTCGGAGCGCCTTCCCAATCGCCTTCCGCCTGCACTATCATGGAGCCTACCAAATTCCCAATGCGAACAGCCTCAGGGTACTCGTACGATTTCAGCACGCCAACCAAAAAGCCCGCACAAAACCCATCGCCCGCACCCACGGTATCAACGACTTGCTCAGCTTTGAAGTAAGGCACGGTCGTAATCGTATCCGCTGTCACGACATACGTCACATCTTCGCCACCTTTGACAATGGAAACCGCCGACAACTCGCGTAGCTTGCTAACGATGACATCCCAATCTTCGGTTTGATACAGCAGCTTCAGCTCGTCCAAGCCTGGCAAGAAAATATCCGACAGCTTCGCTAGCTCCAGCAGCACTGGGCGCGCTTCTTCGATGCTCCACAGCTTCAAACGCAGGTTCGGATCAAAGCTCACCTTCACGCCATGCTTACGTGCTAAGCGAACAGCCTCAAAAGCTGCCTCTTTGCACGATTCACTTAAAGCCGGTGTGATACCGGTAATATGCAATATTTTAGCCCCAGCAATGTACGCTTCATCCAAATGTTTCGGGCTCATCTGACTTGCCGCCGAGTTCTTGCGATAGTAATAAACGGACGTTTTGCCCATTAGCACTTCACGCATCATAAGTCCTGTAGGCGCATCAGCCGTCAATTCCGCACGGGAAACATCGACACCTTCACCACGGATACTTTTGAAAATCATACGACCTAACGGGTCCTTACCTAATCTACCGAACCAACCAACACTGCCGCCAAGACGTGAAATACCGATCGATACATTGCTCTCAGCACCGCCAAACAAGCTATGCAGCTCCGAAGAGTACTCCAATCCCTTGCCACCTGAAGGCATGAGCAGTGCCATTGTTTCTCCAAACGTAATAATATCTGGTCCAGATCCTGTATTTACCGACATAGAAGCACTCCATCCATTCCGATCACGACTCGCGTGTCCCGTTAATTGAAACGTTTAAATAACTGAGATATCTCATATTATAGTAGATTTGAACGGATTTCACCAGACCTTTACGTGAGAGTGCTCCAGCTCCAAATAGAGGAAAAAACCTCTTGCCGGGTCATTCCTCATGGAACGACCTTGCAAGAGGTTGTTATAATTTATATTTTTGTCGCCTCTGCTAAGGCTAGCTCGTTCTGAAACTCTTCGTGAATGCGTCCATTAGATGCCATCACGTTACGAACGCCCAAGTGATAAGGGTTACCTTCCGTATCTGTCACACGGCCGCCTGACTCTGTAATGAGCAAGGCACCCGCTGCAATGTCCCAGGCATTGAGACCGATTTCCCAAAAGCCGCTGAGACGCCCAGCAGCCACATAGGCCAAATGCAGTGCTGCAGAGCCTGCCACTCGGATGTTACGAACTTTCGGCGAAAGCGCCTGAACGCCTTTCAAATTAATCGGCAGCGCCCCATCACGATCAGCTGGGAAGCCTGTGGCGATTAAGCTGGTGAGCAGCGTTTCGTCTGCTGAAACTTCTGTCTTCTTCCCGTGCATGTAAGCGCCTTTCCCCTTCTCAGCAACGAATAATTCATCGCGTGATGGGTCGTATACAACACCTACGATAACTTCACCTTTGTGCGCCAGTGCGATCGATACGGAGAAGAAAGGAAAACCATGCACGAAGTTCGTTGTACCATCAATCGGATCCACGATCCAGAGGTACTCTTCGTCACTCATCTCTTGCAGGGCTTTGGCCGACGCCTCCGGACCCGGTTCTACGCCTTCCTCGCCTAGGATGGAATGGTTCGGAAAATGCGTCATAATTAGATTACGAATCAGCTTCTCCGTTCCTTTATCTACCTCGGTCACAAGGTCTTGAGCAGAATATTTCGTCCCTATATGATTAATATCTCCAAGCTTGGTTTTGATCCACTGACCTGCCTTAGCTGCCGTATTAATGGCTACTGCTGTAAAACTCTTGCTACCTACTACGAAAGTCTCCGTCCCACCTTGTACCATATATATCAACTCTTTCTTTTCATTAATTTAGATATTACGTTAAGTATAGTAAATTATACGTTTCTAATACTAGTGCGTTTCATCCTAAATTATTCGTACATATTCACATTTGGTGCGGAATTTCCACGAAAAAAAAACCGTAGCGGCCCAAGACCGTACGGTTATCCTTCTTATATCTATGAAAATACAACCTGCTATATACCAACGATATGGTAACCGCCGTCTACATAAATAACTTCCCCAGTGATACCACGGGACAAGTTGCTCATAAGGAACATCGCCGTGTCGCCAACTTCAGCTGTATCCGTCGTTTTGCGAAGTGGAGCCTTCTCTTCGACTTGACGCAGGATAGAGTTGAAATCCTTGATGCCTTTGGCAGCCAACGTACGGATCGGACCTGCTGAGATACCGTTTACGCGGATACCAAATTGGCCAAGATCTGCCGCGAGGTAACGAACGCTAGCTTCCAGCGCAGCTTTGGCAACGCCCATGACGTTGTAATTCTTCATAGCGCGCTCTGCGCCAAGGTATGTCATCGTCATGATGCTTCCGCCTTCTGTCATGAGCGGATAAATGCGTTTGGATACGGCAACGAGGGAGTACGCGCTGATGTCATGTGCGAGTGCGAAACCATCGCGTGATGTGTCAACGAACAGCCCGTCCAGTTCTTCTGTTTTAGCAAAAGCAATACTATGTACAAGACCGTGTACGACACCGAACTTCTCTTTGAGCGCAGAAGCCAACGTATCGATCTCTGCATCTACAGTTACGTTACAAGGCATCAAAGTGGAGCCAGGAATCGTATCAGCCAGCTTGCGTACGCGTTCCTCCACGCGCTCATTTTCGAACGTGAACACCAGATTAGCGCCTTGCGCAGCTAAGGATTGTGCAATGGCCCAAGCGATACTGCGGTCATTAGCAACACCCATTACAAGTATATTTTTCCCATTTAATAATTGACTCATGGTTCGTAGAAGCCCCTCTCACAATGGCATGGTTAATCGTTAGATCTACCTTCCAAAGTACCCCATTTCCTCCAACAATTCAAGAAAAATATGGGATTAGAGCGTAAGCGACGCTTCATCGAGCGCTGTGACACCTTCTTGTCCCTTGAGGTCCTCCATAAGCTTGAAAAGAGCGCTATCTTTCATCTTCGCTTCGATCATAATATCCAGCTTGGGCGTGATGGGGGCGATGGATTTCAGGAACGTGTATACAGGCCCTACCTCCACGTAATCGGCGTGGCTTCTTGGTTCTGTTTCGCCTTTGGGGCTGGATACGTGAATTTTGGGAGGGAGTGCGGCTGACGCTTCATCCAGATGTAAGCGCGCCCGTGCCAGCCATGTTTCTTGAATACGCGGCCACAGCTCGACGACATCTTCCCCGTTGTTGTTGACCGCATGATGATGTACATCCAGCACCATGGGAGCACCAACTTGCTCGGCAATCTCTAGTGTTTCTAGAGCATTGAAAGTTTTGTCGTCATTCTCGAGTGTAATTCGTTGTTGAATCGGCATACGCATAGCGGTGAAGTTCTGGACAAATCGCTTGGCTGATTTTATTTTATCCCCATAAGAACCACCAACGTGAATGTTGCACATCGCTTCCATCCCAAGCCCCATCGCGTTCAGCATGGCGGAGTGGCGCTCCAAGTCTTCGACCGATTTCTGGAGCACATCCTTCCTCGGCGTGCTGAGTACGGTGAAATGGTCGGGATGGAAGCTAACGCGCATGTTATTCTGCTTGGCGTAGCCCCCTAGTTCCTCGAATTCTGCCGATAAGGCAGGGATCGGATCCCAATCGCCTAGCATCTCATGACCAAGCAGCGGGATGAACCGCGAGGAAAATCGGAACACCATGATGTCATGAGCCCGATTATGTCTAAGCAAGCGCAGCGTATTATGTAAATTCTCAGCCCCGATGCGCTGCAACTTGCGAATGGCTGCCTCGCGATCGAGCAGCTTGCTGAAGTTTGTTGCCGTCATCGTCTTGGACGGGGAAGCATTCTTTACCACGGTGGACATGGCTACGTATCCTAGGCGAATAAGCATGTTCGTTTAACCTCCAGGTTTTTCTCAGAGTTAGATTACCCTGGCAAACAGAGGCACATACAGTCTCTATAGACAAAAGACCCTTCGACGCTTCAAGAACGTCGCAAGGGTCTTTCGGATGGATTGCACAACATTAATGATGATGGTGTTTGTAGTCAATTTCGATACGCGCAAGAATGCCGGCTGGATTGCCTACGCTTCTGTTTGCATTGGATGGCGAGTTGAATCCAGCGATCACAATGTTATTTTCACCTCTTTGAAGAAAAGGCTCAATATGGAATGTGCGTCCTGGATTGTAGAATGCTAAGGTGTCTTGCGGCGGGTCAATAACTACCGGCACGCCATTAATGAGCACGATCGCATAGTTATCAACGGCTAAGAATAACGTAGCTTTCTCGATATGCTTCGAGTGAACTGTGAATGTTTTAGCGACTACCGCTGCTGGCCCAAGGGGATCACTCGCCCCCCAAACATAAGCTTCCCCTTCTTTCGGTTGCGCCCATGCCGGAATTGGCTCATTCTCAAGTGCGTTCACCCAACTACCGTCTGTACTAATGATTTGTGTGTTTTTTTTCATGTATAATCACTTCCTTTCTAGTAGGATAAGCTATTATATGAAGCTAGCATTCCGTTTGAAAGGGACAAAAGAAACCGTATAAACATACTATTTTATATAAAAAGAAAGATTATTGCGGAACGTTGCTCCGCGGCGCGGGCCAAATGCCTGCGTGCAGAGCTGTAAGGCCCTTATCGGGCCTTATCTGGCGCTCCACCGCTCGCGACACTGCCATAGCGCCCTTTTTGGACGCTATTTCCGGTTTTGCCCCTCCGCTGCTCGGACGGGCAATGCTGTAAGGCCCATTTCAGGCCTTATTTGGCGGCTCGACCGCTCGCGACACTGCCATAGCGCCCTTTTCGGGCGCTATTTCCGGTTTGGCCCCTCCGCTGCGCGGACGGGCAATGCTGTAAGGCCCATTTCAGGCCTTATTTGGCGGCTCGACCGCTCGCGACACTGCCATAGCGCCCTTTTCGGGCGCTATTTCCGGTTTGGCCCCTCCGCTGCGCGGACGGGCAATGCTGTAAGGCCCATTTCAGGCCTTATTTGGCGGCTCGACCGCTCGCGACACTGCCATAGCGCCCTTTTCGGGCGCTATTTCCGGTTTGGCCCCTCCGCTGCGCGGACGGGCAATGCTGTAAGGCCCATTTCAGGCCTTATTTGGCGGCTCGACCGCTCGCGACACTGCCATAGCGCCCTTTTCGGGCGCTATTTCCGGTTTGGCCCCTCCGCTGCGCGGACGGGCAATGCTGTAAGGCCCATTTCAGGCCTTATTTGGCGGCTCGACCGCTCGCGACACTGCCATAGCGCCCTTTTCGGGCGCTATTTCCGGTTTGGCCCCTCCGCTGCGCGGACGGGCAATGCTGTAAGGCCCATTTCAGGCCTTATTTGGCGGCTCGACCGCTCGCGACACTGCCATAGCGCCCTTTTCGGGCGCTATTTCCGGTTTGGCCCCTCCGCTGCGCGGACGGGCAATGCTGTAAGGCCCATTTCAGGCCTTATTTGGCGGCTCGACCGCTCGCGACACTGCCATAGCGCCCTTTTCGGGCGCTATTTCCGGTTTGGCCCCTCCGCTGCGCGGACGGGCAGTGCTGTAAGGCCCATTTCGGGCCTTATCTGGCGGCTCCACCGCTCGCGGCACTACCATAGCGCCCTTTTCGGGCGCTATTTCCGGTTTGGCCCCTCCGCGGCAAGCCGGGCACAAAAAAACACCGACCTCCAAAAGGTCGGTGTTTCTCTACGCTTGCTCCCCGAAGAACATCTCGAACGCAAGCGAGGTCTGTATGCGAGCTTCTTCCTCGCTTAACCGCCGGATGAGCTCCATTTCCACTTGTGTGACCTCTTCGCCTTGGAAATTAATTTCCGCGATGGAGGCCACGATGCGTACGATCGCAATCGCTTGATTATCTGGCGTGTACGCAATGACCTTCTGGCCTGTTGGGAAAACGCGGAAACCGCTTTTCACCATTTTGCCGCGGCCGTACTCTAGCAGCTCATAAAGCTCTTGCTCGGACTTAAACTTGCAAACTGAATTAAATTCCGTTTGAAATCCCATGGCTCATCTACTCCGTATCGAAAGAATATTGGATATTTTGTTTAGCTGCGTGGCGCTCCAGCGCCAAACGAATGAGATCATCGAGCAGTTCTTTATAAGGTTTACCTGTCTCTTGCCATAGCAATGGGTACATGCTGAATGGCGTAAAGCCAGGCATCGTATTAATTTCATTGATGTAGATTTTCTGATCGATTTTGCCTAGGAAGAAGTCTACGCGGGACAACCCGCTGCCATCGACCGCCAAGAACGCACGAAGCGCCAATGCTCTAACCTCATCCGAAACTTCTTGCGGGATCTCTGCCGGGATAATCATCGCTGATTTGCCGTCGAGATACTTGGCTTTGTAATCGTAGAATTCGTTAGAAGACACGATCTCACCCACAACAGAGGCGATAGGCTCATCATTCCCTAGAACAGCTACTTCGATTTCGCGAGCATCGATATTTTCTTCAATAATCACTTTGCGATCGTATTGGAAAGCAAAAGCAACCGCCGCGATCAACTCTTCCTGATTCCTCGCTTTGGAAATCCCAACGCTTGACCCTAGGTTAGCCGGCTTCACGAAACAAGGATAACCAATGGCTGTCTCCAGCTCCATAAGGTGATAGGCACGGTTCTTTTCCCACTCGGTACGGGTAAAATGACGGAAAATACACTGCGGAAGTCCTTCTTGAGCGAATACCTTTTTCATCATGACTTTATCCATGCCAACAGCAGATGCCAGTACACCAGCACCTACATAGGGGATGTTCGCCATTTCCAAAAGTCCTTGAATCGTTCCATCTTCCCCGAACGTGCCATGTAAAAGTGGGAATACGACATCTAAGCCGAGATCCTCAGCTCCAGCGGATGTAATAGAAGAAACAGCTACGTCACCCTTCGTTTGAATACCGCCAAAGATCGGTGCCAGCGCGTTGGAAGCAGGTGCGCTAGCATCGTCCGTACTGAAGGTCAACGCTTCCTTCGATTGAGCAGGACCTAGAAGTGGCGTTCCACTTCTCCACTCGCCTTTTTTGGATATATAAAACGGTGTAATCTCATATTTCGTGAAATCTACAGCTTTCATAACTGCCAATGCAGTTTGCAAAGACACGTCATGCTCGCCGGATTTCCCTCCATAAATTAAACCAATTCGTATTTTGCGGCTCATTACGTACCTCCGTCTAATATTTACAATTTCTATGCCATCTTACATTTCATCAGCAACATGAATAAACATGTATTTCGTCCGTTCCGACCAAGCAGGTGAATCCTTGTATGCCCAGTACCGATTGCGGCTATTAAAGGTATGCGCATTGACCAGCGGCATCCCATTGGCATCTTTAGCAATAACGAATGTGTTGTGCTGGAAACGACCGTCGCCATCCCAGTCATAGCTGATCGTGTCTCCTGGCTCTAGCTCCCAAGCGTTCTTGACGACAGTACCTGTCAAACCATGCACATGAGGACGTTCTAGGTAATGATGCAAACTATTGGCAACAGCCCAACTATAGCTCCAAAGCTCTTGATGGCCTTTTTTGCCTCCATACCACCAGCCCGATTCCCTTTTCCCAGTATAGTCCATTGGAGCCCCACCTGCAAAGAGGCATTGCGAGACATAATTCGTGCAATCCACTTCAAAATACTCATAACTCGGATTCGGTGTTTGCCACCACTTTTCCGCATATTGGACGGCTTTGGGACGGTTATAAATGATTTTGCGATGAGCGAATTCGAGACCACTCGTATTGCGTATACTAGGGTTGATATAAGGAAGAGATGGTGAACTGCTCTGCGTATCTAGGAACGTTTGATTTTCTGACAAATGGAAACTGTGGCCGCGACTGGGCTGTGACTTCTCACTTTGTATAAGCTCTGCGCTTTGAACTTTCCAGCCTAAAGCATGGTGCTCGATGATCACTCGTTCAGATTCGATACGCTCCTCCTGATGTTCTATTAAACCAATTTGGTAGGTCAAAAACCGATGCAACTGGATATCCGCAATAATACCATATGGCAATTCTTTAACACCTAGCAGACGGAGCTTTGTTTCTCCGCGCAGCAGCTTAGCGTCACGTTCTCGGTAACTGTTCAGGAGCCTTCGCACCTTGACATCCTGTTTCCGTACATAAGCGCTGTCCGAGACGAATGCTTCCAAGGGTGCGGATGAGCCCTCAAGCTCAGCCTCATTTTTCGCATGAACATAATTGTAGAGCGCCGTTTTCCAGGACATCTTGGTATCCCTCCTTAGCTTTGATGAAAGTTTAAATGCGTTTGGTTAGGACAAGCCCGAATTGCTTTGAATTGATTCAATATATGACATTAGGACGGTAAAAATGATTGAAATTAATCTTTACTCCCACGTGGCGAAGCGCTATACTTGAGGTAGAGGGAATTATGAAATCGAGTTTCACTAGATGAAATCCGATGGATGATTGATATTATTATTTGAGGAGGAACTACCTATGTCCAATAAGGACTCTTTTTCTGTGCGCAAGCAGTTAACTGTCGGCACGAAATCGTTCCAGTATTACAGCCTTCCTGACTTTGAAAGCCAAGGTCACGGCACAATTAGCAATCTGCCAGTTTCGATCCGCGTATTGCTTGAAGCTGCTGTCCGTCAATTCGACGGCCGCGCTATTACAAGTGAGCATGTGAAACAAATCGCTGGCTGGGCTGAAGGCCGCGATGAGAACAAAGAAATTCCTTTCATCCCTGCTCGTATCGTTCTTCAGGATTTCACAGGTGTTCCAGTCGTCGTTGACCTTGCGGCAATGCGTGCGACTATGGCTCGTGAAGGTGGAGATCCTAAACGTATCAACCCACTTGTTCCTGTTGACCTTGTAATTGACCACTCTGTCATGGTTGATGCTTTCGGTTCCCCGGATGCACTCGAAATGAACATTGACTTAGAGTTCGAAAGAAACGAAGAGCGTTACCGTTTCTTGCGTTGGGCACAAACGGCATTCGATAACTTCCGTGCAGTGCCACCTTCAACAGGTATCGTTCACCAAGTTAACTTGGAGTACCTAGCATCTGTTGCAGCAACTAAAACAATCGATGGCGAAACTGTCGTGTATCCGGATTCTCTCGTAGGTACAGACTCTCATACAACAATGATCAACGGTCTTGGTGTTGTAGGTTGGGGCGTTGGCGGTATTGAAGCGGAAGCTGGTATGCTTGGTCAACCTCTATACTTCGTAGCTCCAGACGTAGTTGGTTTCAAATTGACTGGTCAATTGGCAGAAGGCGCTACAGCGACTGACTTGGCATTGACAGTTACTCAAATACTGCGTAAAAAAGGCGTTGTTGGTAAATTCGTTGAGTACTTCGGTCCTGGTCTCAGCAACATTTCCTTGGCTGACCGTGCAACAGTAGCGAACATGGCTCCTGAGTATGGCGCAACAATCGGTTTCTTCCCTGTTGATAACGAAACATTGAACTACTTGCGTGCTACTGGCCGTGACGAAGAGCAAATTGCTCTTGTTGAAGCTTACTACAAAGCTCAAGGCATGTTCCGCACAGACAGCACACCAGATCCAGTGTTTACAGAAGTTCTTGAGCTTGATCTTAGCACGGTCGTTCCAAGCTTAGCTGGTCCTAAACGTCCGCAAGATCGCGTCGAACTTACGAACATGAAAGAATCTTTCAACGCTATCATCCGTACACCGATTGACAAAGGCGGATACGGCTTGACAGAAGAGAAAGTGGCTGAAGTTGTTGATGTTGTGTATCCGAACGAAACCATTAAAATGGGTACTGGCGCAGTCGTCATCGCGGCGATTACTTCCTGTACGAACACTTCCAACCCAAGCGTTATGATCGGTGCTGGTCTGGTAGCGAAAAAAGCGGTAGCTCTTGGTTTGAAAAAACCAGCTTACGTGAAAAGCTCCTTGACGCCAGGTTCCCTAGTCGTTACAGATTACTTGGTTAAAGCAGGCCTTCTTGAGTCCCTAGAAGCTCTTGGCTTCCACGTTGCTGGTTACGGCTGTGCAACTTGTATCGGTAACTCCGGTCCGCTTCCAGACGAAGTGAGCAAAGCGATTATCGACAACGATATGACAGTTGCTGCTGTGATCTCTGGTAACCGTAACTTCGAAGGCCGCGTACACGCACAAGTAAAAGCGAACTACCTTGGATCACCTCCACTCGTTGTCGCTTATGCTCTTGCAGGTACGGTGAACATCAATCTTGCGACAGATCCAATCGGTTACGACCACACGAACAAACCTGTCTACTTGAAAGACATCTGGCCTACAAACCAAGAAATTCAAGATGCGCTTAAAGTTGCAATGAGCCCTGACATGTTCCGTGACAAATACAGCAACGTCTTCCGTGCGAATGAGCGTTTCAACGCTATTCAAATTCCTGAGGGCGATCTGTATGAGTTCGATACCAACTCCACATACATTCAAGAGCCTCCGTTCTTCACAGACCTTGGCACAGTTCTTGATGATATCGCAGATATTCGCAGCGCCAAAATACTAGCACTTATGGGCGATTCCGTAACAACGGATCACATCTCCCCTGCTGGTAACATCAAAGTAGACAGCCCTGGAGGCCAATACTTGATCAACCATGGTGTAAAAAGAGAAGACTTCAACTCCTACGGTTCCCGTCGTGGTAACCACGAAGTGATGATGCGCGGTACGTTCGCGAACATTCGTATTCGTAACCAAGTGGCTCCAGGAACAGAAGGCGGCGTAACAACTTACTTGCCAACTGGCGAAGTGGAATCCATCTACGATGCTTCCATGAAGTATCAAGCTGCTGGCCAAAACCTTGTCGTTATCGCTGGTAAAGAGTACGGAACTGGATCTTCCCGTGACTGGGCAGCTAAAGGTACTTTCTTGCTAGGCGTTAAAGCCGTTATCGCGGAAAGCTTCGAGCGTATTCACCGTAGTAACCTTGTTGGAATGGGTGTTCTTCCACTTCAATTCGTTAACGGCGAAAGCTGGAAAACGCTAGGTATTACAGGTCGCGAGACATTCGACATCACAGGCCTTAGCAATGACGTTCAACCAGGTTCCACGGTGAAAGTTACTGCAACTCGTGAAGATGGCACTAGCTTCGAATTCACAGCTCTTGTGCGTTTGGATAGCTTAGTCGATGTAGACTACTACCGTAACGGTGGTATCCTGCAAACCGTTCTTCGTTCGATTCTTGCAGAGAAGAACTAACAAATACGTTACAGCAAACACACACACAACCAGATAAAAGTCCGGGATCGCCTTATGGCGGTCTCGGGCTTTTTGTTATGGGTAATGATGTTATATATTTCCAGATACTCACCCATAATTCCGACTAAATCACTTATTTTAGATAAAAATTCACCCTGCTTAACCCTTAGAGCCCCAAGGGATTGACTTACATTTCCAAAAACTGCGGGTTGAGACCGCGTATAATGGTGCCTATACTGAGGAAAGCGAAAGGGGAGATGAAGATGATGTTGATTAAAAAACTAGTCGTAGTCGCACTCGTAGCTTCCTTTGGTTTAGGGATGAATCCAGGAACGTGGAGCCCGAAGGCATCCGCAGCAGAAGCTACGAATTTAAAGCAAGGCACACAGAATGGTGATGTATGGGACGCACAATTCCGACTAAAAACCTTAGGCATTTATGAGCCTTCTATAGATGGAAAATATGGTCCAATCACAGCCGCGGCCGTTCGTAATTTCCAAACGAATTATGGACTAAGTGTGGATGGGATTGTGGGTGCGAAAACGTGGGAGTATTTGCGTAAATTCACGGTGAATCAAGCTGAGCTGGATATGCTGGCTAAAGTCATTTATAGTGAGGCACGTGGTGAATCCTATGAGGGTCAAGTCGCTGTTGGAGCGGTGGTTATGAACCGGTTAAAATCCAGTCAGTTCGAGAATACCATTCAAGGCATCGTGTTCGAGGTTGGAGCTTTCACAGCTGTCAGTGATGGCCAATATAATTTAACGCCAGATAGCCAAGCCTATAAAGCTGCATTAGAGGCCGTGCGCGGCTGGGACCCAACGGGTGGCGCACTGTATTATTTCAATCCCAAAACAGCGACAAGCCACTGGATCTGGACACGTCAACAGACGGTGCAGATTGGCAATCACATTTTTGCGAAGTAACTAAGGAAAACACCTCTAACCGAAGCCGCTGATGGAGCGAGCTCGTGCAGAGGTGTTTTTGTATTCTAGAGAGGCTGCCGCTTACGCTTGTTCCGCTAACTCCTTCATGTGCTCCATAACTTCGAGATGCACATTGCGAATAATGCTTTGGGTCCATATATCAAAATAGAGCGATGGTTTCACTTTCAGATCATACCAGCTCGTACCGATAAGCGTTGTCGTTCCATCACCATTATCTTCTAGGATGAATTGACCTTTGGACAAACTCAGGTGCCCAAGTATTTCGGGGTCATCCGGTAGTTTTGTAATGGCAAAGGTGAGTTTCCGGTTTTCCTCATATTCTACGATTTCCTCATCAAAAACGATTCCATTGCTGAAAATACACTTACGTTCTGCACCTACATAACGGCCTTCTGCCGTGGATTGAACGGGGCTAGGTAATCCAATTTTAAATAACCAATAGTCAGGTTCTGACGTTATGGGTGAAAATGCCGTGACATTTTGCCATACGACTTCTGGCTTTGCATGAATTAAGATTCGGTCTGTAACCTGACTTTCACCTGGTTGAGCAGTCAAGATATTAGTTAGAATGAGAACAGCCATTGCCGCAAGAATACTGACGTTTAATGTGGATTGGTTCCATTTGAACATAAGTTTGCCCGCTAGAACACCTAATAAAATAAAGAGATAAATTAGTGGAGCCACGATGATTAGGCAGATATACCCCTCGCCCATCATGAAATAACTATAAATTAAACCTACAATAAGATTGAGAAAAGCATATCCAAAAGATGGGCCCACCGTTACACGGTGGTTTCGCCAGAAATAAGCGTTAATCATCCCCATGATAAATGGGAGCAGGACGAAATCGGATAAGATCAGTATCCCTCCCACACCTGTTGCTACCCTGACGATATAGGCTGTGACAAGCATAAAGATGATTCCACATCCATTGGCTACAGCAATTCCTAACCAGATATCTTTGGTTCTCCGACTCATTGTTATCACTCCTTTTAGACTGTCACATAGACGTTGTCGATACGATACTATGACTAATCTAACAAAAAAAGCCAACGCATATACTCAGGCGTCAGCTTGTTCTTCATACCAAGGATTTAAATGGACTAGCACTTCATCCACATCACCATGTGCCTCTTTAATTCTCCGTTTAATATTACGAATGATATCATGACCTTCTTGAATCGTCAGCTGGCCTGGAACGCCAAGTCTCGCATCAACTAATATGTAATGGCCATGCTCCCTCGCACGCAGTCGATCGATTCTCTTAACCTCGGGTACACCTCTGATTAAAGATGCATACTGCTCAATGTAAGTGGGACTGACACTTCGCTCCATCAATATATCGAAGGATTCTCTTCCCATTTCGTAGGCTAATTTTAATACAAGGAACGATACGATAATCCCTGCTACCGGATCTCCGTACGCCAAGTAACTAATATTGTAGTGATCCCCGATCAATGCGAGTCCGATCCCCACTGAAGCCGCTATAGATGCATACACGTCCGCTAAATGGTCGTAGGCTGTCGCTATCAACCCTTTACTGTTCAGCTGCTTTCCTATGCGCATCGTATAGACATACAGGATTTGTTTCCACACGAGGGAAATGACAGCTGCACAAAAAGCAATGATATGCGCCTCGCCCGCCGATTCAAACAGCGCATGTATCGAGTGATATCCCATATAAATAGCGGCTCCGCCTAATATAATGGCTACAATAAAGGCCCCTAGCACCTCCGCTTTCCCATGCCCGTAGGGATGCTCCACGTCCGCTGGTTTGGAGGATACGCGCATGGAGCTGTATGCCGTTGCTGTTGCAATAACATCCCCAGCGTTATGGATACCATCCGCAATAAGTACTTGGCTATTGAACAGAAGGCCGACAATGATTTTGATAGCGGTCAGCACGATGTTACTAGCCAGACTTATCCAGATCGCCAGCATCGAGGCTGTCTTCTTCATGATGTACCCACTCCCTTTCCCACCTATAGTATGGCTTATCGGCGGCAAAGCATCCGTCCGAGTTGCACCCCTATATACTTGTAACTCGAGCGAACCGTGTGCTTAGCAACTCTTATAAATAGTCCAACTTTGCCCAACTAAATCCGAAGACTCCTCTGTAGAATAGACAAATAGTCCGATTCTGCCGCAGACAGAAGGATTAGTTCGGTAATTTCGGACTACTCGGGGAAGTGGGGCAAACAAAAGGAGCTATGCTAATGAGGTATGATATGAGCAGGGAAATATGCAAATAAATACCTGCAGTTGTGCAGGTACTTATTTGCAATTTATTTCCTACTCAAGTCTGCACGTTATCAGGCTTGAGCGCTTAGCGCAGCATCGTGCCCATCCGGCGCGCCGCCTCCATAATCGTCGGCGCCTGCTCTTGCATCAGCTCCAGCGTAAGTCTGTTCGCTGGACCCGAGACCGCGAGGGCGGCCACTAGACGGCCGCCGCGGTCAAGAATCGGCGCGGACACAGCCGCCGCGCCAGGCTCTCGCTCTTCGACGCTCGTGGCGAAGCCCGCGCGCCTTGTGTCGCTGAGCTGCTGCAGGTACGCCTGCGTGCCTAACCCTGTCGGCCAGTCGGCCGAGGTTAGCAGCTGATCCAGCAGCCCTGGCTCAGCGAAGGCGACGAGCACCTTGCTCGAGGCGCCGACGTAAAGCGGCATTCGCGCCCCGACAGGGGCGACTCGGCGAATGGCATGGTTGCTCTGCACGGCTTGGATGCGCACGCGCACCAGGCCGTCCTGCACGTACAACGAGATCGTCTCCCCGAGGAGATCGCGGAGCCGTTCCATCTCCGGCAGCAGAATGATGCCGGGGTCTCCCTCTTTGGACAAGTTAGCCGAGAGCTCCCAGAGCCGGTAACCCAGTCTGAACTTATCCGTCGCTTCATCACGCATGATGAAGCCCTTGCCTTCAAGCGATGCTAGAAGGCGATGTACCGTGCTTTTGTGAAGGTGCACACGTGTAGCAATTTCGGTTAACGTCAACTCAGACGCCCCCGTGAAACAAAGCATAATATCTAAAGCGCGCTCAACAGCACGCACGGTCAGCTTGCCATCTTCCATAGAAGAGTCACCACCTTCATAAGCCAAACTGTTTCACTATATGAAACCTTGTAATGTCCAGTATATCAATATCCGTTGCACATCCGCAACCATTCATAACAAACAAATCCAATCCCAGCAAGGTTTTTTTTATTATCCATGCACCAATGCCTAACCAATGATAACCAACGGAAAACAAGCTTTTTAAAGCCCCGATGTGGGCAGAATGTGGGCAATTGTGGTCACAAAAAATGAAGCCCCAGAGATATGTCCTGGGGCTTCATTTTTTACCGTTATGATGCTACCATGGTTGCCTTGTTGCCTATACTCAATGTAAGTTCTACCGCTTGTCTCGTTGATAAAATGAAAATATTTTCGAGATCAAAGACGACCGTTTGTGATATTTCTGGTATCGATTTAACAATATTCATAAATGTTTGATATGAGTCCTGAAGTTCATTTTCGAAAATTTGATCAAATACTACATTGCTTTGTTTTTCGGGATTTACGCATTCCATAGACATATTATCATCTACCTTTACTTTAAGTGACTTACTAATTACATCAAATGTGTTGTATACTTTCTTCGTAGTCCTTAACTACATTATTTCATTAGCTATGGGGAGTGAAATATGGCATTCCGGATCGGGGAGTGCCTACTGTTGACCCTACTCCATAATAGAAATATGAGCCAAGCCGAGTTCGCTCGAAAATTGGAGTGCTCACGCCAGTATGTACATGGCTTGATCAACGGAACCGAGACTATGAGTCTAGAATTCGCTCTAAACGCGGCGCATATTTTGGAATGTAGTGTTAATGATCTGTATCACCTCAAAGATGTCAGCAGTAGGCGGGAGGTTTGAATGCTCCCCCTCGATCTAATTGTAAGGTCATGGCTTTACAATTAGTTTCATTATAATCGTTATTAGACGCACATATTGTCATTTATTGTCGTGGAATGATTTTCCATGTCGAATTATTTGTTATTACCGACTCATCCACAAAATTACTATTAGAATTAATTTTACTATCTAGATTTAAGAAAACCATACCCAATACTGTAAATTAAACAAACTATTAGCTCCTACTGAGATTACTTTAATAATAAGTTAAATGTCATGTCGAAAACTTATCGATTTTTGTAAGTTTTCGACAATCACATCAAATTTACATTAATTTAATCCCACAATACTTGAATCCATGTCGATCGTTCTATCTTCCTTCACTAGCGTTACGACCCAGCCTCCATACCGTTTACTGGAATAACAGTTCCAATATTTGTACGGATAGAATCGAGGTAATACATTGTTGCGCATGAACACCTGTGCCTCGTGTAGCGGCGTGTCAGCAGGCAATCCTTCTATAGGAACTGATATATAGTGATTTCCCCTTTCATGCCTCTCTGAGGCATATACGAAGCGTGTAGCGCTTCCCTGTGCCTTTCTTCTCCATCGTCCAATACTTTCCTGTAAATTTCTGTTTTGCTGTTCTAGGTAGGCAATCCGTTCCTGTAGCTTGCTAGTATCATCCATATGAAGTCTCCCTTTAATCCAATCTGTGGGTATCTGAGTTAATCAGCCAAGTATATCCGTGTCACATCGTCCCGACTATGACCGATGAGCAATGCTACTTTCAGTCTTGCGGCAGCTGGCGAGAATCCAATATCAATGAATTCGTGATACCGCTCGTAGGCGTACAAATGTCTCAAACCGTGAAAAGTCATGTTCACCCCTAATGAACGCGCGGCAGAGTCAACAACGTTGTCACGATGGTTAATAATAAATGATTGTGCCGACTGAATGACTTGGTGTGCCTTCCTATCCTCTGGAACGAATAGCTTAGCCCCCTTAGGTACTGTCAGCATGATAGCCTGCAGTAATTGAAGAATGTCACCTCTTAGAGGAACGTCACGTTCGAGCCCACCCTTCCCCTTAATGGGCAACATCCCCGTTTTTATCCCTTTAGCAGCATCATCATAGGATAACCTGACTGTCTCATGAATGCGCAGCCCCATACCCGCCCCGAGTTGGATCATATGAGAGATCTCAAAACGTTTCTTCCGGATAGCCAGCTCCACCATCCTATCGATCTCCGGCCAAGTACAACGCCGATTTACGCCGCCAAACATTCGCGGCTCCAAAGATACGCCGTACTTATCCCGTAACATCATGTTATCGGGTAATCGATGCCTCGCCTCTGTACTCAGTTGATCGTGGTAGAAACGAATTGCGCATAAATCTCCGTCAACTGTAGAAGCGGAACTGCCTTCACTTTGCCTCTCTATGATGTAAGCAGCTAGGTGCTTTCCAGCGAAGTTAGCTATATTTTGAAGGTTGTACTCATCTGCACAGAAACGAAGCGCCATGTCCATCTTGTTGTAATAGAGCTTGTGCGTGTCAAAGCTCAAACCACCTCGCGTATGTTTGGCGAGCCTATTAAATTGCTGCATCAGATTGAAGTAAGCACCTATGTTACTGATATCCTCATTTGCCCGTGCGAACGCTAGAACTTTGTCGTCGTTTTTGATATATCCCTTCTTTGGCAAGTTAGAACCCCCCTCATTTTCTTTGTATGGACATACTTCACCCATTGGCATGCAGGACAGTTTTTACGCCACTAGGCGATTTTTCCCGATCCTATAAGCCATCCCTGCCACTGTCTATATAAGTGCGAAAGGATAGAAGTATGTAGTTGTAACGTTAAGCACGATGTACACACTCACGTTTTCGCGTGTAGCTCTACTAGAGCCAGTGCAGCGCCACCTATACTAGAAATTTCTAGTGATCGACTGGATTTTGACCAGGCAACGCAGGCCGAGGACGGCCATAAGTTTAAATTCAAACCACTATCTTCCATTGGCTTGAATCGGCGCAGTCCTTCTTCCATCGCTACACCTTCACATTGAGTTGCATTTCCTACCTAACCTCCCCTTTATGAATTAGCCGGGAGCAGCTGCCGCGCACAGAAAGTGCTTGATGTTGCTGTAGTGATCTGTGAAACTGTAGGCGGTCACCAAACCCCTAGACACTGACGCTTACGCATCTTATATGTTAACGCCTGTTTTACTCACATGTAGTAGCGGCGGATCTCACCACATGCATGACTCTTCCTTCTCGGATAACATTCTACGAAAAAGCAAAAAGACGACTCAAGGTTGTTAACCTGACTCGTCCATTAAACATCTTCATATGAAGTTGTCTGCTGGAGGGCATTTAAGACTCACTTATCTCACAGATCGAATACGCAAGCAGCTTTTCGCTGGTAACGTAAATCTGAACATGAATAAATGACTCTTCTCCATTGTGCACGCTAACCTATTCCACAAGTGGATTTAGTGACGTACACTCCTACAAATATTTATTTCCTTCCAAGGTAACAGAAAAGCCCTATCAGGGCACCTTTCTGGGCAAAAAAGGACATACTCCACCCAGTGTAATGTGCAACCCGATAGGGCGCTATGCTTGCGGTAAATGCTCATTTAAGAGCTGACTGGAAACCATTTATCACACCTCTAACGAGGGGATTACCATATTTATGTGGCAGTAAAACTGCCTACTCCCTCTCTGCTTGATTCAAACCAAATAGGATTGATCAGCAAAGAAAATTAGTCGCTTTCGCGAATTTGTAATTAGAATGGTTCTTTCGGCGCGTGCCCAGAACTTAGAAGAGGAAATTAAAGTGCATAGCACTATGATATATTTTCAGTATAGCAAACAGTACTATTATTTAACAAGTAATAATTTGTTAGACATTAGGTTAGTTTAACAATAAAATAAACCCCCAATTGGAGGTTTATTTTATCACTGAGGATTTCTTCCTTTAGGAAGCTTCTTCAATAAACTTTAATATTGCAAGGAATGATGCCGAAGTCCTTATTGCCCCTGGGAACCATCCAATAATTTTCTTTGCTCTCTCCCACGCACCTGATTTAACAGACTCTTCTAATTTGGCTGTATGGTCAATAGCGTCCTGTTTATCGTCACTATCAGGCCATGTTTTTATTTCTTCGAGCAATGCTGCAAAATTCTTTTCTATATCACTTGGAAGGTTTTGAGTTTGATTAACGTCTCTAGCTTGAAAGCTAGTTTGTCCAGAAAAACTCGCTCCGGAAAAATTATTTCCCGACATATTATTGTTTGTCGACATATCTAGACCACCATTTCCATAGTTAATCTGCACCAAAATGCATCCAGGAGCTATAGCTTGTATTCTCTCTATTAAGTCAGGCATTTGCTGCTGTAGTTGCTTAAGTGAAACATCTTGCTGATCATTTATCCTTGAAGCAAAGGGAGCCTTAGTCTCAGAGGTACCGACATTACTTGTTTTTTTTCTACGACTGACCAATTAACGCACAATACCTATTTTCAGCCTCTTTAAGGTATTTTGTTGGATTTCTTCTGAAGCGACGACG
>NZ_LYPB01000097.1 GCF_001653565.1 Paenibacillus oryzisoli
CGCGTATGGCGGAATTGGCAGACGCACTAGACTTAGGATCTAGCGGGCGACCGTGGGGGTTCAAGTCCCTCTACGCGCATCCAAACCAAGAGAGCTTTCTTTCATCCTTAACGGGATTGAAGAAAGCTCTTTTTTTGCGTACAAGTTTCTTTAAAATATGGTTGACATTGATTATTATTATCACTAATATCAAGAGTAGTGATTGACGTGAATTGGCGGGAGGAGATCGCAGATGAAAACGATTAAATACTGCTGCAGAAATGAGAAATTCGGATCCAAACAAATATATAAATCCATTAAGAATGAATTCCCTGGTTTGAAGCAGAAGAAGAAAGACTGCCTCGGCAACTGCAGACATTGCAAGAAAGAATGTATCGCTATGATTGGGAAGAAGAAGCTGCTTTGTGCGGAGTCACCCGACCATTTATATGCTCAGATTAAGGAAATTATCTCGGCATCCAAGGTCAAAGGTGTGACGGCTTGAACCTAAATTTGCTAAAATTGCTACTTCCGTTTGTATTTGTATGCACAATTCTGTTAATCTTGTATGTATGGGGAATACGCAAGAGATAACCATACAGAAAGGTGTGTGCACAGATGCTAAACGATACACTAACAGAAGCACTCAATGAGCAGATGAATTATGAGTTTTATTCCGCGCACGTCTACTTAGCTATTGCTGGTTATTGCGCTGCGGAAAGCTTGGATGGATTTTCGAACTTTTTTAAGGTACAAGCAGAAGAAGAGAAGTTCCATGCCATGAAGATTTTTAAATTTATTAATGACCGTGGAAAAAAAGTCAGCTTTGCTGGTATGAACACGCCTGTGAATCAGTACGAATCGATTTTGGATGCCTTTGAACATGCTTACCTGCATGAGCAAGAAGTAACGAAACGGATTTATCATCTATCCGATTTGGCATTGAACGATAGAGAGCATGCAACTATGCAGTTCTTGAAATGGTTCATTGACGAGCAGGTTGAAGAGGAAGCGATGTTCGATAGCATTATCAACAAGTTGAAACGTATCGATAAAGATAGCAATGCGTTCTATATGTTGGATGCGGAATTTGCACAACGTTCTTTCACGCCGCCGGCTGCGGAATAATTACATACCCTATTCATGAGACAGAAACTTACTTATTTCGCAATCTGCGAAAGGTAAGTTTTTTCTGTTTGTTGACATACAGTTGTCAGTGGTTATTTTATATAGTGAGAAAAAAGAAAGGAAGTGCATCATGGACAAATTAGATTTAGCCAAGGCTTATAAAACGTATTACACAGCTCGAACTAAGCCGCAAATCGTTGAGTTTGAACCGATATCTTATGTCACGATTGCTGGGAAAGGGGACCCCAATGGTACCACCTTCGCTAACGCAACAGAAGCGCTGTATACAGTCGCATACGGTGTTAAGGGGAAGTGCAAGAAGGCAGAGCAAGACTTCACTGTACCGAAGCTAGAAGGGCAATGGTGGGTCGATGGTGATCCTAGAACAGCGTTAGAGGTGCCAAGAGAGCAGTGGCATTGGAAACTGCTCATACGGATGCCGGTGTTTGTAACAGCGGAGCTCGTGGAGGAAGCACGTCGTGGTGCACTGGTGAAAAAGAAGGAGCTTAAGGTTATTGCGGATGTGGGGTATGAAACTCTGCATGAGGGACTCTGCGTTCAGATGCTGCATGTGGGACCGTATGCGACAGAGCCGGAAACACTGGCACAGATGGAGCATTTCATATTGAAAGAGCAGCTCAGCTACCGTGGACTTCATCACGAGATTTACTTATCTGACCCGAGGAAGATTGATCCTGACAAATTGAAAACGATATTGCGATATCCCGTTCAAGCGATAGAAGTGGTGAAGGGGTGAATTTTGCTGTAAAATAGAAGATAATGTCGGGAACAATGGGAGTGAGTGCGGATGCGCATACGTAGAATGGCTGTAAGAGGACAAGCTGTGGTTGTCCTTGTGATCTTATTCAGTTTGTTGTATCCAGCACCTGCGGCCCATGCTTCTTGGTTAGATCGGATCAAAGATATTTATCAATTGCCAAGCAATGTAGAGCAAATCCAGAAGGATTACGAAGCTACGAAGCAGCAATTAGAGGAACAGAAGGATAAGTTATCTGAGGCTGTCAAGCAATCTCAAGAAATTCAGGATCGTCTCCTCAGCCAGAACGAGGCACTCAAGAAGGATAATGAACAATTGCAGGAACGTTTGAAGGCCATGGAACAAGTTGCTTTAGACAAAGATAAACGTAATCGTAAAATTACCTATATGGTCATTACGACAGCGGCATTAGTTGTAGGCTACTTCTTGCTTGGACGTGTGTTTCGGTTCTTCGTATGGCAGAGAAGGAAGCGTGGAATGCGCTAGCAGCGATTGGCGAGGAGGTTGTGTGGTTTGGAGATCATCTACGAAAATGCAAGCTCACAAGCCAGGATGGCTACGCTGCAGCTTCTAAAGGGAGAAGCTGTGCATGTGCTGCATCCCAACCAAATTGTTGCGTTTCAGGGAAGACCAGAGCAGCGTGAAGATGCACTGATGAAACTACCTAGCATGTATAGGAAGAAAAGGCTGATTCAATCACGTATTCTTGGTCCCGGTCGTGTATTAATGGGGTTGCCAGAAGCGTATAGTTTGGCTGTCGTGCCCTTGGAAGCCAAAGACGATCTATTGTTTGAATTTCGTCATGTACTGTTCTATACGGAAGGTGTGACGTTTACAACGCATCTACAGAGTGTGAAGAATACCTTGATCACGCAAGATCTAGTTAAAATGCAGTTTCACGGACCTGGCAATTTAGGTTTGCTAACAGCCGGGCCAATCCACCACATGGCTCTGGATGCTGTGGAACCTCTGTATGTGGATGTTAGTTGTCTTGTTGCTTATCCGCGGCAGGCTAAGCTGCGCCTCTGTGTATACGGCAACACACTGGCAAGTCAGCATATGAACTATCACTGGGAAATCACAGGGCATGGTCATGTACTCATGCAGCCTTGTAAGCCTGATCCCAAATTGGATGAGCATATGAAATCGGATAGCTTACTGCGCCGCATAGCACGGGAAGTTCTGCCATTTGGCGGCGTTTTCATAAAATAATAAAAAAATACAAAAAAAAGTTGCATTTGTTTTGAATACCTGATATATTATTCCTTGTCGCCTCAGAGAATCACTTGATGAGCGAATGAGAATGTACCGTGCGGAAGTGGCTCAGCGGTAGAGCATCGCCTTGCCAAGGCGAGGGTCGCGGGTTCGATCCCCGTCTTCCGCTCCAAAGTTTNAACGGGAGCTTAAATCTATGACGCGGGGTGGAGCAGCCCGGTAGCTCGTCGGGCTCATAACCCGAAGGCCGCAGGTTCAAATCCTGCCCCCGCAACCAATGATTTGAGTCATTAGCTCAGTTGGTAGAGCACCTGACTTTTAATCAGGGTGTCGTAGGTTCGAATCCTACATGACTCACCATTATGCCTTATTTACAGCATGCGCGTATGGCGGAATTGGCAGACGCACTAGACTTAGGATCTAGCGGGTGACCGTGGGGGTTCAAGTCCCTCTACGCGCATCAATCATCCCCAAGTCGTATCATACGGCTTGGGGATCCCTATGCGGAAGTGGCTCAGCGGTAGAGCATCGCCTTGCCAAGGCGAGGGTCGCGGGTTCGATCCCCGTCTTCCGCTCCAAAGTTTTATGCGCCCTTAGCTCAGCTGGATAGAGTATTTGACTACGAATCAAAAGGTCGGGAGTTCGAATCTCTCAGGGCGCGCCATTTACACTTTATCTTCACTACGGGACGTAGCTCAGCTTGGTAGAGCACCTGCTTTGGGAGCAGGGGGTCGCATGTTCAAATCGTGTCGTCCCGACCAGTTTTAGTTTTTCTTATATGCGGGCGTAGTTTAATGGTAGAACTTCAGCCTTCCAAGCTGATCGCGCGGGTTCGATTCCCGCCGCCCGCTTACACAAGAAAGAGACGACCTTCGGGTGGTCTCTTTCTTCATTATTAGGGATTTGAACCTCTAGGTTTCAATGAGCAATAAACCTACTGCTCGTTATTTAACTGGATTTTCTCCATCTATTTGAAGGGTATTTCTTGAATTTGAAAGATTAAATGTATTTCTTGTAGTTGTATTCCTTCGATTTGCTGGATTCTTCAAATTACATAGGAAATAGATGTACATTATCCATCTAATCACGAAAATACGTCAGATTCGAGTAAATTAGCTGTAGTTTATACATCTAAACACGAATCTGGTGTCTTCTTGCGTTCGCAGGAGAGTGATAGAATTATCGGTGCAGAGTGTCGACGTTCCGTCTCATCTTCAAATTTTCCAATAGTCATCCTCGTATATCTAGGTTAAAATGGGAAAAACATGCAATGGGGGACTAACCGAAATGAACGCTATTGAAAATCGTATTCAGGGGTTACACAATTATCATGCGGAGTTAACGGCGACAGCTGATCTAGCTGCATTCTGGGAGCGCACATATGCAGAAGCTACGCAAGCAGTATCGTATACAAGAGAGACGGTGCCTTCATCTTTTGTACAAGCGGAAGTGAATAAGATTGTCTTGCAAGGGGCTGCGGAAACACCGATCCATGCTTGGTTGTTGCTGCCTAATGCAGAGAGTAAGTCGAAGAAGGTACCATGTATTGTTACATTCCCAGGCTATACGGGCTCCAAGGGTAGACCCGAGGATCATGCAGCATGGCTGCTTATGGGTTATGCGGTACTTGCCGTTGATGTACGCGGGCAGGGCGGCGATAGCGGTAACCTGCTGCCTCAGGAGACGGGTATGACGAGAGGATGGATTACACAGGGGATTCTCGACCCAGAGACGAGCTATTATCGTGCGGTTGCGATCGATTCCTTGCGTGCTGTACAATGCGCGTTAGGGCAGCCGGAGATCGACAGTGAGCGGGTATTCGTGTTCGGTGGAAGCCAAGGCGGCGGGCTGGCGCTACTCGTAACCGCGCTCGAGAAGCGCATTCGGGCAACGATTGCTCATGTCCCGAATCAATGTCACATGGATCTGGGTCTCTTGAATTCGGTTAGTTCGCTTAGTGAGGCAGCGGATTTCGTGACTCGTTTCCCGGAGTATCTGTCTCATGTACTGCGAACGGTTTCTTATTTTGACATCATGAATCTAGGTGATCGTATTGGGCAGCCTGTTCATGTTACGGTAGGGTTGAAGGATACGTGCTGCTTACCAGAAGCGATATTCGCTGCTTATAACCGAATTGAATCCCCAAATAAATCTATAGAAGTGTATCCCTTCATGGGGCATGCAACACCTCCTGGTTCCCATGCAGCTGCACATGCCTTTTTCTCAAAATGGTAAGGACAGAAACAAGGGCCATATAAAGTGTGCTAGACCCTACCTTTTCCGAGATCTCATGGATCTGCAAAGGTGGGGTCTTTGTGTGTGCGAAGGGTTGAGGTGATCGATCATTTCCGTACAAAGTAAGAAGCAGAACAGTTGGATAAGATAACCTATAGCTAACGTGAAGGGAGGTGTTGACGGATGAAGGTCACAGAGGAATCATTTGAAGAGGTATTTGAGCTAATGGAAGCCGCATTTCCAGATACGGAAATTAGGACGTATGAGGGCCAGCGGGCACTGCTAGCGCATCCTAACTACAGATTAGATATAGAGCGAGATGATCAGGGGCAATTGCTCGGCTTCCTAGCGAGTTGGAACTTTAGCACGTTTCGATTTGTGGAACACATTGCTGTGAATGGTGCCATCAGAGGTGGCGGGATTGGCAAGCGCATGCTGACGGCGTATATGAGCAGTGCAGGTACACCAATCGTACTTGAAGTCGAGCCTCCGACTACTTCAGATGCAACTCGGAGAATTGAATTCTATAAGCGCTGCGGGTTCCATTTGAACCTCTTTCCTTATGCGCAGCCTCCACTTCGAGAAGGGCAACCGAAATTGCCTCTCAACATCATGAGTTATCCTAACCCGATGACGGACAATGAGTTTAATCCCTGTAAACGGATCCTGTTTACCGAGGTGTATCGGCAGCTGCTCTGAGAAGAGTGGCTGTTTTCATGTGCTTACATAGAAAAGGAAACACTTACCATCTCGCAAAAGTTGTCAGGGCAAAACGAACTATGCTAGTCTAACATAGACAAAAAATGCCGAATCTCAGAGCATCGAAAGCTCTGGTACGGGGGACTTCTTTACTTGGGGTGAATGAATGCTCAGTTAGTCTGTCTATGGCTAATGGGGCGCACTAGGGAAAACCTCTTCCCGAACCCGTCAACTAACCTCGGAGGCTTCAAGGAGGCACAATCGTTTTGAAACTTTTTTCCAAAAGCTTTATTTGTTCATGCGCGCTTCTAGGCGCAGCTATTTCCCTATTCGCCGCTCCATCTGCACATGCCGCTGCCCCTGATACCTCTTCGGTGAAGGTTCAGGTCAATGATGACCTGGTGAAGTTCCCGGAAGATCAACCGTTTATTGATACGGATGGTAAACTTCAAGTGCCGCTGCGCGTGTTGTCGGAGAAGTTGGGTTATCAAGTGGGATGGGCGAAGCAAGGCGATGAAGTCGTCGTCACGCTGATGAACAAGCAACAGGCGATTCAACTCACTACAGACGATGAGCAAGCGATCGTGAATAGTAAGTTAGTTGCTTTAGAGAGTAGTCCAACGCTAGTTAAAGGGAGTACCTATGTCCCTCTACGTTTCGTGACAGAGACATTCGGATCTGCGATTGCGTGGAACGATGCGAATAAAGTCGCGATCGTGGAAGAGGATGGAAAGCCTCACAAGCCAGCTTGGATCGCACCCCCGCCAGTAGCCGCAGCGGCCCCAGTGGCCAAGGTCATTCAGCCATCTATTGCGGCTCAAATTATTCAAGCTGCTACGACTTTCAAAGGGACGCCATACCGGTGGGGAGGAACAACGCCTAAGGGCTTCGATTGCTCTGGATTCGTTCGTTATATATACGAGGCCAAAGGCATCGACCTGCCACGCACCTCCGTGCAAATGTACGATCAAGTGGGGGCGAGAGTGACGGATTTGCAAGAGGGAGACCTAGTCTTCTTTGCTTCTGGTATCGTCAATCATGTGGGCATTTACATTGGAAATAATCAATTCATTTCCTCAACAACGTCCGTTGGTGTAACAGTTGATAGTCTCGCTAGCTCCTATTGGGGCTCTAGATATGTAGGTGCCAAGCGCGTATTATAGGTTGTTATGAATGAAGTGCAAGCATGATGTATGAGAGCGTACGTTCGCTAAGTCTTTCTTGATAGAAAGCAAAGCGGCATATGCTCTTTTTTTTGCGCGGAATTGTGCGATTTTTATCGAATTTTTGAGGATTATAGCCTATAATGGAACAAGGATTGGAAGAAGGTGGGTGACGCGTGCGACATGCAAGTTAGTGTCTGGAAAAGCTGGTTTCATAAGATAAAATTGTCGGTCCGAACAGAACGCATGTACAACGTGGAAACAGGTCCTGCCATACCGGAAGACATTCGGTTTGTGATTACGCAATTTTTTCATACATATAACCATTTCAAAGGGGCAAGACAATTTCAAACGGATACTTTTATTAAAGAAGTATTTTATGCAACGAAGCAAGATCCGAGGGATCTGCGCTCTATTGATGAGATGGAAAGTTATATTCAGAGCAAGAATGTGAACCGGTTACGACTGAAATCTTATGTCATTGATGAATATTTACGCGTTGGTGAGAAGGTATGCATGATTGGTGTGACGCGGGAGTTCAGTAATGCGCATCGTAATCGAGTGCTTTATTTTATCATACAAGAAGAAGGTACTTGGCGGTTTCATCATATTGTGAGATCACATCATGGCAAAATTATTGAGAAATTTCAGGTAAAGGAACAGGTTGGATTCGTAGTGGGGGATGATAAGGTGGCGCTGCTCTTTCTTACACATGCTGATTCGGCCGATGCTTCTACGTTTATGTTAGGGGATTATGTTCACTCAGAAGGCTATCTAGAAGTGGAGCAAGAAGTCAGCGGTCAGCTCTATTATCGCATTGTTCGGATGAATCGCGTACATTAGGAAAGTTGTATCGTCAGATCTATAAGCGGCATGAATAGGCTTTGCTCGGTTGTCGAGTAACGCTTATTTGGTGTATGCGAAAGAGCTATGCAAGTGGACACAACCTACCTCCATATGAAAGAATGGAACTAAAGTGGATCAGGTGGAAGGTTAGGTGTACATGCCTGAAAGGGAGGCAAAGATGGAGAGGGAACCGATGGAGCTGCAGGAGCAGTTTTGGAAAAGAGTAGATGGCGAGCAGTTAGGACAGATTCTACAAACAATAGCCTTGAGCAGGGGGCTGGAGCCTAACCGTCTTGCTTTTGTATGTATAGGGACAGATCGCTCAACAGGCGATTCGCTGGGTCCACTTGTGGGAAGCAGGCTCGAGGAATGGGGCTATCCACACGTCATTGGTACGTTGGCAGCACCATGTGATGCTACGAATTTGGCCATACGTTTGCAAGAAATTCCACCGAATGTTGTTGTTATTGCGATCGATGCTTGTTTGGGGCGCAAACTGAGTGTGGGTCTGTACCAGTTATCGAACCAGCCTCTGGCTCCAGGCAAATCAGTAGGGAAAGATTTACCTCCCGTTGGCGATTATACGATTGCGGCGATCGTCAATGTGGATGGACCTAGACAGTATAATGTTCTGCAAACGACTTCGTTATATCGTGTTATGCAGATGGCTGAAGAAGTAATTCGTGCAATTGTTCATGCAATTCCTTTGTAGCTGAGGGGCAGCAAAGAGGAGAAAGATCGGAGTGATGGGTGAGTGATTGGAGCAGGTGGGCCAGGAGGAATGGGGCGGCTTTCCGACCGGAATCGTCCAAAGGCCAAGTTGAAGGATGTATCGATACGAAGGATTTTGTTATTGTTCAAAAGATATTGGGGACAGCTCTTGGTCATTATTGGCTTGGCACTGCTTGCGGCAGTGATGGGGTTGATCCCTCCTCTAGTTATGAAGGAAATTATTGATACGGCCATTCCACAAGGGCGTGTTCAGTTATTGTCTGTGATGGCGCTGCTGTTAATCGTGCTGCCGGTATTAAGCGGCGTAGTTGGCGTATGGCAAAACCATCTCAATACCAAAGTAACCCAAGGGGTTATCCGGGATTTGGGGCAATCGCTGTTTCACAATTTGCAGCGGCAATCGATGTCGTTCTTCACGGACGCGCGTTCTGGCGAAATTGTTCAGCGGATCACAGGGGATGTACAGTCTGTACAGAGTGTGGTTACGTCCATAGTCGTCTCTTCGATTACGCAGATCGTCATTGTTTTCACAACAATTGGGATATTGTTTGCGTTAGATTGGAAGCTGGCGATTATTTCGGTGCTTATTCTGCCTCTTTTCGTTTTGCCTGTAAAAAAGGTATCCAAGCTACGAAAGGACCTACGCATCGAAACACAAAAAGTGCGATCCGATATTACCTCGCAACTGAATGAGAATTTCGGCATATCAGGCGCGTTGTTGACGCGGATTTTTGGCAGAGAGAAGCAACAAGAGCAAGAATTCACAACGATGAACCAAAAGGTGATGGATCTTGAACTGCGGCTCAATCTAGTTGGCCGTTGGTTCGGAATGGCAACTAGTACGTTAGGGCCGTTAGGTACGGCTATTATTTATATCTATGGCGGCTATTCCGTCATTCAGGGTGATATGACTTTAGGCTCGATTGTCGCGTTTACGGCGTATTTGGGACGGCTGTATATGCCAGTAGGGACATTGCTGAATCTACATGTGGAGGTCGCGACAGCGCTGGGGGTATTTCAGCGGATTTTTGAGTATCAGGACATGGTACCTGACGTCATGGATGCTGATGGCGCGCGTCCGTTAGGCAAGGTGGCGGGGCATGTCCGATATAAGCAGGTGTCATTCGCTTATAAGGTTGGGGAGCAGAGGAGAGTGAGGGAGAGGGATGGACAGGAGAGTAGACGGAAGGAAGTAAGGGAGAGCGGGAAGACGGCTGAGCTTGGCGAGGGAGCCGAGAGAGGAAGACAGGTGAAGCAAAGCGAGGGAGCCGAGAGAGGAAGACAGGTGGAGCAAAGCGAGGGAACTGAGAGAGGGAACCGGGCTGAGCAAGGCGAGGGAGCAGACAGAGGAAGACAGGTGGAGCAAAGCGAGGGAACTGAGAGAGGGAAGCGGGCTGAGCAAAGCGAGGGAGCCGAGAGAGGAAGACAGGTGGAGCAAAGCGAGGGAGCCGAGAGAGGGAAACGGGCTGAGCAAGGCGAGGGAGCAGACAGAATAAGACAGGTGGAGCAAAGCGAGGGAACTGAGAGAGGGAGGCGGGCTGAGCAAAGCGAGGGAGCCGAGAGAGGGAAGCGGGCTGTGCAAGGCGAGGGAGCCGAGAGAGGAAGACAGGTGGAGCAAAGCGAGGGAACTGAGAGAGGGAAGCGGGTGGAGCTTGGCGAGGGAACTGAGAGAGGAAGACAGGTGGAGCAAAGCGAGGGAGCAGAGAGAGGGAACCGGGCTGAGCAAGGCGAGGGAGCCGAGAGAGGGAAGCGGGCTGAGCAAGGCGAGGGAGCCGAGAGAGGAAGACAGGTGGAGCAAAGCGAGGGAGCAGACAGAGGGAAGCGGGCTGAGCAAGGCAGGGAAAGGGAGAAGGTGCAGTATGCGCTGCGCGACATCACCTTTGAGGCGCAGCCTGGTGAGATGGTCGCGCTTGTTGGACCTAGCGGCGCCGGGAAGTCGACGCTGATCGGGATGATCGCGCGGCTGTATGATCCGACAGCCGGTGCTGTTGAAGTCGACGGCGTGAACGTCCGCGACGTGGAGTTGGCGTCACTGCGAGCGCAGATCGCGTATGTGACGCAGGAGTCTTTTCTGTTCCACGCGACGATTGGCGACAACCTGCGCTTCGCGCGGGAGGACGCAACGCGTGAGGAGATGGAGGCCGCTTGTCGGCAGGCCTACATCCACGATTTCATCATGTCGCTCCCCGAAGGGTACGACACGATGGTTGGAGAGCGCGGCCACCGGCTCTCCGGTGGCGAGCGCCAGCGGATCGCGATTGCTCGCGCGATCCTGAAGCGCCCGCGCATCCTCATCCTCGATGAGGCGACGTCGCACTTGGACTCGGAATCCGAGTCCTATGTGCAGGCGGCGCTCGAGGAGCTGATGCAAGGGCGCACGACGCTCGTGATCGCGCACCGGCTCTCCACGGTGCTGGCCGCCGATCACATTTTGGTGATCGAAGCGGGCAGTGTCGTGGAGCGGGGCACGCACAGCGAACTGCTCGCACTGGAAGGGCTTTATGCGCGGCTGTACAGCACTCAGTTCGCGAAGGCTGCCGAAGAGGCAGTGAAGGGCGGCTTAGGGTAGCCGCTGAAGCACAGGCAATAGCACCCGCAGAATAGGCGGGAACTCGAAAATAAGGCCCAAAAAGGGCCTTATTCCAGGACGAGGCAGCCTCGGCGAAGGGAATAGCGCCGAAAAAGGGCGCTATCTGTGTAAATCGCCCGCAGAATAGGCGGGAACTCGGAAATAAGGCCCAAAAAGGGCCTTATTCCAGGNATCCAGAAAGAAAGCATAGACTGTCAGCATTACGCTGACGTGTCTATGCTTTTTTTGTACACCCGTGTCTACTATTAACTGGGATTCAAGTATCTCTTGGTGTATAGTAGACAAGGAAGGAGGGCTACAAGATGGAACTACGCTGGAGACGGAATCTATTCATTTTATGGATTGGGGCATTCTTTTGCGCGATGGCGTATACACTCTCGATCCCGTTCATCCCTATATTTTTACAAGAGGACTTAGGTATACATAGCGGTTTGGAGGCATGGTCGGGAATCACGTTCTCGGTGAGCTTCCTTGCAAGTGCAGTAATCGCGCCTTATTGGGGTTCCTTAGCGGACAAATATGGCAGGAAACCGATGTTGCTTCGTTCAGGGCTAAGCTTAAGTGCGGTCTATTTTCTTAATTATTTCGTAAATGATCCGTATACGTTTATTGTTGTTCGTGTTCTGCAAGGACTTATGGCGGGTTATATCCCCGCATCGATGGCACTAGTGAGTACGAACACACCAGAGAAACATGTTGGTTATGCTCTGAGTGTTATGTCAACGGCGACGGCGGCTGGGAGCATTCTAGGACCTTTGTTCGGAGGCATACTCAGCCACTGGGTCGGGACGAGAGAATGTTTCTTGGCCTCTGGGTTTGTGGTACTCATCTCTGCAGTGATCGCTGTAGTGGGCGTGAAGGAAGTCCACCACAAGAAGGCGGGGGCACGCCCGAGTGTGCTTCAGGATATTAAGCAAGCGACTGCTAATAAGCAGTTGTTATCGATTTTTGGATTAACTCTATTAGTGGCAACTTCGGTGATGATTTTGGAACCGCTTTTAACGATCTACGTGGTTCAAATTGGCGGAAGCGCCAAGGGAGCATCCTTGAGTTCAGGCATTATTTTCTCTGCTGCCGGTGTGGCGACTGTTATCATGGGCTCAAGATGGGGCATTATCGGCCAACGAATCGGCTATGACAAAACGCTGCTTATAGGCTTAATCGGGGGCGGTATCGGAAATTTGCTGCAATTGGCGGTACATAGTCTAATTGGCTTCGGTGTGCTTCGCTTTAGTTATGGATTATTCTTCGCGGCGGTGTATCCGGCCTTGAGCGCGCTTATTGTGAAAGCATCCGATGCTGACTTCCGAGGGAGAGCGATGAGTCTTAACCAAACGTCGAATCAACTGGGGATGATGGTCGGTCCATTAATAGGTGGATTCCTAGGTGGGCTAGTTGGGATTCATTCGGTATTTTTGCTAACAGGATGTGCGTTATTACTAGCAGCTGTCCTATTGCAGGTTAAACTTCGGAAGCAAACAAAACAGATAATGACAGACTGAGGTTTCAAGAGGCAAAGATTTGTGAATAAAGAGAATACATACAACTCAATGACAGAAGGAGCAAATCTAAGATGTTGAAGAGAACAGTAGGTCGATTAAATAGGGAAACCTCTGTATTGATGTTTGGCGCAGCTAGTCTTGGACAGGTCACGCAGGAAGAGGCAGAAGCTTCGATCGCATTCGCATTGGCGCATGGCGTAGATCATTTCGATACAGCGGCGAGCTATGGAGACGCAGAAGTACGGATGGGACCGACGATTAGCCGGGTGCGGAATGATATTTTTTTAGCTACCAAAACAGGGCAAAGAACGAAAGGGGAAGCGAAGGAAGAAATCTATCGCTCCCTGGAGAGAATGAAGGTCGATTCCGTAGACTTGCTGCAATTACATGCAGTGGGGTCGATGGAGGAATTGGATCTCTGCACGGCCAAGGGCGGATCGCTGGAAGCGGCATTAGAAGCGCAAAGCGAGGGCATTGTGAAGGAGATCGGGATCACAGGTCACGGGCATCAGGCACCAGCGGTTCAGTTGGAAGCGCTCAGGAGGTACCCTTTTGCCACCCTACTATTCCCATTGAACTACTATATGTATAGCCTACCGGAGTATCGTGAAGATGTAGATGCACTCATGGAAGCAGCGAGCAAGGAGCAGACGGCGATTCGGGTCATTAAGGCCATTGCAAAGGCACCTTGGATTGAAGGGGCAGAGCGGCCATATGCGACGTGGTATGAGCCTTTTGATCAGCAGGAGATTATCGATGCTTGTGTACACTTCGTGTTGTCATTCCCAAGCGTTTGTGGATTTGCGAGCGCGGGGGATGTGCATTTATTTCCCAAAATCGTGGATGCCGTAGAGCGCTATGGTTCAATGAGCAAGGAGGACATGGAGCGGATTCTGAGTGGGATTAGCGGGTATACGAGTGTTTTTGGAGCGCCGACGTCGATTGCTTAAGGATGTGGAGTCTTCAGCCTATGCATATGGGTTGAAGGCTTTTTTGTGTCTATTTGTGCACATACGACACTTAATGGAGCCCCCCTACGAATAGCTATGAAGGTACGATAGGGGGAATGAGGATGTTAAAAATAAAGGCAATACCTCGGCGCTTTTGGCAAGTTGGTGTTGGCATAGTCCTACTCGTGAGTGTGGTCATGACGTTAATGAGTTATATGTACATAAAAGGACTTGATGTGTCTCTGTTGAATCAGCCGCTTCCAGAAGCGTCCGTTGTGCTTGATAAGAATGGTCAAATTGCAGCCCAGTTGTCGGCGTCAAAGATTGATGCTGTCAGCTTGAAAGAAATCCCGCAGGTGTTGGTAGATGCCATTGTCGCGGTAGAGGATCGACGTTTCTATGAGCATAAGGGGGTGGACATGAAGTCCATTTTCCGTGCTGTAGCCCGAGATGTGCTCAAAGGAAGTTACTCTGAGGGGGCTAGTACAATCACGCAGCAGTTAGCTCGTAACATTTTCCTTACTGCAGATAAAACGGTCGGTCGAAAATTGCGGGAAGCGGCCTATGCCATCAAAATTGAGACTAGTTACAGCAAGGATGACATTCTGGAAATGTATTTGAATAAGATTTATTTCGGAGAGGGCAGTTGGGGTGTACAGGGTGCTGCGAAGACGTATTGGAATAAAAATGTGAGCGATATTACCTTGCCGGAAGCAGCGGTTTTGGCGGCATTGCCGAAGGCTCCAAGCCATTACTCCCCTTTTCAAAATGAAGAGCAAGCATTGGAAAGAAGGCATACGGTCCTTAAGTTGATGTTAAAAGAAGGTAAAATAACGCAGCAAGAATACGAGAAAGCGGATGCTTCAGCACTTGGGGCCGTGAAGACAGTCAATACAGATGAGGCTAAAGGGAGAAATCGGGCTTATGTGGATGCCGTCATGGATGAGGCTGTAACCCTCTACGGTTTCACAGAAGAACAATTGCTAACCGGCGGCTTGCGTATTACGACAGAGCTGGATCCTACAGTACAGCAAGCAGTCATAGATGTGATTAAGAATGATAGTCTCTTCTCAGAAAGCAAGTCAGATCAACTCATTCAGAGCGGAGCTGCTGTCGTCGACCAGAAATCAGGCGGTGTTAGAGCGCTAGCTGGTGGGCGCGGGGAGGGCGTGTTTCGAGGGTTCAACCGGGCTACCCAGTTGAGAAGACAGCCGGGATCTTCTTTTAAGCCAATTGCTGTGTATGGTCCTGCGTTGGAGATAGGGTATAAGCCGTCGTCTATGCTGTTTGATGGACCATTGAATATTGAAGGCTATCAACCGCAAGATTGGGATCACCAATCAAGGGGACAAGTATCGATGCAAGAGGCCATTACTTCATCCTGGAATATCCCAGCAGTTTGGCTGTTACATGAGATGGGTATCGACAATGGTTTGAAGTTTGCGAAGTCTTTGGGGATAACTCTACCAGCACAAGATCGGCAGTTGGGTATTGCACTTGGCGGGCTTTCTGAGGGAGTCTCTCCGCTGCAAATGGCGCAGGCTTTTAGTGCTTTCGCAGCGAAGGGGGTCTTACACCCAGCGCATCTCATCGCAAAGATCGAGACCAATGACGGACATGTGCTTGTGCAAGCGAAAGAGAAGGGACAATCGGTAATGCGTGCCGAAACAGCTACTACGATGACGGCGATGCTGCAAACGGCTGTAGCGCAGGGGACAGGGAAGAACGCGGCTATGAATCGTCCTGTAGCAGGTAAATCAGGTACGACGCAGCTGCCAGCGACGAAGGAGTTTGAGGGGATTGGCAGCGGAAGTGCCAAGGATGCATGGTTCGTTGGCTATACGCCGGAGTTGACGGCAGCGGTATGGGTTGGTTACGACCGAACGGATGCGACGCATTATTTAACAACCTCGGGTGGGGCAGTGCCTGCTGTATTATTTCGTGAGATGCTGAGCCGTGCGTTAGCACAAACACCTGTTGTCCCTTTTGACATTCCGATGAGTGTTGAAGTTCCTCAGAAGAGCCAGCAGTCGGAGGAACAGCCACATCCCCCAGGGAAGCCTGAGAAGGAGCCGCACAAGCCAGATGAACCAGGACGTGGACATGGTAAAGAGAAGAAGAAATGAATTTGGTAGGGCTTGATGATGTGTAACAAGCCGTTGCTGGTGAAGGGGGAGTAGGGGAAGAGAAGGAGTAGGAGAAGGAGTAGGAGTAGGAGTAGGAGTAAGAGTAAGAGTAAAAGTAAAAGTAAAAGTAAAAGTAAGAGCAGAATGTATGGGGGAGTTTCATACAACTGCTCTGCTCAAGGCGAATAGATGGATTTTATACAGCTAAATGCCGGGATTTTTCGAGTAAACGCAGAATAGATGGAGAATCTATAGGCCTGTTGATTATCCAAATATTGGAATGTTGGCAGGATAAATAACACCACTGGATAAGAACACCCTCCATTCTGGTGGCAATTCCTGTAATGAA